>NZ_JABSQR010000004.1 GCF_013215705.1 Moritella sp. | reverse complement strand
GAAGGATTCGAACCTTCGAAGGCTGAGCCGTCAGATTTACAGTCTGATCCCTTTGGCCACTCGGGAACCCCTCCACAACTACGGAACGGATAGTATCAGAAAATGTCTATATGTGAATAAAAACTTCGAATTAATAGCTAAATATTTTGAAAATCAGGCCGATAACTTACTAGTTGATTATTTCGCGGCAAAATCTGGTTATTCTGCGCGCAATCTTGTTAAGAGGTACCTTATTTACGTTCAATCGATACGACAACATGCCTTAATTGATGAGCTACAACTTGGCCAACAATTAAATAAATGTGCTGTAAATGGTGATAGAGCTAAATTTGCTTTGCTATTAAGTATGTTGTCATCTGACATTTCTGATCAGAAACAAATCGAAATTAAACAACCTGCCGTTGATACGTCAGCGTATGATGCTGCCCGTATGTTACGGTTGAATGAATATGCAGCTAAAAACAATATGGCGGCAATGCGCTTAGAGATCTGTTTTTCTCCGGAAATTGGTGTGGCTGTCGGTGATACTAACTATGTGCCCGAATCTGTAGTACAAAACAGTTCTCATTTATTACAACAAAAATTAGCCCTCGGTTCGTTAATTAAACCCACCGCCAATGAGTTGGCTCAAGCTGCGGGATCATCTGAATCCTCTGCCGCGCCCATATCACCTTTCGACACTCAGTCGAGTACGTCAAGCCTATTAGATGTACTAAACAGCTATGATGCAGATAAACCGTTGAAGATCAGGGAATATGGCTAAAGATTGTTTGCATTTTTTTTAAGATGAGATACAAGATAAGGCTAGATTGTTACACAGCGTTAACATATTATGAGTTTATATTAATAAATGTCAGGTTATAGCGCGTACTTAATTGTATTGAGATAACCCAATTGGATTAACAATGGTGAAAATAATGTCTGATCTCAGTAGTTCTGTAGAAGCAGAAGGCAAGTCAGGCTCAATGGCTCAAGACGATGTCGTCTATGCGCATATCTTTGATGCTATCCTTGAACGTCGTCTTCCGCCAGGTACCAAGTTAAATGAAGAAGCGCTTGGTGATATCTTTAGCGTGAGTCGTACTATTATACGCCGCGCACTATTACGTTTATCGCATGAACAAGTAGTGGTTATCCGTCCTAATCGTGGTGCTGTCGTGGCATCACCTTCTGTAGAAGAAGCGAAGCAAGTTTTTATTGCCCGACATACATTAGAAGAGGCAATAATTAAACTTGCCGTTGAAAATGCATCAGATAAACAGATCTCACATTTACGCAAATTAATCGTGGCAGAAAACGAGGCAACCAAACAAGGTGATTTGGGTAAAGCAATACGGTTATCCGGTGAGTTCCATTTAAAGTTGGCCGAAATGTCCGGTAATGCGCCTTTATTTAACTTCCAGCGTAGTTTAGTGTCGTTAAGTTCGTTAATTATTGCGCAATATGAAGTCGCGACCAGTACGCACTGCGTATTGGATGAGCACAGTGAGTTACTCGATGCCATTGAAGAAAAAGATGCTGAAAAAGCCTGCCTATTAATGCGTGAACATTTAAAACATATTGAATCTAAACTGAATTTAGATGGCGAAACCGTTTCCAGCGATCTGCATGTTGTCTTTTCTAATGTGTTAAATAAAAAATAAAATAACGTTAATCTTCAAAATATTGTCTATAAACCATGCCAAGTTCGATGTAACTTGGCATGGTTGTTTCTGCCTGCCATTTCTATTGCCTTATCGAATCTTCACTATAATTGTATATATAACCTTTAAATTATTTCATTAAATTGTGTCTCAATTGTTATTTTTATGTAACAATAAGTTGACTCCTGGGTCAGGTTTTTGATCTGGTAGGCTCGGTTAATCAGTAAAAACACAGCTAATAATAAAAAATAATAGCAATTAATGTCAATGTAATGTTACGGAATAACGCAGGAGGTACGACTTGATTAAGTTTCTACTTAACCAAAAGATGTGTCAGGTATCTGACCTTTCACCCAACACCACAGTACTTAATTTCTTACGCGAAGAAGAAGCGAAGAAAGGTACTAAAGAAGGTTGTGCATCAGGAGACTGCGGTGCTTGTACCGTTGTGCTTGGTGATGTTGTCGATGGGCGGATCCGCTATACATCAGTTAATGCGTGTATTACGTTTATATCCGCGTTACATGGTAAGCAACTGATCACTGTCGAAGATCTTAAATCTAAAGACGGTACTTTACATCAGGTGCAACAAGCGCTTGTTGATTTTAACGGTACCCAATGTGGTTATTGCACTCCTGGGTTTGTTATGTCGATGTTTGCTTTAAGCAAAAACACGCCGTCAGCAGACAAACAGGCCATTTTTGAAGCATTAGCAGGCAATCTATGTCGTTGTACTGGTTATCGCGCAATTATTGATTCAGCAATGGCGCTAGCAGAGCAACCGCATATTGTTGATGCGTTTGAACGTTTAGAAACTGAGACCGTGGCGAAACTCAATACCATTCAGTGCAGCGGCACACAAGAATTAACGGGTAACGGTCAATCTGCTTACTCACCGGATAATGTGGCTGACTTAGCGGCGTTATTAGTGAAACATCCTGATGCACGTATTGTGGCGGGTGGAACGGATTTAGCCTTGGAAGTAACGCAGTTCCATCGTCCTATCAACACACTTATCTCGGTCGGTAATATTGCTGAGATGAAAGACATTACTGTGACTGACACGCATATTGAAATTGGTGCGGCACGCAGCTTAACAGATAGCTACAGTACCTTGGCATTATACTTCCCTGACTTTGGTGAATTGTTACACCGTTTTGCGTCGCTGCAAGTGCGCAACCAAGGCACGATCGGTGGCAATATTGGTAATGCATCACCAATTGGAGATACACCGCCAGCGTTAATCGCACTGAATGCACAAGTTGAATTACGTTGTGGTGCTGATGTGCGTTTAATGGATTTAGAAGATTATTTTGTTGGTTATAAGATCACAGCGCAAAAAGCGGCTGAATTTATTACCAAAATTATCATTCCGTTACCAACATCAGCACAGATATTCCGTACTTATAAATTATCAAAACGACTGGATGATGACATTTCAGCGGTATTAGGCGCATTTAATATTACCCTGAACAACAATGTTGTTACTGATGTTCGCATTGCATTTGGTGGGATGTCTGCAACACCAATGCGTGCGCAACATGCAGAGCAAATATTGCTGGGGGCTACGTGGGAATACAACAGCGTGGATGCGGCAATGCAAGCATTAGCAAAAGACTTCTCTCCATTATCTGATTTCCGTGCAAGTAAAGAATACCGTTCATTAGCAGCCAAAAATTTACTGAAGAAATTTTATTTAGAACAACAAAATACAACAATTGAAACGCGGGTAACGTCTTATGTCTAATCACAATAAAGTACAATTATCACAGCAGCAATTGTTACAACAAGCGAATCGCTCAATCACAACTGGTGTGGGTAAGAATGTAAAGCATGATAGCGCCGGTATTCAGGTAACGGGTGAAGCTGTGTATGTGGATGATCGCCTTGAATATCCAAACCAGTTGCATGTCTATGTACGTATGAGCGATGTGGCGCATGCCAATATTATTAAGATCGATTTAACGCCTTGTTATGAGTTTGATGGGGTGGAATTAGCGATTGAAGCCAAAGATGTACCGGGTGAGTTAGATATCGGTGCCATCTTACCGGGAGACCCATTATTAGCTGACGGTAAAGTGGAATATGTTGGTCAGGCTGTGATTGCGGTAGCGGCAAGTTCAATGGAGATTGCCCGTCAAGCGGCACAAGCAGCAATCATTGAATATGAAGAATTACCGGCCATTTTATGTGTCGAAGAAGCCTTAGCGAAGAAGAGCTTTGTGACTGAATCGCATCAACAAAAACGCGGTAACTCGGCGGCGGCATTGTCAGCGGCGAAGCATATTTTAGAAGGCAGTATTCATATTGGTGGCCAAGAGCATTTCTATTTAGAAACGCAAGCGGCGTCAGTGATGCCCACAGAAGATGGTGGCATGATCGTGTATGCATCAACGCAGAACCCTACCGAAGTGCAAAAACTGGTCGCCGAAGTGATTGGCGTACCTATGCACAAAGTGGTTATTGATATGCGTCGTATGGGCGGTGGTTTTGGTGGTAAAGAAACCCAAGCGGCAGGACCTGCGTGTTTATGTGCGGTGTTTGCCAAGTTAACGGGACGACCAACTAAGATCCGCTTACCGCGTGTTGAAGACATGATGATGACAGGTAAACGTCATCCGTTCTTTAATCAATACAAAGTTGGCTTTAATGACGATGGCCAAATCAACGGCATTGAAATTATTGTGGCGAGTAACTGTGGTTATTCACCGGATCTATCAAGCTCGATCACTGACCGTGCGATGTTCCACTCGGATAACGCTTACTATTTAGGTGACGCGACCATCACTGGTCATCGTTGCAAAACCAATACCGCATCAAATACTGCTTTCCGTGGTTTTGGTGGCCCACAAGGGATGATGACGATTGAACACATTATGGATGAAATTGCCGGTAAGTTAGGTAAAGATCCATTAGCTGTGCGTAAAGTGAATTTTTATGGTATCGATGATCGTAATGTGACGCACTACTATCAAAAAGTAGAAGATAACTTTATTCATGAGTTGGTTGCCGATCTCGAAGTAACGAGTGAGTATGCAGCGCGTCGTAAAGTGATTGATGCATACAATAAAACCAGTCCTATTTTGAAAAAAGGTATTTCGTTAACCCCGGTTAAATTTGGTATTTCGTTTACCGCAACTTTCTTGAATCAAGCGGGGGCATTACTGCATGTTTATACCGACGGCAGTATGCAGTTAAGTCACGGTGGTACCGAAATGGGCCAAGGGCTTAATACCAAAGTGGCGCAGATTGTCGCGCAAGAATTCCAAGTAGATATTGAGCATATTCAGATCACCTCGGCAAATACCAGTAAAGTACCGAACACCTCGCCGACAGCGGCTTCATCGGGTACGGATTTAAATGGTAAAGCGGCACAAAATGCCGCGCGCACCATTAAGCAACGTTTGATTGATGTCTGTGTAGCGCACTTTGGGGTGACAGACGAAGAAGTTATTTTTAGTAATAATACAGTGACCATTCGAGAACAGATCATGACGTTTGCAGATCTGATCCAACTCGCTTATTTCAATCAGATCTCGCTATCGAGTACCGGTTTCTATAAAACGCCTAAGATCTATTATGATCACGCGACGGCGAAAGGTCGTCCATTCTATTATTATGCCTATGGCGCCTCTTGTTCTGAAGTGCTCATTGATACCTTAACGGGTGAGTACAAAACCTTGCGTGTGGATATTCTGCATGATGTCGGCGCGTCACTGAATCCCGATATTGATATCGGCCAAATCGAAGGTGGTTTTATTCAAGGCATGGGGTGGTTAACCACCGAAGAGTTAGTCTGGAATGACAAAGGTAAGTTAGCGACCAATGGCCCTATGGGTTACAAGATCCCTGCCATTACTGATACGCCGATCGATTTTAGAACCCAGTTAGTTGAAAGCCGCAGTAACCCTGAGCAAACGGTTTATAATTCAAAAGCCGTAGGTGAACCGCCATTTATGTTAAGCATGTCGGTGTGGAGTGCATTACGTGATGCGGTTGCGAGTGTGACTGACCATCAGTACATGCCGCATTTAGATACCCCTGCAACACCTGAGCGTGTGTTATGGGCTGTGCAGGATGCGGAAGATTATCTACGGAAAAAAAAACGCCTAAGTAATCAGGTGAAAACGGTTGCGATCAGTGCCGCTGATGTAGAAAGCGTGACGATCTAATTAATGTAGATCCGCGAGGAGTTCTGTGATGTTTGAAGACAATTGGATTGACCCACTTGCTGAATTAAAGCAACGTGGTGAAGTTTGTATTATGGTCACTGTACTTGAACATCATGGTTCAACACCCCGTGACTCAGGTACCAAAATGCTGGTCACACAAGATCAACTATATGCCACTATTGGCGGCGGTCATTTAGAACATCTGGCGACTAAAATTGCGCGTGAAATGTTAACTGAAGGCAAAGAGTCATTGGTCGTGGAACGCTTTGATTTAGGCGCTCGCTTAGGACAGTGCTGCGGTGGCAGTGCGACCTTGATGTTTGAACCGATTGGGCAGTCACTACAGCATTTGGTGGTGTTTGGGGCTGGACATGTGGCGAAAGCGTTATTGCATGTTGTTGCAACCTTGCCATTTCGCGTTACTTGGATTGATGAGCGTGAAGAACAGTTTCCGGCGCAGTTACCTGATAATGTCACCAAGTTAGTCAGTGATGATCCGGCGGGGGATGTGCTTGATATGCCCAAAGATAGCTACTATCTGGTGATGACGCATAATCATCAACTGGATTTTGATTTAGCTAGGGCAATTTTAAAACGTGGTGATGCGAAGTATTTCGGCATGATAGGCTCGCAAACCAAGAAAAAACGTTTCCAATATCGGTTACGGGCGCGTGATTTCACTGATACCCAGATAAATCAGATGATCTGCCCGATTGGCATTAGTGCGGTGGTGGGTAAACATCCTGCTGAGATCGCGATTTCGGTTGCCGGTGAATTAATTGCAACCTACCAAAGCAGAGCATTAGAAAATAAACAAAAACCTAATCTCGTACAAGTAAATAGTGATATCGCTAAGTTAGCCTAATATAGGCAGTGTTTTGTAGACACGCTATCACCAGAGTATTAGGATAGCGTGAGATACGATGCAGCAGCATAATGAAGGAATTTTTAAATGAGTACAATTCGAACCGCATACCGATCAGCAATATTACACAGCATTGGTGATCCCGATAAAGTCGGTATGGAAAATTCGTACGAATATTTTGCTGACGGTGCCATGATTATTGAAAACGGTATCGTGCAAGCGCTAGGTAATGCCCAAGACATTCTTGCTGATGAAAGCAGCGATATCGATGTTAAAATATTTGAAAATAAAATCATCACATCGGGTTTTATTGATACCCATGTGCATTACCCACAGACGGGTATGATCGCGTCGTATGGTGAGCAATTACTCGATTGGTTAAATAACTATACTTTCCCAGCGGAAGGTAAGTTTGATGATCCTGAGCATGCGACTAAAGTGGCAGAGATCTTCTTACAAGAGTTAATGAGTAACGGTACCACGACCGCGTTAGTGTTTGGTACTGTGCATAAACAATCGGTTGATAGCTTCTTCACCCAAGCACAATTACGTAATATGCGTATCATCTGCGGTAAAGTGATGATGGATCGTAATGCGCCTGATTTCTTAACTGATACCCTTGAAAGTTGTTATGAAGACAGTAAAGAGCTGATCGAACGCTGGCACCACAAAGGCCGTTTACACTATGCGGTTACGCCTCGTTTTGCCCCGACAAGCACTCCTGAGCAGCTTGATGTTGCGGCGCGTTTGTTAAGTGAATACCCTGATCTGTATCTGCACACGCATTTATCAGAAAACTTAAAAGAGATTGAGTGGGTTAAAGAGTTATTCCCTGAACGTACTAATTATTTAGACGTTTACGACCATCATGGTCTGTTAAGCGAACGATCAGTATTTGCCCACGGAATTCATTTGTGTGATAGCGAATGTCAGCGTTTAGCTGATACCGGTTCGGCAGTCGCTTTCTGCCCTACGTCAAACTTATTCTTGGGTTCAGGTCTATTAGATCTGCCACGCCTAGAAAAATTTGGTATTAATGTGGGCATGGGTACGGATGTAGGTGCGGGTACGTGTTTCTCATTATTATCAACAATGAACGAAGCGTATAAAGTATTGCAGCTGCAGGGCAAGGCGTTAAGCCCGTTTAAATCATTATTTTTAGCGACGTTAGGCGGCGCGAAAGCATTACGCTTAGAAGACAAAATTGGTAACTTGGCAGTCGGTAAAGAAGCTGATTTCGTGGTATTAGATTTGGCGGCTACCCCCTTACTTAAGTTCCGTATGGAAAACTCAACGTCGTTAGAAGAAACCTTGTTTGCATTAATGCTCATGGGTGATGATCGTGTTGTATGCGAAACTTATGTGTTTGGTGAAAACCGTTATAGCAGTCTGTAATATTCAGTCCGTAACTATTCTGTAACTAGTCGTTCTGAATAGGGCTATTTAACCTAATGATACAGCAGTAAGCATGCCTGTTCGCGGCTTAGCTGGCGCAATTTTCAATCCAATGAGATAGACTTTTTGCCTGATGCAAAGCATCAAAGTTATTTTCTATATTTAAGCGTGCTAAACGTCTCATTTCTTGACGTTTTTCGTACGGGTAATGGATAAACTCAATGATGGCGTGGCTCAGTGATTGGCTATCTTTTTGTTTTACAATCAATCCCGTACCTGGCGCGACAATCTCTTTGCAACCCATTAGATCTGTGGTTATCACAGGGACACCAGAAGCCATAGCTTCTTTTAGCACGAGCGGACCAGTATCAACGCCACCTGATTGTGACACGCAAAATGGCGCGACGAGGCAATCAAAGGTGGCGAGATTATGGTGAACCCAATGTGGCGATTTAGCGCCAAGGAAGTGCACTATTTTTGATAAACCCAATGTATGCACTTGCTGCTGCAAGCTTGAACGCAGTGCTCCATCACCAATAATATCGAGAGTAATCAAGTGCTGCTGCGCTAGATCATGCAGACTTTGGATCAGATAATTTAGGCCTTTTTGTTCGACTAAACGACCTAAAAAGACCAGTCTAATCGGGGTTGTTATATGGCGCTTGGCAGATGATGATTGGGGGGGCGGAAATTCATTAATTTTAACACCACAATGCAATAACTTTATTTTATCGCTATTAATTTGCTTTAAATGGTGTTCCATATCTTTGCACACCGCAACCACAAAATTGCTGTTATTCACCTTCAAGTGAACATCGTAAGGTGCTTCATACAGATCATGGCCATGGGCGACAAAGGAGCTCGTTATCCCCATCATTTTAGCGGCAGTGATGGCATGTGCGCAGGTATGCTGTGCAAAATGCGCATGGACATGATTAACGCCCTCTTTGCGCATTTGTAGCGCCAGATTGAGGCTATATCGAAATAAAGATAATTTAGGCATAGCGTGCTGTTTGGCAATAAAAGACAGTGCTCTTACCATGCCAGCGAGGCTGAGGGTTGTCAGCAAAGACAGGTAAAAGTTGGCACCTATCTCATGAGTATCATAGCTAAATTCACTACAGTCATGATATTTGATAAATGTCATGACACAAACTGGGTGACCGCAGGCTTTTACCGAGTCCACTTCAGTGCGAATAAATGTCTCACTCAGTACCGGGTATGAGGGGGCTAAAAATGCCACTTTTTTCATCTCAGATCATTCTCTCTGTATTCGATTGTCCATAATCTTAGAGCCAAAAAAAATTTATTAACTAGGCTTATCAACATGAATTTATAAAAATTAAGTCTTTGATAAATAAATGAGCCTTTGATAAATAATAGTATATAAATGGAATTATTGTTCAGGGCGCTAAACGTCGGTGTCGGCAGATAACATAAGGGTGGTGTTATGGGGTATACAGTGTCTGTGATTATTCCGAGTTATAACTGTTTGGCATATTTGCCGAAAGCGATAAATAGTATTTTTGAGCAAGACCGAAGCGATGTCGAAATCATTATTGTTAATGATAATAGCAGTGATGAGACCGCTCAATACCTTGAATGTTTAAGTCAGCAGGAGGCTTGCGTTAAGGTTATTACCACTTCGGGGCTGGGTGCTTCAGGTGCGCGTAATACCGCGATAGAGCAAGCCGAGGGTACGTATATTGCATTTTTAGATGCTGATGATTATTGGTATCACGGCAAACTATCGGCGCAGTTAGCATTGCATGAGGCGAATCCGACTGTGGCGATGTCATTTACTAATTATGACCATACGAACGAGCAGTACCAGTACATTGTTGATTGTTTCGGTTATTGGAATCAATTTACAGGTGTGACGTCGTCTAGCCATTGTATCAAACAGCCCTTAGCTCAGGTATTGGCTCATAATGTGGTCGGTACATCAACCGTGATGGTCAAAGCATCTGTTTTTGAGACCGTTGGCTTGTTTGATGTGGATATGAGTTATTGCGAAGATTGGCAGTTGTGGCTGAAAATTTGTGAGCACTTTGAAGTGGCAGTCTTAACTAAAAGCTATACAGGGTATCTTATACGTAAAGATTCTATAACTCAGACTGATAGTAAGCGTTTACAACATCTAGAGTGTGTTGAACAGATAATTAGCGATTATAAGCAGCGTGGGGTTGGATTAAGCAAGCATACGTTTACCTTGGCTGATGCTAAATTAAAAGAAGGGTATGCCGACTATTATCGTACGCAGAAAAAATTTATGCGTGCGCTGCGTTATGAGGGTTATGCTTTTTTACTTAACCCTCAAATTCGACGTATTAAAAATGGCTTAGGCGATATAAAAAAATTAATTTTAAGCCCGAGTGCCTAACCAGAAGTCGATATCACGGTGTCGTCACCAGAGCGCACATTACAGCCCTTTAGGACCAGTTGGCTGATGAGATGCGCCGCATCATCATAATCACTGGCTGTCAGTGATGATTTCCCCATCACGGCATTAATCTGCCAGCTAAAGTCGGCATAAGTTTGGGTCGAAGACCAGATCATAAATAACAGATGGTGTGGTGATACGTTATCCATCTGACCCGCGTCAATCCATTGCGTAAATTTATCGAGCAAAAAGGTACTTTGATTCATTAAACGCTGGCGTATTTCAGGTGATAATAATGGCGAACCACGCATGATCTCATTGGCAAATACTTTAGATGCATAAGGATAATCTCGAGAGATGATTAGCTTGGTCTTGATGTATTCGGTTAAGGCGATAGCGGGGTTATCAATGGTTTCAATCGGATGAGTTGCGCTGAGTAATGGTTCAATGATCGTTTCCAATACAGCAGAGTATAGTGTCTCTTTATTACCAAAATAATAATAGACATTAGCCTTAGGTACACCGGCAAGTTTCGCGATATCAATGGTTTTTGTTGCTGCGTAACCTTCACTGGCAAACACTTGACTGGCAGCCTTTAAAATCTTTGCTTCGTTTTTCTTCCGTATGGTAGACATACTTATATTCATCCTTTCGCAGTTACTTATATAAAGTTATAGACATTATTGAAAGCTATATAAAACTGTATGCATTATATAATGACATATGATTGTATAGGAGTTTTACAAAAAACTAACAAATCCCACATTAAAACTTGACCAGTAAGTCAGTTTTTTGTTTAATGGTCTTAGCACGGATACTCAAGCTTCGCACGAGTTTGAGTTGTATGTGTACTTATTTGGCAAGGGTACTTTTATTCCTTTCGACCGCTTGCCTAGCAACAGCTATTTGAATATTTTATATCAAAGAAGTAAGTATACTTTATCCTGAAATTGCCAGCTAGGTTGGCGATGTATTCAGGCGTAATAATTTAATTAACTATTACGACAGGAGTAGCGTTTGCTACTCCTTTTTTTTACCTAAAATTTAGGATTAAAAGTATAATTGTTAATGATGTGATCGTATTGTACATGTAAATCTTGAATTTGTAGTAGTAAAGTCTGAACCGAAACGGGGTAGATAATATGGGTCGATTCAACATTTAATTGCCTTAAATTATCAGCCTATATGATATTAATACTCGCGTATGTTTTGTTCGTCGCTGGTGGCGACCACTGATTTTATAATGCTTTATGTGGTGATTAAGGCTGTTGCATCCCACTGTTGGCTAAAGTCGATAAACGCGGATATTAATTCACTTTTGTATTTTTTTTTGTGCATTATTATTTTGTATTGTCGTTCTAATTTGTTATCTAGCTGCAATATCTGCACCCGACCATTGGCCAAGGCATGTGTCGCACTGAATTTAGAGACGCAGGCCAGACCTAATCCAGCGGCGACAAAGTTAAGTTGTGCTTCAATCGAGTTTAGCTCGTAGGCCAGCTGCCATTGTGCAACAGAGGGGGCAATGTGGCTTTCAAAGAAAGCCCGACTTCCTGACCCCGGCTCGCGTAATACCCAAGTATTGTCGCGTAAGTCTGGCAGCGTTAAGCTGGTATTTTTCAGCAATGCATGATTTGAGGCGACAATAATGCACATTTCATCTTTTATCCAAGGGATTGTTTCAATGTCACTGTGCTTAACATCACCTTCGATAAGCCCGATATCCAATTGGTAACTTAATATCATATCAGCAATATTTGCGCTGTTGCTGATATGCAGCGTTTGTTGGGTATGTGCTGTCAATTGAATGAATTGGGCAAGCAGCCAAGGACATAACTGGTTACCTATAGTTTCACTGGCACCAATTGCAAGCTCACCAATGAGTTGACCTGATTGTAGGAATAAGGTGTCAATGCTGGCTGCGCGCTGCAGTAATTCATCAGCGATAGGTAATAAACGTTGACCGTAAGGGTTTAGATGTAAGCGGTTATTGGTACGATCAAATAATTGTTGCCCCAATTGATTCTCAAGTTCGCTTAATGCCATGCTTACCGCTGCTTTGGTTAGAAATAATGTCTTTGCTGCGTGGGTAATACTTTGTTGCTGGCTGACGGCAACAAAAACACGTAATTGCTTTAACGATAGATTCATACTTGTTCAACTGTTCTTAACTGAATGTTAAAAATATACAGATTTTATTAATTAAAAGCTATGCATATAATAGCGGCTGTTAAACCCCATTTAAAATGTCATGTGCTCTCACCGATAGAAATGTCGCTTTTGGTATTAACTAAAGATATGTAACAAACGGCGACAAATCAATTTATCTATCACCTCGTTGAGGAGCTTGGCTGAGTGTATGCTATTTAAAATGTTTAGCGGTTAAGTTACAAGCTATGTACCTTGAACATAAAATGAAAATTGTAGTATTAGCATAAAGAGCAGGTCGGTTATTTGGTGTATTTGCGGGTTATATGGTGATAAAATAGCTATCATTGAAACTGTAACCTTTCTTGAGTTAGTTGTAATGCTTATAGAACAAGATATTACCGACATTGTTGTTGGTACTTACATCGAAAAAATAACTGTTCAAACAGGCAGTTTCAGGCTTACACAAGCAGAATGGGTGAAAAATGAGATTGTACTTAATAAACTGATTGAATTTGGGATTAAACGGGTATTAGTTGATACCGAAAAATTTGATGAAAAAATGGCGGCGGATGCTTTAAGCGCTGATACACTTGAACGTAAACGTAATTTCAGTGTGAAGATGACGCAAGCTAAGGCGCTTATCTCAACGTCTAAAGAAATACAGAAGAGAATGTTTCAGCACATTGAAGAAGGAATGGAAATAGACCTTCTGTCAGTTAAAACGCTCACTAGTGAATTAATTGAGACCATATTTACCAATTCTGACGCGTTAATGTGCGCGGTTAATATCCGTAATAAAGATGAGTATTTGTTAGAGCATTCATTTGCGGTCTCTATGTTAATGGCGTTATTTTGTCGTTATTTAGGGATTAACAAAACGGATATCGAAGAGCTTGCTATAGGTGCTTTTTTGCATGATATCGGCAAGATTCGCACACCAGACCATATTCTGCATAAGCCGGGGAAATTGACCGCTGATGAGTTTGAGATTATGAAACTACATGTCAATCACTCTATCGATATTATTAAATCAATTCCGGGTATTTCGAAAGCCAGCTTAAATGTTGCAGCTTGTCATCATGAAAAATTAAATGGTGAAGGTTATCCGTTCGGTTTAGCTGGGCAGAAAATATCTCGCTATGGCAGAATGCTGTCTATCTGTGACATCTATGATGCATTAACGGCCAACCGCTGTTATAAGGAAGGTTTGACCCAGTTAAAATCCTTCTCTATTTTGCGTAGTCTTGCTCAAGATGGACAATTAGATTTGAACTTAGTCCATGCCTTTATTAAATGTATGGGCGTGTATCCGGTTGGCTCACTGGTTAAATTAAACTCTAATCGTTTAGCGATTGTTGAAAGTTACAATAAGATCGATCCTACTCGCCCTAAAGTGAACTCGTTTTATAGTTTAGATAAGCGAGATTTCGAAAATTCGAATCAGATTGATCTGTCGATGGTCGATGATGGTATTGCTGAGTCGGTAAGAGCGGATGATTTTAACTTAGACATGGCAGAGATCATGCGTTTCTTAGTTAGTGAAGCGTAACGATTAGCACAGCGTAGTAACCAGCAAATACTCAAGTATTGCTGGTTACCCCCTCATTTTATCATCTAATTATAACATCCGCTTTGTTAAGACTTCCCCTGTTGCAATAATCATGTTGTAGCATGCCTGCAGTTTATAACGCGCGGCATGTACTACCATTGCTGCAAAGCCACTGACAACCGCTGCTGCGGCTATGTCGAAAGGAAAATGCACGCCAATATAGACCCGAGATAATCCCCCGATAACGGCTAATACCGTCAATCCTAATGCGACTGTTCTTGTTGTTTGATGGCACAGTAAGCTAAAGGTGATACAAAACATAAATGTGGTGTGATCAGAGGGAAATGATGTACTTGGCGCATGAGCGACAAGCGTTGTACCCAAATCGTTCATAAAAGGGCGCGGGTGGAAATAAACCTGAGCAATAAGTGTATTAATCGTGATACCAACAACAGAAGTCAGCGTTGCACTAATAAGATAACGCTTCGATTGTTCTTTACTGCAAAACCATAAGATCACGACCAATGCGATAAAAGCATAAGGCATCGCTTCTGCGAAGCAAATGAAAAGGTAGTCAAAGAATTGGTTTTGGCCAGCAAACTGATTGATGGTCGAAAAGAGGTGATTGTTTAATTGTTCCATTAACGCAACTTATTATGATTTTATATAGCGTTAGGACAAGTTTGGAGGTTTTTTGTTCCATTGATATTGTTAAAACGCTACCACACAATGTTGTGGGTAGCATTTATCGTTTTATACGGACCGTTAAGCGCTTAAATTTTCGCGCCTTGGTTGATCCAATTGACGACGATGGTGCGTTCATCATCGGTCATTTTGGTGATATTGCCTTGTGGCATAACGCGGTTGCGCACAGCTGATAATACCCGGTCTGAATTTAACTTGATATTCTCTGGAGTATCAAGATGAACACCTGCCATTGGTGCTACACCGGCCGTCGCATGACACATTGCGCAACGTTCGATGACAATAGTTTGTACTTCACTAAACGCCACTTGTGGTGCGCTGTTATCGACTGTTGGTTTCGTCACAAACGCTAATGTGATCATGGCGAAAGCAGCAAACGGTAATGTCCAAGCGTATTTTTGATGCAGATGGCGGGTATTAAAGTAATGACGTACTAATACACTGATAATCGATACCGCCGCTAATATTAACCAGTTGTACTCACTGCCATAGGTACTTGGGAAGTGATTACTGATCATGATAAATAACACTGGTAATGTCAGGTAGTTATTATGACGCGAGCGTAATAGTGCTTTAGCAGGATCTCTAGGATCAGGTTGTTCACCTTTCGATACCGCAGCCACCATTTTACGCTGGCCCGGCATGATCACAAAGAATACGTTACCGACCATGATAGAGCCGATCATCGCGCCAACATGGATATAAGCAGCACGGCCTGTGAATACCAGTGATAGTCCATATGCAACGGCAATAATCATAAGCATTAATACCGCGCCCATTAAGGCGGGTTTCTGTGCTAATGGTGATTCACATAATACATGATAAACAATCCAACCCAGTACAATCGTAGCGATACCAATCGCAATACCTTGCCATTCGACTAAGCCCGACGCTGGTGCGATCAGCATAGATTGTGCGTTGAAATAATACACAACCGTTAACAGTGAGATACCGCTAAGGAAAGTGGTGTATGCTTCCCATTTAAACCAATGTAAGGTTTCTGGCATTTTTTCTGGTGCAAGTTTGTATTTTTCTAAGTGATAAATACCACCACCATGAATAGCCCAAAGATCGCCAGCTAACCCTGTTTTTGGATTGATGCGGTTAAGGTGATTTTCTAGCCATACAAAATAGAATGAGGCACCGATCCAAGCGATACCAAAAATCATATGCATCCATCGAATCGCAAGATTCAGCCATTCCGTAATATGCGGATCCATAAATACTCCCTGTTATTATAGTTGCGTACCAAGTACGCCTTTATTAAATATGCGTGTTTCAGCATCGGTAAAATGTACTTCTTCACAGTTGTTTCCCGGACCTGCGCGATCGACAATCAAGAATTTATCTTGTTCGGTTAACGCGAGGATAGGGTGGTGCCACACACCTTTATGATAATTAACACCCTGTGATCCATCACTGATAAAACCACGAATGGTTTGACTATCTAATCGGTCTTGTTCTAGATCACCGGTTGGCGCGGCGACTAAAATTAAATACGCATTGCCAAATAAAGGAATAAACGCTTGTGAACCTAACGGGTGGCGTTCCATCATGCCTACCGACAATGGATAAGTTAATGGTGTTGCCTGAAAGATACTGATGATCGTACGACCACCCTCCGTTTCGGTGTCTACATCGGCAAGCTGATGATAGCGACGCGTTGAGCCATTGTTGATCATGAAATATTCACGATCCCTTGTTGCGATCACATCCCCGTAAGGTTTAAACGCTTCAGCGGTTAATGGTTCAAGTGCGATAATGTTAGTCATCATTTCGATACGGTACCAAACATGCGAACACGGCTAATCCCACCGTCTGGGTAAATATTGACGCGGATATGGGTAATATCACCGAGTGTGTTTACTTGTTCTTGGAAGTGATGAATATTATCAGCAGATAACTTTTGTACAGGTAACAGTTCACGCCAGAATAAGCTCTGCGCTTGGATCTGTTCTTCAGTACCGCCAGCCACACAAGCTGCTTGAATGTTGATTGAATCTGGGAAGTTACCTTTAAAGTGAGCAGTATCGATTTCGATACGATTAACGCTACCTTTGTTACCTAACGCGATAATCACCCAGTCATTACCGGGTGTACGACGACGTGCAGTTTCCCAACCGTCACCCATGTTGACCCCTCGACCTGGGTTTAATAAATTACCCATTACGCCAAAGTGTTCATCGTTACACGCGATCGCACGACCGCCGTTAACGGTTGCCGCTAAATCAATTTCTTGGTCTGCTGCGATAGACTCCCAGTTAATACTTGGCTTACCGTAAACACGTAAACGCGCAACACCACCATCAGGGTAAATGTTAAGTCGTACATGGGTATAAACGGTATCGCCTGTTAGGCTAAATAAATGTTGGCTGTCACCTTGTAATGATTCTGAACCTAAGATCTCTGTCCACTCTGTATCTTCTTGTGGATCTTGACCGTCAGCAACAAAACATGCATCAACCGATGCTGAAGGTGCATAGTTACCGGTGAAGTTTGCTGTATCAATGTTTAAACCTTCAATTGAACCAGGTAAACCAAGGCGAACTATGCAGTAATCATAACCTTCATGACGCTTACGGCGAGATTCCCAACCGTCCATCCATTTGCCGTTTTCATCATATAAATCAGGGACAAATACGGCGGATTCGGTTTTTAGCATACGTTGCTTATCAGCAAAAAAGTCATCAGTCGCAAAAATGGCTTCAGCACCGAGCTTTTCATCTGCAAGGTTAATATGTCGGTCAAAGTTTAATACAGTAGTCATTGTAGTCGTCCTTGTTATAGGTCGTTTAAGCGAAATTCGGCTATTTTGTTTATCTCTAATAATGCTTGCTTGAACTCGGTGTCGATATCATTTTGAATACGACGTTTAAAGTCAGCTAAGATTAAAAAGCGGTTAGCGCCGCGCACTGCTTTGATGAAAGGGAAATTAAATTTCGCTTTATAGGCATCGTTGAGCTGTGTGAAATGGGTAAATTCTTCGGCGGTGCATTGATCTATCCCTGCATCAGTTTGTTCAGAGGTTGATGCGGTGGTAAGTTCACCATTAACTGCTGCACGGCCAGCTAAATCAGGGTGGGCATTGATTAAAGCCAGTTTTTTTTCATCGCTAGCTGCGAGCAAAATATCTGCCATGCATTGCTGCAGTCTCGCAATATCATCGATATCGTCATCAATACCTTGATGTTGAAATTGTTGAAATGCTGCTTCTGCTACCCAAGGGCTGTGTTCATAGATATCAGCAAACACCGCCACAAAATCGGATTGCGATAGTTGACTTGGGGTGCAGGTATTAAAACGTGTCATGTTACGCGTCCTTGTATGGGTGATGTTTGATCCAGTGATTTGCTATTTGCTCTCGTGTACATAGCCACACATCATCATGTTGCTTTACGTAATCTAAGAAGCGCTTTAGTGACGCCACACGACCCGGACGGCCTATTAAGCGGCAATGTAGCCCGACTGACATCATTTTTGGCGATGTTATACCTTCAGCATAAAGGGTGTCGAAGCTGTCTTTTAAGTATTGAAAGAATTGCTCGCCACTATTAAAACCTTGTGGGGTTGCAAAGCGCATGTCATTCACATCTAGGGTATAAGGGATCACTAGGTGCGGTTGATTGTTGGCGTTGACCCAATACGGTAGGTCATCATCATAAGCATCTGAGTCATACAGAAATCCGCCTTCTTCAGCCACTAAACGTCGAGTATTAGGACCGAGTCTACCTGTATACCAACCTGTTGGACGTTTACCGGTTAATGCTTTGATAATGTCGATAGCTTTATGTAAGTGTTCACGCTCTTCGGCTTCATCGGTATATTGATAATCAAGCCAACGATAACCATGACTACAAATTTCGTGATTGGCAGCAACAAATGCTTTGGCGACATCCGGGTGTCTTTCTAACGCCATTGCAACTGCAAATATAGTGAGTGGTATTTGATAGTCAGCGAATAAGCTTAACAAGCGCCAAACCCCCGCACGGCTGCCATACTCATAACAAGACTCCATACTGAGATTACGCACGCCTTGTAGTGGTACTGCGCCTGGCATTTCGGATAAAAAAGCTTCTGATTCACTATCGCCATGTAATATGCAACGTTCGCCACCTTCTTCATAGTTAAGAACAAATGAGATCGCTAAGCGGGCTTTGTTAGGCCAGTTGGCATTTGGCACATTTTGGCCATAACCAATAAGATCTCTGGGATAGGCAACAGTCATCATGACTCCTTATTATGCGTATATTTCGCTAATCACTCTTTAAATTATAGATAAGTAATCACGTTGTTAAACAATTATTACAATTATTGTATACAAAATCTATATAAATATTTAACAAGTTTGCAAGATTTTGTTTTGTACCTAAAATGGGGTGAGTCGTTAGTATATGCTTGGTTTTATCTATTTATTAGTGATTATTCTGGAGTTAATTAAGTGTTTTTTTGTATTTTTAAAATAAAAAACAGATTAATAATTTAACTTTTTACTATTTTTCTGTAATCATGTGAAACATAAATTTAACATATTGTATCGATCTATGTATTCACTTTGTAGTTTGGACGATATTTAAGCCGTGATATTTAATTGTGACAGTAAGGTATTTTTGATTATGAGTGGACTCAGTACACATGTACTTGATACAGCTAATGGCGTACCAGGTGCTGGCATCAGTATTAAATTATATAAGGTAGAAGCAGATCAATTAGAATTAGTCGCTTCAGCTGTCACTAACAGTGATGGGCGTACCGATACTTTGCTATTAACCAGTGATGAACTGCGTGTTGGTAAGTATCAATTACAGTTTGATACGGCTGATTATTTCCGTGCACGTGGCGCTGCGGTACCTGAGACTGCTTTTTTAGATGACATTGTGATCCGCTTTGGGATTAACGATACCCAAGCGCATTACCATGTGCCGCTGCTCGTATCCCCGTTTAGTTATTCAACTTATCGTGGTAGTTAGTTGAAACAAATAATAAAATTAATAATATAAAAACGTAAAAACGTAAAATCGGTAAACCCGAATACAACAAGGAAAGTATGATGGATAAAACACAACAAGGATCTGAGTTACAGGGATCAGCTAAAAGTGGCGTACTGGAGCGGTTATTTAAACTCTCAGAGCATGGCACTACGGTGAAAACTGAGCTTATGGCAGGTTTAACAACGTTCGTTACTATGGCTTATATTATTTTTGTAAACCCCGATATTATGGCCAAAACAGGTATGGATAAAGATGCACTGGTCGTGGCTACCTGTATCGGTGCTGCAATTGGCTGTATGTTGATGGGTCTATATGCGAACTGGCCAGTGGGACTTGCACCGGGTATGGGGCTTAATGCTTTCTTTACTTATACGGTCGTATTTGACATGGGTTACACTTGGCAGGTTGCGATGGCTGCGGTTTTTGTATCGGGTGTGCTCTTTGCGTTAATGAGTTTTTACAAGATCCGAGAATGGATATTAGACAGTATTCCGCAGAGTTTACGTTATGCGATGACTGCAGGTGTGGGTTTGTTTTTAGGCATCATTGGTTTTAAAAGTGCCGGTATCATCGTTGCTTCTCAACCAACCTTGGTGACCATGGGCGATTTTACAGAGCCGAGTGTATTACTTGCCGCGTTAACCTTCCTCATCATTGGCTCATTATTCCGCCGTAATCTATTTGGTGCGGTATTAATCGGTATGTTAGTGACAACGCTTGCTGGTATTCCACTAGGTCTGGTGTCGGCACCGGCGTCAATTATTTCTATGCCGCCAAGCATTGCGCCATTATTCATGGCCATGGATTTTGAGCATCTATTTTACAATACTGAAGGTTTGTTTAATGTTGGTATGGTCAGTGTCATCATCTCGTTCTTATTCGTGAATATGTTTGATACTGCGGGTACGTTAATGGGGGTGGCGGACAAAGCCAATCTTGTGAATGAAAAAGGCGAGATCCAAAACCTGAAAAAATCATTAAAAGCCGATTCGGTATCAAGTGTGTTAGGTGCGTGTGTGGGTTGCCCGCCAGTAACCTCCTATGTTGAAAGTGCGTCTGGTGTTGCTGCTGGTGGCCGAACAGGTTTAACTGCGGTAACGGTTGGTGTGTTATTCTTAGCGGCGACTTTCTTTACTGATGTAGCGTTAATTATTCCAAGTTATGCGACTGCCGGTGCACTTATCTTTGTTTCTTTCTTGATGATGAGTGGTCTGAGTAAAGTGAACTGGGATGAGTTTACCGATTATGTACCAGCCTGTATTACGGCAATCATGATGGCCTTCACGTTCTCTATCGCCAATGGTATTGCACTTGGTTTTATCGCTTATACTTTCCTAAAAGTAGGATCAGGTAAATACCAAGAAGTATCGATTAGTATTTGGGTATTAACGGCGGTGTTTGTGGCTAAATTAGCATTTATGTAGACACAGGTTAAGCCAATAAAAAAGCCACTGATGCTGTATCCAATAATAGGATACTTATCAGTGGCTTTGTTGTTGGTACGGTTTAGATAAAACTGTACCGTGATATCACTATTTTGCGTTATAAATAGTGGTATCTAATTCTTTTTCTGATTTAGCAATGATCACTGATGCGGCGATGTCACCAGAAATATTAACGGTGGTACGTGCCATATCCAGAATACGGTCGATACCAGCAATCAGTGCCACACCTTCAACAGGTAGGCCAACAGTAGTAAGTACTAACGTTAGCATGATAAGACCCGCACCAGGTACACCGGCAGTACCAATAGATGCTAATGTAGCTGTTAAGATAATAGTGATGTATTCAGGCATGCCTAAATCAATACCGAATGCTTGCGCGACAAATAATGTAGTTACACCTTGGTAAAGCGCTGTGCCGTCCATGTTAATGGTGGTGCCTAGTGGTAATACAAAGCTTGATACACCTTTTGATACACCGAGGTTCTCACGTGCACATTTCATTGATACTGGTAATGTACCTGCACTTGATGTAGTGGTGAAAGCAACAACCTGAGCATCAACAATACCGCGGAAATATTGTACTGGATTTAGTTTTGCAATAAATAGAATTAATGCGCTATAAACACCTAACACATGCAAGATGCTACCGAGGTAAACCGCACCAATTACTTTAACGAGAGGTAATAGCAGTGCCAAACCAAATTTACCAGCCACCCACGCCATTAACGCAAATACACCGTACGGTGCGAGTTTCATCACGAGATCCGTTAGCTTGTACATTGCTTCTGCCAGGCTTTCGAAAAGTGCTACAGCAGGTTTTCCTTTTTCACCAATCAGTGTGAGTGATACGCCAAGGGCAACAGCAAAGACAATAATTTGGAGGATATGACCCTGAGCAAGCGCACTTACTGGGTTAGTGGGTACTAATGCAACGAGTGTATCTACGAGTGATGATGTTTCTTTTACTACTTCAACCTGTTGAGCAACAAGTCCTAAACCTGCGCCAGGCTGTAGCACATGACCTAATACTAAGCCGATGGTGATCGCAACTGCGGTTGAAATAAGATAAAACATAATGGCTTTAAAACCAATGCGGCCCATTTTATTGGTGTCTTGCATTGACGTAATACCAACAATAATGGAACAGAAAACCAGCGGTACAATTAACATCTTAATGGTGTTAACAAAGAATGAGCCAATTGGTTTTAGGACGACTGCATCTTCACCAAAAATGAGACCAACGGTAATACCAAGGATCATACCGATAACAATTTTTTGCCAAAGCGGTAAATTAAACCATAATTTTTGGCCTAAAGTGGGTGTATCTACTGATTGAGTATTACTCAAAATGACGTCCTCTGTTTTCTGTGTCGTATTGTGTAGCATAACGGGGTGCTAATTTAGCATCCGTTAGCCTAGTTAAAGAGAGGTCAGTCTATCGGTCCAATGTTAAATGTAAAGCCATTCATGCTTTATATTGATAAATCCTTAGTTATATTGGCTGTGACATGTTTTATAATCGGTTATTCTGTCGATTAAATGAACTTTGTTTACCTAAAGTGAGATACTGTTGACGATTCTGTTATTACTGTGCAATTATTTCATTACCTTTTTGACGTCATCGATCAGTGCTTTATAACCATCAGAAATTAACATTATTATGGTATCTTTTGAATTCGGTTTCAGTGCTTTTTGTTTAATATAAACAACTAAGGTAACGCCAACAAAGAAAGAAATAAGCATAAACAGAGCCTTATAGAGTGAGTGGTTTAAGGATGTCGATAATAACATAATCTGACCGCCGTAAAATACTCGAGTTGTCCTGTAAACATTATAAAGGAATGTAATGTATAAATTTTTAATCACCAAGACAGCCAAAAAAGTGTATTTTTTGCTGCTGACTCTATTTATTCTAGATATGTTTATCACATATTTACAGTCAAGTGCAGTGACAAGCTCAAATAAGGCGACTCATATTGCGCCTTCAGGCCTGACTATTGCGACCATTCCCGTTGCTATAGTGCCTGCTTCGGTACCCACTCAAAAGACATTACGCGTACTAACGTGGGCTGGTGGCGAAATTATTTTCCCCCGTCGAGGCCACCCTCAAGATATTGAATTAGATTACCTCCAGCAATTTGCCGATGAAAAGAAGCTGAAAATTGAAAATATCCGCGTGACAAAATTCGCCGATCTTATTCCAATGCTATTAGCGGGTGAGGGTGATGTGATTGCCGCGAATTTAACTAAGACTGGTCAACGGGAAAAATTGATCAGTTTTAGTGATCCTTTTTTACTCACCAAAGAATACTTGCTGATGGGCAGTCAAAGCAAGAGTTTACAATCGGGTAAAGACTTAAATGGTCGTGAAATTGTGATTCAAAAGGGGAAGAGCTATGAATCCACGGCATTCGGACTACAAAAAATCTATCCAAACCTGAAAATCCGGTTAGTCGATAGCAGGATTAGCCATGAAGCCTTATACGATAAACTGGCGAGTGGTGAATATGATATTACCATTCAAGATAAAAATTTAATTCAGTCAGCAAGCGCTTACCGTGATGATATTAAAATGAGTTTACAAGCAAGTGCCACACGTCAGCTTGCTTGGGGGGTTGCTCCGAATAACAAACAACTGTTAAATGAGTTAAATCAATTTCTGAAAGAACAAAATTTAATTGCCAAAGTGAAGCCGAAATCAGCACATCGCTATAAAACCCAATGGCAAAAGATCCAGGAAACCAAAACCATTCGTTTCGTGTTACGTAACAACCTTTCTTCTTATTATATTTGGCGTGGTGAACTGCTCGGCTTTCATTATGAGTTAGCAAAACGATTTGCCAAAGAGCATAAATTACGCTACGAAATTATCGTCGCGCCGAACAATGTGGCCTTACTTGATTACTTGCTTGAAGATAAAGCTGATATTGCGCTGGGTTTTTTAACTCCAACGGCGCAGAGACGAAATAAAGGCATTGCCTTCTCACGTCCTTATCATTATGCCTCTGAATTGATTGTTGCCCATAAGGACCGTGCCGAGATCCGTGATGCAACAGAACTGGCCAACAGTAATATTTATATTAGACCATCGAGCTCGTATTGGGAGAGTGCGGTCGAGTTAAAGAAAACCGTCAGTGGTATTAATTTAGTTGGCGTGCCTGAAAGTCAGGAAACAGAAGCGATCATTGATAAAGTGGGGGGAAAAGAATACGAAATGACCATAGCTGATAGCCATATTGTCGATATCGAGATGACCTTTCGTGATGATATCCAATCTTTAATGGCGTTAGGTGCGCCTAAGTCGCAAAGTTGGGCGGTGGCATCGGGCCATGATAAGCTCTTAGCAAAGTCTAATGCTTTTATTAAAAAGCATTACAAGGGTCTGTTTTATAATGTCATTTATAATAAATACTTTAAGAATCAAAAACGCTTAGATACCCATTATAAAGATTATGTGCTGCAGAATGATTCTGGGGTTTTATCGCCTTATGACGATATTGTGAAGAAATATGCCCGTCAGCATGATTTTGATTGGCGCTTACTCGTCTCTCAGATGCATCAAGAAAGTCGTTTCAATCCTAAAGCCAAATCGATGGCGGGTGCGAAAGGGTTATTCCAATTAATGCCACGTACTGCAAAAGAATTGGGGATCCTCGACGTACATGTGCCAGAGCGGGGGATTAAAGCGGGTGTGCTTTATATGAATTGGGTTCGTGAACGTATGCGTAAGGATGAAGTGCAGGCGGATCAGTTAATCTGGTTTACGTTGGCGTCTTATAATGCCGGCGCAGGGCATGTTCGTGATGCAATGCGCTTAGCGAAACAACAAGGCTGGCGTGATGATGTCTGGTTTGGCCATGTTGAAAACGCCATGTTACTGCTGTCTAAATCTAAATATGCGGCTAAAGCCCGTTACGGTTATGTACGTGGGCAAGAACCTGTTAATTATATCCGTGAAATTAAACGTCGCTTTGAAACGTATGACAATATTGTGAAAAAAATCTAAGCCGAGGGCGTGTCGCGAATGCGTTATTATCTGTTCATTAGCCATGGCAGAGCGATTAGTCTGAATATTGCGTTAGGTCATTCTGGTTGGAATGACCTTGTTAATCAAACAATAAAAGTGGACATTACTAAATAGGTATTTTATGCTCATTTTATCTATTTTTCGCATGTTTAAATGTTATGACTACATTATCTTCTTGGTTTCTTGTTACACGTCCGAAAACACTGCTGGTGGCATTAGCGGTTATTTTACTTGGACAAACACTGGCTTGGGTCGACTCTCCAGTTAATTTCAGTTTTTATATCGCCACATTGTGTATGGTCTGCTGTATGGCTCTACAAATTGCGGTGAATCTTTCTAATGATTATTTTGATGGTAAAAGTGGTGTCGATGGTGAAGATCGATTAGGCCCCGATCGTGCATTACAGAAAGGTTTGATATCAGCAGCGCATTTACGCCTTGGTATTATAGCAATGTGCTTACTTGCTATTGTCAGTGGCTGTTATCTTATCTATGTCGGTGGTTGGCTGTACGTCGTGTTAGGCATATTATCGCTGGCTGGCGTGTATATTTATAGTGGCGGTCCGCGGCCATTAGCTTCACATGGGCTTGGAGAAATGGCTGTTTTTCTCTATTTCGGTTGGTTAGCTGTGGTCGGCAGTTATTATTTACAAACCCAAGTGTTGGCGTTTGCTGTCTTTATTCCTGCTAGTCAGGTCGGCTTTTTGGTTGTGGCTATCATGTTGGTTAATAACATTCGTGATGTAGCGTCTGATTGTCGTGCACAGAAATTTACGTTAGCGACGCGCTTAGGCGTCAAAGCAAGTAAGCATCTTTATTGCTTTACTGTGTTATTGCCTTCGCTGTTGCTTGTTATTGATCGCTATCAAGGGTTGCTAATGCTGTTATTACTGCCTGTTCAGTTGGCTTTGTGTATTGTGATATACCAACGTGATGGTAAACAATTAAACGTACAGCTAGCACAAACTTCGATGTTGGTATTATTGTGGGGCGGATTTTATTCAGTTGATTTAATGATGCGTTAACCGAAATTGAAGAGAGCAGTACTGATAATGACTGCCCGTGCTATACCGTGAATGTTATAAAAATACCGAGTTAGTTTTTATTATAGTAAATAATAAGTTAATTCGGTATTTTTATAATTGCTCACTAATCTCATGAAATTGATATTAATAACGGGTTTTTTGCACGCGAGTTGGCATTGACGATGTATTCTCATATAACTCAAAAACTCGTTTAAAATCGAGCTCTAGCTCTGTTGCGTATACATCTTCATTAATCGGGTAAGTTTGCACCACACGTGCCCCACGGATGATACCGGATACTGATGCTTCGATGGTCTCGCCTTGCAATGAACGTGACCTGTAGCTAGTGTCACTGTAAATTTCTTGGCCACTGACTTGCTCTGCTAATTCTCGGTAAGCATCTAATTTAGATGCGCGCATCGCATTAAGCATGCGCTCACTGTCACTATTGCCCGGCTGAGAACTTAAAGCAGCATAGCCAACTGCCTTGAGTACAGGGAAGGTTTTCGGTTCTTTGATATCATAAACTGTATTTTTTTCTAATAGTGAACAGCCTGTTAGACTAACCAGAGTGGCAAACATAAGTAGACGCAGATATTTCATTGATAAACCTTAATTAGTAATACGCACAGAAGGTGCTGAACCAGTACGGTAAATATAACGACCACGCCCCTCTAATGGACCCATACTATTTGAGCCGCCAATTACGAGATGGTTAGGAATAATACCTTGCGCTGTTGATTCAACAAAACCTGATTCCATATTAATGATACGCATATTAACAATCACGCCTTCACTGTTACGTGACATGGTTCCGGTTAAGATACGTGATACAGGTAATTGACCGCGTAATTTTTTCCAATCTCGGGTGAATACAAAGTCACCTTGGCCAGTAACACTGATCGTGCCTGTGGTTTTATAATCAATAACCGGAATACGACGAATGGTTAATTCGTGAATAAAAGATTCAGATAAGGTCTGACCGAGCCAATTTGTTGTCGATAGATCGTCAAGATTGACGAAAGAAGTGACGGCAATCGGCTCATTATTAGGAATAATAGACAAATCATTGACGATCAACTGATCCGCTAAACCTCGCACGATAAAACTTAATTCTTGAGTATAGTTTATTGGTTGGTTTGGTAATAAACTTCTTGGGTATTTTGGTTCATAAGAATTACCATCCCAAGATGAATGAGGCGGTGTTTCTTTCTCTTCTTCAGGAGCTGCGGGCTGTTTTAATGCGCAACCTGTGAGTAAGGTAATTAGGCTGATAGCTATGACTGCCTTTTTCATATTACTTCCTTAAGTGCTTTAATTATTGTCGTTAAACCGTTATTTACTGCTGGTTGAAATGTCACGGCGGTAAGGGTAGGTGTAAGGACTTCTAAATATATTATTATACTGTTCTTTAGTTAGCATACTTTGTGCCATATTTGCATTATGGCCATTTGGCTGATAAATAGGTTGAACAATAACTTGTTTAATAACGATAGGTTGCACTGTGGTATTTGCGCCAGTCAATAAAACGTGATTGGGCTCTTTAATCACAGTACAGGCTGAAGTCAACACAACCGCTAATAACGGTAGTAAAAAACGCTTCATATTAGTTCCTAAAATTATGTTATGCGTGATTATAAGAATACATCGTTAGAGATATACATAAACACAAGCAATTTACTTGCCAATAAATTGATACAACTTAATTTTTATTACGATAGCGTTATTATCTATTAAATTCACCTAGATACGGTTTTATATTCAGAAAAATTTGATCTGGTACAAATGTTGCTTTTAAAATAGACATATTCAAAATTCATATGCGATTAAAAATGAAAAAACTGCTACTACTATTGCTAATTTGTTGTTCGTTCACCCTACATGCTGAATGGTATGAGGTTGAGGGTGAGGCGATTATTATTGACGGTGACGTTGACATTGCTCGAGAGTTAGCGGTACGCAATGCATTGAAACAAGCGCTATTATATGCAGGCGCATCGGTTTCTAGCTTACAATCTTTTAACGGCGGTAGGATATTATCTGATAGCTTTCAGATCCGTATGGATGGTGAGGTGAGGGATATTCGATTAAAAAGTGAATCGATTAAATTAGATAAAATCAGGGTGCAAATTGTAACGGATATCGTTGCAGACCGTAATAAATGCTTAAGTGCGGGTTATCAAAAATCAGTGTCTTTACTGCGTTTTGGTATTAGACACCGTGAACAAGCCAGTTATGGTGGTATCTACAATATTAACGAATCTTTCAGTCGCTTGTTGTACCAAAGTCTGCGTAAAAATAGTCAAACTTTCGATGCACGTGAATTTATCAATCAAAACATCGGCTTTAGCGGCAGTTCTTTGCCGCTGCGAGGTAGTTTAACTGGACAAGAAGTTAAGCAAATCAGCAAGTCAGCAGATAGTCAGTATATTATTTTGGGCACAATTACAGACTTATCGACATTTAAACCTGTTGTTAATGGTATCGCCAAAATACTCGCGGATGATTTGCCTGAGCGTAATTTTCGCTTGAATATACAAGTTTTTGATGGTTTTAACGGTAGCCTGTTGTTTGATCGAAATTACAGTAAAGTCACTAAGTGGGAGTTTGCTAAGCACCGCATAGTGGATACGGATACGTTAAAATTTTGGCGCTCTGAGTTTGGCCAATCTTTGCAGTTAATTATTGATGATGTATTATTTGATTTAGATGCCAGTTTGCAATGTAAATTGGTTGAAGCGCGTGTTATTGCTGTGGATGGTAATGAAGTGAACATTAATATAGGTCGGAATAATGGCCTGAAATTAGGTGATAAATTTATGATCAAGCATACTGGCAGTTATGTTGATCAGTTTGGTATCAGCCGTAAAAAAGAGACTAATAGCAGTAGCGAAGTTGAAGTAACGAAACTTTACGACCAGCAAGCGAGTTTGAAGACCACGGATAGGCAACCAACTGCCAATGTGCAAATCGATGATTTAGTCATTTTAAATTAACTAATGTCGTGATCCAGTGGTTTCCCTGAACTACCTTGTATACCCCCAACTACGTCGAGATGTTATATCTGAGACTGGCTTGGGTATATTGGCGCTGCGTGTTGTTGATGTTTTGGTTGATGCCCAATGTTGTGAGCTAGCTTCATATTGAAATGAATGTTTTGCCGTAAAGCTAGCGTTTTCATGATGTTTTTACTCTACTGGCTGGTTTTATTTGAATAATACTGTTATCGCTTTAGTTTTGGTTAATTGCTTTATTGTTGTTTAAATACAGACAGGGAGTTGTGAACATGTGGTCTTTGATTACTGCTATTATCGTTTTAGTTATTTTGTTGTTGTTGATACGTAATCTATATGGTGAAGATCTTCGCCAATATGATAGCGCTGATTTAAGTGCCACTTTTTACCGCCCGACACCTTCATATAAATATCCTCAAGCACTGGAACTTATCGAAAGTATAAAGGAACCAATTAGTTTTATTAAACCGAGTAAGTATCTCTATGCATTGCGTAAAAATATTGATCGTTTAGGTGATGTGGAATTAGATTGTGAGATTATTCCCGTCTTAACAAGCTTTCAAGGTCATCGCATTATGGGTGAATGGGTGCTGAATAAAAAAAGTGATGTAAATAAGCGTTTACTTTATATTCACGGTGGTGGTTTTGCGGTTGGCAGTCCCAAGAGTCACCGTGTCGTGACAGAGCGTCTGGCGCGTGAACTCGGTGTCACTGTCTTTGCGGTGAGTTATGACATGATCCCAGATGGTAAACGAGTGAAGGGCATTCAAGATTGCCGTTATGCGTATCAATGGTTACTGGCTAATAATCCCAATAATCCGCAAGTGTGTCATCGAATTTATGTTGCAGGTGATTCTGCGGGTGGCAATTTAACTCTTGCGCTTATTGGTTGGCTCAAGCAGCAAGAAATTCGTCAAGTTGACGCTGCAATTGCGATATGTCCTTGTATTGATAGTACCTTTAGTTATGGCAGTTTGAGTTATAATGCTAAAACTGATTTCCTGTTGCATCCGTTTTTGGGTAAGTTTCACCATTTCCCGCAATTTATTTTACTTCTTTGGGTCGCTATACTTTTCCGCATGAATCCCCGTGACCCACAAGTATCACCGATTTTCGCCAATTTATCTGGTTTACCTCCCATTTTGATCCAGGCCAGTGATACCGAAATGATGGTTGATGATTCTCGCCGTTATACCAATAAAGCCCGCTCGCAAGGTTCTAATGTACGCTTGCAAACATGGTCTAATATGTTGCATGTCTGGCATTTATTTGATTTAGAAGAGGCTGACGAGGCATACATTGAAATTGGTAAGTTTGTAGCGCAATGTGAATATGAACTAGAAAAAGAGGCTGGTTAGCAGACTATCAGTGATGGTGATTTTATGGTTTTATAGCGACTGATATGTTATTTTATTCATACTTTCACTGAGTTATAAGGGAGTGGCGTAATGTCAACTCAAGGCTTCGTTAGCCCTATTCAATCGTTTTCTGTTTTTGTGCAATGGCTTATGCTAATTACACTTTTGTGCGGTCTATTGTTTGGTATACAAGCCCATGCACACGACATGGCTAACATCGAAGCTAACATTGTTTCCAATACGGTCTCAGATGAGGCGGCTGCCACGCCATTAAAAGTAAATAAATCAAACACGGTAGAGACAACGAAAGTCGTTGATAATACTGGTGTAAAAACGCCGGACTCTAGCGATTCACCACTAAAAAATACCGAAGTATCAGCAATCAAAGTATTACCCGTTATTGCTGATGCTATTTATTTTGGCGGTGATATTTTGACGATGGCAGGTGTGGAGCCTAGTTATACTGAATCGGTCGCGACCAAAGATAAAAAAATTATCTTTGTTGGCGCTAAAATCGATGCGATGAAGCTCAGTGGCGATAATACTAAACTCATTAATATTAGCGGCAAAACCATGTTACCGGGTTTTGTCGAACCGCACGTACATCCTTCCATTGCGGCTATTATGCTGCCCAATGAAATTATTGCCCCATATGATTGGGTGTTACCGAATGAAGTTAAAAAAGGTGTTGCTGGTCATTTCGCTTATCTTGAACGTTTAAAGCAATCGATTGATGCCAATGCTGACCAAGATAAGGTATTTTTTGTTTGGGGTTATCACCAACTTTGGCATGGCGAGTTAACCCGTGAAATATTAAATGAATTGTCACCAGACAAACCTGTTGCGATCATTCATCGTTCTTTCCATGAAATATTTTTAAACGATGCAGCGATCAAAAAATTTGGTCTTAAACAAGCAGATTTTGCTGACAACCCACAAGTTGATTGGGATAAAGGTCATTTTTATGAAGGTGGCTGGCTAGCATTATTACCTAAGATTACGGCTGATTTTATTAATCCTGAAAGTTACAAGTTAGGGTTAAATATCATGTCTAAATTAGTGCTTAAAAATGGTATTACAACGATAGCGGAACCGGGTTTCCCTAGCACTAACTTTGATTTGGAATACCAGTTATTAAAATCAGAAATGGATCAAAAACCACCTTATGATGTCTTTCTTATTCCGAATGGTACGTATTTATATAATGCCAATGGGCAGAGTAATCAGAAAGCATTAGCGTTCATGGAAACGCTAGAAGCTCAATACAATACCGGCAACATCAAGTTCTTACCTAAGCAAGTGAAGCTATTCTCTGATGGGGCGATCTATTCTCAGTTAATGCAGATGCAAGACGGTTATCTTGATGGTCATAAAGGTGAGTGGATGACACCGTTGGATATATTCCAGCAGCAACTGAGTTTTTATTGGCAAAATGGCTATCAGATCCATGTGCATGCTAATGGTGACTTAGGGATCCAACAAGTGCTAGATTTTAACCAAGCGGATCAAGCTAAATTAGCGCGTGAAGATCATCGATTTACTTTACATCACATGGGCTACTTTACTAAAGAGCAAGTGACTCAGTTGGTAACATTAGACATCGAAGCATCGGTTAACCCGTATTATTTATGGGCATTAGCGGATAAATATTCGGAGGTTGGATTAGGCCGCGAGCGTGCCGAAAATTTAGTGCGGGTTAATAGTTTAATGCAGAGCAATGTGCCGGTTTCATTTCATTCCGATTTTTCAATGGCACCAATGGAGCCGTTAACGTTAGCGTGGACGGCGGTTAACCGTGTCACATCGGGTCTAAATAAGGTTTCACAGCAAGAGCGTATTACTGCGTATCAAGCGATGCAAGCCATTACCATTAACGCGGCGCATACGTTAAGGCTGGAAGATAAAATTGGCTCTATTGTTGTAGGTAAAACGGCTAATTTTACCTTGCTGGAGCAAAACCCATTAAAAGTAACGCCAATGCAGATTAAAGATATTCCGGTATGGGGCGTGGTGTTTGAAGATCAGGTGAATACGGTTGCGGTAACACCTAAAAAGCAACATTTAGAAGTGCGTGTGATTTATTTAGAACGTGCGAGTTTACCTGCATCTTCAACGATCACGATCACGTTAGAAGATATTTCTAAAACCGATATTAGCAACGCTATGTTAGGCCAAAAAACCATCGTAGCACATACGCCCCCGCCATATAATATTTCGTTACAATACGATCCTGCACTATTTGATAACAATGGTCAGTATGTTGTTAGAGCGAGAATCGAAAATAATGGTAAGCCACTGTACTCAGCGACTTTAGACCTACCTGAGTTGAGTAAGTTGTCAGGACAGTTATTTGAGTTAGTTGTGAAGCCGACCCCACAACCGCCTAGCACAGGCAGTGGTATTGTACCAGAACCTAAAACCGTACTTGTGCAGTGAGTTTGTAAAGCGGCGCTAACTTTGATTTATATCAAAGTGTTACCGGACATATCCGTTAGACTGCTGCTATATTTTGATTGTTTGCTAATTTAACCAATTCTTCTAAGGTAATTATTTACATGCAAAAAAATAAACGTCTGCTAAATCATAAAACATTTTTAACTACTGCGGTTATCACAAGCTTATTAATGGGCTTGAGTGGCTGTGTAACTACCGAGCAGAAGAGTGCTAACCTTGCACAAACTGTAACAGTTCAGCAACAGAGTATTACTGCGAGCGTATTCTACCGTCAGCGTATTGCGTTACCACCGGGTGCACAAGTGAGCTTGGTATTAGAAGATGTTTCAAAAATGGATGTGGCAGCAGAAGTTATTGCTAAGCAGACAATTACAGCGGTTGGTGCGCCACCATATCAAATAGACTTAAGTTACGATGCTGCGAAAATAAAGCCGCGACATCGTTATGCACTACGTGCGCGGATTGAGCTTGATGGTCAGTTATTATTTACCAATACACAGCAGGTAGATGCATTTGCTAATCAAGGGCTAAAACCAAGTGAAATTTTAGTGTCACAAGTTCGCTCTGAAGTTCAAAATGACGGGCAAGCGAGTTTGGTTGATACGCAGTGGCAGCTGTCGATATTAGGGTCGCAAGCGATCACTGTAGAAGAGACTCAGCAGCCGCCTCACCTTACGTTTACCCAAGGTGATAATAAGGTTGTTGGTTTTGCTGGCTGCAATCGTTTTAGCGGCCGTTATGATGTACTTGCGAGTAACGTAAACCTGACAAAATTGTTAACAACAAAGAAATTGTGTTTTCAACAAATGAACTTGGAAACCCAATTTTTAACCGCATTATCAGAAACTGATAATTATAAAGTGATTGATAATACATTAACGTTATACAGTAATGTCGGTATTGTTTTAGGGCAATTTACGGCACAGGCAAATAAATAACCGATAACCTAATTTATCAACTAACGTTTTTATTTTTTGTTATAAGCCCCGTCATGGTTCTCATGATGGGGCTTTTTACTTTCTAGAGTTTCAACTATAAATATAAATTGCGCGCAATGTAGTTGTAATTGTGTGTCATCAGGACTATAGTTAACGCAGTTGAGTTGCGCGCAATGTAACTTGGGTTTATTTATAGGAATTTATGATGACAACACTTTATACAACAACAGCAACAGCGTCAGCGGGTCGTAACGGTCAAGTAGCTACAGATGACGGTATGTTATCGTTAGCACTAAGCTATCCTAAAGAAATGGGCGGCACGGGCGCTGCGACAAATCCAGAACAGTTATTCGCTGCGGGTTACGCGGCTTGTTTTTCGAATGCTATCCTGCATGTAGCACGCGAAATGAAAATTAAAATTACTGCTGCGCCAGTATCTGCAGAAGTGGGGATTGGTCCTAATGCGACGGGTGGTTTTGTGTTAACAGTCAGCCTTGCTATTGAGTTAGCATTATCTCAAGCGGATGCTGAAAAATTAGTGGCAACAGCACATCAGGTTTGCCCTTATTCAAACGCAGTTCGCGGTAATATTGATGTGCAACTTAACGTAAAGGGTCAAGCATAAGATGAATAAGGTGTTATTAACCGTTGGTCGCATCATGTTGGCGTTGTACTTCTTAATTCCAGGCATTATGAAGTTTGTATCTTGGGACATGCATATTGGGTTAATGGAAAAGCATAACATGCCGTTTGTACCTGTGCTGCTAGCGGCTGCAGGTGTATTCCAGATTGTTGCAGCTATCTTGCTTATTGCTAATCGTTATACTGCTATCGTTGCGCTAATGCTGGCTGGACTGGTTCTGGTAATTAATGTCAACTTACATGATTTTTGGAACTTAACGGGCCTAGAAGGGGGGCATGAAATGCAAAACTTCATTAAAAACTTAGGTATTTTTGCTGGTCTGTTGGTGTTATCTGGTCATCATTGGACATCAGTTCAAGTCACTAATACGGATACTGAAAACAAATAATCAGTCCTATTTTTAATATGCGTTACATGGTCTATATTAGTCGTCTGTGTAACGTGCTTTAATGTTAAATATCCCTCCTTGCCTTGTACTAATAAAACCGCTAAACAATACCTAGAATCGAGTTGTTAACTACAGCCAGATCACAAAATGTAATTCAATATCTAAGCTCGATTAATTTAGATATTGTTATTGATTCATATCAAACACTGTCGACGACATTCGCATTAAAATACCTCTTAGTGGCTACTTGCTTTTAAACTAACTTTGATGTGAGTGAATATGCATAAATTTAAAATTATTCAAACAGATGTTGCCATTATTGGTGCCGGCGGCTCGGGTTTACGTGCAGCGATAGAAATAGCTGAAAATCATCCTGAGCTTGATATCGCCCTTATTTCCAAAGTCTATCCAATGCGTAGTCATACCGTTGCAGCTGAAGGTGGTGCCGCGGGTGTCGCGCAGGACCATGACTCTTTAGATAATCATTTTAACGATACCGTTTCGGGTGGCGATTGGTTATGCGAACAAGATGTGGTTGAGTACTTTGTTGAAAATGCCGCGAAGCAATTGACGCAATTAGAACATTGGGGTTGTCCGTGGAGCCGTAAAGCTGACGGGTCGATTAATGTGCGCGCTTTTGGTGGCATGAAAATAGAGCGTACTTGGTTTGCAGCGGATAAAAGTGGCTTTCATATTCTGCATACCCTGTTTCAAACATCGATTCAGCATCCGAAGATCACCCGATTTGACGAACATTTCTGTTTAGATCTAATCGTTGAAGATGGCAAGATCCAAGGCGTGGTTATTCTCGATATCGCCGAAGGTGAAATAAAACTGATCCAAGCAAAATCAGTGATCATGGCAACGGGTGGTGCAGGGCGAGTGTATAGCTACAACACCAATGGCGGTATTGTTACCGGTGATGGTATGTCACTGGCTTATCGCCATGGTATTGCACTGCGCGATATGGAGTTTGTGCAATATCACCCAACAGGCTTACCTGGTAGTGGTATTTTGATGACCGAAGGCTGTCGTGGTGAAGGTGGTATTTTAGTCAATAAAGATGGCTATCGTTATCTGCAAGATTACGGTTTAGGACCTGAAGTGCCCGTTGGTCAAACCAAGAATAAATACATGGAACTCGGCCCACGTGACAAACTCAGCCAATGTTTCTGGCAAGAGCAACAAAAAGGACAAGTTGTTGAAGGTGAACGTGGCGATTATGTCTATCTCGATCTACGTCATCTAGGCGAAGAGAAAATCAATGAACGCTTGCCTTTTATTCGTGAACTGGCCAAAGCGTATGTCGGTGTTGATCCGGTTTATGAACCTATCCCAGTACGTCCTACTGTGCATTACACTATGGGTGGTATAGCGACTGATGCGAAAACGGCAACCTCACTCGCTGGGTTATATGCGGTTGGTGAATGTGCTTCGGTCGGTTTACATGGCGCTAACCGTTTAGGATCTAACTCCCTGACGGAACTCGCAGTATTTGGTCAACTTGCTGGTCAAGAAGCGGCAAATTATGCGAGTAACCATCAACATCAAGATATTGCGCCACTTAAAGCCCAAGCAGAAACGGTGATCAAACGCATGGACGCTCTGTTGCACAGCGACGGTACTGAAAAGTCTGCCGTTATCCGTCAAGAGATGGGTGATTGTATGGAAGAGGGCGTTGGCATCTACCGTACTCAGGAATCAATGCAAAAGACCATTGATAAATTAGCAGAGTTAAAGTTGCGTTATAAAAACGTTAAAGTCGAAGACAAATCCAGCGTGTTTAATACTGACTTCCTTTACACCATTGAACTGGGTTATCTACTCGATACTGCTGAGGCAATGGCCCACAGTGCTATTTTACGTGAGGAGTCTCGTGGTTCACATCAGCGTATTGATGGCTTTGAAGCGCGTGATGATAAGAAATTCTTAAAGCATTCACTGGCTTACTATCAAGTTGATAAAGCGCCAAAAATTGATTATAGCGATGTGAAGATCACCAAGAGTCAACCTGCAGTCCGTGCTTATGGTGCTGCGGGTGAAAAATTAGCGCAGGGGATAAAATAATGACTCAGCAAAGTATCAACATAGACATTCTGCGTTATCGCCCAGAGATGGATGACAAACCGTTTACCCAAACATTTGAACTGCCTTATAGAGCCGATATGTCGATTTTAGAGGCGCTGCAATATATTAAGGATCATCTTGATGCCACAATCAGCTTTCGCTGGTCTTGTCGTATGGCCATTTGCGGCAGTTGTGGTTTGATGGTTGATGGTGTACCCAAATTAGGCTGCAAAGCATTCTTACGTGATTACTTCCCGAATAAAATCAGTTTAGAACCACTGGCTAATTTCCCTATTGAGCGTGATTTAGTGGTAGTCATGGATGATTTTATTAAAAAGCTCGAAGAGATAAAACCGTATATCATTCCAGAGAAAACCGGAACGCAAGATAAGAAATGTTTATCAGAAGGGACGTACAAGCAAACGCCTGAGCAGATGGAGAAATATAAAAAATTCTCCATGTGTATTAATTGCGGACTGTGCTACTCCGCGTGTCCACAATATGCGCTGGATACTAAATTTATTGGTCCTGCAGCTCTTGCATTACTGGCGCGTTATAACCGTGACAGTCGTGATACCGGCACTGCAGAGCGGATGAAAATAGTGAACCAAGAAGAAGGTGTTTGGGCTTGTACATTTGTTGGTTACTGTTCCGTGGTTTGTCCGAAAGGGGTTGATCCTGCGGCTGCAATTCAGCTGTTAAAAGTTGAGAGCAGTAAAGACTACCTAATTGGCATGTTTAAACCTGAGTAGTCGCGGTGAATAGTAGCAGTAAATAGTGAGCAGAACATAGTGAGGAATAGCAATGAGTAAACGTAAACCTTATACAAGAGTGCTGCCTACCGACTGGTGGATGAAACAACTTTTTTATACCAAGTATATGCTCCGCGAAGGCAGTAGTGTATTTATCACTATTTATAGTTTGATACTCGCCTGGGGTCTGTTAAGACTTAGCCAAGGTGAAGTCGCTTTTAATGGGTGGCTTGAATCATTACATAACCCTGTTGCGGTTATTTTTCATCTGATCGCATTAGCATTCGCGCTGTATCATACCGTGACCTGGTTTTCATTAGCGCCTAAAGCTGTTGATTTATGGATAAAAGGAAAACGCCTCGATGACAAGATTATTGTCTCGGGTCATTATGCGGCTTTTGCTGCCGCGACTGTTTTTTGTCTATTAGTTATTATGTTGTAAGGAGCGAGTTATGTCTGAGATGAATAAGAAAACCTACGTACGCTCGCATGAACCGGTGTTTTGGGGATTGTTTGGTGCTGGAGGCATGTTAACTGCGTTTTTAACGCCAGTGATGATTGTGCTTACTGGTCTATTAATTCCGTTGGGGATCATAGATCAAGGTAACTTTAATTATCAAACCCTGCATGGCTTTGCGACTACTTGGTATGGCGCAGGTATTATATTGGTGCTAGTTACGCTGCCGCTATGGCATACCTTACATCGTATATTTCATGCATTGCATGATTTAGGTGTTAAACGCGGTCGAGATTGGCAGCAAGTGATCAGTTATGGTTTTGCATTTGCAGTGACTGTGTTTGTATTTACCTTGTTATTACAAATGATTTAATCGCAGCTTGTAAGTGCCATGCTTAACGAGAAAGCGTCATTTAATTTAAGTGACGCTTGTTATTTTTCGTATCCCTCTCTTTTCTATATTGATCCAATCGCTCATCTTGAATCGTAGATAGCGCTGCTATAGACATCATATTTACTTTATGTATGATTAATGTAATTGATATGTTTATTAAATATCTTTAATTGTGTCGTGCAGGGATGAGATATCAGCGTAGTGGATTACGCTGATACTAAAAGAGGGATTAAGTCTTGGAAAATGTGAATAGTGCAGTAGAGACGTTAGTGCAAAGCGCTAGCACTATGTTTATTTTGCTGGGTGCAATCATGGTGTTGGCCATGCATGCTGGTTTTGCTTTTCTGGAAGTTGGTACGGTTCGACATAAAAATCAGGTTAATGCATTGGTTAAAATCATGACTGATTTTGCTATGTCGACATTAGCTTACTTTTTTGTTGGTTATCAAATTGCTTATGGTATGGACTTTTTTGCCAGCGCTAATGAACTTACTCAGAACAATGGTTATGAATTAGTAAAATTCTTCTTCTTACTTACCTTTGCAGCGGCAATTCCGGCGATTATTTCGGGCGGTGTGGCAGAACGCGCCAAATTTTATCCGATGTTAATGGCTTCTGTGTTGATTGTCGGTTTTGTGTATCCTTTCTTTGAAGGCATGATCTGGAATGGAAATTATGATTTTCAAGCTTGGTTAGGCGCAACATTTGGCGCTGAATTTCATGATTTTGCCGGTTCAGTGGTCGTACATAGTGTTGGTGGTTGGATCGCGTTTGCTGCAATCCTGGTACTGGGTTCGCGTAAGGGACGTTACCGCGATGGTCGAGTGATTGCGTTTGCGCCTTCAAATATCCCTTTCTTAGCCTTAGGTTCTTGGGTGCTTACCGTGGGTTGGTTTGGCTTTAATGTGATGTCAGCACAAACCTTGGATGGGATCTCAGGATTAGTTGCGGTTAATAGCTTAATGGCGATGGTCGGTGGCACCTTGGTTGCTATGGTGGTCGGAAATAAAGATCCGGGCTTTATTCATAATGGTCCTTTAGCAGGTCTGGTCGCGGTCTGCGCTGGGTCAGATATAATGCATCCGATTGGCGCGCTTGTTGTGGGCTGTGTGGCAGGCGGTCTGTTTGTCGCTGTCTTTACCTTGGTGCAGAATAAGTTCCCTAAGTTTGATGATGTACTGGGTGTTTGGCCGTTGCATGGATTATGTGGTGCTTGGGGTGGTATTGCTGCAGGTATATTTGGTAGCGAAGCTTTTGGTGGTCTAGGTGGTGTTAGCATTATGGCTCAGATCCTTGGTACGATAGCGGGTGCGATTATTGCGCTTGTCGGTGGTTTCCTGGTTTATGGCACGATACATAAATTAGTCGGTATTCGTCTTGATGAAGAAGCTGAATACCACGGTGCAGATATTGCCATCCATAGAATTGGTGCTACATCGATGGATAAATAATAATCGTGGGTAAATAACAACGATAGTAGAGGCTGTTGGAGTCGCTAAATTAAGTTATATCGAGCTAAATGGAGACTATTTGTCTGTAAGTTGAGCATTGTTATTTGTAATTATAACTATTTTCAATTTATTCAGAGTCGTGTATTTACATGAAACTGAAGTTCCTCTAGTATGCACTTTGCTGCGGAGGGGTGGCAGAGTGGCCGAATGCACTGGTCTTGAAAACCAGCAGGGGTTAATAGCTCCTCGAGAGTTCAAATCTCTCCTCCTCCGCCATCTATTTAGAAAAGCCGGAACTTATTCATTTAAGTTCCGGCTTTTTGCTTTCTACGACTTTTATTATTTTCTAATTTTAATCTCATAAAAATAATCAACGCCCAGTATTTGATAATGATGATTGCACTATTCAGTTCATATGCAGTCCGTGAAATTCAATGTTGTGTTGTGTTTTTATACAATTGGTTGGTTATTTAACTGACTGAAATGAAATTATAATTTATTCTGTGACGTGTGTTTACAAACAACTGAGTTTGACCTATTATTCGAACCTGCTGCGGAGGGGTGGCAGAGTGGCCGAATGCACTGGTCTTGAAAACCAGCAGGGGTTAATAGCTCCTCGAGAGTTCAAATCTCTCCTCCTCCGCCATCTAATTAGAGAAGCCGGAACTTATTCATTTAAGTTCCGGCTTTTTTCTATCTGGCGTTTTATTCCAGTTCCTGTTTTGAACATAATAGTTCTAAAAGAAGGTTGAAATAGGTAAGCAAAATTGCAATTCAAACTGTTCATCATCGTCTAAAAAGTGATTTTTCTGGTAATGGACATAAGCAGGTGTTGATTGCATTTTAAATCCGGATGATGGTAGCCATTGCTCAATTATCTTACTTAGATAAGGCAGTAACTCTCCATATTTTCCCGTTAATTTAAATACTGCGTGTAAGCCACCAGGGATCACCATGCTATTCACCATGCCACGGCGCAGCAAAGGTTTATCTATTGCTAGACATGCCACGTAGCGACATTGTTCTAAGCCGACAAAAGCGGGGTTAGAGTGATGCAAGCCAAACTGTTGTTGATAACTTCTGCCTTCCACATTGGCCCACGCCACTAGAGTTTGCCAAGCGAGACGAATGGATCGGCCATAACCTTGATGGCGGACATAAGCCACATGCCTCTCGGGTAATTCAATAATTTGGACTCGGGGCAATATGCGGCTTTGAATTCGTGAGTAAGCAGCTGCAATCTCTGGATCGCGTAAATAAGGCGGGGTGCTGGTGGCTAAGTCTTTACTGCGCCATTCTCCCGGTGACATGGCAAAGGTGGCTTTAAATGCACGGCTAAAAGAGGATACCGAGGCAAAACCTGATTTTGTGGCGACAGTGACGACCGAACTACGGGTATCAAACATGAGTTGGTTAGCGGCAAACTCTAAACGGCTACGGCGAATGTATTGGTGGACGGATTCGCCGACAACACTTTTGAACACGCGGTGAAAATGTTGTTCAGAATAGGCGGCGATCTCAGCCAACTTTCTAGCTGGCAGTTCAGCACTAATATCACTATGGATAAAATAGAGTACATCATTTATTCGTGATGTTTGATGATTTAAAGACGGGCTTGTCGACATAGTGATCTTATAAAAGCATAAATGGACATCTATAAGCGCATAAATGGACGTGCCATGTCAAATTTATATCCGTAGTATGAATGTGAGTCACATCGTTATTAACCACCAGAGAGATACACTATGCAGTTAGCGAAATCATTACAAGCCATTAAACCGTCTTACATAAGAGAAATTTTGAGTGTCGCTAACTCTGCAGATGTCATCTCATTAGCGGGGGGGTTACCTGATGGTGAGCATTTCCCATTAGCGCTAATGGAACAGAGCATTCAGCAATTGACTACGCGATCAGAACTGTTCCAATACGGTAGTACCGCAGGATATGGGCCTTTATTAGCTTATTTTCGTGAGTGTTACCAATTATCAGAGCAGCAAGATGCGCTGGTTTGTACTGGGTCGCAGCAAGGACTTGATTTGATTGCCCGTGCATTTTTAGACGCGGGTGACAAAGTGGTGATGGAAGCACCTAGCTACCTAGGCGCTTTACAGGTATTTGGATTAGCACAAGCTAGCATTGAAAGTATTCAGCAGCGCGAAGACGGCCCTGATTTACAAGAATTAGAGCAATGCTTTGCCAATAAGACAATAAAAATGTTTTATGCCGTACCTGATTTCCATAATCCAACCGGGGTATGTTGGTCGCTTGAAGTACGTAAAAAAGTCGCGCAATTGTGTCAGCAATATAACGTGGCACTGATTGAAGATGCCCCTTACCGTGAATTACGTTTTGCGGGTACTGAATTACCTTTGGTATCTAGCTTCTGCCCAGAACAGGCGATTGTACTGCGTTCATATTCTAAGATAGCTACGCCAGGGATCCGTTTAGGTTTAGTGAGCGGTCCTAAGAATTGGATCTCTGCACTCGAACGTGTAAAACAAGGTGCTGATTTACATTCAAGTCAACCAATGCAAGCTGTGTTGCTGGATCTATTACAACATGAAGACTTTCCAAAACATTTAGATGGACTTCGACAGTTATATCGTCAACGTTATCAATATTTAGCTGATTTATTAACCGAAAAATTACCAGATAATTGTCAGTTTGAACCAGTAGAAGGCGGTATGTTTATTTGGCTACGTCTGCCGGAATGTAATGTTGATAACCTTGCCAAAGCTATGCTCGATGTGGGTGTTGCTGTGGTCCCTAGCTCGGTATTCTATCAATCAGAAGTCGGGAAGGCTGCTGCATTTAGGTTGAATTTTACTAATGCCTGTCATGCCGATCTATTGTTGGCAGTTAATCGATTAGCACAAGTACTAAAAAGTATTAAAGGGTGATCCTAGTACTACAGTATTAATTATTTTATGATCTTTTCATCAGAATTTGAACTAAAGCATTAATGCTGGTGTCACCGCATTCATTATCAGACTACAATCGAGTTATTTAAAATTATAAGGACTACGGTTGATACTATGTCAAAAAATGGATTTTCACTTGGCCTCGCACTGGCATTCACCTCTTTAGCTTCAACAGCCGCAAGTTATGCGCCTGATGGTCGCTCAAATGCAATGGGTAATATCGGTGTTGCAACCGCAGATTATTTAGTCGCCCCTCTTTATAATCCTGCATTACTTGCCGTATTCCATAAGTCAGATGATATCGGTATTTTATTACCTGCTCTTGGGGTTAATGCCAAGGATGCGGATAGTTCCTTAGAAACGATCACTGATTTACAAGATGATGCAGAAAATTTGAATATGGGTTCATCACAATCTGACTTAAATAAAATGAATCAATACTTAGATGATCTTGAAGGTAACAAGCCAGTTAGTATAACTGCTGGTGTTGCTTTCGCTGTTGCAATTCCAAGTAATAATGTTTCAGTGAGTATATATGGGCGTGGTTATGTTGAGGCTATTGCTAATGTGGGTGTTGCCGAAAACACCGGTGACAACTACATTGATGTAGAAGCACGATATAGGAATACAAACGTTATAGTTACAGGTTTTGCTTATACTGAGTTTGGCGTTGCTTTAGCTAAGAAATATACAATATATGGTGAATCATTTTCATTTGGTGTAACACCTAAATATCAAATACTACAAACCTATTCAGATATATCTAATGTTGATGATTTTGATCTTGAATTAGAAAACGCTGATACTGAAGTGACTGCATTTAACGTCGATTTAGGTGCGGTATGGATTAAGAACAATTACCGCGTGGCATTAGCGGTAAAAGACGTATTAGCGCAAGAAATCAAGTCAACAACGCCTGGTCTTTACACTTATGAAATGAATCCACAAGCGACGTTAGGTCTCGCTTACGCGGAGGAATATTTCACTTTTGGTGTAGATGTTGATTTAACAGAACAAACTCGTTATGTGGAATTAGAAGATAATACCCAGTTTGTACGTGTTGGTGTTGAAGTGAACGCATGGCATTGGGCGCAATTACGTGCAGGCTTTGAGCATGATCTTCAAGATACTATGGAAGACTCGTTAACTGCCGGTATTGGTATTAGCCCATTTGGCACGTTAAACTTGGATGTTGCGGGTTCTTACGGTAGTGATAATCAAGTTGGCGCATCAGCGAGTTTAAGCTTCACTTTCTAAAACTCATTAATGTAGATACTTAAAAGGGCTGACTTATACAGCCCTTTTTGTTATCTATTATTTATCATTTCGAATTAACTTTCGTTAATAAACCGTCGTTAATAAACCGTCGTTAATTAAGTACCATTGATTAAGAAAAAAGCTTCTCTGCCCAGCGGGTTAAACCTTTAGTTACACTACCAAAGTGATCACCAATAATGATTTCACAGTGAGGATAGTGTTGTTGAATATATTGGAAGATGATTGGCGACTTCGCCGTCCCACCTGTCACAAAGATAACATCTGGTGTTGTTTGAGCTTGTGAGATCGTTTCATCCATTAATGCTTTGATTTTGGTTAACTGTGGCGCATTGGCTGCTTCTAGCGCTTGACGGGATAACGGCAAGGTTAAACCATTTTCGACAAAGCCTAAATCGGCGATTGTACTGGTATCTTGTGACAATTGCTTTTTCATCTGCTCAGCAAGGTTGACCACCTGATATGTTTGCTTTTGTTGCTGCACATTGAGTAAACGAGAAATTAACTGTTTTTGTTCCGCGTTTTTGTATAAATCTTTTAAACCAATACGACTGCGCTGGCTATAAAAATCAGTCTGACAGCCGATGTCATTAATCGCTACCGCATCCCAGAACGGTTTTACTGGCATCGGTAGGCCACTGGTTAAATGTGAACCTAGGCCGAAGAGCGGCATTAATGACTTTTGTGCAAAATGAATATCAAAATCATTACCACCAATACGTTCACCAGAGTAACCTAACACATGCTGAAAACGATCGCTAAGACCGTAATTGTCAGGTCCCATCTTGAGTAATGAACAATCCGTTGTACCACCACCAATATCGACCACAAGTACGGTTTTCTCTGTGGTGAGGCTTTGTTCATAATCAAAACCTGCCGCAAGTGGTTCATACAGAAATTCAATATCTTTAAAGCCAGCGCGTTGTGCCGCTGTGGTTAATAGTGATAACGCTTGTTGGTTACTTTCTTCGCCTTTCAGGCCTTGGAAGTTCACCGGTTTACCCATCACAACTTGGGTTATTTGTTTATCTAATTGTGCTTCTGCTTTATTTTTGATATTGCAGACCATCGCCGTCACTACATCTTCCATCAGAGCTAGTTGCATCGGACTTAAGCTGGTGGCCCCTAAGAATGATTTTGGTGACTTGATATAGTAACCGTCTTCGGGATCTTCTAGGTATGTATCAAGGGCTTCTTGGCCAAAGAAAAGTTGGTCTTCATAACCATCATTAATTAAGTTTCGGCCTGCTTGAATTGGACCTCGACGTAATTGCAGATAATTTGGTTTTGCTACTGAGTCAGGCAAGTGGCGCGCGACCCAGTTAGGGATCATATTACGGTGCGAAGCATATAATGTTGATGCTAGATAAGAACTGTTCTGGCCAAGAGACACAAGTTCCGGGTTAGCATTGTTAACATACCCAACGGCACAGTTAGAAGTACCGTAGTCAAAACCGACAAACATAATTTATTCCAATAAAATCACACAAGCCGCGCATTGTACACTGCCGAGATACGTGAAACCAGATTGAAATAGTAACTTATTTAATCGCGGACGTAATAGTCCGTTTGCATTAATCTAACGCAATGGTGGGTAACACGTGTTTGTCATTAGGGCGAATGTAAAGGATGAGAGGCTATGGTTAAATAACTGACTAGTTAATTTATTGATTTCATGGATTAAGAATATGATAAACACAATTGAAATTAGTACGCTTGATGGCTACCAGCTTGTCGCGAGTCAGTTCAAACCGGATAAGAGTAATGGCCGTGTTGTTATTATAAATGGGGCGACAGGGGTATTACGTAAGTATTATCAACCTTATGCTGAGTTTTTATGTGCCCAAGGCTTCACGATAATCACCTATGACTATCGTGGTATTGGCGATAGTAAACAAGCGAGTGTGAACGCGAAACCGGCCAGTATGATACATTGGGGGCAGCTTGATATGGACGCTGTATTAACTTGGACACAAAGCCATTATCCTGAAATGAAAATGTCAGGTGTTGGTCATTCTATCGGTGGCCAGTTACTTGGTATTACTCCAAATAATAATCGTTATGAATCGTTTCTAAATATTGCCGCACAGCAAATTCATTGGAAAAATTGGGCGCGTAAAGACCAGCCATTATCAGTGCTATTCTTTTATTGTGTTTTACCTTTGTTTTATAGTGTTAATAAAGGGTTACCAAAGTGGGTGTTGGGTGCAGAATACTTACCGAAGCAAGTAATCAGGGATTGGAGTCGTTTTGGGCGTAAACCCTTCTATACTGATGAGCAAGGCAACGAATTACACGATGGTTATCACCGATATACTGGTAATATGCGCTTTTATGCCATGGCGGATGACAGCCGATTTGCACCACCGAGTTGTGTCAAAGCACTGCAACAACATTTTAAAAATGCACCGTCAGATATGATTGTGGTTGATCCTAAGCAGGTCGGCATGCGATCGATTGATCATTTTGGCTTTTTCAAGCGGTCTATGTCTGAATCAGTATGGCAGGACACATCAAATTGGTTAGCTTCGTCGTCATAGCTGTAGGTTAAATTATTTTTTATCAAACAAAAATTAATTTTAACTAAAAAATATTTACACTTCTGAAGTACCGAGTGAAATTATGTTGTTTGCGTGCTAATCTTGCCGAAAAATACCATTAATACCCAAATAAGGCCTAGGCTTGGCACAATCTAATATCAAATTTCACCTTCTTGTGGTGCTTGCGACTACTTTAGTGGGAGGATCATTTTTAGCATCTGCAAACCTTGCCGGTCTAATAAACCCATTCTCTTTAACTTTGCTGCGTTTCGCTGGAGCGGTGAGTTTATTATTACCGTTTATTTTATTCACCAAAAAATGGCGTAATAAGGTGTTACGAACCTTACCGCGTTCGATGGTGATCAGCTTATTCTATTCAATGTTCTTTATTTTTCAGTTTGAAGCATTGAAAATAACCACAACATTAAATACTGGTACCTTGTATACCTTGGTGCCGTTTATAACCGCCATGTTATGCGTGTTGGTATTTAAAGATAAGATTAAAGCGAAGCAGCTAATGATCTATCTACTTGGTGCGCTGGGTACTTGCTGGGTTATTTTTGCAGGTGATTTGTCTCGACTAGTGGATTTTTCACTCAACAATGGCGACTTATTGTTTATCGCGGGTTGCGTCTCTATGTGTTGCTATTCCATTTCGATGAAGCGTTTATACCGTGGTGATGAACTGATTGTCATGGTATTTAGTACCTTACTCGGTGGCTGTATTTGGATGGGGCTGGCACTTTGGTTATCAGGATTACCGCTAGAGTGGCATCTTATCCAAGGTGAATCGGTATTGTACATGGCCTATTTAGTGATTGGTGCAACACTAATGACGGTGTATTTGTATCAGAAAACCACTGTTGCGTTAGGACCTACACGGGTGATGGCATATATTTATATGAATCCTGCTGTCGTTGCCTTGTTATCACTGCTGGTGAACGGGCAAAGTATTAATATGCAAGTGATCCCAGGCATTTTATTGTCAGCCTCCGCAACCTTTTTATTACAACGACAAGCGAACGTAAACAAAACCTAGATTGTGCATTCAAGTATTTAGCGTTACAACAGAGTCATGATTTAAACTCGTTGCTAACGCTAAATACAAAAGGTGCTGTATGTTTAACACCCGCAGAAAATCAAAAAATCTAGAAATAAAACGCTCTCACTCCGATCGTGCCAATGATATCCGTGGTGTTAATCAGCTTGCGGTAGATGCAGTGACTGGTTTAACCGATATTGTTGAAGCACTGCATTATACCATTTTGAGTTTAGGCCTTAATGATAAAGACAAACCGACAACAACACGTGGTGTGACTGGCTTTGTATACCGTAATATTCGCAATGTTACCGCATTCGTTGGTGATAAAATTGATCTTTCTTTATCTCAATTTGGCTCGGCATTTGGCCAGCATGAATCATCTCTTCAACGTGAAGTCGCCATTTCGATGCTTAATGGTGTATTAGGTGACTATTTACTGGAACGTGAAAACCCACTTGCTGTGATCATGCAATTACGCCGGGACGGTAAAGCTTTATCTGATGTCGCATTACGTAAGTTGATCGAAACATCTGATGGCAAGATATTGTTAATGGTGCACGGGTTATGTATGAATGATTTGCAGTGGCAAGTTGACGAACATGATCACGGTATAGAATTAGCACGTGATCTTGGTTATGAACCGATTTACTTGCACTATAATACCGGTCGACATATTTCAGAAAATGGCCGTGATTTAGCCGCACTATTACAGTATTTAGTGACGATATCACCGCAACCTTTGTCATTGTCTATTCTGGCTCACAGTATGGGGGGGCTCGTCTCTCGTAGTGCGTTTCATTATGGTAAAGAGGCGCAGCATACTTGGTTAGAACAAGTAAATAAGATGGTATTTTTAGGCACACCGCATCATGGCTCGGCACTTGAAAAAGGTGGTAACCTGATTGATGTCTTACTTGGTTCCAATCCATATAGTTTACCTTTTGCTAAGTTAGGGCAAATTCGTAGCGCAGGTATTACTGACTTACGTTATGGTTCGATTATCGATGAAGACTGGCAGGGTAAAGATCGTTTTAGTTATGCAGTGGACGATCGTGGATCATTAGCATTACCTAATGGTGTGCATTGTTATACGGTTGCGGCAGTTAAAGCTAAGCAATCAACAGCAGTCGGCGATGGTTTAATTGGTGATGGTTTAGTAAATGTAGATAGTGCCCTAGGTCGTCATCATGATGATTTACTGCACCTTACCTTTCCTGAACAACATCAGTGGATTGGTCGTGATATGAATCATATGGACTTACTCTATCATCCTGATGTATATAATAAAATAAGGCACTGGTTGCTGGATGGTTAACGCCTAGATCACGAATTAATTTTTCTAAATGCAGAGACTTTAGTTTAGGGGGGGGATCTTGCTTGCTTAGGGTGTTGAGATTGTACGTATTGCCTGTTATCAATTCTAGGTTATCTGCTATACTGTGCGCCATAACTTAAATTGTGAGTCATAACGACATCACGCTAGCCTTATTAGGACTAATTAATGACCAATAATGATATTTTACGCCGTATTCGCTACACTTTTAATTTCAGTGACGACCAAATGATAGCCTTGTTTAAACAAGCTGACGCTGATGTTACACGTGGCGAAATAAGCGATTGGTTAAAAAAAGATGATGATCCAGCATATGTGAGTTGTAAAGATACGCAGATGGCCACTTTTTTGAATGGTCTAATTAATGCAAAACGCGGTAAAAAAGACGGTCCACAACCTGAGCCTGAACACGCGATCAATAACAACATTATTTTACGTAAGTTAAAAATTGCTTTAGATCTTAAGAATGAAGACGTTCTTGAATTATTAGAACTTGCTGAATTCCGTTTAGGTAAACACGAACTAAGTGCATTTTTCCGTAAACCTGATCACAAACATTACCGTGAATGTAAAGATCAAATATTACGTAACTTCCTTGCAGGCATGCAAGTAAAATACCGACCTGAAGACAAGTAGTAAGATTAAATAATGAATAGAAAGAAAAAAGTTGTTTCGACATTAAAGAAAAAAGCTAAAAAAGCCAATGCTAAATTAGCCCCTCATTCTAATAAGCCACGTTACATTTCCAAAGCGGAACGTGAAAAAATGGCGTTAGAAACTGAAGCTCCTCAGCAAGAAGAGACTATTCAGCAGGCAGAAAGTGTTCAGGAAGAACCAACTGCTGAAAATAGTTAACTTAAATGAAAAAGTGATAAATATAAAAAAGGTATAGCATCTTCGCTATACCTTTTTCGTTTATATCGATTATCTTAAACTGTGCTTAACGACGCGGCTTAAATATCGAGTATTGGTTACGGCCATTTTCTTTACTCTTATATAATGCACAATCGGCATTCTTAGTCCAAGTATCGACGGTATCGGTATTCACTGTGATTTCAGCCATGCCAATCGATATTGTTACTTTTATGGTGTTATCATCATCTGTGATTACAGTATTCTCAATGGCTTGACGAAGACGGTCTGCTAAGATAATCGCGCTATCTGCGGTTGTATTAGTTAAACAAATGGCAAACTCTTCACCACCGTATCGTGCCGAAAAATCAGTTTCACGCACATTTTCACGGATCACTCTTGATACTTCAGCTATTACCTTGTCGCCCGCGACGTGGCCATACGTATCATTCACATTTTTGAAGTTGTCGATATCTAGCATCATGAATGTCGATATCTGCTCATAACGTTTAACTCGTTTAAATTCACTATCAATGAGGTCATTCCAGCGATGGCGATTATTTAGCTGTGTAAGCGCATCTGTTTGACTTAAACGAGCTAATTCGGCATTGGCTTTATCAAGTTGCAAACGGTTAATCGCAATATCGGTTACATCATAAATAATCAAACTAACGTGCGTTACTTCGCCTGTGAGCGAGGCTAACGGTATGATCGTCATATTCTGATACATAAATTCAGAAATGCCGGTGACAGGGCGGTAGTTATTAAAACGGAAAATATACGGACGTTGTTCCCAACTGGTAAAGGCGTTATTTTTTAGTAAAAACACCGATTCTATTTTACTGCGCAGCCATGTTTCTGGCAACTCTGGAAAGTGTGAAAACAGTTGTGAATCTTGTACCACCCTTGGACTCAATCCACTGTGGTTGCTCATAAAGCCATTCCAAAGTTGGACATTGAAATTTTTATCTAAAACCACAAGACCAGCATCAATGGTTTGTACCATATCCATGATCCAATGAAGCTCATCCATTGAATGTTGATTATCCATGTGAACAATTCCTTGTAACTGTATTGTTATTTGATCAGTTTGACGTTAAGTATATTATCAAAAGATAACCAGTTAATCGATGAGGTAAGAAAGACTATTAAGTAAACTTGGTAGCGATTTTTCAGTAAAGAGTAATAACAGATCGCATTGCACATCATGGTGTTCAATTTGATAGTTAATTTCAATCGCGATGGTTTTTTGTTTACGAAAGTTATTCGCGTTAATCATTTCTTGCACGGTACTATGTTGGCCGAGAACAGAAGGGTGGCCTTGACTAAAACTCACATTCAGTTGTTGGCTAAAGCCTTGTAGAAATGCACCAATGAGGATATTGGCTGTATCCATGAGAATTTCTTTCTCTTGGAAGTTAGAGTCTCGTTCTGAAATTCCCATTAGCTTTGCCATATCATCAAAACTTGAATCATGGAATAACAACAGGGCTTCACCAGCAATACCGGAGCAAATAAAGCCTTGGCATACGGTTGAAATCGTTGCTTGTTCTGATGCTGCGGACAATGCCATTGTTAATTCACTGGCTTCAAAGACATTTACATTTGGTACGGGTAACAGTACAAACACGTCTAACAGGCGGGCTAATAAATCGGCGGCTTGACCCATAGCGACATTGGCAACTTCTTGCAATGCATCACGAAATTCAGGCGATAATTCAAGTTCGTTACCTAACGTAGGTAATGTTTCTGGAATAGATTGAATTAAATCTGTCTTTCTTTTTTCTGCAGCTTGTTGGGACATTAATCGCGTTTCTGCTTGCGCTAATTCGTCTTTTTCGATAATACCGTAATTAATTAAGATGGTTTCGATTTGCTGACTTGTAACCGGTTTTTTGATAAATGCAAGTGCGCCTAATGCGGTCACTCGTTGGAGTGCTTCTGCTTGGATATCACCAGAAACCACAATCACAAGTGCATTCAATTGCTCTTTTTGAATTGTTTCTAAAACTTGATAACCATCCATCACTGGCATATTTAGATCGAGAAATACGATGCTACCTTTACCTGCTCTGATAACATCAATACCTTCAACGCCGTTTGCTGCAAAACTAACATCCACATCCCAGTAAGGGGGAAGTGTTTTAGCCATTTGTTTACGAGCTAGGTTTGAATCATCACAGATTAATACAGAAACTGACATGAATATCCTTTTTCATTTTCAGTGAAATAGCAAAGAATTATTGGGCAATAGTAACTAAAAAAGGCAGGAAGTAAAAGGAATAGAATGAATTAAATGAAATTAATGACAGCCTAATATAGTGCGTTAAAATAATGAGCAGTTTATAACACTGCCCATTAGCATGTTTATTGTGGTTTGACAACCATTACACTAATCGATGCTGAACTAACAACTCTTGCTGCTACTGAGCCAATAAATGCAAGTTCCAACTTAGCGCGTTTATGACTCGGCATTACAATTAAATCCGCCTTGTATTTATCTGCAGCTTTGATAATTTCTTTTGACGGCTTGCCTTCCATTAGATGTAATTGTACGGGAATGTCATCTGTAATGTGTTTTTTGGCAAATTGTTGTAGGGCTGTTTGAGTTGAAGTTCGAATTTCTTGTAAGACCGACGTTGGGAAGTGTGCTGATACCATTGGCATTTGCGTGGTCGGCAGCACATTAAGTAAATGAATTGTTGCGCCAGACATTTTTGCGAGTGCGCAAGCATGTTCGGCAGCCACGTGGCTAAAGCCTTCTTCGTTAAGGTCGACGGGTAGTAAGATGGTTTTATACATAATGAGTTACTTATTTAAAGTGGTTTGGGTATATGCAGGTGGATAAGCACACTGCATATACGATTGTTACCGAGGATGATTACTTATTACGAGCAATACGACGGCGTTGACCAGCAGCGATACCAGCAAGTAACAGTAACGCGGGAATAAACAGGAACTCTTTAGCTGGACGGTCTAATGGACGTTCTACCATTAGGATATTCCAGTCAAAATCAATGCCTGATTTTTCGGCTGGAGAACCAAAACCAATCATATCAACGATAGTTTTGTCATCCTCAAAGCGTAATTCTAAACCAGTACTCAATAATCGTTCTGCACCTGTGATCGCATCGTCAGCAAAAGGTAGTTGTACAATCTTGGTTTGGAATGCACCGTCTAACGTTTCACCTTCAACACGTAAACGCACTTGACTACCGTTTGGTAAGTCAGCAAGTACTTGCTCGATATGTTGTGGACTTACCTCTTCAATTGGCGGATAAACCATATCCCACCAGAAACCGGGACGGAACAATGTGAACGTGATTAATAATAATCCGATCGTTTCATACCATTTTGATTTCGTGAACCAGTATCCCTGCGTTGCCGCTGAGAAGACTAACATCGCAGTGGTAGCAGAGAAAATAGTGAGTAATAAATGCCACCAAGAATCAACACCAATTAATAATAGCTGCGTATTAAAGATAAACATGAACGGTAAGATAGCCGTACGAATATCGTAAGTAAAACCTTGGATACCCGTTTTAATTGGATCGGCTTTAGCAATGGCCGCCGCTGCAAATGCGGCGAGACCTACGGGGGGGGTATCATCGGCGAGAATACCAAAATAGAATACAAACAGATGCACTGCAATTAACGGTACGATCAAGCCATTTTGAGCACCGATCTCAACAATAACAGGCGCCATTAAGGTTGATACCACGATGTAGTTAGCCGTTGTCGGTAATCCCATGCCCAAGATCAAACTGATCAACGCAGTGAATACTAACATTAGCATGATGTTACCGCCGGAGATAAACTCAACAAACTCGGTCATCACTAAACCGATACCCGTTAAGGTTACAGTACCTACAACAATACCTGCAGCAGCTGTCGCCACGCCGATACCGATCATATTGCGTGAACCCGTGATCATACCGTCAAACAGTTCGATAAAACCTGTTTTAACCGCGCCTGATACTGATTTATTTTGTTTGAAGTATGCTTGTAATGGACGTTGTGTTACCACAATGAAAATCATAAACATCGTTGCCCAAAACGCGGACAGACCAGGTGAGAAACGTTCAACGGTTAAGCACCATACGAGTACCACGATCGGTAAGAGGAAGTATAAACCTGCTTTCGCTGTTGGCCCCGGTTCCGGTAATACCAGCAATGGACTATCTGGATCATCAATGACCAGTTCAGGGAAATTAGTGGAGTATTTTACTAAGCCAATATAAATAGCAATGGTAATAATTCCAAGCACCCAAGTTGCATTATTGCCAAATACATCTTTCGTCCAGCCGATACCGTAGTAAACAGCAAGACTTAAGACGAGGATTATCATCGCAACAGTCATAAACGAGAATAAGCTTTCTGCCATCGTCGGCTTATGACGGCGCGGTAAACCTTCCATACCGGCTTTACATGCTTCTAAATGCACGATGTAGAGCAGGGCAATATAAGAAATAAGCGCAGGTAAAATAGCGGCTTTAATTACTTCGATGTATGGGATACCAACGTATTCAACCATCAAGAATGCAGCTGCACCCATAATTGGTGGTGTTAACTGACCATTTGTTGATGCTGCAACTTCTATTGCGCCCGCTTTCGTTGCGGAGAAGCCAACGCGTTTCATTAGTGGGATCGTGAATGTGCCTGTTGTCACCACGTTCGCAATGGATGAGCCAGACACTAAGCCACTTAAACCTGATGCAACCACCGCTGCTTTTGCAGGGCCGCCACGCATGTGACCAAGTAGCGAGAATGCAACTTTAATGAAGTAGTTACCAGCCCCTGCTTTATCTAATAGCGAACCGAATAGTACAAATAAGAATACAAATGATGTTGATACACCAACCGCAACACCGAATACACCTTCGGTTGTTAACCACTGGTGAGACATTGTTTTCGTTAAACTCGCCCCTTTGTGGGCAATAATGTCTGGCATGTGAGGACCAGCAAAGGTATAAGTCAAAAATACCAGTGCCACGATCATCAGCGGTGGACCTAATGAACGACGTGTTGCTTCAAGTAGCATCAACATACCCGTTACTGCAACCGCAGTATCAAAGGTAGTTGGTGCGCCTGAACGACCAGCCAATTCATTATAAAATAGGAATAGATAACCTGCACTGAATGCACCTGCGAATGCAAAAATCCAATCGGTCAACGGTACATGGTCACGCGGTGACGATTTCATTGCAGGGTAAGCAGTAAATGCTAAAAATATAGCAAATGCTAAATGAATAGAACGAGCTTCAGTATCGTTAATAATACCAAAATTTAAAACGAACGGCAGAGGAGAGGCATACCATAATTGAAATAGCGCCCAAATAAATGGCACAATTAACAATATTTTTTTAGCAATACCTTGGGGATCGCGCGCACCAGTATCTGATTGTGCAAGCATTTCCTGCAGTTCAGCATCCATGCTAGTGGTTTGATTTTCTGTTTTAGACATTTGTCCTCCATCATTCTGCGATATTTTTATCACAAGAAGTGGCTCGGTTATTCGTTAGTAGAGTAATTAATAATTACTGAACCCTTAATTTCAGAAAGAGTACTGCTTATTGCTTCACTAATCCGTAGTGTAAGAATAGTCAGTAACTTGAGTAAGAGTAGTAAAAATTAAATAATGATTTACATAGGCAATGTAATTTTATTGAAAAATTAAGGGGACAATGTCCCCTTAATTTTTTTAATGAAAAGTCAACTTATCTTAGGCCAACTTCTTTGTAGTATTTTAGTGCGCCAGGGTGAACTGGTGCACTAAGTGCTGCATTCGCCATATCTTCTTTTGTTAGCGATGCAAATGATGGATGTAGACGCTTAAATGTATTGAAGTTTTCGAATACAGCTTTCGTTACTTCATACACGATTTCATTAGATAATGATTTTGGTGTAACGATGGTTGCACGTGCACCAAATGTTACTGTGTCTTTTGGTGTACCAGTGTAAGTGCCACCAGGGATAACAACTTGGCTGTAGTAAGGGTTATCAGCAACGAGTTTTTGTACTGTTGCATCGTTAACCGTTACAAGTACTGCATCACACGTTGTTGTTGCTTCTTTGATCGAACCATTCGGGAAACCAGCAAAGAATACAAATGCGTCGATTTTGTTATCACAAAGTGCTTGAGATTGTTCGTTCGCTTTTAATTCTGATGTAAGTGAAAACGCGCTGTTATCCCAGTTGTAAGCTTTCATTACAACGTCCATTGTGCTGCGTTGACCTGAACCAGGGTTACCCACGTTTACACGCTTACCTTTAAGGTCTTTAAAGTCTTTAATGCCTGAATCTTTACGAGCAACAATTGTTAGTGCTTCAGCGTGTAGTGAGAATACTGCGCGTAGGTCTGTGTAAGCACCTTGATTTTTGTATTGGTTTAAACCGTTGTAAGCATAATACTGTTGATCAGATTGTGCTACACCGAAATCAAGTTCACCAGAACGCATAGTGTTGATGTTATAAGCTGAACCACCAGTACTTTCTACTGAACAACGAATGTTGTGCTCTTTACGGTTGCGGTTTACAAATTTACAAATTGCACCACCGGCAGGGTAGTAAACACCTGTAACACCACCAGTACCGATTGTAATAAAGTCACTTGTTTTCGCTGTTGCGATACTTGGCGCAGCAGCTGCTAGTGTTAAACTTGCTACAGCAAGTGATTTTGCAATTGTTTTTGTAATAGACATGTTGTGTTCCTTTTTATTAGTCATTAGTCGCTTGTTTACTTCAGGGCATTCTATGGCCATGAAATTGAATCCGTAAATTCAAGTGGGTGTATTTAATCAGCAAAAATAAATAATGCAATACTTATGATACAGCAAAATAACCCATCATTATCTGTTTAGACCATACTTTGTGACACCGGGTTAACAAAAAACAAACATCCACTTGTTTTGTGCTAATTTAAGCTAAATTCTAGTACACACTGGGCTCTAAGATGAATTTTTTTTTATAAACATACGCATTTGTAAATTCGAAGGGTGCGTTTTTTGACTGATATTAAATTTTGTTAAATCTTCATAACATAACGCAATTATTTATATTTAAAGTTAAATACGTGATCTACGTCACTGAATTGGTCGACTGTTTTGTGTTCGTTTTTCAGAATGTTAGAGTGATCAGATAGTAATTACTCTTGTTAAAAATTGAAAAAATGCTTAAAAGCATGCATTTTGTAATATGACATAAGCGGGTTATCGAGTCTGAACGTAATATTTGCACCTTGTTGGCGTTGTGATAATTTACCGCAATCTAACGCTGAAATAACCCCTGCTTTCGGATAGCCGCCGATGGTTTGCCGGTCTTGAAGTAAGATAATGGGCAGTCCATTTGCTGGTAACTGCACACTGCCTAATGCAATACCTTCTGAGGCAAGTTTTGTTGGTAAGTTGGTAATCACCTTACCTGTTAATTGATAGCCCATGCGGTCGGCTTGTGTACTAACTTGATATTTAGTCGTTAACAGTTGTTGCTGCTGCTGCAAGGTTAATTGTTGCCATTGGTAGCAAGGCAACAAGCCTAATATTAATGGTGTTGAATAATTTGGAATATAATGTCGGGGAACACGAGCACATGTGGGATATTCTGCTGTTAGCTGTTTTAAACTTTGGCGGATTATCGGTAATATTTGCCTCTTGTATAATGGTGACCTTGTTGATTCGCTGAGTTCATCACGTATTACGGTACTGCGGCTCTGGTAGATCTGTTCGGTCTGTAAACCACCTAAAACAGCGAGATATCCACATTTTCCTGTTTTAGCGCCGTGATACTGAATAACGTCACCCGCCCTAACGTTATGCGTTCGCCAATTAAAAGCGGGCTCACCATTAATTGTAACACTAAACTCAGCACCACAAATTGCAATTCTAGTCTCTGCTAAGACTTTCAAACTCATTAAGCCATAATGAATTTCAATACTTGCCATATTACTGCTATTGCTGAGTATTTTATTTGCCCAGAGATAGGCGTGAAGATCTGCTGGGCCTCCTGGTGTGATCCCTAAATGTTGATAGCCGAATCGGCCTAGGTCTTGAATTAAACTATGTATACCCGGTTTGATAACCTCAAATGCGGACGTCGTTGTCATTATGCGTCATCCTGTTGGTCGTAAGAATTAAATTCATCGAGTGAAATTGGGTAAAATGTAACTCGGCAGCCAACGGCAAAGCGAGCAAGTGAAGCTGGGCTTTGACCTATTATTTTCCAGCCCCCTGGACTCGCCTTAGGATAAATAGCCGTTTGGTTATCTGCAATGCCGACACTACCTGCAGCGACTTGGTTTTTTGGCTTGGCATGCCTTGGTATTTGTATCCGTTTATCAACATTACCTAAATAGGCAAAGTTAGGCATAAAGCCAATGGCATAACAGCTATATATAGTAGAAGAATGGATCTGGATGATGTCATTGATACTCAGTGCTGCATATCGTGATAAGGATTCAAGATCCGGCGCAAGACTTTCGTGGTAACAAACAGGAATAGTGATTAAATCAACGGAAGTAGGAGAAGCATGATTAGACTTTAGTGACGCTGTATTTAATAGTCGTCTAACGTAAGCGTGAATGTTATCTGCTAGCTGATACTGTTCCATCTTGAGTATATTAAAGCTAACAAGTAAGGTTTGATATGAGGGGATAATATCAATAATCACGGCGCTTAAATCTGGCGCGTTTTTGAGTTGTTGATTTAGGGTGTAGATCACCGGTAATAGCTGCGTATTATCTGCATTGGTAAAGCGAATTAGAATGGCATCATAACCGATCATCTCGAGCTGATATTGCATACCTCACTCCTTGTTTGCTGTCAGTGCTAACTTTATCCGTGCGATGGCTTCGATGGACTGAGCGTTATCACCATGGACACAAAGCGTATCAGCCTTTAACTTAATAATATTGCCGTTATTACTGGTCACACTTCCCTGTTGCGCGAGCTGTATTGCCTGGTTAATAATTTGGCTGTGTTCGGTAAATACCGCCCCTTGCCGATTTCTAGATTGTAATAATCCGTCATCGGTATAACAACGATCTGCAAATGCTTCGAATAGTAGTGGCACATTAAATTGTGCGGCAAGGGTTTCACTGCGTCTGTTGTCTACTTGTGCCATTAGCATGAGTGGTAAACCGGGACTAAACGCAGCCACGCCTTTTAAAATAGCAATTAGGATGGTTTCGTCTTGCATCATATCGTTATAAAGAGCCCCGTGAGGTTTGACATAACTTAAGGGGATATGTTGTTGCTTGCAGAATGCGGCGAGGGCGCCCACTTGATACAATATAAAGGCTTGGATTTCATCTGGTGTGCAGCTTATGTGGCGACGACCAAAGCCAACCAGATCGGGATAACCAGGGTGAGCACCGACGGCGACATTATACTGTTTAGCCAGTGCGACTGTTTGTTGCATGATCAGAGGATCTGATGCATGGAAGCCGCAAGCGATGTTCGCCATATCAACATGTGGCATGACCGCCTCATCCATACCAAGCTGCCAAAGGCCAAAACTTTCACCCATATCGCAATTCAATTTCACTGGTTAATATCCTTATTAACAAAGTCTTTCTATATATAGAGAAGTATAGGTATTAGTTATTGCAGTAATTATTTGCGATAGCAAGTTTTTTATAGGGAAGGACGTGAGTCAAAGTTATAAGCAAGGGTGTTGGCAGAGCCAAATAGAGCAGGAAAAGCAGGGCAGAATTAAAGATATAGAATTGAAGGCATAGGATAATCATCCCCAAATAATAAAGAACAGCATTATTGGGGGATTTATGTAACTAAGCGATTATCTATTAGGCTGAGCTTTAAATGTTTTTCCTGTTTCAGCAACGCTATCATTACCCATCAAATAAAGGTAAAGCGGCATAATATCTTCTGCTGTAACAAGGGTATTCGAGTTTTCACCAGGGAAGGCTTTTGCACGCATACCGGTACGCGTTGCACCCGGGTTAATGCAGTTCGCACGGATACTGGTATTTTCAAATTCGTCAGCAAGGGTTTGCATCATGCCTTCGGTCGCAAATTTTGAAATTGCATATTCAGCCCAGTAAGCACGACCTTTAACACCCACACTTGATGAGGTGAAAATGATAGATGCTTTGTCTGCTTTTTTCAGTACTGGTAATAACGCACTTGTCATGAATAATTGCGCTTTAACATTTACCTGCATGACTTCGTCATAGCTCTTTTCATCGATTTGATGGAATGGACCTAACACGCCTAATTGACCCGCATTGTTCAATAAACCGTCTAGTTTACCAAATTGCGTATCGATGGTGTCTGCCATGTCTTTATAGTTTTCAACCGTAGCACCTTTCATATCAAGCGGAATAATAGCAGGCGTTGGTGCGCCAAGTGCTTCAATTTCGTCATAAACAGCTTCAAGTTTAGCCACTGTTTTTCCGAGTAATATCACTGTCGCGCCATGTGCCGCATAGGTTAAAGCCGCTTGACGACCAATACCGTCACCAGCACCTGTTACTAAAATTGTTTTATTTTCTAATAAAGTTTTTTCTGCTTGATAATCCATTTTTAGGTTCCATATCGACATATCTCGCAATATTGTAACCTGCAAAGCTTGTAGATGCGATGTTGTAAATGATATAAAGAGCAAAATCGATATAACCGACCGAGGATTAGGATTTGGAATTTTTAAGTGAATACGGTATTTTTTTGGCAAAAACGATAACATTCGTTTTAGCATTATTATTTGTAGTGGTCAGTATTATCAATCTTACGTCTAAGCAAAAGAAGAGCAATGGACGTTTAGAGATCACCAATTTATCGGAGCAATTTAAAGACGTTGAAGATGAACTGCAGTTACATCTGGTGTCCGAAGATGAAGCTAAAGTATTAGAAAAAGAACAGCACAAAGCAGAAAAGAAAAAACACAAAGAAGAATTAAAAGCTTTTAAAAAGGCCCATAAAGACAAAGCCAATGATAACGATGCGGTTACAAAAGAAGACGTTGAACCACGTTTGTTTGTGATCGATTTTACCGCCGGTATTGATGCTAAAGAAGTGGCGTCACTGCGTGAAGAAATTACCGCTATTTTATTCGTTGCAACCGAGCATGATGAAGTACTGGTACGCCTAGAAAGTGGCGGTGGTGTGGTACATGGTTATGGACTTGCAAGCTCGCAGTTGGAACGGTTAAAACAAGCTAATATTAAGCTAACTATCGCGGTTGATAAAGTGGCGGCAAGTGGTGGTTATATGATGGCATGTATTGCCGATCATATTATTGCGGCACCATTTGCTATCGTTGGTTCTATTGGTGTTGTTGCGCAAATTCCTAACTTTAATCGACTGCTGAAAAAGAACAGCATCGATGTCGAACAACTGACCGCTGGTGAGTTCAAACGTACATTAACGATGTTTGGTGAAAATGACGACGCTGGACGTGCGAAGTTCCAACAAGAACTTGAAGAAACGCACGTGTTATTTAAAGACTTTGTGAGTACTCACAGACCTGATATGGATATCGAAAAAATCGCCACTGGTGAGCACTGGTTTGGTACACATGCACACGAACGTGGGTTAGTAGATACCTTACAAACCAGTGATGATTACTTATTAAAAGCGAATAAATTGAAAACAATTTACATCGTTAAATATGTGGTACGTAAAAAATTGGCTGAAAAATTAGCCCAGGCGGCGTCGATGGCTATTTCGATAAGCCTAAATAAGTTTCTACAACAGTCTAAGTACCCACATTTATAGAATTGTAGGTTCATAACTGTAAAGTATGCATTGAAACATAAACTACATATTTTAAGTGTATGTAGTTTATTGGTTTGATTTTTATATTTTTGGTGGGTTATTACTTCATGTAATTATTGCTATGCTTATGTAATATTTTTGTATGAAATGTAGCCATAAGAAAATAATTAAAAAATTATTGACTACTATAAGTATATTCAATGTATATATATAAATAGAGTACAAATATAAGATGATGCTTTTTGACTATCGCTTAAGCGATAAATGATCAATTGTATTCATCAATTTCAAATTATTCATAAATTAAAAGAATCCGTCTGTATGGGAAGATCTCTGGTAATTGTGGAATCGCCTGCAAAAGCGAAGACCATTAATAAATATCTCGGTAAAGACTACATTGTTAAATCAAGTGTGGGTCACGTACGTGATTTACCGACAAGTGGTGGAGCAGCCAAAAAACGAGCTGGTGCACCGACGCTTGCGCAACAAACTAAAGGCATGACGCCAGAAGCGAAAGCTGCATTTAAAGAAAAACGTGATAAAAAATCATTATACTCACGTATGGGAATAGACCCTGAAAATGACTGGGCTGCAACGTATCAGATTTTACCTGGTAAAGAAAAAGTCGTTGCTGAACTACAACAACTTGCTGAAAAAGCAGATGTTATCTATCTCGCAACCGATTTGGACCGCGAGGGAGAAGCTATTGCATGGCACCTGCGGGAAATTATTGGTGGTGATGATTCACGTTTCCAACGTGTCACGTTTAACGAAATTACCAAAACAGCGATCCAAGAAGCATTTGATAAACCGACAGAATTGAACATTGACTGTGTGAATGCACAACAAGCGCGTCGTTTCTTAGATCGTGTTGTTGGCTATATGGTATCACCGTTGCTTTGGCAAAAGATTGCCCGTGGTTTATCTGCTGGACGTGTTCAGTCAGTAGCCGTGCGTTTGATCGTAGACAAAGAAAAAGATATCAAAGCCTTCATTCCAGAAGAGTTTTGGGATGTGCATACAGATTTAGTGACTTCATTGGGCGAACCTCTTCGTGTTGAAACGGTTAAATATGCTGGTGAAGCATTTAAACCTGTTAATGAGGCGCAAGCGACCAAAGCGGTTACTGACTTACAAAATGCCAGTTATTCGTTATTAAAACGTGATGACAGAGCGACAAGCAGTAAACCTAAAGCCCCATTTATTACCTCAACACTACAGCAGGCGGCAAGTACGCGTCATAGCTATGGTGTTAAGCGTACTATGGGCTTAGCACAACGTTTATATGAAGGCGGTTACATTACCTACATGCGTACTGACTCAACCAACTTGAGTAAAGACGCGGTAGAAAGTGCACGCGGTTTCATTGAAACAAAATATGGTAAAGACTATTTACCTGCAGAACCGAATCTATACGGCTCTAAAAAAGGCGCGCAAGAAGCCCATGAAGCGATCCGACCTTCTGACGTAAATGTTATGTCAGGCGATTTGAAAGGCATGGATGATGATGCGAAGAAATTATACGAATTAATTTGGCGTCAGTTTGTTGCTTGCCAAATGATGCCTGCACAATACGATTCAACCAAATTGACGATTGCTGCTGGCGAGTATCAGCTTACCGCGAAGGGACGTACTATGCGTTTCCCTGGTTGGACTAAAGCGTTACCACCAATGAGCAAGAAGTCTGAAGATGAAAGTAATTTACCTGTGCTTGAAGTCGGTGAGGCGCTTGATCTGATCACTGTCGATCCACTGCAACACTTCACTAAGCCGCCTGCGCGTTTTAATGAAGCGTCGTTGGTTAAAGAATTAGAGAAACGTGGAATTGGTCGTCCATCGACGTATGCGTCGATTATCACGACAATTCAAGACCGTGGTTATGTGAAATCTGAAAACCGCCGTTTCTTTGCTGAAAAAATGGGTGAGATTGTTACCGAGCGTCTGACTGAAAGTTTTGAAGAGTTAATGAACTTCGATTTCACCGCAAGCATGGAGTCTCAACTTGATGGCGTTGCCGAAGGCAAGCTGAATTGGATTGATGTACTTAATGATTTCTTTGGTGACTTTAAGAAACAGCTATTAACGGCTGGTGCTGAGGTGTCTGAAGGCGGTATGCGCTCGAACGAAATGGTTATCACGGATATCGAATGTCCAACATGCCAACGTGAGATGGGGATCCGTACTGCAACGACAGGTGTATTCCTTGGTTGTGTGGGTTACAACTTACCACCGAAAGAACGCTGTAAGAAAACCATCAACCTCGTATCAGGCGAAGAAGCGATTGATTTGCTCAATGAAGACGCTGAAACTGAAGCGCTGATGGCAAAACGTCGTTGTCCTAAATGCAGTACTGCAATGGACAGCTACCTGATTGACGAAACCCGTAAATTGCACGTTTGTGGTAATAACCCTGAATGTACAGGCTACGAAGTCGAAAAAGGTGAGTTCAAGCTAAAAGGCTATGATGGCCCTGTGGTTGAATGTGACCGTTGTATGTCTGATATGCAGCTTAAAAATGGCCGTTTTGGCAAATACATGGGCTGTACTAACGAAGAATGCAAAAACACCCGTAAGATCCTGAAAAGTGGTGAGGTTGCGCCGCCAAAAGAAGATCCTGTATTCCTTCCTGAATTGGAATGTGAAAAATCGGATGCTTACTTTGTGCTGCGTGACGGTGCTGCGGGTATCTTCTTAGCCGCGAATACTTTCCCTAAATCTCGTGAGACGCGTGCTCCCTTGATTGAAGAGTTAGTGCGCTTCAGAGACCGTATCTCATCGAAGTTCTATTACTTAGCAGATGCGCCAGCGCAAGATCCTGCTGGTAATAAAGCCATTGTACGCTTCAGTCGTAAGACCAAAGAGCAATATGTCATGACCGAGGTAGAAAAGAAAGCTACTGGTTGGACTGCGCATTATATCGATGGTAAATGGGTTGAAGAAGAAAAGAAGAAAGCGGTGAAGAAGAAAAAACCTGCTACTGAAAGTAGTTAATGAATTTCTTTCGCGTTAATGTAACACTTTAATAAGTTACTATGTGTTTATAAAATACCTCAGCATTGCTGGGGTATTTTTTCCTTGAATTTTTAAGAACCCTAGATACTGTCTATTTCGGTGAATAACAGCAAATTGTTATGATTCTATTTTCGATCTTCTGCGTTTTATTATTATTGAGCTACAATCTAAAATTATTGAACTAGAATCTGAATAGTCTCCAAATTTTGTGACATATAGCTAAACAGTGTTTAATTTTGTTAATTGAACTATTAATCGAACTTTTAATTGAACTTTTAATTGAACTTTTTATTCGTTTTAAGTTCTGACTCTATGTAAATGAAACTTAGAATTAAACTTCTATAATATAGGTAACGTACTAGATTGTTTTTTAATCATTTAGCATGTGACGCCGCCTCTTAATATTGAGAAATTATCATTTATGTCAAGGTATTTTATTTTGACATGTCTTTTTTTGTGTCCGCGATCTTGTTTTTGACCTCTTATTGATTTTCCCTATAGTTTTAACAAAATTATTGTGACTATAATTGATACCAAGTTTTAAGCGTAGTTGTTAAATCTTATTTCAAATGGTTTATCCAGATGAATTATTGGTTTAACACGCTATTTGTTAGAATACATTAACTCTTGGTTTAACCAATCATTAACAAATAGGATCATCTCAGCGAGAGATTCAAGTAATGAATGAGTTAACTTATAAATAATTAAAGGATTTCAAAATGAAAAAGACTATTCTTGCTACTGCAATTTTACTAGCTGGCGCTGCAAACGCTGCTGAAGTTTATAACGATGATACAACTACAATTTCTCTAGGTGGTTCTTTCCGTGGTCACGTTGTTGTTGCTGATTCTGATAACGTTAAATTTGAAGATGCTGGCTCACGTTTCGATATTAAAGCAGCTAAAGAATTAGACAATGGTCTTAAAGCATTTGGTCAAATGGAAATCAAATATAGCGGCTCAAAAGGTGATACACTATATATCAACAATGCTTTCGTTGGTCTATCGCATGATGTATACGGTACAGTTGAACTTGGTAAGCAAATGGGTCTAAATGATGACGCATTCGTATATGATTTCTCGTACGAACACGGTAACATCTACAACGAAGATAACGCGTTATTTGGTTCTGATTCTGAAGATCAACTTAAATACACTAAAGCATTCGGCGGCGCTTCTGTTGTTGTTTCTATAATGGACCAAGATACTTATGCTATCGGCGGTACTTATGAAGTAGCAGGTCTATCTTTAGTTGCTTCTTATAACATCGCTAACGACCGTGTTGTTACTACAGAAACAGAAGTATTATCAATTGTAGGTACTAACGTTGTTAAAACTCAAGTTGGTACTTCAGTTAAAACTGATAACTCTACTTATGCTGTAGGTGTTTCATACGCACTTGACTCGCTAACATTAGGTGCTGTATACACTGCATCTGAAGTTGGTGACGCTGATAATTCAGCTTACGGCCTTGGTGCTAACTACGCTCTAGGTCAAGCAAGCGTATATGTTATGTTTGATGCTACATCAAGCGATACAAAAGCTGATGAACGCACTGAACTAGTAATTGGTGCTGATTATGAGATTGTTAAAGATGTTAAAGCATACGCTGAATTCGGTTCAACTAACCCTGAATCTGGTTCATCTGATGAAGCTCTATACTTAGGTGGTCGTGTATACTTCTAATCAACCCTGTTGATTTGTTGCTATAAACAACACTGACTAATGAAGCCGCTCACTGTAATAGTGGGCGGTTTTTTTATAAGCGAAGTCTACGTAAAATGCTTAAACCTATATTTACCTCGTTAACGTCTAAGCGCAGTGCACTTCCTTTTACTTTTATATTTATATTCTCTTACTTTAATCCGATTACTCACCAAACTGGTATTTTTACTCATTAATAATATGTGACATTTTTCATATCATTCGTTTATAAAGTTTTGATACTATAGTTATTCTTATCAATCAATAATTGGTTATTACAATGCCCCAGCGTATTATCTCAAGCGTTTTTAGTCGCACTTTTGCCGCGACAATATTTATGTATATGCTGTTGATGCTAAGTAGTGCAAACTTTGCTTATGCGCATGGCGGAGACCTTTTCAAACAGCTAAGCCCTGTAGCACAAATTCAAGCGAACCAGGTTGTTTATACCAGTGAAACCGGCGTTTTAGATGATGCTGATAATGAATACATGTACAAAAACTCTGATATGGCTCGCTTTATATTTTTGAAAGATGCACAAAGTCGGAAAAATGAGCTATTAAACAGTCTAGAACATTGGCTAGAGCATAAAGAAAAACTGATCAATGATTTAACTGATGGGCAAGGTATTGAGCGTTTCCTATCGTTGTTTACTATTTTGGTATTAATGCTGGTTTGTGGACTTATCGTTGAGCGGGTTGCGAGCATCAAAACCAATGCTTTTTCAGAACGGGTAGCGGAAGAAAAAGACAGTAGCTTTAGGGATAATCTTGATTACTTATTAATGCGCGGCTTTTTTCAGTATGTGGGCATCGTTATTTTTGCCGTTACCGCAGCGCTGATTGCTATCTATAATTACAGTGAAGCCGACCCTTTCCGTTTATTAAGCCTACACGCACTTGGACTTGTGGTAAAAATACGCGCATTAAAGATTTTACTTAGACTTATTTTTTCACCTAATGCCAAAGGTAATCGATTGTTTAAATTAGATTGCGAATCTGCCAATCGTCTGTATTGGTCGATTCTTAGCTTTATGGCGATTTACCTTATCATTACAACGTTTTGGCGTATCCTCGTACTGTTCTCGCTAGACACTATATTATTTGCATTAATTATTCCTGCGACAGGCATGATCTTAAATATCTTATCGATTGCCTTTATTTGGTTTAACCGTAAAACCATTGAAGCTATGTTCACCGATGCCAAAGAAACGAGCTCGGCGTTTACGCGCTTTCTACGTCAAACCTGGACGACAATTTTTACCATTTGGTTATTTATCGCTTGGGTATTTTGGGCTACGTACGAGTTCTTAGGCTACTATGAGCAAGCGCGAAACTTTACGCCTATCTGGTGGTTAACCTTTACTTTTCCTATCGCAGATCGGCTTATTTTTGTTTCACTGACCCAGTTAAAACGTATCACTTGGCTACAAAGTCACTCTTATAATAAACGTTGTGATAAATTTATTAACCGGGTGATGATTGCACTTAGAGTTATATTCGTTGCTTTTATTCTTCATCATCTCGATGCCAGCTTTAATTATAATGCTTGGGAAACCATCACCAATAGCCTTGGCGGGTTTATTGAAATGTTGGTTGATATTATTGTTGTTATCATTGCCGCTTATGCAGTTTGGGAAATCATTCAGTCTGCTATTGAACGTCATTTACCTTATGACATGGTTTGTGACAATAACAATGGTACGTCAACATTAGAAGGTGAGGGGGGCGGGGCCGGATCTTCTCGTTCTGAAACTTTGCTGCCTTTAGTACGTTCGTTTTTATCGGTGTTTTTGCTCTCCTGTGTACTACTCATGGTACTCAGTATTGTGGGGGTTGAAATAGCACCGTTATTGGCTGGTGCGGGTATCGTTGGTATCGCGGTTGGTTTTGGTGCTCAAAAATTAGTGCAAGATGTAATTTCTGGCATATTCTTTTTACTCGATGATGCCTTTCGTCGTGGCGAATATATTGAAGCGGCGAGTTTACGCGGTACTGTAGAGCGGATCTCTATTCGTTCTATCACATTACGCCATCATCTAGGTGCTGTGCAGACTATTCCTTTTAGCGAAATTGCGACTGTACGAAACTTATCACGTGATTGGATCACCAAAAAATTAGAGTTCCGCTTAGATTATCGAACCGACGTTGAAAAAGTACGTAAGCTGATTAAAAAAGTTGGCCAGAAAATGCTACTACATCCAGAATACGGACAACATTTCCTATTGCCGCTGAAATCACAAGGGGTGACTAGAGTCGAAGAATCTGCGCTCATTTTCCGCATGAAATTTACCTGTGTACCAGGTGAGCAATGGGTTATTCGTCGAGAAGCATTTAGACTGGTACAAGAATCATTAAAAGACAATGGTATTGAGTTTGCCCATCGCTCTGTGCATGTGTTAACCGAGCGCGACGGTAAAGTCGACGTACAGAATACGATTGAAAAGAATGAAGAACTTGCTGAAACACGGGGTGCGGCTGCTGCATTAACCGTTTCTGCCGAGATTAAAAAGAACGATAAAATAGACTCAGATTATAATTAATTTGCAGTTTATTTTTAATCAAATTAATGGGTTGTTAAGTGAGCGGTGCCGTATCTTAGGCTTCGCTTTTTTGATAACCTTATCCGCCATCGTTGTATTTAGTGAAAGAGAGTTAGAGTGCGCAGTAAATTAAATAATAGCCGTTTGCTTATCTACAGTCATGACTCTTTCGGTCTTGGACATTTGCGCCGCTGCAGAACTATCGCCCATGCGCTTGTTGATCAGTACAAGGGCTTATCGGTATTAATTATTACCGGCTCGCCAATTATTGGCCGTTTTGATTTTAAAGCGCGTGTTGATTTTATTCGTATACCTGGTGTAATCAAACTTCATAATGGTGAATATACGTCACTCGGTTTGCTTATCGATCTCGCTGATACATTAGCATTACGTGAATCCATTATTCTCAATACTTCTAAAGTCTTCAAACCGGATATTTTTCTTGTAGATAAAGAACCGGGCGGATTGAAAGATGAAGTCATTAGTACGTTAGCCTATTTCAAAGATACTGATACCAAATGTATTCTCGGTTTACGCGATGTGATGGACTCTCCTGAGTTATTAAAAAAGGAGTGGCAGAAGAAAAATGTGATGCCATTACTTGAAAATCTTTATGATGAACTTTGGGTTTATGGCCCCGCTGAGGTGTCTAATCCATTACAAGGATTGGATGTTAAGCAAATTGTGACCGATAAAACGTTGTTTACGGGTTATCTACCAAGACAGTTACCGAAGCAAGTGGATATTGAATCCATTAACATCCCCGACAGACCTTATATTTTGGTTACCCCCGGTGGTGGTGGCGATGGCGTTGAGATGATTGATTGGGTTCTCCGTGCTTATGAGAGTAGCCCAACACTGATGCCTGCATTATTTGTGCTTGGTCCATTTATGCCAACAACTGAGCGCAATGAGTTTCTGAATCGAGCGGAATTGCTACCTCATGTTGATGCGATCACATTCAGTAATCACCTTGAGCATTTAATGTTTGAGGCTGAGGCTGTGATTGCTATGGGTGGCTACAATACTTTTTGTGAAATACTGTCGTTTGATAAACCAGCATTGATTCTACCACGTACTAAACCACGGGAAGAGCAGCTTATTCGAGCTCGTAATGCCGCCGAAGTAGGTTTGCTATCTATGCTCGATTTGGATTCAGAACGTTTAGCAGAGACCATGGTTGACGGTATTATAAAACTACTACAGCAAGATAAACCGAGTAAACATAAACTTGATAAACTACTGAACGGTTTAGATTTTCTTACGCGTCGATTTGGTGAATTGGTAGCAAAATAAGCTAATCTAGTTTTCTTTTCAATTAATTGTTTATCGTAAGGACTATATATATGTCAGCACCGCGTATTATGTATTATGTGCAATATTTATTAGGTATTGGTCACGTTCGTCGCTCTTCTCTTATTGTGCAAGCATTATGTGAACAAGGTGCGCATGTCGATGTTATTTTCGGTGGAATGCCGGTTCCGAGCATGTCTTTTGGTGATGCGACTATGCATCAGTTAATGGCGGTGAAAAGTGCGGATTCAGGCTTTAGCGGTTTAGTTAAAGCAGATAACACCCCAGTTAGTGATGATGATAAAAAAGAGCGTACACAGGCTCTATTAGCCCTTTGTGAGACCTTGCAACCTGATTTAATTGTTACCGAAACGTATCCTTTTGGCCGCAGACAGATGCGTTTTGAACTATTACCTTTACTTGACTGGGCTAAATCGCAATCGAATCCTCCGGTCCTAGTTTCTTCTATTCGCGATATTTTGCAGCGCCGTTCAACGGTAAGAGAACAAGAGTACGTCAATTTAGTGCAAACTTATTACCAACATGTATTAGTGCATGGTGATGAAAACTTTTATCCATTAGAAAGAAGCTTTCCTGTAGCCGGTATGATCGCCGATAAAATCAGTTATTCTGGTTATGTTTGTCCGACTAGGGCAAATGGTGATACGTCGCAGAAAACACGGGATACGATTGTTGTGTCTGTCGGCGGCGGCAGTATCGGTAAGGATATTTTAGTTGCAGTGATGGCGCTGTATAACAGTGGTTTTGCGGCAGATAAAAAGTGGTTACTGATCACAGGCCCAAACATGGACAGCGCTGATAAAGCTTATTTTAAAGCGCAGCAACAGTCTAATTTACAAGTTGTTGACCTTGCAGATGATTTTTTAAGAGCGCTGAGTAATGCTTATGTGTCAATTTCAAGAGCGGGTTATAACACGGTTATGGACCTGTTATTGACTGCGGTTCCTGCGGTGGTTATACCGTTTGAAGGTGAAGGCGAAACTGAGCAGTTAGCGCGAAGTGAAGTCTTGGCTGAAGCGAAAGTACTGCAATTCGTTAAGAATGACGAATTGAGTATCAAGACATTAAAAACGGCGATTAATAAAGCATTAGCCAGTCCTGCTGAAACAGTTAATATTGATAATCAAGGCGCGACACAAAGTGCGAAACTTCTTATTGAATGGGCTACTGCAAGAAATTAGCAAGTTGCTAAAGTAATACTCAATCTACATATGTATTGCATCTCGTAAACGTATTTAATTCAAAATACTAAAGGTTTAGGTCTGTAGTGAAGAAAATAGCATTAGTACTTAAAGGCTATCCACGCCTGTCTGAAACATTTATCGCCCAAGAAATACGTGCATTAGAGTTACGCGGGTTTGATATTACCTTAGTCTCCTTACGTCATCCGACAGATACCAGCACGCATCCAATACATGAGCAGATTGAAGCTGATGTATTATATTTACCTGAATACTTACATGTTGAGCCATTAAGGGTATTAAAAGCGTGTTTTCATGTCGTCAAACGCTATTCATTAACCAAAGTGGTTAAGCAATTTATTCAAGATATTAAGCGTGATACTAGTCGTGGGCGTGTTCGCCGTTTTGGTCAAGGTATTGTACTTGCTGCCGAAATGCCTGACGGCATTGAACAAATGTATGCGCACTTCTTACATACACCAGCATCGGTGACGCGCTATGCTTCATTATTGAATGATTTGCCTTGGTCGTGTTCTGCGCATGCTAAAGATATTTGGACATCAGAAAAGTGGGATCTTGCCGAGAAACTGATCGAGTTACAATGGTTGTCTACTTGTACTGCTGCGAATCATGAGTATTTACAATCCCTTGCTGAAGATCCAAGCAAGGTACATTTGGTTTATCACGGTTTAGACTTTACTCGCTTTCAACATGTAGACCGAGTCTCACGCGCGGATATAAATGGCAGTTCTGCAGATAACCCGGTTAAAATTATCAGTGTCGGTCGAGCCGTACCGAAGAAAGGCTACGATGATTTACTCAATGCGTTAGCTAAATTACCAAAAGATTTACATTGGCAGTTAACGCATATTGGCGGTGGCGGCATTCTGAAAAGTTTACGCCAGCAGGCGCAAGAGCTTGGTATTGATAAACACATTGAATGGCAAGGCGCCCAGCCACAGTTAACTGTACTTGAAGCTTACCGTGAAAGTGATTTATTTGTACTGGCGAGTAAGATTGTTGCTGATGGTGACAGAGATGGGTTGCCGAATGTATTGATGGAAGCACAAAGCCAGTCTGTATGTTGTCTGGCGACAGATATTTCCGGTATCCCAGAGCTGATTGATAGCGGTGAGAACGGCATATTGGTGGAATCAAATAACGTTGAGCAATTAGCATCGGCATTAGCAGATTTATTACGAGACGGTGAGAAGCGCGAACGTCTCGGCACTGAGGGCCAAAAGCAACTTCATCGACGTTTCGATGTCAAAATCGGTATTGATCAATTAGAAAAGCTGTTTGATAATCTTGACTAATACTCGTATAAAAACAGGCATCGCATTTTATGCGCCGCTTAAATCACCCTTACATCCAACGCCATCGGGTGATCGTAAAATCGCGCGTTTATTTATACAAGCGTTAGAGCAGGGCGGTTATCATGTTGAACTGGCTAGTCAGTTGCGCACTTTCGATAAAAAGGGTGATGGTCAGCGCCAGCAGCGTCTCATCGCTCTTGCCAAAAAAGAAGCCACAAGGATCATGCGACGTTGGCAAAAACAAGGTTTTAGTCCGCAAGTTTGGTTTAGTTATCATTTGTATTACAAAGCCCCTGATTTAATTGGTCCCATCATTTGTCAGACGCTTAATATTCCTTACATCGTAGCGGAAGCATCATGGGCCGAGAAACGTGCTCAGGGTGGTTGGGCGCTGTATCATCAACAGGTGGCGGCTGGATTAAAACTGGCGAGTAACGTTATTTGTATTAACCCAAAGGATAAAATTGCGCTGACCGATTTTTATTCTAAACAGCGGCAAGGATCCCATTCGCCACTTGTCTCTCTTAATCTCTTTATTGATGATCGCTCTGTAAATGATAATAACTTTCCAGTTAACAATGAACACTCTCAGGTAATTACAGCTAGCCTAAGTAAAAAGGCTCTAAATAGGAATAGACAGAGTCTCGCGTACAAATATGGCTTAGATAGTAATTTACCTTGGCTTATCACCATTGCGATGATGCGCAGTGGCGATAAATATCACTCCTATCAGCAGTTAAGTTCTGTGGTTGAGTCATTACAACGGCCTTATCAGTTATTGATTATTGGTGATGGGGTTATGCAAGCAGAAGTCCGTTCGCTTTTTGCTTCACACCAGCAAGTAAAGTTTGCCGGTGCGCTTGAAAATAGTCAAATACGCCAGTTGTTATCGCATTTCGAATTACTTGTTTGGCCAGCGATAAATGAAGCCCTTGGCATGATCTTCTTAGAAGCACAGCAAGCCGGCGTGGCGATAGTAGCCGGTGATCAGGGCGGTGTTAGCTCAATTATGAAACATAACGTCACTGGTGTATTAGTTGATGCGCATAATGCTCAGTTAATGTCAGTAACGATTGATGAATTACTAAGTGATCCCGCACGGTTAACCGTCATGCAGCAAGCCGCAAAGCATTACGTTACGCTGCATCATTCCATTGAGGCGAGTGCAGAGCAGCTTAATCTCATTGTCCAAGATGCCATAGCAAATAAACTGGAGATGTTATGATCCATGTATATTTTATTCGGCATGGGCAAACGCAGTGGAATTGTGAGAAGCGTTTGCAAGGTCGAACAGATATTCCATTGAATGACGTAGGCAAGACGCAAATTAGCGCTTATCAATTACCTGAACATTTGCTAACAATGCCATGGTTTAATAGCCCGTTACTAAGAGCTCAACAAACTGCGGAGTTACTTGGTGTCAATTCACAGGTTGAAGTTGCGTTGATTGAAATGAACTGGGGGGACTGGGAAGGTAACACGTTACAACAATTAAGCTCCCAAGATCCGATTGATTTTGCTAAACAAGAAGCGTTGGGGTTAGATTTACGGCCAGCAGGTGGTGAGTCGCCACGCTTGGTTGCTGAGCGGGTAAGTGATTGGGTTGAAGCCTTGGATATTACCAAGGTAGAGCAGCGAATTGGTTGTGTGAGTCATAAAGGTATTATCCGTGCAATTTATGCCTGTGCGACGAATTGGAACATGTTAGGAAAACCACCGCATAAACTGGATTATCACTGTGCTCAGCACTTTTGCTTTGAAGGTGGACGTTGGTCTATTGTTGAGCTTAATATACCGTTATAAGTGAAATGTCTTCAATTCCAATGAGTGAATGTTTTATAGCAATAGGCTCCCACCATACGGTAAGAGCCCAATATTTAATATGTTAAATGGTATTTATCGCCTTAGAAAACTAAGTTAACTTGTGCTGAACCAACAACAGCTTCCGCTTTATTAGTAAATTCGTAAGTTAAGCCTGTAATTGAATCAGTTTCAGTAAATGATGTTTCCTTACCAATAATGTAAGCAGCGGCGAGATCAACTGAAAGTGTTTTGCTGATGTTGAATGTCAGACCTGCTGTATACCACTGGCGTTCTGAGTCTGGAATACTGATCGTTGTATCACCAGTACTTTCATCTAATGCGTAACCCGCACGTAATATAACTTTGTTACCTAGATAATATGATAGACCCGCTGAATAGCGAATGTTATCTTCGTAGTTATAAGCTTTTTCGAATAATACTGTATTGTCTTCAGCGGACACGCCTGTTAGACCGCTGAAGCTACTCCATTCAGTCCAAACTACACCGTATTGTAGTGCTAAATTACCAAAACGGTGAAAGCCACCTAGTTCTGCTATAGCGGGTAATGATAAGTCTAATGTACCGTTACCAGTATTTATCGTTACTCCATTTGTAGCTCTTTTTGAATAGTCACCTTCAAACTCTAGGTCGACTTGTGAGCGATAGCTCACGCCAATTTTATGGTTTTCGTTTAGATCAAGTAAAAGGCCTGCATTCCAACCAAAGCCGATGTCATCGCCTTCCAATGAGAATGCTGTTGCACCACGCGCCATACCCGCTAATGGGCCGGAAATAGCAGGATTAGAAACATAGGCATTAGCTGTTGCTTGCGGATTTGCTGATGCGTATGCAGCCGTTAAAACAGTCTCAAGTGCAGAACCTGCAGCTGCATCACCTAAATTTCGCTCTAGCTCTGCGCTACCATATACAATTTGTGCACCGACGCCAAGGCGTAATTTAGAGCCGACCTTAATTGCTAAACTTGGGTTTAAATTGAAGGTAGTTAGTTTTGTTGAGCCGCCAAGTAAGCCTGCAGCATAATCATCAGAAAATTCAGTGTTGGTACCATAATTAGTATAGCCTGCTAAACCAATCGCTAGTTTGCTACCGACTGGAATTACAGCATAAACAGACGGGATAGTTGACGTGTGTACTGAGTTTTCAACATTATAATCAGACTTAGTCGGCACTGCAAAGTCATTATCGATAAGTTGATTTAAAGCGGTATAGCTACCTGCAAGTGGTGCGTTATCACCTGTTGTTCCTACGGTTGGCTCTGCATATGCACCGCCAAATGAAAAGGCAAATTTGTCAAACGATGCAGCTGCAGCAGGGTTGGTTGCGATTACTGAGGCATTATCAGTATTGGCAGCAAAACCAGCATTGGCATTACCGAGTGCGGATGCTGATTGCACGTTAACCTGGAATCCGGCAGCAGATGCTTGCGCACTGGCTAGAAGGGTTGTGGTTACTGTCGCTTTAACTATTGATTTAACTATCAACTTAGATATGACACTTTTTTTGAACAAATTGGTTTTTTTCATGACTAATCCCTGTCTTATATAAATAATGTAAATACATCCATGTTAATTACAGTTGTACTCGAACGTGTTTATACACGCTGCTACCTGAGTTGGACCTATTATAGGGATTTAGCGAGATGTTTATGTGAGGACAAGATGTATGTTATTAGTAACACTATTTAAATGTGAATAAGCGTTTGAAGTTAGTGTTTACTGTCGTTAAGTTGCTTTGTTTTAAGTGGTTTTTAAGTACTAATGCAATCTAATGTGTTTTAGTGGTAATAGTATTAACCGTATTTTAAGGCATATTAATCAGAGTTAAGACTCTATGTTTGGTTAATCAATCAATTGATAATTTAACTGTAATCCAAGCATGGTGCTATTGCCTTCTGCGCTTACATCGAAGTCATCAAGGCGGATAGTATCTTTAATTCGTGTTGTATCGTATCTCGCATAAGTAAGGCCCATATCGAAACTTAATGTGCGACTCGCATAATAAGTTAATCCAAAGCTGAAGTTTGTTTTCTTATCAAATGGTATTGCGAAGGTTGCGCTTTCAGAGGCTTTTTCTGTTGACGCCCCACTGCGCAGTAAGATCACATCGCTTAATTTGTAGCGGACTGAAAATGCAATTTTCCAGCTATCTTCTGCAGTAACAGATTCAATTAAACATTGCCCTTGTGGTAAATTAAAGTCGAGATTAGCAGGGCAGTCTGGATGTGATACTGAAATGTAATCTAGGTTCTGCCAACCATACCAAGCGAGTGAATACTGTATTGCTAATCGCGGATCCAGCTGATGGAAGCCTGATAGCGTTAGCTCACTTGGTACTGCCATCGACAGTGTCGTGGTATCTTGGAATTCGAGATCATTATTCTTCGCCAGCGTGGTGAAGTCGCCTTCTGTTTCAATCTCCGTTGCTGTTCGATAAGATAAACCGAATTGATGGTGTTTATTTATTTTATATAGTCCGCCAATACCATATCGAAAACCGAGTCCTGAACCGTTAAAGTCTTGATATATTTGACTTGGATTATTTGGATTTTGAGCACCATAATTAGTCGCTAGTTGATAGTTACCATAAATAGCACTCACTCCTATGCCAAGATAAAGCTTGTTTGTTAATTTAATCGCGATATTGGGGTTTATTTCATAAGTGAATAAGGAACGTTGTCCAGTGAGGATCCCGGCTGGGTATTCGCTATCATAATTGTTACGTACGTTATAATTAGAAAACGTAGCAAGCCCAAATGACCATTTATTATTAATGGGAAATGCGAAATAAGCTGAGGGGACAACGTAGTTATCTCCGATACTTGAATTATCTAAAGCATCTGGATCACCACCAGAGTAATATTCCCCGTTAATGTCGTTCTCAGATTTTACTAAAATGCCAGCGATGGCCATAGCGGGGTATAAAAATGCTGCTGTTATTGCGGGATTCACGGCTATATTGGCTAGGTTACTTGTATCAGCAGCGCTGCCTGCGCCAGCAGTACCGAGTTCGATGGCTGAGGTTGTAGATGATTGGTAAGATGCTGCGTAAGTTGAAGGGCTGGAATAGGCGATTAGGCCAAGAAGAGCACTTAGGCAGACGATAGGCGAATCACGACTACAGGTTGTTCTCATATTTATTCCCTTAAAATGATGCCTTATTTTAAGGTTAGTCGAAAATAAAAATAGCGCCGTAAGGCGCTATTTTTATTACTGTATTTAACTGCTATTTTTAAACAGTTCGTTTAGCTAAATAAGCTTAGAAACGGTAGTTTACTTGAGCTGAAGCAATGATTGCATCACCTTGACCTGCGAAAGTATAATTGTATTCAGAGAATTCAAGTTCTTTCGTAAAGATATAAGCTAGTGCGAAATCAAAACTTAAGGTTTGATCTAGTTCGTAAGTTGCACCCATAGTGTACCAGTAGCGGTCTGTATCTGGGATACTCAGCGTCGTTTCACCCGCTTGTTCATCAAAGGCGAAACCTGCACGTAACGTTGTGTTACCAGTATAAAATTCAGCACCGACAGCGTAACGTATGTTGTCATCGTAATGTTCTTCTTTTTTGAAACATTCCGTTGGTGTTGTTGTGACAGTACATTCGTTACTGTTAGCTTCTAATTCAGTAAATTTACTCCATTGTGTCCACAATGCGCTATACGTTAGTGCAATTTTCGGTGTTACCTTATGGTAACCTGAGATCTCAGCTGTTGCTGGAAGTGGAATTTCTAAAGTCGTTGAGATTTTTTGACCTCCGCTAGTTAAACCAGTGAAGTCACCTTCAAACTCGACGTCCACTTGTGAACGGTACGCTAAACCAATGCGGTTATTTTCGCTAAATTCATACAGTGCACCAACGTTCCAGCCGTAACCCCAAGCGTCGCCTTCAAGCAGGAAAAGTTGTGTATCGGCTGAAGTACCAGAGCCATAACGTGGGTCATATTGAAGGTCACCGTAGTTACGTTCTAGAGTCGCTTTTGCATAGACAGCGCTAACCCCTAAACCTAAGCTCAATTCATCTGTAGCCTTAAAAGAGACACTTGGGTTGATATTGAACGTTAGAAGGTCGGTTGTACCAGCACCAGCGCCGACCGCGTAGTCATCTTCATGCTCGGAAACCATGCCGTAACCTGAAAACATAGCCAGACCTACAGCCCATTGTTCATTGATAGGCTGAATATAGTACATTGCTGGAACAAAAGCATGGTTAATGATGTCGTTTGAATCTAGGCGTGAAGGAGTGTTTTTAATAGGGTCATTAACACCATGAATATCCGCGTTTGCTGCGATGTAAGAGCCAACAACTGAAATTTCAGCTTTATCGAAACGTGACATTGCAGCCGGGTTACGTGCAAGTACAGAGGCGTTATCAGCAACGGCTGCTTCACCAGCAAAAGCTCGTCCAAGACCAGATGCTGAATGTTCGCTTACTTGGAAACCAGCAGCAGAAGATTGTGCAGTTACCAGCAGTAAGGCGGTAGCAAGCGTTGTTTTTTTTAATTTTGACATAGTTAATTGCTCATTTTTATAAGTTTTATTTTGTTAACTCGCTACTGGTGTCGATCTCTTAATAGAAAAACAAGGTTCCTTTTGTTTATCGTATAAACGTCCAGGTCAGACCAGTTGTCGATAGTATGAGTAAATAATAACTGCTTGTTCGTGCTTTGTAATTAATAATAATCACAAGGTGTAATGTTTGATTATTAAGACTTGACGTTTAATAGAAAAAATAGTTGATGAGTTTATTTGTGTTAACGTATTGATAAATATCTATTTATTTCAGCGTACACTTGTTGTTATTAAATTGTTATCGCTCCCATTTTTATTAGAGTACTTATTCTGATACTTGATAAGTCAAAGTTAATGTTTATTTTTGTGATCAACGTCAAATAATGGTGTCAATCTTTTTTAATACAAATTTTAATGAAGTGTCACATCTGTCACGTTTAACTATGTTGTTGTTTATAATATAGCCAAGTAGCTTGGGAATACATACAAACCCTTATAACAAAAAAGCCACGTCACCTTCTCGAATAGAGGGTGACGTGGCTTAAAAATAGGTGTTAAAGAGGCTTAAATTACGCTTATTCTTATTCTTTCTCTTTATTCTTTAAATTCAGCCATAAACTGATGTGCTGTATCCATCATATCCACAGAACCTGTGAAGAAAGGAACACGCTGATGTAATTCTGTTGGTTTTAGATCTAGGATTGGCGTGTAACCGTCAGTCGCTAGTGCACCTGCTTGCTCTGCAAGGAAAGCCATTGGGTTGCACTCGTATAATAAGCGCAGTTTACCCGTTGGTGCTTGTGCTGTTTGTGGGTAAATGTAGATACCACCTTTAAGCAGGTTACGGTGGAAGTCAGATACTAAAGAACCGATGTAGCGTGATGTATAAGGGCGGTTCGTTGTGTCATCTTCTTCTTGGCAATATTTAATGTATTTCTTCACACCAAGTGGGAACTTGCTGTAGTTACCTTCATTGATCGAATAGATTTTACCAGATTTAGGGAAGGTCATTGCTTCATGTGATAAGCAGAATACGCCAATTGATGGGTCGTAAGTGAAACCATGAACACCGTTACCTGTTGTATATACCAACATGGTTGATGAGCCATAGACCACATAACCAGCTGCAACTTGCTTACGACCAACTTGTAAGAAGTCTTCCATTGATACTGGACCGCCAACAGGTGATATACGACGGTAGATAGAGAAAATTGTACCAACAGACACATTAACATCAATGTTTGATGAACCATCTAGCGGATCCATTAACACTACATAGTTAGCATTACGGCTATTTTCATTGTCAAAAAATACGTAATGATCTTCTTCTTCAGAAGCAATACCACAAACTTCACCGCGTGCAATCAACGCATTTTTAAATACTTCGTTCGCATACATATCGAGTTTTTGCTGTTCTTCACCTTGGATGTTTTCAATGCCACTTGCACCTCTAATATCAACTAAGCCAGCTTTATTGATTTCACGGTTGACAATTTTAGCAGCAAGTTTGATTGAACTTAATAATGCTGTTAAATCACCTTTTGCATGTGGAAAATCAGATTGATTCTCAACGATGAACTCACCAAGTGTTTTATGTATTAACATTCCAATTCCCTAATAAAGCAATAATTAAATCCGATAATTGAACCTATTTTGCGCTTTTTTAAGGTGGATATCTAGTGCGGGTAATAGATAAATGTATGTAATTTTTAGATTAAGTTGTTAACTTTCAGTTAACGCAAATGGACTTTCAGTTGAAAGGTATGAATGCTCAAATGAATCTTTCATTTTCATATTCGAGTGCTACTGTTTAATGTTCGAGCATTTTAACGGGGGCTTTCAATGTTCGAATTCGAACTTTATGGGCGTGTTGTTATTTTCACAAACGAAAATGGCGGCATTTATAGACGCCATTTCGAGTGCTTATAGGTAATTATGATGGGTTAAGTTGAGTTTTAATACTTGGTTGTTGCGATGTTGTTATTGCTGGTTTTGAGTTTCTCAATTTGACTAATTTCGCTAATAATGCCTGCCCTTGCCAATTCGTAACGTCAGTATTTTTACCGTAAGTACAGGTCAATAGTTGTTGGCAAGTTTGCAGACATTCTTGACTCATCGGTAGTGAGGCTAGGTGCGGATCTTTGATTTCGGGCCATTGCTGTTTAAACCAAGCGTGTAATAGTCGACTACTTTGCTTAGCATCATTATTTTTAAGTGCAGCTTCTAATTGTGGCCAGATATTGTCAGGTTTAGCCGTATTAGCTACTTTCTGGTTACTGATTTGTTGAGTACCTCTGCGTAAGAAAAACCAAGTTACGCAGGTTAATAACCACAACCCAGCAAAAATAAAGGTTAACCAACGCCATATTGAAGATTCAGTTGTTGATGTCGATGACGTTTGCATATCTGTCTGTCCACTATCATTAGATGCGAGTGATGACGTTGAGTTTGTTTCACCATTTTGTTTGTTAGTATTATTTTCAACTGGAGGATTGTTTTCACTTGCTACGATAGTCACTATTTTAGCCGGTAGTGTTGCCCATTCTTGTTGTTGGGTTTTGTTATTAAACCAAGGAATTGATAACGCTGGTAATGTTAATTCCCCGATTTGATTGGGAATAATGGCAAAACTTAATACTTGTTGCGAGAAGTGAGTTCCTTGTTGTGCAAAGTTGGTAAATTGTGGTTTATCTGGATAGATTTTGGCTGTTTTAGGCCAGCTGATGGCTAAATCGGGTAGCGCTGATTTATCTACGTTCGCAACGGTTAGTGTGATAGTACGTGTTATTGACTCACCTTGTTGATAGCTGTTTTGTAATGGTTGCAACTCTTCAACGAGTTGCACAAAGTCACTGACTAACCATTCGCCTTGGTAGTCTGTAGGTTGTGTTTGAATATTTAAGTGTAAAGTGTCAGCTTGGATGATCACTGGCGTAACAGACCCAAAACGATAGCCGTGTTTTGCGGTACTTACCTGGCCTTCAAACCGAGTTGGTGAAATGGTGGTTTTTCCTGCGGTATTAATGGTGATGGCATATTGACGTGTGATGGTTTCAAAGCGTCTACCGTTAATGATTTCACTGGCGTTTTCATCTTTACCAATTTGTTTTACTACACCGTCTGTCACTGTCGGTTCGGTAAGGTTGCCAGATTGCATTTTGGTGTTTTGGGCAATATACAAGGTGGTTGTGTAGATAAATTGTTGACCAACATAGATGGTTTCATTCGATACATTTACTTTCAATTCAATGTTACGGTTGTTTAGACCGCGGCTACTTGCTGTAGACGATGAGATGACATTAACATTAATCGGTTGTGTTGTTGCCCCATCAATCGTAAAGGCGGGAATGATATAAACACCTATCTTTCGTGCCATTAACACGGTTGTGAAAGTTGTTACATGGGATTTCGTTCCATTGATATTATAAGATTGGCTATTAGTTGAAGTTCTGCCTACGACGAAATTAGCCAGCAGTGCTGAGCTATCCCAGTCACTGGCGCTAATACTCTCATTGGCGCGGATTTCAAGGATAAAGCTGCTGCCTTGTACTACGGGATTTTGATTGACGGATGCTGTTATCTTTAACGCCGCATTCGCCTGAAAACTGAGCGTAAATAGTAAGCCTGTAAGGATAAAAATATTCGCTATTAGTGAAAATTTATAACCACGGCGATGTGTCTGTACTGCCTTTACCATATTTGCTCCGAACTATTTTGCTGATTTGATTCAGCATTACGTTGCTGATTTTCTATATACATTTTATTTCTTAATAATAAAGAGGGATTATCAGGGATATTCCGCAGCCATTTTTGTAAGCGTTTTTGTTGTTCTTTTTCTAATGGCGTTTGCTGTGCTGCCGACAGTCCTTGGGTATTACCTTTATTTGAATTATCGTCGGCTTCATCTTGACTGTCTTGTTGGCTTTGACTGTCTTGCTGGCTTTGACTGTCTTGCTGGCTCTGACTGTCTTGCTGGCTCTGACTGTCTTTGCCTTTATCACCTTGCTGTTGTTTTTGTTTCTGTTGCTGTTTTACTTGCTTAGCAAGTGCTAAGTTACCTTTTGCATCGTTATTTTCAGGATCCAATTTTAGCGCTTGTTCGTAGGCTTTAGTAGCTTCATCAATATTACCGAGCTGCATTAAAGCATTGCCTTGATTATAATAGGCATCACTGCTTGGATCATTCGCCCACAGATCGATCGCTTGTTGGTATTCACCTGCTTTATACAACGAACTCGCTTGCCAACTGGCATTAGAGAAGGTATCCGCTGCTTGTTGATATTCTGCCTCTTGAAACAGCAATGATCCGTTTTCGTTACTGTTTTTCCATATCGAAGTATCCGCCGCATAGCTTGATTCTGGTTGCAGTAAAAACACCAAGAAAAAGCTGAAAAATAGTTGTTTTCGAAAACTAAATGCCGCTAGTAACGCAATCAAAGGCAGTAGCCAAATACCGTCATCATTACGTTGCTGTGTGGTTAACTCTGTCTTTTGGTTATTCTGGAAGCTTAACGGATGATTAAACAAGTCTGTTAGCTGTTGGCTACCGTGGCTTATCACTTGGACTTTTCCTGAATTCGCTTGTGCCGTGTCTTTCAATAAACGGGCATCCAGCTGAGGCACTACGATTGTGCCTTGGTTGTCTTTAAGTAATTGACCATTAGGCATTTTAATCGGTGCACCTTGCGCTGTGCCGATACCAAGAATCGATAAACTGTATTCTGTGCCAGCTAATAACGCGTTGATGTTATCTGCTTGAGTTGGGTTAATACCATCGGTCACCAGCAGTATTTGCCCTTGCTGATAACCTGCGTTGGTTAATAGTTCGATTGCTTGACGAATACCTGCAGTTGGTTTCGATCCTCTCACTGGCATAATTTCTGGCGACAAGTTTGGTAGCAAGTTCAGTAGGGTGCTTGTGTCTGTGGTTAATGGTGAGATAACAAAGGCATCACCTGCATAAGCTACCAAGCCTATTTCCCCTTCTTTAATCGCGCTAAGAATATCGGTGCTTTTAAAGCGAAGTTGCGCTAGGCGATTGGGTTTAAGGTCTGTTGCCCGCATCGATAGCGACATATCTAATACCATCACTTTTGCTTGCGAGATACTGGCTACTGGACGCTCTGTATAACTAAAACTCGGGCCTGATAATGCCATTGTTGTGAGCACCCAAATACCGGCTAAAGGGATAAAAAAATGCTTAGATTTTGTTGCTGGTTGATGCTGGGCTAATAAGAATTGTGCGATCTCAGGTGAAAGCACCGTATACCAGCCTTTTGTTTGGTCAGTGTTACGGAAATACCAAGCGAGGGCGACGAGTGGTAATAACGCCAGTAACCATAATGGCCGTAATAACATAAAATCAGTCATGGTGCTTATTCCTTGACGTAAATAGTTGGCCTTGACGTAGATAGCAGGCGAAAATAGACAATAATAATGCAATTGTTAATGGCCAATGGAATAGATCCGTTTGTGGTCTAAATTGTTGTTGAGCTTGCTCGACAGGCTCAAGTTTATCGAGTTCGGCATAAATAGCCGCCAAGCTACTGGCGTCACGCGCGCGGAAATATTGACCACCGGTTTGTGCTGCGATTGTCTTTAGGGTCGCTTCATCCAGATCACTTGACGGGTCTACTTTCTCTTTACCTAGGAAGGTGCGTTGGTAATAAGCATCAGCGCCGATGCCAATAGTATAGATTTTTACGCCTTGCTCTTGGGCGAATTTAGCTGCTTCAAGCGGTTTTACTTCACCAGCGGTATTCTGACCATCTGTGAGTAATATCAATACTTTTTGAGGATTATCTGCGGCATCGAAACGTTTGAGTGCTAAGCCAATACCTTCACCAATAGCAGTTTGTTCACCAACAAGACCGAGCACTGCTTGCTGCATGTAGCCACTGACTGTTTTTAAATCAAAAGTGAGTGGTGCTTGTAAATAGGCATTATCAGCAAAGAAGATAAGTCCGACACGGTCGCCTTTACGTTGTTGGATAAAATCAGCAACAACGGTTTTTACTAATGATAAGCGATCAACCATACGGTTATTGATTTGCATGTCTTTCATCTGCATCGATCGTGATAGATCAACCGCGAGCATCATTTCACGACCTTGTTGCGGAATGGATTGTGGTTCACCGATCCACATCGGGCGTGCGGTCGCCACTACTAGGCATAACCACATTAATGTTAATGGCCAGATGGCACGTTCTTTTTTACTTGCGGTGCCTGTTGCTGTTTCAATATAAGGTAAGTTAGGTAGCACTAATGGCGTTTGTGCTTGACCCGCGCTGCTAAAAAAGCGAATAAGCAGTGGTAAAGGTAATAAAACTAACAGCCATGGCCAATTAAATTCAAACATTACTGTTCTCCACACTTTTTTCCACTCTGTTCTTCAGTCTGTTCTTCACATTGCAATCTACATTGCAATCTACAGGTATAAGCGGGGTTTTCTTGATCCAGTCTTGGCAAGTCTTAAAGTGCGCGGATCCGGCGAGCATGTTTGGTTTAGCACTGTATAAGTCCAACGTCCATGCTGCGGTATTATCTGAGAACGCATTGAAGACTCGTTTTTTAGAACTGGCTTGTTGATCGAGGAAACTTAACCATGCTTCGCCATGTAAGGATGCAACCGTTTCACGTGGGAAACTGGCTAAAACGATACGTTTAAGCAGATGGTGTAAATCGTTTACCTCACAGCCTTGTTGCTGTAGCTGTGTTAATTCAGCTAGGGCTAAGCGGGTTAATTTGGTTTTTTTTAGGTAATGCAACACAGCATAAATAGCCAATCCGACGATCAATACGATTATGATGATAACCAGCCACCAATACAGTGATAGTGGCCAGGCCGATACTGGTGCGGGTAAATGAATATCTTTTAATTGTGCTAACGGATCCATGCGCTTTATTTACCTTTACTCTTATTTTTAATCTGACTCAATAACGATTCACCACTGCTGATCCTGTGGTGACGAATACCGTATCGGTTCATTACCTGTCTTAATGCTTGCTGTTTAGCATCGGCATATTGTTGATATTTTTGGCGACTGTCAGCGTTACTCGGACTAATGAACCCTTGTTGTTGACCATTTGATACCGCGAGGCGTACGTTGCCTGATATGTTCGGAAGCGAGAGTTCTAAAGGATCGTAAATCTGCCATGCTTCAATTTCATTATGGCGTTTTAATAACGCGAGTTGCTTTTGCGCTTTATCATCCAGATTAAGAAAGTCACTGATGATCATAATATGGCTGCCAGTTTTACACAGTATACGCAAACGGGTGAGGGCGCTGGCAAGCGATTCCTTTGGCACTGTATTTTCTGTATTTACATGCGTTGCATCAGCCGCATTAATACGCTCGGCTTGAGACATAGTCAGTTGCGCATTATGTAAGGTCACGGTTTCATTGAGTAATTGCATGATACCGCGTTGTTGGCGCTGGGGTTTTAACTCTTTATGCCCGAATGCACCAATGATCATACCGCCGACACGATCACTTTTATGTTTTGTTGCCCACGCCAGTAATGCCGTCAAGTGACAGGCTTGCACTGATTTTAGCCGATATTGACTGCCAAAATACATGCTTGATGACAGATCCAGTAATACATACACAGGCCGTTCTTTTTCTTCACTAAATAACTTGCTGTAAGTTTTACCTGTACGTGCGGTAATGCGCCAATCAATACTACGGATGTCATCACCGGGTTGATATTGACGACATTCGCTAAATTCCATACCTCGGCCTTTGATTGGCGACAGATGACCACCGGCTAACCGTGCTCTTGCTAACGTTTTGCTCGCTAAAATACTATTAGTTTGGTAGCTGTATTGTTGTAGCTCTTTAATCGTAACGTCGATTGCTGACATAGACTAACTCAGTTTACGAAAATGCAATTAATGACAAAATGCGGTCAATAATTTGGTTTGCGGTGATACCGTCAGCTTCTGCTTCAAAGCTCAGCAATAAGCGGTGACGTAGGATAGGGTAAAGGCAGGTTTGAATATCTTCGGGTAGTACATGATCACGACCGTGTAACCAAGCGCGAGCGCGTACACAACGGGCCAGCGAGATAGTCGCACGTGGACTTGCGCCAAAAGTGATCCAACTGGCGAGTTGCGGATCTAAGGTTGCAGGGTTTCGTGTTGCCATAATTAAATCGACAAGATAATGTTCGAGAGCAGGGGCTAAGTGGATGTTAAGTACTTGCTCTCGCGCTTGCATGATCGCTTGCAGACTGATTTTAGCAATCGGTGCGCCTGCGCTTTGTTGTGCTTCTTGTGTTGTTAACCGTAAAATTTGTAATTCAGTGTCTTTGTCTGGGTAATCAATTTCCAGATGTAACATGAAGCGGTCTAGCTGCGCTTCCGGTAATGGATACGTACCCTCTTGCTCAATGGGGTTCTGCGTCGCCATTACCATAAACAGCTTTGGTAATAACATGGTTTTGTTGCCAACGGTTATCTGCTGTTCGGCCATAGCTTCTAATAGCGCAGACTGTACCTTAGCAGGTGCACGGTTAATCTCGTCCGCAAGTACAATATTGTGGAACAGAGGACCGGGTTGAAATTCAAAGGTGCCGGTTTCGGCGCGATAGATATCAGTACCGGTTAAATCGGCTGGCAGTAAATCGGGTGTAAACTGAATTCGATGGAAGTTGGCTTCTAAACTATCGGCCAACGCTTTGACTGCTCGTGTTTTGGCCAATCCGGGTGGACCTTCTACTAAGATATGGCCATCTGCGAGTAGCGCGATTAATAAATTGTCGACAAGTTTTGCTTGCCCAAGAATTTGGCTGTTAAGATAGCCTCTTAATTGATTAAAATTTGATTTTGGCATAATTATCTATCGTATAAAGTTAATATAAACACTAGTTTACCGACAATACATTCATTGTAAAAGTTCAAACTTATTTTATAAGAGAGTTTAAACAAAACGATTTACAATACTTTACGGGAAACGACTACTTAATAGTGTGAATGGTCAGTAATATCCTAACGATAAAAGTTGTTTAGGTTGATATGACTACTATTTAACATTATTTTTTCACACAATATTTCTTTTGGATCACAGTTCTAAGATGAAAAACTCAATATTCAAACTAATGTTTGAATATTGTGACCAAAAGGTTAATATTGACTTAATTTTATGAGGTCTGACCTCTTTTACTTAACGGAATGAGGATAAGTGATGGCTAAAGCACAAAGCCTAACCACCCGCAACGGCGATCGTATCGCGGTGGTCACTGGATTACGTACCCCGTTTGCTAAACAAGCAACAGCGTTTCATGGGGTTCCAGCATTAGATTTAGGCAAAATGGTTGTTAATGAGATGCTTACTCGTAACGACATTGATCCTAAGATTATTCAGCAAGTTGTATTTGGACAAGTTGTTCAAATGCCTGAAGCGCCAAACATTGCGCGTGAAATCGTATTAGGCACTGGCATGGACATCGGCACCGATGCATACAGTGTATCGCGCGCATGTGCGACAAGTTTCCAAGCTATTACAAATGTTACCGAGTCTATTATGGCTGGATCGATTGACTGTGGTATTGCTGGTGGTGCTGATTCATCTTCAGTTGTGCCAATCGGCGTATCTAAAAAGCTTGCTCATCAGTTAGTTAACTTAAGCAAAGCCAAGACGACTAGCGATAAATTAAAGATTGCCCGTCAGTTAAGCTTGAAAGATTTATTGCCTGTCGCGCCAGCTGTTTCAGAATACAGTACCGGTATAACGATGGGGCAAACTGCGGAACAAATGGCTAAGTCTTATAACATCTCGCGTCAAGCGCAGGATGAATTAGCGCATCGTTCACATACTCTTGCTGCTAAAGCATGGGAAGAAGGTAAGTTAAAAGACGAAGTAATGACGGCTTATCCAGAGCCAATGAAGTCATTTATTGCTGAAGATAACAACATCCGTAAAAACTCATCAGTTGAAGGTTACGCGAAACTGCGTCCTGCATTTGACCGTAAACACGGTACAGTAACTGCTGCAACAAGTACGCCACTAACAGATGGTGCTGCTGCGGTACTACTTATGAGCGAAAGTCGTGCGAAAGAACTTGGCCTAGAAGTGCTTGGTTATATTCGCAGCTACGCTTACTCTGCTGTACCTGCAGATGTTGACGGTCTAATTGGCCCGTCATATGCGATACCTGAAGCGTTAGACCGTGCGGGCATTAAATTTGACGATTTAGCGTTATTTGATATGCACGAAGCATTTGCTGCACAAACATTAGCAAACCTAAAATGTTTAGAGTCAGATACGTTTGCACAGGAAAAACTAGGTCGTCCAGAGCGCGTTGCTAATATCGATCAAAGTAAGTTCAACGTACTTGGTGGTTCACTTGCATATGGTCATCCATTTGCAGCGACTGGCGCACGTATGATCACGCAAACATTGCATGAATTGAAACGTCGTGGTGGTGGTCTAGGGCTAACGGCTGCATGTGCTGCTGGTGGTCTAGGTGTAGCAATGATTGTGGAGAGCGCGTAATGAGTCAGCAAGATAAAACATTTTCACTTGAGATCCGTGAAGATAAGATTGGCGTTCTAACAATGGACGTACCCGGCGAAACGATGAACACTTTACGTGCAGAGTTCGCTGATGAAATTTCTGATTTGATGAAAGAGATTTCATCAAATTCAGATCTACAAGGTCTAGTACTGATTAGTGGCAAGAAAGACAGCTTTGTTGCTGGTGCTGACGTTACTATGATTGATGCGTGTGAAACGGCTGCAGATGCAGAGAAGTTATCACTGGAAGGTCACCGTGTTATGGGTGAACTGGAAGCATTAAATATCCCTGTTGTTGCTGCTATTCACGGCCCTTGTTTGGGCGGTGGTTTAGAACTCGCACTTGCTTGTCATATCCGAGTCTGTACAGAAAGCACTAAAACAGTATTAGGTGTACCAGAAGTTATGCTAGGTCTATTACCTGGCAGCGGTGGCACACAACGTTTACCTCGCCTTATCGGTGTGGCTAAGTCGCTTGATTTGATGTTAACAGGTAAACAAGTACGTGGTAAACAAGCGCTTAAAATGGGCCTTGTTGATGAAGTTGTGCCTGAAACAGTACTCCTTGAAGTGGCTGTTAAGCTAGCGAAAAAAGGTAAGTTCCAACGTAAGTTAAAACGTGATCTAACTAGCAAGCTACTTGAAACAAATAAACTTGGTCGTAACATCATGTTTGACCAAGCTAAAAAACAAACGCTTGCTAAAACTCGCGGCAACTACCCAGCGCCAGAAGCAATTCTAGAAGTGGTTAAACTTGGCCAAGAAAAAGGGTTTGAAGCCGGTTTAAAACTTGAAGCAAAACGTTTTGCAGAACTTGCAATGACATCTGAATCAGCTGCACTGCGTGGCATTTTCTTCGCTACAACAGCGATGAAGAAAGAAGATGGCGTTGAAGGCGTGGCACCGAAGAAAGTGAAAAAAGCGGTCGTGCTCGGTGGTGGTTTAATGGGTGGCGGTATCGCCAACGTTACTGCAACGAAAGCCAAAGTACCTGTGCGTATTAAAGATATTGCACCTCAAGGTCTGCTTAACGCACAAAAATACACGTATGACATTCTAAATAAGAAAGTTAAACGTCGCTTTATTTCTAAAGCTGAAATGCAAAGTCAACTTGCTATGATCACTGGTACGACTGAGTACACTGGTGTGAAAAATGCTGACATTGTTATTGAAGCGGTATTTGAAGATCTTAAATTGAAGCACCAAATGGTGGCTGATATTGAAGCTAACTGTAACGAAAATACTATTTTCGCATCAAACACGTCTTCTTTACCTATTACACAGATTGCTTCTGAAGCGAAGCGCCCTGAAAATGTAATTGGTCTGCATTATTTCAGCCCTGTGGACAAAATGCCACTGGCTGAGATCATTACGCATGAAGGCACGTCGGATCAAACGATCTCAACAACGGTTGAATTTGCGCGTAAGCAGGGCAAAACACCTATCGTTGTTAAAGATGGTGCTGGTTTCTATGTAAACCGTATTCTTGCGCCTTACATGAATGAAGCTGCACGTTTGGTACTAGAACAAGAGCCAATCGAAGCGGTTGATAAAGCCCTTGTTGATTTTGGTTTCCCTGTTGGTCCTGTCACGCTTCTTGATGAAGTTGGTATCGATGTTGGTGCTAAGATCGGTCCAATCTTAACGAAAGAGCTAGGTAGCCGTTTTGAAGCACCTGCAGCGTTCGATAAGTTATTGGCTGATGATCGTAAAGGTCGTAAGAACGAGAAAGGTTTCTATCTATACGGTAAGAAAGCCAAAAAAGGTAAGAAGCAAGTTGATGAATCAATCTACAAGCTACTTAACTTAAAACCTGAAGCCAAAATGGCGCCTAAAGCACTTGCAGAACGTGCAGTATTATTAATGCTGAACGAAGCGGCACGTTGTCTTGATGAAGGTATCCTACGTAGTGCGCGTGATGGTGACATCGGTGCCATCTTCGGTATTGGTTTCCCGCCGTTCTTAGGTGGTCCATTCCATTACATGGATTCAATCGGTATTGCTGAACTTGTTGACAAGCTAGAACGTCATCAAGATAAATACGGTGAGCGTTTTGCGCCGTGTGAATCGCTTAAAGCAATGGCGAAAGAAGGTAAAAAATTCTATAACTAATCGCGTAATGCATTAGCTTATATAATTTAAAGCGGCGTTAGATGTAAATCTAACGTCGTTTTTTTGTTTGGAACTGATTTTTGCTCCTTTTCGATTTAGAGCAGTTGCCCATTAATATTTTATTCATGACAGTTCGCCATACATTTTTGGTTCTTCTCCGCTTAGGTGAGTCGACTTAAATAATAGAGTTATAAATAACACTTCTTTGTTTGTGAATAATGAAAACGGTTTGATGGATTATTTTATACTGTGTTATTAGTGTTTTAGTGAAAGCAGACTTGAGCTGTCACAAGACAATCAAGTTTACCTGCCACTAAACATTAATATCAATATACTCAGTTTACTAGCTGTTTATTATCAATTGTTTACAAGACTAAATGAGTAACCACTCAATTCGTTATATAATTCGTATCGCTCTATAGCAGTGAATTAATTTGTCGAATCGAGACGTCCTGTTATACAAATCATGTGCATTCAAGGATCGAAATATGGGAATAAATATTAAGGAAGTTGATGGCGTCAAGATCCAAGAAAAGCACCGGGCTAGCTGTCATTGCCGTGCAGTCGAGATCGAGTTTGACTTACCTGATGGGTTAATTGATGTGCGGAGATGTGATTGCTCCATGTGCCGGAGAAGAGGTGCGATAGCAGCCTCTGTCCCTTTAAATGGAATTAGATTCATTAAAGGAGAAAAAATTTTAAATTTCTATCAATTTAATACAAATACTGCAAAGCACTATTTTTGCTCAAATTGCGGCATATATACTCATCATCAAAGAAGATCAAATCCACATTTGTTTGGTTTTAATGTTGCGTGCTTAGAGGGCATCAACCCTTTAAAGATTGACGGGATACCTACTTATGATGGTGTTAACCATCCAGCAGATAGACTCATATGATAAGTCGCAGCACAAGGGAAATAAAAGCACCAGTTTTGTTTTCCTTTGTTTCAGGCTGTATAACGCAGGGTAGATATGGATAGAATAATCACATTAATTGAGAAGGACGAATTACGGGTTAAGGCTCTTGATTGTGTTCAACAACTCCATTTATCTCAGTGTTATTTGGCTGCGGGTTTTGTTCGAAATTTGGTTTGGGATCATTTGCATCAAAAATCAGTATCAACGCCATTGAATGACGTCGATGTAATCTACTTTGATGAAACTGAATTCAATCCTGAAAATTATAGACTAATTGAGTCTGAGCTTTCCCTGCTAATGCCAGAGTTAAATTGGGAAGTGCGTAACCAAGCGATTATGCATAAAAGAAATGGTGATAAGCCATATTTAAATATCATTCATGCCATGAGTTACTGGCCAGAAAAGGAAACGGCGGTAGCTATTCGAAAATTAGATGATGGTAGTTATGATTGTATTGCCGCATTTGGTTTTGAATCGCTGTTTAATCTACAGGTTACACATAATCCTAAACGTTATTTGGGAATATTCAGTGATCGTGTAAGTTCAAAAGATTGGTTGATCCAATGGCCTAATTTGAGAACTGTGTTATAAAAAACGTATGATAGTGGCGTCAATCTTAATTACCCGTACTTTCTGTAATGCTCACCATATCCTTTAAAGCATAAGCTCTAAGCCGTTTATGTTAGAGCAATAATGCTAAGCAGTGTGAACATCAAATAAAACGGGCTATTCAACAATATAAATAACTAACAGCTGGCAGCTGTAGAAACAGGGTCTCCATTGATACCAACCGCAATGTCAATGCCAGAATCACCTGTGCAATAACGAAGAGTATTGCCTGCTCCGATAGTACCATTCGCTCGAAAGGTTATTCTCGGTGTGCCAGATGCTGTAAAAGAGAGGGTTGAAGTACTATCTGTTGTGACCGTTGTTTTGTTCACAACAGTTGCTTGATCTAGCGGAACAGCGGTGCTTGTGGCTAGGGTTAACGTATTACCCAAAACGGTCATATACAAAGGGCGATTATGCGCTATCGCGGTGTTTTTAGCATAGCTAAGCGCGCTATTAATTAATTTTTTCGCATCGTCTATACGGCTTTGTTGTACAGTATTTTGGTAACTGGGCACGCCAATGCCAATGAGTATGGCGACGATCGCGATTGTGATCATTAATTCGATGAGTGTGAACCCCAATGATTTTTTCATTCTTATACATCCTTGTTAAAGAAAACAATAGATTAACATGATAAGAACGATCAAAAAAGGGACCACTTTTTAGTATACAGAGTGGTCCCTTCACATTATCTTATTAGAGTCTATTTATGACCGCTTAGATTACCAATGCACACCGCGCATGATAGCTGCAAATGCAATCTGTTCGGTACTCGCTTGTGTTGGCGCATCTTTATCTTCTTTTTTGCCCTTCGCAGCGGCAGAATCATTAAACATACGGTAGCCGGTGTTCATGATTATTTCACTTACTTTAGGGAATAGAGAGTAAAGTACTTCAGACATGATGCCAATTCTCGTTGCGATACGCTTAGGCTTACGGATAATCGCTTGTACAATTAAGTCCGCGGCTTCTGATGGCGCTAGAGTGGGGACATTGTCATATACTTTTGTCGGACCAATCATTGGCGTACGTACTAACGGCATGTTAATCGTCGTCATGTTTACGTTACGGTCAGAAAACTCGGATGCTGCACAGCGAGTAAACGCATCTAGTGCTGCTTTAGACGCAACGTATGCAGAGAAACGTGGTGAGTTTGTTAGTACACCAATGGATGAAATGTTAATAACATGCCCTTTTTTACGCTCTAACATACTTGGTGTGAAGCCCATGATTAAACGAATTGAGCCAAAGTAGTTTAACTGCATTGTTCTTTCGTAATCGTGGAAACGGTCAAACGATAAATCAATAGAACGACGGATTGAACGACCGGCGTTATTGATTAATATATCCACAAACTCATGATCTGCAAGTACATTATTAACTAACTCATCGCATGATTCCATGTTGGAAATATCACATGAATAGATATGTGCATCGCCACCAAGTGCTTGGATTTGTGCCTGTGTTGCTTCTAGTTTTGTGACATCACGTGCTACTAGGATTAATTTTGCGCCTGTTGGTGCGAGTTTTAATGCCGTTGCTTCACCAATACCAGAACTTGCACCTGTGATGATAATTGTTTTACCACTGACATTACCTTTTAGGGTCATGTCATTGATTAGATCATCATTCAGGTTACGCTCCCAATAATCCCATACTGCAGGTGCATACTCATCTAAGCTAGGCACTTTGATATTAGAACCTTCTAGTGCGCGTGCTGTTTCACGGTCATCGAAGCTAGTTGGGTAGTTAAGGAAATTCAATACGTCTTTTGGAATGCCAAGATCATTTAATACCCCTTCAGTAAGCTGCTTTACGGCTGGTAAATGGGTAATTGCCTGACGAACTGAAGCCGGTAAGAAATTAGCAATGCGAGAATCAATTCGGAATGCCGTTCTTGGTGCGTTACCCGCTGTAGCGAAGATATTAAGTACTTCACCCACTTTGAATGGTTTTGGATCAACAAGGTGGAAGCAGTTACTGTGCACTTTTTCTTTGTGACTAATGTAATCAATTGCATCTGCAACATAGTCGACAGGAACAATATTCAGACGACGGCCTTCAACACCAATCATTGGCATCCATGTTGGAATTGTCTCACGGATTTTTTTCAATAGTTTGAAGAAATAGTATGGACCGTCAACTTTATCTATTTCACCCGTTTTAGAGTGACCAACAACCATACCAGGGCGATAAATACGGAACGGAATTGAACATTCATCACGGACTACTTTTTCAGAAATATGTTTAGTGCGAAGATATGCGTTATCCATATTTTCAGCTTCTTCGAACATATCTTCGTAGAAAGTACCATTGAACAGACCAGCAGCAGCAATAGAGCTGACATGATGGAAGCTTTTTGCTTTAATTTTTATCGACGCTTCAACAGCATTACGTGTACCAACAACATTCGCTGTTTCTTGTGATTCAGCATCGGCTTTCATATCGTAGATTGCGGCAAGGTGGTAAACATTATCAATTTGGTCGGTATGTGCTGCTAACCATTGCTCATCAATCCCTAAATTAGCTTTAGTGATATCACCAGTAACCATTTTGATACGACTTTTAACACTTTTATGCACACGATCCTTCAATGCATTGAATTTGTGTTCTGAGCCTTGGCGAGTTAATACATAAACTTGCGCATCTTCTCTCTCTACTAGACGTTCAATTAAGAATCGACCAATAAACCCTGTACCGCCGGTAACTAAGTATTTCATTCTATTATCCTCAACTAAACTATGTATGCTTATTGTTTGTTAAATTAAAGTGTCTGCGTATCACTTATGTAGTAGTAATATCATTGGTATCAAAATAAATGTCAATGATATTCCGTTAACGTAACTGGAAAACGGGCTTGTTTTACAACAGTTTGTCAGACTTATGTGACGTGTTGTTGGTTTTATTTGCGAGTTAATTCTGTTAACAAATAATTAACGGTTAGTGTAAATACTTAATTTCTGTAAGTCATAATTACGTTGAGTGTTTACAAGATCAGAGTTTACTTATTTACATGTCATTAACAAGTATTGAAGCTTGTAGAGCATAGTAATGCTTAATTTTGGTAGTTAATTCTAAATATTGTAGACGAGGTGTTTAGGTGGGGTAGGTATTAAATTTTACTAGAATGAATGAAGTTAAAACCGATTGTTATCAATGGTTTATGGTTGTACTCTGTTGTCTTGCTGATTGTGTATTAGTCTTTATTACAATAAAGACTAATACTTTTGTGCTAAATATTATAAAACGAAGCTGTTTATTTACGGTATGAATGATGAATTTGATGTGATTTAAGTCAAATAAATTTATTTTTAAATGGCCTCAACAGGGACGATTTTGTAGTCCTTAAACATATATACTTAATTAAGTAATACTGCGAGTAGGACTTTAAGATTAGGCTATTTATTCCATAATCAGTTAGTATCCCTAAAGTATTAAATTCTGAATTTGGCCTTTTTACAATTTATAATTTTTTAATGATGATTATGCCTATGATAGCGGTATCATAGGCTGATCGCATTCATCAAATTATGTTTAATCAGCGTTGATTTTTGATATGGCATATGCAAACCCATCAAACTCATCATTTTTTGTAATTGCCAGAATACGTTGATTGCTACTGCCTCGAAATTTTAATGCTGGATCAACCAGCTGTTGTTCAAACTTACCATCAACCAAATAATCTATGTATTGAACGACGGCTTTTTGTCGTGGCGTTAATTGCTCTATTGTGTAGCCGGTCCATAACCAAATATTCTTTCCAACACACTCTTTTTTAACTCTTTTGACTAGTTTTAAAATGCCATCTAAATTCGTTGGGTAGAGAGGGTCTCCACCGCTTAAACTTAGCCCTCGACGAGGTATACGGAGATCATTTAAATCATTGATTATCTTGTCTTCTGTTTCTTGGTCGAAGAATGAACCATTACTTGGAGACCAAGTCGATTGGTTATAGCAGCCCTTGCATTGGTGTTCGCAGCCACTGACAAACAGGGTTACACGGCTACCTGGGCCATTGATGACATCAAGATCGAAATATTGAGAATAGTACATTGTCACTTCTTAAATGCTAGCCAATAAAATATTGGCTAGCTAGTTAATTGATTAAACTGAGGTTGGATCAGTTGTGATTATTTATAAATAGTATAAACGTTTATAAGTGTTTAACGCGGCGTTTTACTTCTTCTTGCTTGCCTTCATTGAAAGGGCGCGCATCAGGGCTGCCTAAATAACCACAGACTCGACGGGTTACTGATACTTTTGCAACATCGTGATTACCGCACTTAGGACAAGTAAAACCTTTACTGGTACACTCAAACTCGCCTGTGTAACCACACTCATAACATTCATCAATCGGGGTATTAGTGCCGTAATAAGGAACCCGTGAATAACTGTAATCCCAAACGTCTTCTAATGCTTCAATGTTGTGTTGCATATTCGGAAATTCGCCGTAGCAAATAAAACCACCGCTACTAATTGCAGGGTAGGGCATTTCAAAATCAATTTTGTCGTATGGATTAACTTGCTTCTCAACATCCAAATGGAAACTATTGGTGTAATAGCCTTTATCGGTGACATCAGCGATATCACCAAAGGCTATTTTATCCAATTTAGCAAATCGACTACACAGATTTTCACTGGGTGTTGCATACAAACTAAATGCATAATCGGTTTCTATGCTCCATTGCTCCGTTATCGCTTTCATGTGGGAAAGTATGGCAATGGCTTTTTGCTGTAATTCTTTGCTGTCGTAAGGATGGGTTTGATTACCAAATAGTGCATTGATTGCTTCGTGTAAGCCAATGTAGCCTAAAGAAATAGATGCGCGACCATGTTTGAAAATATCTAATACGTCATCATCTGCTTGCAAGCGAACACCACAAGCACCTTCCATGTACAAGATTGGTGCGACACGTGCTTTTACACCTTTAAGGCGTGAAATGCGCGTTTCTAGCGCACGTTTACACAGAATCAAACGCTCATCGAGTAATTGATAGAAACGTGATTCATCGCCTTTTGCTTGAATAGCGATTCTCGGTAAATTAAGACTGACAACACCCAAGTTGTTACGACCTTCATGCACTAATTTACCTTGCTCTTCATAGGTATTTAAGAAACTGCGGCAACCCATCGGCGTTTTAAATGAGCCGGTGACTTTAACCACTTGGTCGTAATTTAAAATGTCTGGATACATACGTTTACTGGCACACTCAAGCGCAAGCTGTTTGATATTGTAGTTTGCATCCTCGGGCTTATGGTTTAAGCCATCTTTAATTGCAAAAATAAGTTTTGGAAACACAGCCGTTTTATGATTCTTACCTAAACCGGCAATACGGTTTTTAAGAATTGATTGCTGAATTAAACGGGCTTCCCAACTCGTCCCTAAACCAAAGCCAAAGGTAACAAAGGGAGTTTGGCCATTAGCAGTGTGCAAGGTATTTACTTCATACTCTAACGATTGGAATGCATCGAAACATTCTTTTTCTGTGCGTGAGCGAGCAAATCCTTCTTTATTCGGTATGTCCCATTCTTCTGCTAATAAGGTGTTCTTCTTAAAGCTTGCGGTGACATAAGGCGCTAAGATCTCATCAATACGGTTAATCGTTGTTCCGCCATAAATATGACTGGCTACTTGGGCAATGATCTGTGCGGTAACTGCGGTTGCTGTGGTGATTGATCTTGGTGTTTCAATTTCGGCATTACCCATTTTGAAACCGCGGGTGAGCATGCCATCAAGGTCGATCAGCATACAGTTAAACATCGGGAAAAATGGTGCGTAATCAAGGTCGTGATAATGAATGTCGCCCGCTTCATGGGCATGGACAATATCGCGCGGCAAGATATGCTGCTTGGCATAATGCTTAGCGACAATACCAGCCAGTAAATCTCGTTGAGTCGGAATTACTTTGCTGTCTTTATTGGCATTTTCGTTGAGCAGTGATTCATTACTCTGTTCAATAAGCCCTTTGATCTCATAAGTAAGAATACTTTGTGTTTCACGGGCTATATCACGTTGATGGCGATATTCGATATAAGCACGGGCAACAAGCTTATTACTTGCTTGCATCAATACGTCTTCAACCGTATTTTGAATGGTGTGGATTTCAATGGCGTGTTCGCTAGAAACATCTTGTTGCATGAGTATTCGATGAACGTTGTTCGCCACTTCTGCTGCATAACTGCTACTTTCTTGCTGTACTGATTTAGCAGCGGCGAATATGGCATCCTGTATGCACTTGATGTTAAATGGCACACGACAACCATCACGCTTGATGACAAATAAATCCACGAAACACTCCTTAAAATTAACAATAATATTACACGGTGATACTATATATAGATGAACTTTCAATATAGAACACAATATGTAGTGTATTAGGCGTTAAGTTTACTTTTGAAGTATTGATTTCGATCAAGGTTCGTTACGGCTGAATAAGGAATTATTTTAACTGTGTTTTTTGTCAAAAAATGGATTGATTTTACTTGCAAGTTGGTTTTTGAACGATATTCAAACGTAAAATACACAGTGATATATTATCGAAGAATAAAGCTTTACAAGTTTAATCGGTTACACTAATATTCGCTCCATTGCTGCGGAGGGGTGGCAGAGTGGCCGAATGCACTGGTCTTGAAAACCAGCAGGGGTTAATAGCTCCTCGAGAGTTCAAATCTCTCCTCCTCCGCCATCCATTCAAGAAAACGCTAATTGATTACTAGATAATAGTCGTCGCTTAGCGTTTTTTTATATCTACTTTTCACATATTTTCTATTTTTTTCACTAATCCTCTGTTAATTTTATTATTATTATACCCACACGTTTATACTCACAGTGTTAACACTGATTGTGCATCTTGAAGTAGCTTGGGTATATATGATTGGTATTCTTCATTTTTGTTGAGACATTAGCTTATGAACTCGTTTATCCTTAACCGTATTCGTCCTTTCCTCATCACTATCTCTGTGATTATCAGTTTGCTTCTATCTACCTTCACGTTTGCCGAAAGCTCTGTGAGTGTTATTGAAAATAAAGTGAGCCAAGCGCCTACGTTTAACTTACCAGGTGTTGATAACGCGCGAGTGAATCTTGCTGACTATCGTGGCAAGGTGGTGTTAGTGGATTTTTGGGCATCTTGGTGTACGCCCTGTATTCGTTCATTTCCGTGGATGGATAAGATGGTTGCTAAATATGGCGAACAAGGATTTGAAATTATTGCCATTAATATGGATCAAGAGTCTATTTTAGCGACCAAATTTTTACAGCGTTACCCGAATAAATTGACCATTGCGTTTGACCCACAAGGTATTGTCGCTGAGCAATATGAAATCATGGGATTGCCTAATTCATTTATACTTGATAAGAAGGGCGAGATTGTTTATAAGCATGTCGGCTTTAGATTAGCGGAGTTAGATACATATGAAGCCGAGATCTTGTCGTTATTGTCTCAGAACTCGGAATAACCTGATTCAGTTAATTTGTTGTGGAGGCGCTTTATGAGACGGGTTTTATTATTAGTCAGCATCCTAAGCCTGACAGCGTGTTCGTCATTGGGGGTAAAACCTTGGGAACGAGACTTGTTAGCTAAACCTGAAATGCAGCTTGTGGAAAACCCGATGGAAATGGGTTTTGAGGATCACACTTATTTCAGTAAAGAAGGCTCTAGCGGCGGCGGTAGTTTTGCTGGGGGAGGTTGCGGATGCAACTAAAAAGAAAAAGTAAGACCTTTACTAACATTTCAATGACACTTGCGGCTGCGACATGTGTACTTACTGCGCCAGTGACCGCTCAGCCGTCAGAATTCGATAGCTGGGATGTTGATGTTGGTCTGTTGATTTATGCAGAAAGTGAGCATCAAGTGCAAGCCTATGAGGGGGCACTTTCTCTCACTAAGCAAATCGATGACGAGCGCAGTATTAATTTTAAAGGTGTTATCGATGTACTGACCGGTGCTTCACCTAATGGCGCGGTGGCACAAAATAAAGCGCAAACATTTACCCGTCCGTCAGGTAATGGCCGTTACACTACGGCTGCAGGTGATACTCCGCTTGATGATACTTTTCATGATACGCGGGTTGCACTGAGTACACAATACCAACAACAGTTAAGCCGTTTTTGGTTATATTCTGGTGGCGCAAACGTGTCTAAAGAATATGATTACCTTTCTTTGTCGATCAACAGTGCGCTGGCGCGTGATTTTAATAATCGTAATACCACTGCATCTCTCGGCTTTGCTTATGCCTACGATACTATTGAACCAGAAGGCGGCATCCCCGATCCCGGTGTTTCGGTTGATGATGCCAACAACCGTTTAACGGATTCTGATACCAAGCAAACCCTTGATTTACTCTTTGGTTTAACGCAAGTCATTGATCGTCAAACATTGATGCAATTAAACTATTCGATTAGTGATGTCAGTGGTTATCAAACAGACCCCTTTAAAATATTATCGGTGGTTGACAGTAATGGTTGGGCGAATGATTATGTGTATGAGAATCGACCTGACCAGCACACCAAACAAAGCCTATTTTGGCGTACTAAATACAATATACAGCCATCGGGTCAAGTGCTGGATGTTAGCTATCGCTATTTTTGGGATGACTGGGGCATAACGTCACATACCATTGATAGTAAATGGCGAGTACAACTTTCAAATCAGCATTTTATTGAACCGCACCTCCGCTATTACAGCCAACAAGCGGCTGATTTTTATCGGGTCTATCTTGATGAAAGCCAGCCTATACCGGAATACATGACCGCGGACTATCGCTTGGGTGAATTACACACTTATACTATTGGCTTGAAATACGGTTTACCGATTGCGGGTAATGAGTTCAGTGTGCGGCTTGAATATTATCTTACTCAGGTGACGGGTGATGGCTCGTTGGCAAAAGGTGCTGGAATGGCAGGTGTTGATTTGTATCCTGATAAAAGCGCCGTTATGTTGCAGAGCTTCTATCGTTTTTAATCGCGTTTCTAATCTCGTTTAATACAGTGATAAATGTCGATGTGAATACAAGCAGGGATCAGGTTTGAAAAAAGCTTATTCATTAAATAAAGACTATCCGTTAAATAAAGGTAATACTTTACAGCTAGGCGGAACTTCAAAAACAGCCTTTACCTTAAAACAACAAGCGGGCTATTGGCTCGGTGAGTTCACCGTCATGGCTAGCCCTTGCCAGATCTTATTAGACAACGCTGATGAAGCACTCGCGGATAGTCTTACCGCGCTCGCATATGCAGAAGCAAAACGCATTGAACTAAAATACAGTCGTTTTCGTGATGACAATATTGTTGCTCGTCTTAATCGTTCTGCTGATGAAACCATTACGGTAGATGAAGAAACGACACGGTTGATTAATTTAGCTGATTTATGTTTCCAACTCAGTGGCGGATTGTTTGATATCAGCTCTGGTGTATTAGGTAAACTCTGGCACTTTAAGCAACAAACTCAGCTACCGAGTGATGCTGATATTAAAGCGCTGTTACCCAATATCGGCTGGCAAAAAGCGAATTGGAATGCGCCGTTATTAAGTGTACCTAAAGGCATGAAAATCGATTTTGGTGGCATTGGCAAAGAATACGCAGTAGATAAAGTGGCGCAGTTGTTAGAGGGGGAAATACAGCATAACCAAACGGATAGTGCCTTTTTAGTGAATTTTGGTGGTGATATTTACGCCAATAAATCACGCAGTAATGGGCTCGCTTGGCAAGTCGCGGTAGAAGATCCACAGCATCTTGGTGAAAGTAAATTTATGATTAGCTTAGCCCAAGGAGGTCTTGCAAGTAGTGGTGATAGTCAGCGCTATATTGAAGTCGATGGCCAACGTTATGGTCATATTCTCAACCCCAAGACTGGCTACCCCATTACTGGTGGCCCTGCTCAAATTACTGTCTATGCCCAAAACTGTGTGCAAGCGGGCATGCTGGCAACCATTGCGTTATTACAAGGTGAGTCTGCTGAAGACTTCTTGAAAGCGCAAGATTGCCGTTATTGGTTATCATGATTTAGCTTGGTTTCTGGCTATATGTCTTTTACTCTTGATTTTTTAGCAACGACTAAATGAATAAGGAGAGTAGTCAGACCTGTAAATAAAAAAATGAATGACCCTGTTAGTGTTTGCATTCCCTCCCTTTTTTCACTATTTTTTGCTATTGCAAATAACGCTACACGTTTTGTAGTTAGTTCTTTTTCCGATGGTCTATTTACTGGTGTTGTGTCATCTGCATATTGGTAATTATCTCTAGCCCAATAGGCATCATTTGTTTGGTATTGATCGTATTGATATGAGCTCATTGTTAATTCTGGATTTAAAACTCGAACAAAAGCATATCCGCCAATACCAGAAGATATGACAACGCAGATCATTGCGGCAAAGCATACAGATAAAGCGTAGATCTCTAATTTTGATTTCATAAATTGCATTTCCTTTGATGTTTAATATCTTAATTACCATTAATACAATAGAAATATTAGTCATTAACCTTTTAAATTACAATTGACTAGTGGTTTATTCGTCTTCAAATCATACTTTCATAATGCGTCAGGTATTGTTTTGATATTAGCTGTACTATATTAAACAAGGCTTTTCGGATCACCTGCAATAAAGGCATTTATATTGGCAATCAGCTGGTTGGATAATGTCTGAATAGCAGAGTCCGATCCCCAAGCGACATGCGGCGTTAATATAAGATTAGGTAAATGTGCATTAGCGATTAAGGGATTACTATCATTAGCAGGCTCTTGGGTAAATACATCAACCCCTGCACCAGCTATTTGTTGGTTATGTAATGCATCAACCAAGGCAATTTCATCAACCAGACCACCACGTCCCGCGTTAATCAAAACACTCGTACTTTTCATTAGCTTAAATTCGTCACTGCCGATGATATTGTGCGTTTGCTCTGCAAGTGGGCAATGCAATGTCAGTACATCCGCTTGTTGTAAGACGAATTCAAATGGGCTGTAGCCTTCACGGCACTCATTCGCACCTTTACGCTCAGCAAAAAGTACCGTCATGCCGACGGCTTTGGCCAACGCTGCAACAGCATTACCGAGACTACCTTTACCAATAATACCTATCGTAGATCCCGCTATATCGGAAATGGGATGGCTAAAGAAGCAGAATTGTTTTTGCTGCTGCCAAACACCGGCTTGAATATCTTGATGGTAACCGACAAGATTTCGCTTTAGTGCAAACATCATGGCTAATACATGTTCAGGTACCGAATTGGTGGCATAGCCTTGGATGTTACTGACGGTGATGCTGTGCTGACGACAATAATCTAAATCAATGTTGTTGGTGCCAGTCGCCGCTACGGCAATCATTTTTAATTGTGGGCACTGACTTAATATCTGCGTATTTAAAATGACTTTATTGGTAATGACAATGCTTGCATGTTGCAGACGTTCAATCACTTGCTCCGGTGTTGTTGTCGCATACTCTTGCCACTGACAATCAGTATTAGGTTGAGGGATGGTGATGTGTTCAGGGATTGTAGAACGGTCGAGAAAGACAATAGTATCCATGTAAACAAGTCCAATTTGATAGTTAATATTGATAGTTAAGATTGATAGTTAAGATTGATAGTTAAGATTAATGGTTAAGGTTGAAAGTAAGTATTAAATATCGCTTGCGCTAATTTGCATAGGCTGATACTTTTAATACATGAAATTAAACCCTATTTTTGCACTTATCACAACATCTTGGTGGCACTCTCTTTTATAAGAGCGGTGTTGAATACTTTTGTTCACAGATCGCCGGATGGCAACTGATGAATAAAGTATCTATGTCTCCGGTAATCTATTTTGGAGATATACAATGGAAAATAACCTATCACTACACTTAGACCAAACAGCTAATTCAAATCAAAATAACGCGACCAAAGAAAAGATCCTCACGGGTGATCGTGCAACGGGTTCTTTGCATCTAGGCCACTTTGTCGGTTCATTGCAGCAGCGTGTAAAGTTACAGCATCAATATGAGCAAACTATCTTAGTTGCTGACATGCAGGGCCTCACTGATAATGGTCATAATCCACAAAAAGTCTCGTCGAATATTTTAAATGTTGTCGCGGACTATCTTGCGGTTGGCATCGATCCATTAAAAACCACTATTTGTTTACAGTCCGCCATTCCAGCATTGGCTGAGCTCACAATGTATTACTCAAACTTAGTGTCTATTGCTCGTTTGGAGCGTAATCCGACGGTTAAAAATGAGATCAACAGTAAATCATTTGGTCGTTCTATTCCTGCTGGGTTCTTAACATACCCGATTAGTCAGGCTGCAGATATCACCGCATTTAAAGCCACGTTAGTACCTGTGGGTGAAGATCAATTACCTATGTTGGAACAGACCAATGAGATCGTCAGAAAATTAAACCATATTGCCCAGCAAGACATTTTAGTTGAATGTAAGCCACTATTAAGTAAGGTTTCACGTTTACCGAGTGTCGATGGTAAAAGTAAAATGTCTAAATCTATGGGCAATACCATCATGCTAAGTTCAAGTGAAAAAGAGATCAGCAAAGCGGTTAAAGCCATGTATACAGATCCGAATCATTTGCGTGTATGCGATCCGGGGCAAGTTGACGGAAATGTGGTATTCACGTATTTAGATGCATTCCATCAAGATCAAGACTATGTAGCTAATTTAAAAGCGCAATATTCAGCTGGTGGTTTAGGGGATGGCACCGTTAAGAAGATCCTAGAAGAGTGTTTACAAGACCTATTAAAACCAATCCGACAGCGTAGAGAAGAATTCATCGCGGATCGATCGCTGTTAATTGCGATATTGAAAGCAGGAACAGAGCGCTCTCAAGATGAATCTAATGATGTATTACGTCAGGTGAAGTGTGCCTTTGGTCTAAATCTGTTTTAAAAGGATGATTAAACATGAATAATATCTTTGATTCGATACCTTCCGATCTCAGCAGTGAAATCTTTGACGATTTAGTTAGCAGTGATACGGTCAAAATAGAACGTATTATTTCAAAAGGGCAAACATCGCCAGATTTTGGTTGGTATGATCAAGCGCAAAGTGAATGGGTGATCGTTATTGCAGGCAGTGCTATTATTGATTTTGATGACAAGCCATCGATTACGCTGAAAGCGGGTGATTACCTTAATATCCCTGCACACCAAAAGCATAAAGTCGCGTGGACGGACCCTGATGTCGAAACCGTTTGGTTAGCTGTACATTATTGATGGATAAATAACACATGCACATTATTATAATCACAGATATTTTTGGCCTGACAACGGATATCGACTTACTTTCTGCGTCACTCTCAACCGAGCTGACAAGGGTAACGGTCATTGATCCTTACGATGGCTATAAGCAAACATTCATTAATGAGCAAGCCGCTTATGATACCTTCATGACTCAATGTGGTCATGAGCGGTATAGTTCGGCCGTGTCATCAGCGATTGCATTATCAGAAGATGAGGTGGTATTACTTGGTTTTAGTGCTGGGGCATCTGCCGCATGGAAAGCCATCGACCAACACTTGAATCCATTAATCAAACATTGCATTGGTTTCTATCCGAGTCAGATCCGTAACCATCTGGATGTAATACCTTGTTGCCCTGTGACATTGGTATTTCCTTGTGAGGAAAGGCACTTTGAGGTTGATGATGTTATTGCAGCCTTGTCATCGGTAAAACAGGTTAACTGTATTAAAACCAGTTTTTATCATGGTTTTATGAATTCATTATCAGATAATTATTCATTAATAGGTGCGACATTTTTTAATGATAAAATGAATGACAGTAGTAAATTAGATAGCGTTGAAATATTTAATCGGATCTAGATAGAACGCTTTCTTAAAGCCTTGTGAAGAGCTGTCTATAAGCCAAGGACGAGGGATTAAACTTAGGATAGAATAGTGTAAATGAGGGGGCTTTCCTTTGGCATTTCCACTATCTCCAACTGTTCCTAGTTGTGAGCCAGCACTACTGAAAAAACCACTATTATGATTTATTGTTGCAAGGTGAGCATAGTAGTGCAATTTCCAACTAGGACCGATTGCGATGATAACTTTGCCACCTTTTTTGAATTCGCCTCGAAATAAAATTAATTGATTTGTCGCCGCAACCACAGGTGTGCCACTCGTAGCAAATACATCGATGCCTTTATGAACACCTGATGTACCCCATGGCTCGTACCAAAAAGTTGCCGAGTTCCAATCGTTACTCGTCGCGTTTTTAACGGGAATTAGTTTGGGCTCGGGAATAATAAAACCGATTATTAATACTGTGACAATAGACATTAAAGCTTTGAATTTCATTCACGTTCTCCAACAGTTATTATTCCAGTTTGTTCAATTTACATTGTTTTATCCTAGCTATAAAGCGCTGTTCTAGTGTGCGTAATGTTTTTGGATAGTCGAATCTGGAATGGAAATAAGTTGGATAGTGTGGATTTATTTAAATAAGATGTTAAATTATTTATTACGTTGTTGTTAGTTAATAATAAAGGATGTTAGAAATGGAAATTCGAATTGATGATTTAAAAGGTAAAGAAGTCGCACTGTTATTACAAGAGCATCATGAAGACATGCTAGAGCATACCCCTGCTGAAAGTGTACACGCGTTAGATTTAACTGGACTACAAGCGCCAGAAGTGACCTTTTGGAGTGCGTGGATAAATGGTGATCTTGCTGGCTGTGGTGCGATGAAAGTAATCGCAGCGGGTCATGTTGAGATAAAATCAATGCGCACAGATCGCTCTTATCTTCGACAAGGAGTTGCTCGGAAATTATTAACTCATATTTTGGCTACAGCAAAAAATCAAGGAATTACTACAGTTAGCTTAGAAACGGGTACACCTGATTCGTTTATACCCGCTCAAAAATTATATCGAGATTTTGGCTTTAATGAATGTGCACCTTTCGCTAATTATCGTGAAGACCCGTACAGCCTATATATGACGAAAACTTTAATCACAGGGTAAAAATTAGGTTGATGATTTTGGATGCTTGTTTAGTAACATTTTGTTGAGGAATACTTGTTTAGAAAAATTTTTTAGGAACAGTAAATGTCGATTAGAATGATTAAAGAGACGGATTGGGATGCGATTATGCAGATCCAGTCAGATGCCTACGCAAGTCATCTTCATGAAGATTTAACCGTCTTACAAAGTAAGTGGATTGCCTCACCCACGAGTTGTTTCGTGTTTACTCATGCAGATGATAGTGTACTCGGCTATTTGTTGGCGCATCCATGGTTGGGAAATCAAGTTCCAAAACTAGGTAAGGCTGTTGTGGTTGATACAGGCTACTGCGAGGTATATTTACATGATCTGGCTATTTCAGGTGATGCTCGTGGCTTAGGTATTGCCAGTCAGCTAATTAATAATTTTATCATAGCAATGCAAAATGTAGGCTGTCAGCGACTATTATTAACGGCGGTACAAGACTCTGCGCCATTTTGGCAACAATATGGCTTTAACTGCCTTGAGCATATCTCGGTATGTCCAAGTTATGGTCAAGGCGCAAAGCTGATGGTGCTAAATCTACAAGCCCACTCTAAACATCAATCTAAGCCTCAATCTAAATAGTCGTTTCACTAAGTATCATAGCGCCTGCAAGCAAGTTATACATGATTGCACTGGATACCGCCATAAACAGCAGTCCGGTAAACAAGTTGATTGCTGGCGCTGCTTTTTGTACGCGTTGTTGGATCATCGGCTTTGATAAAATCAAGGCGATAAATACAAACCAAATTAGCGATAATACCAACATGATGACGGTTGCAGATAGCTTAGTGACAAGGCTAACATCAGGCGTGATCATGGCTGAGAATAAGGTAATGAAGAACACCATGGCTTTCGGGTTAAGTAAATTAGTCCACAACCCCTGCATAAAGCCTTGTTTAGGTGTGAATTGGTTTAATTTAAGTTGATTATTGTCTACCGATATTTTCGATTTCCAATGTTGGAGAGCACCTTTTACTGCACCAAATCCCATCAATGCTAAATAACCTGCGCCAACCATTTGCACAATGGTATATAGCGTTTGTGAGCTTTTAATAATCAGACTGACGCCCGTTAAACTTAAGATGGTATGAATTAAAATAGCAATTGAGATACCCACGGCAGAGGCAATCGCGGTACTTCTTGATTCTTGGCTTGCAAGTCTGACAACCAAAGCAAAATCAGGACCTGGGCTAGCTAAGGCAACAGCGTGAATAATAGCGAGTGATAACAATAGTTCGATGTTCATTGATAAATCCTTAAACGTAAATTCTGTCGCTATTTTGCTGGTTGAAGAACGAAGATTATAGGAAAAAATTGCAGAGTAGATACCTGTCTTGATTAATCAACATAATAACAGCCTGTTAATACATCTAAATTATTTTTGGCTTATTATCTATACCTCTCATGTTAATTAATGATTGGCTAGGTTGGATTGATATTAAGAGAGAATGGTCAACATACTTTTTTGGTTATATTGTGCTGTCTTCAGCGGTCATATTTATCTCATTGATTACTTTCTTATGTTGGAATAAATTTGTGAACACTGAAAAGTGTGAGAGTGGTACTCGTACAGTTAAATAAGACATCGCAGAAATAGAAACGTACTTAAATCAGTCAGTGCTTAAGCAGTTACATATCCAGTAATGACGTGCAAGATAACTGGGTACATTATGCTTGTTAATTAATGTTGAATACTGTGAGTTATCACGCAAATTTATTTACATTTTTGTTCGTGGTAGCGTAAATAAATTAAGCTTTTAACTTGTTGCTTGCCCCTTTCCTATACCCATAGTATTAATTTATCTTAGAGCAGCCAGGAGGGCTGTTTCAATAAACTACATAGGGATTTTATGATTAAATTCAGTACCGTACGACTTAAACGAAGTACGTTGTCGTTAGTTATTTCTACGATGCTTATCTCACCTATTGCCGTTGCTGGTATTGGTGGTAATACCTTTTTTCATAATAAAGATGTGTTATTTTACAATGGTAATATTATTACTATGAAGACATCTCCGGACGGGGATTTACTGAATGAAAATGCAGGCGCATTGTGTATTATTAAAGGTAAAATAGTTAGTGTTGGGATCGATGTTAAAAGCCTAGGAAGACATTGCCGATATCTTCCAAAAAAGAAAAAAATTGATTTAGGAGGGAAAACGCTTGTTCCTGGCTTCATTGATTCGCATAGTCATTTTTTGATTCATGGGCTGTACGCACCTTTTGCCGATTTGCAAAGTCCACCGCTGGGTGATGTAGTTAAAATTGGTGATGCAAGTAGCTTAGATGATCCATTCACATTACTCGGTTCTCTAAATCAAAAGTCTACGCAGTGGAATGGCTGGTCAAATCGAGATTGGATTATGGGCAATGGCTATGATGACACCTTGCTCGAAGAGAAACAGCATCCTACTACCAAACAGCTTGACTTGATTGAGCGTGCCGTTTATGTGACCCACACCTCTTCACATATGGGTTCCGCGAATACTAAAGCTCTTGAAAAAGCAGGTATTTATGGCGTAGACGACAAAGGATTCATCTTAAATAAGTTCTCAGAGCAAATTCTTGATGATCGTGGTGAGGCTATTTGCTGTGGTGAACCTGATACTGTTATAGAAAGTGATCCCGCTAAACCAAACGGTGTATTGAAGGAGGCCGCTCACGCTTATGCCTTAACTAAAGTTGCATCACATATACCTATGGAGCAAGTCTTACTCGGACTTCTGCGTGTTGGAGAGCGTTATTTATCCGTCGGAGTGACAACCGCTCAGGACGGTTTGACACCCAAGGCTGCGTATTCGGGAAGGTTGTTAAAGATTATTCAAGCTATCAGTAAAACACCACGACTCGTTATTTTACCAGATCAAGAGAGTGCAGAAGCGATAGGCGACTTTGATTCCCCTAATTTTTTACCGAAAGAGACTGATTTTTTCAAAGTTGGAGGAGTAAAGCTAGTTCTTGATGGTTCGATACAGGGCTATACTGGACATTTATCCGCCCCTTATTATTCTATTAACCCCACTGATTGCCCCGATGAAAATTGTGAAAATTGGCAGGGACAACCACAGATTAAAGATAAAGAATTGAATATCGTGGTGAAAAATTTGTTGAAAAATAATTGGCAAATATACGCGCATGTTAATGGTGATGCGGCTATGGAACAATATTTGGTGGCCATTGAAACAGCTATTTCAGATGGTGTTATTAGTAAGGAAGAGGTTAAGGCTAAAAGATTGGTGGCAATACATGCGCAAGTTACAACGCGTAAACAAATGGATCGACTCAAAGATTTAGGTATGATCCCATCCTTCTTTACTGAGCACGTATATTATTGGGGGCTTCGCCATAAAAATACTTTTCTTGGTAATTCTGGTGATTTAGATGGCCGTGCTGAAAACATCAGTGCAACAGGTTGGGCTAAAGATATAAACTTACCTTTTACGCTACACAGTGATGCTCCGATTGTTCCTATCGATCCTATGCATATTATGGAAACTGCGGTAAAACGACAAATGTGTGATACCGAGCATGCGAAAGTAAAAGGTGAGTGTAAGACATTATCAGAGCCCTTAGGTCGTGAACATCAATTGACTTGGGATGAGGCGTTGATGGCCAATACTGTTACGGCAGCTTATCAATATGGCGAAGAAAATACACGAGGCTCTCTGGAAGTCGGAAAATTTGGCGATGTGGTTGTTCTTTCAGCTGATCCTAGAACTTCAGTAGATACACCAACTGTCGTACAAACGTATGTGGATGGAAAGTTACTTTTTGACGTCATTAATAGTCAACGTGACACCGAGAAGGTACTGTCTGTGCTACGCAAATTGATTAAGTCAGGCGCTCGTTCGGATGTCAGAAGTCTTATCCCTGACAACCTACATAGTAAGGGACTTGAAAAACTAGCAGCGATGAAAAATGATGATATTAAATTTTTGATACAAAATTTACCATCGTTAGAAAAGCTCTATTTTCAGCACGGTGGACATTAAAATTGTTATTTAGTCTTATCTAGATCTTATTGATTTACAATGTTTTACCTAGAGAACCAGTGTTTGACACTGGTTCTCTAGGATTTAGGAAACTATCTTGTGAATACATCAAGGATGTTAGAACACAGTTTGTGTCTTAAATAACTAAAGTACACGACGTTGAAAGTGGGATGGGGTAATAAGGTAGGCATTCTTGAACGCTTTATTAAAATGGCTTTGATCAAAAAAACCAACCTGGTAGGCTACATCAGACAAGTTACCACCTTTCATTAACGCTTTTTTCGCATACTCTAATCGTACTCTTTTTAAATATGCATGGGGTGTCATTCCCATCGACTGTTTAAATTGACGTAGAAATTGAAACTTACTTAAATCAAGCTGTTGTGCTAAATCATCTAATTGGAATGGCTGACCCGGTTCATCGTGGAATAACGTTTTAATATAACTTAGCTGCTGCGTTGATAGTTGTTTGGTTGATATGTGTTGCTGTATCGGAATACCGCTATGGTGCATAAACAATTCTGTGATGAACGCGATCATTGTGGTTTCAATGTGTAGTTGTGCAGAACCATCTTGCTCTGTGGTCAAGAGTTTATGTAAATGTAAGAAGGCACGCGATAGCGTCGGATTGTTGATAAGAGGGGCATTGAAAAAGGTTTCTGACTGATTCATTTCTCGGCTAATATCGTTAACATAATCAACGGGTAATGCCATTACATGTGATTGATAACCACCAAGCGTAATGTTCTCGCCATTGTGCGCTTCATCTGGATTTAACGTAGAAATAAAGCCGGGAGCAAGGAGATATTGCTTACCCTTATGCTGATATTGCTGGCAACCACTCGTTACAATACCAATGTGATAATCAAGATGGATATGTCGTTCGAAAGCAAACTGTTCAACATTCGCTGAGCTTAGTTCAATATTGGGTAATACAGGATTATGCCAGTATTCAATTTTTTCTTGTCGCATCGTGTCTACCTATATCACTTACCTACATTACCTTAATCAGCATACTAACAGTGCGGTGTTGGCGGTGATAGTAAATAATTGCATAAAGATTATTTTGGTATAGGCCAAGATTAATCCATGCTTAAACGCGTGCCAAAGTGTTCGTTCACCTTTGCTGAGGTCGGTTCCATTCTGGTGATTTAGCGATATGGCACGAAGGTAGTTATGTCGAGATTAAAGATCGATCCAAAGATGTAATTATTTCTGGCGGCGAAACGTTCTGTTCCTTTGTTTAGAGACAGAGCTGGTCATCGATCACTATTACGCTGTTATTTCATCGCCATATGTGTGTTTATACCCACAAATGTGTAAATTTGATGTGACCTATGTTGTATTATGGTTAACAATACTTTACATCGATATTAAGCCTATGTATTGTCCATTCAACTGATTTTTAAGGCGTGGGTAGTTAAGTTATCTACATTTTAGTTGAAGATCTGTTTAATACACTGCATTCGATATATCAAGGGTTAATACGTGTTAAATATTAAAAGTAGTCAATCTCATTCTCAACCACAATCTAAGTCTCATTCAGCTGCTGGCCGCTGGAACGCCCATGATACGAAGTGGACGCTTAGTTTATTTGGTACTGCCGTAGGCGCTGGTATATTGTTTTTACCTATCAATATCGGAGCTGGTGGATTCTGGCCACTGATCATTATGGCTCTGCTCGCTGGGCCTATGACGTTCTTGGCGCATCGAGGCTTATCTCGATTTGTACTGTCATCGAAAAAACCTGAAGCTGATTTTACCGATGTTGTGGAAGAACATTTCGGCCCCAACGCAGGTCGTATTATTTCTATTCTGTATTTCTTATCTATTTATCCTATTTTGCTTATTTATGGTGTTGGCTTAACCAATACGATCGATAGTTTTATTGTTAATCAGCTTGGTTTAGTATCTCCTTCACGTGTGTTGTTATCCGGCATATTGGTTGCAGGTATGGTAGGCGTGATGATGGGAGGAGAAAAGCTCGTACTGAAAGCGTTTGAGATCATCGTTTATCCATTGGTGCTTATTCTTGCTGGACTGTCAATTTACATGATCCAAGATTGGCAAGTGCCTGATATATCAATGGCGACGGATATGGGTGAATTCTCGCGTACGTTATGGTTAGCCGTGCCAGTCACGGTATTTGCGTTTAGCCATGCCGCGGCTATCTCTAGCTTTTCCACGGCACAAAAGCGCCATTATGGTCAACAAGCTGGGGAGAAGTCAGAACAGATCCTGAAACGTACGTCAATCATGCTTATTTCGTTCGTTATTTTCTTTGTATTTTCTTGTGTATTTAGTTTAACACCTGAGCAGTTGTTAGAAGCTAAAGTACAAAATATATCTGTTTTATCGTATCTTGCAAATGTGAAAGACAATGCCTTAATTGCTTCTCTAGGTCCGTTAATTGCTTTTATTGCCATTACATCTTCATTTTTTGGCCACTTCTTAGGTGCACGTGAAGGCTTAAATGGTCTGATACGTAAACAAGTAAATATGACGCCTGCTGCGATTAACAAGCTGACTATTTTTCTACTGTTTACTAGTATCTGGGCTGTTTCGGTAATGAATCCAAGTATTTTAAATATGATGGAAATGTTTTCGGGACCGGTTATTGCGATGATCTTGTTTGTGATGCCAATGTACGCGGTATCTAAAGTTGAAGCATTGGCTAAATACCGTGGCGCGTTAAGTAATATCTTCGTTACCATCATGGGATTGATTGCAATTTCAGCATTGATATTTAACGTGTTTTTATAAAAATTGAAAATAAAGAAAGGGACTCAATTGCATATGTTTAAATTGCACATACAATTGAGTTCTGGCTTGCTTATTATAAGCGCTATTATGATGTAGCTTTAATGCTTGATAAACGTGGTAGCTTGCCTTTTAGCGCCGAAATGTGTTGCGTTTTATTGATTAGATAATCATTTAACCCGTTGTTACGTAATAAACACGCAGGACAATCGCCACAACCTTTACCCACAATACCGTTATAACAAGTCAGTGATTGATGAGTAACGAAATCAAGTTCATCATGCAAGTCTGCAAGCGCCCATGTTTCTGCTTTGTTTAACCACATTAATGGCGTTTCAAATTTAAAGTTTTTCGCCATTCCTAGGTTACAAGCTTGGTTAATTGATTTGATAAACTCATCTCGGCAATCAGGGTAGCCAGAAAAGTCAGTTTCACACACACCGGTAATAACCGTATTCGCGCCAATTTGATAAGCATAGATACTTGCTAGCGTCATGAATAAGATATTACGACCAGGGACAAACGAATTTGGTAAACCGTTATCCATTAGTTCGTGAGAAACTGCGATGTCGTCACGTGTTAGCGAACTAATCGCTAATTCACCAAGCAGATCAACATTGATGATTTTATGATTTTTAATACCAAAATAAGCCGCAGTTTTTTTCGCTACCTCGATCTCTTGGCTATGGCGCTGGCCATAATCAAAGGTAATGCAGTCTACGCTGTCATAACGTTGCAGTGCATCCACTAAACAGGTAGTGCTATCCTGACCACCACTGAATACTAATACGGCTTTGTTTGCTGTCTGCTGTGACATTTTTTGTCCTTTATCTACTTTAATAAGGCGATAGTAGCATAAGAATATTCAAACAAGGTTAAATCGGTTGTTTAAATCGCTTAAACAATTACCTGTCAGTGGTTAAAAAACAACGTGGTAATAGCATCTATGCAGGAGGATGTTGTTTCGGTAGAATGTAACAACTGCTGTATAAAAATATAGTAGTGAATTTTATCTATCAGTCGGCGGTTGCTGGCTTTTTGTTTTTTATTGGTAAGCACAAGCATGTCAAATAATAGTGAAAACACGCAATTAAAGCCGCAAGATCCCAGTTTAAAAATTATCTCAGAGGCAGAGCAGGGCCACCCTTTTTCTCAACTTGCTGCTGCAGATATGTGCTACGCACGAAGCCATTTTGAGGATGCTTTTTACTGGTACAGCATTGCGGTACGTTCATTTACTAGTGATCCAGACGCATACTCAGCAGACGTGATTAAATATGAATTATCTGCTGCCGAATGTAACCTCGCAAGCATGTTCTTTAATGGGCAAGGCACTGATACAGATAAGAACCAAGCATTTAAGCTGTATGCGGAAGCCGCACGGAAGCGTTATGTTAAAGCACAAGTCCAATTAGGTATGATGTATGTGTACGCTGAAGGTATCCAGCAGCATTATGGGTTAGGTTATGCTTGGCTTAATGCGGCACAATTAAATGGCGAAGATAGTAAAGAAATTAAAAAAGTGTTGAAAATGATTGAAGGTAAAATGGGTTGTAAAGCACTTGATAATGCCCGTAAAATGTCCGAACAATGGACCGATGAAGCTATTTTAGAGAAACTCGTACAACGTAAGAAAACCCGTTTTTCTTTTATTAGTAATTGGTTTAAAAAATCAGCCTAGAATCTTCCACCTGTTAAAATAACTTGGGTCTTCTACACTTAACTTATCAGTACTTATATGATGGGTGATGAAGATGGATTTAAGTAATTTTGAACAAATGGATACCGCGATCCTACTCGGTATTGTTAATGAAAAACTGCGACTTGAATGTCCCGATCTACATGATCTCTCAGCATGTTATGAGATGCCTACCGAAGCGCTCGCGAATAAATTATATACACTTGGCTATCATTACGATACAAAAACCAATCAGTTTAAAAATTTTTAACGCTTAACCTATTGTTAAAATTTTACTATTTGTAATGCGCTCTTTATACTGGCTGGACAGAAAAATATCGATTCGTTGTTATTGGTATTAGTCAATTTACCAATTTATCCATTTACCCAGTAAAAAAGTAACAAGCCAATATGGAGGGCGCATGTTTAAAAAAATCTTACCTTTAGTCGTATTATCATCTTTAGTTGTCGGGTGTACAGCATCGCCAACAGGCCGTAATCAAGTATTGTTGTATTCAAGCAGTGACATGACGCAGCTTGGCGCACAGTCATTTGAGCAAATCAAACAGCAAGAAAAAATCAACACAGATCCAAAATTGAATAATTACGTACAATGTATTGCTGATACATTGACGCATTATGTCGATCAACCAACGAACTGGGACGTGGTTATTTTTGATAGTCCACAAGTTAATGCGTTTGCCCTGCCGGGTGGTCATATCGGAGTGTATACCGGATTATTAAAAGTAGCGAAAACCCCCTCGCAATTAGCGGCCGTAATGGGGCATGAAATTGTTCACGTCACTGCCAATCACAGTAACGAACGTTTATCACAATCAAAGATCAGCAACTTTGGTCTGCAGATGACGGATTACGCATTACAAAATCAAGAGTACAGAGAGACGGCAATGCAAGCGCTAGGTTTAGGGCTGCAATATGGCGTGGTGTTACCGTATGGACGCACACAAGAATCTGAAGCGGACGTTGTCGGTTTAGAATTGATGGCGAAAGCAGGTTTTGATCCAGAAGAAAGTGTGACGTTATGGCGTAATATGGCTGCCGCATCAGATGGTAAGCAACCCCCCGAGTTCTTATCAACTCACCCATCACACGATACTCGAATTAAAGCTTTACGTAAGGCAATCGCGAAACTACCTGCTGAATATCGTCGACCGAAAGAACTGAGCTGTAAATATTGATAGAAAAATGAGTCATACTTCTAACACAATAATATTTACGATTTTTTATTGAAAATGAAGCTTTTAAATTTGTGCTTAATTACTTTTTCGACAGTTAATGGTCGGTTGGTACTTTTTATAATTAATTGCTGAATGTCTTTAGGCGTGATCTCAGAGTAGCCATCGTGTGCCATTAATATCTTACTGATGTTAAGTTGCAATAGTTTGTTGAGTGATTGTTTGTAGGCGTCGGGCTGGTATATCGGAAAGGGTGAGGTGAATCTATTTTTTAGTTTTAAGATCATGTCACCCACATACATCTGTTGTGTGGGCTGGTGTAAAAACGATAGATCACGATCGGTATGTCCTGGAGTAAAATGCACCATCCAGTCGCTAAAGTCAGGCACACAGATTTCGTCGTGTAAAATAATATCGGGCTGCAAATGTGGATGATAATAAATATTTTTGATTTTTTTACCTTTGCGGCGGGCCACATATAACGCCAACATCACATCAATGGCATGTGCAACACGACCTTTGAAACCTTGATACCACTGCTTATCAAACCCAACCGAGGCAATTTTACAGCCAAATTTCTTGCGTAATAAATGTGCTCCGCCAGCATGATCTGGGTGCATATGCGATACCAATATTAGTTTTAAATCACTCATCTTACGTTGTAGTGTTTCGGTAATGAAGGCTGTTATCACCGGTACGTCACATCGACAGCCACCATCAAGTAATAATAACTTGTCAGGATACTCGACTAACAGAATAGTTTGAATATAGCCTTCAATATGGTGTATTTGCATAAACAATACTTCTTTTTTAAGTGTTTAGTTATTAGGCTATTCTTGCACAAATCCACTGTCATGTTAAATTTTTGTAACTTAAGTGATTAGGAATAAAACAACTGGAAGTAAAACCAGTATTTATCTACACTAGCGATAGCTTACATTTACCGCTAGGAAACCAACGTTTCATGAAAATACTGCACACTTCAGATTGGCATCTTGGCCAGCATTTTATTACTAAAAGTCGCGCTAATGAACACAGCCTGTTTATGGCTTGGTTACTCAAGCAGATAGAACAACATCAAGTGGATGCGGTTATTGTCGCAGGTGACATTTTTGATACTGGCACCCCGCCAAGTTATGCGCGCGAGCTTTACAATAGTTTTGTTGTAGCCATGAGTAAAATCCAGTGTCAGTTAATTATTCTAGCGGGTAATCATGATTCTGTGGCAACGTTAAATGAATCAAAGCAATTATTGTCGCAGCTTAATACCCGCGTTATCTCGAGTGTGTCTCTTGATTTAGAGCAGCAAGTATTAGAGTTAAAGGATCGTAAAGGTAAGGTAGGTGCATTACTTTGCGCGGTACCGTTTATTCGCCCCCGTGATGTGATGCAAAGTGAAGCATGGCAATCAGGTACAGAGAAACAGCAACGTTTAGGGTCGGCAATTACTGAGCATTACGCTAATTTGTATCAATTAGCGAAGCAAAAGCGTGAACAACTTGGTTTCGCAGTGCCGATTATTGCCACTGGTCATTTAACTGCGCTGGGTGTATCGGTCACAGAGTCGGTGCGCGATATCTATATTGGTACGCTAGAAGCATTCCCTGCTAATCAGTTCCCGGCTGCCGATTACATTGCCCTTGGTCATATTCATCGCGCGCAGAAGGTCGCTAAATCGGAACATATCCGTTATTGCGGATCGCCAATTCCACTCAGTTTTGATGAAGTGAAACAGCCAAAGAGCGTTAATCTCGTCAATTTTGTTGACGGTAAATTAGAGGCCGTGACGGAACTGAGTATTCCCCAGTTTCAGCCGATGCAGGTACTTAAAGGCAACCTTGAAAGTATTGAAGCACAATTAGCCGAGTTTAAAAGTCACGAGGGTGAGCTACCGGTTTGGTTAAGCATTGAAGTGCAAGAGCAAGATTATTTAACCGATTTACAAACCCGCATTGAAATGATGACCACGGACCTGCCTGTTGAAGTATTACAAGTACGTCGCGCCCGTAAAGACAGAGAGCAACATTTGCATAGCCAAGTAAAAGAAACCTTATCAGAATTGTCGGTGAATGATGTTTTCCAGCGTTGTTTAGCAGGCGTTGAGTTTACCACTGATGCGGAAATTGCCCGTAGATCTCGTATCGAATTAGCCTTTAAACAGATTGTTGAGCAAGTAGAGCATGCAACGCAGGAGGACAAATAATGAAGATCAAACGTCTTTCCTTTAAAAATATTAACTCGTTAAAAGGCGAGTGGCAGCTTAACTTCGATCAAGAACCGTTTTTAAGTAATGGTCTATTTGCCATCACCGGACCAACGGGTGCGGGTAAAACCACGATCTTAGATGCGATCTGTTTGGCCTTGTATCACGAGACGCCACGTCTAGCGATATCGAAATCGCAGAATGAGGTGATGACGCGTAATACCGCAGAATGTGCCGCAGAAGTTGAATTTGAAGTACAGGGTAAAAGTTATCGCGCCAGTTGGAGTCAGCGCCGTGCTAAAAACAGTCCGCTGGGCAATTTACAAGAGATGAAGGTAGAACTGGCAGAAGTTGTATCGGGTAATATTCTGGCAAGCCAAGTGAAATTGAAAAAGCAGCTGGTGGCTGAGATCACCGGATTAGATTTCTCGCGTTTCCGTAAATCTATGCTGTTATCGCAAGGTGAGTTTGCCGCGTTTTTGAATGCGCCAGCGAATGATCGCGCCGAGTTACTTGAAGAACTGACTGGTACCGAAATTTATGGCCAGATCTCTCAAGCGGTATTTGAAAGCCATAATCTAGCCAAAGCAGAATTAGATAAACTCCGTGCGAAAGCGGATGGGGTTAACTTACTCAGTGACGAACAACGTGCTGAGATAGTCGGTGAGCAAACAGGGGTAGAAACCTTAGTTACCGACTTAACACAGCAGCAAGCTAGCTTACAAGAGCAAAAGCAATGGCGTGAACAGCTTGAAAAGGCACAAGTAGGCGTGACCGAAGCGCAAACGAGTTTAGCTAATGCAGAGCAAGAAACCGCAACTCAACAGTCCGAATTAAATAGATTAGAACAGGCTGAACCTGCAGAAGCATTACGTTTACCTTTTACCCATTTAAGCCAAGCTAATACCAAGTTGGCTGAATTAAAACAAAAGCAACAGGCATTGCAAACGTCTGTAGTTTCTGCGCAAACTGCGGTTGCGGATAACCAACTAAAGCTACAATCTAGCCAAGCACAACTTGATGCCAGTAAACAACAAAGCCAAGCACAAGAGATATTAATCAATGAGCAGATCATGCCATTGGATAATGAGTGTGCGCAGTTAACTAAAGAGCAGTTGCAATGTCAGTCACAGCAGCAACAGCAAAATAGCGAACTGAAAACCACGGAGCAGAGCTTAGCCGCATTAACGCAAACAGCCGAAACAGCCAAGACGACGGTTAACGCATGCCAAACGTATCAACAGCAACATGCACAAGATGCGCAGTTAAGTATGCGATTACCGCTATGGCAAAGCCAAATACAGCAATGTAATCAACAGCAAGCTAATGTCGTGACACTACAGCAGCAAGTGGTTACGAATCAGCAGTCATTACAGCAGAGTTTAACTGCGCAACAGCGGTTAACGAATAACGTTGCGGCTAATACTGAACGCGAGCAGTCGATGACAGACGCGGTAAATCAAGCGCAGCAGCAAGTCTCTGATTTACTCGTTGGTGATGATTTGGCCGAGCTTGAACAGGCATTTAACCAGCAATCACGCTTACAGGGTATTGTTGAGCAGCTCTCCGGTTTACAACAGCGTTATCTGACAGAGTCGCAAGAGTTTGAGGCTAATCAAGCAAGCATGCTTACATTAGAGCAACAGCTTGTTGGTATTAATGTTGAGATCACCGCCAAGCGCGAGCTGTTTAAAACCAAAAAGAACGAGTTAAATGATGTTCAGCGTTTATTAGAACAAGAACAGAAGATTGCTAGCCTAGAAGTATTACGCAGTCAGTTAGAAGTCGGGCAAGCCTGTCAGTTATGTGGTTCGACCGAGCATCCGTTGATAGCCGAATATCAGCACATTGCCGACTCACTGACAGTGCAGCGTAAAACCCAATTAGAACTGAACCTAAAACAGATTGAAACCGATGGCGGTGAGCTTAAAAACCGCTTGGTTGAAGTGAATACTAAGCTCGAGCACTTTAATCATCGTAATGGCACATTGCAGCAGCAGTTAGATTCGTTTGTTGCGCAATGGCAAACCTATAATGAGCAACTCAATGCCAACCTTGTGATCACTGATAGTGCCAATACTCAGGCATTTGTACAGCAGCAAGGTGTGCAATTAGCGCAGTTATCACAACGTATTCAAGCCTTGAAAGCAGCGAACATGCAATTAGAAAGTGCGCAACAGGCATTAACTGAATTTGATAAGAACAGTGCACAGCTGCAACATCAAATTGAATTGGCAAATCGTGATGTAAAAGCAGCGCAAGACGCTGAGCAGAAGTTAACACAAGAGACGCAGCAACAAGGGCAGGTATTAACCGAGCTACAACAGACGTTAACCAATAGCGTGGCTGAATTAGGTCTAACATTACCAGAATGGAGCCTGCTTGATAATTGGTTAGTGACATGTCAGCAAGCACTGCAAAAGTGGGATCAACAATCGCAGTTGTTACTGGCAGCTAATGAGCAGTATGTCGCGGCAGAAAGTCAGTTAACGCCATTACGTGAACAGCTGGCGAAACTGGAATTAGCGATAGCACAGACTTTAGAAACCTTGTCTAATTTGTCTGATAACTTAACTGCTAAACAGCAACAACGTCAGCAGTTATTTGGTCAGCGTAGCGTAGCAGATGCACGACAAACGATGCAGCAGCAATTAACGACGGCAGAACAAACGTATCAAGCATGTTCAACGCAAGATCATACATTATCGAATCAGCTGCATGCATTACAAGGTGAACTAACGACATTACAGCAAGGTTTGACGCAGCAGCAGCTAGAATCAAGTGACTGTTTAGCGACATGGCAACACGCATTAGCGGTAAGTCCTTTTGCCACTGACACTGAGTTTAATCAGGCGTTACTGCCTACAGAGGAAAAGCAGCGTTTATTAGCGCTTAAATCACAGCTAACCGCAAACTTAACCCGTTGTCAGGCGTTGTTTGAACAAGCCAGTGAGCGTTTGCTTACATTGGAACAAGCTAAAGTAACTGAATTGGATATCATCACTCTCGCTGCTCAGTTAGACGAGATCACGACTCAGCTGAACCAAGGCTTACAACGACAAGGCGAATTGAAACAGCGTCTTGCTGATGATGCAGCCCGTAGCGCCGACTTAGCCGATTTCTATCAGCAGATTAAAACCTGTGAAGCAGATTATGATGACAAAGCTTACCTGCACAGCTTGATTGGTTCGAAAGATGGCAGCAAGTTCCGCCGCTTTGCGCAAGGGTTAACGCTGGATCATTTGGTGACTTTAGCCAACCAACAATTAAACCGTTTACACAGCCGTTACCAGTTGCAGCGTAAACTCGCATCAGGCAGTGAAGCCTTGGCCTTGCAAGTGGTTGATACTTGGTTAGCCGATGCAGTGCGTGATACCAAAACTTTATCCGGCGGTGAAAGCTTCTTAGTGAGTTTAGCGCTGGCGCTGGGCTTATCTGACTTGGTTAGCCATAAGACCAGCATTGATTCGTTATTTCTTGATGAAGGTTTTGGTACGCTCGATGCCGAGACATTAGATATCGCTTTGGATGCACTCGATAACTTGAATGCGTCTGGCAAGATGATTGGTGTCATTAGCCACGTTGAAGCACTGAAGGAACGTATTCCTGTGCAGGTTAGAGTGAACAAGGGTAGTGGATTAGGGCTGAGTTCGTTTACTGTAGTGAGTTGATTTACGTTTTATTGCTTTCAGTTATAAAAATAAAATTAATCCGGTGGCGAAAGCTGCCAGATTGATTTTATCGTTTTTAAATCGATATTTTACAGATAACAAGCTTTAATAGTCGCTGTCGTTTACCTCGCCCCCTTAAGTTGTTAATGTATTGTGAATACATTAATTCAGGAGGTTCACATGATCCCGTTAGATACATTGATGCTTTTTCTCGCCGCTACTTTTGTCGTGGTACTTTCTCCGGGACCGGCTGCAATTGCTGTCACGACTGAGTCTGCGTCCAATGGATTTAAGAGTTCTGTTTGGGTGATATTAGGTATTGCGACAGCAAACGTTGTCTTCTTCGTCTTGTCTGCTACAGGTATCGCTGGACTCCTCATCGCGTCACACAGCCTATTCTCGATAATTAAATGGGTAGGTGTTGCATACCTTTTGTATCTTGGATTCAGTGCAATTTTTAGTGATGCGGGCCCTTTAAGGATTAACAAGTCAAATAATGAAAAAGGCAGCGGGTATAAAGTATTTTTGAAAGGTTTTATTTTAGAAATATCGAATCCAAAAGCACTGTTGTATTTTTCAGCATTACTGCCACAGTTTATTGATATATCTAATCCCATCATCCCTCAGTTAGCCATATTGTGTTTAATCACTATTTTTATCGATCTTTTTTGTTATTCGCTATACGGGTATTTGGGGTTCAAATCAATTAGTGTTGGGATAAAACCCATTGTAACTAAACTGATAAATCGATCAGCTGGCTGTATGTTAATTTTCGCCGGGGTAAAGATGGCATCAGTGGAAAACTAATAAATATAAAACGCATAACAATTAGCAGAACAGCAATCTGGATTTTTGGGCGTTGAATCAGCAAGAGAAAATGTTGGGATTACCGTGTATTATTGGGCAGTTCTCGAGTCAATTAAAAATTGGAAAGCGAACACTGAGCACTTAACCGCTCAAAAAATTGGTCGTAAGTCTTGGTATGATTCTTTTAAGATGCGTAGTTGACATCTTATTCGTGTTGGCGAAAAATACAAACAATGGAACGCACTTTTGACGCGGGTTACTGTTCGCCTTCGGTTGAAGAGGTCGATAAGTTACATCAAAAAGCATTAGCCTTAGATGGCAATAAATTAAACTTCCATTGCAAACCTTAGAGACGTAACTCTTAGAATTAAACAAAAATTATTATCTGATGAAGGAATATCATGAAGTTAGTTATTGGCAATGATCCTGAGCTTATTGGAAAAGCGAGGGAAATTAGACACTGTGTATTCGTCACGGAACAAGGCATACCTTCACAGCTGGATTCAGACGGTTTAGATGATGGCGCTTATCATGCCTTAATTACTCAAGGCGACGATTTAGTCGGTACCGCAAGGCTAACACTCGTGAGTCCTACCCATGCGACCTTAGCGAGGGTGTCTATTATGTCTGATTTCAGAGGCCAGGGGTTATCCACAACGTTAATTAGCTCGTTAGTCAACAAGGCGAAAGAACTCAATTTAAATCGAATTGAAATTCATGCGCACAAAAATCTTAAGCATTACTATGAATCGTTGGATTTTAGTTATATTAAGGACGCAGGGTCGGTTGCTGAGCATCCGCTTATCGAGATGCATTTGAAGTTAACTCCTGAGTAATACGCCCTCCAAATGGAAGAACACTGCTTAATATGAGTACATAATGAGACAAGAATTAAGAAACAAAATAATCGATGTTTGTAATAAGAAAATAGCCAGCAAAGGCGATAATGTTGGTCTTTCATTTTATGCCTTTTTCGCCAACAAAAATGATAACTCTGAGTTGCTGATGGAAGCCGCGACTTGGTGGATCCAAATACATAAATTGGATCACTTCGTTAAAGCTGTTGTCATTAAGAAGATGATTCAGGCAGGACTATAGTGATATATCACAACGTGTATAACCTCGGAGACTAGGATGCAAGCTCTTAAAAATACGGTACTTAAAAATAGAGTGCCACCACCGCTTGTAGCGGGACTATTTGCGTTTGCTATGTGGGCTATTTCATTTGTTGTACCGACGGTTGAGATGAATACTGTGGCGCGTTTTACCTTATCAGCTGCGACTGTCGCTCTAGGTATCTTTTTTTGTATTGCGGGTGTTGTTTCTTTTCGACGCGCTAAAACAACAGTTAACCCTTTAAAACCTGAAGCAGCGACTGCGCTAGTAAGTTCGGGTATTTATGGCATATCACGTAACCCTATGTATGTTGGCTTTGCCTTGTTTTTACTCGCTTGGGTAGTGTATTTATCATCACCTTGGTTAAGTACAGGCATTGTCGGCTTTGTGCTTTATATGAATCAATTTCAGATTGAACCTGAGGAGCGAGCGCTTAAAGAAATATTTGGACCTGAATTTATCAGTTATCAAGCAAAAGTTCGTCGCTGGTTGTGAATTCATCTAGGCTAGTATTTACCTCGCAGGCTTAAGTTGTTGAGCTATTGATTACTCTTTTAGCATTCGTTTTCTAGCTTCATTAGGGTAAATTCCACTCCAGCGATGATAACTGCGACTGAATGCGCTTAAACTATTATAACCAAGTAGCACTGCGATATCTGTTTGGCGGTAGTAAGAGTTCTTCAAATATTGATTCGCCATATTGAACCTGACGGAATCAAGCAGCGCACTGAATGAGGTGTTTTGTTCACCTAATTTACGTTGGAGAGTACGCTGACTATAATGCATTGATGAAGCAATATCTTCTAATCTATATATGCCGTTGGTTAGCGAGAAACTCATTACATTTGAAACCCGTTTTACTATGCATTCGTTGTGTAATGGCTTGGTATTATTGATTTTGGTATTAAGCTGTTTAACAAGGTTTCCGATGTCGAGCTGTAGAACCGAATTGTCACAGGTAAGTGAAAGGGTGCGATTATTAAAAGCGACCGGACAGCCAAAGTATTGGGCATATTCAGACATGCGTTGTTGATCTTGTTCACTGCGAAGAAAATAACAGGCTCTAATTGGAAAAGATCTACCGAGTAACCCATAGAGAATATTTACCGCACTAGCCATTGCATAATCTTGATATTGCACTAACTCCTGAATATGCGACTGTTCAAGGTAAAAGCTTACTGTTAAGTGGTCTTGTTGTACCTGAATATCCACTTGATAACCAGATACTAAGATCTTTAGGTATTTAACGATCACCTCTAATGCTTCCGAGACATTATTACAATCGCTGAGCATCGAACCTAATGGTGCCAAGATCATCATATCTTGCTGTCGAGCTAATTGCATCGCGATGTCGGGGAAGTCTAACTGCGCAGCTGCGGCCTCCAAAAGATAGACAAACTTGTCATAAGGAATAAGCAAACTATCTTCTGAAAATATAGCTTTATCTAAACCAACTGATTCGTAAAGAGCAGACACGTTTCCACCTTTAGAAAGCACGAGAGTGCTAAATCCGTTTAAGAAACAAGTATTGATATAAGGTGAGTGCATCTTTACTCCATATGAAGGGTTGGAACACACTTTAGAGCTGCAGGCATTAGCTGTCAAACAGATGGCGTGAAATGGTAAGTCTCTGCTTTGTTATTCGCTCAAATTAGCCTATGGTTATGAAATAAAAAATCGTCTTTGTAAGTCAATATTGAGCTGGATTAGTTATATTTTTGTTAAATTCACAATACATACGGGTATTAAATCGTAGATAAAAACCATGTTTAAGGATTAAAATGATTCAAGATGTAGTCCAAATTATTTTTATCAAAGAATCTCAAGTACTGCTTGGTTTTCGTCAAAATACCGAGTTTCTCGATCAGCAATGGAGTCTCTCAACCTTAATTTCTTAATTCAATTATCTGATCCTAATGTGGATCGATGCTAGATATAACTTATTGTGTCAATATGTTCGCGACGCTAATAAAATATGGCTAATATAGCTGTACCCGTTCTTCATTATTATAGCCCGTTTATATTTAACCGATTATATGAGGTGTTAGGCAAGCGATGACTAAAAATATTATTTTAGACAATATAAATAATCCAGAGGTGTTGGAAGCGTCATATCAGAGTTCTCCGAGTGAATTTATAGGGGACTTTAAACAGGAATTTGAGAGCCATAATGAGTCAGAAACCCTAAAAGTTTGGCATGCAAGGCTGAATTATTGTCAATCGGTCACAGATGCCAGAACAAAATTGCCTATCAGTATATTAATCATATTGTGTCTTATTGCTGGTTTCATTGCTAAAGTGCCGACGTTTTTTAATATTGATAGTGAGTGGTATTACCCTCGATTTATTCCATTCGCAGTCATTGGAACAGTAATCTTCTATTTCCTTAGTATTATGACGAGTCAAAAAATGCAAAAAATAGTCGCTGGTGGATTATTAGTTTGCGCTGTATATACTGCACTTTTACCGAATAGTACTAGTTCCGCCTCTATAACAATGGCGCTTATTCACTTACCACTGCTTTTATTGACGTTATTGGCTATTAGCTTTATGTCTGAGCGATGGGAAGGTGTTCAGTCTAGGCTGTCTTTTATTCAATATATAGGAGAAGTAGGCATATATTCTGTGCTTATTCTCTTGGGCGGTATGGTGTTAACCGGAGTTACACTTGGGCTGTTCAGTTTGATCGGTTTATCGATTGAGCAGTGGTATATGGATTATATTGTTGTCCTGGGTTTAGCCAGTGCACCTTTGGTCGCAACATACTTATTTGATGCTATTCAAAAGCGACAAAGTAAATTCTCGATCATTTTGTCAAACGCCTTTTCTCCTTTGTTTCTTGTTACTATTTTAGTGTACTTAATAGCGGCTATTTATCAAGGCGAGAGCCCGTATAGCAACAGAGCGTTTCTTATTATCTTTAATGGACTATTAGTTGTCATTTTGGCGATAACCATATTTTCAATATCAGGAAGAGAGCGAAAAAATACAACAAACATTACCGATTTTATTAATATGGCTTTAATCGGTGCAACTCTCATGGTTAATATTGTTGCACTATCAGCCATCATATTCAGGTGGAGTGAGTACGGCGTGACCCTCAATCGAGTTGTGGTAACAGGTGCTAACCTTTTGATATTCATTCATCTTGCACTGCTACTTAAACAATATATAAAACAGGTTTGGTATAATGCTGAACCGCTAGAGCTTGAGGTTACTATTACAAAATACCTGCCTGTATATTCAGTATGGTCGGTGATAGTTGTCGTTGTTTTACCTATTATATTTCAATATAAGTAAATGTTGTTCATAAATATAACTAAATATTCAGCTTTAGAGGAAACGAAGTGAACATAGCTCTTTTTGATTTTGATGGCACGATTACCAACGAAGACGCGTTTACCAAATTCATCTTCTACGCGACCCTCAAGTATCGCTTAATTGCGGGCATGATACTGCTATCACCTGTTATTTTTTACACAAAATAGGCTTGTTTCCGGCTGCTAAAATTAGACCACTCTTAGCTAAATTCGCATTTTGGAATCGCAGTGAAAAACGGGTGTTCGAGCTGGGCGAAAAGTTTGCTTTGGAGTATTTACCTTCGGTATTAAGACAAACGGCAATGAAGCAGATTAATTGGCACAAAACCCTAGGTGATAAAATTGTTGTGGTGTCTGCGTCGTTAAACCCATATCTTTATTTCTGGTGTCTACAACACAATATATAATTGATATGTAGTAAATTGGAATCAAAAGGTGCAGTACTTACCGGTAATTACGTACACGGTGATTGCGGTGGTAATAACAAAATTTTATCAGTGGCGTGAAGTCGCTTAGCAATAAGTATTAATAATAGGAAACGCAGTGAAAATAATTAGAAGCAAACAATTCAAAGCTGAGCGCGCTTGGGGTGCACAAGATATCGCTAATATGAATGGTATTACAACGCGTTTACATTGGACTGACCAGCCTTACAAATGGCATGTAAACGATGGAGAAGAAGTTTTTGTTGTTCTAGATGGTGTGGTTGAAATGCTGTTTAAAGAAAATGGTATTGAGCAATCATCTATTTTAGAAACTGGCGATATATTTTATGCATCAGTCGGAACTGAACATGTTGCACATCCAAAAGGTGAAGCTCGAATTTTGGTTGTTGAATCGGAAGGCAGTGTATAACAATTAATTTTTAAAACTTAAATGGTGTTAAGTACACCGGATAGCATAAACATCACTAAAAGGGCGTTGGTATAGATGATTACTTGTTATATGTTATATGAGATATGTGATTAACGCTTCAAAGGTTACTTTTTACCATCGGAAGGTGCGAGCAATATTGCATTAGCGTTATTTACGTTTCCAAGTTTGGCTGCTTACGAGGAATATCGAATTAAATCACGTGATGATCAAGAGTGTGTAAAAGCTTTTGAATTCGCAGAAGACACAAATTGTATCGTAAGTTATGAGCGTAGCTTTTTTAGACCTGTGTTTGCTTAGTTAATTTTAGTTGCATCTTTCTACTGGTATTAGTAGTACATATCTAACGGGACGTTATTGTGTCGATATTGATGTAAGCAAGCACTTTTATGTCGATATTCTAGGCTTTAGTATTAAGTATCAACGCCCAGAAGAACCGTTCCTATTTCTGACGTTAGGTGGTGTTGATTTGATGCTAGAGGGTTTAAATAGTGAAGGAATAAAATGGCTAACGGGTGATATGAATACACCATTTGGTCGGAGTGTTAAATTTGACGTCAAATACAGGGATGATCTAGATGTTACTCACTGAACGACTTAAATTACGGCCGTTTGTAGAAAGTGATAAAGACGCTGTCATTCCCTCTGCTAAATTACGTCATTGTCATATGCTCGCTAGTCAGGCCTTTAATCAGCTCAAAAAACATGGTTTTTCGCTATTCAATTGTGATTTATACGCCGTGTTGATAGTTTCGTTTATATTTTTATTCTAATACACGGACAAAGGACACTACGCGATAGATGCAGCAACAAGGTTAAATTATGAGCTTGATGTAGTTAAACAGTAGAGGTGGATATTAACCATTCCTCGCCTTTTTTATTTTTTTGTCTTACACTGATTTTAATTTATACCCCCAGTAAAACAAAGGAAAAAAACATGGCTCAAGCAACTGCACGACACATTTTAGTAGACGACGAAGCAAAGTGTAATGAATTAAAAGCACAAATCGAAGCAGGTGCTGATTTTGCTGACGTTGCGAAGAAAAATTAAAACTGTCCTTCAGGCGCTAAAGGCGGTGATTTAGGCAAGTTTGGCCCGGGTATGATGGTTCCTGAGTTCGATAAAGTGGTATTTTCTGCGCCTTTAAATACAGTTCAAGGCCCAGTGAAAACACAATTTGGTTATCATTTATTAGACGTGACTAGCCGTAGCTAATAATAATTATATTTCTCGCATCTTTCGTGATGCGAGGAATATTTCTGCTATTCAAACTAAGCTTAAATTCCATCCGATATTTTATTACCCCCCGTACTAAGAAAAGTAGCTTAGATTCAAATAAAAAGTGCATGCTCGTCATTGTTTGACGGTACTATCCACTACTGAATTATTTTAAAGGTATTCACTTGATTAATTCCCATAAATTCACCCTTGCAGGTTGTCTCGCTATTTTACTTTGGAGCACTATTGTTGGGCTCATCCGTAATGTAGCTGAGCAGTTAGGTCCGATTGGCGGCGCTGCGATGATTTACACTGTCAGCTCTGTATTTTTGCTGATTGTGTTAGGCGCGCCTAAGCTTAAAAGCTTTTCGCCTCGCTATTTACTCATTGGCGGTGGACTGTTTATCAGTTATGAGATTTGCTTATCCTTGGCATTAGGAATGGCAAACGACCGTACGCAAGCAGTAGAGATGGGGGTTATTAACTACTTGTGGCCCTCGTTAACTGTCTTGCTCGCGGTATTTATCAGTGGTAAACCTGTTAACAAGCTACTTTACCCTGCGATTGCCCTGTCATTTTTCGGTGTCGCATGGACCGTGGGTGGTGATGATGGTATTTCGATTAGTCAATTAAGCAGCAATATTGCGACCAACCCTGCCAGTTATTCAATGGCGTTTATTGGTGCCTTTATTTGGGCGCTATATTGTAATGTAACCAAGAAACTCGCCAACGGTATGAATGGTATTACTTGGTTCTTTATTGGCACTGCGATTGTGCTTTGGATTAAATACTTGATAAGCAATGAACCTACCATGGTATTTACGACTGAAGCGACATTTGACTTGTTACTCGCGGGTATAGTGATGGGCAGTGGTTATGCGCTGTGGAATATCGGTATTATCGGTGGCAACATGGTGTTTTTGGCGACGTTATCGTATTTTACACCAATTTTATCGACTTTCTTTTCGGCAATGATATTAGATATCGAGTTGACGACTAAGTTCTGGGAGGGCGTGGTCATGGTGACTATCGCCTCGTTAATTTGCTGGTGGCTGACGCGTGAAAAATCGGTAGCTAAGACACTATCCGAATCTAACTAATGATATTTAATTAATATTTTGTAATTAAATATCGTTATGTTAGCCGTATTTTCTTACTGTTTTACTTATTGTATTTAAGACCAGGTGACTAGTTATGATTACCATTGAAAAATTAAATACGGCACATATTAGTGCGATTCATCATATTACTTTGCCTAAAGAACAGCTTAAATTTGCGAGTTCTGCAGAAGCGTTTCTTGAGACCACGCACCTTCATGTTATTAAGTATCATGATGACGTGGTTGGATTTTTTAAAATTGATATCGCTTATTCGTCAACATTCGCGTTTTGTTCAGAACCGAGCGTTGGGCTTAGAACATTTGTCATTGATGCGAAACTGCAAGGCAAAGGCATAGGTAGTAATGCGATTAAGGCACTGCTTCCATACCTTAAAGAAAACTACCCTCACTATCAGTCACTATATTTGACGGTAAACTGTCAGAATCCAGGTGCGGTAAGTTGCTATCAAAAAGCAGGTTTGCAAGATACAGGCGAGTTATACCTAGGTGGTGCTGCAGGCCCTCAGCATATAATGAAAGCTAAAATTGTCTAGACTAGATAATTGATAGGGTAGATAAATTTTGAATTTATGTGTGTTTTTGTAGTCGAAAGCTATTGTACTGCGTTAATTTATATTTAGTCGATATAGGGCGATAACATGAGAACACTTGGTAATATAATCTGGTTTCTGTTTGGTGGCGCAATCATGGGACTTGCATGGGTACTATTCGGTCTATTAGCGTTTATTAGTATCGTTGGTATTCCTTGGGGGCGTTCTTGTTTTGTTATCGCCGGTTTTTCATTCTTCCCGTTTGGTAAAGAAGCCATATTTCGTGATGAATTAACCCGTGCAGAAGACATCGGTACCGGCAGTTTTGGTTTTATCGGTAATGTGCTGTGGTTCGTCTTTGCGGGTGTTTGGCTGGCGATAGGCCATGTTGCGTCTGCGATAGCCTGTTTTGTGACTATTATTGGTATTCCATTTGCGTTGCAACACTTGAAGTTAGCTGTTATCTCGCTTGCCCCAATAGGACAAACGATTGTTGATAAAGACGTTGCGGCAATGGCGCGTTATAAGAACGATAAATTTAAGCTGTAGCGACAAGCTGTGTAAGACGTTTAAACGCTTCACTGCCTTTATCTACTTCAATACAAACACTTAATAAATCATCAATAAAATGCAGTAGTGCACGGTGTTCAATTTGTTTCACTTGCGCTTGCTGTGTGTCAGTTAACATGTGATACATAGTTGCCGCACCAAAGTCGCCAAAGATGATGTTAGCATCCACATCAAACAGGGTATTATGCGCGTACAGATCACCGTGGCAAACTTGGTTATCGTGTAAATGAGCAAATACGTCTTCCATCTGTGTCACGATCTTGTCAATTTGCGTAATCGACAAGCTAAAGCCTGTTGGGAAGGTATCACGCGTACAGCTGTTAAAGCATGGCGGTAAGCCTAAGTTTGCGTAGTGTGCCGGGATCAAGTTCATGATCAGCGCTAAGTAACCGTCTTCTTTTACCTGCGCAAGCGATTGCACTAGGCTAGGGTGGTTACCGACTTTCAAGCAGGCTTGTAACTCATCTTCTGGATAACCATCACTGGTCACTTCACCTTTAAATACTTTTACCGCAATCTCATCAGGGAATTGGGTTTGTTGCTCATTCCACACTGCTTTTGAGATCACGCCTGACGCGCCTTGTCCCAGTACGTTTTGCAATGTATAGCTTGATGATGCTAATTGCGGCACGCTATCAATTGATACGTTAGTTTGGCTGAATGGGTTGCCCGAGAATGCACACCAAGCCAGTTTAGGTAAGCCAAATAATTGCTCTGGGTATACTGTTAAACGGTTAGCTGAAATACGTACCAGTTCAAGATTGTGGCATTGAGACATAGTCTGAGGTAATTCAGTCAAACAGTTACCTGCGAGTGCTAATTTTTGTAAGCGCGGACGTTCGCCTAATGAGTCAGGTAAAACTTCAAGACGGTTATCCGTTAAGATCAACCAACGTAGTTTTACTGGTAGCGAATTTTCAGGTACTTGGTTAATTTGGTTTGATTTAAAGCCAACCATTTCTAAATTAGGGCATTGGCCAAGTACTTCAGGTAGCGTTACAAATTGATTGTTTGATGCAAACAAGATCTTCAACTTGGTTAACTGGGCAATCTCTGCTGGTAGCGTTGTTAACTGGTTATTCGATAAGTCGAGGATCTCTAAACTGCTCGCCAGTGATAAGATCTCCAGTGGGAAAGCGGTTAGGTTGTCTGATAATGTTAAACGCTTAATACCTGTTAATTCACCAGATTTTAGCTGAGATAGAGTATGCAAAATAATTTAGCCCGTGTTAGAAAGATACAAAACCGGGCCAGTTTACTGGAAAATGACTGAAAAGGGGGGATTAACAATGATATTAACGTCAGTGGTTACTACTTATATCGTGGTTATAACGCTATGATGCAGCGCTTTCCTCGGCCAAATTGTCATCACGTTTGGCAATTTTATGACCATCTTCAGTGCAACCCGTTTTCCAATAGCTGCTGATATAGATATTATCTTTGTCGACGTTTCTATCATTTCTGAAGTAAACACGTAGTGCACGCATCGCTGAAAACTCACAGGCACACCAAACCGATACTTCGCCTTGCTGCCACGTTAATGCTTTCACTTGGCGAGGTAAGTTTGTTTTAGCTGCATCAGCGATAACCCAAATAAGCTCAATACCCTCGGGTTTGATTAAGGTTTGCTTGTCATTTTCATGGTTAATTTCGATAACCGCATAACCACTGGCTGTTGTTGGTAGCTTAGTTAGTTGCGCAGACAAGGCAGGGAGTGCCGCCATGTCAGCGACTAAGAAGTACCAATCGGTCTCTATATTGACGGGTTTAAGCATCCCTGGCCCGACAATTGAAATGGTATCACCGGTACTTGCAGACTCTGACCACGCTGCGGCAAAGCCACCACTGTAATTATCCATAGCTGAGTGTTCATGATGAACAAAATCAACGTCTAATTGATTAAGCGCTTGGCGCAAATGACGGATGGTATAAGTACGCTTTTTTGGGTTTTGATCTGCCCCAAGCGTTGAAATATCGGTATCACCTTGCTCAGTGAACAGTAGCTTAATGTAGCCACCTTCGGCATCAGCGGGAAAATCAGACAAGTCGTCAGCCTGAAAGCGAATGCGTTGCATATTAGGCGTTAATTGCTGGTTGTCTATGACGGTTAATACTCTGCTGCTTGGTTTCTTACTCATATGTATCCCCTTAATAATATGGTTGCTATTACTGCCCGTAGTACATGCAAATTCGCTTGCCGTTGATCTCGTGAATATCAAAATCAGTGTCGTAAATTGCTGACAATGTTTCTCGGTTGATGATCTCAGCCACTGACCCGTTGGCGACAACCTTACCTTGTTTCAACGCCACGATATTGTCTGAATAACAAGACGCGAAGTTGATATCATGGATCACAATAACAACGGCTTTACCTAATTCATGCGCTAAGGTTTTGATGTTTTTCATGATCTGTAATGAATGTTTAATGTCGAGATTGTTTAGTGGTTCATCCAAAAATACATAATCGGTATCTTGCGCAACGACCATGGCAATAAAGGCTAATTGGCGTTGACCACCACTGAGCTCATCAAGATACTTGTTTTCAATTAGTGTTAAATCTAAATAGCCAATCGCTTTGTCTATCACGTCATTGTCGTTGGTGGTTAGCTTACCCTGACTATAAGGATAGCGCCCAAAGGCCACTAATTCTCGTACAGTAAAACGCATATTAAGATTATTAGACTGGCGTAATACCGCCAATTTTTTCGCCAGTGCTTTGGTATCCCAATCTACGACGTCTTGGTTGTCGATAATGACGCTGCCACTGTCTTTATTTAATAAGCGACTGGCCATGGATAATACGGTACTTTTCCCGGCTCCATTAGGCCCTATGATCGCCGTTACTTCACCTTTAATGAAAGAAGCTGAAACTTGGTCGACAACTTTGTGTTGGCCAAACGATTTAGATAAATTGGTTAATGAAATCACGTTTTATGTATCCTACTTACTTTATTAAATAATGGCTTTAAAAAATAGTGAATTTGTTAAATAGTGACGCTATTGAATTTTTTGTCGAACAAGCAGTGATAAGAAGTACAAACCACCAACAAAGTTGATCACCACACTGAGCGTGGTTGAAAAACTGAAGATGTTTTCGATGATCCATTGCCCTGATAACAACATCGACATTGCCATTAAACTGCTGGCAATAAGTAGCGTGTGATGGCGATAGGTATGGAAGAACTCTTTGGTTAAATTTGCTACTAGTAAGCCAAAAAACATTACGGGGCCGACTAAAGCGGTGGATAGCGATATCATGATCGCGACCAGTATTAATACTTGCTTGGTGACTCGACGAGTATCAACCCCTAAGCTAATTGCATTGTCATTATCTAGCCAAAATACATCTAACACTGGGGCTAATTTGAATAGCAAAGCACTGACTACAAACAATGGCACAATACATAAATAAACCAGTTCTTGGTTCACATTGTTAAAGCTGGCAAACATGCTTGATTGAATGGTTAAGAAATCATTGGGATCAACTAACATCATGAAAAACGATGACACATTGCTAAACAGCTGGCCGAAGATAACCCCGAGCAGTAATAACGTGATGACGTTACCCTTGCCATTGTTACTGCGGAAATAAAAGCCAAACAGTAATAACGAAAATCCGATCATAATGGCAACAGACAAAGCAAAGTTAACAAAAGGATTTAATAGCAATACACTAAAGCCACCAAAAATAACCACTACCAATACTTGAGTGAGTAAATACAAGGCATCAAAACCCATAATACTCGGGGTTAAAATACGATTATGAGTAATGGTTTGAAACACCAGTGATGATTGTGCGATGGCAATACTGGCGATGATCATAGCGAATACTTTCGGCACGCGACGTGATAAAAAGTATTCATAATTTGAAGCATCTAAGCCAATACCAATGAATAAAAAAGTAAAGACGACGGTGATAACAGCCAGTCCGGCTAGCTTCATTGAATCAGACATGTTGCTTCCCCTTTACAATAAAGAAGATAAATACTGCGCCACCCAGCATGCTGATGATCATCGAAATTGGGATCTCGTAAGGGAAGATGATCACGCGACCAATGACATCACAAAGTAAGATTAAAATAGCGCCGATAATAGCCGTTAGTGGAATATTTTTACGTAAATTATCACCGTAGAATTGGGCCACTAAATTCGGTACGATCAGACCTAAGAAAGGTAGTTGACCGACAATCATCACCACAGACGCTGACATCACAGACACAAGCAAAATACCGATGAACAGCACTTGTTTGTAATTCAGCCCAATATTAGTGGCGAAGTCTTTACCCATGCCAACCGCAGATAAACGGGTTGCATACCAGTAGCTAATAATGGAAATAGGCAGGGCGATATAAAGCAGTTCATAGTTACCCTGCAGGATGCTGGCAAAGTTAGCCACCGTCCATGCTGACAGGTTTTGCACTGCATCATATTTATAAGCGATAAAGGTAGCGGCAGAAGACACCACATTACCGAAAATGATACCGATTAAAGGTACGTAGATGGCGTTCTTAAATTGTATACGATGGATAAACTGAATAAACAGTAATGTACCGGCGATCGCCATGCCAAAGATAAGCAGTAGACTATCGCCATGACCAAGAAAGACTAAACTTAATACATAGCCGAGCATGGCACATTCAATGGTGCCAGATGTCGACGGTGATGCAAATCGGTTCTGACTGATCTGCTGCATGATAAGCCCAGCAATACTCAGCCCTGCACCCGAGAGTAAAATCGCTAATAAGCGGGGCAGGCGACTGATCAACAACAGCTCAATAGCATCAGTATCGCCCGCTAAAATGGCAGAGAAAGACAGGTCTGCCACGCCAATAAATACCGATGCGATGCTGAGTAATACCAGTAAAAAAAATAACTTTTTCAAGGTAAGCCTCAATTACAGTTTGCGTGATTGCTGCATATCTTGGATCATTTTGTCGGTTGCAGTGACACCCGAAAGTGCGATATACCACGCGTTTATATCAAGGTAATTTAGTTTGTCGTCTTTATAGGCGTCGGTTGATTTAACCAGTGGATTGGCAAACTCTTCACGGGTACGACTTTTATCTTTATTAATCAGTTTGTCTTTGTCGATAATGAATAGATTAGCTGGATTGACGTTGCTAATAAATTCATACGAGATCAGATCGCCATGACGAGATTCTTTAATGTTCGGCACAGCTTCTTGGAAACCAAAATCACGGTAAATAGCAGAGAAACGAGACTGTGCACCAAACGTGGTTATATTGCCGCCAGCACTCATTACCGTTAATGCTTTTACATCGTTAGCTTTATTGTACTGAGCAATATCGTTGATTGCGCTATCAACACTGGCGATCTTCGCTTCCACTTTTGGTTGTATTTCAAAGATGTTACCGAGCATACGCCATTGTTGTTGGGTGCTCTGCCAATAGCCATTCGATTTTGGTGCGAACATCACTGTTGGGGCAATTTTTGATAGTTCTTTATAAGATTCAACGGCGCGAGAACCAATAATGATCACGTCAGGTTTTTGCATGTAAATGGTTTCAAAATCAGGTTCGTTTAAGCTACCTGACGACGCGAACTCTTTACCTTTATATTTCAATAAATAATCTGGCATCGTTGTCGCTTTACTCACTGCAACGGGCTTAATACCAAAATAGTCTAGGGCGTCTAATGTACCCGTGCCAATCACGACCACACGCTCAGGTTTCGTTTCTAATGTTGTTTTACCGAGTTGATGAGAGACTGTGATCGTTTCAGATAGTGCATTAGCAGAGAATAATAAACCAAATAAAGTAGCTACAACTGATAGTTTCATATTAACATAAATCCAAATGATAATTGTTCGTATTACGTTATGATATACTAAAGTAAACACTGATGACCAGTAAATAAAAGGTAAAGAATGTAAATCGACATTGAATGTAAATCACTGTAAATTAACGTAATATAATGTTTTTAGATGTTGGTTTTAGCTGCGTTTTTCATGTCGAATGTGAAGAAAGTAAAGGTCGTATTCAGCAATAGCCCTGTGTGTTATGTTGAGCCCGTTGTTTTATAAACAGTGTTATCAACAATTTCATAAGCCATTCTTATAACAGAGAGTTATAGCCCTATTTGATGAGGTATTTATGGATACGCCCGTTAACATTCATGCAGACTATCATGCGCATTTTTATTTCGATGAATCATCACTAGTACACGCAAAAGCATTACGAACAAGTATTAATGAAGAATTGGGTTTATATGTCGGTAACTTCAATACCAAACCAGTAGGACCGCATCCACAGTGGAGTTTTCAGGCATCGTTCACCGCTGACGATTTTGATGTATTTGTAGCTTGGTGTATTGAACACAGGCAAGGGATTTCGGTATTGCTACATGCAGTAACAGGCGATGATTTACGCGATCACACCGAGTATGTGCAATGGCTAGGCGCGCCCATCACACTCGATTTATCGCGTTTTTAAAAATCATTTACGGTGAGGGTTACTTACCTAACGCATAAATGGAGATGACTGCGTTAGGTTCATATTTAGTCTAACCTTTCGGATAAATATCACTATCGTAAAAAACTGAAATATACGTGCATAATTGATATCACGTATAATCCGCTACAATCTCACAGGTTTTAATGAAATCAGTTAATCTTTCTTTAGCTACCTGTATAGAAGGTTCCACCGTATCGGTAGTAATATGAAGGTCACCAAAAAATATTTTGTCGTCTTTTACGATCATCCAAAAAGCAAATGTTTCATTCACAGTCGAATTAGCAAAAGTGGCATCTATTATATACCCACTACCAGAAAGTGTTGAAATAGATACTGGAAAAGACTCTCTAAGATGCGTAGTGTAAAACATTTTATCTTCAAGCCGATTTATATAATTACTGAGTGCTATTGCTATAATGGCTTTAGAGTCAGTTAAATTATTCATCCCCTTTAGGAGATACAAATTTTCTTTTTTGTGTAATTCATACGCAGCCAAATGCCAATAATTATTATCATCATCCATAAATGATGCGCTTGTTTTCTTGATACCCGGAGCATTAGCCACCGTAATTTCTACGTTCGGTACGTGGAATTGATCTACTTTACACTCTAATTTACTATTCGCGAGTGCGCTTTCACAAAAGATTAATAAGATCAGTGCAATATATTTAAGATTTTTCATCCAATTTATCCTGAAGTTTGATTATTTTAAAATTTAAATAAAAAGCTTGAACGTTAGCAAATATAAACACAGCATAGAAAAGATATATTTTGTGTTCTGGAGTAGCAGAATTAAATAGCCATATCCCACCAATTACATTTATTAGGTAAATTACGATTGCAAAGAGTCTATTCATGATTAATATAAAGAAGAGGTGTTCAATGTTGTTCGGTTTGCTAACTCAGTATTGACCTTACTAAGTTCAGAGCTATTAAATATCACTGCTCCCCAAATGATTAGAGTAACCCAACCTCCCTTGGATAATTTTTTATTTTTCCAAACTTCTTGTAGTACACTTTTAGTACCTGCTGCTGATGCTGTTACACCTAACCCACTTGCATATGTATTAATTATTTCGTGAATTTTTTTATCAGCTAATCATTCTTCATTAGTCATTGACCACATACCCCATTGAGGGTTGGTTTTTGTATCTAAAACCTTATCAACAAGCTTTCCAGTTAGCGGGCGACTATCAAGGCCTCGTATTAATTTCCACGCTTCCATTTGCTGAATTCGGTTTAAATGTCGGTACATAATAGTTGCAGTCATAGCTTCAACTTCTTGCTGTCCACCACTGGCTACAAATGAATAAGGGATATTAATTATTTTAGCTAAATACCGAAGTGCTCTTTTGGGGACTTCGGCAGGTTGTAAGGAAGTACAGTATGTTCCATTTCTAAATGTCCTTTTTGTCCTTTGAAGATATACAGCTTGTAAGTGTCTTAAAGTCTCCAATTATAACAACAAAGCAACGGTGTTACGTATTATAAAAGTACTAAATACATGGTCGTAACAGTGGGGTAGTCCTGCTCTGGAAAGTGTATCTTTAAGCCATTTTGAATCGCGCCCCTGTTTACTCGACGCTTTCAAGCTTAAGCGCAAAGGTTATTTATCACAGCGTGAACATAGCCGATAACACAGATAACAAAAGTAAGATCGCGAGAATTTTGTTGATGATATTGCTTTGTGTTGGGCTGCTTAATATCTTTCTTGTTAATTGTCCGAGTAATGTCCAGCAAACAAGCGTATTGCAAGCAACGAAGAAGAATATTATTGCTAAGGTTAGATTGTGATTGAAACTATGAGAGTCAGCAGAATTGAATAAGCTGCTTACTGTCATCGCCATAAACCATGTTTTAGGGTTAATGAATTGTAGGCCTGCACCTTGAATCCAACTCGGCCTTGTAAAGGCATCGCTTTTATCTGCTGTTGCTATAGCGGGTGTCCAATACAATTTCCAAGATAACCAGATTAACCATGTACAGCCTATCCATGCCATTGTTTGTTGTAGTAGAGGGTAGGTAATAAATACAGTGGCAATACCTTGTGCTGTTAATAATAGAATTAACGACGCAGCACTTGCAGCACTAATGATAAAAGCGAAAGCAGAATTAATGCCGTATCGATGACCAAGGGTTAACGCGATAAGGTTTGTTGGACCTGGAGTGATAGAGATAACAACAGCAAATAACAAAAAGTTTAAATATAAAGTAGTCATAACAAGATACCATTAAAGTGACGATGTAATTAGTATCTGGGTATTGTCAGCGATAGTCTGGATGATTTGTGCAGAGTTGCTGATAATTTGCAGGTGTTAATTTATAGACTCGACGAAACCAACGTCCTAGATGGCTTTGATCGGCAAAGCATAGCTCGCTGGCTACATCTACTGGTTGATAACCTTGAGAGAGTAATTGACGTGCTTTCACTAAACGTAATTGGATCAAATAAGCATGAGGCGCTAGGCCAAAGGCAGCTTTAAAGGCTCGGCTTATTCTAAATCTATCAGCATCAACTGCGCGAGACAAATCCTCTAAACCAATATCGGTATAAATGTTGGCATGTAAGAAATCTTGTGTTTTAAGCGCTATAGCATCAATCTCAACTGATTTAGACCGTTTTTTACTCCAATCTAAATTTGCGGTTAGTTTTTCTAACATCTGATCTAAGTATGCATCTTTCACTATCTTCGGGTCTTGATGGTGTAACGATAAAAATGCAGATGAAATACTGGCTGACAGTGCTTTGTTATTCGATAGTGTGGTATCAAAGTTAAGTTCAAAACTACTTGGTATATTATCGAACAGGGCTAAAAACTTGTCCTTTATCCATGCTTGTGGGATGTAGAGCATTCGATAAGTAAAGCCACCATATTCAGGTGCTTTGCCATCGTGTATTTCCCCTGGTTCAAGCAGAAAGCTACCACCAGATAAAGATGTGTGGGTATTACGTCTGCAGTTAAACTGTTGAACACCCTGTTCAGTGATACCAACTAAATAACTGTCATGCCAATGCGGATCGTATGCATGACCGTTAAAATGGGCTCTGATTGTTTCAATCCCAGTCTCATCATCTTTACTTAATTCAAGCCAATCCTTAGTCGCTAGCTCTGCCATTTTAATACTTCCTTGTAAACGCAAATACATACTCTACTTAGTTGAATATAAAATGAGATTTGAATCTAGAATATTTGTGCGTTTTTAAGAAATTATTTATTGAGAGATTATGTCGCTAACATATTACTGGGCAGAACTGTGTTAGACAATTGACTACGAAAATATGAAGATGTATAACTCAAACAATTTGATCTTAATACTAATATTTGTATTATGATGTAAATACCTATTTATAACTAGATTAGAATAATCTATATGACAACCTCTATCTCTACCCCTTTAAAACGCTTGCGTCGTATGCGTCGCACTGCAAATATGCGTGATCTTGTTCGTGAACACGAATTTAAATTAGCTGATCTTATTCATCCTATTTTCATTGAAGAAACGTTAACAGAAGAAGTACCGATTACTACTATGCCCGGTATTTCTCGTATTCCAGAAAGTGTGTTGGCAGATGAGGTAAAAACACTTTATAAGCTAGGCGTTCGCTACGTAATGCCGTTTGGTATATCGCATACTAAAGATGAGATTGGTAGTGATACTTGGAATGATGAGGGGTTACTTGCTCGTATGGTGAAAACCATTAAATCAGTATGCCCAGACATGATGGTGATCCCTGATATTTGCTTTTGTGAATATACGACTCACGGTCATTGCGGTGTTTACCATGATGGACATGTATTAAATGACGAGACATTAGAGCTCTTAGTTAAACAAAGTGTAACAGCTGCCAGAGCGGGGGCTGATATGCTAGCACCGTCAGCTATGATGGATGGTCAAGTCAAAGCTATTCGTGAGGGCTTAGATGCTGCAGGTTTTGAACATGTGGCTATTCTTGCTCATGCGGTAAAATTTGCCTCTTCTTTCTATGGCCCATTTCGTGTCGCCGTTGACTGTGAATTAAGTGGCGATCGTAAAGCGTATCAAATGGATTGTGCAAATGGTCGTCAAGCACTGCAAGAAGCCTTACTTGATGCTGAAGAAGGTGCAGATATTCTCATGGTTAAACCTGGTACGCCATATCTTGATGTAGTTGCAAATCTTCGTCGCGAAACACATCTACCTCTTGCTGTTTACCAAGTTGGAGGGGAATATGCTGCTATTAAATTTGCGGCTTTGGCTGGAGCTTTAGATGAAAAGCGTGTTGTGTACGAAACATTAACAGGTTTTAAGCGTGCAGGTGCTGATCTAATTGTTAGCTATTATACTAAACAAGTCGCAGAGTGGTTGGCGAAAGATAAACTATAATTCAATTGTTTATCCGGTCCTAACTCAAAGAAAGGTCAACCAAAAAGGTTGCCTTTTTTATTTGTATGTTTTGTTCAAAGGAAAGCTTTACCATTCTTAAAAAAGAATCAATTTAAGCTGGTATATCCATGATAGGAAATAGGTTAAAGAGCATAAACAGTCTTAGAGGATCACGCTAAGCCAATGATCCACAGAAACTGATTATCGCTTAAACTCCGAAATTTACGGCAGTGTTAAATGTTGATAGGTAAACCGTTAGCCCAGAGTTTAGCGATACTAACAACAGTGCTTTTATGATCCATATTTTTACTCGCTAAATCCCTTTGTTTACAAAACCCTTGGTCTTGGTTAAAAATCGATGAGGCAGCTTGGCGACCACCTATTGTGACTTTTGACGTTTTCGCCGATCTTAACTCGGTAAACTGCTTAAACACCTTAGGTATATCATTCACATTTTCTTTTAAACAATGAACAAAGTGCCATGCATCTTCTAGCGCCTGACAAGCTCCTTGACCAGAAGTAGGTAAAGCGGAATGCGCAGCATCACCGAGTAATATGACATTATTTTTATGCCAGATTTTTATCGGATTATGATCATGAACATAGATTTTATTAATACGGGATAAAGGTGTTTCATTGATGATCTCATTAATAGGATCTGGCCAACGGGCAAACAGTGAACGGAGTTCGGATTTATACAAGTCAGGGTTTACCTCTTCTATATTTTGAGATACGACACCTCCAGCCCAATAAGCTTTTGTTTTTGATACTGGTACTATTCCGAAACGCTCTCCAACTCCCCAGTAATCTGAAACTGAAAGATCAGTGAAAACCTCATTCTTACACTCAAATACACCAATCCAGTTAATAAAACCCTGATAAACAGGATCGTTATTACCATTTACATACTTTCTCGCAAATGAATTCATACGGCCATCAGCGCCAATAATGATATCTGGTTCGATATTTTTACCATTGGTAAATTGCACACAAACTTTGTTGTTATCGTTATTCGAAAGTGCAGTTACATCATGTTGATAATGTATATTGATACTTAGTTCAAGAGCCCGTTGAGTCAATATAGCCATCAGATCTTTACGAATAACAGAATAGCTAGGGTATGCCATTAATTGATTTAGTTGAGTTATGTCTAATGAGCCTAGCGGTTCGCAATGACTAGAAAAACGGTGCATATAGTTGAGTGAACCTGCCACTTTGGCCACTTGGCTTAACACTCCAAGTTGGTCTAAAACAAATGAAGCATTCGGCCAGCATACAATACCGGCACCAATCTCGCTTGGTCGACTATGTCGTTCATAGACATCAACCTCAAAGCCTTCTAGTTTCAATGCAATGGCAGTACTTAACCCGCCGATACCACCACCTAGTATACCTATTTTCATAAATGAGTCCTTATTCGAATAATTAGAGAAAACCTGTATTCCAGCTAATTTTTAATCTTGTCAGTTATATCTTTTTGAGCTGAATCGTTATTAATAACAAACAATATAATTCATATCATTTATGATTATTAGGTGGTATAAGTTGGACTTATTGATATCAATAATGGGACAGTATGATGGATAATATTGATTTCACTTCGCTCAGGATATTTTCTTTTGTTGCTGAGAAAGGCAGTTTTATCGGTGCTGCAAAGGCATTACAAATGCCATCTTCAAACGTGAGTCGTACCATTTCTCAATTGGAAGCTAAACTACAAGTCCGCTTAATTGAACGCAGTACACGACATATGAGGTTAACTGAGTCAGGTGCGCTGCTTTATTCTCGGGCTGGTACATTACTCGACGGCTTAGCGCAACTCGAATCTGACATCACATCAAATAAAACGCAACTGAAAGGCCCACTAAGGCTCTGTATTCCTAATGAAATAGGCCCTAAATTATTGGGAGATTCTATTATTAATTTTGCATTAAAATATCCTGAAGTTAGTATTAACTGTACGACGAACTTAGCCGGGTTTGAGTCTTTAATTGAGGATATCGACATTGCAATTATTATGACGAGGGGGGACCTACCAGACAGTGATTATATTGCACAAAAACTAGCTGAGTTCCCATGTTGCATTGTGGCCGCACCCAAGGTCATTAAGCAATGGGGTAAACCCAGTAACATCAATGATTTTAGTGCATTACCTTGTATAACCACTGCAACTGCACTCCAAGGGAAAGCTTGGCAATTTATTAAAGACAGTGGGGGATTTCATCACGTAAGCGTGTCTAGTAACTTTAAAGTCAACAGCGGAGAAATGGCTTTCAAGGCAGCTTTATCGGGGATTGGTTTTGCTATCCTTTCCCGTTATGCTTGTGATGAACATATAAAAGATGGCCGTCTCATTGAATTAAATTTTGCATCCAATGCTGCACCGTTGAATCTATACGCTGTATACTCTCATCGAGTATTTCTCCCTGAAAAATTCCGGGTATTTATTGAATTTTTAAAAGCTGATTTAGCTCAACTTATATGAAGTTCACCTTCGGGTTTTCCATTAACTCTTTACCAACTTAGCTCATAGGCCGCATTTTTTTCCTAATGGATAATACCGAAAAGCTATCGAGGATTAAGTCCGCTAACGCTAAATCAGATTTTTTATGACTTGTTAATAGCGCAATAGTAAAACATCCTGCGTCTTTTGCTGATTTTATCCCTGCTGGAGAATCTTCAAATGCGATACAGTTTTTAGGATCTAAACCTAGATTTTTAGCCGCTAGAATAAATGGAGCAGGATGAGGTTTCCCATAAGTCACATCTTCGGCGCAAACCATGCTATCTGGAAGTTCAAACCCAGATGCAAGTAAACTCGTTTCTGCTACTTTTCTAGGCCTACTCGTTGCTATAGCCCATGAACATGAGGAAATATGTCTGAAAATTCAATGTTTTTTTGTAATGCCCATGTCTTCCAAATATTGTTTATAACCTGAGTTGTGTTTACGAGAGCAGCGTCAACATCAAAAATAAATAATTGACTAATTGTTGCAACAAGAAACATAACGCTATCTATACCGTTTATGCAGCTAACGCACACTAATCATGCCGCGATCGCTGAATTATGTCATTTTAAAACAATATATTGAAACGAAAGAACAAAGAGCCTACCATAAAAAATATCAATAAAACTTAAACAATATACATTCGATGTGGAGTATACATATGAACAATGATGACCTTGAAAATTTATTAAACAGCATTCAATCTGAAGTAAATAATGATGCTACGTCTGGTAAAAATATAACTACTTATAAATTATCAGATGAAGCTCTTACTGAAAAAGTGCTTGATGTACTTGCTGAAAAATTAACGGGCTACAAAGACGTTAAAATTGACGGCAGCAATTTAATTTTGAGTCATGCTGACAAAAAAGATTAACTGTACCACTATAAACTTAGCTTCTACCAAATATGAGGTTGTTTTAACATCCTCATATTTCCTCCATCATTAGGACGACATTTCTAGTTACGCATTAGACATTGAAAGTTAATGCTCATCTCATACTATTCCCTGATTGCCTGCTTTACTCACAATTCGCTACACTTTCGCCCATTAACAATTTGTAAGATATTGACCTGTATCATTAGTGTTATTTCACTTACTCCAATGGTTAAAGTCGCAAGTGTGGACCATGGATGTTAACGCAACATAGAAAGGATTAAGGGATATGAAAAAGTTGATTGTGCTTATAGCCGCGATTGCATTTGTGAATCACTATAATCCAAGCCTACTTAGTTTTATTTGGCAAAAGGACGGGGCGTTTAACGCCAGTGGCACAGCTAAAGCATTGCTGTTCGTGCATGGCGAATGTGGTGTGCCTTGTAACGCTGCGTTAGAGCACCTTAAAAGCAAATCGATAAAGCCTGATGTAATAGACCTAAAAGACAATGCCGACGGTAGAACGCTATTACTGAGATATGTTGATAGTACAACGCTACCGGTATTGGTGGTGGGCAATAACATCTATAACGGGTTTAATGCACGTAGCTACAATGAGTTTCTGTACGAGATAAAAGGTGACAGCATTTTTTCTTGGCGAGATAAGCGTGTTTATAAGCAACATTTTAATGAGTTTAATCAACCTAAGGTGGTGATTTACAGTGCTCGAGGCTGTGCTCGCTGTAGCGATCTTCGCGATGATTTTGATTCATATGGTATTGAGTATATTGAATGGGATATTAATAACAACAGTGAAGCGAAAATCCGTTATAACATTCTGGCGCAGGCATATGGTGGTTCAAGTGATGCGTTGTTGTATGTGGGTACAAGACGGATAGAAGCGTTTGAGGTTGTTAGTGTGTTACAAGCGATAGAAGATTTGATGTGAGAGTCCATCGCTAATTAAGCGTAATTAGCGATGGTAGTAAGACGTTGTTTATATCTTGGTGATATTAAACGTCGTCTTTTTCTGATGTTTCTGATGCTTCTGATGCTTCTGATTCATCAGATTCGTCTGACTCTTCAGCACTCTCTTCTGCATTCTCTTCAACGCTTTCTGAAACGAGGCGAATGCGACGTGCGTTACGTTCGATTTGGTTTTGTAAGAAACCTTTTAATTCAGTTTCAGCCCAAATTTTTGCTTCTTCTTCTGAAGCAAAGCCCGCTTGGCTTTTTGATACAACTGTTTTTTTAGATGTGATTTTTCTCACGATTTCAGCAGTCCAAGAACCGTCTACTAATACCAAATTAAAATCGTACTTTTTACCTTTAGCCATGTGTCTATTTCCTAGCGATTATTCAGTGTTATATACCCAAGCTACTTTATCAGAGATTAGCTCAGGTAACTTTTTTGTGCTTTTTCATTCTACTTAATCATCGCGATACGTTTTGTTATCAACACTGGATAAAGAGAAATGAACTAGAGGGCGGGATTCTAGGCTAAAATCACAAAAATACCAGCAGTTAATTAAATTCATCACTACATTTTAGTATAAAGCAGCGATTATTAGCTATTTTTCGTAAAGAAGGGTAATTTTAATAAGCCTGACTTGTGATATTTACTGATTATCGGTAAAAAGAGACTCTATGACGAATTCAACCAATAAGCTTAATCATAAAAAATATGCGCATCACTAAACCAACAAACAATGCCAATATCAACCTGCTATTAATAGTCGTGTTTTTGATTGCTTGTATGGTCAACAATGCTTACGCATTTAATCAGCCTATCTCTAGTGGTGAACCGTTGAGTGCTACAACGACTGTTGAACTTTATAATGCCAGTTATGCTGATAGCAGTGATGGCGTTTGTAAGCTGACAGAAAAACTGTTGCAAAAAGCCAGTACTCACATGGATGAACTGGTCATGGTCATTTTGATGATCATCCTGTTTAGTCATTATTTCACGCGCCAGACGCTTAATGTTGCCTACCTCTCCAATACATTTGTACCTTCGCAACGCCGCCATCTCATCTTGTGTAAATTCGACGAGTAATATTCTGTATACCCAAGTTACTTCAAGTTGCTATCGCTTGGACATAGTTAAAGGCGCTAATAGTTAAAGGCGCTAATAGTTAATAACCATTTGATATTTACTATTTGAACTTAAAAGTTAAGTCTTTTCTGTAACTCAGGTATATTAAATTATTATGATCATCATCTATAGATAAGGTATGCGTGACTTTTCTTGACAAGATAAGCACTCGGCATTACCTGTTTATTGACAACCGACTAAATGCAATTGGTATTGAAGTATCGATAAGATGACTGTAAATACTTTTTGGAGACATGATTTGAAGACAATAAAAACCTTATTTGTAACTTGTTTACTGTTTATCTCGGCGAGTATTTCGGCGCAAACAACAGGTTGGTTACAAGACCCAGCGCATCCACCGATTCAGTTACGTTTTATGTTAACTGGGCAAGTGGATAAAATTAACAATACTGTGCCTGCCGTACTCGAAGTCAAACTTTCTGACGACTGGAAAACCTATTGGCGCTCACCTGGTGAAGGTGGTATCGCCCCAAGTATTGATTGGCAGGATTCGACAAACCTTGTTGACAGTGATTGGCAGTGGCCAGTACCCAAGCATTTCTCATTGCTTGGATTAGAGACCTATGGTTATACCGATGCGGTCAGTTTTCCCATGCAGTTACAGTTCGAAGACATTAATAAACCGTTAATGTTAGCGGGTACATTAACCTTATCTTCGTGTACGACTATTTGTGTGTTAACGGACTATGACATCAACATGTCGGTTGATATTCAAAACTTGCAAGCGGATGCTGAAGCAATGTTTTTATATAATAAAAGCATCACTAAAGTACCGAGAAAAGTGGATGATAATAACGCGATCCAATTAGTGTGGGATCACGTTAATAGTCAATTGCAGGTGACAATATCTGGCTATAACTGGGGCGAAACCCCAAGATTATTGATCGATGGCGACTTAGACACGGCATTTAAACTAAAGACGGTCGAAGAGTCTGATGATAGTTTAATGGCGGTATTTAACGCCAGTAGCTGGTTGGGTGAGGTTGAATTAATCGATAAAACGTTAAACTTAACCGTTATCACGTCAGAGCAAGCGTTAGAGTTCTCGGCGCCTGTTATTGCAGGGCAAGTCACTATTGCAGGTCAGTCTCTGATCGGGATCGTACTGTTCGCTTTATTAGGCGGTTTGATCCTCAATATAATGCCGTGTGTATTACCGGTTCTAGGCATGAAATTGAGCACGATTATCGATGCGCCAAGACTCGAGAAAGGTAAAATCAGACAACAGTTTCTGGCTTCTGCTGCGGGTATCATCGTGTCGTTCTGGTTACTTGCCGCTTTCATCTTTGCATTAAAAGTATCAGGTCAAGCGATAGGTTGGGGTATCCAATTCCAAAGTCCTTGGTTTATTGCTGGCATGGTAGTGATAACCGCCGTGTTCTCATTAAACATGTTAGGCGCATTTGAATTTAGTTTATCGTCAAATGTACAAACGAAATTAGCAACCGCAGGTGATGACAGTAATCGTGGGCATTTCTTGCAAGGTATGTTCGCTACATTACTCGCCACGCCTTGTAGCGCACCATTTTTGGGTACCGCGGTTGCTTATGCTCTGGGTGCTGATACGGTAAGTTTATTTGTTATCTTTACTGCCTTAGCGATTGGTATGGCGTTGCCGTGGTTACTCGTTGCCACTTTCCCAAGCCTTGTCAGTCTATTACCTAAACCTGGCCGTTGGATGGGTTCAGTAAAAACGGTGTTTGCTGGCTTATTAATGCTGACTTGTTTATGGCTAGTGACCTTACTGTCTAGTTTCTTACCTACGCTGGTTATTTATAGTTTATTTAGCTTTGTTAGTCTGGTCTTTATTGGTTTTATGATAAAGCTTAAAGGTAAACGTGCAGTACTTATTAGCGTCAGTGTTGGTTTGTTACTTGGTAGTGCGGGTATGTTGGCAGCCTCTTTAACAACCAGTCAATGGTCGCAAGGACTTCCCGATGAGCTAGTGTGGCAAGAACTTGATATTGCCTCTATCGAACAGCAAGTAAAAGAGGGGAAAACGGTCTTTGTCGATATTACGGCTGATTGGTGTATTACCTGTAAGGCCAATAAAATTGGTGTGGTATTACAAGACCCTGTTTACAGCAAACTACAAACAGAAAACATAGTAACGATGAAGGGCGACTGGACAGTTCGTTCTGACAAGGTGACTGATTACCTGCAAAACAATGGTCGTTTTGGTGTGCCATTTAATATCGTTTACGGCCCGAAAGCGCCAAACGGTATTCCACTACCGGTCATTTTAACTGACGATGCCGTGATGAATGCGATTCAGCAAGCGAGCGGTGAATAATATTAATGGCTATTCCGTGTGGATGCATGGGGTAGCGCGATTTGTCGAAGTTTATCGCTATTTATAAAATGTATAGACATAAATTTATAGACACAAATTTATTAATGGGAATAACCATGAAAATGAAACTATCAGTAATATCAGCCGTACTTTCAATCGGTATTTTTGCAACGCAAATGGCTTGGGCTGCACCTGCAAAAACAGACGCGACAGCGTTACCACAAGCAGAGTTTAATCAAATGCTGAAAGAAGCGTTGGTCAATAATCCTGAAATATTAAAAGAAGCGATTATTGCACTACAGGCACACGAACAAAATAAAGTGAAAGCACAACAAGATCAAAGTTTAGATAACAACAAAGCGGCGTTGTTTAACAACAAAATGGATCCGTGGATGGGTGCTAAAAATCCTGAATTAACCATTGCTTACTTTACTGACTTCAATTGTCCTTACTGCAAGAAAATTGAGCCATTATTAGACCGTTTAGTTGAAAAGTACCCAGAAGTACGTGTGGTTTATAAATTGGTGCCGATCTTAGGTGCAAGTTCGAAAGAAGCAACTGATTTAGCCTTAACCGTGTGGGCAAATGAGCCCGCTAAATTTGCGGGATTACATAAAAAATTAATGTCACGCCCAAGTCGTTTAGACAGTGGTGCTATCGCTAAAGTGGGTCAGATAACAGGCACGGAAGAATGGTTAGATAATACGGCTGCGAGTGTTGAAATGACAATTGAAAGTAGTATGACGTTGATGCGTGAGTTTGGACTAAGTGGCACGCCAGGTCTTATCTTTGCCGATCAAATTGTCGGTGGCCTCGTGCCTTACGAGCAGCTTGAACAACAAGTGAAACGTGCATTAGAAGCGCAACGTAAGCAGTAATTTACTCTTCATATTGATACCTATTGCATTAAATAAGTGATTAATTATTTATTGTGATTGGTATTATCAAAGGAAACGAATAAATGAAACAACGACTGCTGGGTTGGGGTAAACAGTTAGCCATATTTCTGCTTTTAGCATTTATTATTACGGCGGTTGTAGATGTATGGCGTGGCAAAGACTTTCTTAAAGATAACGTTCCAGCGTTAGTTGGGACGACATTGTCGGGTGAAATGGTCGATATTGCTGAGCTAAGTAAAAATAAAGCTGTGGTTGTCTACTTTTGGGCCACATGGTGTCCTGTGTGTAGCTTTGTTAGCCCGGCTGTTGATACCTTGTCGGCATACTATCCGGTGGTGACGGTGGCATTAAGTTCAGGCGAAGATCTGCGGGTGAAGAAATATTTACAACATCATGAATATAGCTTTGATGTCATTAGCGATGAAAATTATGATTTAGGGAGTGACTGGAAAATTAAAGTAACCCCAACCATCTTAATTATCAAAGATGGTGAGATTAAATGGTTTACTACCGGATTTACCAGTTTACCTGGGATCTGGTGGCGTTTAATGATGAGTTAAAACTCATCCCAATTGTCGTTATTGGATAATGCGGCGATAGCCTTGTCATTGGATTGTTTTTTCTGCACTGTTACTGGTTGAGCTGTCGGTTGTTGTCCACCGCGTCGGTTGCGGTTCGCATTCGTTGAGCGGGGTTGGGTACCTTGCTGACGCTGTGTACCTTGATAATGTGATACATTTTGCATTTGTTGTTCTTCTTGCTCTGTTTGTACCAGCTTAAAGAATTGGATTAACTGGGTCATGTGATTGACCTGTTCAGACATGGCTGAGCTTGCAACGGATGCTTGCTCGACCAGTGACGCATTTTGTTGAGTCACTTCATCCATTTGATTCACGGCTTGGTTTACTTGCTCAATACCGCTAGATTGCTCTGTCGCCGCATTACTGACTTCAGCAATCATATTGGCTACGTGTTCAACTGAATGCACAATCTCTTGTAATGTCTCACCTGACTCATTGACTAATGATGAACCTATTTTTACTTTTTCAACACTGTCGCGGATCAGGTCTTTAATTTCTTTCGCTGCATCAGCTGAGCGTTGTGATAGATTTCTGACTTCAGCAGCAACGACAGCAAAACCACGTCCTTGTTCACCAGCTCGTGCTGCTTCGACCGCGGCGTTTAGGGCTAATAAATTGGTTTGGAAGGCTATTTCATCAATGACACCGATAATATCGTTGATACGATTACTCGCAGTCAGTATCTCTTTCATTGCCGAAACGGCTTCTTGTACGGTTTTACCGCCATTTTGAGCTTTATTTTTGGCCTCCGTCGCCAACTTATTCGCTTCATCGGTATTGGCGGCACTTTGTTTCACGGTAGCTGTGATCTCTTCCATACTCGACGCTGTTTCTTCTAATGAGCAAGCCTGTTCTTCCGTGCGTTGACTGAGGTCTGTATTACCCAGTGCGATCTCGTGTGATGCGGTACTGACCGTCTCTGCAGAGGTTCGGATCTGGCTGATAATAGAGGTTAGCTTGTCGATGGTGTTATTGGCATCATTTTTAATTTGTTGAAATTCACCATTATACTCTTGCTCGATTGACTGGGTTAAATCCCCTTCGGACATGCGAGAGAACAAGCCCCCCACATCGCTGACAAACAATGATGAACTCTCAAGTAACTCATTTAATCCTGTGCTTAATTTAGTAAAGAACTCATTTTTACCTTCAAGCGTAATACGTTTGGATAAATCACCATTCGCCGCCGCCGCAACAATCTCGTCGATTTCTTGTTCGATTGCCAGTTCTGCGGTTTTATCACTCCATTCCACCACAGTACCTAGACGGTCATTCGCTGCGTTTGTCACCGGGTTAAGTGTTAACTGCATCGTTCTGCCACCAATCTTGATATTTGCCTGATGGGTAGATGACAGCCCTTGTAACATCTGCTGTTGATGTTGTGGGCGCTTATGGAATACATCGATACTCTCGCCGAGTAAATTGTCTACATTAAAGTTGGGTAAATCTTTTCTGAAATCTTGTTCAGCATTCTTAAGTAATTTATTCACCGACTCATTCATATAAATAATATTACGTTGTCCATCTGCCACCATGACATTTGCTGTCACGTTATCTAAGGCATTTTTGATACGTAATGCTTCTTCAGCGGTTAAACGTGACTCTTGAATATCAAAGTTGAGTTTGGTCTGGGTGACGTAAATTGCTTGGAATAATTTACCAAATTCACTGTTATTACGAATTTCAAATTTGTTCTCGTATTTACCTTCATTAATTTTGCTGAAAATACCAATGAGCTGCTTGATTGGCTTAATGATTGCTCGACTTAGCACCATTATGCCAAGTAAGGCCAAGATAAGGAACGTAGCGAGTCTTTCTGCACCTAAACTAATAAATGAATCGGTGATTTGCGTATGCAGGGTATTCGAGGCCTGCTGTGTGAGTGATGCGTAGTTTTGTTGTAATTGTACAATGGCATTAAGCGCGGGTTTGTCATCTACTTTCACACTGGCGTCAATCTGGCTTATTCCTGCACCATTAGTGATGAGAGCTTGAACGCTATCTAGATGTTGTCGATATTGTTCTGCAACATTGATGATGTCTTTTAATGCATTTTGTTCGAGTGAACTAACACCAGATAAGGCTTGATAACGGCTGATTTGACTCAGTAATCCTGTATAACCTTGAATAAATTGTGCTCTGTAATTGTCATCTTGACGGAGAATATAATTTTTGAATTGATGAATAACACCGCCATAGCCTAATGATGCCGTTATCTCATTGATAAGCGTACTACGCGCTGCAATGTTCGTTTGGTAATGATCCCAAGCCGTATCAATTTTGTGCACGTTATCATATTGAACGAGTGCACCTGCTATTAAGATAAAGGCGACAAAGGTGGTCAATATTGACAGTTTGGTTTTTAGTCCTGCGGTAGTCAGTAATTGCTTGAACGCAACAATGGGGTTTTTACGGGGCTGGTTATCCGTGTTTATGGCTTGATAGGTGAGCTCAGCTTCTTTGATTTCTTGCTGAGTCGGTTTGGTTCTAACCGACATATATTCTATCACTTGGCCGTTTTTCTTGATGGGGATGACATTGGCGACTACCCAGTAAAAATCCCCATTTTTCACTCTGTTCTTAATGATACCAGTCCAAGGGTTACCTTGTTGTATTGTTTCCCAAAGGTCTTTAAAGGCCGCGGGTGGCATGTCTGGATGCCGCACTATACTGTGGCTTTTACGTAACAATTCAGCCTCGGTAAAACCGCTGATCTCGAGGAATGCTCTATTCACGAAGGTAATAGACCCTTTTAGATCTGTTTTGGAGACAAGAATATCTCCTTCTTTCATAAACTGTTCAGTATCCGTAATTGGCATGTTGATTTTCATTGCCATTGCCTCCAGCTTGGGTAAATTCCTATATACCCAAGTAACTTGGGTATGAACAACCCTAGTTATAAATTGGTAATATGAGAGGCATTAGTAATAGAAATCAAATTATTGCGATCTAGAGCTTATAAAACATATTCTATCCATAAAATTATGCGGTGCTCGGCATCAGACAAAAGCGCTCTAGTCATACTAAGAAGATAATAGTTTTACGCCTTTCAATACCGAGACCGTATAGCCGTATTGGTTTTGATAAAACTTAGAGATAAAACCACTGATGTAAATGTATGATTTTTCAGTGATCGACTGGCTATGATTAAATTGTACCACGCGACCGAGATCATCTTTACCCCGTATATCGTAGCGTTTGGTGACGATTTGGTATTTACAGCTATTTATCGTAATACGACAACGTACATCATCACCTAGCTTGCCTTTTAAGCGTAAAGTTTCACTAATATTGCTGCCATCGTTATGTAATGCTAGTTTTTTGTCAGTTGCTAGTGGTGATTTATGACTTAATAAACCTTGGTTATTGACGATGTAATTCGAGATGATTAATGCCGCTGTGGCGAGTTCATTTTCAGCCAATACACTTTGTCCACACAGCTGTTTTAACTTATCGTTTAAGCTGGTTGATTTCATTTGCTTGGTATACAAAATGGCTTTTTCAACAAATTCAAAACTGAGGTCTTTAGGGAATGATGATGTTTTATAGCGCTGAGCCGCTTTGTTGTAACTGGCATGCTTAAAGTCATGATGAAACTGGATCGCGTCTTGTTTACTGACAAAACCATGTTGGCGAATTTCGTCTTCGACAATTGCTAAGTATAAACGTAGCGGGGCACCGGATGAATAAGCTTGACTAAATACACTGTGTTGCAGTTGTTCAAGATGCTTAACTAATGTAGGTAGTTTTTGTAAATAATGCACAAATGGCATTAACTCGGGTAAGCGTTTTTTTACACACGTTAAATGCGCGCAGAAGTCACCTTGTTGCGGATGACTAAATATCAACCCCTGACTACGATTCGTAGTGGTATTGCAGATGCTACAAATGCGGGTGAAACTTGGATTTTTTAATAAGTTGATTGGTTGCGCATATTCATTTATCGCATAGATATTTTTGTTATCAGTGATATCATAATAGGCTTCGATAATATATCGCGCGTCGCTTTGTTCTAATAGTTCTAATGTAATTTCATAACCTTGAGCTGTCACCAGTTGGTCTGCTTTTTTTACTGTCAGCGCCGAGACTGGATTAACAGTAACAAAGTCTGAAAAAGCAAAGGAATCAAAAGGTGCAAGTAAGTCTTCTATGGTAGACTTTAGGTTAGCGTATTGCTCAGTTGTAATTAAATATGGCATTGTGGTGTTAAACAGTTATGAATAGAAAAATGGAGAGCACATACTTTATCGTGCCCGATCATATCGCGCAATCATCATCACTTTCTGATGCTGGATTTCGCTTATTAGTATGGATGTTATGTAAAAAGAATAAAGATCGTATTGCGGATTTTTCGCGTTTTTCGCTGCAATCTGATAAGCAGCATAGCATTACTGAACTGATTAATAAAAACTATCTTCAGCAAGATGATACAGGCTTGTACATCAATAATGCCATTATGTATGAAGACTTTAAAGAACAGGCCGCAGCGCCAGTGTCAGCCGTGGATCCAAGCCTGCAATATTTCCAGCAGGTCTTTGACTTGGTGGCTGAGTATTCCCAGAAACGCCTGAATTTTAATAATGGTAAATTCCGGGTGCGCTGTGATGAATTTATGCGTCAAGGTTTTACTATCGAGCATATCAAGGTGCTCTGTATTCAGCTGAATAGCCGTAACTCTGCCTTTGATTGGTATGAGCTTGATGGTACTGAATTACAACATATTAAGGACGTCTCAGCGGTTAATCGAGTGAATGCGCCAGCAAGTATTAAGCCGATGAATAACCCAGTCTCTGAAGCGCGCCAGCCTTTTCAACCAACGCTCAGCCGCCAAGGCGTTAGGCATATCCAAAATCAAAGTGGTTTTATGCCGAACTACCATCAAATTAGGCAAGATCCACAAAAGATGGCGGACATTAAGCAAGTTTATGACTATTGGTTTAGTTCTAAACGCTTACAGATGTCGCAATATATTGCACCAAAACAAGCGCATTTTGAGAAACTGCATAGTTTGCTAATGTTACATTCTATTGCAGAGCTCAAGCGTGCGGTAGATGGGGTTGACCATCGTCGTGACTTGGTCAATAAGGGTCGTAATTTTAATGATATTTTTACTAACTCGGGCAATATTGAGAGCCTGATTAGTTTAGCGGATAGTATGGAAGTCAGCCAAGCTGATTCTCCAGCGTTACGCATTTTTAATTATTGGCTTGAACGCACACAAACGGCTGCCGGCATTAATTTACGCATGACCGCAGAGCAACGTGATAAGTTATTACTGCGCTTGGAAGTATTCGCCGAAGCTGATCTTAAATTAGCGATTGATGGTGCCCAGGTTGACCCCTATTATCAATCGGTTAACTTTGCTTTTGGTCTATTATTTAAAGATGATACCAGTGTGCATAGCCTTATATCATTAGCATTGAATGGTAAGCAAAATGTGTCGAAAGCCAGTCGTAAAGATAGCAACTTAAATAAAGCCTTAGCTGATATGGGGATCAGTAAGTTAACCGTAGGCATGACAGCGCAGAACGGCGGACAATTACGACCTGTGATGAATGAGAGAACGGTAACACAAGCGCCATTAAAAACATTACCAGCACACTTTATTGATCCGGGTTTTACCGACGGTGATGATTAACGCATTTAAACACTAAATTTTAATAGTAGGGCGTATGGAACAAACAATTAGTTTAACTCAGCCACAAACAGAAGCGATTGCAACTATGTACACCATGCTTGCAAGTAGTTTTCCGTCATTTAATTATGATTATGATTCGGCACAATTTAATATCTGGAAGCTGACATTTACCAAATATGCGCCAGAAGCGGTTATCAAGGTCGCAGAGCAGATCCCGACACTGCGTCGCAGCAATGGTTTACCTTATGATTTCCCGCCTAGTTTACCTGTGGTCGCGGATATGATTATGCGTGAGTCTATCGTATTAATGGGCCATTCCGATCACGATAAAGCGTATGAGCGTTTGTTCAAATTTAAACGTAAGAGTCCGGCGGAACGTGCCGCGACTGGGGATAATTTTGTGTATACCCTATATCGCCAATTAAACAATTATATGGCGATGGACGCTGATAAATTCCGCCCTATTTTTACCCGTGAATATTTAAAATTGGCCGATGGCGTCACCAAAGGCACCACGGTGTTAGACCAAATACCACTGGCGATTGAGCGTAAATAAGCATTGCTGGCTAGCGTATGCACTGGCATTTGATGTCGGCGATGCTAATTAATCTGATACTAAGCCTGTCTAGAACAGGCTTTTTTTAGTCGGAAATAGACTGCAGCACCAAGTATATCTTTCAATCTACCACTACATCCCCCCGAACGTTGTCATTTTTGTTATATACCTTTAATCGATACCAAAAAGATATTTCTATTGGTAACAAGTGTTACTCGGCAATATTTAATATGTTGTAACAACAGAAATGCTCTATCATTTTAATATAGTGTAATGATCAATCAGATTAAGCGATATGGATCAATACCAGAGCGCACCGAGCTAAAGATAATTTTCTATAGTCGCTCGTATCCGACCTCTAATATGCAACTTATTTTATTGAGGATATTCATGAAGCAATCCCGCCCTTTGAATCAGCAAAGCGGAAAACCAGGTTATATCGGTTTGAAACGAATATTTAAAGCGACTGGTTATTCGATGCAAGGGCTACATGCAGCGATTAAATATGAGTCTGGGGTAAGACAGGAATTACTGTTATTACTGATATTGACGCCTGTCGCATTAATGCTAGATGTGACTAATATCGAGAAGATCTTATTGGTTGGAACTTTAGTATTAGTGTTGATTGTTGAATTATTGAACTCTGCAGTAGAAAGCACGGTTGATCGCATTGGGAGTGAATACCATGAGTTAAGTGGTCGTGCTAAAGATATAGGGTCTGCCGCAGTATTTGTGAGCCTCTGCCTTGCTATATTTGTATGGTTTATGATTGTGGTTTTATAGTGAGAAATATAATTCGCCTCGTTAAAGTTACAAAAGGGATCAGCATATGATTTGGAATGGCATTACTAAGGTAGATTCGAACATTTTAAAAGGGTTGGGTATCTTAATGATTGCTATTCATAATTTCATGCATCGTTTTCCTACCCCAAGCGAAAATGAAATGGAATTTACGTCGGGAAAAGTGTTCAATTTATTTGATATTTTATTCACTGAGCCCGCTGGTATTATTCGTGCACTATTTAGCTATTTCGGCCATTTTGGCGTGCAGATATTTATCTTTTTAAGTGCTTATGGCTTAATGAAAAAATATGCTAAAAATGAAAATAAGCTGTTATATATAAAATTTATTACCGATCGCGTTGTAAAAATTTATCCGATGTTTTTACTCGCAATCGTGTCATACTTTATTTTTATGTTTACTTTTAATGTTGTTTATAATGGTATGGGGTTTGCTGAATGGTTTGTCCCTCTTTCAAAACCACTTATTTTAAAATTATCTCTGTTATATAACTTTTATCCTAATCAAGGTCTATCGTTAGTTGGACCCTGGTGGTTTCTATCGTTTATCTTTCAATTTTACTTAATCTTTCCATTTATACTGGCTATGTTCAAGCGGTTTGGAAATGTATTTTTAATCGCTATTAGCTTAGTCTGTATAACTATTTCGTTGCTGACTAACGGTTATTTATATAGTGATGTCAGTGTGTTCATTACCGTTATTGGTCACATGCCGGTATTGTGTTTAGGGATTTATTTAGCGCAAGATAAGCCGGTAAACTTACCAAATTGGTTGTTTGGTATTTCAATTGCCGCATTCGCCGCAGGCAATTTTAATGAATATGCCTTCTTAGTTAGTCATTTCTTTTTTTGTATTATCTTGCTCTTTGTTTTTAGTTTTATATTGAAACACATTGAAGAGGGCAGTTTGGTGTTCAAAACATGTATGTTTTTTGGCTCGATCTCAATGCCGTTATTTTTGGTTAATGGCTTCTTAAGAACGCCTTGGGAAAGCATGGCCCGTGGGATAAACAATGAATTAATAACCATTATATTGTGTTTATTGTTTATGACAATCGCTTCGCTTTATTCAGTGTTTTTGTTGAAGGTCAATAATAAATGTCATCGTTTATTAAAACGGTAAATCCTCGACGTCATGCCTTGAATACCCTCAGCTTTTGGTTTACTGATTGTGCATCTTGAAGTCGCTTGGGTATATGACCTCGTTTCACTGAGCGTTTATGTTTAAATATAGCTATTTGGTAAAGTATATTATTTCTGAAGAGTCATTCACTGCATATTTTTCTTGCTTAATGCCTGGGTGGAAAACAGATTTAGTATAATCAATTTGTGTTGCAGTAACGCCTAACCATTCTGCGAAAGTATGTGGGAAATCTCTCATGTAATATGTGGTATTTTGAACGTCACTGTTGGTTTTGCTACTTGAAATAAATATAAGGGGTACTTCAAGTGCTTTTCTCTGAAATAAATTCCCCACACCATGTGATTTATATGGTTTTCTTTCTATATCCACTAACCCGTGGTCTGAAAAATAGATGACTTCATAATCTAAAGACGTCGATTTGAGCCGCGAAACTACTTTATTGATGAATATGCTCGTGTTTAGGATACTATCATCATAACAGTTTTGGTCATTGTTCAATTGTGCTCTATAAGCATCTTCTAATTTTATTGCGTTTTTTGTTCTTTCACAAAAGTCGAAATGAGAACCAATCATATGAAGAAAGTATATATTATTTGAATTACCATCTAAATGCGTTGCTAAATCCTCGATTAACACTAAATCAGAATTTGCTTGTTGATAATTCTGATTGTGAAATATGGTTAAATTTGTTCTTTTCGCAATATTAGTGATGGGGCTATCATATACCCCAATCTGACCTTGATTAGAAAACCAGAATGTATTGAAACCAGAAATATTGGCTAAGTCGATAATGTTTAAGTTGTTATTAATATTGAGCTTATTATTGATGGCTAAAACTCTGCTTAAGGCCATACCAGTTTGGGGAGCCGGCGCAACAGGATCTGAAATTAGCGTCATACCATTTGTTTCTTTTAGAGATTTAGTCGTTTTTCTATGATATCCGTATGAAAATAAAGATGATTTTTGTACCGACTCACCAATAATAACCACATAATTTTTGCGGTTGGATGAGTTTGCAACTGCGATATTTGTCCATTCTACTGTGATTGGGCTATTTTCAATTTTTTTCAATTGTGAATATGATTGTGCTAAGGGAATTGGCTTTAATAACGGCATATTAAATAATATGTAATAGGCTCTACTCATAGGGGTTCGCACCACTTCTCCTGTTGCAGAAACAGTGAGTATTAAGTTGTTCTTAGCTTGTGAAGACGATAACGCAATTAATAAAATTAGAGTGGCAATTAGCATTGAATTTATTTTTAAACCGAATGAATATTGGTTTATTCTAAATAAAATAACCGGCGTTATAATAAATTGTAGGAATACAACTAATGGGATATCAAAAGTGTAAAACATTTCGATGCTTTCTTTAGGATTTGTTTCCATGATGCTGGTATAACTACCAAGTTCAAAGCGACCATATTGAATACTAACGAATAGAATTATTGATGAAATGGCACTAATAATAATAAATAACAATAAATTTATATATTTTGATTTGAAAATTGAAGATATGATTAAAATGAAAACAGTGCTAATACTGGCTTTAAGTGCAACGCCAATAATGTATTTTACATTTTCATAGTTTAAGTCGATGCCTAAATACTTCGAATCTACAATAATGAAAATATAATATATATAAATTAATGAAATATAAATCGTTAAATATATTATATTTTTAGGTGAATCAACAGGTGCTTTTTTTAACATTTATTACATAACCCATTTAACGATAAGTATACATAATATTAGGCGATAAAAGTTGAAGTGAAGTGCTGAATGTGAAGTTATTACTTGCATCCTGTCGTTACGATAGTAGTGACCAAAAACGTTAGCCCAGCCTGTGTAAGGGTTCATGAAATTGGCTAGTCACTTCTAACCTGATCAAAATAAACATTGTTTTTCTGCGGTGCTAACCTCACTTTTGTATATCCCTGCTTTACTTAGGTTATTAGATCAATAAGCAGGGATGTTTAATGATAGATTTCAGCCACTTTACCCCGCGTTTACAAATACTATTAAGTTTGATACTAACCCTTGTGGTTGGTCTATTATGGTATAAGACCAAAGTGTGGTTAGTTCCTGTGGTGTTTGTGGTCACGCCGCTGGTGTTAATTGGGTTGTTAAGGATCCCATTTTATATTGTCATTACCTTTATTATTTTTTCCTATTTTCGTATTCATGAAGCCTTTCCGATACTGATCCCGCTACATATTCCTTTGGCATTTTCGTTAACGTCATTTTTTGTATTGGGCTGGCATATTTTCTTAAGCAATAATATCAAAGCTTACTGGTCGATAGAGCTGACATTGGTCTGTCTATTTCTAGGCTGGGCGATGTTTGGGATGATGTTTGCTTATAATAAAGAGGCCGCGTTTAACATCTTCAGTGGCGTGTTAAGTAAAGTATGGGTGATGACGATCGCGATCTGTTGGCTGGTACGCAGTATCCATCACTTTCGTATTGCCACTTATTTATATGTGGTCGCTGGCGCAATTATTGGATTAAAAGCAATTAGCAATAAGCTCGAAGGCATTGGGCTTGTTGAAGGGACGCGGGTCACTATTTCTCGAAATATAGGGTCGATAATTGGTGATCCGAATGATTTGTCGCTCGTGCTGATGTTCCCCATGTCGTTTACCTTATCTAATTTACTGCAACCGAGCATAGGTAAAATACACCGCGTATTATTAGCGGTCGTGTCTGTTATTTTACTTTGGGCCATTATTGCCACGGAAAGTCGCGGTGGGTTAATGGGGATCATGGCGGTAACGGGCTATTTTGCGTTTAAGCGCATCAAAAACAAGGTATACGTATTGGCTGGTGGCGTGATATTGCTGCCTATTTTATTCGTGATGGCGGGTGTTTCCGACCGTGGGTCAAGTGGGGTTGATGAATCCGCAATGGGCCGTATTTATGCGTGGATGGCAGCATGGGGTATGGCTGTAGAGAATCCCTTTACGGGCGTAGGCATCAATAATTTCTATCTTAATTATTATTTATTTAGTCCGTATTGGGATGGTAAAAACCATGCTGCCCATAGTACTTGGTTTCAAGTTTTAGCTGAAACGGGCTTTGTCGGATTCGGACTGCTTATTACCCTTATTATGCTGTTATTTAGACGGTTGTGGCGCACTGAAGTTGAGTGCCGGTTGTTACCGATTAAGGAACGTAATTCGATTGTGACTTGTAACGATGGTATTTTTGCTGGGTTGATAGCATTTTGTGTGGCGGGGACATTTTTGAGTCAAGGTTTTACTTGGCCCCTGTATATCTTATTATCGATGACTGTGGCTTTAGCTAAAATCTTGTCGGAAAGACTCGCCGATGAAGATCTAACTAAAGTCGTCAAAGAAACTGCAAATTAGTGATAAAATTAACCTCATGAGTTAAATAATACGGGGGTTTGTGCTATGTTTTCCCTACGGTTTTTTATTGAGTTTATCCGCATTGCCTGACTATTCTTTTTCTACCTTAGCACAACTATTAGGGGCCAATTGTCGCACCTTATCGTTTCGTCCTGAAGGTGCTGTGTTTACCACTAAACAGCAACAAATTTATCACTATACTTGGGCGACATTTGAGCCACGGCTGAAACATTACCGAGGATCATTTTTTGATACCTTAGTGGTGTCTTGGGAAAATCAACGGGTGCGGTTAAATGGTATTGCCAAGACGGAGGTTGCTGGACTTATTGATGATTTGTATTTCTATGCATTAACGGGGAAAGAAGCAGATATCCTCGAATTATATCAGCAGCTTACACAGGTGATAGAGCGGGGCTATATACCCTATTCAAAATGGATATTTTTACAAACCCAGCTAGCACCTTGGGCTGATTGGTTGGAAATATTACCGACAATTAACAAAGTCCCTGCAGCACTTAAATTACCTTTAGCACGTTTACGTTTTTGGCAACAAAGTCAGGTCGAAAATTTAGATAAATATAACCAAGCAGTGATGAATAAGCACAAGCAACGTTATAAAAGCTTGTTTGATGGCCTTGAACGCCACCCACTGACAGAGAAACAACGTGATGCCTGCATTGTCGCTAATGATGCAAACTTGGTGTTAGCGGGCGCTGGGTGTGGGAAAACGAGTGTAATGCTTGGGCGCTGTGCTTATTTATTAGAGTCGCAGCAAGCAACAGCCGATTCAATCCTGATTTTAGCGTTTGCCAAAGATGCTGCCCAAGAGATGAAGACAAGACTTGCCGAGCGCTTACCCAATGCCAAGATAACCGTGAAAACCTTCCATGCCTTAGCGTTAGATATTATTAAGCAGGTGGATAATGAAAGGCCGCAAGTCAGTAAATTAGCCAGTAGTGACAGTGCCAAACAGCAGTTTTTCAAACAAATCATCACCACACTGTTACTCGATAAAGACTTTAATGCCTTGTTTAGCGAGTATTGTTACGCGTATGTCGCTTGGTTAGGCAAACTGCCTGATGATAAACATGACGCCGAGGTGAAGCGGTTATTAGCAGGTAAGGGCGGTTATAAAAAACTGTTAAGTCAGCTGGTAGAATTGACTATGCAGTATAAAAATACCTTAACGGTAACATCTGAGCAAAAATCAAATGCGTCACCTGATACCGACTTCGCCGCATTAACACATGAGATTGTGGCGATTCTGCTTGCACATTACCAGCATGATTTAGATGAAAACAATGAGATAGATTTTGATGGCATGATCACTAAAGCAAGTGATTATGTGTGTGATGGTCAATTCAGCTCTCCTTGGTTACATATTCTCGTTGACGAGTTTCAGGATATTTCGCAGGCGCGCGCAACCTTAGTTAGACACTTACAAACCCAGGTCGATGACAGTAAGCTATTCTGTGTTGGTGATGATTGGCAGGCTATTTATCAATTTGCAGGTAGTGATATTGCGGTGACAACGCGTTTCAGTGATTATTTTGGTATCACCAGTACACTACCACTTGATACCACGTTTCGCTTCAACGATCAGATCAGTGCGGTTGCCAGTAAGTTTGTGATGGCGAATCCAGAGCAAATGCATAAACAGATAACCACGCATATCCAAGCCAAGAAAGCCTGTATCCAGGTCAGTTATTATCAGCTTAGTAACGATCATAAAAGTAGCAACAAGCAAGATGATGCAGCGACATTATGGCTAGAAAAGAAATTAACCCAATTAGCGGCGGCTAATAAAGGTGTAAATAAAGGCGCAGGCCAACAACAATCGGTGCTCTTACTGGCTCGTTTTAATTTTCAGTTACCTGATAGCAAGACGTTGACGGCATTATCCACACAATATCCGCAGTTAGATATAAAATCAATGACGGTGCACAGTGCGAAAGGGCAGGAAGCCGATAATGTCATCGTGTTAGCAATGGAAGCGGGAGAGCATGGTTTCCCTTGTCATAAACGTCGTCATCCATTTGCGTTAATACTACAACCTGAACCCTCAGGTTTTCCTGATGCTGAAGAACGCCGACTGTTTTATGTTGCGTTAACGCGCGCGCGTCAGCAAGTATATTTACTGTGTAATGAAGACAAACCATCGACGTTTATTGAAGAGCTGGTGGCTGGCGATTACGCCATCACCATCGAAAAGTAGGACTGCTGTTGTTAATTGCGCTTATTAATAGCTGTTAGCTGGCTTCAGCTTCAAGTTTACGTTGGAAGTCTTGTTGTGCGATAGCTAATGCTTTCACGACTGTTTCTGTCGGCATCTGGTTTTCTTCCAGTAATTGGATGAGATCGACTGCTAGTTTTATATGTTTCGGCGCGTTTTCTAGCGACATGATAAAGAATCCTTCATTATTTTAGTAACTTATTTAATTGGTTTGCTTCTAGCACTAGAGCTAAACTAGCTAAGGTCTTTCTTTTGTTCATAGCGTTGTAATTGTTGGCGGACTTTTGCTGTAGCGGCCTGACAACGTTGTAACCTTTGTTTCGTTTGCTGTAATTGAACTGGGTCGCTTTGCTGATCTATCATTGCTTGCAAACGGCGTTCATAGTCTATTTGTTGTGCTAGTTTTTGATATAAATAGTGTGATTTCTGCAATAATTTTTTCGCGAGAATATCGTAATTCTTCGGTTCTTCTTTTACTTCACCACGTCTAAAATGACACTGTTGTAATACGCCGTTAATCGCTCTAAATTGATGCGCCACCTTTTCTAATAATACTGTTTCTATTGATAGCGTATCGTTTGACGATGATATTGATGGTTTAGCGCTGTCTGCTTGTTTATCCACATTGTTATCAAAGCTTTTATCAAAACTCTTATCAAACCTTTTATCAAAATAGTGCTGCAAACGGATCATACTTTTTTCTAATTCGGCCACGTATTGATGAATATCGTGATTTTTATTGATGAATAACCCCGGATAGAACAAGGCGCGATCACGTAATTTATAGTTGATCGTAGCGGTGTGATTCGAGTTGACTTGCTTACTCAACGCATTCAGCTGTTGAATACGCTGAGCGAGTTGGTTTAGCTGTTGCTGCTGACGGTTTATTGTAGCCATGCTTGATAAGCCAGTTTACAAGCGATAATGATCACCACTGTAATAAATAATGGGCGAATGAATTTAGCACCAAAATGAATAGCGGTATGTGCACCTGCAATGGCGCCAACCATAATACACACCCCCATACTTAAACCCAGATACCAATTGATATGACCAAGATAAATAAAAGTCAGTAGTGAGGTAAAGTTACTGGTAAAATTCATTGCTTTAGCAACGCCCGAAGCAAACAGAATATTGAGTTTGTACAACGCCATCGTTGATACGGTCCAAAATGCACCTGTACCTGGCCCTGCTACACCGTCATAGAAACCTATAATATAACCCTGTAAGCCCTGTTTCTTATGCAGCGCGGGATTATCATCGGGTAAGGTTTCACCAGTATGTTCTTGGGTTTTGCTAAAGATAGAGTAGATAGCCGTAAAGATAATAATTACCGGTAATAACTTGTCTAACCAAGCTGTGCTGATGACGTTAACGACTAGGGTTCCGCATATTGCCCCAATGGCTGTGAATACAAATGATCGCCACCAAAATTTGGGGTTAAACAAACGCTTCTTATAGAAGGTGATTGCCGCAGCGCATGAACCAAAACTGGCAGCCAATTTATTGGTACCTAATGCAAGGTGTGGCGGTAGACCTGCACTGAGTAATGCGGGCACTGTTAATAACCCGCCGCCGCCAGCAATAGCGTCGATGAAACCTGCAACCAGTGCAACGCTGCATAAAATTATAAAAACCGAAGGTTCTAAACCAAGTTCTAATATCAAAATTCTATATTTCTTTTATAAGGGGGAAGCGAATTAAGTAATGCTGGTCCATAGCGTTTACTAACAACTCGACGATCAAGTAGCGTGATTCTACCAGAATCTTTCTCTTTTCTCAGCAATCGGCCACAAGATTGGATTAATTTTTTACTGGCTTCGGGTACCGACACTTGCATAAACGGATTACCGCCCGATTTGGTGATCCATTCTGACTGCGCTTCCTCTACTGGCGAGGTGGGTACTGAGAATGGGATCTTAGTGATAATTAAATTGGTGAGTAGGTCACCGGGTAAATCAAGCCCTTCAGATAAGCTGCTAGTACCAAATAAGATACTGGTTTTATTGGCTTTGACATTTTCGGCGTGTTTTTTTAATTGCTCGCTGCGTGAACTTTCTTTTTGTACCAATAGCTCGAGATTAGTGGTACTACGGATAATTTCTGCTACTTGGTTCATTTGACGATACGAGCTAAACAACACCAATGAGGCTTTTTTGTCTGGCAACAAGCTAGGGAGTTTTTCACCTAATAATTCAGTAAAGCCTGGTTCATTTGGTGCCAGTGCTAAGTTAGGGATATACAGCTCTGCTTGTTCAAAGTCAAACGGTGAGTCGAGTTGCAGATGTTGGGTAGATTCATCATTCAATAACCCCACTTGACGGCGGAAATAATTAAAGTTACCGAGTGAGGTTAGTGTTGCAGAGGTCAAGATCGCTGCGCCACATTGCGACCACAACATGTGTTCTAGCTTGCTGTCCACATCAATCAAGCTCGCAGCAAAGACATGATCGTCTTGGCGGCTGCCGCTTTTCTCAACCCATTTAGCCAGTGGTGTACCTTTGGTTTCTTTAATCAGCATGTTCCACACTTGATGGAGATTTTCGATACGCTGTAAGTAGAAACCAACCTCGGCAATGAGTTTGTTCGCTTTCGCTTGCGGTAACTGATCTTGCTTTAACTGTTCAGCCAAAATATCAATAATTTTAGCTGTTTGGCTAACACCGCGTTTGGTTTCATGATTCATGTTTGCCGCTAATTCAGCTAATGCTTCAGGTAGTTCACCATTGGTAAATCGCCATGAATCGTTGCTAAATTGGTTGTCATTGGCCGCCATTAAACTGTGGATCTTGGTAAGCTCTTTATTAATGCTATTGATTGAGCTGAGTAGTTTGGTGACTGGATCAGATATCTCACTTGACGCAATGGCTTGGGTGAGTTGGCGCATTGCTACCGCCATGGTTTGTAACCAAGCTTTCGCACCTAACACTGACGCATGTGCTGACGAGAAGTCTCGCGTAATGCGCGGTAAGTGATGGGCTTCATCAAGTACGTAATAGCAGTCTTCAGGCTTGGGTAAAATAATACCGCCTCCGAGCTCTAAATCGGCCAGTAATAATGCGTGGTTAACAATGAGCACATCACACTGGTCTAAGGCTTCACGCGCTTTATGAAACGGACAGTTACGGTGTGCACTAAATGATTTACTGCAACTATGACGATCAGAAACGATTAATTGCCAGATATCATCGGGGATCTGAGTGGGCCAGCTATCGATATCACCTTTCCATTTTCCTGCCGCATAAGCAGTAAACAAGCGCTTGAACAATTGTAAATCACGTTTTTTCGGTATCGTCGCTAAGTCAGCAAGCAGTTCCATTTGATCGTCAGCTTGGGCAAGCATCGCCAGTTTTTGTTCACAGCAATAACGTTGGCGACCTTTTACTAAGGCAAACTCAAATTTCAGTCCAGATTGACGGCGAAAGAAAGGTAACTCTTTGTGCAATAACTGCTCTTGCAAGGCGATCGTCGCAGTCGATATGACTAACGTCTGTTTCGCTTCGGTAGCGAGTGGGATCCCTGCAATCAAATAAGCCAATGATTTACCTGTGCCTGTTCCTGCTTCAGCAATAATCAAACGGCGGTTTTTATCAAAATTACCGGCGAGGGTTTTTGCCATTTCAGCTACAAGGATATTTTGTGATCGTCGGACTACGAAGTCAGGTAGTGAATCACGGATGTTTTGATAAACATCACGAATAGCTTTTTTACTCTTATCTGAAAGCATGTTTACTCTTATCTGAAGCGTGCTTACTGTTTCTGCAAGCACGATTTAAAGCCAAGGTTATTAGCATGTATTTTAGCGCAATTATTAAATCTGTATAGATATTAAGTCGAGGAACACTGATAAAATTACAGTAGTTTGCAAAAATATCGACTTGCGGCTTGATTACCTCTTACAAAGCTTACAAAACTGACAAATTAGAGACGGAAAGCTTATGTTTCGTTTTATATGATGGCGTTGTTATTTATACGTCATAGAGCAAAGGAATTCATATGAATAAATTCGTTAGTATCACAGTATTGTTAGGGTTATTATTGACTGGCTGCAATAGCTCAGATGACAGTGGTTCACCAACAAGTTCGGGCGGTAAAACACCGTTATTCACCGTTTATGGTAATAAAGCCTATATGAATGGCGAGATTAATAGCGATATTGTTGCACAGTTAAATACGATGACCGCTGCAAACCCACAGGTCGATACGATTGTGATGGTGCAAGTGCCCGGTTCTAGAGATGATGAAGCGAACTTAAAAGCGTCATTGTTAGTACGCAGTAAAAATTTAAAAACCATGCTACCTGCCGATGCCATGATCGCTTCGGGTGGAACCGATTTTTTCCTTGCTGGTGTAGAGCGTATTGTTGATCCGAGTGCTCGAATCGGTGTACATTCTTGGGCGGACGGGAGTGGTACAGAAGGTAAAAACTTACCGACGAGTCATCCTGAGCATCAACGTTATTTAACGTATTATAATAAAATTGGCTTTGATCCAAGTTTTTACTGGTATACGCTAAATGCAGCGAGTGCTAATAATATTCACTGGATGAGTGCAGCAGACATTGCCAAGTACGACATTGCAACACGCGAGATGACAGCCAACGAACAGGCTAACGTGTTTGCTGTGCCAAGTCAGTTTGGCCAAGCGGCTACTGATTTATTTGATCGCTATACTTGGGTTACAGCACCCAATGGTAAAGCGATTCATATTTTCGCTCAATCAAAGGTATCTTTAGCACAATTACTTAAAGCTCGAAATACACTTGAGTTTTATTTAACCGATACCGCGACAGTAAAGAAAACACTGGTCGCAAACAGTATGGGTAATAGAGGGGCGTCATTATTTATTTTTAATGATGAACCAGCCTCAGAGCAAGCCATGGAAGGGGAGTTTGGTAATAGTAAAATAGCGGAGTTTGGTCAGGATTTATACGCGACCGAAATTTTTGTAGAAGGTGATAGCCGCTACTTGGCTGCGCCATCATCTGCGCGTGATGCAACCTTTGAAGAAGTATTACACTTGACTCAAGCGCAAGGTATAGCACCTGCGATGGCATCATTGCAAAAGAAAATTGCGGACCAAGCTGAGGTCGCGTTAACAAATAAAGTGTGGAACCCAGAAGTGGACCAACTAGCAGAGTGGCGTGCTGAAGGTGACTTGGAAACGGGCAATAGTGTTTCTCATGAATATTTTGCCGCCACAGTTGAAGCATATTATGGTATGTGGGCACGATTACCCGTGGGTATGGATGGTTACACGGGCAATTCACGTGCATTACAAACGGCGCGTGACAGCAACGGACAGAAAATTATTGCTGAATTCTTACCTGAATATATTCCAACGACCATGGATATCGACCCTAGTTTTGCAGCGGGTAGTACTTTCTATCTGGATTATGACGCGGCATTAAGTTATACCGCCAAATCACAATATTTGCAGTCTGTACGTTTAACGGGTACCAATAACAGCCATATCTCAGGCAATAGCCAAAATAACTTCTTGATGGGTAATCAAGGGGATAACAAAATTGATGGTAAAGGCGGCGTAAACACGTATAAAGTTGATGGTTTACAATCTGAGTTTGACGTTAATCCTGATGGTATGGGGTTCTTGATACAAGATAAGGTCAATAACCGCAATGGTACGGATAAATTGATGAATATTCAGAAAATTGAATTTAATGACAGTGAGCTAAATTTACCGAGCGCTTAAACACTTGGTCGCCCTGTATTTTACTTATTTATAATGACATAAGGTTTCGTTGAACATGTTGGAAGATGACCAAAAACACATTTTAATTGTTGAAGATGATTTAGAGATTTGTCGCCTTCTTGACATGTTTTTAAGCAGTAAAGGATACCAAGTATCGCTCAGTAATAATGGCATTGATGGACTCTCTGACATCATCCGGTTGCAACCAGACCTAGTGGTATTAGATATTATGATGCCAGGCTTGAACGGTATCGAAGTATGTAAGCAAAGTCGTGAGCACTATAGCGGGCCTATTATCATGCTCACCGCTTGCAGTGAAGAAATATCCGAAATTGCAGCGTTAGATACGGGCGCTGACGGTTATTTACACAAACCGCTGCGACCACACATTTTATTATCGCATATCGAAGCATTTTTGCGTCGTGAGAATAGAACTAAGAACCACAATAGTGCGCTGAATCATACTGGCAGTTTAACCATAGATACCTTGAAGCGATTGGTGAAGCGTGATGACGAAGAGATCATCTTAACGGGTGCAGAATATGAAATGTTAGCATATTTAGCCAAACAAGCAGGGACGATCGTCAGTCGTGATGAGTGTTATCGCGCACTGAAAGGTGTTGAATTTGATGGTCTAGATAGAGCATTGGATATGCGCTTATCAAGTTTACGTAAAAAGATAAAAGATGATGTAGCACCGTACCAAATTATCAAAACAATTCGTTGTAAGGGTTATCTGTTTGTTAAACAATGATCAGTTTCCAAAACTGAAGAAGTTCATCCGTGAAAATTCGCCGAATACGCTTTTTTTCAAGCTGTATATCAGTGTTACCGCCGTGATCATTGGCAGTATTGTCCTTGTTAGTATGTCGATGGATTATTACTACGAGAACCTTGATGATATTACATTTGTCCATGATGCGAGTTTTGCGGCCAAGTTACTTGATGATTTTGTCGAAGATACCGAACGCTGGAATATGGAAGTTGATCTATTGAGCCGATTTACTGGCTTTACCATTGAAAATATCTCGATGAAGCAAGCATTACTCTATCATCAACAACATGAGTTATTGGATGTGGTTGATATAGAACCCAATAAAAATTATCCCCCGTTACCTGCTGGAATAGGCAAGTGGGGGGTATTTGTATACCAACATGATGAGGAAGATGAGCGTCTTGCCGTGGTCCTTCCGCATAATGATGGACTATTGCTCATCATTGATAGTTCTGAAACTATGTACCCGATAGACGGGCCTGAAGATTGGGAAGATGATTATGCTGAATTATTTTTATTAGGTTTTATCTTTTTAAGTATCGCTTTAGTGCTGTATTCGACCGTTAGAAATATATCCAATCATGTCTATCGGTTAAGTGCTGCTAGTTTAGCGCTGGCAAAGGGGGAACTAGATACCCGAGTCAATGATAAAATCCCCGCTCCTTTGCATCAAATGGCGGCAAGTTTTAATAAAATGGCTGAATCGTTGCAGTATTCACAGCACCAACAACGTGTAATGGCGAATGCAATTGCGCATGAACTTCGTACACCATTAACGCGAATTCAATTGGTAATGGGTTTATTAAGTGATGAAGAACATAGCGAGTATACGGCAGAATTACATCGTGATTTAAGTCGTTATGCAGTCGAAATGGAAGCTTTGGCTAATGATATTCTGATGTTGCAAACGATTGAACATAATCCATCGTCAATAAATAAGACCATTGATTTAAGCGGGTTGATGACGTCACGTGAAAATGAATTTAAGCGCCAATACCCACATGTCTGCATTTCATCTAGCATTGATTTGGTGAGTGTGGATGGTAATCCGCGCTATCTTCAGCTGATTATTGATAATCTCGTCAAGAATGCCTGCTTATACGCAGACTCACGCGTTAAACTCACGCTTAAAAAGCATGCAGATTGTTGCTGTATTATTGTCGAAGATGATGGCGATGGGATTAGCCCACTGCAACGTGAGCAAGTATTAGATGCGTTTACCCGTTTAGATAACAGTCGAAGTCGGCAAACGGGTGGTTTTGGTTTAGGTTTAGCGATTGTGAATACGGCGGTTAAGACCATGAAAGGGAAAATCGAAATTAAAACGAGTGAAATGGGTGGGGCGTTGTTTGTGGTGACATTTAAGCACTCAAACTGATGTCGAGTGCTTACATTAAACTAGAGCTTGTTAACTACAGTACCTTGTTAATTGTTAACTAAACAGTACGCAGTTCGCGACGTAGAATTTTGCCAACCGCTGTTTTTGGTAATTCATTTATAAACACAATTTGCTTCGGCACTTTGTAGGCAGTTAAAAATTCTTTACAGTGAGAAATGACATCTTGTTCTTTAAGGTCTTGGTTGTCTTTAGATTTGACAATAAAGGCTTTAACGGCTTCACCGGTTTTTTCTAGTGGTACACCAATCACGGCGGCTTCTAAAATACCCGTATGATTTGATAAGATCTCTTCAACTTCATTAGGATAAACATTAAAACCAGATACGATGATCATGTCTTTTTTACGATCAACAATTTTGTAATAACCATTGTCTAATTGTTCTGCAATATCACCTGTTTTGAAGAAACCATCATCAGTCATGACTTCGGTGGTTGCTGCTTCACTACGCCAGTAACCTTGCATCACTTGTGGACCGCGAACAGACAATTCACCAGATTGACCTGCGGCGACTTCATTATTATTGTCATCAAGTAGCTTAATCTCAGTGCCAGGTAAGGCTGCACCAATAGAGCCGACTAAGGTTTCTCCTGGGCGATTGAAAGTAACAACTGGCGATGTTTCAGATAAGCCATAACCTTCACAAATATCGCAGCCAGTCACTTCTTTCCATATCTTGGCCGTTGAGCTGGTGAGAGCGGTGCCACCCGAGGTTGTTATTTTTAAATGGCTGAAATCTAATGCTTTAAATTTAGGCAGGGTACATAAACCAACAAATAAGGTATTTAGTCCTGAAATAGCAGTGAATTTCACGTCTTTGATGGCGTTTACAAAGTTTGGCATATCACGCGGATTGGGAATTAATACAGTGTGAGCACCTGTACTGAAGTACAGCAATAAGGTGATATTAAATGCATAAATATGATACAGCGGTAATGGCGATATCAGTATTTCTTCGCCTTCTGCGATCTCGTTGGCTAAACGATTCTTGGTTTGAATGGTATTACTTAATACATTGCGGTGGCTCAGCATTGCGCCTTTTGATAAACCTGTGGTACCGCCGGTGTATTGTAAAACGGCTAAATCATCAATGTGGCAAGCAACGGGTACGTAAGGGTTATTTTTACCGAGTGCAATAGCATCCAGTAATGAAATTGTGTCTAGTTGCGTAGAGCCTTGATCTTGTGGCGCGAGTAAGTCTGCTGCGTGGGTAGTAATAACTGTCTTGATATTGGTATCAGGTAGTACTTTCTCTGCTACGGGTAGTAGGTCAGATAAGATAACTAATGCAGTGGCTTCAGAGTTGTTAAATTGATGTAACATCTCTCTTGGGGTATATAGCGGGTTGGTATTGACTAATACTAATCCTGCGCGAGTTGCACCATAAGCAACAATCGGAAATTGGGTGATGCTTGGTAATTGGATCGCAATCTTATCACCGGGCTTTAGGTCGGTATGGTTTTGTAAATAAGATGCAAAGGCAGCAGAGAGTTGATCAATCTCTTTAAAGGTAAGGGTTTTACCTAAACAGGTATAAGCAGGTTTATTCGCATATTCTTCACATGTGTCTTGTATTAAATCAGCAATACAATTGATTCCATTCAATTCGATTTTTTCTACAGCAGAATTCGATAACATATAATTCTTCCTATTCCATTAAGTTGTGTTGTGATCATTTAACTGCAATTCATTTGAATTATAAATTTAAACAGTCGTACGATTTATTATATTACTGTTGAATTTTCTATTTCAGCGATCAAAGCGTTATTTTCGAACATAGACTAACTGGTCGGATTAGTTTGATTGGTATTTTCAGTATCAGCAGGATAACTTACGATTCTCTTTAGGCATAAAAATAGACTTTTAAGCATACTCGCGGCGAAGGTTATTCAGCATTTTATAGTTAATGTATCGCTATTATAAATCGAGGTACATTAATGCCGGAATGAGGAGAATATTGACAGCAACGAGATAACTGGCCAAGGTAAATATTTTTTTTACCTTGTTGCAACGATAAATAAAATATTCGTCAAAATGATGCAAATGTTCATTACGGCGAATGTAATGAAATAGTTGCATTTGTTTGCTGTAATTGCCCTCAGTATTAAAAAACACGCGTCCATTAACACGTTGGTAAAGTAGCGGATCAATATCTTTCATTCGATATAATAAGCAACGTAACGAGGATACCGCCCGTGCGACATTGATCAAGGTAATAATGGAAAATGCGATAAAGATGAGATCACTATTATTCATATCATACTCCTTGGTGAGTGCTGTCACCGTGTCGAACTGATAACTCACCCTACTTTAATGAGTTTAATATAAATTCTAATTTTCGGTAGCCATAAACCTGAAAAGGAACGTTAATATTGTTTAATAGCACTATTTACGGTAAATAATGCTGAATGGATTTTGGGTGTAATTGTCGTGCTGCAATAGCTTAGTGAGCATGGGGGTGATATTTTCACCGTTATTGGCGCGACTTGTTATTGTGGTATCGCTGATCGGTGGTGGGTTTGTGTCGCTAGCAGCATCCTTAATGGGCGCAAAGGATCAATTTAACCTTGGTTCAGTGATGCCGGTGGCTGCGGTGTTAGTGGTGAACAGCCTACTTTGGGAACAGGACGTTCCCGTTCCCGTTTACATTAATGTTCATGTTCATGTTCTCGGTAATGAGGATCGGTCCAGCAACGTGGCAGTTCTTCGCCTGATAGGAAAAGCAAATCTGATTTATTAAATGATTCAGGGTCTTGCTGTTCTTCACCAACCTGATAACGACCTAATACGGTATTATGAAATAGATTAGTAAGATCATCTTGTCCTATCACCTCTATCATATCGTTATTGCCTCTATGTTTAAAAAACATGATTCGCTCCACTCATTAGCTGCTTTCTACTAGTAAAGTATAGCTTGAGATAACCTTTTATCATCTTGATTATCAGTTAAACTGTTAATGCGAGTAATCATGGTAACGGACAACGGATACAGGTGAAATATGACAAAACCTTTCTCACAATCTTGTGAAAATAATAAACAAGCTATTTTAACTGCACTCACTGGCGAGTTTCCTCAACCCCAGCGAATATTGGAAATTGGCACGGGAAGTGCGCAACATGCGGTGTATTTTGCGGCTCAACTACCACATCTCACTTGGCAAACCAGCGATTTAGCCTGTAATCATGCTGGTATACACAGTTGGCTAGACAGTGTGTCCTTGGCTAATTTACAACGCCCTATATTATTAGATTTAAACCAGCCTTGGCCGATTGGCAACGTGGATGGTATTTTTACTGCGAATACCTTACATATTGTTAGCTGGCCTTTAGTTAAAAATTTCTTTCAAGGGGTTGGTGAGCATTTGTCATCAGGTGGGAAACTGTGTATTTATGGCCCGTTTAATTATCAGGGACAATTTACCAGTCAAAGTAATGCTGATTTTGACGTGTGGTTGAAGAATATCGATGTTGAGCGTGGTATCCGCGATATTGAAGCGATTAGCCAGCTTGCCAATCAACAGGGTTTGATATTAAGGGATGATCACGCTATGCCCGCGAATAATCGGTTATTAGTGTTTGTTAAGTCCTAGCAAACAGGCTAACGCCTTTCACAAGAAGTACAACCACGGCAAGCTGAGCGGGTTTTGTTGCTTCGATCTAAGCGACCGCGTTGAATTTTACAATAGGCATTCTTTAAGCAGCGGCGATAATCAAACCAGTCTTGCGGTTTTGTTAATATCACATAACCGTTAAAGCGCTTAAGTAGGTCATCTTGCCATTCATGCATCAAGCCGCTGTCGAAACCAATATCAAAAAAGTGTAATAATTCCGAGATACTCGTTAGTTGTTTTAATTTGTCTTCAATGCTGGTGACGTTTGTTGTTTGCATGCTTGTAGGTATCTTGAGTAGCTGCTGTGACGGTGGATGGTGGCAGTGCTCATTTTCTCATGTTGATTGGTGAGCGTAAATGTAAACCATGGACTTGATTGAAGTAGATCAAAATAAACATATCAACAACGTAATATAACATTATCTAAAAACTTCTTTACTTAAGAATGATTATCAAATATAAATAAGAACTATTATCATTTGATGATCATTATTAAACAGGACGTTTATGACGCAATCTCTCACCACCAAAAAAGCATTAACCGCTTTAACCCTTACTTTAGCGAGCCCGATGGTCTTAGCACATTCAGGACATGATCACAGTGATCCGCTATCAGGCTTAATTCATTTACTTTGGATCGCACCTGTCGTATTAGCCGCAGGCTATGCTGCGTTTTGTATTCGTCGTGCTAATCGCATCAAATCAACAAAGAAATAAGGGACAAGTATGTTATTTAAATTAGTGTCGGCAATGGATAAGAAATTGTCATTTAGTCCGGTATCAGCGCATTGTGATATTCCATGCAAGATCTATGATCCTATCTCGGCGCAGTTAGCTGTACTCACTATGATACGTATGGTTGATTTATTGGATGAATTTGGCTGTAAAGATTCTTTTAGTTTAAATGATCAAGCGCAATTTGCTCGTTTGATCACCGAGAAAGAAGTGCATGGTTTAAAAGTGAAAGAAGAGATCCGGGTTATTTGGGGCGATTACATTAAACAGCCGCAATTAGAACAGTTCCCAGAATTACACGAATTGACGCATGGCATTATGCTCGCAGCGTCTAAAGCTAAACAGAATATTGATAAAGCGGCGACATTGGACTTGTTAGCAAAAGTAAATCGATTTGCCGAGATATTTTGGACAACAAAAGGTATAGCCACATTTACTGCTACATCCCCGTACCCGCCAGCGCAACAACTTGTTTATCCTAAACTCGATTGCTAGGTTTTAATATTAGCCGAGTGCGGGGGACGAGCATGTCACCTCGTATTCCCGAGGGAAGTTATGTCTTGGTTAACGGTTGGCGTTCTGCGTTATCGGTAAAACCAGGACAGATTATTAAGGTTCGTCATAGCCGTTATGGCGATATTATAAAAACCCTTGATCATATTGATGATCAAGGGTTTTTATGGTTACGTGGGGAGCATAAAAGCAGTGTATCTATGCTTGATATGGGGCCGATTAAACATAAGCAAGTGATTGGAATGGTTTGGTTTATTATTCGTTCTACACCTAAAATAGCCTCTAAGGCCGCATTTTAACAAAAGTAAATGATAATAATTCTCATTTGTATTGAAAGGTTTTTTATTCCTTGTTAGTATTATCGGTATTGGATTAATAACAAGGAATAAACATGCTCCGTCAGTTTGGTTTTACTACCTCATTACTCTTCTGTTCGCTTTTTTTATCCACGTCAGTTTGGGCCAGTTCTGCTTCAAAGGCGGAACATAAATTTAAAGTGGTTACTACGTTTACTGTGATTGCGGATATAGTCAGAAATGTTGCAGGCGACGCTGCTATTGTCACATCGATAACCAAGCCGGATGCTGAAATTCATAATTATCAAACGACGCCCGGTGATATTCGCCGTGCGCAAGGCGCCGACTTGATTATCTATAACGGGCTTAATCTTGAGCTATGGTTTGATAAATTTTTTCATCATCTGCGCGATGTGCCTAGTGTTGTGGTCACAGAGGGCATCGTGCCAATGGGCATAGCGAAAGGACCTTATTCTGGAAAACCCAATCCTCACGCTTGGATGTCTGCTGATAATGCCTTGGTTTATGTTGAAAATATTCGTCAAGCTCTGGTTAAATATGACAGCACGAACACGGCTATTTATAACCAAAATGCCAAACGTTACGGTGCACAGATCCTCGCTGCGGTTAAGCCATTTAAGCAGCAACTTGCAGCTTTACCAAAAGACAAACGCTGGCTCGTCACTAGTGAGGGCGCGTTCAGTTACTTAGCGCGTGATTATGACTTGAAAGAACTCTATCTTTGGCCAATCAATGCCGATGCACAGGGCACCCCACAACAAGTGCGGAAAGTCATCGATGAGATCAGAGCCAATAATATTGTTGCAATTTTTAGTGAAAGTACGGTATCAGCTCGGCCTGCTCAGCAAGTCGCGCGTGAAACAGGTAGTCGCTATGCTGGTGTATTGTATGTCGATTCTTTAAGTGCGATTGATGGACCTGTACCAACCTACATTGACTTGCTTAAAGTCACGCTAAGTACCATAGCAGAAGGACTAACTCAATAATGATGGGATTAGAAGTTAATGATATTAGTGTCACTTATCGAAACGGTCATACCGCATTGTTTAATGCTAGCTTTAGTTTACCTAAGGGCTCGATTACGGCGTTAGTGGGAATCAATGGCAGCGGTAAATCAACCTTATTCAAGGCGATAATGGGCTTTGTTACTTTGGCTAAGGGATCGGTAAACATTTTAGGCTTGCCGGTGAAAAAGGCGTTAAAAAGCAATCTAGTTGCTTACGTTCCACAAAGTGAAGAAATTGACTGGAACTTTCCTATTTTAGTCGAAGACGTGGTCATGATGGGACGTTATGGGCATATGAATATGCTGCGTATCGCCAAGCCAAGAGATCACGATAAGGTCAACAAGGCGCTTGATCGCGTCAGTATGGGCGAATTTAAACACCGTCAAATTGGTGAGTTATCTGGCGGCCAAAAAAAACGGGTGTTTTTAGCGCGTGCATTAGCCCAGGAAAGCCAAGTCATTTTACTTGATGAACCCTTTACTGGGGTTGATGTTAAAACCGAAGAGCAGATCATGGCGTTATTACGTGAATTACGCGGCGAAGGCAAAGTGATTTTAGTCTCAACGCATAACCTTGGTAGTGTGCCGGAATTTTGCGATAGAACCGTGTTGATTAATCGCACCATATTAGATGCTGGCTTAACCAAAGATGTGTTTACCCAAGATAATTTGCAAAAAACCTTTGGTGGGGTATTACGTCATTTCATTCTCGCGGGTGATGAATTACATGAAGATGATGATAGAAGGCAAGTGACGGTTCTTTCTGATCACGAACGTCCGGTGGTACTTTATGGAGAAAGCGAGCAAAAACCAGTAGTGAGGGAACGATGCTAGATACATTATTGATGCCATTTAGTTATGACTACATGGTCAATGCTATTTTTATTAGTGCGCTGGTGGGCGGTGTGTGTGCTTTTTTGTCTGTATACCTTATGTTGAAAGGTTGGTCATTAATTGGTGATGCATTATCACACGCGATTGTGCCCGGTGTTGCCGCTGCGTATATGTTAGGTTTACCGTTTGCATTAGGGGCCTTTTTCTCCGGTGGTTTAGCGGCAACAACTATGTTGTTTTTAAACCAACGCACAAAGTTAAAAGAAGATGCAATCATAGGTTTAATCTTTACCTCATTTTTTGGCTTAGGTTTATTCATGGTGTCGCTTGCGCCGACATCGGTGAATATTCAAACCATTGTCTTGGGTAATATTTTGGCTATTACCCCTGCAGATACAGTGCAGTTGTTGTTAATCGCGGGTATTTCACTGTTCATATTAGTATTAAAATGGAGAGATTTAATGGTGGTATTTTTCGATGAAAACCATGCTCGCAGTATTGGTTTAAACCCGAATGCATTAAAGATCCTCTTCTTTACCTTACTCAGTGCGTGCACGGTGGCCGCGCTGCAAACCGTGGGGGCATTTTTAGTGATTGCCATGGTGGTGACGCCTGGGGCAACAGCTTATTTATTAAGTGACCGGTTTTCTCGGGTGATCATGCTCAGTGTGTTTATCGGTGCAACAAGTTCGTTTGTGGGAGCTTACCTTAGTTATTTCATTGACGGTGCGACCGGTGGGATCATTGTGATATTGCAGACCTTAGTCTTCGTGATGGCGTTTGTATTTGCACCCAAGCATGGTTATCTTGCCGCAAGATTTAAGGCGAGACGAACACTGTCTAGCAATGCGCGGTTAAATCCTATTTATGACAACAAATCTATATAGACAAGGACGCTGTGATGGTTACATTATTCGATACGTTATCTGAAACACTACTCAATGTGGTATTAGAACCTTTTTCATTTACTTTTATGCAGCAAGCATTTGTGATTGTACTACTCGTTGCGATTCCTACTGCACTGCTGTCGTGTTTTTTAGTATTAAAAGGCTGGTCATTAATGGGCGATGCTATTTCTCACTCTGTCTTGCCCGGTGTGGTTATTGCTTATGTATTGGCTATTCCCTATGTGATTGGTGCGTTTGTCGCGGGGATGTTTTGCGCTCTCGCTACCGGTTTTATTAAAGACAACAGTAGATTGAAAGAAGATACGGTGATGGGCGTGGTGTTTTCGGGTATGTTTGGCCTGGGGCTGGTATTAATGACTAAAATAGAAACGGGTGTGCATTTAGATCATATTTTGTTTGGTGATGTACTCGGGGTTACCTGGCATGACATTCTGGAGGTTGGTATTATTGCCTTTCTGGTTGTCGCGTTCATGTTGATTAAAGGTAAGGATCTACTGGTTTTTGTATTTGATCATCAGCATGCTAAAGCCATTGGCCTATCGACAACTGTATTACATTATGGTCTGTTATCGCTGTTATCATTAACTATAGTGTGTGCGCTAAAAGCGGTGGGCATGATCTTGGTGATTGCGATGTTGATTGCCCCTGGGGCGATTGCATTTTTATTGACAAGTAAATTTCAAAATATGTTGCTTGTCGCCTTGCTGATTTCGTTATTGACGTCATTTTTCGGCGTTTATTTAAGTTTTTACCTCGACAGTGCTCCAGCACCAACGATCATCATGCTGTTGAGTATTACTTTTATCTTGGTGTTTATTTACAGCAGTTACCAAGCGAAGGTAACTGCATCAAAATATTTACGCAGTGATGAGGTAGGGGAGTTAAGCTGTTTGTAAATCAGCGAGCCATTGCTGCTCAAAATCTTTCATTCGTAGGTGTTTACGAGAGGATTCGTGGGCTTGTTTATGCTGGGCAGAGGTAAATGGACCAGCCTGGCAAAAAAGACAGCAATGGTCACCTAATTCGGGTAGTTGTATTAGTTGCGAACTGAGCGCCTGTGTTAGCTGGTTTGTTGGACGTGGGCTCCAGACGTAGGTAATACCCTTGGTGTCTTTCACATGTTTATCGCGATCGACATTACGAATACGGTATCCCGGAAAGTTGGCAATGTCGAAATTCATTTCACCAAGGTAATTTATACCTGTATTGAGTATTAACGAGTGTTCGATATTCCATTCCGAATATGGCTTTACGTCTTTGCTGGTGATATAGCACAATTGTGGACTTTCCGGGTCTAATAACTGTTCGCTGGCATTAATTAAAAATTGGCGTAACAGGCGACGATTAAGCGTATTGATCCCAATACCAGCGCACTTTTCATTAAACTCTGTTTTGGACGTGAATCCGGGTACTAATGGAAATTGAAAAATCACTAAATCAAAGCTGTGTTTACTGACATGAGACCAAGTCTCGGGTTTGGTTATATCGAACTCAGTTAACACTTGGCAATGACGATTTAGTAATTGCTGATGAAAGTCATCACCATACTTTGATTGTAAAGTTGTGAGTGAATCATAAATTGTCGCGGTTAAGTGCTGCGGAGCATGGTGTTGAAATAAAGCATTGGAAAAAGACAGATCACCATCGCCAACGGTTAAGATGCGCCACTGCGGATCAATATACATGGTCTGAAACACTCGCTAATACTAGAAAGCAGAATATTATACGGTAGACTAGCCGAAAATTCACTTCAGTAATGCCAATACCATTATTATTTCTATACTTATGGTTAACTCTCTTGCCTAAGGCATAACAATGAAACATATCGCGATTGTTGTTCCAGAATTTCCTATTGCTTCAGAAACCTTTATCGTCACTGAAATACAGGCATTAGTGAAGGCGGGGCTGAGATAGTGACCAAAGATACGGATTATATCGTTGCTCCGAAGGATGTTATTGCGCTAAAGCTAGCGATTGAAAGCTTTATGCAATGTCAAAATAATGTCAGGGAACAAATGAGAGTGTTGGCTTGGCAGTGCGTTGAACAATACTTTAACGCTCAAATTCAAGCTCGTCGATTATCGCATTTAATTGAAGGAACCAGAATTAAATGAGTAGCATAAAGGAAATGCTTATTTATGGTTTGGGCATCTTTGTACTAAAGGGCTTAGGGTTTGTGATGATGCCTATCGTGACGCGGATGTTAACGCAAGTTGATTATGGCGAGCTTAATTTCTTGGTTAGTATTGCCTCCATGATGAGCTTATTTCTGACGCTAGGATTAGGGGATATTTTATTTCGTTTTGCCAGTGGTCAGGTTAAAGCAGATAACGATGCTGTTATGCGTCAATGCTTTCGACTATCGTTATTGTGCGCGATGACATTTCTCTGTCTCGCGTTACCGCTAAGTGGCTTAATCATGAGTTGGTTACCAGTTAGTTTACGTTTATTTGACCTGCAGCTATTATTGATTAGTTTATCTTTATCTTCATTACTTACGGTGCCGTATTGTTATTTTAGAATGACCCATCGGGCACTGCCTTTTATGTTTTTTTCGGTGGCTCAAGGCTGCTTACAAACACTGCTTTCGATTGGTCTGCTTATCTCTGGTTATGGGGTAACGGGGATGATGTTATCAAGTGCAATTAGTAGCTCGGCTATTGCAATCGTAGTGTTAGTTTATTTCCGTTCTCATTTACAAGGTGCACGTGCTACTTTTTCGCTAGAGCATTACCGTTATATCGCCTTTATTGTTTGCTCGGGTATTTTTGTGTATTGCCTTAATGGGGCTGAAAACTGGCTGGTCGTGATCCACCTAGGCAAGCAGCAATTAGCTATATTTTTTGCGGCTGGACAATTTGGCTTGATGATCTCAGTAGCCTTTGAACCATTTCGTATGTGGTGGTACGCAAGGCGTTTTAAGGTACATGAAATGGAACCAGAACTGGGCGCTAAATATGCTGTACTCGGTGTGCAAATCGGTATGCTGCTGGCAGGTGGTATGTTGTTCATGGCTCCTATTTTGATGGACATTATGCTGCCTGAAAGTTACCGCGAGAGTATCAGTTTGATTCCTTGGATGTGTTTGATTATGGCGTTACGCTTCCACTCAGAATTATTGAATATTGGTTGTTTTTTGAAAAAAAATGCGCGGTGGACATCAATTATTGATGGTGTCTGTGCTTTATATCTATTAATTATGGGCTATTGGGCTGTTGGGGCATACGGGCTAACGGGTTTATTGAATACGATGGGGTTAACGGTATTGATTCGGGGAATTCTGTTTTATGTGATAAGTCAGCGACTGGTTTATTTACCTTATTGTAAATCACACCTAATCATATCGTGGCTAATTTTTATTGTGCTGCTGATTGTGAATATTACTAAGGTTACTGGTTATCGATTTATTGAATTTACCATTCTCGGGGTGAACACATTACTATTATTATATTTGTATCGTGATTTGTGGCGAGATTTAAAATTTACGGCATGGCGAAGACATATCCCTAACTAATATAGTTATTGGTAAATAGGGTAAAAATATTCAGGTATTTACCATAGGATTGAGATGACAAGGAGTCATTATATGGAGTTTACTGCGTTATTAGTCGAAGACAGTGTTGCTGTCGGCGCCATTTACAGTGCTTATTTACGTAATGAAGGGGCAAATGTTACGTATGTTCAATCTGGGCGAGATGCATTAGCTGAGCTTACTCGTTGGCAGCCTGACCTATTGATTCTAGATATTCAATTACCGGATATGTCGGGTATGGATATTTTAGCGACAGTACAGCAACGTCACCCCGAAATAAGTATTATTATGATCACTGCCTATGGTTCAATTGATATTGCTGTTGATGCTATGCGCGCTGGTGCATTTGATTTTTTAGTCAAACCTTTTGATGCCAAGCGCCTGTCAATTACCCTCCGCAACGCCCTTAAACAGCGACAATTAATTAACTTAGTGGCGAACTATGAAAGTAGCTTACCGAAGCCTAATTTCCATGGCTTTATTGGCGAGTCATTAGTGATGCAAGCTGTGTATAAAACCATTGATTGTGTAGCTAGCAGCAAAGCGTCTGTTTTTATTGTCGGTGAAAGTGGTACTGGTAAAGAGGTTTGTGCACAAGCGGTACATGATTGCGGGAACCGTAAAAATAAACCTTTTATTGCGCTAAATTGTGCTGCAATACCCAAAGAATTAATTGAAAGTGAAATATTTGGCCACACAAAAGGCGCATTTACTGGTGCGACGTCCAGTCGTGATGGTGCTGCAACTCGGGCTCATGGCGGCACGCTTTTTCTAGATGAAATATGTGAAATGGACCTTGATTTACAGAGTAAGTTATTACGTTTTATTCAAACTGGGATATTTCAACGGGTTGGTGGATCGCAAGAAGAACACGTTGATGTTCGATTTATTAGTGCGACAAATCGTCACCCTTGGAATGAGGTGAGAGCGGGGCGATTTCGTGAGGATCTATTTTATCGTTTACATGTAATACCAATTGAAATACCGCCATTGCGTATGCGGAATAATGACGGTTTTTTGATTGCGCAACAGTTACTTGCCGATTATAGCAAAGAAGAGAGGAAAGCATTTAAAGGCTTTGATCATAATGCAAAAGAGATGATTATCAATTACGCTTGGCCAGGTAATGTGCGTATGTTGCAAAATGTGATCCGTCAGATAGTGGTGTTAAACAATAGCGAACTTGTTACCAGTTCGATGTTACCAATTGAGATACAGCAAGCAAACATGGTTGATAAAAAGCAAAAAAATCCGTCGTTATTGGCCTATGAACTAGATCCCAATAAGCAGCCTAGTTATGACACTTTTCCAACCTTACTGCCTAATGATAGTGCAATGCAATCGGAAAAAGCGATAGTTATTAATCACATTGATAACAACATCATGCCATTATGGCAAAGTGAAAAACAACTTATTGAAAATGCGATAGCACATTGTAATGGCAATATACCCAAGGCGGCAGCATTGCTGGATATAAGCGCGTCGACTATTTACCGAAAACGTCAGAATTGGTCTGAGCTCTCATCAATTAATGTGAATTGATAAATATGAAATTATATTCTATCTTTACATAACCTTGGCTTTAGATGATAATGATTATCAAACATAAACAAGAATCATTACTATTTGGGGGTTGTTATGCAAACGTGGAAAGTGTTAATGGAAAATGGTCGTAGTTGTTTTAACTCAAAATTTTGGCAAGATGCTGAGGTTTGCTATCAACATGCAGTTGAACAGATAAAGCTAGAATGGGATGAGAAGCCCGAAAATGAGGAACTATTCATGGCTTGGATATCTGCTCAACATAACTTAGCAGCAGTGTATGAAGAACAAGGTCAACATTATACTGCACTACGATATTTAACCATGCCTCATCAGTGGATGATGTCATTACTGCGCGGTGAAACTGCATCTGATGCCTTGAAGGCGTTAGCCACACAAGCGGTCAAAGTTACCTTAGTGCCGTTATTGGACTTTAGCCATCGCCACCCTATCTGTGACTCTTGCTTTGATGCTTTACAGGTATCACCTGAATGGCTTGAAGATCCTCATCCAACAATGCATTAATCTTAGGTTCATTAAGTCATCATCTGTTTATGGAATAGGGGAGGGGAATTATGCATTTATTATGGGCTGTACCTGTGATGCTTGTGTTTTTTTATATCGTGATATGTATTCGACGCGCGAATAGAATTAAGCCAAAGCGGCGGTAATGGGTATAGCGATTACCAGGCCTGTAACTTACAGACCTGATAGGCTGAAATTTATCCAATAAAGCTGATATAGCCTTGTAGAATAATCAAGTTAACAATATCAATGAAGAATGCGCCAACAATAGGCACCACCATAAATGCTTGTGGTGAAGGTCCGTAGCGTGATACCAGCGAGCCCATGTTCATCACCGCGGTTGGTGTAGCACCCAGACCAAAGCCACAGTGACCACCGGCAATAATTGCGGCATCGTAGTTTGAACCCATTACTTTAAAGGTGACAAAATACGAAAAAAGCGCGAGTACCACGGCTTGCACCGCTAAGATAATAAGCAGTGGTAAGGCCAAATCAAAAATATTCCACAATTTAAGATTCATTAATGCCATTGCTAAGAACAGTGATAAAGCGACGGTACCAAGGATATCAATAGCTTCACTGTTTACTTTATAACTTTTGGTTACTTCTGTGGTGTTGGTGAAGATCACGCCTAAAAATAGCGCATAGACAAAGTCTGGAATGCGTAACCAACTAATGTTGAGCAATGAAACTGCTTGTTCGACATAACCAGCACCGACAACACACGTTAATAGAATAAACAGTGTTTCGATGATACTTTTACCTGTAATGCGGTCTTCTTCTAACTCATTATAAGTCACCAACTCAGGGAATTGTTCGTGATGGTTGGTACCAATACCATAGTCGGATACTAAGTTATTCTTGGTGATGAGGCGTTGGGCAATTGGCCCACCGATAATGCCACCAATAACTAGACCGAATGTCGCTGCCGCCATTGCCAGTTCAAGGGTGTTGATTCCGTAAATGTCGTAAAATGTTTGCGACCAAGCTGCACCTGTACCATGACCACCTGATAGGGTGATTGAGCCAGCAATTAAACCAAGGATCGGTTCAAGTCCAAGCATGGTGGCTAAGCTCACGCCAATACCATTTTGAATAATAATATAGAAAGATGCTATGGCTAAGAAAAGGAATACTTTCGAGCCGCCTTTTAATAGCTGAGTATAACTCGCCGCTAAACCTACAGTACTAAAGAACATTAACATTAGTGTGCTTTGTAAGGGCAGAGAGAATTCAAGCGTGATATTTTGAAAGTGTAATAGGGTGATGGTAATTGCGACGATTAACCCACCGACTATCGGTTCTGGGATATTAAAGCGCTGTAGTGCGGGGATTTTTTTATTAACGATGTGCCCTAAGAACAGCACTAAAAATGCAATTAAAAAAGATTCGAGTTCACCAATTGAATAAATAGTATTCATATTACCTCTTGGTTATTTATCAGCCTGATCGGTATTGCTTAATCTGAAATGAATGTGAATAAGCAGATCAAAATGCTGATTTATGATTGAAGTTGATATTTAATACGGAGTAAAAAGTGTGGATGAATGATTCCTGTCCATTGATATTCACAGTCTCATGATTGATGACCGAATTGTTTACTCTGCGCGTTAAATACTTATTAAATACAGAGGTGCCATACCTAAGTATATATGCAAGCGTTTACCACTGTGAGTGGCTAGCTTTGCAGTTTAGCTATCTATTATAGATAGGTTAATTGAAATATAGTGCCTGAATATAGCATATTTTCATGGTTATTCATTATTTATAGTTAAATGCCGATATTTGAACTAATTGAATTACTAATAATAACTAGGTGATAAACCAACCACTACCATTAATAAACATAAAATACTTTATTCTTTGTCCAGTTCCAGCTCACCCAATGTAAACGCCAATGAGAATGATAGCAATTCTCATTTGATCTTGTTATATTGACGTCACTTAAATATTAATGATGCTGTAAGGAACTCTCGATGTCTTGGAACAAGAAGTATTTAACCACATCTATTTTATTAGCTTTATCAATGCCAGTAATTGCTGAATCAAATAACAACACGGCTGATGCGACTACCGTGGTGTCAGCGACACGCTCAGAACAATTACTGACCGATGTTGCAGCGTCAGTCAGTGTTATTTCCGCTGATGATATTGAAGAAAATATAGTGAAAAATGTAGGTGAAATCTTTGACTATACGCCGGGCGTAACAGTCGAAAGTGATCCTCGATATGGTGTTCAAAGTATCAATATTCGCGGCATGGAAGGAAACCGAGTTAAGATTGTTATTGATGGTGTATCACAGGCAAATCGTTTTGATTCTGGTCAGTCTTTCATCCAAGCAGGCCGATTAGATATTGACCCTGATATGATCAAATCAGTTGAAGTGGTAAAAGGTGCCGCATCGAGCTTATATGGTAGTGATGCCATTGCTGGTATTGTTGCCTTTGAAACGAAAGATCCAAGTGATTTTCTGGACGCTGGGGATAATAGCGGTGGTCACCTAAAATTAGGTTATTACTCGGTTGATCGTAGTTTTTCTCAATCGGTGGCATTAGCGAACCGTACTGGTGATTTAGAGACGTTAGTGGCTTATACAAACAGGGCTGGTGAAGAAGAGCAAAACTTTGGTGAGCCGGACCCGCAAGAAACTGAAAATAATAATGTGTTAGTGAAGCTGCAATATCAGTTAAATGAAAATCACCGCATTGAGTTTACCGGGGAGCAGGTTGTCTCAGATACGGATACCGACCTTCCACTTGATATTAACCCTCCATATGCCAATTGGGATAAAAGTGTTGATGCAGCGGATCAAAGTAAACGTCAACGCTTAGGGGCTAAATATATCCTTACCGCCAATAATGCTGCTTTTGACACTATGTCAGTGCAATTTGATTGGCAGAAAAGTAAGCAAGCATCGCAAACAACGCGCAGTAGTTCAACAACCAGTATGTTTACACCTAATACGGATGAAGTTAAAGAATACCTTTATGCCGAGCAAGGTTATGAAGTAAGTGCTCAGTTTGAGAAGTCTTTAATATTGGGGGGAATGGAGCATCACTTAATTTACGGTCTATCTTATGCTACTCGTGATATTGAAAACACTAATTTAACCCATTATGTAAAAGGAAATGGCGATACTGGTACTAAGCTTTATTACTATATGCCTGAAGCTGAAGATACTAAGTGGGGCGCTTATTTGCAGGATCAGATCTTATTGCTTGATGGCGCTCTCGTATTAACTCCAGGCCTTCGTTTTGATAGTTTCAGTACTAAGCCGGACAATACAGACCCAACAACATCATATAATGATGTCAGTGGTTATGAGCCGACAGATTATAAAGAATATTCAGATTCAGCGGTAACAGCTAAATTGGGTGCATTATATAACCTAACTGATGATACTAAGATATTCGCACAGGTGAGCCAAGGTTTTAGAGCCCCAGATTTTCAAGAACTGTATTATTCTTGGAGCAATACTGCCCATGGTTATAAAAGCCAGCCTAATCCAGATTTAGAAGCAGAAACAAGTATCTCATATGAAACTGGTCTACGCGGGAACTTCGCTGCGGGTAATTATGAGTTTGCCTTGTTCTACAGTGATTATGATGATTTTATTGATAAGATTAAATATCAAGAGAATGGTATTGATATTACGACCTATGACAATCTAGACAAAGCAACGATTAAAGGTGCTGAAATTGCTACTAACCTTTGGTTAGACAGCTTAATTGGCGCATTTGACGGTACTACGTTACGTTTAGCTGCTGCTTATACTGAGGGCGAAGATCAAGATGGTTTAGCACTTAATAGTGTCGCACCTTGGAACATGGTCGTTGGTCTTAACTATGATAGCCCGAGTGCGAATTGGGGGACGTCACTGAAAACGGTTTATACAGCGAAGAAAGGTTCAAGTGATATTAATACAACCGTAACGGGTAATGAAAACCAAATTGAAAACCCGAGTTCAACAGTTGTTGATTTAACGGCATACTACAAGCCGATGGAAGACTTAACATTACGCGCTGGTGTTTATAACCTAACAAATGAGCAGTACTGGTCATGGAGTGATGTGCGTGGTTTAACTACACAAGATAATGATCAGTCTCAAGCTGAACGTAACTACGGTGTGACTGTTAAATATGCGTTTTAATTAAATTTGATAATATAATTGTTTGCTTTAATTAGCCTATAAATCCGCTGGACTTTAGTCAGCGGATTTTTTATGTCTGTAATTTTCGAGCTAGCTTCTTTCGAATTGAGGGTTTTGACTGTTTGTATAAAAGAGACAATATGATTTGTTTGATTATTGAACAATCTCGACTTGGTATACATAATCTATAATTATTTTGGTGGTTTAATTTTCTATTTAGTTATGAGCTAAACGCTCAAATTTTCACGTTTAAATTATTATGTTTTTAAATTTTTGGACTGAACTGGTTACCAAATAAAAGTATATCAAATCAGTCGCTTATTTTCCAACCCCACTGTCAGGAAATGCTCTTAATTTATAACATGAACATAACTGATGATAGCTGGTATTGCTTGAATTAGCCTCCCAAGTAAGAGCAATTATATTAGTAGTGCGTTGACTTTATAGAGCATTTATTCAAAATATCACCACGGTGAGAATCGTTCTCATTGTTTTTTGATGACTTAGTCAATAAGAGGTAAGCGATGAAGAAATTAACTATTCTACTCAGTGCGATACTGTCTTTCACTGCTGCTGCAAGTGAAACCACTATGGTTCCTGAGCCTATTGTGGCAGCACAAGCTAGTAGCACTCAGGATGAAAACACATATACCTATGTACGCTGTTGGTATCGCACCAGTCATTCACATGATGATGCTGCAACGGATTGGAAGTGGGCGGAAAATGCTGATGGTGATGACTTAAAGATTGATGGATATTGGTGGTCTTCGACTTCTTTTAAAAATATGTTCTATACGAATACGCCACAGAACGTAATAAAGAAGAGCTGTGCTGATACTTTAGGGGTCGATCATGACAATGCTGATATGACCTTCTTTGCAGCAAATAATCGTTTTTCATATAATCACTCGATTTGGACAAATGATGTCGTAATGCAACCAAATAAGATCAATAAAGTTGTCGCATTTGGTGATAGCTTGTCTGATACTGGAAACATGTTTAACGCATCGCAATGGCGTTTTCCTAACCCTAACTCTTGGTTCCTAGGCCATTTTTCGAACGGTTTTGTGTGGACTGAATATGTTGCGAACGCACAAAATATACCGCTCTATAACTGGTCTGTTGGTGGTGCCGCAGGTACCAACCAATATGTAGCTTTAACAGGTATCTATGAGCAAGTTACGTCTTATCTTACGTATATGAAAATGGCGAATCACTATAATCCTGAGAATATTCTTTTTACGTTAGAATTTGGTCTAAATGACTTTATGAACTACAACCGAGAAGTGGGTGATGTAAAGGCTGACTATAGTAGTGCATTGGTTCGTTTGATTGATTCAGGTGCTAAGAATTTGTTATTAATGACGCTGCCAGATGCGACAAAAGCGCCACAGTTTAAATATTCGACTAAAGAAGAAGTCGCAAAAGTACGCGCTAAAATCGTAGCACTTAATGCCTTCATTAAAGAGCAGGCGGCGTACTACCTTGTTCTAGGTTACAATGTCAAACTATATGATACGTACGCATTATTTGAAGGGTTGACAGAAAGTCCAGAGCAATACGGTTTTGCTAACGCGAGTGATGCGTGTTTAGATATTAACCGTAGTTCTGCTATTGATTATATGCTTAGTCATAGGTTAACCAACGACTGTGCTAGTAACGGTTCTGACAAATATGTATTTTGGGGTGTTACCCATCCTACAACCGCTACACATAAGTATATTGCGGATGAAATATTAGATAGCGGGTTAGAAATGTTTAATTTCTAGTTTACATCTAGTTAGCTTTAATGCTTCAGTAATCTACTTATCTTTAAAAGCAAAGACTAAGTAGAATTCCTGTTTTGTAATAGAGGGGGCGGTTGTTATCCCCCTCTATTACTGGGTGTTTGCTTAAATTTAAATCGAAGGGCGTGGAAAGTGTTCATGCGCAGTAAGTCGGCTTGCATGTTGAAACTAACTGCTGCATACTCCATCGCATTGAAATGATAGACGTCTGGCTAACAATGTTTAGCGGGATAAGTCGATAGTTAATGGCGGTTGTAGCTCAGTTGGTAGAGCCCCGGATTGTGATTCCGGTTGTCGAGGGTTCAAATCCCTTCAGTCGCCCCATATTAAAAAGCCTGCTTATATAAGCAGGCTTTTTTGATTTTATGAATATAAAAATATAAACCACTTCTTTCATTTATCTTTTAACAATACCATTACTACTGCTATCTGAATCAAAACCGAAGCAGCTTAGATGCAGTATTTTAGTTAATCCTTAAAGATAGATGTCACTCTTCCTGTTTTAGAGTCATAGTTTATCGATATTTTTGCTTTTGCAGGTTTATTGGTCGTATCACCGAGTGTTCTCAAAATGTAAGTACACTGGCTTTGATCTGTGCCACCGTCTGCTTTGTGGCGGTAGGCCGTAAAATCCGAACCATCACCTTTAATTCGCGATACTGATGGCGGATCAGCTAATAATTCTTCCCATAATGAGACGCAACCTTGCGTGCCTTTACCTATATTATGTGGGTTTTTTATTACACCTTGATTATTACCTTTGTTGATACCGATAGGAAATCCGCTTGGATTGACATCGAGTTCTCCGCTGCCATAACCTGGGATATCAACCATGTACTCACTTTTCCCCAGTATTTGGTAGCGGATTTGTACAAAGCTAACAGCTTGTTGATAACCGGCTGCAATCGCTTTAACGCGGCTTATTTCCGCATCTTCACGGAAGTTTAAAAATTTAGGGAGCGCGATAGCAGTCATCACCGCCAAAATTATAATAGTGATAGTTAATTCAATAAGGGTAAACCCATTTGCTGTTCTTGATTGAGATGTCATTCCGCGCCTATTTTATGCTTACTCGTCTTAAGTGTCACTTAATGGTGTGTAATTGGTAAATGATTGGGGTATTTATTGTTAGCGTTTTTAGTCAATTATGCTTACTTAGTGATGGACTGTCATTATATAATATTAATTATTGTTTGGGCTTAGCGTGATCATCTGCAAAATGACCTGTAGGTGTTGTATATGTTTGGTTTATTCAATTTTAGATAGAAAAATATAGTGGACTTGTGTTTATTTATGCGATCTTCGCCTATAACTGGTTACTCCTTAAGTGTTACCATCTCGACGAATTACCTTTCATTACTTACCCATACTATAAGAGATTAAGTTATGTGGAATCGATTGAATAAATCTATGATGTGTTGCCAAATGTTATTTGGCTTATCTTTCTACGGCGTAATGGTTGTTTTAACCCGCTTCTTTTTAGAAGATTTAGGGTATAGCGAAGCTGACACTATGATGGTTGTTGGTGCTTTTTCTTCTATCGGCCCGTTGTTTGCGATTGCTGGTGGTTTCATTGCTGATAAGTTTTTAGGTGCTTATCGCTCGCTAACGATTGCTTATCTTGGCTTTACCATTGGTTATACCTTACTTGTGTTAGGTGCGTCAGCAGGTAATGTGCCATTAAGTTTAGTGGGTATTGCATTGGCAAGTTATGGTCGCGGCCTTATGTCGCCTTCTTACCCAAGCTTATACAAACGTACATTTGCGAGTCAGGAAGACTTTGAAAATGGTTACTCAGTTAACTATTCTGTGAATAATATTGGTGCCTTCTTAGGTCAGTACTTATTCCCGATGTTGGTGCTTATGGTTGGCTTTAATGGCAGCTTCATGTTGTCAGCAACGATGGCCGCTATTGCTTTCATTATTCTAGTTGTTTCACGCAAACCATTATTAACAGTAGGTGCTGAGATTGACCAAGCGCCGGTAAGCACAAAAAACTGGATTGCATTTACAGTACTATCGTTAGGTATGATTGGTTTAGTATTTTTCATGTTCTCTAACATGAATATCGGCCAAAACATCGTATATGCAATTGGTGTTGCTGCGATCCTTTATTTCATCTCGTTGATGTTTAAAGCTGAACGTGCAGATGCATTAAAGATGGGTACTATTCTTATCATGACGGTATTAACGACTGCGTTCTTTGTTTACTACGGTCAAATGATGACATCAATGACGATGGTCACAATCAATACCATGCGTGGTGATCTGTTTGGTTTCATTCCAATTGCACCTGAAGCGGCAATGGCAATGAACCCACTCTGGTGTATTGTTGGTGGTCCAGTGATCGCCTATGTATTTTCGTCACTTGAAAAACGTAATATTTACTTTACTACCGCGACGAAAGTGGGTTTCGCATTTATCCTAACGGCGATTGCGTTTGGTATTCTTACCATGGCAGTACTCAATGTGGGAGAAAATGTAATTATCCGCCCTGAAGTATTCTTGGCAATTCATTTCTTCCAAGCATTCGCTGAAGTTATTGTAGGCAGTATGGTGGTGGCATTTATCTTGTCTGTCGCGCCGAAGCACATAGAGAATTTCTCGGTAAGTCTATTCTCTGTTGCTATTGCAATGAGTGGTATTGTTGGTGCGGTATTCTCGACTTCGATTGCGATGGAGAAGGGCCAAGAGATCACCCAAGAGATTGTACAAACAGTTTACGGTGACTACTTCAGCTTGTTGACCGGATTAGCGGTAGTGATGGTAGTAGTCGCATTTATGGCTTCGTTTGTGATTCGTAAGATGCTTGAGAAGAGTAAAGAAGCTGAAGACATGACAACAGCTCAAGCGTAATTACACATGGTTTTAAATAATACGGTAGGGCTATGACCTAAGCTATAGACCTACGAATTTACTGACGAAAAGAAGGCTTCTAAATTGATATTAGAAGCTTTATTTATTATTTCACCGCTAACTTAGCATTGTCCAGATCTGGCTAGTGCAATAATGCTAAGCCGAATTTGCCCCGAAATGGCTTAGAGTCCTTACTCTGTCATAATATTTGCATATCGATGTGCTATATATTTTCTCATGTGAGGGATTGGAGTGATTTGTCATATCTGTTGTGGTCAAGTAAGTAGGCCGTTGGGGTAGAATATATATTAACACTTACCTCTACCTGATATTGGTGGGCCCATTGATAACGTATTGATAACCCATTGATGCAATAAAATTATTGGCATTAACAAACCCAAGTCACTTATGTACTTGGGTTTGTCGTAACTCGTAATCCTGATTTCCACTATCGCGATCCCAACAGCATTTAAAATACCAAGCTGCTTTGAAACCATATCGACAATAAATGATAGCATCGCAGTTGCTTTTTAAACCCAGTGAAGCGTTCTAATATCATACAAAAAAAACTTCTAAGAACTTAATTTATATATTGAATATTACTCAAATTCAGTGTAAATTCACCGACCTTAATTAAAATGAAAGCAGTTATCATTTGCATTTACAGGAAGAGTATGTCCAACAATTTCCCATTTGCTCGTAGAGCAATATCAACGGCAGTGCTTATCGGCACACTGTTCGTCCTAAATGGTTGCCAAGAGAATCGCTCCTCATCGGCTCCGTTGCCTACACCACAGCCAGAAATGTCAGAGGAAGCATTTACTTTCTCAGCTAAAGTAACCCATGATGAAGCTGCAGGAAGCACCTTTACTGTCTCCCAGCCCAGCACGAAGTTGACAATAGTGGGTACAGTAGATAATGATGCTCGTATTAATGTGACCGTTCCGGTCGGTACAAATCTTAATCACCCCTTACAGATCAGTGTCTCGCTGAATGTAGATACATTTAAGTATCTGAGTGAAAACGTCGAGACTCTCAGTAAAATTGTCGAAAACCAAGCCGCTTCTCAACTAGCCAGAGCCAACCTATTTATCAAGAACCAAGAGGGGGCTTCTTCGCCTGTTGTTGAAGTGAGCTTACAATCAACCGCTGAATTTGCTCAGGCGGATACTGATCTAAATGGATGGCTATCTATAAAGGAAATCCAGATCAAGCACAGTGATAGCGCTCAAGATGACTATTTAACACAAGTAAAAGATTTGATGATTGCCGCAGAAGTGGCTCGCCAGACCCCATCAAAGCTCTATTATAAAACCACCTATGAAATGATGGCTAAATTCCAAGTGGATAAAATGGCCAAAAATGCTTTCTTTGCCACCCACAGCACTCTGATTCAAGCTGCACGCAAGTCATTATTCAATCAAACAAGCACGCCCAATGACGAAACTAGTGACTTCCTGCGCTTAGATAGCAGTGGCTGGCCTCTTAGTGATCAAACGCTAACCTATAATGAACAACCTTGGTCATGTGTTGATGATATTCGACGAGTTCCAATCAGCGACTATGGGATCCGGCTCTGGAATACTAATGAACGGGCAGAAAAGAACTCGGCCAAAGAGGATCTCGGTACTATGATTCAAACGCTCAATGACTCGGAAGTATGTAAGAAGTCGAATTGGCGCCTCCCTTCAGTGACTGAGCTATCAGCACTATTTTCTGGCACTGATATCAAGTTTCCAAATACATTTCCGAGCCTAGAGATATCCGCTCGATACTGGGCAACAGATGAAGATAGCCAGCAGGTGCTTGTCTCTTTTTCATCAGGTGGTGAGGTGATAGCACAACCGACAGAAGAAGATAATGGAATAGCTCTGCTGTATAGCTTTGAGTCCTATGATGTATGGTCCAATATCATTTCAATTAATACACCCGTTAATCTACCCGAACTACGAAAGGTCTATTCACAGTCTCCGTCAGCTTGGCCGGAGCCGAGAGTAGCTGAAGGAGTGGAATGGCAAGAATTAGGTCTACGTCCGGCGGTGCCATTTCCTGCTGATAACCCCTACTCTAAAGAAAAAGTGACTCTTGGCCGTACCTTGTTTTTCGATAAAACTCTTTCTAAGGACAACACTCTCTCTTGTGCAAGTTGTCACGATCCGGCCAAAGGATGGGCTGATGGTTTAAGTACTGCAATTGGTATTGATGGTCAAAAAGGGCCAAGAAATACGCCAACCATCATCAATACGGCCTACTATGACACCTTGTTTTTAGATGGGCGTGTCGGATCGCTGGAAGAACAATCTTTACATCCAATTGCCAACCCCATTGAAATGGGCCAACCTCTCGATGAACTGCTGCTAAAATTGGATCAAGAACTGCAGTATCCGGCGTTATTTAATGCAGCATTTGGTGATACAACCATAACCCTTGACCGGATTGCTAAAGCAATTGCCACCTTCGAGCGAACAATCATCAGCAAAGACAGTGCCTTTGATCAGTTTCTGAAAGGGGATACAAATGCATTGACCGATCAACAATTGCATGGACTGCACCTTTTCCGAACCAAAGCACGCTGCATGAATTGTCATAGTGGCTCGATGATGACCAATAATAAGTTCGAGAACATTGGCTTAACCTATTATGGTCGCAATTTAGAAGACCGTGGTCGTTATAGTGTGACATTCAAACCTGAAGATATGGGCCGGTTCAGAGTACCGATGCTACGAGATATCAAAGCAACAGACCCAACGACCCACCTTGGTTTCTTCCAGCTCATGTGGACTATTCCTAATTTCAAAGCTTTTGGGTTGCTGGCAATGTATAACAACGGCATGACAAGAAACCGTAGTGGCAACTTCCCACAATATGAATCTAAATATGATAGTAACTTTCCTACCGTTTCTCCGCTAATAGAACGACTTGGCATGACATTAGCAGAACTCCAAGCTCTTGATTCTTTCATGTCTGCTATTTCTGCTGATGTGCGGACAGACAGTGCAACTCCGGAAGAGATGGGTATCACTTCGGTTGAGCTTAGTGACTAATACTTTTCGTGTATTTCGGCGTTAAAAGTTGACGCCGAATTTATCCATAACCTGCCCCAGCACTTTGGAAAGTTGGTATGGATAACGCTAAAGTAGATGCAGCTTTATATTTATTAACTGGTTTTTTACAAAAGCTAAAGGTTGAAAATCCAGGGCTAATTAAAGACATGCAGAGTGCTGTGGAGGAGAGGAAAATAATATATCTCCTGATGTCGAGAGCTATGAGAGTGTAGTGGATGAGTAAAACTGGCCACCAGTTTGTAGACAATTTGCATGTTCTGGTTCTGTGCTCAATGACAGTAAGCTAGATCCAACGTAATCTAAATGCATGGTTTTTAATATCTGACTAGATCCTAGTAAATATAGCTAGTTAAAAGACCATGGGAGGGATTCAAAATCCTTCACGTCCCCTACAAAATCTAATGATATTACTATCGGCTAGTACAACAACTCTATCAAGGTTTTGTCTATCAATGGCTTAGGGTGTCGCTCTAAGTCGTGTGAACACCAAGGGACTTTGTCGTACCATAACTACCAAGGGACTTTGTCCTGACTGGAAGATAAGAATAACAGATCGCAATACTGTGGAAGGTTGTTTTCATATCATAAAAAAAGCACTGAACGCATTTACGAACAGTGCTTTTTTATTACTATCATTTACTTACACATAAACAATAACGCTTATTTGCTTAACCTTTATAGATCTTCGGGTTAAATGCATCACGTAACCAGTCACCTAGTAGGTTAATTACCAGCACAAGTGTTACCAGTAATACACCCGGGAAGGCTGTGATCCACCAAGCACCAGAGAAGATATACTTAAAGCCGGTACTGATTAACGCACCTAATGAAGGTTGATCAACCGGTAAACCTAAGCCTAAGAATGACAGCGCAGCTTCTGACATAATGGCATTGGCAATCTGTACCGTTGAGATCACTAGGATAGGGGACAAGCAGTTTGGCAGTATGTGTCTAAACATAATGCGCATTGATTTCAAGCCCATCACTTGCGCTGCTTCTACGTATTCTTTTTGTTTCTCGGCCAATACCGATGCACGAATAGTACGCGCATATTGCGGCCATTCGGCAATACCAATGATCACCACGAGCATGACCACCGCATATTGACTAAAGAATTCACTCCCAAAGCTGGCTTTAAAGATCGCCGAAACAATAATCGCTACCATCATGGTCGAAAATGAGAGTTGTACGTCAGCAACACGCATCAGGAAACTATCAATCCGGCCACCGAAGTAACCTGCAGACAGACCAATCGCAATACCTAAGACTAATTGTACAGCAACGGCTAAGAAACCAATGGTCAGTGATAAACGCGAGCCATAAAGCATAGTTGATAAAATATCACGGCCTTGATCATCAGTACCTAATAGGAATCGTTCGTCACCCTCTTCTAACCAAGACGGCGGTAACTCTGAATCCATGATATCAATAGTGGTGATATCATACGGGTCTGTTGGTGCGATTAACGGTGCTGCTAACGCTGCGATCAAGAAAGTCATAAAGATCGCAAAACTGAACATAGCGACCTTATCTCTTAAGAAATAATAAATAAGATCTGAGTTTTTAAAGCGTTCCCAGCGAGTAGGAACATGAGACGACGTTATTGTGTTCATACCTATTATCCTTTACCTGTGATGTTTACGGTAGGGTTAATCACCCCATATAACAGGTCAACTAGGGTATTTGTTACCACAAAAATTAAACCAACGAAGATGACATAAGCAGTAATTAAAGGTGTATCTACACGGTTAATCGCTTCTAAGAATAGGAAACCTGTCCCTGGCCACTGAAATACCGTTTCGGTCAAAATTGTGTACGCAATCATAGTACCGATTTGTACACCACCAACCGTAATAACTGGCAGCATGGTATTTTTAAGCGCATGTATATAATAAATTTTGTTTAGTGATAAGCCTTTTGCTTTCGCAAACTTGATGTATTCCGAGCTCAATGCTTCTAGCATTTCAGAGCGAACCAAGCGGATGAAAAGTGGCAGCATGATAGAAGCAAGTGAAACACTTGGTAAGATTAAATGCAATAAACCATCTTTAGTCAGGAAACCGGTATTCCAGCCCATGATATTGACCGTTTCACCACGTCCATAAGAGGGTAGCCAACCTAGTTCGATGGAGAAGATGTACATCAGTATGATCGCAGTAAGGAATACCGGTACCGAGATACCAATGCTACTGACCGCCATAATTATTTTAGTGAGTGTACTTTTGGGATGAATAGCGGAGTAAACTCCTAACGGAATTGACACAAAAACGATAATTAATGCTGCGCCAAACACCAATTCAAGTGTTGCTTGAAGTTTATCTAAGATAACTTCTGCTGCAGGTCTTTTAAAGAAATACGAAGTGCCGAGATCACCTTGCACTGCATTAACAAGAAAACGACTATATTTAGTCATGTAAGGATCATTAAGACCTAGTTCATCACGAAGTGCTTGTCGTTCTGCTTCAGATACAGATTGACCAACTAATTCACGTAATGGATCGCCTAGATTATCTTGAATGGAAAATGCTACCAAACTGATCACGAACATTACTATCAAGGCTTGAAACAGGCGTTTGATCAGAAATGTGAACATTCCTTGTCTCCCAAAGTATTATTAAATTTATAGCGTTTATCGCTATATTTTTTGTAAAAATAATCGGTGTTTTTATCAGATTATCGTGATAAAAACACCGCGTAGTCACGGTATGAAATACCGATAAGTTTTCGTAGTTGATTTAACTGTAAAAGTTTATTTAACTACTAGGTCACCGAAGTACGGGAAGTTTAATGCATTTACAATTGGAGCAACTTGTAGAGTCGATTTTGCGCCCCAAGCTAGATCTTGCCAATGTAGTGGCACGAAAGCAGCTTCGTCATACAAGATGTTTTCAACACGTTGCAGCATAACACCACGTTTTACTGAGTCTGTTTCTGCGTTTGCACTGTTTACTAATTTATCAACTTCAGCGTTCGAGTATTGACCGCAGTTGTAAGCACCACGACCTGTTTCTTCGTCACGTGTCATTGTTAAGAATTCAGAGAAGTTCGCTGAATCTTCAGTATCGGCATGCCAACCAATCATCATCATGTCAGCTGAGCAAAGATCAAATTCAGGCCAGTATTGTGCTTTTGGCATTGTTTTAAGGTCAACTTTAATGCCGATTTTAGATAGCATTGATGCGGTTGCTTGTGCGATTTTAGCATCGTTAACATAACGATTGTTTGGTGCCATCATTGACAGTTTAAAACCATTTTCATAACCAGCATCTTTCATTAACTGTTTGGCTTTTTTCAAGTCATAACGTGGCACTAAGTCAGCGTCATAGCCAGCGTAACCTGCAGGACCTTGTTGGCCAGCAGTTGTGCCGAAGCCTTTCATGATTTTTTTAACAATCGCGTCGTTATTGATGGCATGTACGATAGCTTGACGTACGCGCACATCTTTAAGCGCTGGATTGCTGTTTTGGTTCATTTGGAACGTGATAATACGGGTACCAGATACGGTTACCAGATCGATATTTTTTGTTTTTGAAACACGTTTTTGATCGTTTGGTGCAACAGGGTAGATCATGTCAACGTCGCCAGAAAGGAGTGCCGCAACACGTGTCGCATCTTCTTTAATTGGCACAAGCGTTAGCTTGTCTACGTTACCTGGTGATTTTTTATCCCAGTAACCGTCGAAACGTTCGAATACCACTTTTACGCCTTGCTCACGATAAGCAATAGTGAAAGGACCTGTACCTGATACGTGGGTTGATGCAAAAGAGCTACCGTGTTTAACGATGGCAGATTTGTCTTTACCGTTCGCTTGACCAGAGTAGAACTTCTTATCCATTGGGAAGATATAAGTTGCTGTCTGTAATACCAGAGGGTAGGGTTCTGAAGATATGATTTCTACTGTGTAGTCATCAATCTTGGTCATTTTCTCGTATGGAGAGAAAACGTTTTTGAAATCAATTGATGATTTTAGACGGTCGAATGTCCATATAACATCATCAGCAGTTAGTTGGTTACCAGAGTGGAATTTTACGCCTTTACGTAGGTGAAAACGGAAAGTTGTGTCATTTACACGTTCCCATTTTTCAGCGATACGGCCTTCAAAATCGAAATCTTTGGTAAAACGAACCAGCGGATCAAACAGCATGTGCGACATCTGTAGTGTACCACCAGATAATTGCTCATGCGGGTCAAGCGATACCGGATCTGCATCATAAGCAACTGTGATATCTGCTGCTGCAGCGCTAAAGCTTAGGCCTGCGGCCATTAGGGCAATGGCGAGTTTGGTCTTTAAGGTTTTCATTTGCATAACTCCTTCATGCTGGGACGTGATTCCCGAATGTGTTGTGTTTTTTTGTTTTTATTAAACAGTTGTTTCTTCGTTTTTATAATAATAACTAGCTCGCTAACTTGTCACGCAAACCTTTAAATTCAGGCATTAACGAAATAAGATGCTGGCTGTATTCATGCTGTGGATTAGTAAATAAGTCTTCCGTTGCCGCTACTTCAAGCAGTTTACCTTTTTGCATTACACCGACGCGATCACTCACTTGACGAATAACCGGTAAATCATGACTAATAAACAGCATAGTTAGATTGAGTTCGTCTTGTAAATCTTTAAGTAGATTAAGAATTTGTGCTTGTACTGACACATCAAGTGCTGATGTCGGTTCATCACAAATTAATAAACGCGGCCGTGTTGCAAGCGCGCGGGCAATCGAAATACGTTGACGTTGACCACCAGAGAACTCGTGTGGGTATTTAACCCCTGCCATTCTACCTAGTCCGACATGATCCAGTAGGTCGTGTACAATTTGACGAATTTCAGTTTCAGATGATGCCAGTTTATGGAAACGAATTGGTTCTGAAATAATATCAAAAACCTTCATTCGTGGATTCATCGACGTATATGGATTTTGGAACACCATCTGCATTTGACGACGAATTGGGCGACGTTCTTTTTCAGATTTCAATGCGGTTAAATCAATGCCTTCAAACGTGATATTACCTTCATTCGGGGTATAAAGACCGGCGATAATACGTGCAATCGTTGATTTACCTGAACCAGATTCACCCACCAGACCAAAGGTTTCACCTTCGTTAATATGGAAGCTTACTTTGTTCGATGCTTGGACGTATTCACGTTTGCTTTCAAAGAATGAATCTTTAGTTACAAAGCGCAGACTGACATCATTTACTGTCAGTAGTGGACCCGTGTATTCACGTTGATCCTGACTTTGACCTAACCAGTGGTTTTTAATATCGATTTGCTTCATTTCTTCGGCTTCTTCGATATAGCTTACCAGCGGAAAACGATCTAACTTGATATCAGAGCGCGGTACCGCAGAAATAAGGCTACGGGTATATTCATGCGAAGGATCGCTCAATACTTGCTTGGTTGGACCAAATTCAACAAGGTCACCGCGGTACATCACGGCAATTTTATCTGTTACATTCGATACCACACCCATATCGTGGGTAACCAGCATACAACCCACGTTTTTCTTAATACATAATTCGCGGATCAGTTTTAGAATTTGATCTTGAATTGAAACATCAAGTGCGGTTGTTGGTTCATCGGCAATGATTAAATCGGGTTCACAAGACAATGCGATAGCGATAACCACACGCTGTCTCATACCACCTGAGAATTGATGCGGGTATTGCTTAATACGTAATTCTGGTTCAGGAATACCGACTTGTTCCATTAAGGTAATGGCCCGAGAGAACGCTTCTTTTTTGCTTACATCAAGATTGGCTAGAATAGTTTCGGTAATTTGACGCTCGATGGTAAAAAGAGGATTTAGTGATGTCATTGGATCTTGGAAGATGAAGCCGATTTTTGAGCCACGTATTTTGCGCATCTCTTTGGCTGTTAATCCCGATATTTTTTTACCGTCAAGATATACTTCGCCGCTAGCAATCACACCTGGTGGGCTTAATAGATCAATAACAGCATTACCCACAGTTGATTTACCTGCACCAGATTCGCCAACTATACCAACGATTTCACCGCGTTCGATAGAAAAAGACAATGATTTCACTGCAGCGTGAACCCCATGTCGAGATGGATATTCGATGCGAAGATTTTTTACTTCTAATAAAGACATTACCAGACCCTTATAACTCGATGATTCCCCATCCAGTCTGAAAAATTGATTCCATTCATTATCAGCAGTAGATGTCACTGATATGTTACGTGGGTATTAATCTGACAAAAAAACTGCGATAAATCAACATAAAAGGTATAAAAATCTAGATTCAGCAACTTTTTTGCACTAAAAGGCAGGTTATCCATAGTATATTTAGATTTTTCAAAAATAGTTACGCGCAGGATTATAGACTTTTTACGTAAAATTAACTAATAAGTAATATGGTTACTATTTTATAACACCCCGATTTAAGACTTGGTATATCCAGTTCATGACCGGACCACTGGCTTGATCTCGACGTTTAACTATGCCCATTTCAATCAATAAAGGGTCGGTAATGTGAGCAGTGGATAATTCTAATAAAGCGTCTTTATACAATGTATATTAGTGATATGCTCAGGCACTAACGCCCAGCCAATACCTCTGATAACTAATTCGGTAATGTAATAATAACTGTCAATATGCCATGAGCTGTGCGGCTTCATCCATGGCGATAGTTATCGATATCTCTTCGCCTGCGGGTGTCAGTATCGGTAGTCGTGCACTGCGGTCAAACAAGGTTACATCAAGGTCAGTTTCTAAATTAGCGATTGCGGTACTGACTCGTGATTGTGCTTTGCCCAAATGGCGTGCAGCGGCAGAGAAAGAGCCGAGTTTTACTGCGGTTACAAATGCTTCTAATTGATCGACCGTCCAATTCACTGTATATCTCGCTTGTTTATCATATTGTTATTTGAAAACTGAATGGCTGTTAGCGTTAGTTAAAACGCCTTGTTTGTTTAATATAAAGCGGTCAAAGTCGTTGGCTAGAAACAGGTTTTTACTATAAACAGTACGGGCTTCGTTTTCGATATCGAAGATAGAAGGGCTGCTGTTTATCGCGTATTGATAACGTGGGCTAAAGTGGGTTAACACTAAGTTATCAAGTCCAATATCATTGGCAAACTGAGCAACCAGTTTGGCGTAACTGTGTTGTGGCCCCGAGCCGATTTTGATGGCGATATCTTGAGTATACGTTGCTTCATGCACTAATACGTTTGCGGTCTTGGCTACTTGAGTGAGCAGTGATGGCTTATCGTTATCACCTGAGATGATAATTTTTCGTGGATCTTGAATCGGTAATAAGTAATCTTGTGCACAAATAATGCGCCCATCATCGAGTTGTACATCTAACCCTTGTTGCAACTCGCCCCAAAGCTTGCCGCGAGTGATCTTGTCTTGTGCTAACTTATCGACATCGAGCTTATTGCTTAATCTGTTTTCAATGAAACTATAAGCCACAGAAGGCAAGCGGTGAGAGAGTTCAGTCGTCTCTACATCAAATTCAATGGCTAGGTCGTCGAGTGTATTATTTGGCTCATCAATACACTTATACTTTAGTTCATAGTTTAAATTGAGGTGCACAGCAGTTTGCATCAACTCGATGAAGGTTTTAATTTCTGATGGCCCTACAATCCAAAGTGGTTCTGTCCTGCCTTGCATTGCGGCACTGGCTAATAACCCGGGTAGACCATAACAATGATCGCCATGGATATGGGTAATAAAGATCGCCTGTAATTGCGTTAAAGACAGTTTGGTATGTAATAGCTGATGTTGAGTACCTTCACCACAATCAACTAAGCACCATTTTTTGGAATTAACCCGGTGAATAGCCAGCCCCGATACATTACGGGTTTTGGTCGGTGTACCTGCCGATGTACCTAAAAATACGATTTCCATGATGCGCTTCTTTTGTGTTGTTATCTTGGTCTAAAATGACTATTTTTTTAACCAAGGTTGCTGTGCAAAACGTGCTTTTAGTAATTGTAAAAAATGTGCTGTTCTGGCTGAACGAGCGCCTGAATCAGTACCTAATAACGCCACAATATCGGCACTCGGCAAGCTATAGTCTGGTAATAACTGCACTAATCTTCCACTATTTAATTCAGGTTGCACATCCCATTCTGAGCGCATAATGATCCCATGGCCTGCGATTGCCCAGTTTTTCACAACGCTACCTTCGTTACTGGTAAAAGTGGGGGTAATGCGAATCGACTCTTGTTCTTGGCTGTCATTATGGGTGAAACGCCATAATGTCACGTCTTCACTGTTTTCCCGTAACGCAATACAAATGTGGTCTCGTAATTCTCGGGGCGATTTAAGCGGGCCATGGTTTTTTAAGTAATGAGGAGAAGCACAAAGAAAACGCTGATTAGGCGCAAGCGTCGCTAGCTTCAATGTCGAATCCCGTAACTCACCAATATAAATGATGATGTCCCATTTGTGGCTTTCCGCCCAGCTTGGGTTGTCCGAGAGCTCTAATTCGACAATTAGGTTTGGGTGTTGCTGTTGAAATTCGCCAACTAAGGGGGCTATGTAATCATTACCAAACCCCAAGGGGGCTAATACTTTGAGTGTACCACTGATTAGGTTCTTTTTACTGGCCATTAATGTGTGTATTTGATCCAGTTCAGCGAGAATAAAGCGGGCTTTTTTTTGTAGTAAATAACCTTCTTCGGTCAGGCTTATGCCACGGGCTTGGCGTTGTACCAATTTAACGCTCACTTTGGATTCAATTGCTTGCAGGCGTTGAGTCACTGTTGGCGGCGTCACATTAAGCTTACGCGCAGCCGCGGTTAAAGAGGGTTGAGTCGATATTACATAGAAAAAACGCAAATCTTCGCTGGTAAGCATTAAGTTCAAACCTAATATGATAGTTAGTAATCGTTAATATTATTCTAAATCCCGATACACCACAATGCGCATATTACCAAGCAGGTAACTCAGTAGAATGAATATAAGGAACGAGCACTATGTTAATTGGAAACACGATGCCAATCACAACAAGCTTAGCAAAGATAGACACGCCTTTTTTGTTGGTCGATAAAGCCAAGTTTGATACTAACGTGGCATTTTTAAGAGCAACGTTAGCCCCGCATAATGTGATATTAAGACCGCATTTAAAAACTGTTAAATCCATTGCGGGTGCGAAGCATATACTCGAAGGTTTTGATTCACCAGCGACTGTTTCGACCGTTAAAGAAGCGGAAGCATTTGCAGACGCGGGTTATAGCAATCTTATTTATGCCGTTGGTATCGTCCCACAAAAATTACCGCGTATTCAAGCACTGCTTAATAATGGCATCAATATTAGTATTTTGCTTGATAGTGTTGCGCAAGCAAAAGCGGTAGCCGCATTTTGTCAGACGCAAAATATTAAGATCCCGACGTTATTGGAAGTTGATTGTGATGGCCATCGCGGTGGTATTCAACCTGACGATACGCGTTTAGTCGAGATTGCCAGAATTTTGCATCAAGGTGGTGCTGAGTTACGAGGTGTACTGACCCATGCGGGCGAATCTTATGATTGTATCAGTAAAGCGGCGTTAGTCGCTGCGGCTGAAGGGGAGCGCAGTGCCGCGGTGGTTGCTGCTACTCAGTTAATTGAAAGTGGATTACCTTGTCCTGTGGTGAGCGTTGGTTCGACTCCTACAGCTCATTTTGCCGAGAACTTAGATGGCGTAACTGAAGTGAGAGCAGGCGTGTATACCTTTTTTGATCTAGTCATGGCGGGCATTGGTGTATGTAAACCTGACGATATTGCATTGTCGGTTGTCACCAGTGTGATTGGTCATAACGAAGAGAAAGACTGGTTGTTTATTGATGCGGGTTGGATGTCATTATCGCAAGACCGCGGTACCCAGTCGCAACGTCAAGACTGTGGTTATGGCTTAGTCTGCGATAACGACGGCAATATTATCTCCGGCTTACAGGTTATCGGCGTCAATCAGGAACATGGCATTATTGCTGCAGTTAGTAACGATATTGATGGTGCGATTGATAGCGGAAAGTTAATGGATATAGCGGTAGGCACGCAGTTACGCATTTTACCCAATCATGCTTGCGCTACTGCAGCCATGCACGCGGGTTATTACGTGGCAGATCCCGCGCAGATTGAACTTGATTATTGGCAACGAATTCAAGGCTGGTAGTAATACCTGTTACAGTAATTTTATAGGAAGATTCAGACAATATGAAATACATGAGTGAAGCATTATCGAGTCAATTAATCAGTCATGAACTGGCATTCAATGCGGTATCCGCAGCGTTAATTGCGGCGAGTGAGCAAGCCAAGTTATTCCCCGTTGTGATCGCAGAGGGGCATGCTGAAAACAGTATCTTTTCGCTTAAATCAGCTAACACAGCAGAACTAGTGGGTTGGAAAGCGGGGAGTTATTGGCCTAGTAATACCGCGAAAAATATCCCTTGTCATGCCTCGACGATCTTTCTATTAGATCAAGAAACCGGGCGTCTGGATGCCGTGATTGAAGGCAGTACTGTGAATGCTTACCGCACGGCAGCAGCGGATGCGGTTGCAGTATCGGTATTAGCACGTGAAGACGCGAACTGTTTAGCTATTTTTGGCACGGGTCATCAGGCATTTTATGAAGGTGTTGCGGTTTGTCGGGTACGTGATATCCGTAGTGTTCTGGTGGTTGGCCGTAATAATGATAAAGCACAAGCTATGGTTGATAAATTAGCGGCTGTGGGGATTAACGCTCAAGTAACAGAGGCTGAAGAGGCTTGTCGCGCTGCGGATATTATCATTACCGCAACAACGGCTCGTGAAGCACTGTTTTCTGCAGAATGGGTGCAAGCGGGCACGCATATTTCGGCAATGGGGGTTGATACCAAAGGTAAGCAAGAGTTACCTTTGGCCTTGTTTGATAACGCTGATTTATACTGTGATTTTACGTCGCAGTCGGTGGTGATTGGCGAATTTCAGCACGCTGACAAAGACGTGGTAAGCAATAAATTAACCATGATTGGTGCGGTATTATCGGGGCGCGCACAAGGGCGTATCAATAATAGCGATATTACTATTTTTGATAGTTCGGGTATTGCTGTGCAGGACTTGTTTGTCGGACAACATTTATTGAATGCAGCGCTAGATGCTGGGCATGCTATGGAGTGCTGATGTTGAAGGCTAGTTGACAAATCGCAGGCATTAAAAAGGCGGGTTTGATGCCCGCCTTGATACTGATTATTCGTCGTTATTATTGATGCTTGCTGTTTATGTTCTGTATTGATTGATGAACAAGAAGCTTAAGTTTTTTATTCAGCAAACGTCGATAAATGTTGTTTTACAGAGTCAGATGCGAACGCATGTTCAATGCTGATCTTGTAAATGTTGAAATAGTCTTCACGGCTTAAGCTAAACTCTTCCATTACTTTACGTACTTCATCGGTCATGGTGGTATTTGACACAGTTCGGTTATCAGTATTAATGGTGATTTGAATGCCGTCTTGGTAGAACGCTTTAACTGGATGGTTGGCTAAGTTTTCAACCGCTTTGGTTTGCACATTACTGCTTGGACAGGTTTCTAATGCAATGTTCTGGGTTTTAACAAGCTTGTACGCATCTTCATGGCCAGTAATATGAATACCATGACCAATACGTTCTGCACCTAATAATGAAACTGCATCAAATACGTTTTGACCCACACCTTGCTCACCAGCATGAATGGTTACACGGTAACCTTTTTCAATGGCGTATTGTGCATAAGGCACAAATTCAGCGCAGAACCCTGGTGCTTCACCACCTGCTAAATCGAATGCCACAATACCACCGTTTAAGTATTTAGCAGCCGTATCCAGTACTTCTTTGATTCTGTCTTTTGGCATATGACGTAAGATAGATAAAATGTAGTTACCCTTGATGTCATACATGGCTTCGGCACGTTTCATACCTGCAACAACACTGTCAAATACTTGCTCAAGGGTTAGACCCTGTTCGAGGTGTAGCATAGGACCAAAACGTACTTCTAGGTATTTTACGTTTTCTTGTGCTGCATCTTCAAATACTTCAAAAGAGATGCGCTCAATGCCTTCCGCTGTTTGCATTACTGACAATGGCAGGTCAAAGCGCTGTAGATATTCGCCAAGATCGGTACATGTTTCAGGTGCGATCATTAACGTTCTGATCGCTTCAATGTCGTTACTTGGTAGGGTAATGTTTTGTTCAGCTGCAAGCGCAATGATTGTTTCTGGGCGAACACTGCCGTCTAGGTGGCAATGTAGGTCAATCTTCGGTAAGTCAAAGTAATTCATGAGTCTCTACCTTTATGTATTATTTTAGGTTTTAAAGTTACAGACTTCATAATCAAGAGTTTAAGGATCTTGGTAGAAACTCCCAAACCATATTATTGGGATTATACGAAGTGATTTAATGACGTAGTTTAGCAGTATGGTTTAAACACTGCAATTCGTGGGGGCTATCCTTTGGCGCTGTCAATCTTGGTGTTATCATATTGATTAACGATAGCACTATTTAGTATTGAATAAGGCATAGGATTTTATTATGAAGATTCAAATATCAGCAAGTAATGCGCTGTGTAAATGGATGAAGCTGGACTTAGCCAGAATAACAAGTGTCGACGGTAAACGTATTGGAACACAAACAATCACTACTGATGCCGAGACGCTTGCCTGGCAATGCCATGTTATAAAAAACAATGCTCAGTCTCATCACGGGACTGTGATAGCCGTTGAATCCCGCAGCCGTTATGTGATGATCTTTCCTGACCTGGCTCCACCCACTCAAGCTGAATTTGAAGCGCTATTTTTAGGGCGATTATTTATTGAAATGGTTAATCTGATGCTGCACAGTGGTTCGATTGAAGAATCTGTTGCTGACATAGTTACCTCGCAATTCCTCAGCGAAACCGAGGGTTTTTGTTGGTTTAAAAATACTGACTTAAGTGTGAACGGTCATGTCAGCGATACAGAGTCTTGGATCCGTCAAAGTGGTGAAAATAACGATGTAACGGCTTATAACGATGATGAAGCGTATGGTTTGTCTATGCACATAAATGAAATGCGGAAACGCATTGCCAGCGAAGGGCGTAACAAGCGTTTTATTCCGGTCGCACGACTGCTTGATGATACTTTATTTCGCTTTGCCAAAGGTTTAGCCCGTGATAGTTATCCTGACACAGCCAACGGTCATTTCCCCAGCCCTTATCCAAAAATTACTGAAGAGAGTAAACAAGAACACAAAGCGATACCTGATAATGTGGTTTGCCTAACAAGTTTCCGTAAACAAAAATTGAAGTAACTTGGGTATAACTTAGACCAGCTACTACTAGACCTTTATAGCGGCTAGTTTTGTCTTCGTATTAGCAATAATTGCTCCGGATAATATCAATGCGAGTGCAATGATGATGTTAGTAGACCAAGCGTTAAAGCCTGCAATGGCCAAAATGACAGATGAAATGAGTGGTGTGCTAAAACTTAATGACGCGAGCAATTGCTGGTTACCTTTTTTTAAGGCGATGTCCCATAAGTAAAAAGCGCCCCCGACAGGACCTAATCCGAGTAACAATATTCCGCCCCATTCAGCCACGCTAAAACTCCAATTACTGGTTTCAAATTGCCAATGTGCGATTAATGCCAATAATGCAACTGCTGCAGATAACCAGGCGATATCTTCCACGTCGTTGTTTGATGTGGATAAGAACCATGAATAGCTGCCCCAAATAACAGCGCAAATAGCAGCAAGAAAATAACCAATTTGATAGTCGCTATTTAACGTTAGTTCACCATTACCAACGATAATGAAAGCGATGCCGATAAAACCTAAGCCGCCGCCGATGAGTGCTCTGAATCGACTTTGTTTGTTGGCGACCAGTGTGGCTAATAATAATGGCCATAGATACACAATTAAACTGACCTCGATAACAGGCGCGAATTTAAGTGCCATGAAATAACAGAAGTGGAACCCAAACAATCCAATTATGCCAAACAGCCATTGTTTGAGGGTTAATGTTGGTTTGGTGAAAACGGGCTTTTTAACGGTGATCCGTTTGATGATGACAATGATTGCGGAGAGAGTAAAACACAGTGAGAGTAATTGAAATGCAGGTATATTCGCAGTAACTGTGCCTAACAGCGCTAAAGTGCCCCATAACCCAATTGCCATCAAACCGTATAATGTAGCCATTATTTATTATCCTTAAGTAATTTTAATGACTGAATAATAAACCTTAAATATATAGTAAAGTTTGCTGAAAGGACGATTTTATTGACTGAAACGCTACTTGTTTATAGCTGACTAACTAATGGCTGAATGCTTTGGGAGATTGGCCGAAATAGTTAGAAAAACGTCGACTAAAGGCGGACAGGTCTTGATAACCGACTTGTGCTGCGACAATACGAATAGGCAGATCGGTATGAGCGAGCAGGGCAGAGGCCTTCTCCATACGTAATTGGGTGATGTATTTATGCGTAGTCATATTGATATTCTGTTTGAATAGCTTCTTGTATTGGCTGGTGCTTAAACACGCAATTTTAGCTAACTGCTCGATGCTAAATAGCACACTGACATCTTGCTTGATGAAATGGATAACCTCTGCTATTCGAGCGTCGATACGGTCATGACATGTTTGTTGAGCAAGGAGTTGATAAAACAATGCAAACGCAGTTGATTCAAGCTGTTTATTTATTTGATGTGCTAGCTGCTTGTCGATGAACTGTATATAAGCAAGCAGAGGAGGGTTTATCGAGAATTTTTCAATACCCGATTCAGTAATATTCTCTGGAAAACTGTCCATATCAACCACAATAAAACGGGCTGCATCATCTGCCCGAAAGTCATGTTGTTGCCCAGCTTTAATAATCACACAATCACCAATACTGACTTTACCAGTGTAATCGCCAACCTTAATATTAATCGCGCCATGTAACGGCAGCACCAGCTGGTGGAACTCATGATAATGACTGCGTATTTGGCTGGTATAAGCGCGAATAGAAAGGTTGTTAGGCATGTTAATTCGCTTTTCCTTAGCTTTGAGCAATGTTTAATATCTTAAAGGGTAAGTGTTTATTTTGATAGGTAAATGTATCTAAGTACATAGCGCTAATTTTGTGTTTTGTAGCTGAAAAATCATTTAAATTATGATTTAATAGAATAATATTAAGTAATTATAAGATATTAGAATGACGATATGAATGACACACAAGAAAAACAGCTAAAGTATCTAGTTGTACATCTCTGCCGAGTGAGCAAAGCGCTTTTATGGTACATGATACTGCCTGTTAATTTAGCGTTAGCTGCGCCACTAAGTTGTGAGTCATTTACTCATGATAAAGAACCCTATATTGACCAGAGTGAATTATCAGAACTGCTCTTTGGTGTTGAGAGAAGAAGAGATGAAATTAAACCTCTTTATGCTTATTTAAATGAGATTGGTTCAATTTCAATATCGTATGATGAATTTAAGGATATTGAAATATGCCTGACTAAAAAAGATAACAGGTTTTTTATTCGAAATAGGAATGTTCTATTAACGGCATTGTTTAGCCGAATTGAACATTTATCCTCGGTAAATAATAGAGTCAAAAAATCAGAAAAAAATAAAGTATTAGAGATACTTTTTAATGGGGATATTTATGAGGTAGGGGCCGCTATTGATGCTACTGCGGTATTTAAAGATGAGGCTGCGGTTGATGCACTAGGAAGATTAGCTCTAGAGTCTGAAAAAGAGACAATTATTGACGATGTATTATCTGCATTGCACCTTATTGGTACTGAGGCTGCGAGAGTTAAGGTGATTGAGCTTAAGAGTGTAAAACCTAATTTCAGGGATGATATCGATGATTATTTACAAGATTGGTAATACTTAAATTAATAATATTAATGGACTAATTATTTCACGAAAAAGCTCAGGAATATGGCATTAATTGAACTGCGAGATTTTTTGGATGCAGATGTTATAGCGAAGTAGTATAGAGTTGGCTTGGTATTTTTAACGTTAGAGGTAGTTATGAATAGGTTTGTAAATAATGCATTTGTTTTTTTTGCGCTATTTTGTGTGAGTAATGCTAAGGCATTTACTATTGATATGGAGAACTCCGACGCCATAAACTCGCTTGGCTTTTATAATGTGGACAATATGAAAATGGGTGGGGTAGGTTATTTAGAACCAAGGGGATTTTCGGTTTGCAAAAAAAATGGAGTCTTGATGATTAATGGTTTTACTATTTTGCAAAAAGAGAAGGGCAATGAATATAGTTATTACAAGCTTTATAAGGGTGAAAAAGGCATCGACATTTCTGAGGCCGGTAGTTCTTTAGGTTACTTAACATACCATACAGCAGCTACAAGAATTGCGTTTGCAAAGCAATGTGATTTTATTTTTGAACATAACAAATTTCCACTAATAAGAATAAATACAATATTTGGAACTGATAATTTATCATCACTGATAAAGAAAAAAGATGATGAAAAACGCAAAGATGCTCACAAATAAGATTGTGTAATTATCTACTTATACTAAGGGCAATATCTACATCAACTAGATTAGCGAATCATTAGAATCGTTATCCCTCAAAACGACTGCGCTAATTCACTTTCTGTCATGCTTACGCCTTTGATCTGAGCATATACACTTTGCCCAACGGTTAGTGCTAAATCATCACAGGCCCATGGGGTGATGTTTGCCCATATGTGGTCATCACCAAACGCCAATTTAACCTGCACATTATCACTTGATTGCGAATGTATAATCTCGGTAATTGTCGTCGGTAGAATATTACGAATACTACTGTCTTGTGGACGTGTTTTACACAGAGATACATGGTTAGCATGAATACGTACACGCAGTTTACTGCTCACAGGTAAAGGTAAACCATTGATCCACAGATAAGTACCATCAGTGAGCGCTAACTTACTCATGCGGTAGCCTTCATTCAATTCAGTGACCGTCGCCATCAATAATGAGCTTTGCTCTTTGGCTGGCAACCAAGGGCGCATTTCTGCACTGTCCCAAACGTCTTGCAACGGACCATTCACCAACACTTTGCCTTTGTCTAATACCAGCATGGTATCGGCGAGCTGTAAGATCTCATCTAAACTGTGGCTTACATAAATAATCGGTAAATTAAGGGTCTTAGCAAGTTGTAATAAATAAGGAATAAGCTCACGCTTGCGGGGTAAATCTAATGCTGCTAATGGTTCATCCATTAATAACATTTGTGGGCGTGTGAGCAAGGCGCGACCAATGGCAACGCGCTGTTTTTCACCACCAGAAAGGGTCGATGGATAACGGTTTAATAATTCATCTAAACCAAGTAACTTCACCACAGAATCAAAATGAACCTGGTCTTTATCCTTATTGCCATAATTGAGATTACCGCGCACGCTGTAGTGGGGGAATAAACGCGCTTCTTGAAATACATAACCGATACGGCGACGTTCTGGCGGTAAATTAATCCGCAGTCGCTGGTGGTAAAGGTGCGTATCGCCTAAGGTTAGCTGCCCCTTATCAGGTGTAGATAATCCGCCAAGAATATTCACCAACGAGGTCTTACCTGCACCAGAACGACCAAACACAGCACAGATACCTTGCATCGGAATTTGAGCATTCACTTGCAAATCTAAGTCACCCAGTTGTTTCTTTATATCAATAGTTAACATTATGACGCGACTCGCTGTTGGGCTTTTTTGGCTAACCATTGTGATGCAGTTAATGATAATACGGCAATAACAATAGCAATCACACACAAGCGTGCAGCTTCATGCTCAGCACCTGGGGTTTGAATAAAAGAGTACATGGCTAATGGAATAGTACGCGTCTCTCCGGGGATATTAGACACAAAGGTAATGGTTGAGCCAAACTCACCTAAACTACGGGCAAAGGCCAGCACCATACCAGAAACAATACCGGGTAGGGTTAACGGCAGGGTAATGGTAAAAAATACCCGTAAGCGATTACTACCTAGGGTTCGTGCGGCTTGTTCTAAGCGTATATCGACACTTTCAAATGACAAACGGATCGCATGTACCATTAACGGAAACGAGACGATTGCCGCTGCTAATGCTGCGCCACGCCAACTAAAGCTAAAGCTCCAACCAAACCAGTCATAAAGTACCGCGCCAATGCTGCCTTGACGCCCCATAGAGATTAATAATATATAACCAATCACCACGGGCGGTAAGACCAAAGGTAAGTGAATCAGGCTGTCAAACAGCGACTTACCCGGAAACTCACAACGGGCGAGTATCCATGCGCAAGCGATACCAAAGGGCAGACTGAATAACACCGCCACACTCGATACTTTTAAACTCAGCAGCAAGGCTGCAATTTCATAATCACTTAACAAAGCTATTTACCTTAAAATAGAGTTGACCTTAAATAGATAGTTGACCTTAAATAGAGAGTACCTTAAAACCGTATTTGACAAATATTGTTTGTGCAGCGTCTGATTGTAAGTATTGATAGAAGCTTGAGGTTGCAGCGTTGGCGTTACTATTGACCATGACTAATGGATATTCAATGGCCTTATGGCTACTTGCAGGGAAGGTAGCAACTGTTTTTACCTTTTTAGCTATTTGTGCATCAGTCGCATACACAATACCAAAAGGTGACTCGCCACGCTCAACAAGCGCTAATGCGCCGCGAACATTATTGGCACGGGCTAATAACGGCATCGCTTGTTGCCATAAATCTAAACTTTCTAACGCTTGTTTAGCATAGCGACCCGCAGGTACATGATCGGGATCGCCCACTGCAATTCTGCTATCTCCAACAGCTTGCGTTATATTCCAATGTTTGGTTAATGTGATGTTATCTACAAGGCTGTTGTTTGGTGCGATGAGTACCAGTGAATTACGCAATAAGGTCACTCTAGAGTTAGCGGCGACCGCTTTTTGCTTGACTAAATAATCCATCCACTTTTGGTTTGCAGATAAATAGATTTGTGCGGGAGCACCTTGGGCAATTTGTCTTGCCAAGGTTGAAGATGATGCAAAAGAGAATACCGGATTTATTGTTGTTGGGTTTGCTATAGGATCTGCTTGAAATATCTCACCGACCTCAGTTAAGGCATTCGTTAATGAGGCGGCTGCAAAAATGAGGACTCGTTCTTCTGCCATTACACTGCTGCTGAGTGTTAATAAAATAATGGTAACGAGTTGCTTCAATCTGTTGCGATAGCGCTGTGTCATTAGTAATGCCTTATGTATATTTTATTTGAATGAGAGGTAAACACCCAAGCGTTATATAGTTGGTTATATATCGATAAGCAAATTTTAGCCCTGTTAACGTAAATTAACAAGGCTATTTTAACTCGATACGCGATTTCGCCCGGCTACTTTTGCTTCATACAGCTTCATATCAGCACGCTTAAGTGTATCTTCAAAACAGTTATCACGACTTTTATTATGTAAAGCAATACCTGCACTTAGCGTAACAGAGAACTCATTACCACCATTTGGAAAGCGTAACTCAGAGACTTGATGGCGGATCATTTCTGCCATATCAATCGCTGAAATTACATTATCAAAGAAACCGATAAGCACAAATTCTTCACCACCATAGCGCATACAATAATCGCTTGATTTGGCATTCTTGCTCATCACGTTTGCAACTTGTTGTAGTACATGATCACCATTGACGTGACCATACATATCATTTACTTTTTTGAAATGATCAAGATCGATAAATATTGCTACAAGATGATGATTCGTCATTTTATTTTGATTAAGCAATGACGGTATGATCTCTTTTAAGAAGCGTTTTGTATACAAATTGGTGAGCGCGTCACGAACCGATAGTTCACTCAATTGGTGAACAAAATAATTAATAATGAGAACCATGGTAAAAATAAAAATGAGAAAACCAAATAACAAGACGCCGGAGGTTCTTAATACCGCCCAGAAAATATTTGATTTCATATCGTCAAGGTAAAGTCCCGTACCAATAAGCCAATCCCAAGCTGCGTAATGGGCTACATAAGATATTTTCGGGAATTCTTCAGATGTGTTTAATTTAGGCCAAGTATAAGAAACCCAGCCCCCACCTTTTCTGGCTTCGCGATCAAACTCTTGGAAAATATATTTACCGGTACTGTCTGCCCAATTCATCATATTTAAGCCGACTAAATTAGGCATGTAAGGCTGTATTAAAATCTTGCCTTTACTGTCATTGATCCAAAAATAACCATCATCACCATACGTTGCCGACTCGAGTGTCCGCATCGCCATTTGTTGAGCTTCGACAGTGGTCAGTTTTTCAGATAATTCGAGTTGATGAAAGTGTTGAATAATACCGAGGGCTGATTCAATGAAATTTTTGGATTGGGCTTTTTTTTCTTCTTCTAAACTGGCTGAAAAAGAATGATAGAAGAACAATAGAAAGGCAACGATCCCGATGATAATCATAATTGACAGACCAACCAATTTATTTTGGAGTGGTAGTCGATACGACTTTGAGGATAGGTTGTCCATTGTTACTCCTAATAACGTTTGATTCCATTAATGAGGTCGTGCAATCTTTATGCACATACAGAATGTGACATAGCGTGCGATTATATACATTAATGGTCAAGTTAGCGCTATCATTTTCGATTAATTTACTTATTTTTTAAATACGTCGTTGATTATGCTGACATGATATTAATAATTGTCGCATCGGTGTTAGCCATACCGTTGGTCACTAACTTACCGATATTGCGGATGCTGGTTTCAATATCACGTGCAATAATCCCTTGGTCAAATGCATGTGCATCATTCATCGCTAACATAAAGGCGGTTATTGCACTGCTGGTGGATGTTTTTACTTTCATTGCACATGTCGACTTTGCACCATCACATACCATCCCAGAGCAGTCGCTTAATACATTTTGGATGGCATAACATGATTGTTCATAGTTGCCATTAGCAAGATAAACCATTGCCATCGCGGCTGCTGCACTGGTCACTGTATTACCACAAAATGCAGACAATGGTGGGTAGTGTTGTTTTATATAAATAGCGCCAAGATGACTTAAGATCAGTGCGCGAGCAAGTTGCTCATCACTAACTTGATAATGTTTTGCAATCATCACAACGGGAATGGTAGCTGCGATACCTTGATTACCGCTGCCGTAATTACTCATTGCGGGTAATGTTGCGCCACCCATTCTTGCATCCGATGCTGCTGAGGTACGCATCACAATGGTATTGTTAAGATCGGCAGCCATAAAACCACTTTGAATATTTTTTTCGATGGTGCGACCGACTTGTAGACCGTAAGCATGTTTTAAACCTTCATCAGCTAAATGTGAGTTTAATTTAGCGGCATCGAGGATAAAGGCAATATCGGCAAAATCAGCGCCCATTGCGTAATCGTAAATACCTTGAATGCTTATATCGATATCGTCGCAAATATGACTCGCGTTGGTAGGTGAGCAGCTATTATTACTGAATACGAGTTTACCGTTTAGAGTCGTCTTTGTTATGTGGGTGTGACCACCACTGATTTCGACAATTGCAATATCATGCTGATACTGTGCTTTTACATGACAATAAATGAACTCACTGGAGTGGGTGCGTTCAACGATGACTTTACCCGCATCAATTAGCCCTTGGGCTTCTTCAACCTGCTCTGCAGTTATTTTGGCGAGTACTTCTAAACCCGCATTCGGATCACCAGCAATAGCACCAACTGCAGCCGCAATGGGTAAGCCTATTTTTCCGGTGCCAGGTACAAATACACCCATTGAATTTTTATATAAATTGTCTGATACCTGAACCGTAATTTGTTCAGGTGTTTGCGACAGCATGCTCGCTGCAATGGCGGATGCATATGCTGCTGAGATTGGTTCGGTGCAACCTAATGCTGGTTTCACATAGGTGTTAAGTAGATGTTTATATTGTTGCCACTGATTGTTCATAGATATTCCTTATTGATACTGAAGATTACCTTCAGCATCATCCTGCTCTTGACGTTAATATACGCGGGCTTACACTTCCTTACATTCATGTTATTACTCTACGCCTGTGCATGGAGAATATTTTTTCTTATATCAAAGTATTTACACGATTAAAGAGCATAAATTTTCCCATGATGACTCGATAACCTATTATTTTCGGAGTTGTGCTCATTTCTTCTTCTTCTTCAATGTAAAGCTTGGCTAATTTGATTTGATTGTGTGGTTTTTACTGTTGATGCTGACTACGGCTGTACACTGGGCTGGAGTTGTTATTATTGTACTGATGGCGCACAATATGAACTTCATTTTTAGCTGATGATATACCATGGATTTTAAAGCATTACTGACCATCTCGGTTGCCGATAAAGTGTTTGCTAACCCCAAACGGATCGCGTTGTTACAACAGATACAAACCTGTGGTTCGATTAGTCAGGGAGCTAAGCTTGCTGGTATGAGTTATAAGACGGCGTGGGATTCGGTTAAAGATATGAATACTCGTCTGTCAGAACCTGTTGTAAATAGTGAAAAGGGTGGTAAAGGTGGTGGTGGAGCTAAGTTAACAGCCTTTGGTGAACGTTTATTGAAAATGTATGCACTCACTGACCAAATGCAAGGTATGGTATTAGAAGCCTTGCAAGATCAAACTATCCCAATGAATAATTTACTGGATGTGATGGGACACTTTTCCTTGAAAACCAGTGCTCGCAATCAATTGTCTGGCACCATTGTATCCTTAGGCAATAATCTCACGGGTGCTGGCTTTAATCATGATGATTTAAATGTACACCTTGAGGTCGAGCTAACTAGTGGACTACGACTTAATGCTTGTGTGACTCAAAGCAGCTGTGCACGATTGTCATTAGCAATTGGCAAACCAATTTTATTATTATTTAAAGCGCCAGCTGTGACGATTAGTCGTGATAAAGAAGCTGGAGAGCATCAAAATCAATTGCGGGGCATTGTGCATGAAATTCACAGTAACAGTCAGACGACTGAAGTTACACTTGCGCTGCTAGAGAAAAGCACGCAAGGTGAAACGGCGCCACAAATGATTTACGCTTCTATTGATACGCAATTAGCGAATGAGCTAAAGCTTGTTGTTGGTGGTGAGTATTATGCGGTGTTTTCATCCAGTCAAACTATCGTTGCTTGTATGGGCTAGTGGTATTTTTTGTATATCAACGCCAGTCTAACCAATAGCGGTAGTCGAGTATTTCAGCGTTGTCCAAGGTTGTTAGGTACAGGTCACTAGGTTTTTTCCGTGTTGGTGAACTCTTAAATGATTTTTGTTCTAAAATTAAAGTAATTATCAAAATTGATATTTCATCTGATTAAACAGTGGTATTTTATGTTTAGGGTTATTTAGATTATAAATGGCACTCTAAATATAAGGTTTTACACATTGTTTAATTGAATTAATGTCTTAAAGAGTAGATGAAAATCATGAATCAAGAGAGTTATAGCGATATTGAGATACCTGCTGACATACTTGAAAATTGGCAAGGGTTAATAGAACACATTGCGGAAATCACCTCGATTCCGATATCACTCGTGATGCGTTTACAATCTCATGAAATAGAAGTCTGTGTCACAAATACACATATTGACAACCCTTATCAGGTAGGAGATAGAGAGGCATTAAATGGTGAGCTTTTGTGTGAAGCTGTGATTGATTCACAACAGGAATTGCTGGTACCCAATATGTTGCGGGATCTACATTGGTGTAATAATCCAGATGTTAAATTAGGGGTGATTGCTTATTGCGGCTTGCCGCTTAATTGGCCGACAGGTAAGCCATTCGGTACTCTCTGTATGCTCGATATTAAAGATAATAGCTATACGCTACCACAGCGTGAATTATTACAATTATTTAAAAAGATGGTTGAGGCTAGTCTCACTATCTTGTATCAACAGTACGTATTGGAACAGAAAGTAAAGCAGCGCACCGCTGAACTAGAAAGGGTTAATCATAAGTTGAGTAAGACGCTTGATCTGCATGCTGCTGCAGAGCAAACGATTCAGTTGCAAAAGTATCGCAACATATTAACCGGGTTACCGAATATTAACCAATTAGAAAAGCATTTCAATGACCATATCCTTACATCAGCTAACAAAACCGCATTATTGCATTTACGGATAACTAACTTAACTCATATCCGCAATAATTTGGGCTTGTTATGTTCACAATATATTACTCAGTATGTGGCAGATAAATTAAGGCTGTTATACTCGAAAGGTGTTTATGTCGCCTTACTTTCGGATGATTGTTTTGCCCTGTTGTATCGTCAGGATAATAATGACTTTATGCCAACGATTATGGTGATTATTGATGATATTTTAGAGTTGCTTGATATGAAGGTTGCATTTCAAGAGCACCGCATTAGCTTAACTTATTGTGTGGGGGCTTCTGTATACCCAGATAATAGCCGCAGTTTTTTGGAATTGATGAATAATACCAGTGTATCAACATCACAATGTCAGCTAAATAATAAGAGCTATCAGTTCTTTGATGCGGTGATGAAAACGGATCTAATGGATCGCTTTCAAATCGAATCGCAACTGTATAATGCCTTGGAAAATGATGAGCTGAGCTTGCATTATCAACCATTTTTTGATGTGGCTAATAATCAACTAATAGGTTCGGAAGCATTATTACGCTGGCATAATCCTTTATTAGGCTATGTCGCACCCGATAAATTTATTGCCATCGCGGAGCAGTCCGGAATGATGGTTGAAATTGGGTATTTTGTTCTTCGCTCTGCGATCCAACAATTAGCCCGCTGGCAACAAGTACACAATGAAGCATTTTTTATTGCTGTTAATCTCTCGCCACTACAACTTCAAGATAAAGAGCTGGTTAATAAAATCCAAGATTTATTAGAAACCTATAATGTGAGTGCCAATTCGCTGGAAATAGAAATTACCGAAAATGTATTTTTAGGCGATCAAGATGGCGCACTACAAATATTGCAAGATATTGATGCTTTGGGGATCCGTATTGCGTTGGATGATTTTGGGACGGGTTATTCATCACTCAGTTACATCCAGCGTTTTCCATTTAGTTCGGTTAAAATTGATCGCAGTTTTATTGCGAGTCTAGCTACTTCGGAGTTAAATCAGCATTTGGTTAAAGCGATTATATCCATGGCAACAGCATTTAACTTAAAAGTGGTAGCAGAAGGGATTGAAGACGCGACACAGGCGAGTTTTATTAAAAATGCAGGTGGGCATATTTACCAAGGGTATTTCTTTGGACGTCCGGTAGGTGCGGATGAGTTTACACGGTTGTATGTTAATCCGTTATCATTATTAGTTAATTAAGCTTGCTAGCATAAGTGGTTAACCTTTCTGGCTTGCTTCAACTGCGCTTAAATTTGTTTAATTGCGTAAGCCAAAATGCCTATCAGCGTTAACGGATAGGCGTTTTGTATTGCTATAGCTTGTAGGTTAAGCCGTTGGTGCTCTAACATCGCCGGTAGGTCACCGGCTGGGGCTTATTGATGATTGTTCTATTAACTAAACGCGACCGAGAGACTGAGTAGTATCATGACTAATACTGAGATCATACCTACTAACGGCAGGGTAAACTTAAGCCATGATGAATAACTCACACGACCAATTGCTAACGCGCCCATGACTACACCGGATGTTGGGGTAATGATATTGGGTAAACCGGATGCAGATTGGTAAGCGGTAACCACTAACTCACGACCTACACCAGAAAAATCTGCTAACGGTGCCATGATCGGCATCGTCAATACAGCAAGGCCAGAAGAAGAGGGCACGATAAGACATAGCACAGCTTCAATCCAGTAAATTGCATTAATGAAGGCGATCTCGTTTAAACCGCCGAGTAGACCTTCGGCGAAGTTTAAAATAGTATGGGTAATATTACCGTTATCCATCACCACAACTAAACCACGTGCGATAGCAATGATTAAGGCCACACCTAATAAATCTCGTGCGCCATTAATGAAACTGTCAGTTAGTTCACTTTCTGACAAACGACCTACAATGCCAATGACAATACTCGCACCGATGAATAACGCAGACAACTCTGCCATCCACCAACCTGCAGCGGATACACCCCAAACCATAGTTGCAAATGAGACCGCGAAAATAGCTAATACTGCTTTGCGCGTACCAGTTAATGCTGGTATTTGTTGGCTTCTACTGTGTAGAAAGTGCTGCTCATTATCCTCTTTTTGATGGAATACTAATGATGCTGACGGGTCTTGTTTTACTTTTTCTGCATAACGCATGACATAAATAACACAAAGTAACCAACCTAATACCAAAATAACAGCGCGTAATGCAAAACCTTCCATGAAGTTGATTTCTGCCGCATTAGAAGCGATTACTGTTGCAAAAGGATTAATAGTGGAACCTAAACAACCAATACCTGCACCGATCATAATTATTGCTACCCCGACAATACTGTCATAACCCGCAGCAATCATTACCGGAATTAATAGGGTATAAAATGGCAGCGTTTCCTCTGCCATGCCATAAACAGTACCGCCCATTGCAAATAACCCCATCAAGATTGGGATCATCCACTTTTCGCGGCCATCAAGGCGTTTCATTGTTGCTGCAATACCTGCATCAATGGCACCAGTACGGGTAACCACTGCAATAAAACCACCAATGATTAACACAAATAATGCGACATCGACAGCGCGAGCAGCATAGCTTGATGGATCATAGAAACCTTGTACAGGTGCCATTAATACTTCAACTATGCCTTGTGGATTGGCTTCTACGGTTTGGTATGAACCTACTTGCGGTACTTTTTTACCCAAGTCGTCATTCATTGCCATTTGATATTTACCTGCTGGGATCACCCAAGTCAGTGCAGCCATCAATACCGTGAGCAGAAATAAAATCGTATAAGTAGAGGGGAATTTAAGTCTCATTACTGGTATTTCCTTATATTAAGCCACGAAGTGCATGATGTCAGCTACCGACATATGTGCTAAGCCCATTTTTTCGAGGGTGCGTCCTGCAGTAAAATAATTAGTATCGTTATACGCATTATCTAGGTGTAAACAAGCGGTAACTATCGGTGTTTCAATATTGGTTAAACGACCAAATTCATGACAAGGTACTAATAAATACGCTGCATCTTCGGTGATATAACGGTTAGATGCCGAATTTGGTGCACTGTTTAACTTACCGTGGGTTTCGGAAGTACGATTAACTTGGTAAACATTTTCACATTGCATTGCATACAGGGCATTCATTGACTCTAACTCTGGTACTAAGGCTAAGCCTAATGCATTACCAATTTGCATACGTTCATTTTCCATTACGGCGGCTGCCTTAGCCGTTGATGGAGAGCAACAATCTTTGTAGTAATTAAACTTACCGTCGAAGTTTTCTAACAAACCCATGTTTAAGGTTGTTAATAATGGGTGGCCGCCAAAGTTGATATTTTCCAGTCCGACACTGATCACGTTAGCCAAAGGTGTTAGTGGTAATGGCATGATTGGCTGTAGTTTGGCGATTGCTTCTGCGGTTTTATGCGCAGGTAAAGCGGCGACAGGTAAGAACTCTTTCATACCCAAAATGGCTAACTGTGCAGGACCGACGATACGGGTCGCCCACGGGATTGAAATTGCATCGACAAAGGTAATGTCAAGATTTTGATAACCTTGCTCTGTTTTTATGCGGTTGAGAACCAGTGAGCCATAGTTACCTGGCATTAACATGATGATTTGACCATCGCGTAGATGAGGTAACATATCGATGAATAAAGGCTCTTGGGCAAATGATGGCACGGGTAAAATAAGTAGGTCAGAAAATGCGACGGTTTCAGCCAAGTCTCGGCTTATTTTAGCTATGGATTGAAAACCAGCGTAAGTCAAAGCAACATTATTAAATTCAGCTAATGCAGTAATACCACCATGCTGTTCAATATCGCTAAGCGGTTGATCAAAGCCGCTCGAACCGTATAAGCATACCTGCGCACCGTGCAATGAAAAATGATAAGCTGCAGTTAATCCTGCATTACCTGAACCAATAACGGATACTCGAGTAGACATAGTGATACCTTTTTATGATGATTAAATTTCGTCATCAGTGTAAGGAATAGTCATCTATTTTGAACAATGTAGAATAGTTTTGGTTGTATGCAAAAATGTAATACCACTGCAATGTTAATTGATTATAGTGTTGATTAAATTAATATTTATTTAAATTTGTTATGGCCAGATTGTAACTGTTAATTGTGATCTTGGTTGGTTTTGCTGTCATTTAGGTCACGCATAGCTCCAATATTTAAATAAATACCCATTTCATCGGCCTGTAACATAAATTGTTCGACGAACCGTTCGGCATGATGATGTAAAGGTTTTAATGCAGGGTATAAGATCTCGAATTCAAAGGGTAAAGAAAATTTTAGTGGTCGCATGACAACCTGTTCATGTTCACTGGCCATATGCGCAGTAAAAGGGTCTGTGATTGCAATGCCAACACCTTCGCGTACTAATGCCGCAGCAGTGTTCGCAAGTGAGACTTCGACACATTCAATCGTGGTTAAGTTATAGCGACGTAATAACCGATCTATTTTTAACTGTGTGGAGTCCTTTTCATGACGAATAAGTACTTGTCCTGCGATATCTTGAATATCTATTGCAGCGAGGTTAGCTAATGGAGATTTTGCTGGAATTAAGCAAACGCATTCACAGATCACTTGTTGTGCCATTACTCCTGGGAAATCTTGAGTTATAAAGGCAAAACCAATATCACAGGTTTGGCTCTGAACTCGTCGTACAACGCCTTCTGAACGCTCGGTTTTGACGGCGACTTTCATGCGTGGTGATTGTTTGATTACTGAAGCTAAAATACGAGGTAAAAAAGCATGCGACAATAATGGCATTGTTGCAATATTGAGACTACCAAAATGGTTGGTTCGTATAGATTCTGCTGCACTATCCAAACCTGTAATCGCATCAAATACCTTCGCGACTTCAAAATAGAATGCCTGGCCTTCATCGCTTAGCATTAAGCGGTTACCTTTACGGATGAATAATTTAAAACCAATACGTTGTTCAAGTCCAGCAATAAGGCGGCTGACGGCGGGTTGGCTTAAATAGAGGCGTTCAGCAGCAGCTGTTACTGTTTGGCATTCGATTACAGCTTTAAAGGCATTAAGTTGGGTTAGTTTCATTGTTATAAGATGTTTCTTTAGATTAGATGCGTATTTACAATTATTTAAACGAGAACTGTATACCTAAATTATAGCTAAATTCATTGTCGGTTCTATTCGCATATTCAAGGCCAGCAACTAGCCCAAAGGTTGAACCAAGTTGGAAAACATTTTTTAATCCGATAGTATTCTTATGTTCTTCAACTGCTTCATATTGGTACGAAAGGTCAGCCATCCAATGTTTAGCGATTTGAGATTTTACACCAATGTTGCAATAACCTGCAGTTTCAGAAAAAGAAGGGCGTTCCTGCCTATCACCACGATAATTAACCACACCGCAAGAGACAGGTAGTGAAAATGTTGCTGAACGTGCAAACACATAACCAACACCTGCTGACTTGGTATCTATGTCAGAACTAAATCGAGTCCTGAAGTCTGCATAACCTTCAATAAATATATCGTCAACGATATTAGCACTTGCATCAAGATACAGCCCAGCTAAATCTTTATTTTCTGAGTTATGGTATTGCTTACCAAAATAAGGTGTCATTGCATCCGATGAATAGTTAGTTGCTTTATAACCAAAACCAAAATATGAAAAGTTATCAGCAATGTCTGTACTTGCATAAACATTACTTGATAATAATAAGGTGAGTATGAGCTTTTTCATGTGATCCCTTGTTGTAAAATACGATCTATTTTAATTATTATAAAAAATTATATTTTGTGTGTAAACTGAAATATATGAATGAGTGCAAGGTTAAAACTAGTTTTTTATTTCACACGAAATGGCATTAAGGCTACTTTATTGGCTTTAGTCGCTGGATAACTGTCTTAGATCAACGAAATGTGGCTGTTAATCAACTTGATGTAAAATTAAGTTGAATTATTCAATAAATATTGAATAATAGAAGGTACATTATAAGTGACCCAAGTCACAACAATAGTCTGAAACAGGAATCATATTCACATGTCTAACTCATTTGTACTAGTGATCAACTCTGGTAGCTCATCTTTAAAATTCGCGGTTATCGATTCAAACACCGGTGATGCTGTTCTTAGTGGATTAGGAGAGTGTTTTGGCCTTCCTGAAGCGGTAATTAGCTGGAAATATGAAGGACAGAAGTCCGAAGAAGCTATCACTGGTGAGGGTAATCATCACGAGCTGGCGATTAAGCGCATTGTTGCACTCATCGAAACGCTAGGGCTAACGTCACAGCTTGTTGCTGTTGGCCATCGTATTGTTCATGGTGGAGAGAAATTCACCAGCACAGTAAAAATTGATGAATCAGTGTTAAACGAAATTCGTAACCTGTCAGATCTTGCACCGTTACATAACCCTGCTGGTGCAAAAGGCATTGAAGCTGCAATGCAAGCTTTCCCATCATTACCACAATTTGCTGTATTTGATACGGCATTCCATCAGACTATGCCTGCCAAAGCATTTACCGGTGCGATTTCAAACAAACTTTATACAGATTATGGTATTCGTCGTTATGGTTTCCACGGCACAAGCCATTATTACGTTAGCCGTGAAGCCGCTAAAATGATTAATAAGCCTATCGAAGAAAGCAGCTTTATCTCTGTTCATCTTGGTAACGGTGCATCTGTATGTGCAATTCGTGATGGTAAAAGTGTTGATACAAGCATGGGCTTTACCCCGTTAGCTGGCTTGATGATGGGTACACGTTGTGGTGATTTAGACCCTGGCATTATCGAATTTTTATTGAAAAAAGGCTGGTCACAAGATGAAGTTTATAAAGAGCTGAATACTAACTCAGGCTTTATGGGTGTTTCTGGTTTAACCAGTGACTGCCGCGGTATTATCGACGCGATGGAACAGGGCCATAAAGGTGCGACATTAGCATTCCAAGTATTTACTTACCGTGTTGCGAAATACATTGCATCATATATGGTATCGCTTGAATCACTTGACGGTATTATCTTCACCGGTGGTATTGGTGAAAATGCGCTGCCAATTCGTCGTGAAGTATTAGCTTACTTGAAGATCTTTGGTTATAAAGAAGATGAAAAAGCCAATGCAGCGGCTCGATTTGGTAATGCTGGACTAATTACTGAAGCTGGTACGCCTGTTGTAATGGTTATCCCAACCAACGAAGAATTTGTTATTGCTCAGCAGTCAGTAGAACTACTCTAGTTCTATTATCGTTAAAATTCGTCACCGTGATTGTAAAAGACTCAAACATTGTTTGAGTCTTTTTTTATGGACGTTAATTAATCGTGCGTATTTGCTATTTAACAAGATTAAATCTTATTAATTTGTTAATGAATAGAGGTTACGGTTGTTTTAGATCAACGAAATGGTGAGCAGTTATCTGATTGTGGATGAATTTTGTTGAAAGATTATTGAATTATTGAATAATGAGTATTACCCAATAAGTGATATCAATCACAATAGTAATTATAAACAGGAACAACACCTACATGTCTAACTCATTTGTACTTGTGATCAACTCTGGTAGTTCATCGTTAAAATTCGCACTGATCGATTCAAATACTGGTGATGCTGTTCTTAATGGATTAGGAGAGTGTTTTGGCCTTCCTGAAGCAGTTGTTAGCTGGAAGTATGAAGGACAGAAGTCTGAAGAAGCTATCACAGGTGAAGGTAATCATCACGAGCTGGCGATTAACCGTATCGTCGCACTAATCGAAAGCTTAGGCTTAACGTCACAGATTGTGGCTGTTGGTCATCGTATTGTGCACGGTGGTGAGAAATTTACCAATACAATTAGAATTGATGAGTCGGTATTAAGCGAAATTCGTGACCTTTCAGATCTTGCGCCGTTGCATAATCCTGCAGGTGCAAAAGGTATTGAAGCTGCAATGCATGCCTTCCCATCATTACCACAATTCGCAGTATTTGATACGGCATTCCACCAGACTATGCCAGCCAAAGCATTTACTAGTACGATCTCTAATAAGCTTTACAAAGACTATGGTATTCGTCGTTATGGTTTCCACGGCACCAGCCATTATTTTGTTAGCCGCGAAGCCGCTAAAATGATTAATAAGCCGGTTGAAGAAAGCAGCTTTATTTCTGTTCACTTAGGTAATGGTGCGTCTGTCTGTGCTATTCGTGATGGTCAAAGTGTTGATACAAGCATGGGCTTTACCCCGTTAGCTGGCTTGATGATGGGTACACGTTGTGGTGATTTAGACCCAGGCATTATCGAGTTCTTACTGAACAAAGGTTGGTCACAAGATGAAGTTTATAAAGAGCTTAATACTAATTCAGGCTTTATGGGCGTATCAGGTTTAACCAGTGACTGTCGTGGTATTATCGATGCAATGGAACAGGGCCACCAAGGCGCGACATTAGCATTCCAAGTATTTACTTATCGTGTTGCTAAATACATTGCGTCATACATGGTCTCACTTGAATCGCTTGACGGTATTATCTTCACTGGTGGTATTGGTGAAAATGCGCTGCCAATTCGTAGCGAAGTATTGGCTTATTTGAAGATATTTGGTTATAAAGAAGATGAAAAAGCCAATGCAGCGGCTCGATTTGGTAATGCTGGACTAATTACTGAAGCTGGTACACCGGTTGCTATGGTAATTCCGACCAACGAAGAATTTGTCATTGCACAGCAGTCAGTCGAACTACTGTAATCATGTTTAAATTAAAATGACAATGAAACCCGCTTTGATAGCGGTTTTTTTTTAAGTTTTTTTCAGCTGATTTAACACGTCATGCTGTATTTTAGAACCTGCAATTTGGGTGTTGTTAAATATAACAAATTCAATGGCGTTTACATTGCATTAACTTTAAACTTAACCATTAGTTAACATTAAATGCTATATTTTAGTGTTTGACGCTGCCAATATCTTGTGCGATGCGCTATATCCGTGTCTAGTATAGTAAAGATGTGTTGATGGTATGTTCCTCTAATTTGTTGTGCGTATTTACCATTTTCTTGTTTGTATTTGACTCTTGTTATGGAAGTGTTAAGGATAAAAACATGAAGAAAAAATTATTAGTCGTAGCCCTTGGCCTATCCAGCTCTATCGCGTTGGTTGGTTGCGGTAGTGGAGGTGATGAAATTCAGGACCCGGTTACATCCGTTTTTTATACTGTCAAAGTTATTGATGGTTATTTGAAAAATGCCCAAGTTTGGCTTGATATTGATGGTGATAAGCAGCTTGATAGTAATGAACCATTGGTGTTCTCTGGGGATAGTGGTATTGCTAAATTAGATGTCACGAATATTGTAAGTCCTGAGCAATATTCGATTTATGCAAAAGTCATTTTTGGCCAAACCATCGATGAAGATAACGGCGCTGTCGCAAGCGATTATATAATGTCTGCGCCACCTGGAGAGACAGACATTACTCCGCTGTCGACATTGGTTGATATTTATATTGAACAAAACACCGATGGCACTGAATCTGTCGCAGTATTGGCTGCAATAAAACAAGCAGCGATAGATAAGGTTGCCTATGATTTTGGTATTCAAGAAACCGATGTTTTAAGTGATTACATTGCAAGCGGCACCGGAAGCGCGACATTTGTGGCAGAGAACATTGCAAATTCTCAAATACTCCCTGATGATGAAAATGAATTTATAGTCGTTATTGCCGATAATTCTGATACTTCAACCTTTAATAAACAAGTCGCAGCAGCCAGCGGCATGATTAAAGCTGTAGTTGGAACCACTGCGGAAGAAGATTTTGATACACAAGCCGCCGTGTTCGATAGCGAAGATGATTACGATACCGATTCGGATGGTGATGGTGTGCCTGATGCACTTGATGCACTCGATGATGATGCCAGTGAGTGGTTAGACACTGATGGTGATGGTATTGGTAATAATGCAGATCCAGATGATGATGATGATGGTGTTGAAGATAGTATAGATGCCGATCCTCTCGATCCGACGGTCGGTGAATATGATGATTGTGTCGTTAATTATACGCCGACAGGTGCATCTATTGATGACTTCAATGCACAGTTAGCAAGCTGTGATCTTATACCCGAAATGGATTTAGCAGGTAATTCGATTATACGCATCCTAGATTCCGATCAAACGAGAATGTATACCTTTAATCTCGATAATACCGCCCCTTTTTACCAAAATGGCGTGCAGTATAATCGTATATGGGAAATCAATGACGATGGTAACTTAGCATTATATTATGGAGATGGGCTGACACTTGATTATCTCATGCGGCTTATCGATGATACAGAGGGCAATTTGAAATTTGGCGTATATGCGAATAGCAGTCAATCCATATACACTTGGAATTTTACAGATGTTGATCTGTCTGTTGATATCCTCGCGTGTGAAGATCTTGACTCAGGTCGGAATTATGAGACTGATCTGCCGTTAGCTTATCGAAGTTACGATGAGTTTAAACAAGCGGTAACATCTTGTCAGGCAGGTAAATTATTTACTGCATTCAGTACTGGTTTTATTAGCAGCGGTATGACATTGACCACCAGTGATGCGGTAAGCCAAGCCGATGACGTTGATACATATCAATTTAATGAAAATGGTAGTGGCGTATTCACGTATAATGAGGGTGCTGATGATATTATCGTGCCAATGACTTGGACAATGCATGAAGACGATGTTGTGAAGGTTGTTATTGATTATATCGATGGCGATAGTCTAGCCCAAACGGCACATAATTATCTCGCGATTATTGAAACGAACGGTATTGATTATAGCGTCAAAGTCTTTAGCCGCAGTACCGCCTTTGAAGGTCTGGGTGATGCCGCGGGGGGGGATTTATGGAGTACAGTATTGAACGTACCTGATGATGATTAGTTAGCGTTGAAAGTGTTTAATATCGCATAATCAAAGAGTCAATAATGTAATGCCCATCAGTTTACTGGTGGGCATTAATTTATTGTGATTGGTATTAGATTTAGTCGAAAATAATTGATACCTGATCAAGGTATTAAAGTTTTGGTACTTTTGTAGTGCTCACTTTAGTACGTAGCCAGCTATTAATCATGTTGTACTCATTATTCTACATGCATAATTAAATGGATTTAATATGATGATGAATAAAAAATTTATACTTTCTGCCGTCGCAGTTAGTCTGCTTGGCTCTGCAAACGCGATAGCGGCTGAAAGAGTGAATCTACGTGATAATATTCAGCAATTGGCAAGCGCTGCGTTAGCCGAACCGGGGATATTAATGAGTGCACCAGCACAACTCTTAGGTTTGTCATTGAACGATGGCTTAAGTGTGATCAAAACATATCGAAACAGCAAGGGTGATAGCATTACCCGTTACCAACAAACCTACTTTGGACTGCCTGTTATTGGCGAACAAGCTATTATAGCGCGTACTAGCAAGGGGTTATTTAAACGCGCACACGGCGCGATATTAAATAATATTGCGGATGATATTGTTGATATCACGCCATCAATAACGACAGTAAATGCACTACTACAAACCAAGCGATTAAGTATGCCTGCATCTCCGTTGGCTGCGAATAGGTCGGTCGTAACGGAAAATGAAACGTCTCGATTAGCTGTTTGGCAGGGGGATGATGGTGTTGCCAAGTTAGTATATGAAGTGAGCTTCTTTCAACAGGCAGATAAACCGTCACGTCCTTACTACATTATCGATGCACATTCTGGTGCAGTGCTGCTTAGTTATGATAATTTGCAGACCGCAGATGCAACAGGCCCTGGTGGTAATGAAAAAACAGGGGCGTATCGTTATGGCACTGATTTCAGCGCGCTGAATGTATCCCAAGCTGGTGATATCTGTGTGATGAACAATGCACAGGTTAAAACTGTTAACTTAAATCACGGCACTGAAGGGTCAGATGCGTTTAGCTTTACCTGTCCTGAAAATACAGTTAAATCAATTAATGGTGCTTATTCACCACTCAATGATGCGCATTATTTTGGTGGTATTATTTTTGATATGTACAAAGACTGGCTTAATGTCTCACCGCTAACATCGCAATTAGTCATGCGTGTTCATTACGACAAAAATTATGAGAATGCGTTTTGGAATGGTGAATCGATGACTTTCGGTGATGGTGCTGATATCTTTTATCCTTTGGTTAGTTTAGATGTATCGGCACATGAGGTGAGCCATGGTTTTACCGAACAACATTCGGGGCTTGTTTATTCAGGTAAATCCGGTGGTTTGAATGAATCGTTTTCTGACATGGCCGGTGAAGCGGCAAAGTTTTATATGCACGGCAGTAATGATTGGCTGGTCGGTGGGCAAATACTAAAAACCAATGGAGCGTTACGTTCGATGAGTCATCCGCCGGTGGATGGTAGCTCGATAGATAACCAAGCTGATTATCGTTTTAATATGGATGTCCATCATAGCTCTGGCGTATATAACAAAGCGTTTTATAATCTCGCGACAACTGCTGGCTGGGATACCCAAAAAGCATTTGTATTATACGCCGCGGCCAATCAACATTACTGGACGTCAAATAGTAATTGGAATGATGCCGGTAACGGGGTGATGGATGCGGCTTGTGACTTGGATTATAACGTCGATGATGTACAAGCTTCGTTAACCGCGGTCGGCGTTGTTGCCGATGTGAGCGATGGCAGCAAATGTAGTGTCACGAAACCACCGGTCAGCGCCATTGATAGAACAGAAGAAAATATATCGACAAGTTTTTTCAGGCCCGCTACTTTTAAACAAAAATTAGGTGAAGGGTACACGCGTCTTATTGTGACATTGGCTGGTGGAACGGGTAATGCCGATCTTTATGTAAAACATGAGGATAAATCATTATTCTCTAAATCGGATTGCATCTCCAACACACCGGGTAATATTGAAACCTGTGTGATTGATAATCCAAAGGCTGGACATTGGAAGATTGATGTTCGCGGTTATGGTTCAACGTCGGGTGTGATCCTCAACATTCAGGCACAATAACAATGTTAGAATTGTTTTATTGGTCATAAAATAAGTGGTTGCCTTGTATTGTTGAACAAGGTGATCATTTCATTCAATTTACTCTTCGTAAAACTTTCTCTTGTTAATCCATGTCTTGTTAGCGCATTATAATAACGCAAAAATATAGCATTATAATAACGCAAAAATATAGCATTATAATAACGCAAAAATATAGCATTATTATCTTTAAGGAAAGTTACAAGATGGATCACGCACAAGCATATGAGATTGGTACAGCAGGTCAAAAATGGACAGCGGAAGATAAAGTGGCATGGTTAGCGAAACAAACTGTGGTTCGACCTTATCAGCAGGAAGTGCTGGCAAAGTTAGAGGCTCTACAGCAGGATTTTAATATCGAGCAATATGGAGCCTTGTCTTATGATCCTGCTCGTTTTCCGTTATTTGTGGTTAAAACACGAGATTGGGATAATACGAAACGGACTATTTTGGTGACTGGCGGCGTGCACGGATATGAGACCAGTGGGGTTCAAGGTGCTATTCGCTTCATCGAAACCCAAGCGCTGAATTATAGTGCGCAGTTTAATATTATTGTCGCACCTTGTGTGAGCCCTTGGGGTTATGAAACGATTAATCGCTGGAACCCAAACGCGGTTGATCCAAACCGTTCTTTTGTTGAAAACAGTCCAGCTGAAGAATCTGCCGCATTAATGCAATGTATTGCGGATCTGAATGTAACGATCACAGCACATATCGATTTACACGAAACGACGGATACCGATAATAGCGAATTTAGACCTGCATTAGCAGCCCGTGATGCGGTTGTGCATGATCATTGGAATATCCCCGACGGATTTTATTTAGTAGGTGATACGCTTAATCCTAATACTGAATTCCAAACGCATATTATTAATGCCGTGAGTAAAGTTACCCACATTGCACCCGCAGATGATAGCGGTCGTATTATTGGTGAAAAACTGGCACAGTTTGGCGTCATTAATTATGCAACTAAGGCGTTAGGTTTATGCTCTGGCTTTAGTGATTGTATTTATGGCACCACAACAGAAGTATATCCAGATAGTCCATTAGTTGATGATGAAAACTGCATTCAAGCACAAGTTATCGCTATTACCAGTGGTCTTGATTACCTACTTGAAAAATCAAAATAGACAATTGAAGCTAAGTCGAAATGACGGGCTAAAGGTGGACTGGGCGATATTGTTGTTAATATAAACTGCGGTAATTTTGTACACGATTCGATCTTTGTAGGTAAAACGATTACCATCAAAGCTTAATCAGTGTTTACGCACTGCCGCTGTTAATATTGCATTGTAATAATATGACGTTAAGCAGAGTCGTCTGACCGAAAGTTACGTTATAAGGATAAGTTGTGGATTTATTGAATGATGAAAAATTTATGCTTCGAGCACTAGAACTGTCTAAATTAGCCCTACCAAATTGTCGTCCTAATCCGCCTGTTGGTTGTGTATTGGTCAAAGATAACATCATCGTAAGTGAAGGCTATACGCAAGCACCTGGTCAACATCATGCCGAAGCACAAGCTATCGCTCAATATGAAAATTCGCTGGAAGGGGTTACGGCTTATGTTACTTTAGAGCCTTGTTCGTTTGTCGGTCGTACACCATCCTGTGCACATACACTTGTTGGCCGTAATATAAAACGTGTGGTTGTCGCCACAGTTGATCCTGATCCGCGTAACAGTGGTAAAGGCCTATCTGTATTGACGAATGCTGGAATTGATGTCGAAGTAGGGGTTTGCCAGCGCGATGTTAGTGCGTTTATCACCCCTTACTTATTAGCATAGCAAGTTTACATTATGCTAATTAACTGCTTGTGCAGCACTCAAGGCGCATTAATTCATACCTGCATAATAAGCCGCGATATCGGCTAGATCTTGATTATTAAACTTAGATAATCGCTGTTTCATTATTTCAGCTAAGCTGCCTTTACGTTCGCCGTCTTGGTAAGCTTTCATGGCGTCAAATAGAGACTCTGCATGCTGGTGGTTCAAGTTTGGATAATCAGCATTCACTCCGATACCATCAATGCCATGACAGAACTGGCAGCTTGGTGCTTTTATCTTTCCTAACGTGGGATTTCCCTTGATAGAATCAGCTGTCGCATTCGTGGCAACAACAAGTAAAGCGGCTAACATAGATACTGGGAATTTCATTTTCTAGTTTACTCTTTCAACTGATCTGGACGCTATTCAACATAGCAACATGCTTACGTTGTGCCGTTTGCAAGCAAGTGTATCAAAGTATTTAGAATGACCTTTGATCCGTGTCTATTAATGCGAGTGTTAATTGCCGTATATCGGCTTATTTCGATATTGAGTTGTGTTCCTTAAACTTGATGTGCGCGCGGATACAGCTCTCAAGAGGCATATTTGGGCTTTGTTACTTTAACGTTTGATAACCGGCCCAAATTCTTGTTGTTGTCGTGATCCAACATAATGCCGCGTAAGTGTATGCAATGGTGGCAAAGTACGCAGGGAACAAACACAGTAGAATAAAACAAAGTACGGTCTCAGTCCCTTCTGTCAATCCGCCCATGTAATACAGTGATTTATGTTGGTAAACAGGGTTCTCAATATTTCGTTTACTTGCCATGATGGCAAAGGCTAGAAAGCTTGAACCAGTACCTATAAATGAGAAAATCAAAAATGCGCCTGCGACAGCATTCGCCTCCGGGTTTGCGACCACAAAGCCAAACGGCACCAGTGAATAAAACAAAAAATCCAAGGTGATATCTAAAAAACCACCACTGTCGGTTATCCCTTGGATCCTCGCCACTGCGCCATCTACCGCGTCAAGAATTCGGTTTAAAAGTATGAAACCCAACGCGATGTTATATTCTTGTAGTACCAATGCTGGAAAACACATCAACCCAAACATAAAGCCAACGAGGGTAACCTGATCGGCTTTTATTCCCGTCTTATGTACTAGTTTCGCGGTGGCATTGATAGGCCCGCGGATCATTTTTATTGTATAACGATCAAGCATCTTGAGCTTCCTTATTCCATGGCCAGTGTAGGCATTTACTGTTGCTAGGGACATCGTCAGCGTCGTGCGTCACCATTAACACAGGAAGTTGTCTGCTGGTGGTTTGGGTAAACACCCAATGTCTAAATTCACTGCGCAATGATTTATCTAGTTTATTAAAAGGTTCATCGAGTAACACAACCGCAGGCTCTGCTAATAATAGTCGCATCATACTAATCCGTGCTCGTTGACCCCCGGATATTTGCATTGGCGACTTGTCCGCCAGTTCGACTAAGTTGATCTCGGTAAGTGTTGCTAATGCCTGTTGTTTTCGCTGTGTTTTTTTAACGTGATTGGGTAGGGCGATAGCGAGATTTTCCCATATGTTAAGGTGAGGAAACAATAAATCATCCTGAAATAAAATACCGATATTGCGCTTTTCTGCAGGCACGTCATTTAATAATTGTTGTTGATAATAACACTCACCCTGATAGCTGAAATCGGCGGACGTATGTCCGGCAATTACACTTAACAAGCTCGACTTACCACAGCCACTGGGTCCCATTAAGGTTAATACTTCACCTGGTTCAATCGTAAAGGAAACAGGTGCGAACAAGGGCTGGTGATTGTTATCAAGGATGGTTAGATTGTTGACTGACAGAGACATTAGGTGTCGATATCCTACTGGTTGATGCGGAGCGTTGTTGCTCTAGCGAACCACTTTTACGGCTGGCTACAATGGCAATGATATAAAATAAAAACGGTGTTAAAGACTGCAATAACGCATAAATAGCACTGATACGGCGATCTTGACCACTCGATAGCGCAACTGCTTCAGTTGTTAATGTCGATATTCGCCCGGCGCCAAGCATTAAGGTGGGTAAATACTGCGCCAGACTAACACTGATACCAACAGCCCAGGCTATCCAGATCGCTGGTAATAATAATGGTCGTTTTATCTGCCACCATACATTGAAGGGGGACAACCCTAAGCTCAAGGCAACTTTATCTAAGCGTTGATCATAACTGCGCCAAGGGCCATCAAGCGCAAGAAATATGTAGGGAAAAACAAAGAAAATGTGCGCCCAAGTTACCCATAAATAATAATACTGATGGGCGATGTATAACGTGGCAACTTGGATACCAAACAATAGCGATAATTGTGGTGCCAGCATAGGGATCGCGATGAGCAAGCGAGGTACCTTTAAAAAGCGTTTATTAGCGGTCGCTTTAATGCTGTGTTCATGAATTATGATCGCAAAAAATAATGCGATCGTGGCGCTAACTAAGGCGATCATGATGCTATTAGCCATTATATTTAATAAATACCCCCATTCTTGTTGCCAAAATCGCAGTGACCAGTGCGACGGCACAATATCAGGAAATCGCCAGCGTTGAGCAAAGGACCACATCAGTAGAATAGGTAAGGTCGCAAGGGTTATCAAATAAGTAATGATAATAATACTTTTACCGCCAATTGGCAGCGAGTAGCGGCCACTTGACAGCCAAGTTCGACATTTTATCGTTATTAACCATTCAGTAAAGCGTATGCTGAGTAAGATGGCTAAACACATGAGTAATAAGAGTAAGGCGCCAGCCGATGCTTTTGGTAGTGTCGCAAGGTCTGCATCATTCAACCATTGCCAAACTAGCACTGCCAGCGTCGGAGGTCGAGTTGGACCTATGATGAGAGCAACGTCAACGACAGAAATGCTATAGGCCATCACCGCAAATAACGAGAAACGGATCTTTGGCAACCATAGTGGCAGGATTATTTTTTGCCACGCCTGTGCATTGTTATAACCTAGGCTGCGTGCGGTGATAAGCGTGGTATTGATATTTAATTGTTTGAGCAGCGGTATACTCATAAACAGTAAAAATGGGATCTCTTTGAGTGTCAACGCTGCAATAAGGCCAAGTCCATATTGGTCATGCACCAGTTGCCAGTTAATTTGGTCACCCTGAATGCGTGCGATAAAGCCACTGGGGGTAAATAAAAATGCAAAACCAACCGCGAAAGCAACATGAGGGAGGGCCATGATCGGCGCTAATAAGGTTTCGAGTTGTTTCCACCAGCGGCTATGCCAGCATGATTGTAAAATGGCAAAGCTAAATAAGACGGCAACTAAGGTACTCACCATACTGATAAATAACGTCAGTACAACTGATTGCGATAGTCCTGGCCAAGCAAATAATTGCTTAAAGCCGGTAATCGACAAGGTGTATTGATCGATTGCTGGTATATAACCAAACGCAGCGAGCAGTAATCCCATCAGCCCAGGTACTAGCGGTAAAAAGCTGATAAGAACAGTCAGTAACACGATCAGGTTAAACGTGAATGAGGCTACTGACTTGCAGAGTTTAGCGTTCAATTAGTGTCCGTAGCGTTTTTGCCATTCCGCTTCAAGCGCGGTTTGCCAGCTTGGATGTGGTTCAGGAATCGATTTAAATAGCTTGGTATTTTTGGCTGAGCCAGTGATGTGTTGCGGTGCTAATACAGTCGGATCACCCCAAATCGCTAAATCGCCTTTACGCGACTGTGCTTCTGGGCTTAACAGAAAGTTAATCGCCACTAATGCGCCTTCTTTTGCGGCTGCATTCCAAGGTATTGATAGGAAATGAATGTTTGATAACGCACCTGCTTTCATCGCATACGCAACGGTTGTTTCGCTAAGCTTACCACTTTGTTGTGATGTCGTCGCTTCGTTAGGGTTAAATGATATCGCAATATCGAGTTCACCATCGTCTAACAACTGAATTGTTTCCGCAGCACTGGCTGGGAACTGTTTACCCTGACGCCATGCTACAGCATGAAACTTGTCGAGATAATCCCATAACGGTGCTGATATAGCTGCAAACGTCGTGGTGTCTACCGCCTTATATAAGGGCGTATTATCGTTGGTTAATTCTAATAATGCGGCTTTTAGGAAACTGGTACCATGAAACGAAGGTGGTTTCGGGTAGCTCAGTTTATTCGGATGTTTAATCGCGTAAGCAAGCAGTTCGTTAAAGCTTGCTGGTGGTTTGGTTAAGGTTTGAGTATCGTAAATAAACACCAGTTGACCGACACCCCAAGGTGCTTCTAGCCCTAAGGTTGGTTCAGAAAAGTCGCTATCAACGGGTAACGTTTTATCAACATATTGCCAGTTTGGTAATTGCGTCGCGAATGAATCGGTGATCAGGTTATAGCGCTTCATTGATTTGAAGTTTTCACCGTTGACCCAGACCATATCAACACTGCCGTTACTGTTCTTTTGTGCGGTTTTCTCTGCGGCTAAACGGGTAATTGCTTCGGCTATATCACCGACTTTAACGTGTTTTAGACGCACGCCGTATTCTGTGCTTAACCGTTTATCTGCCCAGCGTAAATAGTTGTTTATTTCTGGACTTCCACCCCATGCATAAAAATAGACAGTTTGTCCTTTGGCTTTTTCTTCAACGGCTTGCCAATCTAATTTAGCTGCCTGACTGAAGGTGCTGACAAGTAATAAGCCAAGACCAACGAATAATTTACGCATGAAATATCCTTTTCTTAGATAAACCCACATTACAACCTGCAATGTACATGAATTTAATTATAACTGATTGTATTTATATTAATATACCCATCTCTGTGGGCATTGGGTATCACTCTAAAAAGAACAGAATTATCTATGGCTAATTTTGGTGTAATATAATGCTTCATTTTTGGTAATGGTGTTGAAAATAAAAAGCATGACTAAATTTAAACCGGCATTAGGGTTGAGTAATAACCATCTTCAATCAATGTTGTCTAGCTCAGGCCCTCGACAGTTTTTGGAAAAACGACGCGCTAACCAATTACTTCGCCTCGCTAAGCAGCATATTATCACTACACCGCAAGGGGTGAAGTTAGAAGGTTTTCTAACCCGACATAACTCGGCTACGCCATCCGCCAAAGGACTTGCTATTATTCTCCATGGTTGGGAAGGGTGCGCTGATTCGTTGTATGTATTATCCAGTGGGCAAAAATTACTTGATGTTGGCTATGATGTGTTTCGGCTTAACTTCCGTGATCATGGTGATACCCACCATTTAAACGCTGAACTCTTTAATTCCGCTCGTTTAGAAGAAGTTGCCGAAGCAGTTAAATACTTGTGTGTAGAGTTTGGTGGCAAACATAATCTGTTATGCGGCTATTCGCTCGGTGGAAATTTTTGTTTACGCGTGGCTAACATCGCAAAAACAGCGAACATTAACTTACATCAAGCTATCGCCATTTGTCCGGTATTACATCCACCTACCACAATGGCTGAATTAAGTTCTGGCTTTCCATTATATGAACAATATTTTGTCGCTAAGTGGAAACGTTCGTTAATCAAAAAATTGCGTCATCACCCGCAGTTAGGGTATGGCAGGGCATTAAAAAAACTAAAAACACTCGACGACATGAACTTATTTTTTGTTGCTGGTTTTACCGATTTCTCTAGCCGAGATGACTATTTTGAAGCTTACTCAGTCATTGATAATGGTTTAAGTCAACTGGCTATACCCACTACGATTATTACCTCTGAAGATGATCCGATGATCCCCGCTAAGCACCTTAATAGCTTACATCAATCAAGGTGGTTAAGCATCGAATTACAAGCCAAAGGCGGACATTGTGCATTTATAAAAAATTGGAAATTTGAAAGTTGGGCGAGTGATCGTATTGTCGAGCTAGTAAGCTAAATAACGACATAAATAGCCGTCTTTATGTGACTAACGACTGTTCAGAACATTGCTTATTTTCTCTTGAACAATGTGCATTAATACTCGCCATAAAGTTAATTAATGAGGGAACATTGTTCGCGATCAGCGGTAGACCCGTATTGAGTAACGACACTGAAATATCACGTTCTGGATCGGCCCACAGCAGTTTATTAATTAAACCTAAATGACCAAAGGCTTGCGCACTGTGTGATCCCCACAGGCCTAGTGGTTCGCCACCTAACATGAGTCCAGCGCTGTAGCGCATTGGGATCAGCAGGGTGCGATCACATTCTAGCGAACCATATTCTCGGGTTAATCGTCGCACTGTCATTGGCTGACAGATTTGTGTCCCCTCCCAAATACCATCATTTAATAACATTTGATAAAAACGTCCCATTTCTTCCGCTGTCCCCATTAAGTTAGCCGATGGAATGATGGCATTATGATACATTGCGGTATTGCTTGTTTTTGCCACGCGTTCAAAGGATCCGCCTAACGCTCGTTTAATCAAGGTCGAAATCGGGAATACAGGCTTAAATCCGGTTGCATAATTGTCTGCCAAATCACAGGCTTGTTTTGGGGGTAATCCATAACGAAAGTATTTCATCTTCATTGGTTTACGAACACGTATATCGAGGAATTCTTGTATACTCATATCCGTTACTTTGTTGATTATACGCTCTAAAATATAACCCCCTGTGAGCACATGATAAGCAAGCTTGCCTGTTTGTGCCGCTGGGATCTTAGTTGCACACAAGTGCTGCCAAATTTCATCATTATCTGCAAGCGAGTCGATATGCAGTGCATCCGGCATCTGTGCCATGCCGCTGCGATGCGATAAAACCTGATGGATACTGATATTTTGCTTACCGTGTTGGCCAAATTCAGGCAGGTAGAAACTCACTGGGTCGTGTAAATCAATGAGCTTATCTTCATTTAATAAATGGATCAAAAAGGCGGTGATGGCTTTGGAACCCGAAAAATAACAAACAGGCGTTTCTGGCTGCATTAGCTTTTGGATCTTATTATCTGTTGCACTTGGCCCATTACCACTTGCATGACCAATGGCTCTGTTTAAAACAACTTTACCCTGACGACGAAAGCACAATGAAATAGCGGGATGGGTACCTGTTCGGTAAATTTCTTCAACGGAACGCCAGATCGATTCCACCCCTTCTTCCGTCATGCCGACGGATACGGGGTCTACTTCATCGGTATGTTTGATGCTCGTCACTGTCGCTAGTGATTTTGGTATTCGGATGGTCTTGCCAATGCGTAGGTGTCTATTTATGCGAACTAAACTCTGTAATCCAAAATCGATAATCATATGACGGCCTAGGTATAGGTGAATAAGTATTGGTGACTAGATAATGACGATAGAGTTATATTTTAGAATAAACAATTAGATCGCTAGTTATCATTGTTTATTTCACTTTAACGATCATCTCTTTGCCTTGCAAACCTGGTATTGGCGCTTGATAGGGTGTTTTTACTTGTGCTTTGGAAATATACTCTTTCGCGTTTGCGGGTTTAACCATGTAGACGCCGACTGCCACGCTGAAATAATGGTTTTAGAATACCTAAACCTTAGCAGTAAAGTGATAATAATCCATGTTCAGTTTAGATCTTCTGTGAATAGGAAATAAATACGTCAGTTATACCGGTAAATACAATTTGAATAACTTTGAACTAGCACCTTGTTTGCAGTTATGAAGAACAATATACTCGATGAGAAGCGCTGATTATCATGTTGAAACAAACAACAAGTAAAGGTGCTTGATAGTAAAGGAAATTATTAAAATATAACGGAGCCAGTATGGAAAAAAGAACGCAAAATTATCTTAATGAGTATTTAGCCACATTAACTGATTCGGAGCGTAAAGGTTATACCTCATTTAGTGCCGACTACTTCTGCGCGGATGAAATCAATGCCAATCTGTGTGCAGATTTAATTAGTAAGGGTATCAAAACCGCCACTTGCAGTATGAAGTATTGGTATGATTCTGGCGAAGAAGTGATGCCACAAACAGGACATCTGCTTGTCGTGACAGACTGGCACGGTGAACCAACGTCAATCGTCGAGATAACGGCAGTGAGTGAATGTAAATACTCGGACGTTACGGCCGAATTTGCTTATGCTGAAGGTGAGGGGGATCAAACGCTTGATTGGTGGCGCGCTGCCCATTGGGATTTCTTTGCGCGTGAATGTAATGAGATCAAGATCGAAGCCAATGAAGACATGGTGCTGGTATTAGAGCATTTTCAAGTTGTGCATGGTGCGGCGGTCGGATGATAAAAACACTGATTTTCACTCTTCTATTAATGTCTCCACCGATGACAAGCGCCAGTGATTTCTTCTCGCTGTCAGCGTTAAAAGCAGCGGATAAAAAGCCGTTATCTTCACTCCAATATGTCAAAGCAACAGATGGCCTGTTGTTGGCTTATCGCCCTTATTTTCCGCAACAAGCGCAAGCCGTGTTGATCTTTTTACACGGTGGTGGTGCACATAGCGGGCTGTCCTATCATCATATTGGTGTGGGTCTACGCGATGACTTTGATATCGCGGTATATATGCCTGATATCCGTGGTCATGGCGGCTCTGAAGGCGCCCGCGGTGATGCGCCAAATAAAGAACAAGTCTGGGCTGATATAAATACCATAGTACAACAAGCAAGAAGCCGATATCCGCAACAACCTATTTTTGTTGGTGGTCATTCAAGTGGTGCCGGACTGGCATTAAACTATTCGAGCTGGCAGCAACGTGCCGAGATTGACGGTTATGTGTTTCTTGCGCCTTATTTTGGCTATAAATCAGAAACTAATCACGATGCTGATAAGAGTGAACGCGTGAAATTCTCTAGCGTCAAGACAGCTAAGTTCATACTTAATACGGTGTCTTTTGGCTTGCTTGCGGGGCACGATAAAGCCGTGATATTTCATTTTCCTGAGCAAGTATTGAAAAATAACCCAGAGATAGTGACGTTTAATACGGTCAATATGGCTAATGCATTAACGCCGCGTTCACCTGATTCGCAGTTAGCTGATATCGCCCCATTTGGTTTATGGATAGGGGCTCAAGACGAAGCTTTTGATGCTGTAAAAGTAATCGCGTTTGCGCAAGAGAATGCAGGTGAAGATCGTAACGAAATAAAAATGTTGCAGGATGAAAATCATTTTTCGATTATCTTATCCGGCGCTAAATACATTGGCCCTTGGCTTGTTCGGTCACGCTAAGCAGTATCAGTCATACTAACGTAACCATATTTTTGTCTATAATACTAAGTTATGCACTCAAACACTTCATTACTTAATTTTTCACATTCAATTTATTAAGGAATCTAGAATATGACACTACTCATTATTGGTCTGTTGTTGTTTTTGGGGATGCATTCTATTTCAATTTTTGCCCTGGATTTCCGTAATCGGCAAATAGAAAAAAATCATCTGGCTTGGAAAGCGGGTTATAGCATCATTGCATTAATAGGTTTTTTTCTCATAGTTCAAGGTTACGCACAAGCCAAACTGGCACCGACGTTGTTATATGTAACACCACCTTGGTTAGGGCATGTGAGTGCATTATTAATGTTGCCTGTTTTTATTTTGTTTATTGCGCCTTATTTCCCCGGTAAGATCCGTGCGATGACCAAACACCCGCAGTTAATAGCCGTGAAACTGTGGGCGGTAAGTCATCTATTAGTCAATGGCATGTTGGCTGATGTGATCTTATTTGGGGCGTTTTTAATTTGGGCTGTGGTGGATAGAATTTCAATGAAAAAGCGTAGCTCACGACTGGTACATCATTTACCTCGTGCTCTTATGAACGATGTGATTATTGTGGTGTTGGGACTTGGTTTTTACGGTGTGTTTGCTATGTATTTACATCAACGATTAATCGGTATAGCGCCGTTTGTGATGAATTGATTGATCACTTTACATGTAGAAACTTGGCAACAGCCTGTGTTATTGCCAAGTTATGTTAGTTGCTTAGCCTGTGGCTCGGTGGTCTAATTGTAACGAAATAACCGCCGCAGTAGCAATAAATAACGCGGAGATCCACAAGCACATTTCCAAGCCATAAACTTGAAATACCCAGCCCGATAATACAGTACCTATCAGACGTCCCATTGCGTTAGCCATATAGTAAAAGCCAACATCCATTGATACGCGGTCACTGCTGGCGAAACTCACAATTAAGTAACTGTGCAGTGATGAGTTGATAGCAAACAAGCCGCCAAAGATTAATAAGCCGACGATAATCGAGAATTGCACATAGAATTGATAATGCAGTGCAATGGCGATCAACACTGGAATAATGGCTAAATAACCTGCCCATCGTGCTGCTGATCTTGGTGATGGTGATTTACCGGTGAAGCGCGGAGCGATAGACTGCACCATGCCATATCCGATAACCCAACTCGCCATAAAGCCGCCAACCCACCAATGGTCCCAATTAAAGGTTGTTGCTAAGAACACTGGCATGGCAACCACAAACCACACATCTCGGGCACCAAATAAAAACAACCGCGCTGCAGAAAGTAAGTTTATCGAGCTACTTTTAGAAAAAATCTCGGTAAACTTAGGCTTGTTTTTGGCTTTCCCGAGTTCGGATTTTAAACTGCACAAGCTCCAAATCCAGACGAATAATAGCATTACCGCCATGAGCTGAATGGCGCCTTTAAAGCCAAATGTGGTGAGCAGTACACCACCCAAGAAAAAGCCTACGCCTTTTAACGCATTTTTAGATCCCGTTAAAACCGCGACCCATTGGTACAATTTGTTAGTACTACCAGCACTGCCTTTTGGTACCAGCAGTTTAATGGCACTTTTGGCGCTCATCTTATTCAGGTCTTTGGCAATACCGGATAATGCTTGTGCGATCATCACATAAACAACGGTAAGCATATCAGCGGGTACGGTTAACATCATCAAGGCGACAATTTGCATCCCCAGACCAATGTTCATGGTTTTATTTAACCCCCACCGTGCGCCTAGCCAACCACCAATTAAGTTGGTGATGACGCCAAACACTTCATAAAACACAAACAACATAGCGATATTAATCGGGCTGTAACCAAGCTGGTGAAAATACAGCACAACCAACATGCGCAATGCGCCATCCGTTAAGGTGAACGCCCAATAATTACCGGTAATGATCAGATATTGTTTTATTTGTGGCGAAATACCCGCTAACGCTTTTATCATTTGTCTGAACGACCGACCATACGTGCTAATTCAGCTGCACGATTTGCATAACCCCATTCATTGTCATACCAAGCATATATTTTTACTTGGGTACCATTAACAACCATCGTTGATAAGGCATCAATAATGCTTGAGCGCGGATCGGTTTTATAATCAACTGATACTAATGGGCGTTCTTCATAACCAAGGATGTCTTTAAGTTCGTTTTCTGCCGCTTGCTTAAAGTAACTGTTCACTTCTTCTGCTGTTGTTTCACGTTCTACTTCAAAAACACAATCGGTGAGTGATGCGTTTGCTAATGGCACTCGGATAGCATGACCGTTTAACTTACCGGTTAATTCTGGGAAGATATTGGTAATGGCTGTTGCAGAGCCTGTCGTTGTTGGGATCAATGACGTTCCACAAGCACGGGCTCGACGTAAATCAGCGTGTGGTGCATCAAGAATGGTTTGAGTATTCGTGATGTTGTGGATCGTGGTCATTGAACCATGTTTAATGCCTATTTTTTCGTTTAATACCTTAACCACTGGCGCGAGACAGTTGGTAGTACACGATGCTGCGGTCACAATCGGGTGCAGGTCTTTGTTGTAAAGATCATCATTAACCCCCATCACAATGTTTAACACACCTTCTTCTTTGACTGGGGCTGTGACAACGACACGCTTAACACCTTGGTCTAAATAACCTTGCAGCAGCGCGGATGTTTTCATTTTCCCAGATGCTTCCAGTACCACGTCACACTGTGACCAATCAGTATCGGAAATGGCTGTATTGCGAGTACAAGGGATAAAACGATCGGCGATGATCATTTGATCGCCAAGAAATTCAGCTTGGTGTTCCCAGCGGCCGTGAATAGAGTCAAAGTTAAGTAAATGTGCCAGCGTCTCTGCATTACCTGCAGGATCATTAATTTGTACAATCTCAATATCATCCCAATTAAAGGCTGCACGCATTGCTAGACGACCCATACGGCCAAATCCATTGATACCGATTTTAATAGTCATTTCGTTCTCCAAAATACAAATTATTTCAATTTATGTGTTTATTTCATTACTGCGTAGATTACTCTTTTTATTAACGTAAGTTTAGTCACTAAGGCTTTGAATAGTTAAAAGAACCTTGGCTACGATTAATAATGGCGACGAGCGATAGCATAATCGGTACTTCGACGAGCACCCCCACTACAGTGGCAAGTGCCGCGCCAGAATGTAGACCAAATAACGAGATAGCAACGGCGACAGCGAGCTCAAAGAAATTGGAGGTGCCAATTAAGCAAGCCGGACCTGCGATGTTATGCGGTAGTTTAAGGCGTTTTGCAGCGAAAAAAGTAATCGCAAAGATCATGTATGTCTGTAATGCCAGCGGAATAGCGATGAGGACAATGGTCTTAGGATCGTTAAGCAAAGTGTTAGCCTGAAAACCAAACAATAAAGCAACCGTGGCGAGCAAGCCTAAGATAGACCAAGGTTTTAGTTTCGCTAGTGCATGCTGAACTGCTGCTTTGTCAGCTGATTTATTTAATCTCTTACGTGTCAGGATACCTGCAATTAATGGCAGGACGACATAGAGCACAACAGAGAATAACAAGGTTTCCCAAGGCACATTGATATCACTGACTTCCAGTAAGAATGCCGCGATAGGAGCAAATGCAAACACCATAATAATATCGTTCACGGACACTTGCACTAAGGTGTAATTTGCATCCCCTTTGGTTAGTTGTGACCAAACAAATACCATTGCAGTACAAGGCGCGACACCGAGTAAGATCATCCCCGCGATATATTCTTGTGCAGAGCTGGGATCGACCATGTCAGCGAAAAACACTTTAAAAAATAACCAGGCAAAAGCAGCCATCGTAAAGGGTTTAATGATCCAATTAATGAATACGGTGAGGAATAATCCTTTGGGATTTTTGCCGACATCTTTAATGGCTGAAAAATCGATTTGTACCATCATTGGATAAATCATTATCCAGATAAAGACGGCGACAACTAAGTTAACATGTGCAATTTCTAAATCTGCAATGAACTGAAAAATGCCTGGTTGCCAAGCGCCTAAAATCACACCAGTGGTGATAGCAAGTGCTACCCATACTGATAAATACCGTTCAAATATACCCATGTTCGTTCCTACTCGCAGTGTTGTTGTGTTCTTTCAGGGCGTTTCCCCATATCGTTAAGTCGTTGTATATCAGTACTGATTAAGTTGCTATTTTGTTGTGCGCTAAGATCTATAATGGCTTTTTGCCATTCCGGTAATTGAGGGTTAATAGCATAGAACACCCATTGTTTATACTTTCTATCAACTAATAAACCAGACTTACGGAGTTGAGATAAATTACGGGAAATGCTTGGCTGACTTGCTGTTATAGCGGTGATTAATTCACATACGCAAAGCTCTTTTTCAATATCAATTAACATTAAAATTCTGAGACGGGTTTCGTCAGAAAGAATTTTAAAAAGTTGTGTCGGTTCCATACTGTCTCACCATATATGATTTTTGTTATGTTCTAAGTATATGTACAACTCGTTATATGTGTCAAACGTTATATATGTTTTTTGTTATGTTTATTTACGGCTTAGGTATAGGTATTCGTTATATGTAATATAAAACTAATACCTATATAGTATAAAGAGATTGTTCTATGCCATTAATTATCTTAAAATTAGTAAACTAATTTAATGTTTAATATTTTAATTCAGCAACAATAGCTACTATTGTTTTGTTGATGATAAATACTTTATTTGGATTTTCTCAGTAGCTCGCTCACTTCATATAGGCCATCGCTAATGGATACGACTCTTTTACTTTTTATTGCCACCGCATTCAGTTTTGGCATGCTTGTTAATCTCACCGGGTTGCCACCTATGGTTGGTTTCTTATTGGCGGGCTTTGCGCTTAATTTTTATGGTTTTGAAGCGACTGAAGGACTACAGACATTTGCGGATCTCGGTGTAACCCTGTTACTTTTCTCTATTGGTTTAAAGTTAGATATACGTACTTTGTTTAAGGCTGAAGTATGGGGTGGGGCAAGTGTGCATATTTTTGCCAGCATTGCTTTTTATGCAGTAGTGTTATTTATCTTAAAGCAGGTTGGCTTAACCTTCTTTACTAACCTCGATACTTTCTCATTGGTACTGGTTGCCTTTGCCTTAAGTTTCTCTAGTACGGTATTTGCAGTAAAAATCCTAGAAGAAAAGAGTGAAACAAACTCGTTATATGGCCGTATCGCGATTGGTATTCTGATCATGCAAGATATCTTCGCCGTGGTATTTTTAACGGTATCAGTTGGTAAGATCCCGTCGTTGTTTGCTGTTATTTTATTAGTATTACCGTTAATTCGACCACTGTTGTTTAAATTGTTAGACCGAGTCGGTCACGGTGAACTGTTGGTTCTGTACGGTATTTTCCTTTCGCTGGTACTTGGCGCTGGGTTGTTTGAATCGGTGGGTATGAAAGCGGATTTGGGTGCGTTGATTGCGGGTATGTTATTAGCGGGTCACCCCAGTGCCAAACAGATGGCAAAGTCTTTATTTAACATGAAAGAGATGCTGCTTGTTTGTTTCTTCCTCAGCATTGGGCTAGGTGGACTGCCGACGGTTGATCACTTGTTTGTGGCCGGTATTTTAGCGGTCTTATTGTTTGGTAAAATTGCCTTGTATTTCTTTACGCTGACTAAATTTAAATTACGTGCTCGTACGTCACTATTTGCGGCATTTTCGTTGGCAAACTACAGTGAGTTTGGTTTGATTGTGGCGGCGTTAGCGACTTATAAAGGTTGGTTATCGCAGGACTGGTTAATTATTACTGCATTGGCGGTATCGATCAGTTTTGTTATTGCCTCGTTACTTAATAAGTATGCTGATGATATCTATAGCCGCTTTACCGGTAAACTAGCGCGTTTCCAAGCATCAGATTTACACATTGATGATCGTCCCGTGTCGCTTGGCGATGCCGAAATATTAGTGATGGGTATGGGTCGAATTGGTGCTGGTGCGTATGATGAATTGAAATCCCAGTATGGTGATAAGGTATTAGGCCTTGATTATAATAACCAAAAGACCTTAGATCATTGTGAAGTCGGTCGACGCGTGATCACTGCCGATGCGCTTGATACTGATTTTTGGAATAAACTGGAGATGACCGATAACATTAAATTGGTGTTATTAGCGATGCCAGATCATCACGGTAATCATTATGCCGCAGAGCAGTTACATAAAATGGATCGTTGTAGTTTCCAAGTTGCTGCATTGGCACATTTTAAGAGTGATGAAGATGAACTGAGAGCACTTGGGGTTAATCCTGTTTATAACATATATCAAGAAGCGGGTGCGGGTTTCGCTCACCATGTTTGGACTGAGTTACAGCTACCGGTTACGGGTTCGCAGACTAAATAAGCATATGCTATGGCTGTTATAACAGGCTATGATTAAGGTGGTATTGTATATAATTGGTGGTATGTGTGGGTGATCATGGTATTCAACTCACGGTTTATTTTGATGGTGCCTGCCCGCGTTGTGTGAAAGACCGTGATAATTACCTGAAATTGGCAGGCAGTAACGCAAAACAGGTATATTGGTTTGATATTACTGGCCAAGAGCAGGTATTGCTAGCGCTGGGTATTGATCCGATAAAAGCTTTAACTGAGCTGCATGTTAAAACCAGTGACGGTCGCATTCTTGCTGAACTTGATGCTTATATTGAGCTGATGCTGCGGGTGTTGTTGCTGCGACCTTTGGCTTACCTCATCGGCCTGCCACTGCTCAAACCTATGTTGGCTCGCTATTATCATTACTTGGTGACTCGCAGGCTTAAACGCACTGGTCGTTGGCCGTACTAAGTTTATCTATTTTAAATACGAAGGTACCTCGCATTATTTAATTTGTTGCGCGTTACCTTGGTTATCACTTTTGTGCTAAGTATCTAGGTTAACGTTAGACCATTAACTAGGCGTCACCCGCATTAGTGCGCTTTTGATTTGCGCCAATCATGTTGTAGATATCATATCGCCAAAACCCAATCCATTCGTGTAATGCAAAATCAGTCAGTGCAAAGTTATACCCAAGTGGGATGAATGATATGCTTGCCGACATATAATCCGCTCTGATTGGGGTCGCACGTACACCAAAATGTTCAAAATACAATTGGCTACGTTTGATGTGTAATCCAGATGAGACTAAAACGCAGTTGTCGAAATCGCCTTTGCGGAGTATTTCACTGGTGAATTGTGCATTCTGCCATGTGTTAAGACTGTTTGGTTCGGTGATAATATCAACGGCATTAATACCAATAGACACTAAGCGTTCTTTATAAACTGCAGCTTCTGTATCACCCAGTTTTTTGGTATCACCACCGCTTACAATGATTTTACATTGTTGATTACTGTCAATACATTCATTATAAAGTCTTGCCGCTTCGTAGATCCGGCTAAAAGCATGGAAGGGCGGTTCAATACTATCAACATTATTAATAGTATCGCCAACTTTTTCGAGGCCGGCACCCAGTAAGATAATAGCGTTATTGTCCTGCCAATGAATCGGGGTTTTCGCTACATAATCTTACTGTAATTTATCCAATAAATATTTTGGAACGACCCCGATACTGATAAGCACTGTAAGCAAAATTGTGCAGCATAATACGGCTGACTTGGTGCGATGAAAGTTAAAAAAACGTAATAATAGGCAGATAATGATAAGTAACGATATAAGCAGCAGGCTCATTGATTGTCCTTGTTGAAGTACGGAAAACACAGTATTTCATCGCAGTATAAAGCAATAAAATAATTTTTCATTGTTAAACTAAATATTTGATATTGCCATTAATATGTTCTTAAATGCTTCCATACTGGATTTTACCGAGTCCTTGCGCCAAATTAAATTAGTCGTTGTAGTACCTATCGCGGTCGGTAAAGGATGGGTTTTAATACCGTCTTTAAATGGATATACCGTCAATAATTTTTCTGGCACAAAACCAACCCCCATACCCGCTGTTACACAGTTTAATAACGCCGTATAGGAGTTAATTTCCACAATTTTGGGGTGCAGATCTGCTTGTTTCACCCAGTTGACTAAGCGTGTGCGATAGACACATTGGGTTGAGAAACCCAGCAACGTGGGATTATGTCCTAAGTCTAATGGTGAATTAATATCCTCATTACGCAAGCTAGAAACCAGCACTAGGGTCTCGCTAAATACCGGCGTTATTTGCAGCCGTTGATCTTGGGGAGGATCGGACACGAGTGCTAAGTCTAATTGGCCATCAATAACCTGTTCGATGAGTGTACCTGTAGGGCTGGTCGTTACTTCTAACTCGACTTCCGTGTAGGTTTGGTGAAAATCCATTAATACGTTAGATAGCCGAGATGCTGCGACAGCTTCGATACTGCCTAAGCGTAATCTGCCAGATGGTGTCGTATTATTGATTTGTAGTACCGCTGACTCTGCCATGGCGAGAATTTCTTTAGCGTGGGTAAAAAACTGTTCACCGGTAGGGGAAGGCCTTAACCGGTTTTTTTCTCGAATAAATAGATCGGTATTTAACTCAGCTTCTAACTTTTTGACTCGTGATGTAATGTTGGAAGGTACACGATTTAATGCATGTGCTGCAGGACTTATCCCGCCCATTTCGACTACAGCACAAAAAATAGTAAGGTCAGACAATTCCACTGTTTATATCTCCACGTTATACTGTATTACTTTCTTCAAATGAGAAAGATGGATTCATAATAATTCATTATTAATAACAGTATATTGCTTTTATACTCCAATTCATAAGTTTAGTTAGGAATCGATTATGGATAATTCAACACGCCAAGGTTATTTGGCTGCATTTGGGGCCGTGCTTATTTGGTCGGGGTTTATTTTAGTGTCACGTATGGGTGGGATCAGTCCCTTATTGTCCTATGATGTTATCGCTATTCGTTATGCAACCTGTGCGGCTTTGGTACTCCCAATCTGGTGGTTTAAATTTAGGTTCAAATTATGGCAACCCAAGTTCATTATTTGTAGCCTGTTTGGTGGCCTAGGATATGCGTTATTTGCCTTTCAAGGATTTGAAACGACTCCTGGTTCACAGTCAGCGGTACTGCTACCGGGCTTGATTCCTGTGATGATTATTGTCTTATCGGTTGTGGTTAACAAGCAAAAGCACGCTTGGAGTAAGTGGTTTGGTGTTGCGGTGATAACATCGGGTATTGCGGTGCTATTTTTACAAGAATTTTTAGCGCAGGGAACATTATCGATTGGTCATTTAAGCCTGGCTGGTGCTGCGTTTTGTTGGGGCATATTTTCAGTATTACTGAGTCGTTGGCAGATCACGCCATGGCAAGCAACCGCGAGTTTGGCCATTATCACTTGTACTATTTATATGCCGATTTACTTACTTTGGTTACCCAAAAATATCAGTTTAGGAATGTCAGAATTGTGGGGTGACATTTTACTGCAAAGTTTTTATCAAGGTTTCATGGCGACGATAGTTCAAATGCTGTTGTATGTGCGCGCTGTGCAGATTATTGGTGCGGCGAACATGGGCACTATGATGGCGATGGTACCGGTTATTGCTGGTGTGAGTGCATTATTTTTATTTGATGAACCTGTTAAAGTAAGTTTAATCATTGCTATGGCAACGGTGAGTATTGGTGTTTGGTTTGCTAATACTCAGTATTTTACTAATAAAAAGTACTTTGCCAATAAAAGCAATCGGCCAATAAAAAACAACAGATTCGACGAATGACTAAGTATAAATTAAGTCTGTTATCTCAAGGTTGGATGATGGCATTATGACCGTAAGAATAAAATAAATATATGATCTAATTTTAAATTCGTTGTGGTGTGCGTACCGCGGCGAGTATATTAATCGTGGTTATAAAAAAGGTTGATATCCCTGAGGAATATCAACCTTTGTTGTTACTGACGTAGCATGAAAATACTTAATTATGACGTTATAATCTTAATGTTCTTACTACCATAAACCTTTCGCTTTCACACGACTTGCTTTAGCGAGTTGATCATCAAGATCAGGCACTTCATCTTTTTCAACTGACACCATTCCACCATTACTCAATTTATCAATCTGGCTGCGAATCGCTTTTAATTGCGCTAAGGCCTTGGTTTGATTTTGCTGTAAGGTGAACAATAACGCATCGTCGGGTGTTGCTGTCACATTTTGCTGTTCGACGACTTGGCTTTGCTGAGTTTTGATATCGCTAACTAAGCCCGTCAGCTTTTGCCATTGCTGTTCAGATAATATAGCCTCTGTTGGACTTGGCGCTGCAGTCGTGATATCTGCAGTTACTCCAACTGCGGCTAACAAGTTAACAAATGTTTTTAACTCCACATTTTGAGTGAAGTTTTGCGATAAAATCAGCGGTAATTCGGGTGCTAAATTATGCAAATACAGTCCAGAAAGATAAATCTGCCGGTGAAAGTTATTTACTCTTTCACGTGCAATTTCCACATTATCATTTGATGCTTGTAATTGTTTTTTCCATTGACGCAGGCTGCTTGCAGCATCGCGATGATGCTCATAAATCTCAGGTTCAAGGGTAAAACTGCATTTAATCTGCATTTGTTATCCTTTTATGCCACTGCTTCGTCTGTTTCAGTGATTTCATCAGCAGCATGATAACAACAGATTTCACGCGATAGCGCTTCTTGTGGTGATGGCACCAAAATGACTTTGTCACCAAGGCTTGGATAAACGTCACGAATTGCTTGTTCAATTAACAGTGCACCGCCACCCACTAAATATACGCGGTTTGGATTCTTGGTGAATGTTTTTGCTTCATAAGCAACAGCTGCACCTAGCTCAGTAATCTTATCTTCAATTTTACCTAAAACCCAATCCACTTTGCTTACGTCATTAATCACATCATCGACAAAGTCGCGATCTTTACGACGTTTAATCAATTCGTTTGCCACAAGATAGCTTGCATCGCTGTCTGCCGCAGCCAATGCTTTACGCACTGCATCAGTGACCATAGATACCCCGATTTCTGGATTACCATAAACAGCAGATACGTCTTCGAATTCACCCACAATGACGCCCATGTCTAAAGTCGTACCACCACAATCAATCACCAGTGATTTAGTAAATTCGCTCACTCCGGAATCCATCAAGGTAGTTAATACCGCGGGCAGACTTTCAGGTAATACTTCAACGTCAATGATTTCAAACAGCTCACCTTTATTTAAGCTGATGTCACGCATTAGGTTTTGTTTTTTACGTTCAATATTAGTTTCGTTCTTCTGGCAATCTTCGGCATTGTAATACTCAATAATAGGCAGAGTCACAAGGATACTAATCGGACCCGGCTTCATACCTGTTTGTAATAATGCATGATGTACTGAAAGCAGATTTAGATCGTCATATTGATAAGCAACATGTGTTGTAGACAATGCTTTATCGGACGTGGCATCAAATGTATATTTCGTTGCGCCAATTTGATAGTTGAAGATTTTACTATTATTCAATAATGCAGCACTCTTCCAATCTTTTCGGAATGAGTTCGGCGAGGTGATGCTTTGTACAATCCCTTTGGCGATCCAGCTAATTTTAACGTTGGTTGAACCATCATCGATGGCAAATTTCATTTTTGCTTGTGTCATAACTTATTATACCTTAAATATATTTATACAGATGATATCACCAAATTAAGAACCTACAAGTTATCGATCACATCTGACGATTAATCCATCCATCATATAATATGCTAATTTGGTTTTTAATCAGAAATTTTCTCAATCATGCACCATCTTTATTGTCTTCACTTAATAGAAATTGTTATATTTAAAGGTGCAAAATTTAAACATGGTAGCCTGACTAAGTTATCTAATTATCAACATGTTACAAAGTGAGCTAACGTTATGCCGTATATCAATATTAAAATCACCGATGAGCAAGTAACGAAAGAGCAAAAAGCCCAGTTAATCGCAGGTGCGACACAATTGTTGGTGGATGTATTGGGGAAAAATCCGAAAACAACCGTCGTAGTGATTGATGAAGTGAATACCGATAACTGGGGTATCGGTGGCGAAGTGGTGACTGAATTACGCCAAAAAACCCAATCTTAGCTAGTTGCTATTAACTAGGACTATTAACTGTTAACTGTTAATAGTCCTAGTCTCTTGGTGATCGCCTCGATTGCCATCGTTATGCCAATCGGCACCGCAGCTTGATAAAAATGCAACGCATAGACGTTTACTTTATCGTTGGCTAATGGTTTGGATTGAACCACTGCCAAGTCCGAAAAATTATTCATCATCTCCGATTTTAACTCCTTGACGCACTATAACTAACACTTTTATTAACAACGGATTCTATCAGTCTGACATGAAAATATCTTATATCTGTCATCTTAGATTCATATGTTACCAGTAATCTTCTGTCCCATGATTTCAATTTATGTGTTGGATAGAAGGCATGTCAAATAAAGTAATACTGGTAGTGCTGGATGGTTTAGCGTACGAGACCGCGCAGCAGTGTATGGGTTTTCTTCAGGGGTTAACCGAGCAAGGTAAAGCAACGCTGTATAAAGTGCAGTCTGAGCTGCCGTCGATGTCCCGACCAATGTATGAAGCCATTCTTACCGGCGTTGCTCCGGCTAATAGCGGTATCGTTCACAACCAGATTATCCGTAATTCTAATCAGCAGAGTGTATTCAGTCTGGCCCATCAGGCAGGGCTCAGTACCGCCGCTGCGGCGTTTCACTGGATCAGCGAATTGTATAACCGTAGCCCCTATGATGCGGTGCGTGATCGTTTTAGTAACGATCCGGAACAGCTGATCCAGAACGGTATCTTTTATCATCAGGACAGTTATCCTGACAGTCACCTCTATCTGGATGCGGAATGGTTACGCCGGAATCATGATCCCGATTTTCTGTTGGTACATCCGATGAATATCGATGATGCCGGTCACAAGTCTGGGTTGGATAGTGCGGACTATCGCAATACGGCTCGTCAGTCGGATGTTCATTTGTCTGAATATATATTGCAGTGGATGAACGCCGATTACCAAATCATAGTGACCGCTGACCATGGTATGAATGTGGATAAAAGCCACGGAGGAACACTAAAAGAGGAACGTGAAGTTCCGCTTTATGTGATAGGCGAATGCTTCTCCCATGATGCCGAAGCCAAACCCCGTCAGCTTGAGCTGTGCGGCACTGTGTGTGAATTGCTTGGCTTGTCTGGCCACGGGAAGCCTGTCGCAACTAAGTTGTTTAAGGCGGTGAACAGTATCACCCTCGATCTACCTGAAGGCCAGATTATCGGTCTGGTAGGCGAGAGTGGTTCGGGTAAAACCTAGCGATGCGGGCGGCTGCTCCAATCAGCTCTCACTAACGCGCAATAGCGCCTTAGCTCGACCTTGAATGTATTGTGAAATAAATTTGATTCATCGTACATTTTCTAATACTTAGACCTGCAGTTCTATGCATTATCCTCCCTCTATAACTCAACAGCTTAATATCGTTGCGCAACCCGTCCGTTAAAGCCGTTGCTATGGAGTCGCAACAAGCAATGGTCCATTACTAGCTCAGCCGGATTCGAAATCGGCCCTTTGTCTTAAAGACTAACTTGATAGTGGTTTACTATTTGATAGTATAATTTGGTATATTAGTGGTTGTATCAATCTTTTAAAAATTTAGGAAAAAATAATGAATAAGTTGTTCGTATTATTACTACTATTGGCGGCAAATTTCGCCCACGCATTTAATATCGGAGACGCGATACCTCGTTTTGAAATTACCGATCAATTTGACCAAGTGCATACTATCAAAGCGGATACAAAAAATATCATTGTCGCAGGTGATAAAGATGCCAGCAGCATCATTCGTGATTTCTTATTAGCTCAGGACAAAGGTTTTTTAGCGGCTCACCAAACTTATTATGTGGCTGACATATCAGGGATGCCAAGTTTAATTAGCAAATTCTTTGCTTTGCCTAAAATGAGAAAATATCCATTTTCAATTTTATTATTAGATGATAGTAACAAAGACAAGTTCTCAAAAAAAGAAGATCATATTACGGTTTATACGGTAAATGAAGGCAAAATATCTGAGGTTAAATATATCAAGACAGCTACTGAGTTAGCCGCTGTCTTTGAATAAATCGTCATTTTACCTTTGTTTGGTCGGTACTGTGATGCCACAGATATCAATCAAAAGGATCAGCGTTATTGATTCCGAGTAAACTCGGTTGTTTGACTCTGACTAATATTGCGCACAGGGTATTAAAATACGTAGTTTCCCATCAAAAAATATATGGCGAACTGGCATTAACAAAATATGAATGAGTAGATAATCTAACACGAAAAGGGGCAGAATCGAGTTAGAGTTATTGTAAAGCCAATGGTGTTTGATGCAGTTTCGAATTTATGATGCTGGATCGACAGTGCCTACCATCGAATTATTCATTCTAAACCAGCCTGCGATTGAATAGCGTGCTGATTCAGCGGCAAGTACTTCATGCGGGAAGCGTTCACTTTCAAATACCACCAAGGTACCTGCTTTGGGTGCAACGCGTGCGATCACATCATCTGAATCTTGGGCATAGACAAGCAACTCCCCTCCGGCATCGGGAGTATTTAAGTAGCAGACCGTGGTAAATACACGGTTTGATTTACCTTTAAACGCATCGAGGTGTTTTAGGTAAAAATCACCAATTTCGTATTTCGCGTAATGACATTCATAATCAAATAAGCCTAAGAAAAAGTTGCGATTTACTTCCAGCCTAAGGTCGCCCATTAGCGCCATAAAACCAGTTTGGGCAGGACTGTTACCCGTTAACCACAGGGTCTTATCTTTACGAATCTGTGCATTTAATTGCGAGTCTTGCTGACGACCAATACCAGCAGGTTTAAATTCTGGTTGGTTTTCAAGGCAATCGTTAAGCAATTCTTCAATAATACCTTCTGGGAATGCATCTTCGATGACCGCATAACCATGCTCATGGATATTATCTAAAATAGCATCGATGGTGGTGCGAAAATTATTCTTTGCTCGTAACTGGGTTGTTTCCACATTTGTATAATATACAAGTAAATGATAGGTCATTATACTCAGTTTAATGCACATAAGTATGATTAACGGTAACATTCGCTTTGTTAGCGTGAATGCTAAGCTTAAGCATTTGAATTTTATAACTGAAACATTAATAACAAGCTGCTACAGTGAGCTCATAGTAAATTATAGGAGTACTCAAATGGTAAAGTGGCCTGCAGTGATCAAATACCATGGTGAAGATGAATTAATCTATATTGCGTCGTTAGCTGAGTGGCAAAATGATCCTGATTTATGTCTGCCTCACTATGAATCAGAAGATCGATTAATCGATGCTAGTGGTGCTTTATTTGCACTCCCTGCCGCCTCATCTCCCTTGGATACAGACATGTTTGTTTCTTTAGACTCGCGAATATTGGTAGCTGAGTTTGTCGAATTAGTGCGTAAACATGCGGTGATTGAAAATTATTGCTGCTCTGCAAAGATAAATGCCAAGACCCATCAGCAAGTGGTCGCGATGGTCAAAGAAATCAATTCACTTTAGGTCGGAGATTTAGTCATGGACGAACATGTCGTTATTTTGATTATTGCTTTAATTGTATTGTTCTATGGTTTTATCTCCAAAAAACTCGCTCAATTTGATATATCTGGTCCGATGGTGTTTACCGTATTGGGGCTGATTTTCTCGCCGTTTGGATTCGGCATTACTGCTGTTGAAGTGGATGCCGAATTTGTCACTGTGTTGGTGGAAATAGCGTTAGTACTGGTGTTGTTTAGCGATGCGGCATTATTAGACCTAAAATTATTGCGACGTTCATGGCAAATACCTGCTCGATTGCTATTTATCGGCCTTCCTTTGACTATTATCGCTGGTACTGCTGTTGCTGTATGGCTGTTTCCAGAGCAACCTATTACGTACATGATCTTGCTGGCGTTGCTGCTTACCCCCACAGATGCTGCGCTGGGTAAAGCTGTCGTGACCGATCCGAAAGTGCCTAAAGTTATTCGTTCTAGTATCAACGTTGAAAGTGGCCTGAATGATGGCATTGTTTTTCCCATCGTTTTAACCGTGGTGGTATTGATAACCAGTGGGTTAACCAAAGCTAATGACTATAGCTGGATTTGGTATGTAGCTGAACAAATCGTCTTTGGCATGTTGGTCGGCGGTGTCGTGGGTTATCTGGGTGCTAAATTATTGAATAAAGCAATCGAATTTAACTGGATTAAAGAAAGCTATCAAAACCTGATCCCCATAGCCCTTGCAATTCTCGGGTTTTATCTTGCCGAAGCATTATTAGGTAATGGTTTTATTGCTGCTTTTTTTGCCGGTTTATATATTGGCAATACCAGTAAACAAGCGCGAATACATATTGAAGAGTTTGCTGAAAGCGAAGGGGAGTTATTTATACTTATTAGCTTCTTTTTGTTTGGATTAGCGTTTGTACCATTAACATTACATGATATTAGCGTAAATGTGGTTATCTATGCGTTATTGAGCCTGACGGTGTTACGTATGTTGCCGGTGATGGTGTCATTAATTGGTACCAACTTGGACTTTGCAAGCCGTGTATTTATTGCTTGGTTTGGACCGCGAGGCATCGCGTCTATTTTATATGTGTTGATTGTGGTGCATAACGTCGGTGATATTGGCGGTTTTGATATTGTTTACGCTGTTGTGACGCTTACTATCCTTATGAGCATTTTTGCTCACGGCTTTACCGCACAGCCTTTTTCAAATCTATACGGTAAAAGCCATCGAGATAGACCTTAATCAGCTTAAAAGGTTAATCCCAACGCCGCCAGTGATTTAGAGTTATTGTTAATATCGGTTGCTTCACGCTCAACTAACTCTGTTTGTTGTAGGTTGTGTTGTGAAGCATCACTGATATTGACGATATTGCGACTGATTTCTTGTGACACCATATTTTGTTCTTCTGAGGCTGTGGATATTTGTATTGCTAAGTCCGAAATATCCGAGATAGCGCCGTAGACATTCTGCATCATTGCCTGTGTACGTTTAGATTCATTGACACACAACTCGGCAGACTCTTTACCTTGCTGCATCGTTATTGACCACTGTTCAAGCGTTTGTTGAATTTCGTTAATTGAGGTTTGGATCTGCTCAGTGGCATTATGGCTGCGTGTTGATAATGCTCTGACTTCATCGGCAACAACAGAGAAACCACGGCCATGTTCACCAGCGCGTGCAGCCTCAATTGCTGCATTTAATGCAAGCAGATTTGTTTGGTCGGCAATACCTTGAATTTCTAACATGATAGTGCTAATTTTTTTGGCTTCTTCTGAGAGCATACTGGCTGATGTCGCAGACTCTGCGACATCAATGGCGAGTTTACCGATTTGGGTCATCGTATTTGACATCGCTTGCGTTGCACTTTCACAATCATCATGAGCAATTTGCACTTTTTGCGATGTTAATAAGGTATTTTGAGATACTTCTGCAATCGTAGAGGACATTTCAGTGACAGCTGTTGCGACCTGATGTAACTCAAGCGTTTCTTGTTCAACGCCTTCTTTCGCTCTGTGGGCAGCAGCGGTGAGGTTATCAGCCCCCGTTTCAAGTGAGCGACTGCTATCAACAACACGACCTAAAATAGTTTGGATCTTACCTTCTTCCATTTTCAATTGGAAATCGACAATACCTTGTGGCTTTAATCCAGAGAATACATAACGAGAAACACTGTCATAATTTTGCTTTAAGGTAGAAAAATAGCGAGGTACTGTAACCAATTCATTATGGAAAATAATAAAAGGCAGCAATGGTAATAATACACTGAGGTAAGGCATATCTTGACTAGTGAACACGATCAATGCGCTGATCATAAAGAAAGACAAGGGTTTTAAGAGCGGACGCTGATACCACTGAAATAAACTTTTTCCGTTATTAATTTTGTTGTAAGCCTGTTCAGCGGTAAGCTTATCTTTGTGCGCTAATTTTCTACGTACAGACTGATAACCCACTAATTTACCTTGTTCGTGAATGGGTGTGACAAAGGCATCAACCCAATAATAGCGACCATCTTTACAGCGGTTTTTCACTGCGCCACGCCACGGTTTTCCCGCTTGTAAATTTCCCCAAAGATCTTTAAATGCAGCGGCGGGCATATCAGGATGACGTACGACATTGTGGTTTTTACCGACTAATTCATCGAGTTCAAAACCCGCAATATGGCAGAAGGTGGGATTGGCATAAGTAATGACACCTCGGGTATCAGTGGTAGAAACTAATTCATCTTGTACATCAAATGAGACTTCTTCATTTATGACTTGAGCGTTTCTTTTGTTCATTACTTCTTTATCCTTAACTTTAGTATTTAATAGGCATTTTTATGCACTCTTGTTTGTATCACCATGATACCTCAAATTGATTATAAATTGTGGCTAAAACGTTAAGTTAGTGTAATTAATCTTGGTTTAATTAGTATTTTTTTCATTAGGTATTAGTCTTTTATACGTAGTTGAAATAAAATAAAGGTTACCGTAATGTTAATTGTATTTGTGTGAACGAGTGGTTTATTCCAATTCCGAGTTATAAATACGGATTAATGTTATAATTGTATTCTTTTTACCGTCGGCTTTTCTTGCATGATTGCATTAACGAAAAATAACGCCTTGTTTAATTGGCAGAAGTTGAGTTTTAGGCACCGATTATTGCTGATCATGACCTTGTCTGGTGTTGTTAAATTATTGATCTTATCGATTGCGGGCTTTGCTTATTTAAAGCATTGGGAAGAGCAGGAAAGTGGAGAAAAAGCACTCGGTATTGCTAAGTTTTTAGCCGCATCTCCTTCTGTTGTTGAGGCTATTGAGGCGAAAAATCCAGAGCTAATCAGAGAAAAAGTCGAATTATTACGCTCATCTATTAATGCTACGTTTATTGTGATTGGTGATAAAAACAGTTTACGTTATGCCCATCCTATCGCTAATCGCCTTGGTCATAAAATGCAGGGGGAAGATAATGATAAAGCCCTAAAACAAGGCTTATCTTATATTTCGCTGGCCGAAGGCTCATTAGGTAAGTCGGTACGCGGTAAAGCCCCCATATTTGCTTACAATGGCGAAATTATAGGTGTGGTCTCTGTTGGCTATTTAGTCACAAGTATCGAAAATAAAGCCGAACACTTTCTCGTATTCCTTCTTTTTATGGTCGTGCTGGTTGTGTTTACTAATGCATTAATCTCTAATTTTACGGCAAAGAAATTTCAGAATGCGATATTTGGCTTTGAGCCCGAAGAGTTCGGCCGCTTATATATGGAGCTAGAAGTAACGCTTAGTACTATCAAAGAAGGTGTTGTGAGTATTGATGCGAATGGTTACTTACGTTCAATCAACCGCAGTGCATGCGATATTTTTAAAGTGAAGGCCAAGGATGTATTGCACCGCAAAATGGATGAAGTATTACCTGATAACAATCTAACCGAAATTTTGACCAGCAAAGTCAGCGAATACAATGTCGAGATGATGATTAAAGGCCAAGCGATTGTGGCGAATAGGTTGGTGCTTGTTGTTGATGACCGGGTGGTTGGTGCCGTATCAAGTTTCCGTCTTAAAGATGAAATTACAGAACTCACTAAACAACTGTCACAGGTGCGTGAATATTCTGATTTGTTACGTTCACAAACGCATGAACATAGCAATAAATTAAATACCATCAGCGGCCTTATTCATTTGGGTAAAAATGATGAAGTATTAAGCTTGATTGGACAAGAAACTGCACGTTATCAACACTTAATTCAATTCTTACGTGAAGCCATTCACGAACCTATGATTGCCGGTGTATTACTGGGTAAAAGTGAAAGAGCCAGAGAGTTAGGGTTATTGTTAGACATTGATGAAGGTTCACAGTTATTAACCTTACCTGAGCATATTCGTGCCGAAGACCTGGTGACTATATTAGGTAACTTTATTGATAATGGCTTTGATGCCTGTATCGTTTCTAATACAACAACATCATCTAAAAAAGTATCGGTGAGTATTTCCGATTTTGGTCATGACATAATAATTGAAGTGGAAGATAACGGTTGTGGTTTACCAGAAGGTATTGCCCACAAAGAACTGATTAAACAAGGGGTATCAAGTAAATCGGAAAGTAACCGAGGCGTGGGTTTGCACCTTGTTGATAAAATCATTAGCCAATATCATGGGCAGTTAATGATGGAAAGTATAGATAATAAAGGAACAAGAATGACGGTGTTTTTACCAAAACAGCATACTGATAAGGATATTACGAATGACATCAACTAATGCGATTAAAGTATTAATCATTGAGGATGATGTGGGTATCGCTGAGATCCACCGTCGTAATTTAACAAAAATAGAGAGCTTAAGTGTCATTGGTATCGCAACCACGAAAGCTGAAGCTGAAACGTTACTTGAGGTGTTAACACCCGATTTAATCTTATTAGATGTGTATTTACCGGATGGCAATGGCTTGGATATTCTTCGTGACTTGCGCCAACAGCAACACGCATGTGATGTTATTCTAATTACAGCTGACCGTGACGCAGAAACGTTACAAGCGGCTATGCGTGGTGGCGTGGTTGATTATATATTGAAACCAGTGATTTTTTCACGTTTAGAAGAGTCATTATATAAGTACTTAAAGCAGAAAAATAAATTTGGTATTTTAGATGATTTAGATCAGCACGTTGTTGATTCTATGATCTCTGTCAGTGTAAATAACAGTTCAAGGGCATTACGATTACCCAAAGGTATTGATAGTGTGACTTTGGATAAAGTGCGTGAGTTATTTATCGAACATGCAGATATCACTGCTGATAATGCGGGGGGATTAATTGGTGCAAGCCGTACGACGGCAAGGCGCTATTTAGAGCATCTTATTAGTTCTGGTGAATTAGTGGCTGATTTGAATTATGGTACGGTAGGGCGCCCAGAAAGAACCTACAAAAAACAGTCTCGATAGTGGTTACACATATTACTCGTCATTCAGTGAGTAAAAAACAGCGCATAATGCGCTGTTTTTAGTTTTATACCGTATAGACATACAGCTGTGTGTTAATTGCTCCCTTCAGCTAATAACGCTTGTTTAACCCGGTGGCGATTCAACGCGGTTAATAGTATTGGCGTTACAAGTACCAACGCTGATATTACAGTGAACGTTAAGGTGATAGGGCGTTCCCATAAGAAGCTCAACTCACCATCACTAAGCATTAATGAACGGCGTAGGTTTTCTTCCATTAATCCACCGAGAATAAAACCGAGTAATAATGGGGCTAATGGGAAAGTCGCCAACCTTAAAAATATCGCTATCACTGCGACTATGATCATAATAAATACATCAACAGTATTAAAGGAAACCAGATACACTCCGGTGATTGAGAAGAAAATGATCATCGGCAATAATACGGTTCTAGGCACGGCTAGTAGTTTTGAAATATACGGGATCAGCGGTAGATTCAAGACCATCAAAACAACGTTACCGAAGTACATCGAGATGATCACCGACCAGAATATTTCAGGGTTATCGATAAACAAACGAGGACCTGGCTGAACACCATAAGAGATCAATGCACCCAACATAATGGCAGTTGTGCCTGAGCCTGGAATACCTAAGGTTAATAGCGGTACAAATGACCCACTTGATGCGGCATTGTTAGCGGCTTCTGGCGCCACTAAACCTCGGATGCTGCCTTTACCAAATTCATCGCGTTTATCTTTTGGCGCGAGATTACGCTCTAAACCATAACTCAAGAACGCGGCAATTGTCGCGCCAGCACCCGGTAATACCCCGACAAAGAACCCAAGAATCGAAGAGCGGATTGCCACTGGGGCAACTTCTTTTAATTCTTCTTTGGTTACTTTCATGCTGCCTATGTCAGTTAAGGCGCGGTTTTCTTCTGATGATATATCTGGATCTGGTTTTAAGATGCTGAATAATATTTCACCAAGGGCAAAGGTTGCCATGGCTAATAATAAGAAGCTAAAACCATCCATTAAATCAGTCAAACCAAAGGTAAAGCGTTCAACACCAATGCCTTTATCGATACCAACTGTTGATAGCATTAAGCCTAGAATCGTCATCATCCAGGCTTTTAAAACCTGCCCTTTACCTGCAAATGCCGCAACAGCTGATAGACCGACTAGCATTAACGCAAAGTAATCAGATGATTGAAAACTTAATGATACTTTTGCTAAGGCGGGGGCCGCGATTAATAGCATAATTGCCGATAAGGTGCCGCCAGTAAATGAGGCATAAGCAGCCAGTGCTAAGGCTTTACCTGCTTGGCCTTTTTTCGCCATCGGGTAACCATCAAATGCGGTGACGACGGTGGATGAACAACCGGGGGCGTTGATGAGAATGGATGAGGTTGAACCACCAAAAATTGCACCGTAGTAAACACCGGCCATTAAGATCATACCTGACGATGGGTCTAAACCATAGGTAATCGGGATCATCAAGGCAATTGCTGAAATAGGACCAAGACCGGGCAACATACCAATAAAAGTACCAACAAAACAACCGACCATAACCATCATTAAGTTGGTTGGCATGATTGCTGTGGATAAGCCTGCTAAAATTCCATCTAACATAATTGTCTTCCTACAAGCTTAAAAAGAGGTAACCAGGTTCAAGATAAATATCCAGAACTTTGGTAAGAAGTAACCAAAAAAGCGTTACAAAAGGGAAAGAAGCACCAAGCAACACCGCTTTTCGGCGTTCGCCAAGTAGCCAAAATCCGATTAATAAGAACAAACTCGTCGCCAATACAAACCCTAACCAGGTTAAACCAATGCCGTAACCGACCATTAAAATGACAAAGGAACCTAATAGACGCCAATCTAAATCTTGGTCTAAACTTTGCTCTGCATAGCTATTATCTGCACATGGACGTGATGGCGACATAACGATCAGTAACAGTGACATGACGATGCCAGCGAACGTTAATAGATAAGGCAGTGTCCGTGCGGTGAATGCTTCATATTCGTCACCAGGGAAAAGTTGAATTTGGGTCGTTTGATAACCGTAGATTAAGCAGGCAAGCAGGAATATTAATCCACTTACTCGGTCTCGATTTAATAATGATACAGGGGGGGATTGCATGAGATGCTCCAATAAAAAAGAAAGCCACAGTGACAAGTTATTGATTACTGTGGCTGTATGATGGGGGGGGGGAATTAGTTTATTTAAGGAAACCTAATTCACGCATCAAATCACCCATTTGCTGTTCTTGTTGTTCTAGGAATGCATAAAAGTCTTTGTCGGCTCTATAGTTATCAATCCAGCCATTACGATCGCGCACTGTTGCCCATTCGTCGGTTTTGTACATTTTTCTTAAGACTTTGTTCCACTGAGCAACCTTTTCTTCACTGATACCCGGTGAAGCAAAGAAACCACGCCAGTTAGCAAATACCGTATCGTTACCCATTTCGGTAAGAGTCGGTACATTTGGCGCTGCGGCTAAACGTTCTGGTGCAGTAATAGCCAGAATGCGTACTTGGCCACTTCTCGACATTTCCAGTACTTCGCCTAAACCGGTTGATAATAATGGTGTTTCGCCAGATAGCACGGCTGCCATGGCTTTACCGCCTGCGTCATAAGCAATATAACGCACTTTACGGGCATCAAAACCTTCGCCTTTAAAGGCTGCTGCTACAATAAGATGATCCATGCTACCGCGCGCTGAACCGCCCGCAATTTTTACTTTACGTGGGTCCTCTTTAAAAGCAGCAACAACTTGTTGCCAGTTTTGGTATTTCGAATCAGCTGCGACCACAATTGCGCCATAGTCGGCAATGGTCGTTGCAACAGGGGTTAGATCTCGAAACGATTGTGGAAAGATACCGGTCAATGACCGGATCACAATCGGTGTTGAGTTAACCATTAAGGTGTCTTGTTGACGTGCCGCGGTTTCGATCATGTGGGCAATCGCTTTACCACCACCGCCACCAGACAGGTTTTGATAAGAGACTTTTCCAACGAGTTCCGCTTTCATTAACACATCGCCAGTCCCTCGAGCTGTCATGTCCCAGCCCCCACCTGCACCGCCAGGCACAATAAAGTGAATTTTATCTAAGTCAGCGGCCCAAACGGCTGATGAGAGTGTTGCAATACTTGCCACGATAAGTGATGAGGCTACACGCTTTCTAAATTGCTTTAGCATGGTTTCCATTCCTTGTGTTTCTTGTTGAATAGTAAATCGTTGAATAGTTAACGCTATAGGTTTAATGGTTAACGTTAATAATGTGCAATGTTACGCTAGTGTTATTGGCAACGTTGTGACGGGATGGAAACTGTAAATAATGGCAATTAACGACGTTGAGGCTATTCTGTTCATAAAGTTCACGGTGGACTTTAGATTAAGAGAGGGTAATAAAAAGCCGCCTAATCTATTTAAAATAATAAAGAAGGCGGCTAGTTATGTCGTTGACGAAGCTGTTTTTTTTGACCTATGTCGAACTAGTTGTGTTGGTTTCTACTGTGTTATTTTTGTCTGTGATTGACGTGTGACTTTGTGCCATAGTTTCTAGAATGGCGTCTTTTTCTATCCAAATATCATTTAAGTGTTGCTGAAAGCCAATTTTGAATGCACGGTCTTTTTGGTAATCGCCGCGCATCTTGGCATCAATTTCAGATACGCTAATATGTACATGTACGTCTTTTACTTCACCACATATATATTGCCAGAATGTGGGTGTTTGTTCTGGGTAATAAATTGCCACATCAACCACTTTATGTATGTGATCGCCTAATGCAGACAGTGCAAACGCTAATCCACCTGCTTTTGGTTTTAGCAGATGCTTGAACGGTGATTTTTGCTTGTTATGTTTTTCTGTGGTCAAGCGTGTACCTTCAACAAAATTCATCACACTGACAGGGGTTGATTTGAACTTAGCGCAGGCTTTGCGTGTTATTTCGATATCTTTACCGCGTAACTTCGGATTTTTCTTTAGTTGAGCAGTGCTATAACGACGCATAAACGGGAAGTCTAACGCCCACCAAGCCATGCCTAAGAAAGGGACAAAGATAAGTTCTTTCTTTAAGAAAAATTTTAAGAAGGGGATCTTTTTATTTAATACACGCTGCAAGATCAGGATATCAACCCAAGATTGATGGTTCGCAATGACCATGTACCATTCTTTTTCAGACAGTTCGACATCAGCATTGTGCAGATGAATTTTTACTGGATGAATTAGGCGTTCTATCACCCCGTTAACCTTGATCCAATTACTTGCCAAGTAAACTAGCAATGAAGAACAAAGAGTCTGTAGTTCTTTAATTGGCAGTAATTTGATTGGGCTTAAAATAATGATGGGGGTCGCCCAAAATAATAAATTTATAACCCAAAAGATAAACGCTAAACAGCCTCGTATAAATGACATCACATTCCCTACACAGTAAATACATACGTTCAAATAGGTGCTTATATTACTGCCCGAAGCGTCAGGTCTCAATATATAAATGTTCGTTTACGCTCAAAACAGCCTTATTTTACTAAACATCGGAGCAGTTAAGACTGGAATTAACGAATGCGAGTGTTCTTGCTCTTATTTTAGATGCTAATTTTGGATGTAATATCTAAATATAGATATAAAATTAGACTTTAGTGGCCATTTATAAGCATTTTTACTATTGGAGCGGGTTACAATAAGGTATTGTTTAAATAAACAATACTGGCATTCGTTTCGCTCAATAATGATTTAATGGTTGCCAAGCAACATCAACTACTAAGGATACACATTTATGGAAACTGCAATTGACATACTATTAACACCCTGGCTTTGGATCTCTGTTGTGGTGATATACACAATTCAAAGAGGCATACTCTTTGTTCCGCAAAATAGAGGTTATGTTATTTATACGTTTGGGCGCTATAGCGGCACATTACAAGCGGGTCTTAATTTTATCGTTCCATTTGTGCAAAAGGTTGCTGCAGATCGTAACTTAAAAGAACAATCATTAGACATATCGTCACAACTCGCTATCACCAAAGACAATATTTCACTAGAAATTGATGGCATCTTGTTTATGAAAGTGATTGATGCGTCTGCTGCAACGAATAATATTACCGACTATAAATTAGCGGTTATTCAGTTAGCGACAACCACAATGCGTAATGCCATTGGCTCGATGGAACTCGATCAATGTTTTCAAAATCGCGATAAGATTAATGCGAGTATTTTGGCCGCGATGACAGATGCGACCCAACCTTGGGGTGTGCAGGTTACGCGTTATGAGATTAAAGACATCACGCCTCCTACCTCGATCAAAGAAGACATGGAAAAGCAGATGACGGCAGAGCGTGAAAAACGTTCCGTGATCCTGACTGCAGAAGGTGTTAAAACCGCGGCGATTACCAAAGCTGAAGGTTTGAAACAAGCCCGGGTTCTCGATGCTGAAGCCGCAAAAGCAGAACTGGTATTAGCAGCAGAAGCGAGTAAAGAGTCACAAATTTTGACCGCAACAGGTAAAGCAGAAGCAATTAGATTGGTCGCGAATGCCGATTCTGCCGCGTTAAGTGTGGTTGGTGCTGCAGCAATAACCAGTGAAGGGCAGCAAGCTGTACGTTTAACGCTTGCCCAAGATGCGATTGCGGCGCACAAAGCCATTGCCGCCGAAGGTTCTGTCATATTAACAGACGGCAAAACCAGCGAGAATATAGGTAATACGGTCGCGCAAGCGATTGCTATATCTAGCGCATTAAAATTATCGGAATAACACGCTGGGGTAACCATTGAATGGAGTTTACGAAATGGATTCATTAATCGATTACTTACAAAATAATCACGATCAATTACTTTATGTTATTGGGGCGATTGCGTTAGTCGTTGAACTGGGTGTGATTGGTTTAAGTGGTCCGCTGTTGTTTTTTAGTCTTGGTTGCCTCGCGACTGGCTTATTAGTTAACTTGGGTGTGATTGCTGGCTGGGAGCTCGAAGTCCTCTCTGTGGGGCTATTAACAGGGCTTAGTGCGCTGCTTTTATGGAAACCGCTTAAGCACTTTCAAGGTGATAAATTCGTACCAGATACCAGTAGTGACATGATTGGACAAACGGTGCCAGTGAGTGAGACCGTCACTATTAATGGTGGTAAAGTGCGTCATTCAGGCATTAATTGGAACGCGCGCTTAAGTGACTCTGCGACGGTTGAAGCCCTCGATACTGGGCTACGGGTTAAAATAGTTGCTGTTGATGGCAATATTTTAATCGTCGAATAAAGCCGTAATATGCGTGACAGAATATTGTCTATTGGCATCGCCGAGGTAGTTGATTAATTTCAACACTCGGTGATAACTGTTTATAGATATTAAGTATATCCATTAAACAGCTGTCAAACGCGGCGATCACGCTAGGGTCAAACTTGCTGCCGGATAATTCTCGTATTTTATTAATGGCGATCTCAATTGGGATCGCTTTTTTGTAACAACGAGGATGGATCATGGTATCAAAGGTATCAACAACGGCAACAATACGCGCTGATAATGGGATGTCATGATATTGTAATTGGTTCGGGTAACCATTGCCATCCCAGTGTTCGTGTAAAGTTAGCGCAATATCATGAGCGAGTTTAAGTGTGGCTGATTCTGCATCTTGCAAAATCTTTGCGCCAATCACTGGCGCTGTTTTCATCATGACCAACTCTTGCGTTGTTAGTGCGGCGGGTTTTGATAAAATCTGTTCAGGAATACCTATCTTACCTATATCGTGTAATTTTGCGGCAGCGCGTAACTCTTTGGCTTTGTCTTTTGACATGCCCATGTTTAAACCAATTACCTCACAATAACGCGATACCCGTCGAATGTGGTTTGGCGATGAATCATTCTTATATTCGGCTGCTAGGCCAAGTCGAGTAATGGTTTCGGCATTAGTTTTTTCTAACATTAAGTGCAGCTGTTCATTTTCTTTACGTGATGCTATCAAACTATCGATCATATTGTTGAAGGCGTATTGCGTTTGCTGCAGTTCTACAAAGGTGGATTCAGCTATATTGGTTTTAATAAATTGACCGCAACGGATATTCTCTGCAATTATTTTTATTTTTCGCAGTGAGTCGGTAATGTGATTAATAAAAAAGAATGAGGTGAGACAGGCAATAATACTGATCACGAGACCAAATAAAATATTCAATTTTTGATTATCAATTAAGTCACTGAGAAAGAATTTTTCTGGCATGTAAATCGCGATGATCCACGGCCATTTATGATGGGTAAACTCTTTAAATAAACCATGATAGGTATTGTTGTCGAAGTCAAATGTCACGGCTGTTGCAGTACCTCCGGTCGAAAACAATTGGGTTTTTTCTTGCAACGCTTGCCATGCGGTTAAGGCGATTGGATTGTTAATTTCATTGATGCGTGGAAAGCGTAAACTTTCATTAGCGGTGTCTTGAATGATCTTTTGGTCGGGATAGGCGATTATTTCACCGAGCCGATTGGTGACAAAGGCGGTACTGTGTTCGCCTAGGTCAAGGTTATCGAAAAATGATGAAATAGTGGCCAATGACACATCGACGCCAATGACACCGATTAACTGCTTATTTTTGTTATAAACCGGCATTGAACTGGTGATCCCTGGTTTACGTGAAGAAAAGAACACATAAGGGTCGGTCCAAGATAACGCATCGTTATCCAGTGCTTTATTAAACCAAATTCGGTCGCGTGGATCGTAGGATTCGTTGGTTATTGTTTTTACGGAAAGTTGTGCAAAGTTATTATCATGAGTGTAGAGATGTGATGAATTTAGTGCACTATTAGTCTCAAAGGTAATTAATTTTCGTGAAAATAATGGCTCTGTGAAACCTTGCTCGCGTTGCACATGGACAAAGGTACCGTTGGTATTGGCAAAATAGATCCCTGAGATATGTGGTGATTGTTTTAATTGCTGGAAAAAATATAAACTGAGATCATCGGGGCGATTAATCGATAACACATCTGAACGAAGTAATTCACTGCTTAATAATGTTGTCGCTTCTGCAGTATCAAGAAAGCGTTTCGAGTTAGCAATAATATTATCAGCATAATCAATCATTAACTTGTGAGCATGAGCATTAAATGAACGCTGATTTGAGATGTAACTTGAAAGCAATAATGTGGTGAGCGTGACAAATTGCAGCAGAATTATACCGCTAATAAGGGCTTTTTTTATGGTAACACGCAACGGTAATTCATCCTTGAATTATGCATAAATATGAGTTTAAGCTCTATTATTAACACTGGTCTTTAATAGAGTCAAGATCCCTTAAAGGATCATACTTGGTAGTTGTTCAGTGTATTAATCACTTCTTCTGACTGACGTAAGGCTCTTAATTCGGTAAACAAGTCGACCGCTTCAGGATACTGCTTACGTAGATAGCTAAACCACTGTTTTATTCTGTTGGGTAGATACTTTTCTTTATCTCCACGGATCTCTAATTGGCAGTAGTTCCGCAATAAAACAATCACGTCAGCCCAAGGCATTGGTGCTTTGTTGTATTTAACCACTTCACCTAAATTTGGTAAGTTTAATGCACCGCGACCGACCATTAAATCATTACAACCAGTCACCTCTAAACAACGTTGAGCATCGGCATGACTCCAAATTTCACCATTGGCAATCACTGGTATTGAAACATGCTGCCTGATTTCGGCAATCGCTTGCCAGTTAATTGCAGCTGCACGATAACCATCGGCTTTGGTACGACCATGAACCGTTAGTTCGTTGGCACCTGCTTGTTGCACCGCATCGGCAATTTCTAACTTTTGATTACTGTCTTCCCAACCTAAGCGGATCTTGGCGCTGACGGTATGCTCTGCGGGTACGGCATCACGTACTTGTTTAACGATTTGATACACCAGTTCTGGTTCACGTAAACATGCAGCGCCACCAGATGACTTATTAACTTGTTTCGCCGGGCAGCCAAAGTTGATATCTAAACCGTGAGAACCAAGGTCAATGGCACGAACCGCATTTTCTGCCATCCATTCTGGATGTTGCCCTAATAATTGAATGCGTACTGGCGTACCAGATTGTGTGCGGCAACCATGGTTTAATTCGGCACAATAACGGTAAAAAATCTTCTCTGGTAATAGCTGTTCGACAACTCGAATAAACTCGGTTACACATAAATCGTAACCGCCTTGTGCGGTCAGTAACTCGCGCATCAAATTGTCAACAACGCCCTCCATTGGGGCTAAAACTACGCGCATGTTATTGTCCTGCGTTGGCAAAATGAGCGATTAAAACAGAATTAACCACAATTGCCAAATATATCGTATAATAATTTCTTCAAAAGGGCGTTAATCTTAATACTTGCTTGCATATCAACAAGCAGTTACATAAAATTTATCGTAATCACTTATTTCTATATATTGAGCGCATGTTTTATACCCAACTTAATTGGCTATATGACATATAGCTCATCAAATTAACAGGTTGAAACATGAACCAAGAAACACTCGGGTTTATTAAAAACAGTATTAAATCAATTCCAGATTACCCGAAAGCAGGTATCATCTTCCGCGACGTTACAAGTCTTGTTGAAAATGGTCCAGCATTCGCTGCAACTATCGACTTACTTGCCGAGCGTTTTAAAGATGCTGGTTTTACCAAGATTGCTGGTACTGAAGCGCGTGGCTTCATTTTTGGTGCGCCGCTTGCTAAAGCGCTAGGTTTAGGCTTTATTTTAGTGCGTAAGCCAAACAAATTACCGCGTAAAACAATCGAGCAAAGCTACCAACTTGAATACGGTACCGATATATTACAGATCCACGTTGATGCTGTAGACGCTGGCGATAAAGTACTTATTGTTGATGATTTATTAGCGACGGGTGGCACTGTTGCTGCGACTGTATCTTTAATTCGTCAGCTTGGCGGTATTGTTGAAGAGGCTGCATTTGTTATCTCATTACCTGATTTGGGTGGTGAAGCTGTATTAAATAATCTTAATGTTAATATTACCAAATTAGTTGATTTTGAAGGCGAATAGTCCGCTACAATGTTAACCATCGTAATAAATATGATTAGCTGGTGGCCGACTGCCCGCTATTTTCAGTCCCGAGCATATTAGTGCTTATCAATATTAAGTAATCATTGAACTGTTATGAGTTATCAAGTTTTAGCGCGTAAATGGCGCCCGCATAATTTTCAGCAAGTTGTTGGTCAACAACATGTGCTGACCGCTTTAGTTAATGCGCTAGAGCAAGACCGCTTACACCATGCTTATTTACTTAGTGGTACGCGTGGTGTTGGTAAAACGACTATCGCCCGTATTTTCGCCAAAAGCTTAAACTGTGAGAAAGGCATCACCAGTACACCTTGCGGTGAATGTTCAACCTGTGTTGAGATTGACCAAGGCTGTTATGTGGATCTGCTTGAAATTGATGCGGCTTCACGTACCAAGGTAGAAGATACCCGTGAGCTACTTGATAATGTGCAATATAAGCCTGCTCGTGGCCGTTTTAAGGTGTACTTAATCGATGAAGTACACATGCTTTCTAAGCACAGTTTCAATGCGTTATTAAAAACGTTAGAAGAGCCCCCTGAATATGTGAAGTTCTTGCTAGCGACAACCGATCCACAAAAACTGCCGATTACGATCTTATCGCGTTGTTTGCAGTTTCATTTGAAATGCCTAACGACTGAGCAGATCTCTCAGCAGTTAGTGCATATTTTATCGCGGGAACATTGCCAGTATGAATTATCAGCATTAAATTCAATCGCTAAAGCGGCTGATGGTAGTATGCGTGATGCGTTGAGTTTGACCGACCAAGCGTTATCACATGGTTCTGGTGAAGTCTTATACCAGACAGTGCTAGATATGCTGGGCACGTTAGATCACAGCCATATGCTGCAGTTACTGCGCTTAATTGTCAGTGGCGATGCTAACAAGTGTATGGCTAAAATTGCTGAAATCAGCTCGTTAGGGCCTGACTTTGACCAACTTCACGTGGAGTTAGCAAGCTTGTTACACCGCATTGCCATGGCGCAAATTTTGCCGTCGTCAGTGGTTGATACTGAACATGCCGATAAAGTGAAAGCCTTGTGCGATGATATGTCGCCAGAAGATGTACAGTTATATTATCAAATCACCTTAACAGGTCGTAAAGAACTGCCATTAGCTCCTGATCCACGTAGTGCGTTAGAAATGACTATATTACGTATGTTAGCGTTCCGTCCACAAGGGCGTTTACAAGCACCAGAGAGAGATGTAACGCCAGCCCCTGTCGCAATCGCGCCTGCTGTGACTGAAACGATAATAGCAGCGCCGATTGAGCAAACCGTGGTTTCTCAAGCTCCAGTGCAAGCTACAACGCCAGTTGCTGCTCCAGTTCCGGCTCAGATACAACAGCAAGCACCTCAGCAAGTACAGCAACCTGTACCAGAATCAATGCCGCAACCAGTAGCACCAGCTGCAGAGCCGCGTGATGAAGCTGTTACGAATTTAAACCTAGAGCAAAACGAGCTATTACAAGCAGCGCAAGCGATGGGGCATGTTGAGCCGCAAAGTGTGGAACAACAAATCGCTGACCCACAGAGCGTTGAGCCGCAAAACTATGCTGCTCCGCAAATTGAGTCACCAAGTGTAGCGCCACTGGATTATGCTGCGCCTGTGCCGATGAATACGGCACTGACACAAGCTGCGCCAATTCAGCATGAACAAGTAAGCACTGCGCCGCAGCAACAGCCGCAACAACAGAGTCAAGTACCTGCGCAAGCACCGGTAGCGGAAAACAGTGTTGACCAAGGACGTAAAACCCGTAATTTTTTACGCAGTCGTTTAGGTACAACTGCAAAAAAGTCGACAGCGGCGAAGAGTGAACAGGCTCCATCGTCGTATGTACCGCCGAAAAAAGCGGTAGCACCTGTTATACAGCATACACCCACTATGCAGAGTCGTTTTAACGCACCTGCAAGTCAACCTATGCAGCAACAAGCACAGCAACAAGCACAGCAACAGTCTGCACCGGCATGGCAAGAGTTACCACCGCTTGACTCCTATCAGGACCAAGGCGGTTATCAAAATAATCACCAAGATCAAGGACAGTACCAAGACCAAGGCAACTTTCAAGGTCAAGGCAATTATCAAGACCAAGATCAGGGGCAGGGTGGTTATCATAACCAAATGCCAGAGCCTAGTGCTTATCCCGCGCAAGGCTTTGCTGAGCCAGCGATTCGTCAAATCGACCGCTTTAGTCAGGTTAAGGTTGATATTAATGATTTGTCACCGGCTTTTCAGGCGCAGAAGTCAGGTAAATCAACGGCAACTGCACCGTTAGACAATAAGCTACGTGATGAGAATGATCCGTGGTGTTGTTACATTAATCAGATGAGTTTAGGTGGTCGTGTACGTCAATTGGCGCTGCACAGTGTGATGGAGCAGGAACCTGGTCGTATTACTTTGACCATGAATCCAGACCAACGCTATTTTGCCAATGACAAGTCGCGTCAGCAGTTAAGTGACGCGCTGCAGCAAGTATTATCAGAGCCCGTTGAGCTAGTGATTAACTTTGGTGAAAACCAAAATAAATCAACGCCAGCGCAACTTGAAGAAATAATTTATCAACAACGCTTAGCGAATGCGACTAAAAACTTGTATGATGATAAGTATATTCAGTTCTTTATGAACCGTCTCGGCGCTGTTATTGATGATAGTTCAATTGTGCTGTCATAACGAGTTAGCAACCTTGAAATTTTTTCAATGATACCCATATAGTATGGATATTCAATGCGAAGCAATCGGTATTTATTTATTGTTGTTCGCAACAGTCAGATATAAAGAGAGTTTAATATGTTCGGTAAAGGCGGAATGGGTCAGCTAATGAAGCAGGCTCAACAAATGCAAGACAAAATGGCTAAAGTACAAGAAGAACTAGCTAACATGGAAGTAGTTGGCGAATCTGGTGCAGGCATGGTTAAAATCACTATGACTGGTAGCCATAACGTACGTCGTGTGCAAATTGATCCAGAATTGATGGAAGACGATAAAGAAATGTTAGAAGATCTTATCGCTGCAGCAATCAACGATGCTGCTCGCCGTGTTGAAGAAGAAAACAAATCAAAAATGGCTGACGCTACTGGCGGTATGAAATTACCACCAGGTATGAAAATGCCGTTCTAATTCTTTTATTAGAAAATAGTTAAACGATATTTAATATCTGTTACTTAGCGCCAGTTTTACTTTCATAGTGTAGCTGGGGTTAAGTTGTCCCCCCGTTTTGTGACTTGTTTACTGCTACTATCCGCACCCTGTTCTGATATTCACTCCCTATAAAAATTCCGGCGTATTCCCCAATCGGCATACCGAGTTGTTTCGTTAACCAGGTAGACTCAGCGTCGACCATTAATTTGATGTGTTCTGAATTTGAGGTTTTAGACGTCGATAAAATTAATGTTAATTTGTGATTATTATTATAAACTTAACCTCGTTGTTCGACGAACCAGATAATGTACTCTTTCTGAACGAGCTATTTCTAACGTTGTAAAGTAAGGTTATCAATGAAAGTAATTAATAGATTTTGTATCATAACGATCTTTTTAGGGCTGTTATTCGGTTGTGACAATAATAGTGAAAGTAACTCAAATAATATTCCAGCTGCACTTGAGTCGACGTTGAACACTTCCACTTCAGCTAAAGAAATTGATTATTCATCGGTTCAACTAAAATTATTAGATGTGTCTGAACGAGAAGTTGGAAAAAGTAATGCGATTGTTTTTTTGTTTAACGCTCCGATTGAAGCTAATCAAAATTTTTCTAATTATATTGAAATCACACCACCGCTAGTTAGCCCTGTGTTAAGCGCAGATGGCAGACAATTGCAATATAACGGGATTTATCCTGAAACAAAATATCAAATCAACGTTATCGCAGGCTTAAAAGCCGAGCATGGCAGCCAACTAAGAGACGTTTATCAGAAAACCGTTAATACACGCGCAATGGCGCCTTTGATTAGTTTTAAATCACAGCAGGGCGCAATTTTAGTACCGGGACATACCGATGATTTAGGCATATATTCGGTGAATGTGCCTGAAGTTGATCTTAATATTTATCGTGTTAAATTGAACGAGTTAGCCAATTTCTTGCAACAGTATAAACAAATCGCAAGTAGTGGTGCTTATTATTACCATAACGATAATCGCGCTAAGATGGTTGAGCACCTCTATACAGCGCGTGTTAAAACAGCAGGTAAAGCCAATCAGCGGCAGGTGACCTCTTTCTCCATTGCGGATAAAGATTGGGCAAATGAGAGCGGGGTTTATTTTGCCACTTTGGGTAAACCTGGAGTGTTTGAGTTTGATGCCGCCACATGGTTCTCGGTCTCTTCGATAGGTTTACAAATACGCCAATTCCCTAAAGAAATGCATATTATTACCCAAGACATAAAAACAGGTGCACCACTGAAAGGGATCGAGGTGGCTCTACTGGATGGAAAATCGCAACGTTATGCTGTTCAAACAACTAATCAGCAAGGCGTCGTCAACGTAAAAAATATCAAAAACTTATCGTTAATTGTAGCTCGTAAAGGCAAAGAGGTCACAGTACTACCTTATAAAAATCCGCGCTTTGATCTAACCGATTTTAATGTCGGGGACTTACCCTTCAGGGATAATCAGTTATTTGTTTATTCTGAGCGTGATATTTACCGACCCGGTGAAACACTTACGCTGAGTATATTGCGTCGAGATGCTGATGGGCAGGTAGATGGTTCGCAGGTAAGTGTTGAGTTGTATAAACCCGATGGGAGTAAATACAAATCTATCTGGCTGAAAGCAACGGATAGTAAAAATGGTTATTACCAATACAGTGTCAATTTGCCAAAATCGACCCCTTTAGGTAACTGGCAAGCAAAAGTAACAACCAGAGCGGATAACAATTATCAAGCTCGTTTTCATTTTAAAGTAGAAGAGTTTTTACCTGAACGTCTGCGTTTAACCTTAGGTGAAGCAGATAAGTTACAAAAGTTTAGTCCTAAGCAAGGACTAAACGTGCTGGTATTAGGTGAGTATTTATACGGGGCACCCGCTGCTGGTAACCGCCTTGAAACACGTGGCAACACTTCAGCGTGGACACAGCCCTTTGAACAGTGGCCTGATTATTATATTGGCGACAGTAATGGTGCCAAAAAAGTCGATTTTGCATTAGCGGATACCATGCTTGATGACACTGGTAAACATAGCAGTATAGTGAAACAACCTTGGGAAAACTGGAATATACCGACGAAAGTACGCCTACATTATAGCTTGTTTGAAAGTGGTGGGCGTGCCATAAACCGTTTTTACGATAGTCTACTTTGGCCAAAAAAGAGTTTTATAGCGGTAAAACCAGGGTTTGAAAATGCTCAGTCTACGAGCAATAGTTCGATTCAATTTAATTTATTGAAACTAGATAAAAATGCCAGCCCGATTACACAAGGTGAAGTGAAAACGGAACTAATACGTGAAGAGAAACGTTATTTTTGGACTTACAACAATAATAATGGCTGGCACTATGAGCGTATTGAAAAAGAGTATGTGGTTGATAGTCAGATCCTCAGTTTTGTCGACAAAAAACCATTAACATTGGATCTAAGTGTTGAGTGGGGGGGTTACCGTCTAGAGCTAACGGATCTTGAAACAAGTGGTAAAACCATTTATCACTTTCGAGCGGGTGAGGCTTGGTATAATGATTGGCAAAACAACAGCAAAACCATTCGACCTGATCGGGTTAATTTAGCGTTAGATAAAGAGAGTTATTTACCCGGTGAAACCTTGCTTTTACGTATTGCCGCTCCTTATGCTGGTAATGCATTAATCACCATTGAAACAGACTCGGTATTATTTCAGCAGCAGGTTGAGGTTGGCGATGGCGAATCTGAGGTGAAACTAACCGTGCCTAAAGGCTTGGTGCGTCATGATGCATACATCACCGCATTTGTTATTGCCCCTTCTAAAACACACAGTGAGTCTGTGTCAAAACGTAGTTTTGGTATTATTCATTTACCCCTTACCCGTACAGAACGTCATATTGATCTCAAACTGGATGTACCAGAGCGTTGGGCGCCTAATCAACAAGTTATTGTTAAAGTACGAGCAAACGATGCTACTGGTAATCCTGTATCTGGTCACGCCAAAGTAACATTAGCTGCTGTTGATTCAGGGGTATTAAACGTGACGGGATATAAAGTAGCAGACCCATATAGCTTTTTCTACGGTCAGCGCAAATACCAAGGTGTTATCACCGATATGTACGATCAAGTGATGACGCCACTGTTAGCCGATAAAGCAAGTCTTCGTTGGGGCGGTGATGCGGCATTAACCCGAGGGGGAGAAAAATCGAAAAACGAAGCGAAAATAGTGAGTTTATTTAGTGGTCTTGTATCGTTAAAAGATGGGGTGGCAGAAATACCATTACAATTACCAGTATTTGATGGCGAGTTAAATTTAACTGTAGTCGCTTTTGATAACGCACAGTTTGCAAAAGTTGAAACAACTGTAAAAGTCACGTCACCGGTAGTATTACAAGTGGCTTTGCCTAAATTTATGGCAACCGGTGATCGTAGTGAAATAGTGTTGGATGTCAGTAACGTGACCGCACTGTTACTACAAGGTGAATTTTCTTTAAATGTAGCGGGTCAACTCGCTAGCCAAAATAACAAAAGATCGCTGACTCTCGAGCCAAATCAAAAACAGACATTACACTTCACTTTACAAGCACTACAAGATGTAGGTGTTGGAGAGTTGCAAGCTAAATTTGTGATGGCGGATGAGGTTATTGAGCGTCAATGGTCATTACCTGTACGCGCAACACAGGCCGCTGAATTTAATCGTGAAAAAGCCCTGTTGATGCCAGGTGATAATCTGCACTTACCGGCCCAAGCGTTAGCACCATTTATAGATGCTACGCAACAGTTACAACTGTTTGTTGGTTTAAGCCCTAACTTAAATGCCACAGAACATTGGCGTTATTTAACAGCGTACCCTTATGGTTGTTTAGAGCAAACGACCAGTAAATCACGTCCATTTGCAGCAGTGTTAACACAAGATGGTAAGGCGACGAGTATTAATGACGTAAGTGTTGATGATATTAATCAAAAAGCACAAGGTGCGATTGAGCGTTATCGCGAATTGCAACGCGCCGATGGCAGCTTTGGTCTATGGAGTAAAACCTCGAAAGAGGAACATTGGTTAACGGCTTATGCTACTGAGTTTCTTTATAACCTCAAAGATAAAGGCATGGAAGTGCCTGATGCGATGCTCAATAGTGCGACTAAACGTTTAGAAAGTTATGTAACTTCGCGCGCGCGCCATCAAGTTGAAATATGGTCAAGCAACCCACAACATTATGATGTAGCTTACCGCGCTTATGCTGCTTATGTATTAGCCAAGCAAGCCAAGATCACCCTCGGCCCTTTACGAGATATTGCAGAACAAGATCTCCTTAATGCCGAGGGTAAATTACCCGGTGTACACCTTGGTTTAGCGATGCTAATGACTGGCAGTGAAAAGGAGGGCAGCACATTGATCTTGCAAGCATTAAAGAAAAAAAGAAGTAATTCTTATCTTGGGGACTACGGCAGTGAAATACGTGACCAAGCAATGGTGATTGATGCGCTGGTTACTAGTGACTTAGTGAATGAGGAATTAAAACTACATGCATTGCTTATGCTACCTGAGTTAGTATCGGCAATACAGCAACAGCAATGGCTGAGCACCCAAGAACGTAGCGCTATTTTGCTATTGGCGATGACGATACAACAGCAATATAACGAGCAACCGTGGCAGGGTGATTTAACCATTAATAAACAAATAACCACGCTACACAAAAATGGTGTATACCGCCAAGATATAGATATCACTAAAGAACTTCAGGCGACGTTTACTAATACAGGCGACTTACCACTTTATGTTTCGTTTGATTGGATGGGGGTGAAAAAACAAGCTGATTATGACGTTTATAAAGGAATTCGTGTCGAAACTGCACACTTTTTAGTAAACAATAACGAAGCGACCAAATTAGCGGATAGCAATACATTGCACTCAGGGGATTTATTATTAACGCGTATCACATTACGCAGTGATGTACGCGTACCTGATGCATTAGTGGTGAGCTTAATGCCTGCGGGGGTTGAATTAGAAAACCAGAATTTATTAAATAGTCTAAAAATTGCTGAAATTACCATTGACGGTGAGAAAATCGTAATTGCAGCAGATATAGCGCATGAAGAGTTTAGAGACGACCGTTATGTCGCTGCGGTTGATTTACCGGAACAACGTGTACAAACTCTCTATGTATTATCGCGTGCGGTAAATCCGGGAAGTTATGTGTTCCCTGCCGTGCAAGTGGAGTCCATGTACAAGCCGTCTGTGCGTGGTGTCGGGGGCAGTATTAAACAAATTAATGTGAAAGAAAAACCTTAATCACATGGCTAATAAATTCAAACGTCGCGGTGTTTACCTACTCCTTAGCGTGCTGTTTGTTGTGGCCAGTTTATGGGTTTTCAACATTATTTACCCACTGGCATTACCTGACCAACAGAAAGAGTTTGCCAGTGTGGTATTGGATGATGAAGGTTATCCACTGAGAGCGTTTGCAGACAAAAAAGGCGTTTGGCGTTATCAAGTTAGCCTTGACGAGGTATCGCCAGAATATCTTGATGCCTTAATTACTTATGAAGACCGCTATTTTTATCTGCATCCTGGTATTAACCCGATTAGTTTTGTGCGGGCTACTTGGCAATATGTTTATCATCAACGTATTGTTTCAGGCGCTTCAACCATTACAATGCAGGTTGCGCGTTTATTACACCCTCATCAGCGTAGTTTATTGGGTAAATTACAACAGGTATTACGCGCGCTACAATTAGAATGGCATCTCAGTAAAGCGCAAATATTAACGATATATATTAACCATGCTCCCTTCGGCGGGACTGTCGAAGGTGTACAAGCCGCTAGCTACCAATATTTACGCAAACCCGCATCACAACTACGCCCTGCAGAAGCTGCGTTATTAACGGTATTACCACAAGCGCCATCGCGTTATCGTCCTGACCGTTATCCACAACGTGCTACTCAAGCCCGTAATAAAGTAATTAAACGCTTGGTTAAATTTGGGCTGTGGAGTGAACAAAAAGCACTTAAAGTGATGCAAGAACCTATCTCAGTATGGAAACCTCAGCAGCCTTTTGTTGCACCATTGTTAGCTAGACGATTGCATCAAAAGCATCCAGAAAAAAAAGTAATAAAGACCCATATCCAGCGTGAATTACAGCAGCGAATTAGTGCTTACGTGCAAGGTTATGCCAGCTTGATCGGGGATGGCGTTTCAATGGCGGTACTGGTGGTTGATAATCATAACCAACATGTCATTAGTTATGTTGGGTCTGCGAGCATGCAAGATGCGAGTCGAGCTGGGCATGTGGATATGGTAAAGGCAATTCGCTCTCCGGGTTCGACGCTAAAACCGCTGTTATTTGGCTTGGCAATTGATCAAAATTTAATTCATTCACAATCGCTATTAGCGGATGTGCCTCGATTAAGTTCTCGTTATCGTCCCCGTAATTTTACCAAAGGATTTGCTGGACCAGTGACGGCGAGCGATGCGTTACAGCGTTCGTTAAACATTCCGTTTGTGCAACTGATTGAAGCCTATGGTGAGCAGTTGTTTGTGAACAAACTTGCACATGTTTTACAGCCGCTCACTATTCCAAAAAACAAAGCGAGTGCCGCTGTGATTTTAGGGGGGGCTGGTATTTCTTTAGAAAGTTTAGTCGGTTTACATTCGAGCTTTGCTAATGGTGGATGGGTTAACCCGTTAGTCTTCGAATCTTTAGCGACGAAATCAAGGGTTAAAGGGCGCCGATTATTAAGTGAAGAGTCAGCTTGGATAACCTGGAAAACGTTAACAGGCGTGACTGCTCCTAAGCAATTTCGCTGGGGCTTATCAAACGAAAAACGGCCATTATTAGCGTGGAAAACCGGTACGAGTTGGGCAAGCCGGGATACCTGGGCAATTGGCAGCACTGCAGAGTATACGATTGGGGTTTGGGTCGGCAGGCCCAGTGGTGAACCACTCAAAGACGCACAAGGTATTAAAACTGCAGCCCCTGCTTTGTTTACTGTACTGGACATGTTAAACGGTCAGCATTTACAGCCTGAACGTCCTTTGGGCGTGATTGATAAAGAGATTTGTTGGCCAGATGGGCGATCAGTTACTTTGGCGAAAGGAGAATGTGATCGACGCTTATTTGCATTAACTAAACAAGGGGTGACGCCACGAACCTTGCAAGTAGAGTCTGGGTTAGCTTTTCATCAAGCGCAACAAACCGTGATATTAGATGCGATTACAAAATTACGTTTATCTAGTGAATGTGGTGCGTTATCGGGTATTCGTCAGAAAGTGACGCTGTGGCCACGCCAAATGGAACCATGGTTATCTTATCGCGAAAAACGTAGTGCGCGTATTCCCAAATATTCTCCCCGTTGTTTAGCTATCCCCAAGCAAGCTGATGCATTAATTATTGGGGGTATTGAAGATCAGCAGCAACTGTATCGTTTAGATCCAGAACCTATTCAACTAATGGTGAATGTTAGTGGCGCTGTAGGAGAGGTGAGTTGGTATTTAAACGGGCAATGGTTATCCACGCAAACAAAATCTCTACGATTAAAATTACCTGAATATTTAAATGGTGATGTAGAGTTGGTTGCGATTGATGTGAATGGCATTACCGGTAGGGTGAAATTTGAAGTAAAAGATTCTTTAATTCGACATACCGTAATTGAATTGGGAGGTGAGTTATAATACACCTCATCAAGCATTGCATTTGGAACATTTAAGTTTGGTGTTATCCGTGGGTATAAAAAAGCGGAAATACCCGATTGGATACCCCGCTTTTATCATTTGTGAATCTTGATAGTTTTTAGCAAACGTTAACGTGCGCAGTGGACCTGAAGTAAAGTACTGACCCAGCTCAACCTTTATGGCCTCGGCTTTTCCCTTTGGGGCTAAGCAGGGGTCAAGTTATCTCGTAATAAGTGTTATTGTTTATATAATTCTTTATTGAAAAATGCATCAACATATCCAATAATTTTAACATCTTCGATATTCTCTTCAGACAGACTTGTCCAATCCGAATTTATTATATTATCCATCCTATGTGATAAAAAGTACTTCTCGTTTTTATATAAAAGATATAATCCATCACTCTTTTTATTGATCGCCAATATGAAATATAATTCATCAGGAAATGCATCAATGCGTGATGAATCAACAATTACATGGTTTTTGTTGATGACTACATGTCTTAATTTAATGAAACTTTTGCCTTTAACTAACTCTCCATCTTGAAGTTCGTGTAAATACACTATCTCTCCTTCGATTTCGCCTTCTCCGTTTAATAGCCAAAGTTCGGATATACCTAAATACCTTGCTATGATAGGTAGATCTTTACGTGGTGCTTGTACGCGGCCTGTTGTCATACTTGATATACGCCCTCTAGATATATCAAGATCCCTAGACATCATCGCCGCAGTAATACCACGTATTTCCATTGATTGCTTAAGTCTTTCACTAAATAAATTCATTTTATATCAATACCTTAAAAACAATAAAGTCTATTTATAATACTACCAAAGAGACAGTGTAATAACACCCAATAAATTGGGTTTATTATTGAGACTCTTATTGTTTAATTAATAGAGCCTGACAGTACCAGAAAATAAGTACTTAGACTGAAAGTTATATAAAGATAACATTAAAAGCAAATTCAACCTGAAAAATCGGTTGTGGCGTTATCATTATGTGGTAACGAACCAATAAATAGCAAACTGAATGAAAGGTCCAATTCGCTCAAGTATTGACTTTAATATAGGTTATTAAGCTAACTAAGCTGTTTAGTGGTTATCTTTTATCAATAGTTAATAAATCATGCTTCATCAGTTTTGTCCTATTTATGATACAAATAAATTTACTATCTTAGATCCGTGTCGCAAATATTTAGTCGTTTATGTTAGCTAGACCTTTATGTCCGATTGTTATATTTTTTAAGCTAACAAATTCAATATCTTACTTGATCTTGGCTATTTTGTTGTGTTAAGTTTGCATTATAGGCTTGGTTCTTACACTTAATAGGTATTTTGTTTTGTTTTGATGACATTTACGTTAGCAATTTAGAACTTAATTATACAGGTATGAATATGATTAATGATCTATCTATAGTCAGCGTTGAAGTTAAGTTGATACCAACGGCACACTTTTTTGGTCATGTGTTTAAATGTAGTGATGAAAGTATTATAACGGCCATATTGGACGCTGTGATAATACAAGAACTGAGATTATGATGGCTACCACATTGGCTATACTATTTATTGTTATTATTCTCAGGCTGATTTTCAAGAATTCTCAGTTAGAAAGGATCCGTATCATAGCTGGATTCAACAAAATTGATTATGCAATATCGAGTAATATTGAAGTATTATTTATTTTTCTTATATTTGGCTTGCGTCGTATATTAGTTGGTAAAAGTAAGCTAAGCAATAAATCTAATTCTGACTTATCAAAATGGGGTACAAGTATGTTTTTTCATTGCTTGTTATTTTGTGCTTTACAGTTATTATTGGTGTTCTATTTGTTTAAATAAACATGATGAAAGAGAGTTTAAATATATTTAAAATAAAACTATATTTATGGAGACTGAAAACCATGCATAATAATACTATTAATGTTGCTAGATAATCCTAAATTAATTGCATAAGAGTAGCATTCGGTGCAAGGATAATGTTCTAACATTATTGTTACTAATTAAATATTTGAATTTTTTAAGAAATTCAGTTTGAAAATCGGTAGGGACGTCTATGTTAAAGTTATCATTTAATGTGTAGACTTTGACTGCACCAGATTTAAATATTTTAAATAATTCTTCACTCGTCACATTATAAGTAAAACTGTGAGATTTAATTGTGGTTGGCGTTAACCCTGAGTGAAGTAGTAAGTCTTTAAATTGTGTTTCTGTCTCCAAATGTAAACAAGGAAAGTTGAAGTTTTTATATAAATTGGGGAAGTACATCTCAAAAACTTGATCTACAAGTATTATTATTTCTTCACACCATAAATCCCTATAAGGTGTTTGAATTGCGACAACGCCATTGGAAGCAAGTAAATCAGCAATCCTGCTTAATGCAGTATCATGTCGTTCCCACCACTGAAAAGATGAATTAGAAAAAATTAAATCATAGTTATGTTCGGACGTGAAATCCTCAATTTTTTTACATATAAAATTGAAATTTGATGATGGGTAATTATTATTTGCAATATGAATCATTTTTTCTGATGGATCGATCGCATCAATGATGGCGTTAGGATATTTTAAACTTAATTTATGAGTCACATTGCCACTGCCACAGCCGATATCTAGAATTCGTTTTGGCTGAGGGTGAGCTATCATATTAATTAGATAATTCGCTGCATCTTGCTGAACAATATTATTGATTGAGTATTCTGTTTCATATTCCATGTTGACACCTAAACTAATGAAATAATATTTCATCAGTATATTTTATTGTTTTATATTTACCATTTAGATTAAAAACCTTGTTGGACTACTTTGTTAAAGAACTGTCCATCAAGGTTTTAATAGTTATTTTAGCCGATGTTAAAGGTCAAGAGGTCTATATTGTCTATACAATAAAACGATTAAATATGTAACTGGGATAAGGGCAATTGAATAGCCAACTTTGAACATGTAGTTATCTGAAATACGAGACAATAGTGCAACATTAACACTCGTACCAAAAAATATAGTGATCCAGAGAATAGTATATGCAATCTGACCTATCGCTGTTGATAATATACAGCGTAAGTAGAGTGCAGAAAAAGACAGCTTAGCCTTAAAGTAACTAAAAAATTTATTATTTAATTGGTCTGCAATAATAATACATAATGCATTAATTAAGTATAAGCGCGGTAATTTTCCAAACACTTCTTGGTATGCGCCTGAAATATCAAAAACAGACAAACTTATATATGTTAGCAACGCTGCAAGAAGCATGATAGATGATGCGATGATACATAGTTTTCGAGCATATCTGTATCCAAATAGCTCATTTACCGAATCAATAATAATGAATGTTAATGGAAAAATTAAAATTCCAGCTGGCTGTACTGTATTGAAGATAGTCACTGGAGCTGGTGACATTGGTATAGCTAGGAGTAAAAAAGTTATAAACAGTGTAAAAAGTACAGATAAGAACGTTTGATTATATTCATGAGATTCTGTATATCCTGCGGCAATGCGTATTTTATCTCGATCTTCTTTAGTGAATAAATTTAATAAATTTCGTCGTATTAATATATGAGCTTTATCTGTTACTAACATTCCCTGATCTGAAGTGTAACTTATATCATCGCTATTTATGGTATTAATTTTTAATTTCATGGCGCACATCATTCCTTTTAAACGCGTCAAAATATCCAATTATGTTACATTTTGGATTGAATCACCGGACCGGTTGCCCAATGATTTTTATTATATAAAGAATACAAAGTAAATAAAATAAATATATCCCTAAATGGTTAAAAAAATACTACCTGCCACATTTATGAGACAGTTGGTCACCTTGTTGTTTTGGATTAAATTCCGTTTTTTAAACTCATAGCTACTGCATTTTGTATATTGCAATATATTATGTATGACGTGAATAGGATATTCATAGGATATGCTAAACGCTATCTGTGGGTATAAAAAAAGCGGGAATACCCGATTGGATATTCCCGCTTTTTATCATTCGTTAATCCTGTGAATCTTTATAGATATCACATTACGATGTAGACTGGCCAACCTAACAAACCTGTTAGCCCTTCTTTATATTCAAATCGTTCTAATCGCTCTGGACTCGCATCTTGGAAGCGCAGTTCACGATAGTTTTTAGCAAACGTTAATGTGCGCAATAAACCAGCGGTAAAATATTTACCCAGTTCAAGCTTTATGATCTCGGCAAGTTGTGATGGCAACTCGGACAATGTTAGCTTAATTTGTTGGTCTATATGCTCAATCGAGAACCAGACGTCTTCAAGTTCAATTTTAGCTACGCGTTGCTTAAGATCCGGTCTTACTTTAACGGGACCAAAAAATAGACGGTACAGTACGATTTCTGCAAACACGCTTTCGAGGCTTAAACAATCTAAAGGATCGTAGCTTGTTTGCGCGTAAAACTGCTTTAACAAACCGACAATAGACTCTTCACGATTAAAGTCTAACAGCGCGTCTTGATAGCTCTGCCAGCCTTGCCATTCATCAGCATCACTCGGTGTTGATATTTTATCGAGTAGCATAGGATCTATATCGCCATATACTGATTTACCGTTTAGCTTATACTTGCTTACACGACTCAGCATGCTCCAACCTTTCTGGAACGATTTTACAATGCCGTTTGGTGCTACAATCAGTTTAAGTGCTTGAGTTAGGTCATGATTACTGAGCGACATCAATCCCAAGCTCACTACCCCGATCACATCGAAAGCCGCATTTTCTAGCAGATGCATTTTATGTTTATTATAAAATTTATCTGCCAGCTTAAGGCTCATCAATACAGCCTTGCTTTTGATTTCGGCAAGTTGTGCTTCATCTAATAGCGCTTCTGATTGCGCATAATCTAATACTTTAGTTAAAAAAGGACCTTGATTGCTGTCTCTTAGTACAATTTGCATTAATGGAGTCCTTAATCAAGAAAACTAAACATGTCATCAACTTCAGCGTATTCATCATTTACTTCGTTTTTCTCTTTTGCTTGAAGTACTAATTCATTGACGAAACTGTCGATGATAGCCACCCAGCTTGAGTTTTCGCTACGCAGTAAATTCTTAATTGATTTTTCAACATCTGGGGCCAGTTCACGGATCAGGGCTAATAGGCTGCGTGGATCATCAAGGCTCAAGCTGTGCGCCTCTTCTTGTTCACTGCGGTCAGTAAAACCAACGGTTTCGCCATCATCTTCATCATCATAGTTATCAGTAATGTGGCTGTGATGATCTGCTTCTACCGCGGGTGCTAATAGGTATTCAATAAATGGGATCGACAGGTAAAAAAGACCCGCTTGATCTTCAGCTATACACTCTAAAATCGCTGTTTGTTTCGCTTCAGTAGATTGAATTCGGATAAGATAAGTTAAAAAATCAAACGTATGTTGAATTAATTCATCCGCGTTGTTCTTAACCTTTTCTTCCCAATATAACGGTTGCTGACAAACAATATCGCGGATCTGCTCAGGGGTCATCAGCTCAGACATGATTGAAGGGCAAGAAATATCATGATGACTGTTAATCTGCGTTAAGGTTACGATATCCATCTGCTCGATCACTTCAATCAAAACGTCATCGGTCATGGTGCTAGCCAATAACTCAAATTTCTTACTGGCCTGTTGCGGTTCTACATCGGCAAGTTGTTTGATTTCGATTACGGCTGTTTCAATTAAGCTATTCATTATTGCTCTTCCTCTTCCTCATCAAATGGGTCGTAATAAGCTTCTTCTTCTTGATCTTCGATGTAGTCATCATCTTGCCCTGTATTTGTCGCGGCTGACTTGTTGTCATTCGCCAATAAGAAGAGGACGATACAGCTCTCTATTAATAAGGTCTCAGAGTAATTTTTTACAGCTAACACAAGTGGTAAGTCGGTCTTATTAAATGCGACAGTGGTTTTAAATTCATCCCACTCAGGCTGAATACCTTCTTTGACCCAATGAGCCCACTTGTTTTTTGCTTCCGCTGGGAATTTAACCTGATCATAAAGCGCAATAGGTAAGTACTCAGGAACAGACTCAAGTAACTTTGGATCAGCTAATAAAACAGCTTTAATTTGGCTCGTAAATTTCGCAAGTGCATCTGGCGTATCGGGATCGTTATAAGATTCGATATTGCTATATGCATTTTCTTTTAATTCATCAATACGTGATAGATCTAGTGCTTTTGTCATGAGTGCTCAGAAATTAATTTATAGAATAAAATTGATCCCACAGCTCGCGCATTGCGGCAGCAGGGTCGGTCACAATAACGTTACTGAAGTTTTTTACAAAATCACGTTTTAGCTTAGGATTTGAAAGTACTTCATAAGCGTGTCTTACTCGTTGCAGCTGAGCTTCAGCATGCACTTTCTCATCGTCTGATGCGCCGAGTAATTTATCAGGGTGAAACCGATTCGATAGACGTTTGTAGGCTTTCTTAATGTCGTCTTCATTTGCGTTCGGCTTGATACCAAGCACACTAAAGTGGTTAATCATAATGTTACCTGTAGCAGATTAGTCTGTGATGTCCAGATATAAACGGTTTAACCCAATATAGTGAATACCCACTGGCTAAAAAAGCGATTAATTTTTAGCGAAACCAATAATTCGGGAGGCCGAAGTTTAACGGCTGAAAGGCGAGAGCACAACACAAAATACGATATTGATGTAATTGCTAAGTATTAGGCATAAAAAAAACCGCTAATGATAGCGGCATTTTTAGTTTAAAACGGGTTATAGGTTATTTACGCGAACCCAGATTGTGTGCGACCAGAATGGCAGACAGTACTGCTGTTGGCGTTACTTCAAACGGCATGTTATGGATTGTTTCGCCTTCAGCACAAGATGCTTCAGCAACTTCCATCAGTTTTTCGCGGTTAAGTTCCTTAACCCCCATGTCATGTAAATTCGTTGGCAAGCCTAGTTCACGACAGAAGTTAATGACGGTGTCGATCTCTTCCATTGCTGCATTTTCCAGTACGAGTTGTACTAGGGTACCGAATGCCACTTTTTCACCATGATACAGGTGGTGACATTCTTCTAACTTAGTCAGACCATTGTGAATCGCGTGAGCGGCAGCAAGACCACTACTTTCAAAACCGATACCACTTAAATAAGTATTCGCTTCGATGATATTCTCAACGGCGGGAGACGATAAGTTATTTTCTACTGCAACTTTCGCTTTCAGACCATTTTCAAGTATGGTTTCATAGCAAAGTTTAGCCAGAGCTTGGGCGGCGAGGGTCGGGGCGCCACCTGCCATAGTCGAGGCTCCAGAAACTGCACAAGCACGTGCTTCGAAATAAGTCGATAACGCATCACCGATACCAGAGACTAATAACCGCGCCGGTGCGCCAGCAATGATCTTGGTGTCCATTAGGACCATATTCGGGTTGGTCGGGATCATAAGGTATTCGCTGAATTCACCTTCAGGGGTGTAAATCACAGCCAACGCACTTGTTGGTGCATCTGTAGACGCGATGGTTGGTACTACTACCACTGGAATGTGTAGATAAAAACCAATTGATTTTGCTGTATCTAATGTTTTACCACCACCGATACCGATGATCACATCTGCTTTAACTTCTTTAGTGATTGCGAGTAATCGTTCAATTTCAGGTCGAGAACATTCACCATTAAATAACTCCATGTTCAACGGCATATCTGCTTGCAAAAAGCTTTCTTTAACAGTTTCGCTGACTAAGTCGGTCACAAAACCATCTGCAATTGCCATTGGATTACCACCGATGGGTTTTACATATTGACCAATACTTGCAAGTATATTTTCGCCTTGTACATATTTACTTGGAGATATAATAATTTTATCCATGATTAATTCCTTTATACATTGATTTTCACATTGATTTTAATGATTAGATTCAGCTTTAAGTAAACAATGCTGCTGCTTTCAAGCTTGTAATCAACTTAAATCAAACGCTGACAAAGGTAACTAAATCATTTGTTTTTAACATTTTATCCATGATGGCATGCACAAATAAGCATTTTTTTTACTATGTGAGAATTAATACTTTGAGATCAATCACGTTATGTTATCTGACATTAAGTTTTGTTTCATTTTGAATCCATTTTTTATGTTTCCCGTTTCAATTTGAAACAAATAAATAGCGGTTTGCAGTCCACGTTTATTTGTTGATACTAGGGTTAATATTTAAAAAGTAACCAATTGGAGCTATACAATGAAAAAATTAATTAACAAAATTGAAAACGTGGTTAAAGAACAGGTTGAAGGCCTTAATCTTGCTCACCCAGAATTAAAATTATCATTAGACCCACGTTATATATGGCGAGATGATGCTCAAGGAAAAGTAGCTTTATTATCAGGTGGTGGTAACGGACATGAACCATTACACGCAGGATTTATTGGCAAAGGTATGTTAACAGCTGCGTGCCCGGGCGAAATTTTTAGTTCACCAACGCCAGATCAAATGTATGAGTGTGGTCATAAAATTAATAATGATAACGGTATTCTGTTTATTATTAAAAATTATACTGGCGATGTGCTTAATTTTGAAACTGCGGTTGAGATGTTACATGCCGATGGTATTAAAGTCGGCTCAGTATTGATTGATGATGATGTTGCGGTAAAAGATAGCCTATATACAGCTGGTCGTCGTGGTGTTGCTGCAACTGTGTTGGTCGAGAAGATTGTTGGTGCGGCAGCGGAAGAGGGCTATAGCCTTGAACAATGTGAAAAATTAGCGCGACGTGTGAATAATATATCTCGTTCATTCGGGGTTGCTTTATCTGCTTGTGTAGTCCCTGCCGCAGGTAAACCGTCGTTTGTTTTAGCGGATGATGAAATTGAATTTGGTGTTGGCATTCACGGTGAACCTGGTATTGAACGACGTACTTATAAAGATCTAGACAGTTTGGTTGATCAGATGTTTGCAGAGCTAATTGATTGTCCGCCGTATACTCGAGAATTACGTGAATGGAACCGTGAGTTGGGTGAGTGGCAGGATGTTGAAGTGGTCACTGAAGAGTTTAAAGCAGATAGTGACTACATTGTATTGGTGAATGGTTTAGGCGGAACCCCTGGCTCTGAATTGTACGGCGCGTACCGCAGACTACACCAAAATTGTGAAAGTGCTGGATATAAAATAGCGCGTAATTTGATTGGCAATTACTGCACTTCACTGAATATGGAAGGTTTCTCAATTACGTTATTAAAAGCAGATGATGAAATCTTAAGACTTTGGGATGCACCAGTGAATACTCCTGCATTGCGTTGGGGCTGTTAAGGATGATGACTATGTATGTAAAAAAAGAGCACATCTTGGCTTGGTTAAAAGATTGCGCCGACATTTTTGTTGAACAGCGAGATTTTCTGACTCAGCTTGATACTGATATCGGGGATGCTGATCATGGTCTGAACATGAATCGTGGTTTTGAACGAGTCGCGGAAAAAATTCCGAGTATCGAAAAGCAAGATATCAGTACCATTATGAAAACCACTGGTATGACATTGTTGTCGAGTGTTGGTGGTGCGAGTGGTCCTTTGTACGGCACATTTTATATCCGCGCAGCGGGAGTTGTAACCGGCAAAGAAAAGCTGAACTTGGAAGAGTTTGTCAACATGCTTACTGCCGGTGTTGAAGGGGTTGTTTCCCGGGGTAGAGCGAACATTGGTGATAAAACCATGTGTGATGTCTGGTGGCCAGTAGTCGATGCCGGTAACGCTGCTATAGAGCAAGGATTACCGTTAGAAAAGGCGCTGGAATTGATGGTTCAAGCCGCGGACGAGGGCGTGATTGCAACGATTGAGATGCAGGCCAAGAAAGGTCGCGCAAGTTACCTTGGTAAGCGCAGTATTGGTCATCAGGATCCCGGCGCTACATCAAGTATGATGATGGTTAAGTCTTTGCAACGTATTGTTTCTGCGGGGTAATTAAAATGGTTGGTATCGTAATTGTCTCACATAGTCGACGATTAGCCGAAGGCGTTGTTGAACTGGTAACCCAGATGACACAGGGCAAATGTAATATCGCTATTGCTGGCGGTATTGATGATGAACAGTATCCTATCGGAACCGATAGCATTCGAGTGATGTCTGCTATCGAAGAGGTTCATGATGAAAGTGGCGTACTTGTGTTAATGGATTTAGGTAGTGCGCTATTAAGTACTGAGGTTGCTATTGAGCTGCTGCCACCAGAAGTAGCTGGAACGGTTCAGCTTTGTTCTGCTCCGATTGTGGAAGGCGCGATGGCGGCAGCCGTTGCCGCCGCGGCTAATTTGCCGATTGACATGGTTAGAGCCGAAGCGATGGGGGCTCTGGCCGGTAAACAGAGCCATTTGGGGGATGAACCTGACCCTGTGATGTCCGTTGCTACGCCAGCACCTGCCGTGGATGATGCTGAAGCGTTATCAACGACATGGGTGGTACAAAACCCGCACGGTATTCATGCTCGGCCGGCCGCACTGATAGTGACGACGATGGCTGCTATTGATGCGACCATTGAACTGGAAAGGCAGAGTGAGCGAGGGAATGCGAAGAGTCTGAATGCGATTGCAAAACTTAATGTACAGTGTGGCGATGAGATCTGTCTGTATGCCACTGGTGTCGAAGCTGATTTGGCGGTTACTGAATTTATCCGCCTGGCTAATAGCCACTTCGGTGAATCGATAGAGGCTGATATATCGCGCATTAATGACACATCAAGTCAAAGTATTACGTCATCTCAGGAAAAGGTGGAAGGGGCGCTGACCGGACTGGCTGTGTGCGCCGGTATTGTGACGGGGCCTGTGGTACATTTTGACGCCGTGATGCCTGCGATCCCGGTGCGTAATTTTGAATCGATTAAGATCGAAAATGCCCGATTGGATAATGCGATCCACAACGTGACCGAGCAGCTCGAGCAGCAGGCCAGCGATACTGAACTAACTTTAGGTAAGGAACATGCGGAGATATTTAAAGCTCACATGCTGATGCTGGCTGATCCTGAGTTGCTTATGGATGTCAGACTACGAGTAGAACAACATGTGATTGCTGAGCAGGCCTGGTTAGATACGACAACGGCCATGGCTGAGCAATACCGTTCATTAGAAAGTGCTTATATGCGTGAGCGTGAGGCTGATGTAATGGATATTGCTCGGCAGGTTATGCTGCAATTATGTGGAAACGGTCAGGGCGGTAGAATTGAACTTACTCAGCCATCCGTGTTGTTGGCTAAGGATCTGTTACCATCGGATACTGCCCAGCTAGATCCTGAAAAGGTATTAGCGATCTGTTTAAGTGGCGGAGGTAAAACATCACACAGTGCGATCCTTGCCAGAGCGATGGGCATTCCAGCCATAATCCGGGTTGAAAACTGTCTGGAGCTTGTTGAACCTGGTCAGGTGGTGACGGTTGATGGTTTTAGTGGTTTATTATGGTTGACGCCGACTGAAGATAAACAACAGGAACTTGATGAACACCGTCAACGCTGGCTTGATCAGGCTAATAATCAATTGTTAGCAGCGCAAGAGCCAGCGATCACCGCGGATGGTTATCAATTTAATATCATGGCAAATATTGGCGGATTAGAGGATGTTTCTGCTGCGCTTGATGCGGGCGCTGAAGGTGTCGGCCTGCTGCGGACTGAGTTTATGTTCCAGTCTCATGTTGAGCTGCCGTCAGAGCACGAGCAATATATCGTGTATCGTGATATTGCCGCGGCTCTGAGGGGCTTTCCGTTGACTATTCGAAGTCTGGATGTCGGTGGAGATAAACCACTGCAGTCGTATCCGATGACCGAGGAAGATAATCCTTTCCTTGGTCTGCGTGGAGTACGGCTATGTTTGGCTGATGATAAACTGTTTAAGGACCAGCTGAAAGCCGTGCTCAGAGCCGCTGCAGAGTATACGAATATTCAGTTGATGATCCCGATGATCGCGCTACCGTCAGAACTCAGGGCGGTTAAAGCCCTCATTTTAGTCTGTCGGGAAGAGCTAGATTTGCCTGAAGAAGAATATCCGTTGGCGATCGGCATTATGATTGAAGTACCAGCTGCGGTATTTAATGCGGATGAATTAGCGCTGGAAGCCGATTTCTTCTCTATTGGTACCAATGATTTGACCCAGTACGTAATGGCGGCAGATCGAGGTAATCCGGCGGTAGCTGAGCTAGTTGACTATAAACAACCCGCAGTGATTAATGCTATCACAATGACCTGCAACGCTGGTAAGAAAGCCAATATACCGGTTAGTATGTGTGGTGAAATGGCGGGAGATAGTGAAATGACCGAACTGTTACTTCGCTTGGGTGTGACTAAGCTAAGTGCCAGTGCAAGTATGATTCCGGCGTTGAAAGCCAAGGTTAGAAAAATTAATTATCATGAATCACGGGAGAATTTGCAGGTTCAACCTGCTTAATCAGATAGAATTAGGTTAATGTTTAAAAGGCATGAAATTTTATTTCATGCCTTTTTTAACGATTAGTTATGCGTCTACTTTACGCTAATATTATATTTTTTAAGTTTTCGCCACAGTGTGGTACGACTGATCTGCAGTGCTGCGGCGATGTCGTGGATACGACCGTCGAACACTTCACACGCTCTCTCGATTGCTTTTTTTTCCATTGCTTCAAGACTCTGGACATAAGGCGTTCCGTACATATCTTTTTCGATAGGACAGGATAAAAACTGGTTTGGTAGATCGTCGGTAGTGATCATATCGTCATTACGGTTAAGTACGATTTTTTCTATCTTATTCTGTAGTTCTGAAATATTGCCAGGCCAAGAATAACGATAAAGCACGTCAAGGGCGTCATCGTTAATAGATAAGCGGGTATTGTAGCGCTTCTCAAGTCGTCTTAACTGTCGCTGGATCAGTTCAATGATATCTTCTTTACGCTGTCGTAGAGGTGGTATATCGAGTTCTACTGCACTGATCGCGTAATACAACTGACGTCGGAATGAATCCTGATTTATATACTGCTCTAAGTCGGCACTGGTGCAGGAAATTAACTGAAAATTCACCGGTATCATTCGGTTACTGTTCGTGCGCATGAGCAGATTTGTTTTCAGTATTTGCAGTAGTGCAGATTGCATTTCAGTACATAAAAACTCAATTTGTTCTAGATAGATAGTCCCACCGCTAGCCAGTTCAAATTTTGATGCCTGACCTTCACCATCGTCAGTACCTAGTAGTTCTTTGAGCATATTTTCAGGCGTAATACTTTTGCAGTTGATCGTGATAAAAGGACCTTTATTTTTATCACTCAGATGGTGTATAGCCTGCGCGATCTTGTTTTTCCCCACCCCGTCTTCACCTTTTAATAAGATCGGCTCATTGGTTTTGGCGGCTCGTTTAGCGATGGTCTGAATTTTTTGCATTTTTTTGGAATTGGTGACCAACGAATTAAAACTCAGCTCGACGTTGCTACCTATGTGGCGCTGTGCAAAGCGTCGCATGGTTTCCAACGGATGCAAGAAAAGTAAAAAACTGCCATCGTGCAGAGGCCTTAACGTGACTAACGCTTCGATAAACTTACCCTGAGATTCAAAGGTGATTTCTAAGTGGGACAGTTTTAGACGTGCTTGAATACCTGATTTAATTATCGGTGGTAACAAGATAAGTTTTTCAAGTTGAATGCCGATAACACGATCTTTATCGAGATTAAACGTGCTCGCTGCTTGGTTGTTTATCAGGGTGATGTGTCGATCTTGATCCCAAGCTATTATGCCGTCGTCCATACACTCGAGTACCGCATTTCGCTGGCCTAACAGTGTATTAGCGTCGGATACATTCCTCTCCAGCTGCAATAATGTACTGGTTTCTTTCGCACAGGAAGCGATCAGGGCTGCATCAGATTGTTGATAATTTTCGACATGAGTAATGAGTAACAGACAGGCCGTGAGTCGTCCTTCGGTATTAAACACCGGTGCCGCATGAGTGCAGTATTTATGCAGATGCTGATTAAAATGTTGGGCAGCAAAAATGCTTGCTGGTTCATGCGTGTGCAGACTAAGACTGACAGCGTTTGTACCAACTCGTCCTTCGGTCCAGAAGGCTCCTTTTTTAAATCCCAAATCATTAAAATCGGTAATTATTTTGTCATTGCCCAGAATTGATAGGGTACAGCCCGTCGCATCAGTGACCAGCATCACACATGTTCTAGGATCTAACATTTGGTAGACATCTTCGAGTACGGTTTCTGCGATAGCAATAATCTCAGCGCTACGCTGAATGAATGAGCTTAGCGTACTACCCGAAGCAACGTTGGGTTTATGCCATTCATAAGGAGAAGTCTGGCGGATGCAGCGTTTCCAGGAGTCGAGGATGGGCGATAAGGTAAACTCTGCTGAAACCCAGCGATGTTTTTGGAAAAATTCCCAGCAAGTATGCGCACTTTCTTTCGTTAATTCTATCATTGTTGTCATAATATAATTGGTGAAAATGTCTGTAAATTAGTCGAATATTCAGAAATGTCCGACCTATCCAGCATCTAATGGTGACAAGGTGTATCAATATGAAATCATTGATGTTTTTATCTATTAGTATTCACTAAAATCTAACGCGCGTCTTAATGCTAGATCAAGGGATGTATTTTTTTTACAAAAATTTACGGTATTTCATCGTGGATTTAAAGTACCGATCATCAGTAATGCTTCCTACACAGGATTAAGGTATAACTCCTGTAGTCTAAATTGGCGACAAAAACAAATGTCAAAGCATCCGATTTAATGTAATATTGCGCTCAAAATAGATGTGAAACCCAGCTTGTTCTGGATTTCTTTTTGGAGTTATAAATGAAGTTCAGTCCTTTGCTAGATCAATTGATTCATGATCTACAGATTTTACCGGGTGTAGGACCTAAGTCTGCACAACGCATTGCGTTTCACATATTAGAGCGTAAGCGTGACGATGCTGTTTCTCTAGCGCATTCTTTAGAAAAGGCGATGACTAAGATTGGTCACTGTCAACAATGTAACACCCTGACTGAATTAGATATTTGCGCTATCTGTGTAAATCCTAAGCGTCAAATAGATAGAATATTATGTGTGGTTGAAGGACCTGCGGATGTAGCTGCAATTGAACAAACTAATCAATTTAGTGGTCAATATTTTGTATTGATGGGTCACTTATCGCCATTAGATGGTATTGGACCAGATGAAATTGGTTTAGATAAACTGGCTGAATTATTAGCATCAGGTGATTATGAAGAGCTTATTCTGGCGACCAATCCAACCGTGGAAGGTGAGGCTACTGCGTATTATATTGCTGAGATCGCACAAGAATATGGCGTGAAAGCCAGCCGTATTGCGCATGGTGTACCCGTGGGTGGTGAATTAGAATATGTAGATGGAACGACCCTATCCCATTCATTACTTGGTAGACAACTAATTAACTAACAATTTATTAACAATTAGTTGATTAGCTTAGTTAATTGATAAGTACAGGACTGTAAACATTAATGTTGTTGGGATAGACAATGTCAATATAGCTTTAAATGTACTACTAAAATTCATAGCGACCTCAGTCTTGAAAGTTAATTAATGACATCCTTGTCATTAATTTAATGAGATGGAGCATAACAATTTAGTATTAGTAATACTAGCTCAATAAAAAACCGATAGCTTGCACTATCGGTTTTTTATTCTTTTCTAACCTAAGATCAGCCCAAGGCTAACCTAAAACTAACAGGTTAATTAAGCTGCGAAGTTAGCGGCAGCGAAATCCCAGTTAGCGAGTGCCCAGAAACCTTTAAGGTAGCTAGGACGTAGGTTACGGTAATCAATGTAGTAAGCGTGTTCCCACAGATCAACTGTGATGAGTGGTGTAACACCAGCTTCAGTGATCGGAGTACCAGCGTTAGAAGTGTTAACGATTTCTAATTCGCCTTCAGTGTTTTTAACTAACCAAGTCCAGCTTGAACCGAAGTTGTTTACTGCTTTGTCGTTGAATGCAGTTTGGAATGCTTCGAAAGAACCGAATTTAGCGTTGATAGCGTCAGCTAAAGCGCCTTCTGGTTGGCCTTTTGCATTTGGAGTAAGGCTGTTCCAGTAGAACGTATGGTTCCATACTTGTGCCGCGTTATTGAACATTGGACCTGCAGAAGATTTAACGATTTCTTCTAACGTTTTTTCAGCAAAAGGTGTACCTTCGATTAGACCGTTAAGCTTAACCACGTAAGTATTGTGGTGTTTGCCGTAATGGAAAGAAAGAGTCTCAGCAGAGATATGTGGTTCAAGTGCATCTTGTGCGTACGGTAAAGCTGGTAGTGTAATACTCATAGGTATTTCCTTATTTATTGATAGCTAAAAGCTATCCATTGCTCATTATTGATTTAATTATGGGATGAATATTAACGCTAGTGTTGAATATATTCAAGTATTTGCGCGGAATTGTACTGTCCAATGAATAAATTGTAACTAGGGAAGTGATTTTTTAACAATTAGACTAAATATAAAACAAAATAACCCTACAAAATAACGGTGTTAACCGAGCTATAATTAGCATAAAATGACGGACTAAATTTGTATTTATATAATGCATTCTATGGTTAGAGTTTAAATAATTATAACTACAATAGATGTAAACGCTAAGATTTGTGAGGACACAATGGAAACTTTAGATAAAATCAAACAACAACTTGCTGAAAACTCAATCATCCTATATATGAAAGGATCGCCAAAACTACCTAGCTGTGGTTTTTCTTCACAAGCGTCACAAGCTGTCATTAATTGTGGTGAGCAATTTGCTTACGTTGATATTCTACAAAACCCAGATATCCGTGCTGAGTTACCTAAATACGCAAACTGGCCTACATTCCCGCAACTATGGGTTGACGGCGAGCTAGTTGGCGGTTGTGATATCATCATGGAAATGTTCCAACAAGGTGAACTACAGCCTCTAATCGCCGCAGCAGCTGCAAAAGCGAAAGCTGAATAACTGTTAATAGTGATTAAGTGTTCGTTGTGTTATAAGCGCTATTAATCGCTTGTAACCATAATCAGAATACGAAAAAGGGAAGCAATTGCTTCCCTTTTTAATACGTGTATTTTAGCTTGTTACAGTGTCACTGCAGCTATCCAACCAAAGATAATAAGCGGGATATTATAGTGGATGAACGTTGGGATCACCGAGTCTCGAATATGATCGTGTTGACCATCAACATTTAGACCTGACGTTGGACCTAACGTTGAGTCAGATGCAGGTGAACCGGCATCACCTAACGCTGCAGCTGTACCCACAAGTGATGCAGTTGCAAGTGGTGAGAAGCCAAACTGCAAAGCAAGTGGTACATAGATAGTTGCAAGAATTGGGATTGTAGAGAAAGATGAACCAATCCCCATCGTTACTAATAAACCTGTCACTAGCATTAATAATGCAGCCAGACCTTTATTATCACCAATGACACCGCCAATCGAATTAACTAATGAGTCAACCCCGCTGGTTGCTTTCATTACTTCAGCAAAACCTGATGCTGCGATCATAATGAAACCAATCATCGCCATCATATGGACACCGCGGGTGAACATATCTTGTGTTTCGTGGAACTTGATCACGCCACCTAGCGTAAAGATAATGAAACCTGTTAATGCACCAAGAATGATTGAGTTGTAGGTTAACTGCAGACCGAGTGCTGCAACAATAGCAACCATTGCCACGATGATATGGCGAGGGTTAAACTCAACTGGTTTTTCTTCTTTAGCGGTTAATTCGCTTTCAACAAAATATTCACGTGGTTTACGGTAGCTAAATGTCACTGCAATAATTAAACCAATGACCATACCTAACACAGGTAGTGCCATTGCTGTTAGTAATTGTTCAGCAACAACATTTGCGCCATTATCATTTAGATTCTTAAGCAGAATATTGTTTAAGAAGATACCACCAAAACCGATAGGCAGGAACATATAGGTCGCCGTTAAACCAAACGTGATCACACAAGCAACTGCGCGGCGATCTAGTTTTAATTTATTCATTACACCAAGTAGTGGTGGAATAAGTAAGGGAATAAAAGCGATATGAACAGGAATAACGTTCTGTGATGAGATAGCAACTAATAATAAGGTGAATAGTAAACCATATTTAAAGCGGTTAATTTGGCGCTGAGAATCCCCTTTACCTAAACGACTCACGATTTTTTTCGCTAATAGGTCAGTAATACCTGACTTAGAGATGGCAACGGCAAATGCACCTAACATGGCATAGTTTAATGCAATGGACGCACCACCGCCTAAGCCTGAGTTAAAGGCCGAAATAACTTCTTCTAAAGGTAAACCACCAATTAACCCACCTAAAAAGGCACTAATTGTGAGTGCTACAACCACATTAATCCGCATAAAACTGAGGATTAACATAGCTAGCACTGCGATAACTACAGGATTCATTTATCTACTTTCCAATGTTAATAATTCTATTAAAGGTAGTATATAAAACTATTCTGCATAAGATAAGTGAATTTTAAGTCTATTTATGGGTAATTATGCAGATGCAGTGAACTATTGCCGTTAAAAATGAAAATCCTTAACTATTTGATAGTTATTTTTATATTTATCATTTGTTGCGAAGAGTATTTTGAGTGCTAGCATTACTTTATGTATTTGGGTTTTTGTTCTTTTATTACTGTCCTACTGGGTTCTTTATAGGATTTTAATTAACTATATCTAGCGTTAACACCTAAATTGCACGGGAATGCGTTATAAAATAAATTTGTACTTATTAAGTTTTTATGGTGGATTTCTCGAATTAGAATCGGTGTGTTTAGGCTGCATTGTTAGATTTTTATGGTGTTTAATAATTCATGATTAATTTAGCGAAAATAAATAACAATAAAATCAATATTATTGTAATCAGCACTCGCTTTTATAGGTATTTCATCCTTAAGACTATTCCCTATTCGACTTATGTGAATAAATCTATCCGAACGATACATAAATTGGCTGAGCTAGTGACGTCACAGTGTCTACGTATATTTTTGGTCTCACTCATGTTGATTTCTACTTCCGTAAATGCCGGAGGTATAGAAAACGATAAACAGCAACATTTTATTGGCGAAACGATTATTTGCAGTGCCACTATGATGTACACCGAGAGTTGGTGGCAGACATTATTAGTCGGATTGTCTATTGGTGTATTGAAGGAAACGTATGATGCGAGCCAAGAAGGGAACGAGTTTAGTAAAAATGATATGGCCGCAAATATGTTAGGTTGTATTGCTGGGATCAGTTACGGTGCGACTGTGTTACATTTTCGCTATGAAAGTGAAACAGATACTACGATCATCGGTATTAAGGGGAAGTTTTAAGAAATAATACACATGTTAAATATTTTGCCCCTATTATAGTTACAACATTACGGGTCTCGAAAGATTCGCGATACTTGTTGTTACAAAGGGGCATAATGATTTATTCGCTGTCAGTGTTTAACGTGGCATCACTTACAGTTTCTAGTTCTGTTTCTTCTTCTGGAACAGGAAGTGGCCAACCGCCCATATCTTTCCATTTGTTCACAATATAGCAAAATAGTTGCGCAGTTTGTTCTGTATCATATTTAGCTGAATGCGCCTGTTTATGATCAAAAGGAATACCAGCAGCCACACATGCTTTAGCAAGAACGGTTTGACCAACCGCTAAACCCGCCAGTGTGGTGGTATCAAATGTAGCAAAAGGGTGGAAAGGATTACGTTTAATCTTTTCTCGATTCGATGCAGCACTTAAAAAAGCGTGATCGAAAGCCGCATTGTGTGCCACCATTATTGCACGGTGACAACCTGTATCCTTCAAGCCTTTACGAACCGCTTTATAGATCTCGGTGATCGCTTCGCGTTCAGGTACTGCACCACGTAGTGGATTAGTTGGGTCGATACCGGTAAAGTCTAAGGCCGCTTGTTCTAAATTTGCTCCTTCAAATGGCTCAACGTTAAAGTGTAAAGTATGCGAAATTTTAAGATAGCCATCTTCATCCATTTCAAGAATAGAAGCAGCGATCTCTAACATAGCATCTGTTTGTGCATTAAATCCTGCTGTTTCAATATCGATAACAACAGGGAAGTAGCCACGGAATCGTTGGCTAAAAGCTGATTTTTCAGTTGTGCTCATGTGATCATTTATTAGTGTTGACTTGTCTGGGATTATGCCATAATAATCGCATGTCCTCTAATCAACTTTGCGAATTTATTGTTAGTTGTCGGCATAATCAACAGGGAATGACATTTAGGGGCTTTTACTATCGTCGGTATTTTGAGATATGCTTAACTTTTTTAGAAAAGGGCCTCAAGTTATTTAATTCAATACCGATAAGTTAATATAGGCTCCGAAGAAACAGGATTTTGAACCGTATGAATAACTGCCAACATTTTATAATTGCTTCACTTGTTGCTTTCGGTTCAACGAGTGCTTCAGCTAGCATGAAAAATTATGCTGCTAATTATGAATTTTCACAATGGGAAAATAGTCGTTCTACGCCTGTGCAATGCAGTCTAAAGCATGATATTCCTCGTTATGGTCAAGCCATCTTTACTAGTCGCGCATCCAAGCTCATCAACCTTGATTTTGAATTAGACATGAAACGTTTGCCTGCACAAGCTGAAATGGCGTCGTTACGTTCGGTACCGCCAAACTGGAAGCCGGGCAGTGCAGCGAGAGATCTTGCCGATGTTAAATTATATCGCCAATTTTCGGGTTATGTGAGTGAACAACCCGCTTGGCGTATGCTTGACTCGTTAGATTCGGGTGATTATCCAACATTTTATTTTAGAGACTGGTATCGCGGCGGTGAATTTATTAGCGTTGGATTGTCTTCAGTGAATTTTCAAAATAAATATCAAGAATTCTTAGAGTGTGTTAGCAATTTACTCCCATACAGCTTGGATGACATTGCTTATTCAGTACTTGATTTTAATGCTGCAAGTGATGAATTAACACAGCAGAGTCAGCAACGGCTAGCGATGATTACCGAATTCTTACAATATAGCCCTGATATTAATGTTGTGGTTGTGGATAGTTATACTGGTAGTTACGGTGATGAGTTACAAAACTTAGAAACATCCTCGCTACGTGCCGAGAATATTAAGCAATATTTTTTAGACAATGGCCTTAAAAACCTAGAAATACAAACCAATGGTTATGGCGAAAAAAGCCAAATAGCATCGAATAGTAATATTATTGAGCGACAAAAAAATCAACGCGTTGTGATATCATTAGGACAACCGATTCTTTAATATCACTCAGCAGTATAGGACGTGTTATGCAATTTTTACATACTATGGTTCGTGTCAAAAACTTAGAAGCATCTTTAGATTTCTACTGCAATAAACTCGGTTTAATCGAAGTTAAACGCAATGATTATGAAGCCGCACGCTTTTCACTTATCTTCTTAGCTGCGCCAGGCGATGCTGAACAAGCGAAACAGACTTCTCGTCCAACGCTTGAACTTACTTATAACTGGGATGAAGAAGAATATGAAGGTGGTCGTAACTTCGGTCATCTTGCTTATGAAGTTGAAGACATTTATGTCACATGCGCAAATTTACAGGCTGCAGGCGTTATGATTAATCGTCCCCCACGTGATGGCTATATGGCATTTATCCGTTCACCGGATGGCATTTCTATCGAGTTATTACAAAAAGGCGACAAATTAATACCACAAGAACCTTGGGCTTCAATGCAAAATGTTGGTGAATGGTAACGCTGAGGTTACAGTGTATCAATCATCCAATAAATACTCGTGATTAAATTACGCTCCTTATTTAATCAATATAAGATAAAGTTATATTGATCAACGATCCTAGCTATTTAATATATAAGAACACACTTTATATAACCTATAACCTATAACGATATAATTACAATTCGTTATATTTAAAGGTAATAACTGTGAAAATAAAATATAACTTTTTTTCAATTTATTTTTATAACTTAATTCCGCCAACGCTTTAATATTAATTAAAATAACGGGTAAGATTAAAGTCCTTATATAACAGCTGGTTGGGTTGTGTTTATCGTTGTGTTTGGTTGTATTTTATACATTGTAATGAATGAATAATGCGTGGTGTTTAATGTTTTAACAAGCTTTAAATAGCTGTTTTTATTATTTTGGCGATATTTTAAACTGCATCTAATTGCTCTGTTAGAACTATTAATCTACAATCGCTGCTTCTTTATATTCCACAGGTTTTATATTAATGTCGACACAATTAGCTAATCCAGCACCGTTAGGCCTAATGGGCTTCGGTATGACTACCGTTTTATTAAATATCCATAATGCGGGTTTTTTCCCTATGGATTCTATGATCCTTGCAATGGGTATGTTTTACGGTGGTATTAGTCAAGTTATCGCGGGCATTTTGTGCTACAAGCGTGGTGATACATTTGGAACGACAGCCTTTACTTCGTATGGCTTCTTTTGGTTAACATTAGTTGGTCTGATTTTAATGCCTAAAATGGGCATAGCGGCGAGTCCAGCTGGCTTTATGGGCTGGTATTTATTGTTGTGGGGCTTATTTACTGCAGGTTTGTTTGTTGGTTCTTTACGTTACCCGCGTGCAAAACAAATCGTATTTGCTTCTCTAACCGCATTATTTTTCCTTTTAGCTGCTCGCGACTTTAGCGGTAGTGCAGTTGTTGGTGTGATCGCCGGTTATGTTGGTATTTTCTGTGGCTTAAGCGCAATGTACTTTAGTATGGCGCAAGTACTGAACAACGAATACGGTCGTGAAATTCTACCTGTTGGTAAACCTGTTTTTGCATAATAGCTAAAAACAGTACTAAACAGTAAAAAGCCGCGTTCAATGACTTGAACGCGGCTTTTTACTGTTATTCATATCCAAACTGCGGTTCTTAAAATTAAAGCTACTCTTCAGGGTATATTTTGTCTTTATACTCACAAAGATCTTCAATCAGGCAAGAGCCACAGCGTGGTTTACGGGCGATACAGGTATAGCGACCGAGTAAAATGAGCCAGTGGTGAACATCAACTTTAAATTCGGCTGGAATCACTTTCAGTAGTTTTGCTTCTACTTGATCAACGTTTTTGCCCATGGCTAATTTAGTGCGGTTTGAAACGCGGAAGATATGGGTATCAACAGCGATTGTCGGCCACCCAAATGCAGTGTTTAATACCACATTCGCAGTCTTTCTGCCCACACCGGGTAGTTCCACTAAAGCATCCAAATTCTCGGGTACAATGCCATTGTGTTTCTCTAATAAGATTTGACAGGCTTTAATGACGTTATTGGCTTTAGTGTTGTATAAACCAATGGTTTTGATATAGCCTTTTAGCCCTTCAACACCTAAGTCAAAGATCGCTTGTGGCGTATTGGCAACAGGGAAAAGTTTATTAGTCGCTTTATTCACGCTTACATCTGTTGCTTGAGCTGACAGCGTTACAGCGACGAGTAACTCAAATGCTGAAGAGAAGTTTAACTCAGTTTCAGGATGGGGATTATTATCACGCAGACGCTCTAAAATAATACGGCGTTTATCCTTGTTCATATCTTGATCCTATATGTTTTCATTTTCTGATGAAATGATTGCTCACTTATTTAATGCCATTGGTATAAAAAACCATACTGATAATCATAATTCAGTATGGCTCAAGTTGTTTACTATTATGTAAACTACGATTCTAGTTCTGGAATAATAGCGTATTAATTTGTTGCTGATTCAGTTTCTGCTTCCGGTTTAACTTCAATAACAGGCTGTGCTTTACGGCGTTTATCTAGCTGTTCATCAATGATATGCTTTAGAGCCATCAAAAAGCCCATGCCGATGAATGCACCGGGCGCTAAAATCGCGAGTAAGAAGCTTGTATCCGCATGAAACACTTCAATACGCAATACACTTGCCCAGTCACCTAACAATAAATCCATACCGTCAAAGAGTGTACCTTGACCTAACACTTCACGAATGGCGCCTAATATAATTAATACGCTTGCAAAACCCAGACCCATAAAGAAGCCATCAGCCGCAGAGGGTAAGACTTTATTACGTGATGCAAATGCTTCAGCACGACCAATAATAATGCAGTTGGTTACAATTAACGGAATGAAAATACCAAGTGATTGATACAATTCATAAACATAGGCATTCATAAGTAATTGTACTGTTGTTACAAATGAAGCAATAATCATGACAAAAATAGGAATACGGATCTCTTTTGGCACGTATTCACGTATCAGCGATATGGTCGTATTCGACGCAACAAGTACTAACAAGGTTGCAAACCCTAGCCCCATTGCATTGGTGACGGTTGCCGTTACGGCAAGTAGGGGGCAAAGCCCTAATACTTGTACTAAACCTGGATTATTTTTCCATAATCCTTGATAGATAATATCGCGATATTGGCTCATGATTTACTCCAACAAGAAGGCGCACTGCTTAGATCTGGGAACTGATCTGATTGATAAAAGGTGAGGATATTTTTCACTGAACTCACAACTGCTCTAGGTGTAATAGTAGCACCTGTGAATGAATCAAAGTCACCGCCATCTTTAGTAACGGCCCAAGTATGTGCATTCTCTTCGGTGAGTGTCTGGTCAACAAAGTCATCTAGCCAGTTTGATTTACGGTATTCCACTTTGTCACCTAATCCTGGTGTCTCATTGTGTCCAAGAATACGTACACCCGTGACTTTACCGACGGTATCAACACCGACAACGAGTTTAATATTACCGCTATAACCTTTTGGTGCAATACCTTCAATGGCGTAGCCCACTGGTTCATTATTTTTTGTTGCAGTGAAAATACGTTGTGGCTCAGATGTACCAAGCAGCGCTTCATTGGTCATTAATTTACAGCTTTGGAAAATATTATTGTCATGACTATCTTCAGGTAATAATTGATTAATAATTTTCAGTAATTGGATTTGCTCTTGTTCTGCAATACGGTCTTTCGTTACCGCATTCGTGATCGCAACTACAGAGGTACAAGCAAGGGCAAATAAGGCGAGTATTACACCATTTTTTCTCATTGATACGAACATGGTGATCTCCTATTTATGACCGTAAACACGGGGTTGAGTGTAATAATCTATTAACGGTACACACATGTTAGCGAGTAATACTGCAAACGCCATTGCATCAGGATAACCACCCCAAGTTCGAATCGCATAAACTAATAAACCAATTAATGCGCCGAAAATGAGTCGACCTTTTGGTGTTGTTGATGCTGATACCGGGTCGGTGGCAATAAAAAATGCGCCTAACATGGTTGCACCAGAGAACAGGTGGAAGATTGGCGAACCTACAGAATCAGGATCCCATAGGAAACCAATGAAGCTAATTACAAATAGCCCACCTAATAAGCCTACTGGGATATACCACAGGATTGCACGCTTACTGAGTAAATAAACACCGCCTGCGAGGAAGGCTAAATTAATCCATTCCCAGCCTAAACCTGATAACCAACTGAATTGTTCTTTGGCTTGTATCTCGCTAACCGTATGACCCATCGCAAGGCCAGTCTTTAAGGTATCAAGGGGGGTTGCCATCGTGATACCGTCAATATTTTGCATCAACTGATGTGCGGTATGACCGTCTAAGGTAACACCTGAAAAAATAACATTAAAGACATCCCATAACGATAATTCATAACCCGTTATTTCACTTACTGGTGGCCAAGTTGTCATTTGCAGTGGGAATGACACAAGCAACATTACATAAGCAACCATGGCAGGATTAAAGATGTTTTGACCTAAGCCACCATAAAGCTGCTTTGCAATACCAATCGCAAATACTGCACCCATGACACTAATCCACCAAGGTGCAAAGCCGGGTATTGAAATGCCGATCAACAAGCCTGTTAATAATGCGCTGTTATCTTTCACGCGATTGAGTATTGGTTGTTTACGTATCTTAAGAAATACCGCTTCAGTAATAATTGCAGTTAGACAAGCTAAAACAATATGGATGAGGTTACCGGCACCAAAAAAATACCATTGTGCGGCAATGCCTGGGATTGTCGCTAAAATAACGGTACGCATCAGGTTACTGGTGCTGCTACCACTGTGATTATGGGGAGAGCTTGTTAATCTAAATGCCATGTTATTTGTCACCAAGTTGGGCTAGTTTTTTTGCTTTCGCTTTTGCTTTCGCTTTTGCTTTCGCTTTTGCTTTCGCTTTTGCTTTCGCTATCGCTGCGGCAATAGCTGCTTTTTTGTTATCAACGGCAGGGGCAGGTGAGTCTGCTGCTGCTGCCGTTGTTTTCTGTTGCGTAGATGGTGTTTCTTTAGCTGCCGCTTTCTTTGCTTTAGCACGGGCTACGGCCGCAGCGATAGCGGCTTTCTTGGCATCGACGGCAGGCGCCGGTAGTTCTGTTGTCGATCCCGTTGCTTCACTTTGTGATTGTGCGGCAGCTTTTTTGGCTTTAGCGCGGGCGATTGCTGCAGCGATAGCCGCTTTCTTGGCATCGACGGCAGGCGCAGGCGGTTCTGTTATCGATCCCGTTGCTTCACTTTGTGATTGTGCTGCCGCTTTTTTGGCTTTAGCGCGGGCGATTGCAGCAGCGATAGCCGCTTTA
>NZ_JABSQR010000058.1 GCF_013215705.1 Moritella sp. | reverse complement strand
TAAGGCACAACCATAATGGTGATGCTATTGGTTAGTATGACTGGTAGGGCAAAGACTCTGCCGCGCAGCGGCTTCGTACAACAAGGCCTTTAAACGGAACAAAAACAGTTGGTTAGGTTTCGCTTCGCTACACATTATAACTAACAATTTTAGTCCGCTTAGTGCGGAGTTAGGTGAATAGGTAAAGTATGGATATTGTCATCGCAATTGCACACATTGCAGGTTCTATTGTTGTACTAATCATATTTAGTACACTCGTAATGTATATGGCCTCAATTGAAGCAGAAAAGATTCAAAAGCAAGCTTCTGCAGAAGTTTCTGTCGCTCTAGGAATTCCAGTTGAAAAACTTGAATCAGAGGCATATGCCAAAAAAATTCTAGAGTATTCACATCATAAATTTAGCTCAGATTTATTTCAAAACAGATTGTCTGATTTATGTGGTTCGATTCGAACTCTATGGGATTGGCTAAGTACTATAGCGCAATTGCTAATACTAGCTGTCGTATGTTGGTATACCGTAACAGACAACTTGGATAATGCTATCTATTCATGGTGGTTAGTCGGTGCAGGAATTGCCTTTTGGCTTATCAGCTACGTTTTTTCATTAACTTGTAATTTGTTTACCGGACGTTACCCGGGTCAAGCTAAAAGAACACGTGAGTCAGTGAGCAAGTGGCTTAAAGAAAATGGTGATGTGTTATTGCGTCAGGAGTGAAAGTCACCTAACAAGACGCTAAAATCGGACAAAAACCAGTTGGCTTCGTTCGTACCTCACAAATTATAGCCAACTATTTTTAGCCACTTAGCGTGGCGTTATGAGTTTCAACCATCGTAGGCACTATGACTTCAAAATTTAATATATCGCTATTTTGTTACAGCTTATCTCTTTTCTCTGGAATTTCTTATTTGTGGGGTTTTTGGCTAAGTTTCGATATAAATATTCTTTCGTTTGTTGCCCTTACTGATATTGTGAAGGCTTCTGTATATCCCACATTGCCTGCTATAGGAATTCTTGCTGCATACTCAGCAATGGATGGTATTAATGCTGTATCTAAAGAACAGCAATCTATAATGATTAGCGAAGGTGGCTTTGCTAAGGGCTTCTCCTACTTTTTTACTGGGTGGTGTATATTTTTAGCCGTTTTTAGTTTTGGAAATGCAATTTATACAGCGTTTACTGAAACTGGCTATATGAGACTTAGAGGAATATACCCGCTTATTGGGCTGGCTTTATTCTTCTATACGGTTCTGAGTAATAAATTTGTGATGAAAGTTCCTATGAATCTAAGGGTATTTATAATATCTATAATTTGTTTCTTGCCCGTTGTTTCCTTTAACAAAGGGTTTTCAAATGGACAGCTGGCAGCGAACCACGAAGAAAAAGGTTTTTATCTTGAGAGTAAAGGCTATTGTTCTTCATCCAAGACTGAGAAATTTCGATATATAAGTAACTTTGGTAGCAGGATATTTACCATATCTTCTAAAGACAACAGCATCTGTGTAAGTAAATCAGACGAGTTTAAATTAATAAAGTACAACGTAAAAAATCATAATAAGAATAGGTGTCGCGCAGCCGACACCTTATTCGGGTGTTGAACAAGTCCGAAGCCCTTCTTTATATAGTAAATA
>NZ_JABSQR010000057.1 GCF_013215705.1 Moritella sp. | reverse complement strand
AACCTTTTAAAATCCGTGATAATGATCTGATCACAAAGTTTACGAAAGGTTCCCTGATTTAGTCAACAACGCCCTTTCACATCATTAATACTAATGCCCGCTAATATATCAGTGGACAGTAGCTACTCAAGGTTTTTTATTATGCAGGATAAAATCTATCATTCAGGACGTAGATTACAAACTTTACGAGAACTTCAAGGCATAAGCGTAAAAGAGCTAGCTAAAGAGTTAAATTATGAGTTTGATAGTATTACTCATTGGGAAAAAGAAGGCGTTCCAGATGAATATCTATCTGATATATTAAAGTATTTTGAAGTTTTTGAAAGTATGTTTTCCTCCATAATTTATAGTGATGCAATGCTATATAAATTGGCACTTAAGGAATTAAATAGGCCCGCTTTAGAAAGAGATTTAGATGAGCGTTTAGAGAACGGTAGTAAGGAAAATTTAACAAATCTTGATTTATCATCACTAGGGTTATTAGTAATACCAGAAACAGTCTTTGATTTCTCAGGCTTAACGAGAATAGATTTAAGCGACAATCTGTTGAGCGAAATACCGTATAAATTACAAAATCTTATAGATAGTGGATGTGAGGTTATAATTAGGAATAACTTTATTGATCCAAATTTGCCAAATACATATAACGTTATGTCTAGAAATGATGATAAGCATCTAGTTCAAAAAGATTTGTTTATTGATAAAATCCGACTTGTCCAACTTAGGCTTGAAAACATTGGTATTTACAAAGATATAATCATTAATTTTAATGATGAACTAACTGTATTAATTGGTATAAATGGTGCGGGTAAAACAACCATTTTAAAGGCACTAAGTTTAGCTATTTTAGGGGCTAGATCGAGTATAGGTTCCGAAGCAACGCGATTAAGGAGTATTGATATACCTAGCGCAATAGATAGCTGTATAACATTAAAGGCTAGCGTTAGTGGCGTGGAATATATAAACAAAATAAAATTACAACATGACAGTGATACGGGGGAAATCAATATTTCAGGCACACCGTTTGAAGCTCTTTATGACACACCTAACACTATGAAAAACTTAATCTTATGTTTAGGAGAACAAAGAAATAATAGCAGTATTTCTACAAAGACGAACTTAGATAAAGCCCCCCGTATATTAGATTTATTACCTTTATTGCGAGGGAGTGATCAGTCATGTATTAAGGACTTTACTGCTTGGTGGGCCAATTTAGAAAATAGCAAAATAACCAACCCCACAGATCAAGCCACCATAAATATATGCTTTGAAATATTTTCAAAATTTATGGGAGAGACTGTCCAATCTGCGGGATTAAAGAAAATAGAACCAAACACTGAACTCTGGATTAAGTACGAAACAGGCAAGTCAGTTCCATTCAACTTAGCAAGTCAAGGCTACCTAACTGTTATGGGCTGGGTTGGATTCATTATACAACGTATGATCGAAGCTAATGAATGTTACCCTCTTCCTCTAAGCCAGCCTAGTATTGTTATAATTGATGAGATAGACCAACTATTGAGCGTAAAATGGCAACAAAAAATCTTATCGATCCTGAGAGAATTTTTCCCCAATACACAATGGATCATTTCTACTCATTCACCAATGGTTCTGACCGAATTAGATAAACACCAAGTAGTTCAGTTACATGAATTTGATGGTAATATTGTTGCTAAAACTAACGAAGTTGACCTGTGGATGTGGCAATATGGTGATATAATTCGTCGTTATTTTGAAGTGTCCACGACCCCTCCTAAATTTCAAGAAGAAAAAATAGTTGAGCAAATAGACTCCATCAGCTCTTTAGAAGCAAGTGCAGAAAATAACTCACAATTGAAAAAATTAGAAGATCGACTGATAAAAGTTAGAGCGAGCAGAGCTGCCGTTGATGAATTTGAAGCTCAATTACAGTCTCTTAATGAACGAGAGCAACAGCTTATAGCCCCCAGTGTCAGAATAGTTGCAATGTTAACTTAAATAAGTTTTCATAATTACCAAAGAAGGTTAAAGAGCAACATA
>NZ_JABSQR010000056.1 GCF_013215705.1 Moritella sp. | reverse complement strand
AGGATTAGATACAGTGCCAATACCGGGTAATACACCAACAGAGAAAATTTCGTCTTTAATGAGAGATACAGGAACAATGGCATATCGTTTAAATAAACCACTAACTGTCCGTCTATTTCCCGTTCCAGGACTCAATGCCGGTGATTTAACTTCTTTTGAGAGTGATGACCTTTGTAATTGTGCGGTTCTTGCCGTCCCTTAATTAAAGGTGAGTATACAATTATCCATTCAAGTCATTCAAAAGGATAAAAAATAGCTTGCTCGGTTCCGCTCCGCTGCACATTGTAGTAAACAATGAACAGCCTCTTAATGAGGCGTTGGTATGACTCCCCACGTCAAGTTAAATACACTGATCCTTGTTCATTAATTAAGAACCTTACTTTCACTTTTCAAATTAAGTGAGTTAACGCATAGAATGAAGCAAGTAATTTCGTCGGTTATCATGCTGATATTCGTGGATTACTAACCTGTTGGCTAGCAGCGCCTACCTTACTCATTTCGTCGTGGCACCTGTCTTCAGTCTATGTTCGTGGTCCAATAGCCGTTAGGCTATTGCCATCCTAACGCCGTCGGTGGTTGTGCCACACCCGATGCTTGATCCCATGCGCTAACTCAAAACCTTTTTTTAGAACATTTCTCATGCAGGCATCCTTGCTAAACGTAACTTCACATCAACAACAGGCAATACAACTTCACGCGAGATTGCCCAGATGTAGGCAATCATCTCCCGAGCAATCGCCGTCACCACCACATTTCGATGCTTACCTTTGTGCATTAAGCGATTGTACCTTCGGCACAACCTTAACTGTGCTTGCCATGCCATCTCGATAATTTCTTTACTTAAGCCTTCCTGCCTTAGTTGCATTTCTTTAGATATATTGGCGTTGTGTTTATACGAATGTGCACCTTCGACCAATAGTCGTCTTGCACGGCTGTTACCACATTTGGTAATAGCACCTAAGTGACGTTTACCGCCACTTGAATGTTCACTCGGTACCAGGCCGAGATAACTCATTAATTTTCTTGGGTGGTCAAAGCGTGTTAAATCACCTAATTCGGCGATAACACCCGTTGCTACTAATAATCTAACCCCACGCAGTGCTTGTATTGCTTTAACAACAGGATAATACCGCCAACTTTTAACTTGATGTGTTAATTCATTATCCAGTCTTTTTAAGCGCTTTAGTCGTTCAGTAATTGTTGAAACGGCTTCCTGTAAAACAATTTGCTGACAGGGATGGGGTAATACCAATTCAGCGAGCCAACGTAAATGCTGTAATGACCAGTTATCTTTGATTTTGCTGTTAATGTTGTTGCGTAGTAATAATGCTTTAAGCTGGTATTTAGCATCCTTTAAGTCTTTCATCGCCGTTTCTCGCGAGCGGGATAAGTCCCGTACGGCTTCATCCTCTGGCTCAGGAACATAAATGGGTGTTAACGCTTCTGATTTAAGCAATTTAGCGAGTTTGAGCGCATCACGTTTGTCCGTTTTAATACGTTCACCTGGTTTTTTAGGGATAAGCGAAGGCGCGATGACATAACAACAATGATGAAGACTGGTCAGTAAACGGTAAATCCAATAGCCACAAGGACCCGCTTCATAAACAAAATGCAGTGTCGCGTCAGGGTATTTTGATTGTAATTGTCTGGCGAGTTTCTTAAAGGCTGCTTTATTACTGAGAATTTTACCTAAATGCGTTGATTTAGCACCACGTTGGTCTTCGATGTAAGCCACTTCAGTAAATGTTTTATGAGTATCTAAGCCAATGAAAAGTATGTTATGTTTTATCATGCTAGCCTCTGTTTTATATTGTTGACACATATATTATGGCTCTGGTTTGTAAAACTAACCCACGGTCAGAGGCTAGCACCTCGTGGGGAGTCATTGTGTCTATGTGTCACATCTAACACGGAGAGTAGTTTGAAAAATCCTACAGGGACAAAAAATAATCATCGTGGCACTTTTTTAATGAATGGTGGTTTAACCCATGTGAGGTATGATCACAAAAGTCGTCCATCCAAAATTGATATTAAATGCCCAAATTGTAGTTCTTTAGCAATTGCTAAAGATGAAGAAGTAGGTGACTCTTTATTTGTCGGTGATATGTCATCAAGCTTTAAA
>NZ_JABSQR010000055.1 GCF_013215705.1 Moritella sp. | reverse complement strand
TGTGAGAGTTCAAGTCTCTCTTCCCGCACCATTTTTTCTTTCGAGGTTTACTTCGAATGAGTAGATAAACATTTTAGTTGGGATATAGCCAAGCGGTAAGGCAGCGGGTTTTGATCCCGTCATTCCAAGGTTCAAATCCTTGTATCCCAGCCAACTATTCTTCTCGTTAGAAGCGAGTGATGTTATAAGAAATTCACCCTTTTTATAATGTTAAGCAGTAAAGATTTAATATGCGGGGGTGGCGGAATTGGTAGACGCGCTAGATTTAGGTTCTAGTATCGCAAGGTGTGAGAGTTCAAGTCTCTCTTCCCGCACCATTCTTCTTGTAAGAAGAATGCCAGTTAAATAAAGTAAAAACTTAAACAGTCGCTTAATTGCGATTTTTTTTGGTCTGTAGAAAGGCGAAACGCAGTTTTGCGAACAGACTAGCGTGATCGCTAATGCCGCCACGGCGTGTGATACCAAATGCATTAATCAATTGACCAGATTGATCCAGTCTCTATTACATAATTTTGTTACTCGATTTTTGTCTTCTCTAAATCGATTCCATGCATTGCTGCATGCATCGACAATGTCTTCATATCCATCAAAGCAACGGTTTGCTATTTCATTTTGGCGCATCCATTGCCAGACTTGTTCTATTGGATTGAGTTCAGGTGAATACGGCGGAAGTTTCATGATTGATAAATTATCGAATTGGTCGCCAAGATAATCTTGATGCCAACTGGCACCATCCATAATCACAAGAGCATAACGATCAGGCGGTGTACATTGTGAAATTAATAATAAGTGTTCTCTCATTATTTCACTATTACTGTAAGGGGCTATGATAGCTTGCGTTTCTCCAGTGCTAGGACAAACTGCACCGAATAAATACGCATATTCAAATTGTTGCTGTTTAACGGCTCTTGGCCTACTACCTTTCGTTGCCCATAGCCGGGTTGTTGTATTTTGTTGACCAAATCTTGCCTCGTCTTGAAACCAAACATCGACGCGATCCAATGGCAAATAGGCAGGGGTGTTAAGGATCGTTTCCACTAGGAAGCTTTTTAAAAAGGAGTTGAGCGTTCATATCCTGTTTGGGGTGTCGTGAGCGGCTAGTTATCCATGAAAAACCTAAATGATGCAATAACCGATAAATATTCCTAATCTTATAACCAATATCGAATTTATCGGCTATAAACTGCTGAACGTCTTTCGCTTGTAGGCGACCACCGCTATCACTACGGCTAGCATCATCAACAAATTTAATGAGTAAAGTCTGTTGTTGAGAAGATAAACGAGGCGGTCGACCATAATGCGTTGCGTCTTTGAGTCCATCAATTCCTTGATTCAGATAGTTGGTCACCCAACTATTAACACTTCCTCGCGCTACTTTTAAATACTTAGCGATAGCCGTTCGCGATTCCCCCTCAACAAAGTGAGAGACAGCTAAATATCGAAGTCTTGTTCGACTGTTCTTTTCTGTTTTAGCTAAACGCTTAAGTTCCAATATAGGCATAAGATAACTACTATGAAATACGATGCATCATTAGATCATATCTTTAATGCAATTGGTATAAACACTTAAGTTCCAATATAAATATGTGGTCTTGTTGTATGTAGAAAAATAAATTAGGACAAGGCGATCACAATAACTTGCTACTGAGATTTAGAGCAACGATGTAATCATTGGTTTTAGCCAGGTCATGTGAACAGATAATTGTCGGAACTGATATCACTAAATAAGAAGAGAAGTTCCGTGCGAGTGGTAAATAGCATGGCAGAGCCTGTGCTAGATCAACCGTGTGAGTGGGTTGCACTGACTTCGTCAGCGGCAGGCGCTGGGAATGAGTCAATATCATGCCGGTCATTGCTAGACACATGCGAAAAAGGGCCCAGTCTTTCGACTGGGCCCTTTTTCTTAATGGGTGTCTAGCAATGACCTACTCTCACATGGGGAAGCCCCACACTACCATCGGCGCTAAATCGTTTCACTACTGAGTTCGGAATGGGATCAGGTGGGACCAATTTGCTATGGTTACTAGACTAAACTGTTGCTCTCTCTCGCTCTTTCAAGCCAAAGATAATTTGGAAATCTGATAAATTCGTGTTCTTTACAACAAGTATTCTTGAATACTTTTGAGGTGAAAACATAAAACACATTAGGTGTTGTATGGTTAAGCCTCACGGGTCATTAGTACAAGTTAGCTCAACGCCTCACAACGCTTACACACCTTGCCTATCAACGTAGTAGTCTCCTACGGCCCTTTAGGGAGATTAAATCTCCAGTGAGAACTCATCTCGAGGCTCGCTTCCCGCTTAGATGCTTTCAGCGGTTATCGATTCCGAACGTAGCTACCGGGCAATGCCATTGGCATGACAACCCGAACACCAGCGGTTCGTCCACTCCGGTCCTCTCGTACTAGGAGCAGCTCCTCTCAATTCTCAAACGCCCACGGCAGATAGGGACCGA
>NZ_JABSQR010000003.1 GCF_013215705.1 Moritella sp. | reverse complement strand
AAAATACCCGCCTATAATTTTAGATATGATAAAGTTCAGTTATCTTTCACCAGTAAAGGTAAAACATTGCCTGACGCTGATTATGACGCGGTATTTATTGCTGACGATAAACCGTCACTGGATAACATGATAACTCAGCCCTTCATGGCCACCAGCTTCCCAACTGTTACCTGGTTAGGCTGGACAGAAAAGCAATTGGCTAGCAGTGCGTTAAATTATAAGGTGATAAACATGCCGTGGCGTTCACTGGGTCGAGCAAACACTGATGTAAACACCAATGGCTTAACGAAGCTGATCTTTAATACCGACAACCACGTCTTAATCGGTGGCGGCATGATAGGTAACAATGCCGATGAGATATTTGGTGAAGTTTGTTTAGCNATTCATAATNAGTTTACGGCNGACAATATNGCCCATACCGTACATGCGCATCCAACCTTGCATGAATCCATNCTATTGGCNGCTGAAGTNTATCTNGGCACAGCGACTGATGTNCTGAACCAAGAATAGACTTACTTAACTGCAACATTGGCGTTAATCAGTTCACACAAGATAACAAGCTTAGCGCTTAACGCCTGTGCTGCAGCTTGTTTGTTCGTCGTGTCCTTTGCATTTGCCACAATCGGCCAGCCAATATTTAACCTTAAGCAGTTGTGATAATACGCAAGCGTGGTAAATTCACTACCAGCACGAAAAGACACGCCTTGCTTTAATGCTTCACTCAGTACCGCTTGGCTATCCATATTATCAAGCTGTAACCAGATAACCATCCCCCCTTCCGCTACACTGATTTTAGTATTATCAGGCAACAATTCTCGTAATAAGCCATGATACTGTCGCGCATGGGACGCCAAAGTTGTAGTTAACTTCTTCAAGTGTTTCGCATATTGGCCAGTATTAATAAACTCGCAAACCGTATGCTGAACAATATTATTGACCCCAAAAAACTGCACATTACGTAGCTGTAAATAGTCATTAAAATAACGTCCTGGTTCACACCAGCCCAAACGATAACCCGCTGCAATCGTTTTCGAAACCGAGCTACACCACAATACCCAACCTGACTTATCCCAATATTTAATCGGTAAAGGTGTGGTNTTGGAATAACTTAATTCCAAATAAATGTCATCTTCAATCACAGGGACTTGGTAGTATGCAGCCAGCTCAGCGATACGCTGCTTTTGTTTATTACTCAGGCAAAACCCTTGTGGATTAATATGATTGGCACTGAATAGACAGGCAGAAATACGCTTAGCTTTAAGCCGTTCTTCAAGTTGATCTAAATCGAGCTGAGCCTGATAACACGGAATCTCGATCACTAACCGGCCCATGTTCTCCAATAAATCCAGTAACCCGCTAAAGCAAGGAGATGACACGGCAATGGTATCTCCAGGATTCGTGGTGATCTCGATGGCACTGCGAACCGCATCAATACAGCCATTAGTGATCACTAAATTATCTGCTTTTAACGGAAAATGTCGTTGTGAAAAATGATTGGCCAAGGCGGTACGTAGCGCAATATCACCTTGATAATCGGGGTAAGCAAACAAGTCGGCACCAGCTCGTTGATTCGCCCGTCGTAAACAGCGACTCAAGGTTGCTTGCGGTAATAGATCGGCAGGCAGTTGTGCGGTATAGAACGGACCACGCAAGCCTTGGCCGATGGATTGGCTGACTTTAGGCTTAGATATTTTCACGTTAAATCGAGGGTATACCGGCGTGCTTTGTTTATTCAGCGGCTGGGTAATAAAGTAACCTATTTGCGGTTTGGCATGTAACCAGCCTAAGTCGAGTAAACGTTGATAGCAATTATTGGCAGTCGTCATGCTCACATCATGCAGCTGAGTAAACTGTCTTAACGACGGCATACGCTGGTCGATAGGTAATAAACCTT
>NZ_JABSQR010000054.1 GCF_013215705.1 Moritella sp. | reverse complement strand
TTAGATTTGGAGGGCTGTTAAATGGGAGGTGGTGGCAGTACTCAAAGTACCAATAAAACAACCAATACCAATACCTCTGGTTCGAGTGCCATTAGTGGTGACAACCTAGGGACTGTACTGACTGGTGTCAATATTGCGAAAGGTTCAAGCCTTAACATTACGGCCACTGACCACGGCGCAGTAAAAAGTGCGGGTGATATTGCCAAGGCGGCATTACTGAGTAATACCGCCGCGATGAAAGAAGCCAGTAAATTAGGCTCAAAGGCGATTGATGCGAATAGTGAAACATTAGGCGCTGCGTTTGGCTTTGGCCGTGACGCACTGGAGAAAACCAGCAACATGGCACAAAAAGCCATGGCAGAAAATGGCGCAGTCAGTCGTGGAGCAATGGATAACATGCAGAAAAACACGGTCTATTCACTGAAAGAAAACGCCAACATTAGCAAGAATGCCATGGATAACATGCGGAAAAATAGCGAAAGCTCAATGTCTGCGGTTAAGTCAATGGCCGCGCAATCGGGAGAGAACGCCCGTGCTGCGTTGGTCATGGCAGAAAATACCGCAAGTCGTAGCCAAATTGGTGCGGCGGGTGAAATGAGCAAAGTTGCTATTGCGGTTGCTGTTGCACTTGGTATCGGCGTGACAGTCATGGCGATTAAGGGGGTGAAATGAAAAAGCTAACCTTAAAACCGAGTGAAACTAAACGCTTTGCCGTTAGTACGGCCAAATGGCTGATTGTGCGTGAGTCACAAGAGTATTTATATATTCGCAGTGATAACGGTGAGCGTATCCGCGTTGATGCCGGAGACACCTTGGATATATCCAGTTTTAAAGAACTGGAAATATCGAACCCACATACCAGTGTGATTAATGCCGCTATTCAATTGACTAAACATCAACTGACAACCACACCGCCAGCAAAAGTAAAGTTTGCTGACAGTATGGCAATTAGCGAAATTCGTTCACCTGTCACGGTGATGCAAATCGTGGCGCAGCGTTTTATTAGTCGCGGCCATATAGAAATTCAACCGAACAGTAAGACCCGTTTGTTTAATGCCTCAGTCGTGCGACTTGAGGCTATTATCCAAAATATCAGTGATACAGAAACCGAAGCCATGCTTGGTGATAAAGATGTATCAGCGGTGGCGGGTTTGCCTGTACTTGGGGACAGAAAAGCCCCTGCGGGAATGACTATCACGGGCGGTGGTGAGCTGTGGGCATATAACAACAGCAATACAGTATTGAAAATTGCCTTGTTGGAGGTTCACCGATGAGTCAAATGTTACCCCGTAGAACAGTCATCACATTTGACCCATTAACCGAACATTTAAAAAACTTACAACCCGATGAAGTGAACGCACTGCAAATGATGCAGGGCGTTTACAGCAATCAAATTGCGTTAAGCACGGTGTTGATATCACTGCAACACGGCGCTTTTAATTCAGATAATAATTTACACGGATTAGCCGATTCAGTCGCAGGTAATGCGCTGCCACGGCTAACTCCGATTTGTGATGAAATCAAGGAAAACTTAAACAATGGATAATTTCCAAGCCATTGGGCAGTTGGTCATAAAAGCCCAGGACTTATTAGACAGCATCAAAGGCGGCGCAATCCGTGCGATGCAAACCCAGTTCGATGCGTTGAAAGTTCAATTTGACGGTGTAATTACGGGCGCAAATGGTCGCTTAAATACATTCATCACACAGCAACAGCAAAATGTTGGTGCAATTTTCACTGACCCTGATAAGCGTTACCAGACGCACATGACCAGTGCGGAAACTAGAATCGTACTCGACTTAACACACCTCGATGCGGAAACATTTTATTGCGTGTTGTTTGGGGGACCTAGAATCTTAGACGTACATATTAATCGTTATGTTCATCAAGATGTGACATGGGGCGGTCTTCTCGAATTTATGGTGCAGTTTAATAACTTTAGTTCGGGTGGTGACTTTCATTTTTCGAAGCAACAACACCATGGTTATAGCGGTCGTCAATTTATCGGTAAGGTGTCTTCTGTTGCCACGCCTAGAAAGTCAGGCATTTGGTTGCGTGGGGGCTGGTCTTATGACCTAAACACATCTGGTAGCATGTCGGAGCCTGTTCGAATTATTGAATCTGCGGGGGAAGTTGCAGAGTCAAGCAATGGTGTTGAGTATTTCGCATCACCAGTAACGGTGGTTGATGCCTCTGTTGTTCCTAATCACTATGTCTGGGGGAAGTAATTATGATGACATTTAAAGAAGCTCAAATGATGGAAATTCGTCAAATTCGAGACCGCTTATTGAGTGATGCCGACAGTTTAATTAATACCGCACTCGATAACGGTGTTGATGTAGCACCATTTCGCCAATATCGCCAAGCATTGCGCGATATTCCACAAACTTTTAACGATGCACAGGACGTGGTATGGCCAACAAAACCATCATTGTCGCAAGCATCTGTTTAATTGGGGGACTTAGCTACATGACATACAAAGCAACACTACCACTTGGTGTAAGAAACAATAACCCGCTTAATATTGAATATAACAAGCGTAATGATTGGGACGGCCAGTTAAGTAATAACGGTGAGCGGTTCGCCCGTTTTAAAAATCCGGCTTACGGTTTCAGAGCCGCGGCCAAAGTGCTGCGCTCTTATGCAAGGCAGGGGTTTACCACGCTTGAGCAAATGATTAACCGTTTTGCCCCAAGCCATGAAAACGATACTAACCTGTATGCGGAAAATGTCAGTGACTGGACGGGCATCGCTCAAAGCCAAGTTGTTAACGTCAATGATGATGCTGAATTAGCCAAAGTTATTCACGCTATGTCACGTATGGAAGTCGGTAAATACTACGGTTTAACCATGGCGAAAAAAGGGGTGGCGATGGCATGACAAAGGCGGATTATAAAAAAATAGCGATAACAATTGTGGGCGGCGTAGCTGCCGCTTATTCAATTAAATATCTTAAACCGTGGGGACTTTTATAATGTGGACGTTATTAACGGCATTAGTCACTGGCGGGCTTGGCGCATTTAAAGCGGTAAGAAAAAATAAGGCAGATGCAATTAAACAAGACGGCGTTTTAAAAGCTGCTATTTCCGAAGCAAAAGCAAAACGGGCGGAAGCGGGAGACACGAACGCGGCCAAACTGGATGAAATTAGTCTTAACGGACGTGGCTGGAAAGATGAATATTTATTATTGCTGACCACCGCGCCGCTCATTCTGTGTTTTATTCCTGATTATGCCAATTACGTGTCTTTGGGTTTTGATTCGCTGGATAAAGTACCAGAATATTACTGGTACGGTTTAGCGATGGTTTACGTTGATACCTTTGGTTTTAGACGGATGTTACGCACGGCCATGGAGCAATGGGTAAATAAACGGGCGGTGCTGTAATGGATTTTCCTGCAATCACACTGCTAAACAGTCTTGGTATTAATCCGCTTGTGGTTTTTACGTGTTGGGTAGGCTGGCAACTTGTAAAAGTAAACAAGGGCATTAGAGATAGTATTGTTGATTTAAATGTCCGCGTTACGGTATTGGAGAAAACCGACAAAAACTAGAAAGCAAAAAGCCCATTGAATAACGCTATTCAATGGGCTTTGTTGTATTTGTTATAACCTACATCCAATAAGAGCGCGGCTTCGGCATAAAGTCTATGGTGTCCGACATATTTTTAATTTCACCACTTTGATCTTCTGTCTTAGGCTCTTCTAATCTTTTGCCCTTTTCATCAACAATAGCGCTTGCATCAATCGGTTGATTTTCTGTTGCGTCTTC
>NZ_JABSQR010000053.1 GCF_013215705.1 Moritella sp. | reverse complement strand
ATTAATCCGGTATATCAAAATTACCAATGCACGTTTAACAAAAATAGAAGGGGAATCTAATGGAAATTGATGCGGCTGTTTTAGGGTATATCGAATGCAATACCTGTAAAGACCCTAAGGCTATCAAGCAGGGTAAAGGTAAACGCAAAAACTTTGTGCATGGCCGTTGTCAATGTGGACCCGATACTCGAACTGGTGTGGCAGCGCAAACGGAATTAAGCGCATTTAAACCATTAGATATTGTGAAAGCACTCATTGCAGCAAAGCAGCCACCGCCAGTTAAACCGAATAATGAACAATCTAAACCTAATGCAGATGGAATAAATGAACAATCGCAAACGGAATCTAAACCAAATACCGATATGGAATCTAAACCCAATGACGAACCAGAAAGCGAAACATTGAATCTTTCTAAGTGTGTGGGTTTAGGGAGCGTTATTGGGCTTATATTCGGTTTAATTATTAGATAAGAATCACAAACAAAGGCAATCAAATGGAAAATTTAGACAATATCGAAACGGAAGCGCTACCAGTTGACGAGCAAATCAGTGTACACAGCGAACTTGACGAAAAGGAATTACTGAATTCACTCGGTGAAGATTTTAATCCCGATACTGTTATCGACAAAAAATCACAGAAAGAAATGCTTTTAGAGCAAGGCGCTATGTCGGCCACTGCCGTTCTTGGCGTTGGTGAGCAAATGTTGAAGCAATTCGGTCATAAGCAATTTGCATTTGATGAAGCGCAAGTTGAAAACGTAGCAAAAGCTGCTGCACCACTGTTTGTAAAATATAACGGAGAGTTACCACCCTGGTTAGCGCAATACAAAGAAGAAATTATGTTTACCTTTGCTGCAGGTGCATTAGGTTTCGGCTCTTATTCACAAATTAAAGCCTTAAAGAAAATCGATAAAGAAAAAGAAGTTAAGCCAACTGAGCCCGAAGTGGAAAATTCACAATCGGAGAGCATATCTAATGCAACCGATTAACCCGAATAATAAACTAAAAAATGGCCATGTATTCGCTGTTGGTATGAGTGGCAGCGGTAAAACATCGGCGGCTAAAAAGTTATTTATAAAACCCGCTGACCAAGTAGCAATATTCGACCCCGTTGGAGACTATGAAGGTAAGTTAGCAGGGCGCATTGTGCGCCGTTATAAAACCATTAAAGAATTTGCCGCCGCATTAATTGCTGGTCGTAAAACTGAGCAAGGCTTTAAAGTCTCGTTTCAGCCTGACTTTGAAACCACACCCGCTGATTTTGATAAGTTCTGTCAAATCGTTTGGGCGGTGGGTAACGGCAAACATAAGAAACCATTAAAAGTAATTTGTGAAGAGGTGGCCGAACACAGTTTAAGTGCAGGTAAAGCGGCGGGCTATCATGGCAAGATATTGCGTTTAGGCCGTAAATTTAATATTCACACAATCAACTTGTTTCAACGTGGCCAAGAAGTATCAAAAACCATCATAGATAACTGTCAACGTGCTTGTGTAATGATGCAAAAAACCAATGCCAGCGCCGTCTATTTAGAGCGCATGACAGGTATTCCATCGGAAGCAATTGAGCCATTAGAACCGCTTGAGTATCTATTGCAAGACGGTAAAGAATATAAAAAGGGCAAAATACACTGGTAAAGTGTGACTCAAGTCAAATCTAAACGGAATCCACTGAAAATAGTATTAGGAATCAAACGGAATAAATATTGTTTACTGAAAGCCAATCCCAAACGGGACTGGCTTTTTTTTAACTTAATTTATATAGGTAAACAATAAATGAAAAAATCACATCTTATTACAGCGGGTATCGCGTTTGCTGTTGCCGCCGTGGTTGTCTGGTCGTCAAACAACGTTGAATCCGCTAAAAAGGCGCTTGGTAAGGACGGGTGGTTTTAATGTCTGCTCCAACTAAATTAAATTCGTTTACAGGTACGGGTTATGGCGAAAAAGCAGTGCTAACACTGCCGATTGGTCCTACTTATGACGAAATTTTTATTGAAACAAATCTCAGCGCTGCGCAATTACGCCGCGTGACTATCACGCTTAATGCAGATGAAATCATCGTCCTTGACGGTGAATTTATTGACAAGCTTGAAGCGTATAAAGGCTTAGCTAAAACAGCCGGATTTTTCACTATCCCACTGGCTGATGTTTCCGCTAAAACTAAAAACGGCATGAACTACACCGGATTAGTGACAGAAGCGGGTGACAACATCACCTTAGAAATTGAAATCGCTGAAACCACTAGCGGTACGCCGCCAGCCATTAAACTGCAAGCATGGGCGACTGTTTCAGCGCGTCAACCTGCGCGTATTGTGGTACCACAAATCAAAAAACACACCATGCAAGCCAGCTCAACAGAAAACGAGTTCTTGGATATGGTTTCAAGTCCGTTATTGCTTGTTCGCCGTATGCATTTTTTAAGTGGTGAAATTCACGCTATTCAGATTTACCGCGATTTTGTGAAAGTGCATGATTCAAGTAAATCACTTGAAACAATGCGCGCCAAACGAAATCGCCGTTTCTGGCAACCTGATATCTATCATTTTGACCCGATTATGCGTGGCTATTACATTGATGAACTCTTTGCTACGGCACATGGTTCTGAGCTGAAATTCACTGTTAAGACGAATCAGCCTGTGGGCTCAATTCCAATTCTTGTTGAGTCGGTATTGATTGTTCGTCCTGACCTTATTCGATAGGGGGTTGCGATGGCTTGGTATGATGATATGTCGGATTTTGGGGCTGATTTCCTTGATGATGTTGGCGAGGGTTTGAGTAGCTTACTTGACGATGCTGGCGATGGGTTGGGCAACTTGATTGATGGCGCTACCCTTAAGACAAAAAAAGAAGCCTCAACCAACTCTAAAACAATACAGCAACCAGACGCACCAGTGAAAGATAACCACGGTAATGCGGTCACAGGGAGAGTGAGACATCCGCAACCTGCGGATAAAACCTTGTGGTATATCGGTGGTGGTTTAGGCGTGGCAGTGGTGTTTATTGGTCTGATTATCGCGCTAAAAAATTAAGGGGGTAAAGATGCCATTAATATTTTTACTGCCTGTGTTAGCGGGAGGCCTCGGGTTCGGGGTCGGTTTTTGGAGCGGTTCGAGCGCAACCAAGTTATTAAAATTGGGTGCTGTGGGCGGCGGTTGTTATATGGCTTATCAAGCCATTAAGGGGGCTAAATGATTCCGGGCATGGGTGGATTAACAGGCGGTATTTCTGGCGGCGCTGGCGGTATGCCGATTAGTGCGGGCGGTGGTGCTGCGGGTGATTCCACTGCAACCAGCGACTCAAGTTTTGGCGGAATAAGAACGGGTTCAATTAATATGGGTGGCAGTGGCCTTACTGCGCAGTTACCCATGATTGCAATGGTTTGTGTGTTGTTATTTGTGATGGTGAAAAAATGAATATTACATATATAAATCCAGTTCGCGCCGATATTAACGCGCACTTAGCCCTGTTAAAACCTGCCTTTGCTGGTCTTGAGCTTGCCAAAGAAGAATATCAATTTTGTTGTGATGCGGTGCGTAATAAGCAAGCGGGCTTATATCAAATCAAAGGGCGTGATGTAGATGCGCGTTTTGTTGGGATTGTTACCCAAGACAATGAATATTTGATTTTGGCGTTAACGGGTCGCGGCTTAGTTTCTGCGGCGCAATCAATTATTGACACGGTAAGCGGTCAACGTTATCGGGCTATTAAGTTTCACACGATTAAATCAGGCATGACGCGTATTTTACGCCGTTTTGGTTTCGTCGTTAGCCAAGTGACCAATGACACGGTACTTACTTTAGATTTGGAGGGCTGTTAAATGGGAGGTGGTGGCAGTACTCAAAGTACCAATAAAACAACCAATACCAATACCTC
>NZ_JABSQR010000052.1 GCF_013215705.1 Moritella sp. | reverse complement strand
TCAAACGCAACACCGACAGGCATGTCAGCGCTAACACCTTGCTCAATCAAATAATGGCTAAGTTGGTTCGCTTGATGCTCCAATGCTTGATAACTTAAACGTTCATCGCCATGCACAAGTGCGATTGCATCCGGTCGTAATTCAGCTTGCTGTTGAATAAGCAAAGGTAATGGTTGATATTCCCAATAGTGAGGCTGAGTTGCAAAACTATTTAAGGTGTCTCGTTCCTCATCATCAAATAATTCAATCTCAGCAAGTGTGGTGGTTTCTGGCAGGCAGAGTAAGTCAATCATTTTAAAATAGTGATTAGAGAATTGTTTCATGACATTCGCTGAATATAATTCTGTTGCGTAGACAAAACGACAACTTAATTGCTCAGAAGATATCACATCTAATACGATTTCAAATGGCGTTTCACTGACTTCAAACTCTTCGAAACGAATAAATAATCCATCCGATGTTTGCGTTAACCCATCACCATGACTACGGAAATTAAAAGCAACCTGAGCATTAACTTGCTCCTCATTATTATCAATAAGTTCAAGTGGTAAATGCTGGTGTTTTTGAGCTTTGTCTAAATTATTCTTACATAAATCAATCCATTCTTCCGTCGTCATCAACGGAGAGAAAGTCGTATTTAATGCCATATTGTTGACATAGAACCCTAACGAACGTCTATTAGCTGAGTTACGATTGAAATTAGGGACACAAAGAGTAGGACTCCCCTCACTGCTCCAAGTATTCATTGTTAGCTGTAACCCAGCTAGTAGTAACGTAAATTTGCTACAACCTAGCTGTTTCGCTTTGCGAGAAACAGTGTCGTTAAGTTCATAAGAGAACTCAGGGCAGTAATGTGACGCAGTATATGTATCTTGCTGTAGATCATTCAAACGTGGCAATGTTAAACGTGCAGAATCATAGTTCACACTTTTATGAAAATCAGCGAATTCACTTTGAGCATCAGAACTTGCTAACCAATCTCGTTGCTCCTGAGCATAACTGAAATAATTCTGACTTTTTCTTACTTTAAGCTGCTTATCAGAGAGACCCGAGATAATCTGTTTGATCACTAATTGTAATGACCAAGCATCAACTAAAATATGATGCCCAGATATAAGCAAAGCATGCTTGTTCTCGGCCACTTTATATAAACACCATCGAATCAAAGGTCCTGACTCTAAATCAAAGCGTTCAAGCCATAATTCACGGGCAAGAAATTGAGCTTCCGACACCGCTTCTGAATGATGCTCTAAATTAATAAAAACTAATTTTTGATAAATGTAAGGAGCTGACCGTTGGCAAGGAATACCATCAACTTCAGTAAACTGAGCTCGTAATATCTCTTGCTGCTGCCGGATCGTTTCAATAGTAGATTCAAGTTTGATTACATCTAACTCACCATCAATCCATAATAAACCGCCGAGGTTATACGCTTTGCTCTGTGGGTTTAACTGTTGAAATAACCATAACCGTTGCTGTGAAAAGGAAAGTCCAGTCCAATCTGATGGTTCATTACTATTTACACAATCTACTACTGACATAATCTGTCCCTGATCTAACAATTAATTCTATAATTATTCTGCTAACGCATCGCGTAAGTCTTTCGGACGTAAGTCTGTCCACTCTTTATTGATATGTGCGAGACAAGTTTCTTTATTACCTTGTACACCCATATCTTCCCATCCTTCGGGTATATCACGGTAGTTAGGCCAAATGCTGTATTGTTCCTGCGCATTTTTAACAACAAAAAAAACAGTGTCCTGATGATCTATACTCATACGATTCCCTTATTTATCCCGATAGAGATCTAACTAATAACTTGCTCAACAATCTGCTGAGCTTGATCCAACTCTCGATCATCTAATTCAATTAATTGACCGTTATCCATTTTGATTACTCGGTCTGCAATATTGAAATAACGATCATCATGTGTAATCGCAATAATTGTCTTACCGCGCTGTTTTAATAACGGTAAGATAGTTTGATAGAAAAAATGTCTAAAACGAGGGTCTTGATCCGCAGCCCATTCATCGAGCAATAAACAATCTCGTTGCTCAAGTACAGCCATCAATAAAGCCAAGCGTTTTCGTTGCCCCTGAGAGTAACGAACATCACTAAGTTTGCCGTCCTCATAGCTGACTTTATGTTGCATTTCTAACATATTCATCCAATATTCAACTTGCTGGGATTCAACATTATTTCCTTCCCCATTAAGCAATTGGTGGAATAGATGAAAGTCAGTAAAAACCGCTGAAAATAATGTTCTATATTCATGCCATGACGCAATGCTGACAGGCTGACCATCAATAATCACCTCACCTTTCTGCGGCCTATATAATCCAGTCAGTAGACGTGCAAATGTAGATTTACCACTACCATTACCACCAATAATAAATATCAGTTGTCCTTGTTCAATCGTGAGATTTAATGGCCCTACAGAAAAAGCAGACTCATCCGTCTCGGATTGATAGGTATATTCAACGCCCTTAAATTGAAGCTGTTTAAAACCGCTATAGGTATTACGTGATTCAGTGGCGAGATTGTCAGTATTAAGCTCTAATCTAGTTAATTTGTTCATCGATACATTTGCCGCGATCAATGCAGGTAAAGCGGCTACAGCAGACATTAACGGCGAGCGCATGAACAAGATAACTAATGCAAAGGTTGAAGCAACTTCTAAGCTTGCCCAGTTCAAACCAACGGCGAGATAATAATTTAAACCGATTAATGCAAGTATCACAGTATTGGCAAGATTGCCCGCGAAGCCATTATGTATATCGGCTTTCGTGACTTGTTCGCAGTAAGCCTTAGCATGCACATCAAACTCTTCATGAAAGAAACGCTGTGCACGCTTCGGGTTAAGCGCTAGCTCTTTTCGCCCATCAATCATGGCTTGGTAATCCGCAAATAATTCATCATCATACTCACGAACTTGTTGTACATAATGACTGATCTTATACACCAACCAATAACCAATCAGCGCGGTCATGGATAACATAACTAAACTAACCAAGAATAATGATGTCGAAAGAAATCCTAAATAAATCATCGCAAAGATAGCAAGCACAGCACCATAAACTAACTCAGGCAAGTGTACGAATGCGATCGTAATATTTCGAATATCCGTATTTAAAGACGCTAAAATAGATGAACCACCAATTTTTTCGAGTTGTTCAATATCAGTATTTAATAATTGCTGAACCAATTCATAACGTTTTTTATAGACAAAACGATGCCCTAAAATATGCAATGATACTTGTGCGGCTGTTGAAATAAGTAATAAACAAATAAGTAACATACCGAATTGCACAAGTAGCATTACCAACTCACCGTCAGGGTTTAACATGTTATGTTGAATAAACACAATCACACCGACACTAAGTCCTGCACTACATAGACTCAACAGCATTACCGCAGACAATACCGAACCTTGTTTTGCCCCCAGCATCATGAGTAATTTCATAAAAAATCCTTGCCATAGCTAAATGATAATCACCTTTATTTCTATTCAAGGTGAGGCGTAATTAAAGTACTAAATCCACGTTTTTATAAACGTCGCAGTCCCCACATAAGGTATAAACCACCTATGATAGAAGCCATCAGACCTGCAGGTATCTCTTGTGGATAGAGTAATTGACGGCCAAGCCAGTCCGCTAACAACATTAAGATCATACCAAACATACCAGCACTCAGAATATGCGCGCGGGCATTGTTAAAACCAAACAAACGGGCAATATGTGGAGCCATTAAACCGACAAAACTTAATGGACCAACAACCAAGGTGGCAATCACAGTCAGCACTGCAACCAGCGCTAATAATATCAGTCGAGCACGATTAACATCGATACCTAAAGCTGCAGACTGCTCTGCACCAAGTGGTAAAACATCGAGCCATCGACTACAACTCAGCGCAGCAATAGTCAGTACGACAGCACAAACAACAATCATGACTAACGAATCCGCATCGACGTAATATGTTGATCCAGATAGCCAAGCAAGTACCTGATAACTGCGAGGGTCACCTCCAGCCAAAATAAAACTTTGAACGCCATCCATTAATGCTGTTATCGCCACACCTGTAAGTAATAAACGTTCAGGCTGAAAGCCACTACGACGGTTAAGTAAAACGAGTAATCCTAAGGTCAACATAGCACCAACGAGCCCGCCAAAATAAAGTCCCAGTTTAGTTGCGCCAAATCCAGAAAAAATAGCAATAATAAGGCCGAGAGCAGCACCAGAACTAATACCCATAATTTCAGGACTTGCCATCGGGTTACCACTTAAACGCTGGATGACAGTCCCAGCTACTGCAAGCATGAGTCCACCGGTAGCCGCACCAACCAGTCTTGGTATTCTCCACTCTAATAAGTCCCAATTGTGCACACCCGTTAACCAAGTCCAGCCGTCAATTTGTTGTCCAAATAAACTAAAAACAAACAACAAAACCAATGATAAAAAAAGTAATCCCAACATATGCTTCGCTGACAAATAACTTACGCTGGTACCATTTTTTGATAATAACGTTTGTGTTTGCGATTGAGATTTGAATTGTAATCGAGGTAAAAGCCATAATAATAAGGGTGCGCCTAAGATAGCTGTTGCGGCACCAGTAGGGATCAACATAGGCAAGACCCCAGGTAATTGTTGCAATAGCAGATCAGTGAAACTTAATAATAATGCCCCGAGGATCGCAGACCATATAATACGATGAGCTAAGCTTCTCACCCCTAACAAACGCACGAATGCAGGCGCAGCAAGACCGATAAAACCGATAACACCAACAGTACTCACTACCCAAGCAGTTAATAAAACGGCGAGCGTTAATGTGATAATCCTTAATTTGGCTAATGACATCCCCAAACTGCGTGCACTTTCATCTGATAGCTCAAGTAAACTGAGAGGTCGCACAAAACAAAATACAATAATAGTGGCCGCGAATAATCTGGGAGCTAAAAAAATCGCATCATCCCAACTACTTTGAACAAGTGAACCGGCACCCCAGATCATTAACCCTTTCAGCTCTTCTTGATTCATCAATAACAATACAGTAGCGAAAGATCCACAATATAGATTAACAACTAAGCCAGAAACGATCACGATTGATGGCGATAATGCCCGACGCCAAGCCAGCGAAAATACCACAAGCATGGTAAATAGTCCGCCCAACGTAGCAACAGCGGACGGTGACCACAATAATAATTGCGGTGCAAATAATGTTGCGAGTAATAAAGCCAAATTCGCACCACTTGCCACTCCTAATGTTGCAGGAGAAGCTAAAGGATTACGTAAAACCTGCTGCATGAGAACACCAGCAACAGCTAAACCTGCACCAGCTAATAATGTCGTAACAAGACGTGGCCACCAACTAAAATGCAGCAGCACACTTTGCACAGAATTAGGATTGAAGTGCCACAGGCTTTCAATGCTCTCACGCCAAGGGCCAATATTCATTAACTGCCAAGCAGATAGGAATATAACAAAACCGAGTAAGCCAGTTGTTAACCTAATAGGCGTTACAGTCATCTTATTCTCCACTATTTTTAGCAACTAAATGAGAAGACAGTGCACGCACAAATAAGTCCGCAAAACGCGTAGCCGATGATAATGCACCAAAACTCCATACCGCTGGCATTCTTAACACGGGATAGTTTGATTCTTTACTCATAAATTGCCACAACTCATTATGCTCAAGGGCAGACTCAGTGCCAATTGGAAGAGGTTCAATCACCACTATTTGAGCGTCAATACCAACAAGTTCATTAATGCCAACCAAAGAAAAACCCCATTGATTAGTTGTTCCTTGCCAAGCACTCTCAATCCCTAATTCATTTACCGCTGTTTTATATAAACTATTTTCACCAAATACGCGTAGGTGATTCGCATCCATAAATTGCACCATCAGTACAGGGGGCAAATCACTCGGAACTTGCTGCTTTAATGCTAATATCTCATCACGCTTTTGAAGAATAAAACGTTCAGCCTCTTTTTCAACGCCAATATTCATCGCCAGCTCTCTCGTCATACTCTCCATTGCCTGCCAATTCACATTGCCTTTTTTGTATAAACCAATTTCAGTCACTTTTGCTATTTTTTGTAATTGCGGGGTCAATACGCTGAACATTGGAGAAATTAATATTTGAGTTGGAGCCAATTCTGCGAGCAGTTCTAAATTAGGTTGGGTGCGTAGCCCTAGATCTAATACACCATTTGGTATTTTAGGTTCTTTAACCCAAGCGTTATAATCTTGTTTCTGAGCAATGCCTAAAGGAGTGACACCTAAAGCAAGTAAGGTTTCGACGTGAGTCCAATCAATAGCAACAATGCGATTAACAGATACTTTTAAGCTTCGAGACTCTTCAGCTGCACAACAAGTAAAGCTAGTAACTAACACTAATATTAAAAAAATTGATTTCATTAATTACAAACCTTAGCGCAAGGCATTGCAACTGGATAACCTACAGAATGCTGCATAACAGCCATTGGAATACCATAGATTTGCTCTAATGTTTCAGCTTCTAATAACTCATCAACGGTGCCATGTTTAAGTAGCTTCCCTGAATGCAGGGCAACAATATGATCACAGAAACGAGCGGCCATATTGATATCATGTAGAACAATAATGACACCTAGATTCAGCTCTTGGCTCAGCTTACGAATCAAGGTCAATACTTCGATTTGATGTGCGATATCGAGTGCCGATAAAGGTTCATCCAGTAAAAGGTAACGGGTTTTTTGAGCCAATAACATAGCAAGCCAAACGCGTTGACGCTCACCACCAGATAACGTATCTACCAAGCGGTCTCGATAGATCAGCGTATCGGTCAATTCCATTGCGTTCTCAATGCAATCTTTATCTGTATCTGATAAACGGCCTAATAAACCATGCCAAGGGTAACGACCAAAACTAACAAGATCGTGACCACTAAGCGTATCGGTAGCAGGGAGGTGTTGTGGTAAATAAGCAATTTGACGAGCTAACTCTTTGTTAGACCATTTCACTAATGGTTTTTGATCTAATGTAACAAGACCATCTGTTGCACTTTGTTGGTTTGCGAGAAGTTTAAGTAACGTTGATTTTCCAGAGCCATTATGCCCAACCAAGGCATAAACTTTACCTTGTTCGAACTCCATTGTTAAATCGGATAAAAGGTTGCGTTCGCCAACGCTAAAACTCAACCGCTTTGCTTCAAGCATGAAAGTAACTTCCTGTAACGATAGATTTTTAATATATTTAAAAAACAAAAACTATAATCTTAATGAGAATGATTGTCAATATCACCTTTTTTAGTGGAATGTTTTTATATACAAGATTTCACTAGTTATTTATTTTATTGGAATTTAAATAACACATTCATAGCGGAGAACTAGCACTATCTAAAATCAATATTTTTATCTGTAATAACAGTGATTTATAGTTATTGTTAAAATTTATAGAGTCATTGAATATAAAACTTAGAGTAATTAAACTAATTACGGACGGTCTCAATTAAAAAAAAGCTGAAACCTTAAGATATTATTAACTAAAAAAATCGATCATTAAGGTGTTATATTTTGATGAAATACTATTTTTATAAAAAAATATCATCGAAAAATATAGGTGGTTTGTCTTTTTATAAAAAGTAGAACCAACTGAACTACCGCTCCGCACGATATGTTCGGTATTTTATCACTGAATTTCAGGCACAAAAAAAACCTCTATTGCTAATAAAAGTTTTCGATTCAGACTTTCGTTGTTGTTGGCGAAGAGAAAGAGCGGACGGCTATCTACAAACCACAACCCGCGCCCCCGGCGTGACAGACCTCCTCTTTTGGGTAAACAGTCTAACCAACTGAATACGACTCATAAGAATAAGCGCTCCGCACAATCTGCACGGTGCTTTATCACTGAATTTCAGGCACAAAAAAAGCCTGAATCTTTCGATTCAGGCTTTCGTTGTTTGTTGGCGGAGTGGACGGGA
>NZ_JABSQR010000051.1 GCF_013215705.1 Moritella sp. | reverse complement strand
CTTTACCCCCTTAATTTTTTAGCGCGATAATCAGACCAATAAACACCACTGCCACGCCTAAACCACCACCGATATACAGCAAGGTTTTATCCGTTGATTGTAGCGGTGTGCCTGTCACCGCATTACCATGATTATCTTTCACCGGGGCATCAGGTTGTTGCACTGTGCCCGAATTAGTTGAGGCTTCTTTTTGTGTCTTTTGGGTTGAGCTATCAATCAAGTTGCCTAAACCCTCACCAACATCGTCAAGTAACCCTGACCCAAAATCCGACATATCGTCATACCAAGACATAACAGCTCCCTATCGAATAAGGTCAGGACGAACAATCAGTACCGATTCAACAAGAATAGGAATTGAGCCCACAGGCTGATTCGTCTTAACGGTGAATTTCAACTCACTGCCATGTGCTGTCGCAAAGAGTTCATCAATGTAATAGCCGCGCATAATTGGGTCAAAATGATAGATATCAGGTTGCCAGAAACGGCGGTTTCGTTTGGCGCGCATCGTTTCGAGTGATTTACTCGAATCATGCACTTTCACAAAATCGCGGTAAATCTGGATTGCATGAATTTCACCACTTAAAAAGTGCATACGGCGGATTAGCAATAACGGACTTGAAACCATATCCAAGAACTCGTTTTCTGTTGAGCTGGCTTGCATGGTGTGTTTTTTGATTTGTGGTACCACAATACGCGCAGGTTGACGCGCTGAAACAGTCGCCCATGCTTGCAGTTTAATGGCTGGCGGCGTACCGCTAGTGGTTTCAGCGATTTCAATTTCTAAGGTGATGTTGTCACCCGCTTCTGTCACTAATCCGGTGTAGTTCATGCCGTTTTTAGTTTTAGCGCTGACATCTGCCAGTGGAATAGTGAAAAAGCCGGCTGTTTTAGCTAAGCCTTTATACGCTTCAAGTTTGTCAATAAATTCACCGTCAAGGACGATAATTTCATCTGCATTTAGCGTGATAGTCACGCGGCGTAATTGCGCAGCACTGAGGTTTGTTTCGATAAAAATTTCGTCATAAGTAGGACCAATCGGCAGTGTGAGCACTGCTTTTTCGCCATAACCCGTACCCGTAAACGAATTTAATTTAGTTGGAGCAGACATAGATATACTCCCTTAGCCGATTGCATCTTCAACGGCATCAACATTGTTTGATGCCCAGACAACACCGAACGCTACAATCAGCGCGATACCCGCCGTAATCATGTGAGATTTCTTCATTTATTGTTTACCTATATAAATTAAGTTAAAAAAAAGCCAGTCCCGTTTGGGATTGGCTTTCAGTAAACAATATTTATTCCGTTTGATTCCTAATACTATTTTCAGTGGATTCCGTTTAGATTTGACTTGAGTCACACTTTACCAGTGTATTTTGCCCTTTTTATACTCCTTACCATCTTGCAAAAGGTACTCAAGTGGTTCCAATGGCTCAATTGCTGCTGCGGGGATACCTGTCATACGTTCTAAATAAACGGCGCTGGCATTGGTTTTCTGCATCATTACACAAGCCCGCTGACAGTTATCAATGATGGTTTTTGATACTTCTTGACCACGTTGAAACAAGTTGAAACAAGTTGATGGTGTGAATATTAAATTTACGGCCTAAACGCAATATTTTGCCGTGATAACCAGCGGCCTTACCTGCGCTTAAACTGTGTTCTGCCACTTCTTCACAAATCACTTTTAATGGTTTTTTATGTTTGCCGTTACCCACTGCCCAAACGATTTGACAGAATTTATCAAAATCGGCTGGTGTGGTTTCAAAGTCAGGCTGAAACGAGACTTTAAAGCCTTGTTCCGTCTTACGGCCAGCGATTAATGCAGCGGCAAATTCTTTGAGGGTTTTATAGCGGCGCACAATGCGCCCTGCTAACTTACCTTCATAGTCTCCAACTGGGTCGAATATCGCCACTTGGTCAGCGGGCTTTATAAATAATTTTTTAGCTGCCGATGTTTTACCGCTACCACTCATACCAACCGCGAACACATGACCATTCTTAAGTTTATTATTCGGGTTAATCGGTTGCATTAGCGGTGATCTCCGACTGCGTATTTTCCACTTCTGGTTCGCTTGGTTTTTTTACTTCTTTTTCCTTATCGATTTTCTTTAAGGCTTTAATTTGTGAATAAGAACCAAAACCCAATGCACCCGCAGCAAAGGTAAACATAATTTCCTCTTTGTATTGCGCTAACCAGGGTGGTAACTCTCCGTTATATTTTACAAACAGTGGGGCAGCTGCTTTGGCTACGTTTTCAACTTGCGCTTCATCAAATGCAAATTGCTTATGCCCGAATTGCTTCAACATTTGCTCACCAACGCCAAGAACGGCAGTGGCCGACATAGCGCCTTGCTCTAAAAGCTGGTCTTTCTTTGATTTCTTGTCGATAACCGTGTCAGGGTTAAAATCGTCATCGAGTGAATTGAGTAGTTCTTTTTCGTCAAACTCACTGTGCATATCAAGTTGTACTTCAACTGGCGCGGTGTCTTTTTCAATATTGCTTAACTTTTCCATTTGATTGCCTTTTTTTTGTGATTCTTATCTAATAATTAAACCGAATATCAAGCCGATAACGCTACCTAAACCCACGCACTTCGAAAGATTCAACGTCTCGCTTTCGGGCTCATCATTGGGTTTAGATTCCATATCGGTATTTGGTTTAGATTCCGTTTGCGATTGTGCATTTATTCCATCTGTATTAGGTTTAGATTGTTCATTATTCGGTTTAACTAACGGTAGCTGCTTTGCTGCAATAAGCGCTTTCACAACATCTAATGGTTTAAATGCGCTTAATTCCGTTTGTGCTGCCACACCCGTTCGAGTATCAGGCCCACATTTGCAACGGCCATGCACAAACCGACTGCGTTTGCCTTTACCTTGCTTAATTGCCTTGGTGTCATTACAGGTATTGCATTCGATATACCCTAAAATAGCCGCATCAATTTCCATTAGATTCCCCTTCTATTTTTGTTAAACGTGCATTGGTAATTTTGATATACCGGATTAATGCACTTACTAATGGCTTAAAACCTTTACCCATTAGCGAGTTTGTAAATGTTTGCGCACTGCTGACTAATTCTGTTGTCGTCTCGTCAGCCGCTTGCCGTAGTCTTTTAGTACTCATGTATTCACCTTAAATCCATTTGAAACCGTTAAACAATTCTTCTGCATATTCATCGTGCGTGACACCCGCTAATAAATTGGGTCTTAAGTGCTTGGTAAAACGACACTCAACTTCTTTATTTTCATCATTTTCGATTTGCGTACAGTTACTGACACTAGACCGAGGGAAACGACTTACGTCGCTTCCTGCAGACACCAAAGAGCCAAGACCAGACACAGAGCCAATAACCGCATCAGCTACAGCCTCAACGCCTTTCTTGACCATTTTCCAAACCTTTTCACGTGTAAACACCTGCACATTGTCAAAACCGTCCTCGTCATCATCTTGAAAGCCTCTTAGGCCATCAATTTTCTTAATCACTTCCTGATATTTGTTTTCAGCCAAGGTGTATGACGGTTCAAGCGGTCTTTCGCTTTGCGGTGTTTGATAGCCACCCATAAAATAAAAGAACGAAGCAAAACAACCACAGTCAGCAGACACACGGATTTTTTCAAACCAGACAGCTTCATGCGCTACTTTGATTCGGCGCAGCTCACGCCAAACTGTCACTGAGGGTGTTTTCTGAAATTGGAATTGACGGAAACAATAGGCGCGTGACCACGAAGTCACGTTAACGATAGAATCGACCAAGCTAACTTTTTTAGCGTCTAAATCGTTTAATCCTTCGAGTTCGAAACCGTCAATATTTTTAGAAATGTATTTAGCAATATAGGCAACTGCATCACCCTTGTTACGGTCGATTTTCTTCACGTCAACACGGGCTTTAATCGCTCGTTCTTTCCTGCGCCCGTCCTTTGTAACTAATTCATCGGCATCAAATTTAGTCTGATACTTAACAAGTAATTTTGTAAATATATCTACATGCGCAGGCGCGACAAAAAATACGGCGTGCCAGTGTGGTGTTCCATCAACATGCGGCTCTACCACGCGCATACCAAAATAATTTAACTCTGGTCGTTTCTTGGTTTCTCGCCCTGCCGCAGACCTAAATTTTTCCCATGCCGCGCTAATCCAATGATGAGCCGCAACAGGCGGCTCACCATTCCAGTTTTCATTTTCAATAAAGTATTTGCCGCGCTTTTTAAGGCGGTGATATTTACCCGGTGCCGTCAAGGTAACGAACAGCGCCACAAATCCAATTGAATCGGCATATTCCTGACAACCACGAATACGTGCCATTAATTCATTACGGCGATTTGCAGGGTTAGCAATAGACGCATTGCGCACATCTTTTAAATCTAATATTTCGCCATCAGCACTTTCAAGTGCCATTTTTTCAATCCATTCAGCTTGTCTTTTTTGGCGCTCTTTGAACCACTGGCGATTATTAAATGAGGCATACGGACTAACGTGAGGGGAAACCATACCCGCAGCACGGCGGGCAGATTCAAATGCAATGATCACTGCTTTATTGATTACGCGTAACCAGAATGTGTCATCGATCGCACGATTAAGAATGTAAGCATAAGCAGCGTCATCGTCTTTTAATTCTGAAGAATGCTCAAAGGCTGGCACCCACATGGACAAGCCAACATGTTTGTTTATATCCATCAGTAATTCAAAAGGTGAAAGACCATTCTTTACCGCATCAGCTAAGTGCATACGTGCACGACCTGTTAACTCGTCAGCAAGTCGCGCACGTTTATACTCAGTATCAAGACGTGACCAAGGCTCAGGCAGCATAGAAAATGCTTGAGCAACTTGGTTACTACGTAATTCAATAAATGATAGGGCTCGTTTAAAGCCCTTTTGCTTGAATTTTCTTGCAGTGGCTTTATCAAGGTAGTTTTTTATATCGTAAGGAAAGTCGAATTTGTTCAACACAGAACGAGCAAATTCATCTGCACGATCTTGTGGTGAATCAACGTTGTATTTATGCTTGTAGCTTTCAACAAAATCAGCTACTACGGCGTGTAGTTCTGGGGTTAATGATTCAGTGGTGTTAGGCGTTTCTTTTTGTGCTCTTGGGCGGGATGGGTCCATAAGCTCACCGATATTATCAAGATCAATGAAAGAGGTATTTTTATTAGGCATTAATACCTACCTCTAACTCAGATGGATAACCATCACGAAAAACACCACAGTTTTTAAACTGCGCAATCAACTGTTTGCCTTTTTTGAATTCAACATCTAAAAAGCATCTAACGGAACCATCATCATTACACAATGCAAACGTGTTGATTACAGCACTAAAACCACAAGTATTAGCAAACACTTGTGACACACTGAAAATAGAAACAGTCTCCGCGCCCTCGCCTACAAACACATCAGCAAGGGGCTTGGTTGAATTTCCTCTAACGCAAATTTTCATTACGCAACCTCCGGCACATCAAGATCACCATTAATATCAACACCCAGTGACTCTAGCTTGGCAACTAAAGCCACAGCCTCAAGTAGAGGGAGTGAAATACTGCCCAAGACGCTATCAACTCGATAAAAACGTAAAGACACAAAACAATTAGACCCACCGCTAACGCCAACCCCTGTAACATCCTGAAGAAGAACAGCGACATCGGCACCAAGTACATCAACAGTTGCCCCATCAGACCAAAACTCCTTTTTAGCGTTAACTTTCATAATGCCCCCAATATCAAAGGTTGTTTTGCTTTTGGCTCAAGAAACGAAACACGGCTATTCAAATCACATTTACCAACACCACGTTCCACTTTTTTACTATCAACAATCGCTTGCAGTTCAACACGCAGCTTTTTCAAATGGTTTAAGCCGCATTGCTTAGATACAGGTACTAAACTAGTAATCATGAGATTCCCTCGATTTGCTGCGGTTGGTTCCAAGCGGATTGGTTTCCAGCTAGTTGCGCAGCTTGAGCGGCTAAGGCAACCATATTCACGTAGCGAACACAGCCGCGCCCACGCTGAACAAATGGCAGCGCGCCTGAATCCATCAATTGCTTAACCGAATCAGCGCTAACACCTTGACGGCGCGCATACTCAGCGGCACTCATTTGAGGGAGGTCTAGACAAATATTTATCGACATTACTTACTCCTGTTGGTGTAATGGTAAGTTACGCTCTCAATAGAGGGGGCAACCTGAACAAGCAACACTCTATCGAATGTTGTTTGAATATTAAACCATTCATTAGAGTGCTGTCAAATGAAAATAGGCGAAAAAATCAAATTAATTAGAGAAGCACACGGCTATAACAGAGTTGAATTCGCAAATATTTTATCAATGCCGAAGAGTTCTTTGGAGCAGTATGAGAGAGAAACTAGGTCACCATCAGGTAAGGCATTATTAAAAATTACTGAGCATTTCCCTCAGTACGCACTATGGTTTACCACAAATACATTAGCCCCAGAAAGTGGACAAATTGCACCGGGTGATGACATACCGAAGATGTGTAATAACGGGGTTCCTGCGGAATTGCTAGATGCAGCTTTCGAGCGCATGCTTACAGCATCCATTGCGCTCGGTTGGTTAACGCCTAAACCTGATATTCAGTTTTCAATGTTAGCGGATTTATTACGTCATGATTTTGTTGCAGAGGGTGGCAAGTTGATTGAACGATCTGAAGGCGAGCGCGACGCGGTTTAGCGACTCGCTCCCATTCTTGCGCCTTGATGCTCCAATCATGCCACTGCACCGCTTTAGCTACGGAGTCGGGCATGTTGTTGATGGCCACAAATTCAGACACCAGCTGGTAAGCTCTAATATAATCTTGTTTCATTGTACCCCTGCAAAAAAACTACTGTTTATTTATACAGTGCATCACTGTAAACTGATTTAAAACAGTGTCTAATGTCATATAATGAGGGTGATTTATGTCTATAACGCAACAAGTAGATGGTTATCATCTTGTCGAAATGTACCCGTTTGGGCGCAATGGTCGCAGAATTAGAAAACGCTTTAGCACCAAAGCAGAAGCATTACGCTTTGAAGCTTACATTGGCAAAAAGGCCAAGGACGAAGGTTGGCTAGAAGAACTCAACGATACCGAGCGGCTCAATGATCTCATTGAAACGTGGTATAACCTGCACGGCCAAGCATTAACCGATGGATTAAAGCGTAAAGCTAAATTACTCGCCTTATCTAAAATCATAGGCAACCCACTGGCACGTAAATTTAATAAAACCCAGTTTGCTACCTATCGTAAATTACGTCTTGAAAAAGTCAGTGTTAAAACCGTCAACAATGAACAGACTTACATTAACGCCCTGTTCAATGAATTAATCCGCCTTGGTGAGTGGAAAGGGGCTAACCCAATCGCGGGTATGCGCGCACTCAAATATAAAGCGCCAGAAATGGGCTATCTTCAACCTGCGCAAATTCCTTTATTAATAAAAGAGCTGGGGAACGGGCGCAATAAAGACGTGCAACTAATTGCAGAGATTTGTTTAAGTACGGGTTGTCGTTGGGGTGAAGCAGAAAGTTTACGTGGTGTACATGTGCATAATAACAAAGTGACCTTTGTAAATACCAAAGGCAACAAACCAAGAACCATCCCCGTTTCAGCAACATTAGCCGCGCGATTACCCAAAAAGACCGGTCACTTATTTGGTAGCAGTATCAAAGCGTTTCGTCATGCCGTAGATAGGGCTGGAATTAATTTACCGAAAGGACAAATGAGCCATGTATTACGCCATACCTTTGCCAGTCATTTTATGATGAACGGGGGTAATATTTTGGTACTGCAACGCATACTGGGCCATGCGTCAATTGTTGATACCATGAAATATTCGCACTTTGCGCCGGAACATTTAGAAGATGCAGTTAAGTTGAATCCACTATCAACCATTACCCCTTGATATAACAACTTTTTTACGATTAACTACTTATGATAGCTATTCTTAAATCAGTCACTAAACAAGGAAATGTACCGTGAATAAAAAATACTTACCACTGTTGCTAGCTTTAGCGTCGTTCGCATCACAATCAAGTGGTTTTTCATCTAATGAAAGTGAGCTTGCAGAATTAAAAAATACACCTGCAACCAAGTACGAACTTGGATTATTCAAGTTAGAAACCTATGTTTATGCAGTGAACAATAAATTAGAAGGTGAGCGCATTGGTAGTACAAAATTTAGATTCAAAAATGCCACGGTTCGCGAAGATAACGACCAGATACAGGTCGTAGTCATAGCAATAGGTAAAAGCAAATATCTAACAGAATCGAAGTGTGAAGCAGTAAAAAACATCTTATCCAAGCCGTTCAACGCTCAAAAAATGCCTTATAACATGTGGTCAGGTTTACCACAAGAAAGTTACAAGACATTACAAAGTGAAATATCATTACATGTCACGCTGATGGATAAAAAAAACTCCTCATCGATCCTCACTTGTAAATAAACCACGTTATTTAATGATCACTAAAAGCCTCTTTGAGGTTTTTTTAAACTGTGACAAGACCGGTACTAAAAATGTGACAGACCAGGTGAGCAAAAGGTGACAAAAATCGGGGTCTAGCGGCCCCCAGTCCCATATCGTAAAAACAGCAATAAATCAGATTTTTAGTTAACCTTACAGGAAAATAAATGGCGGCAGCATGGCGGCTAAAAACACACGCGATTATATTTAAACCATATCATATCAGCTGTACTTAGAAATTTTAAACGGCATAAACACTGACTTGGAGCGCGTTTCGACTCCCCCCGACTCCACCAATCTGTACTTAGAACGACACCCTCCTAAGTGTCGCAGCCCATTGAATGGTTTGATTCAATGGGCTTTTCTTTATCCAAAATTCAA
>NZ_JABSQR010000050.1 GCF_013215705.1 Moritella sp. | reverse complement strand
CTTCATCAGTTTTTAGATCTATTGAGGTGATTTCACCTTCATCAGACCATAAATTGATGTTCTTTTTTGAACTTATCATTTTCTCTGCATAATCAACCATTTGATCAAAATCATCTTTGTCAAATTCTTGAATTTCTAATAACTGTTGTACAAACGTGAATCCCTGTAAATCATTCGGTAATTGCTCATCAAAGCTATAAATAACTAGCTCTGCGTTTTGAAATCTTTGGAACACTTTTCGATACTTTTTGTGAAAATCATCGAAAGAAATTACAATCTTTTGGCCAGATTTCACGTCTATGAAATTATTTTTTCTGATCTCTGAGTCTACAAGTTTGAATGCAGTATCAACATCTTTCTCGTCAAGCATTTTAGCTTTAACAGCTTCATGGCACTTACTTATTATGTAATTTTCTCCAAGCTCAAATTTAATGTTTTTTATGAATTTGAGTAATACTTCATCTGATAGTTTACATATATCCCTACTGTAATTTGCGATACTATCTGAACTTGATTTGTTACTAATAGCTTTAATTTCAGAGCTTAAATCTCTAGCAGTTACTTCACCACTGATAGTTTTATCAACCAGAGAAGCCACCTCATTGTTATTTGATTCAGACTTATTTGATGTAAGAACAAATAGAGTTTTAGCAAGAAACTCTATTTGCTTTACGGGACTAATTCGACCAAATTTTTCATCTCGAATTACCTTGCTCCAGTTAGAAAGCGTTTTCCACAAGTCGTTATCTAACGTGGTAAGATTAATAGGTTTACCCGTAGAATTAGACTTTTTAACGGTATGCTTTAGTTGGTACAAAACCTGAACATCGTTGTCCAAGTCTGTGTGGACATCATCTTTACACTCTAAGCCAGCACTTTGCCCGCATTGCAGACACAATACTTTCCAAAGAAAAAAGTAGTATTGATAATCAAATCCAATAGCACTTTTATCTGCAGCAGTACTATCTGAAAAACTGTCAATTGAAAACATTCACCCTTCCATGATAAAAACCTTATATTACTGGAGCTTACCATAAGAATGTGAGGATTGGTTCATATATAGTGTATCTATAACACCTATTTTTAGGTATTCACCTTAAAAATCAAGACAAGCATCACACCCAAATATTAATAGCAGTAAACTAACTCACAACTTAAAGCCAAAGTACTCCATATTTTTGCCAAGAATAATTCTAGAGCTAGCTTTAGATCATCCGCCACCACGAAAGTGAAAGCATGACCGAACCAATGATGAACGGACTTATGGCAACATTATTTATTACGCATGTAGGTGTTTATTTTGCTACTTATGGTTTTGAAAGAATAGAACTGAGTATAAAAATTGATAAGGCTCGATTGAAACTGTTTTATATGCGCTGGGCTTTTTCTTCCTCGATGATAGTCGGAATATTTTACCTCATCACTATCCCTATGATGAACGGTGGCAATATATTAACGTTACAGAAGATCTTAGGACATTCCACCATATTGCAAACAATGACATATGCGCACCTTGCACCAGACTATTTAAATGAGGCAATGAAGTACAAACTAGTGTCCACATTATGACCCAATTAGTACTATTCAGTGCCATTTACTGCTACTCATTAAACAAGAAAACCCCCGTCAGCTGGGGCTAAGCCAGTTATGACGGGGGTTCATTAGTCTCCCTCAAGCGCTTTTTATATCTTAATTAAAAGTAACCTATATTAATCGCTAGTGCGTATGCTAACCATTAGCGTTACTGTGCTACCACTAATGATGATTATGCTCGTGACCTTGCTTTTCAATCGCGACGTCGACAGTCACTTTCCCTGCATATTTAAAATTCAACTCTAATGGAAATCGCTCTCCTTTTTTCGGCAAGTATTGCGGATTGAAGATCATTAAATGCAATCCACCGGGTTCAAAGTTTTTTGTTTTCATCGAGCCAATTTTTACCTGATTAATTTTTTTCATTATCATCATGCCGTCTTGCATAGCATGCATATGGATTTCAACCTTGTCGGCAATCGGGCTAGATACTGTAATCAGGTAATCGTCTTTCGTAGAGTTATTCTTAAGCTGAAAATACCCCGCAATCACCTTGCTGTTTGGTGCCGCTAATCGACTCCAAGGATGGTCAATTCGCATATGTGCTTGAGTATAATCATGGGCTACCGCGAGTGTAGAAAAAGCAAAACTTGTCATGATCAGCAATGCACTCATTATTTTTTTCATCATGTTAAACCTATTATTTATTTGTTTTTAGAAAGCACGATTTACCAATATAAATTACCTTGATAAATCAACCAGAAGGCTTGTTCTTTTTGTTCTTGGGTTTGGTCAAAGTTACCTTGGATTCGCAATATTTGATTATCGCCAACAAACCAGTTCATAACGAGGCTGAGTCGCTCAGGATTATGGCCTTTACTGTCTAACGCATTCGCAAATTCAGCACTATTTTGGGTCACTTTATTATCAGTGAGTAAGGCGTCGTAACGAAATGCCACTTGGACATCCTGCCATTGCCAATATAACTGTGAGCTTATGCCCTGGTTTGTGGCATCGAGTTTAGTTTGAAGTTGCTGGCTGTCGGTTAGGTCAGCATCAATTTGTTGTGCCATCCATTCAATATCCCAGCCTAACGCCATCCACTGCCACTGCAGCCCCAGACTGACTAAATTTGTATCTCCCGTAAAACTAATATTGTTCGCGTTACCGTGCGTATGCCCAATTTTCGCATCATCACCGCGCTGATATGCATTAAAGTGCGTCAACGAGCTTTTAAGCAAAACACTATTTTGCTCTCCAAACCACTGCAACTCATATGCTACGCCATAAGCATCTGGCGTAGCACTGTTTTTATCCACTGATGCCGGGTAGCCGTTACCACGACCGATCCAAGTGGTAAACTGCTGAGTATCGTCGGACCAGCGTAATTGAATACTATCATCGCGATATTGACTGGCTAAAAATGCCTGTTGTGACAGATTGGCATCGATAAACAGCCAGTCATGATCGTGAGTCCCGTTATACAGACCGATATCTGTCAGTTGCCGACCAACCCGAAGTTGCCAGTCTTCCCCTATATCAGGCTGTAACCACAACTCTTCCACGGTTGCAGATTCAGCATGATGACTGCCAAGAATAAGGTGTCCGGCCAGTACTGATTCTATATTCACGGTGAAAGCGACTTCACCATGCATCAGCTGCAATCCTTGCTCATTGTGTACAGCATCATCACCTGTGATAATCCCAGGAATCGACCAAGTTTCAGCCTGTCGACTGTCTTGATAATAGCCAAATTGGGCAAACAGGCTACCCCCCCAGTTACTACGTTCAAGGAGATTTGATTCATCCCCATGTGCCAATAAGGATGCACTAAACAGAGTGCTGACCAAACCTAAAATATATTTCTTTTTCATTGTGGCTGCTCCGCCTTAAATGGATTGGAATAACGGGGGTTGCGAATAAAAATGGGATCACTGAGTGCATTCAAAAAATCCAACAAGTCATCGCGCTCTTGCTCACTCATTGAAAAACCCGTTACAAACTCACTTTTATTAGGATTCTGTCGCCCATCGCCAGCATATTCGCCACTGGTGATGTGACGACCACCTGCAGCATAGAATGCTAATACTTCTTCCAAAGTGCCTATACTGCCGTCATGCATATAAGGTGCTGTATAAGCAATATTTCGTAATGTCGGCGGTCTAAATTTACCTTTGTCCTTGGCTTTTTGAGTTACAGCAAACAAACCATTATCGATTGCAGGATAACTGCCCTCTCCATCCAGATTATAAAGCCCAGTATTAAAGAAAGGTCGACTCACAAATACGGTTTTGTCGTGTAGGGTCGAATCGCTAAAATTAAAACCACTATGACAATGGAAGCATTCCATCTTTTCGCTATTAAATAAATCTTGACCACGCTGAGCAGAGGAGCTTAGTCGACCTTTATCAAAATCAGAGTCTTTGGAAATAAGAGCACGGTTAAACACCGCTAGCGCTTTGATGATATTTGGAAAGGTAATTGACTGTTGCAAATCCGGAAACGCCATATTGAACATATTCTGGTATTTGGTATCACTATTAAACCGCACCCAAATATCATCACGGTTTGCATCATGGATCCCCATTTCCACCGGGAACTCTCCAAACATAGGAATAATCAATTGGTCTTCAATCTCTCTGAGTAGAGGATTTGCCCAAGTATAACTGGCGTTATAACCGATATTGGTAAGCGTTTGAGCGTTTCTGTGTAGCACTTCTCCGGTTGAACCTTTGGGCGTTTTTAAGCCATCACTAAATGCGAGTTCCTGATGATGGCAAGACTCACATGAGAATGTTTGATTACCCGACAAGCGTTTATCATAAAACAGGTGCCGACCTAACTGAAACTTAGCTTCGGTCGCCAAGTTATCTGCAGGTTCTTTAGGCAGAGGTAATGCACCGGTTTGAAAATCAAACTGGTTTGCATTACGCGTACTCACTGGCACAACTTCATAACTAGATTCACTGTCACAACCCGCCATGATTACCATGACGAATAATGTCAGTAAACGAACCATGTAGTTTACTGACATTATCATTCCTCCACTGTTATCCAAGTTTGTGCCGCGCTACAGTCACCGGCAACACATTTTCCTGACGTTAGATCTAGACCTAAACCATCAAAAATAGGCTGACAAACAGTATCTCTATTCGATGACATACACGTTGACGTTGTATCATCAATGTAATTACCTGCCACCAATTTTTGGTAGTCAAAGACAATACTGTTGCTCGCAGGGTTGAAACTATCAAATTGATATTGCGGACGATTTGGCCTAGAGCTGCTGCAATCCACGGTTTCAGCATCCGCATCGACAAGTTCGCATCCCGTAGTGCCAAGGTGAATCATCAAGCCTTTAATATCCATTCTCAGATGTTTATGACCCGCCTGCCAACTCCAATTCATCCCCAGAACATCTAGCGGAGATACTGCATCATCGCCGTCAATACCATAGTTATTCAACTCTGCAGGAACACCTAAAGTAAATTGAATCCCATTATAATTACCGCTTGGAACGGTACCTTTAATCACATTATTAAGCGCTGGATTACCGTTGCTGCAACTGCCAGTCCCGGTTTCAAAATCCAGAAGAGCAACATTTTTATACTGCCATCTTTTATCTTGATTTAGCGTTACGCTAACCACCTCATCGGCATCATTTATCAACGCAACTTCTGAAATATAGATACGTGCATCTTTAAACTCAGGGGTTTGATTTTTTTGGCCAACAGAAGTCTGCATCGGCTCGCATGATATAGCTTCGTTGCCGACACGAGCCACAAATTTTATTTCAACGTTCTGTGTGGTAACCACGTTTGGTGTTGGGGATTGCTGCGCCGAATCTTCAGAACTGCTACTACCACAACCAGATAAAGCGCCAACAATTGCCACGGCCAATAATTTATTAGTCCACATATTTAACTTCCTTTTAACTCTTTTTCCAAAATATAGGCTGCTAACAGGCAGCCAAAAAATCACAAGGCCAATGGTGATGAGACGCAATATATCGTTAGAAAGGTGCGTAAAATCATCACTAGATTGGAGCAAGCGAAAATAAATGTTTAGTGATGGAAATGCGCGATAATGGAATAACTAGACTGAGTCACGCTTGAACGTTAACTTAGCCTTGTGCCCTATATCATGCATAGAACACAAAAGGCGGTGATTGTTTGGGCGCGAGCGATAAATATACTTTTTGTTGGTAACTTGTATAGTGATATTGCGGGGTGCGAGGCGTCGAGCGATTAACCCATACAGACAGTAAACATACTAATAGAACGGCAAAAACAATAAAATGTTGGAATGCTTTAAGAAGTGGGCAGCTGAATTGTAGCGAGTGATGCTCTTCCTCTGCGGAATGAGAACCTTCACTATTTTGAGTAATGAGTTCGTTCACACTAACCCACTTAAAGCCTTGCGGTGTACACAACAAGATCTTTTCACCTTGTAATTTACTTAACCAATTTTTTTGCAGTACTTCACTTGGGTTCAAAGCGATTGTAGCGGCGATATAAATTTGAAATAGCAAAGCAATAATGACAAAAAATGCCATTACCTGTTGAAATACATGCTTATTTCTTATTCTATGCATTAGAACCAATATAACGTAAAAATTACTCGGCGCTGATATTAGCAAACAACATTTACAATTGTAATAATTAATTCACACTTCAGTGACAATAGTAATAAGAATATAAGGGAATTGTTGTTTTTTTACTCTAATTAAGTAATTTATAATAGTTTATTGCTCGATTAAAAATAAAACGTTGTAGGGAACATAATGGCTAATATAATACTAAGCTGTGTGGTGTTTAGCGTTAGGGTCTTGACCAAGAGTCAGCTGTAGCCGACCCCAGCATTGAGGTAATAATTACCACAGAGGTGTGATTATTTTAATGTCTCAGTTCACTGTTTACCTACAAATACAACAACAACCTTATCATCACCTAACGTACGAGAAAATGCATAGCCCTTTTGTTGCTTAATCTCCTTATGGATACCAGCACCAATAGCTGGATGAGCCTGTCTAAATTGTCCGAGTGTTTGCCAGTGTTTAAGTAATTGCTGGCGGTTAGCATCCAATGACCAATTCATATCAGAACGGGTTCCTTGGTGGAAATCATCTGCATAAGCGCCTATATTCCTTGCCACTTCATCACCGTAGTAAACTTGAACAGCACCAGGACTTAGCAATAGCGCACTGGCTGCATTACGCTGCATTTCAAATGATTTAAATCGCCCAAAGAAAAGCTCTGTATCATGAGATGACATATAACTCACAGGATTAAAATCGGGCTCTTCTTTGAGTGTATCTGCGTAATGTTGGTAAGTATCGGCCATCTTGCTAAAACAGAAAGCCCCTTCATCCATTTTTTTCTGCATATCAAAATTGAGCAGAGCATCAAAACCGTCATCATAATAAGGACTACGGTAAGCGCTATGTCCCCATACTTCCCCCATCATCCAAAATGGCTGTCCTGTTTTATCATTATCTTCGCGCCAGTCATTTAAACTTTTGGTCGCAGCTTGTTTTAAGCGCATCCATACATCACCAGACACATGTTTTACAGTATCGATACGATAACCATCAATACCAAAACGCTTCACCCAGTCTGTTTGCCACTCAATCAAGTAATCCGCTACAGTATAGTTATCACGGCTAATGACTCGTGTTCCGGAGTTATTTAATAGCCATTGTGGAGGAGTAACAGACTTGGTGGATTCTGTGACAAAGTCAGGCAAGCCTGCAAGTGAAAGTGTAAGGTCATTGGAGCCTGGTGTAGGATAATTTGGTAAACTAGCACGAACCCAATCACCTCCCCACCACTGACTCCATGCAGCATTATCATAATCAATATTGTCATTGAAACTATGCCAATTTCGCCCAGCATTTGGTTGCCAATCACTCCATTGTGCAGGCCAGCTTTGTGAGGGGTTTACAACAGGAATTTGATCGAGCTGTAAATCTGTTAAAGTGGCATATCCGGGGTGGTTTATAACAACATCGAGTAACACTTTAATGCCCCGCTTATGCGCTTCTTCAACCAAACGCTTGAGATCATTTTCATTACCAAAATTCGCATCTATTTTAGTGAAATCACGAGCCCAATAGCCGTGATAACTATAAAACGGAAACGAGCCAGCGTTACCACCACCGACAAATCCCCGTACTTGTTCTACAATAGGTGAAAGCCAAATAGCACTTGTTCCTAAGCTCTTAATATAATCAAGTTTCTCAATGACCCCTTTTAAATCGCCACCATGAAAGGTTCCAATCTCATCTTTACCGTCTTTACGGCGACCATAACTATTATCATTACTTGTATCTTTATTATTAAAACGATCAATCATGACAAAATAAATGTTTGCGTTGCGCCAGTTAAATTTAGCTTCTTTGAGTTGACCTTTTAGTGGCTCCAATAATATTAATCCCCCACTATTAATTGCAGGCGTAATGGTGACTTGCTGTTGAATAACGGTGACAACTTGCCCACTGAGTTTATCTTTTAATTGAGTGCCATCGTTATAGGTATCGGCAAGATTAATAGTAACCTCTCCACCTTTATAGATGTCACATTGCACTTGTGGTAAAGGGCGTTTGAATGCTTTTTTAGTGGATTTTTTGGGCTGACGTTTTATTAATATTGTTTTATTCTCGGCATCAAATATGAATGCATAATCACCATTAAACCTGATTTTAATAGGCAGTTCAGTCGGTGAATTACAATTCAAAGCCAGTGGTTGACTAAACCTTACCTTTTGCTCTTTTGGCTTAATGCAGCTTCCTTCAATTCCAGTAACGTTTAAGGTATAGCTTGCTTTAGTAAGTGGAACCACCAGCGGAGACTCACTAGTGAGCAAGAAGTCTCGACTAGTAGTGCTGGTTGAGATGGCTAGATTGGGTGAGGCAAACAAGCTTGGGCTGACAAGCATGAGTACAAGACTTATTTTATTTAATTTCATCTTCAAACCTAAGTTATTCCATTAATTAATATAATAATAAAACGGAACCATTGGTCAGACATCATCCTGCTAAACTACGCCCTAAATAGTTAATCAACTCACAGTTTTAGTTAAACAGGGAGTAGAACCTGCGAAAGAATGAAGTTCATTCTGTAAGTTAACGCCAAACTAAATTCAAAAGTCCGACTCTATTAAAGCCCCCGAAAGAAAGGAGGCTTTTTATATTTTAATATCACTAACCGATATTAATCGCTAGTACGGTAGCTTGCCAATTCCGTACTTAAGCTAACACCTTGTAATTTCAACTGGTTTACACGTTGTAAATACGCAGCACCTTTTAGCATGTGCAAGGCAACATCTACAGCGCCACGGCGGGTATAGTCTTCAAGGTAAGAACCTTTTACCCAGCTGTTAAATGCGCCTAAACTTGGGCCTGCCCAAATCTGATAATCCATTTCACGTCCCTTCTCTCCGGTATTAGACCAACGTGAAGACAGACCGAGATACCAACGGAAGATCAGTGCCATTTTACGCTTAGGACTGCTCATCGCACGTGCTAGCATGTCTGGATCACGTTCTTTAAAGAAGGCGATGGTACCATCCCAGATCTCGTCAAGGTTAGCACGGAAGATCTGCCTTTCAATTTTCTCACGTTCCGCTGCCGGAATGTCTTCAATCGAATCATAAGTCACATACAAGTCATACAGTTTCTTCGCACGCATAGCGAACATAGAACCACGTTTTAATACCTGTAGTTTAACGCCCATTTCAAACATATCTGCCGCTGGTGCCATAGTCACATCGGCCATTTCAACGGTAGCTAACAGTTTACGGGTATATTCAGATGCACCAGCTTCGACACATGCCTGATTAACCGAGCCCAGTACTATGTAAGCAGCGCCCATATTAAATGCGGCGAGTGCCGCTTCCGGTGTGCCGATACCACCACCAGCACCCACACGTAATGCAGGAGAGAAATTATACTTAGCTTGCACTTCATCACGCAGGCCAATAATAGTCGGTAATAAGGTTAAAAATGGTCTGTTGTCAGTATGACCACCAGAATCCGCTTCCGCAGTAATATCATCAGCCATTGGTACTAACAATGCTAATTCCGCTTGTTCTGGTGTGATCTTGCCTTGTGCTAATAACTTATCCAGTAACTTCTGCGGTGCCGGTTCCATAAAGCGACGACCAACTTCGGTACGCGATACTTTAGCAATAACTTTATTGCCGATATTAACCGACCCATCGCTGTTTTTAGATAAACCAGCCACACGATACCAAACAATGTGCTCAGTTAAACCCAGATAAGCCGAAGCCTCTACGGTTTTAACGCCCAGTTTTAGAAAACGTTCAACCGCGCCACGCTCTAGTGCTTCTTCCGCAGGAGCATGGATCAGGTTAACCGCATAAGGGCCATTTGGCAGTTCTGCTTGAATACGACGAATTGCATCTTCAACTGCATCCGGTACTAAACCTGCGGCACCGAAAGAACATAACAGTCCCGCTTTACCTAACGCGACAACAAGTTCAACCGACGCAATACCGTTAGCCATTGCGCCGCCATGGTAGGCATATTTAACCCCATGTTGTTTTTTGTAAGCAGCATCGCCCAGATCTTCTGGTGTTAACTTCTGTGCAAATGCCAATACATCAACGTCAACATTGTTGCTGATAGCACCAGAAATTGAAGTATGGTTAGTGATGCCCATAACACCCGCACTATTACCCATATTAGTAGCAACATAAATAGGGTTAGCCAGATCCATCAAGGCTGCTTTAATTTCTACATCTTGCGTATGTACTGACGCCGGATCAACTTTCCAAGCCCAGTTAATTGCGTTGCTATTGTTAAAACCTAAACTCGACATACTTAATTCCTATTTTTGCAGCTGCTGAGCGTTTAACTCAACAACTGACCTATTCTGTTTATAATCTAAAGCGATCACATAACCTGCTAAGCCGTATTGATTAAAGTAAGCCAGCTCTTGTTGGCATGGATGCCAACCCGAAGCCTCCATGGATGGATTCACGGCGAGCAGAGCGTCTTTAACCAATTCGGCGCTTAAGCACGTTACGCTTAACCTTTAAGCCTCAACAATACTTAATACAATATTCTTCACTTCATAAATGCGCAGACCATCTTTAGACAGGTTAGCATCACCGACAATACGTATTTCGCCTGCTTCAGTAATGATCTCGGTAATATGTACATCCAGAGACATTTTCTTATTCAGCGGCGTAATTTGACCACGGTATTTCCAATCAACTTTTGTCATTGGAGCAATGAAACGAGGATTACTGAACTGTGCGCCTAAATCATTTTTCAACGCATAAGTTTGCATTAACTCGATGATAGCTTCAACACCTAATGAACCAGGCATAACCGGATCTTGGTGGAAGTGATAACGGAAGAACCAATCATCAGCATCAATCGTACGTTCACCATAAACATAAGCAACACCGGCTTTACCACCGCCTTCAACCACTGACACAGTATCGATAAAGTTCATCTGACCGCCAGCCAATTTATAATGGGGTTTGTCTGCAGGCGCTTTATACAGAGCCAATGACTGATTAGTTAAATCAAACACATCAATATTGTCTGTCGGGGTATTGTTATCAACAAACCAAGCATTGGTGGTTTTGCCGTTATCAATACCTAGTTGGTTAGTCAGAGACTCGCCACTAAAGTAACCAAATACCGCTTTACCCGTATAAAACAGCTCGCCATCAACTGACATATCGAAAGTGAAACTTTGAATAATCGCGCCACCAGCAATAGCCGTGCTCACTAACACCGATTTGTTAACGATAGTTTTACCGCGTAAATCGATCTGTTTCAATAACGTGCCGCTGCCATCAAGGTTACGGAAGAACAGGTCTTTTTCAGGGTATTTAAGCGTCGTGCCCATGTAACCAGAAATGAAGCCATTTGGTTGCAGTGCAATTTCCATGATCAGTGAATATGGCATCCAGTTTTCATGGCTGTTTTTAGTGAAGTACCAAGCGTCTTCCGGTACATAGTATTCAGCCACACAGCTTGACGGTTTTTTCAGATCAAGACGTTCGCCCTGCACTTCCACAACCTGTGTAACAACTTGCAGATCACCACAAGGGGTACGCGGTGGAATGCGGCCTTCGTAGACATCAAAATCTGGACCAAAGCAATTAGAAATGTTACCCGTTGCGAACTCAAACATGTGCCAAGGCGTGAACGGTGCTTGATTCGGCACCCTATTCTGCCCTGCTACCATAGGCGCTTCGAAATGCTGGATAGGTGTTACACCTTTGCTTTTCGGTGACGACAAATCTGATTGCACACGCATTAGCGGACGTTCTGGGAACTTGAATGGTTCAATACCACGTTCGTCCAAATTCGCTGCGTTAACATTTGCAGCCACAGGTAATGTCGCAGAAGTAGGAGCCGCTAGCGCTTTAAGTACCACATTCTCAGGTAATGTCACTGGATAAGGTGAGTTATCATCTTGTTCGGTGATCATCACGCAAAGATTTTTGAAATCAACAACCACTTTACCGTCAAGCAGGATATCAATGTTCGCCTTCATGAACGGGTACGGTTCCATACCCATCGCAGTCACTTCCATACGATAAGTCAACGTGTTGCGCTGCGGTAATACCTGACCACGACAACGTACAGTTTGCGATTCGCCTGGCAGGGGTTGGAATCGTGCATTATTAACGTTGGTATGCATGCCCAATGACAGCATAAAGAACATAGCCATCTGGCCGCAGCCTTCCGACATCAAAGAACCCGCCATCACTTGATCACCTTTAAAGTGACAAGGGAAATACCAATGCTCAGGATCTAAGTCTTTCTGGCCTTCTAACAGCCCTAAGCCCCAATGACCACCGGTTGGATCTATTTTGGTAATACGCTCAATCATCAAGAATTTTTCTGATGAGAATTTCAACGACGGATTACGGCCACCGAGATCATATTGTGGGCCGAAACAACCCGCCACGTCACCGTTAACCAGCTTCATCATGTCGCTATGATCGTATTGACCGCGGTTATGCTGCAATAATGGGGTAAATGATGATTTAACGGCATCAGCAAATTCAGCTTTATCTTTGTCGTTATGGATCACGCCTTTACCATCGACAAGTTCTTCATCAGTAAAGAATCCTGCACAACCATTACGCATGATAAGTACTTTCTTATCACCCACATAACAATCATAGTGGAAGAAGAATAATAGCTGTTCACCATTACGTGCATAAGAATCGATATGGATCTCATAACGCAGTGTTTCACCACCGAAAGCCATCTCTTCAAGGAAAGTGAGTTCACAATCAAGTAAGCGGTATACACGCTCACCTTTAGCTTGGAAATCGATGCCGATATAAGAGATCAGCATCAAGTCACACTGACCAGATTCCACGGCTACTGACCAAGGGATCTGACCATCAATAAGGAACGGTGCATCAACCGGAATATCATATTCCGTACACATGTATTATTTTTTGTATTCGTT
>NZ_JABSQR010000049.1 GCF_013215705.1 Moritella sp. | reverse complement strand
GCGCGGTTTATAATACGGGAAGTGTTTCCGTAACCAGTCTGAATTGGTGGCAAATAATGATTCTAACCCTTGCGCCTCTGCAGTCACAAATTCAGCTAAGGTTTCGACCTTGATCGGCGCTTGTGCTGCCACTTCTGGCATGGTGTTCAATATGGGATAGGTGATGAGGCTGTGTTCAGACCATGCATTGGCGTTACTCACCAGCATACTGCTACACAATAATACGCCTAAGATGACTTTAATCAGGCTTTTAAGCTTGTTCTTATGTTTTAAAAAAGTCGGGATAAACATAACATTCCTTTGAAATCGTCGTCTGTTGGTATTAAATGCGTATTAAGCAGCCGCTATGTGTCTTGTTTGTAAGGGTACAGTTCAACATTGAGTTCCATTGGCACATAACGAATGCCATTTACACTCAGTTCTTCCGACATGGCCTTAAATCCGATTTTCCGATAAAAGCCGAGTGCATAAATAGATGCTTTGACCCGAATTAGCCGTGCGCCACTCCTCTTTTTCATTGCTTCAACGAGTTGTTTCGCGACACCAAAGCCATGATAGTCAGTTTTGACATAAAGATGACCAATATAATGCTCTTCACGCCAACCTATATACCCTATTATATCATTATCAACACTTGCTTTAATCACTGAATAAATTTCGGGATCTTTGACCTTATCGATATCAGATTTAAACGCAATTCTAATGGCTTTCTGACCTTCTGCATCAAGTAGAGGCACAACGTGTTCTTCATTGACTGATTCACCTAATTTAAGAATTGAATCGAGATCTTTGTGGGTCACTTCTTCAAGAATAAATTCCATTTCTTCTCCACTGCATGACATTTAAATTACCTTTATGAACAACATTTTAGCAACTAAATACGGTAAGGTAAACGCCTGCACGAGAACTTGAGACTAGCCTAAACAAGTAAATTCTCAACGTAACGCAATACCGTTTTCAACCCGATCTCTTCCCTGAATTTTCGCTTGATAGAGTAAATCATCAACGCGTTTAAATAATTGCGCTATCGGCTCATCTGCGATGTATTGAGTTACCCCGATACTAGTAGTAAATGTGACCTCTTGTTGTTCATCTGTCATCACTGACGATTTACGGATAGCCTCGGCAACACGTGACGCCACTTGAGTTGCTTGCGCTAATTCTAAATGCGGCATCACGACCAAAAATTCTTCGCCGCCAAAACGCGCAATAACGTCTGAATTTCTTAACTCTCGCTTTAGCAATGACGATACTTTGACTAAAACCTTATCTCCAACCATATGGCCGTAAGTATCATTAACACGCTTAAAATAATCTAAATCGAACATCATTACACTAAATGAGCCTTGCGCAGCATTACTGTTTATTGCTATATCTGTTACTTGGCGCATCAATACGCGACGATTGATCAAGCCTGTTAGTGAATCGATTGTGGATTCGCGATAAAGTTTCATTAGCATGACCATCTGTCCAGATTGTAGCCATAAACAAATCCCGCCAAACAACACGAACAACCATAGTTTGTCGATAACTGCAGTATAGTCTCCTGTGTATTGGATATACTCAAGTATTGCTAATGGCAATGCAATGACACTTAAAAGCACAACACCTCCAGAGGTTGTCAATGGAAACAGACCTAGCATTGCAACTATTAAGTACGGTGTAAGCGTAAAGCACAAGGGTATATCTCTGTAGGCCATTGTTTGAGTCAATAATAGCTCTGTTGCCGTATAAGATAATACGGGTAATAAAAATGAAAGTGTTAATACCACTCGAGTCATATTAACCGTGCGGTAACGACGAATGAGTTGGTAAAGCCCAATGAGAACACCTGAGACTATTAACCGATTAACTAATAATAATTTAGCCTGGGCGCTGTCAAAGACAATAAAATCAAGTAAAGATGATGCTGGTACGCTAATAGCAAAAAATAAGCAGATTAATTTAAGGCGTTCGACAATATATTGGTTACGGGTTTGAATAAAGTCATTTGAATGATGACGTGTTGAAACGACGTCTTCAATGGTGCTGTATTTGGCACAGAATGACTTGCCAAAATTGTGCAATTTTTGTGGTTTATTTACCTGCTGGCGACGATCATCATTTTCTGCGTTCGATGAATTAGACATTACTTCCTCCTTGATATTATGCACAAAAAATTATTAAAATTATATTTTGCAATAATAAGCCAACGTCGATTTATAGTTTTGATCTAGTTCAATAAAAAACCATGGTTAAGTAAAACGGTACTCATCAAATACGGCGTCAGGTTTCACAGACAGGCGCGACAGTCTTGCGACTAAGTAACTATCGGCCCGCACGCTTGTGACAACAATAGTGACAACAAATGAGCCAACAATTAACACTGCGCCTTTAAGTCGAGCGTACTCATGAATAATCTCGGATCATCAATTTTATCTAGCATTGCAATGCTCGGTAAACACGCATCATCGACGTAGTCGGCAAAGTCACCCTCTGGGTCAAACACTAAGATATCCAAGGCTAATCTGTCCATGCCATATAGACCACGGTGGATCATATCCGCTGAAAAAACCAGTAAGTCGCCCGCGGCTAAGTTAATGACCAGACCGGTAGAGAGACTGTCGCTACTCACTTTACCTTTGATTTCCTGTCGTACATTAAACTCTTCTTCATTATCCCAGCGCTTATGCGTGCCAGGCACGAGCTCCATGCCGAGTTCATCAAACAAAGGCACGCGAAGATGTACTACTTGCGTCTCCTGAACGGCTATTTTTTGCTGTTCAACCTCATGGTCGTATTGACAGTCACGATGCCAAAAGTCTTTTTGTTTAGGATTAACGGGGTTAAAAAATAATTGGGTATTCATAAACGCGGGGTTAGCCGGTATCACCGATTCGACCACATCCATCATTTTTTTTGAACTGATAAAATTAAACAGCTTCAGTCTATCGTCGCACTCTAAATACTCAATACCGGTAATGACAGAAGAATTAAACGCTTCTTCCCGATAGAATTCGGCGTTGTCTTCTTTCCACAACTCATGAAATTTCGATACGACTTCTCTCAGTGCTAAAATCTCAGCCGCATTAAAATAATTTCTAATTACAAAGTAACCTTGCTCGTCATATTCGCTATTCAATTGACTTCTATTACTCTCTTTAACACCAGTTACCTTTAACACCCATTACCTCTATTTTATGATAACAACTCGGCGCCTATGCTTTTGTAAATACCAAACAAGCTATAAGGATTGAGCCGAGTTCATTGTAAATTACTTCTTCAAGAATGAATTCCATTTCTTCTCCATATACATAACGTTTTAATTTTGTTTAGCGATACCAACTACACCAACACCTGTCGTGTGTTTCTGATGTAGTAATGGATCTGCCCTTCGACTTTAACGTCAATCATTTCTTCTGGTCGGCGATCATTGGGACAAGGCATTTTCGGAGTGGTGCCAAACAGTCGGCAGATCAACGGTCGTTCCTCGTACACAGTGCAACCTTTAGGTCCCAGATGTACGCAGTTATACTCATCTAATGCAGCTTCGTGCTCAGCGTCCGTTTTATATGGCAGGCGCGACATTTCTTCTGCTGACGTCGTAACGGGTCCACAACAATCGTGGCAACCCGGCGTACATTCAAACGTCGGGATCTCTTTGCGCAGGCGTGCAAGGTCCTCTTTATTGTTATTGTTCCTGTTCTTTAACAATAATTTTATTTTTTCGTATTCCGAAACCATGATAGTTTTCTACCTAATGTCACTCGAAGATGACAATGCCTGTAAATTTACGGCGTATGTTAACATTTGTAAGTATACCACGCCTTGATTTCCGACATCCTTCACCTTACTTAGACTCTAATAGTTCACGTAATGATGTTGGTAATATACTTTGCGCTTTACTGGTAATACATTGTTCATGTTTTTGCCAAAGGATCCCAAGATAAATAATGAATAACCCCAGCAGTGTTAATGAGATTGGAAATAACCAACTGTCTATAAATATATCAGCCGCTAGGTGACCAATATAACCAGAACAGCCTATCGCGCCAAAAACAACAAACACTCTGCGAACAAGTAATACGCCAACAGCGATCATGAGTAGATTAATACTAAAGTAAATAAATTTAGACAACTCGCTATCAGAATATTGCAGGGACATTCCGCACCAAAAGGCGAGCACGCCGAATAAATATATCCAAAATGCATAGTCAGCTGTGTGTCGAGATCTAATATCGATCCAAAAGGCTAAGGCAATCATGAGTAGTCCCGTGTACATAGACACGAGTTGCCTGAGCGCCCAATCAAAATCTCCGCCCGAAATCATGGCTGTAACATCCATTGTTAAATACCAGAGTGTCACCGCAATTGGCATCATTAAAAATGGATATTTATATTTCCAAGCGAGAATAGCACCAACGGCTAACGTACTCAGTTCCATATACAACCAATGCCATTGGATATAGCGATGATAATCTCGATATACACTTTCATCAGGCCAAATGCCCAATGCATGCTGTAATCCATATACTGCTAATGGAGTCAACGCAATAACAAAAGTGGCACATATTCCGGCAGGTATCGCATACCCTTTTACTTTAAATGTATTGGTCAGTTTAAGTCCAACAACCGCATAAAATAAGGAGATAAATACAATACCGACACCACCGAATGACTCCCAGCCTAAATTCATAAACAGAGTCATTGCACCGATTGCAATCAAACCGCCCACATAATAAAGAACATGGGTAAAATCAAACTTAGGCCCTGTATTAGACTGCTTGTTGATGAATTCAATTAACTTCTCAGACTGTTCCAAAGATAAAATATTCGCTTTTACTGCGTCTTCAAGATTTTTCTTCGTTAAGTTCAATTTAGACTCCTTCCTATGACTTTATGCACAATACATTATCAATTTAAGGCCGCAAGGTAAACGGCCAGCGCTTATGCCGAACCTAATTCGAATAAACAGAACTCTGCTAGACTCACTGAGTACCGTTTGACTGCTATTCACTATCAAGTTTAAGGAAGGAATTCAACTATGACCAAACTATTTCCCTCAGTTATTATGGCTACATTCCTTTGTCTGACCAACGTCGTGTTAGCCGAGGATCATAATGCAGATAAAAAGATGTTTAAAGTAACGGAGCTCAAACCTGGGTTTCAGTTTCTGCAAGGCAAAGGCGGCAATATCTTATTATCTGCCGGTAAGGATGGTCTGCTCATTGTTGACAGTGATTACAGTGAGATGACACCGGCATTGCAAGCAATACTAGCTCAGCATAAAAGTGATTTAAAGTATGTGCTTAACACCCACTGGCATGGTGATCATACGCAAGGTAATAAGGTGCTGGGTAAAAACGCAGAGATAATTGCGCATGATAATGTCTACCAACGGCTCAATAGTCGTCAAGAAGTTAAACTGTTCAACATGGTGTCCAAACCTTACCCCGCAGAAGCATTACCGGATATTACCTTTGACCATTCGCTGACTTTACGCTTCAACGACGAGACCATTACAGCGCTGCATCTGCCGAACGGTCACACCGACGGCGACAGCATTATCTTTTTTGAAAAAGCCAATATCGTGCATATGGGTGACCATTACTTTAATGGCATGTTCCCTTTTGTTGATGTGGGTACCAACGGCAGTGTCCGTGGTGTGGTGAAAAATATTGATGGGGTCCTAGATAAAATAGCGGATGACACCATTGTCGTCCCTGGTCATGGTGCGATATCTAACAAACAACAATTGATCGCGTTTAAAGACATGTTAGTCGGTACGATCAATGAAGTTGAAGTGATGATGACCCAGAACATGAACCTAAAGGCTATGCAGGAAAAAGGCTTGAGTGAGCAATGGCAAGTCTGGGGCCAAGGCTTCTTGAATGAAAAAGTATGGATCGGTATTATCCACAGCAGCTTGACTGTATCTCGACAAACTCAGGATGCTGTTAAAAATTGACTGTAGCGGCGAACAAAACTGAAATGTTGATGTCTCACACCGCGATGAATTCTTAATGATATTAAGAGACAGGTACAAACATGAAACATTACTTAAAAAAAGCGGTATTAAAAATTAGATGAAAAAGTTAAGCCTTATATTTACCATTATCGTTCTTTCCATGCTGACAGCTTGTTCGTCTAGATCCACATCGACTTCTGCATCGACAAACGGGTCACCTAAAACCACAGCATACTCAAAATCTCATGAGCTTGTCGGTCACGCTTCTTGGTATGGTAAAAGATTCCACGGCAAGCTTACCGCCAGTGGAGAGACCTACAATATGAGAACATATACTGCCGCGCATAAAACCCTGCCATTTGGTACAGTCGTTAGGGTTATTAATACGGCTAACAGTAAGTCTGTCGATGTCAAAATTAATGATAGAGGGCCATTTGTTAGAGGCAGAGTAATAGACCTTTCTCAAAAAGCGTTTGAACAAATAGGCAGTACAAATCAAGGGGTCGTTCCTGTCAGAATAGAAATCCTGGATGACAGTAATACCTTTAGATACAAGCATTAAAAACTAGGTGCCTATGGTCTTGAAAAACACCGCAAGGCACCTATTTCAGTATACAAAATCATTAAGCCACAAAATCGTCATGTTATGTGGGTCTTTACTTTAGTTCGTCTTCGTTTTCCGCTTTTTTCTCTAGACAGCGCCCTCTCGGTTCGTCGCCCTCATGCAGCACGATGTCGGTATGCAGAAATTCAGCAGCCTCCGCAGAGCCTTTCACTTTCTTCGCGCTGCGTTCTAACATTTCGGTTTCAAACTCAGTTAACACACGGTCTCTCAAGCCAGCTTCGCGCCATTTAGACAAGGGTCTACATTCTTTGGTAATAACCCTAGCCAGTGCCAGCGCATCCAACAGCGCTTGATTCGCGCCTTGTCCTTTGAATGGACTCATAGGATGAGCCGCGTCGCCGATCAGAGTCACGTTAGCCTCTTTCTGCAACAATTCAGGCTCGAGTAGCGCGCGGTCATATACTGGATAACCAGAAACCAGCGCTTCCGACGTCGCCGTTAAAATTTCAGGAATAGGCGCGTGCCACTGACATCGACGAATCGCTTCTTCTTTTAGCGCTTTAGGGCCTTGCGCACTCAACGCCTTGGCTTCGTCTTCTGGCATTGGAAAGCTAAGCTGCCACATTACCGAGTCCGCGTCATAAGGCATGATGTAGATACGCTCATGGCCATTAGCTGTTTGGAATACCGTGGCCGAGTCGAGCAAAGCACGATCAAGCCCTTCATCTTCAAGAGCGGCCAAAGGACAGATCCCCAAAATCGCAATACAGCCTAAATAATTTAATGGTGAAACTTCATCACCAATCGACAACTTGCGTACCGAACTGCGAATGCCATCCGCTCCAACAACAAGATCTGCATGGGCGTACTTCATCTCACCTGCAACCTGAAAGCTCAGATCAACACCTTCACCCTCAGATTGTTTAAAGTCGACCAACTGGTGCCCCCACTGCACCGCATCATGTCCACCGAGTTGCTCAAGCAAAGCTAAACGCAACGACTGCCTTGCAATATGGACATTGGTGCGTGTCGGTAACTTTCTTTCGTCTGACGGCACCCATTTTCTTATGCCCCATTCACCGAGTACTTTACCTTCGGTGGTATGCACCACATGTCTGGTTGAAATTATGCCGTCCTCTAACGAGAAAATGCCCAACCCCTCAATAGCTCGGCTCGCTTGTTGCAGCGTAAGTCCATAACCTTGAGATCGTGCGTCGAAGCCGCTATCGCGTTCATAAAGTGTAAAAGGAATGCCACGGTGCAAGCAAGCCACAGCAAGGGCTACCCCACCGATACCACCACCAATAATGGCAAGGTGTGGGTAGTTTTCTGTATCTGGTCCATCAACGAAGGATGGAATAGCGGAACGGATCAGCCCGGACCCTTTGCAATTCGAGCAGGCATCAAGGTGCGGCTTAGGGCGGACAGGCGCGACACCTTCGCGGTTGGACTTTTCAAAGTGCTCTAATTCTCGCTGGTAGCGCAGTCTTACTTTCTTGCGCAGGCGCTTACTTACTTTTCCGCGTCCCTTACATTCAGCACAAATATTCCAGTGGTTCTCTTCAATCTTCAACTTTTCTACCTGCCCTATATTTAACCCGCGATTGGTTACGCTTTAATTATGTAAACTCTCAGCTGTTAAAACTCATATTGAGGCTGATGTTGAAGCCTAAACAGTTAAGCTGAAAGTTAAGGTGTGATTATAACGGTCATTACGGTCTATTACTGTTTAACTGGAGAAAACTTAGATTTTTATTGATACAGGCTGTGTTTGCGGCGAATTATGGTGCTTTCTACAGTTGGGGGAGACGAGCGTGGTTGTTCACCAAGCCAAATTAATGGCTCAGCGATTAACCTGAAAAACTTACTTATTATTATCTAAACGTCTTTTGAGATTAAGTGCGGCATCGGCAGCTAACAAACGCATGAATTCAGAACCATTACTCTGCGCATTTCCGCCTCCGATCACAATTTCAGGTACCAGACGACTGTTGCCCAGACTGTTGAATAAAGCCGTTTGGATTTGTACTTCCGCCTTTAATGTTTCATCGAAAACATATTTAGGATCCAGTGCCGCAGACTTAGCCCTTTGACGTGCTTCGGCTAATACATCCATACCCTGCGCCTCTAGGCGTTGCTGTTTCAAGATTTCTGCTTGTTCTTTAGCAAGTTCAGCTTTAACGGCCACACGTTGCTGCGCAGAAATAATCGCATTGGCTTTCACCCTTTCGGCGTCTATCTGTTCCTTAATTTTGAGCTTTTCTGATTCAGCTCTCTGCTTGGCAATGGCTTGTTCACCTAAAGCGACTTCGGTACGGGCTTGTTGTTCAGCCTTCTTTAGATTTTGTCGTGCAAGCGCTTCATCGGCAGCGGCCTGCTTTTGGGCTTCAAGCCTGGAGTTCACTTTACTCTCGTAGTCAATATCGATAATACTCGCATCAACGACCGTGATCCCATAGGCACCTAAGATAGGCGAATTACGCAATAAGTTGCCTTCTTGATCCTCTTTTATTTTAATCGTGACACGCTGCTGTTTACTTAAATTATTAAACTCACCCTTTTTAGCACGGCTGTTGGAACCAAAAATTTGCTCGGTCACAAAAATACCATTGATGAGTTGATCAGAAAAATCTTGGCTTAATTGGCCATTACCACCTGAATAGTGTTGTTCTACTGACATCATTCTTGCGGATGCTTTCACATTTTCAGTTGTCGCTCGCATCAATAAATTTGAGATTAATGTTTCTTGCGATCCAAACTCTTCGTGGATTTTAAGTAATCCCCGTAATGCGCCAGAATCACTGGCAGATACATTACCAGGTAATCTAAAGCGTGCTACGCCTCTGGCCCCCCCAGTCGTAGTATCAAGGAATCGAATTGGGATTAATGGTGCCAATGCACTCGCCGTTGCCGCTCTATCACCGGTAAAATTAATCGAGATCACTTTTTTATAGGCTGATACGGTGCCAAAAGCTTTGAAATAAGGCCCGGCTTGACTGATAACCGTGAGATTACCGGTAAATGCCGATTGATGAACCAGACGTTCGTCTGCTTCATTCCAGGCGACCATCTGTGAGATTAACGTCGCAATGACCACCAATACGATGATAAAAGCTGAAATTAAAATCAAATTACGACGCCCAATTCGGGCAATTAAAGAATTTGTTGCGACTTGTTGAGTTGGTTGAACATTACTACTCATGTTTATTAATCTCCATATTTATTAATCTCCATATTTAACTTCTTCCTGACAAAGTAGATGATCTCTTGCTCACTTAACTGAGCACAAAAACTACCGGACCTGTGCAACTCTATAAAAGTCGCCAGTATGTCTTCTTTACTTTGTGTTAATTTATCTGCATTTTCTTGATTTTGATTCTTTTCGATAAGCTGGGTGATTAATTCATCCACTATCGTATCTTCATCAAATAACACATTATATTCTTTAGATTTGCTGATCCGCCCCTTATGTATGTTGCGATAAATCACATAAAACGCTGCGCACAAGATAATAATGAGCACACTTAACCCTGTAATATATAAAAACATAATATCTACTTATATTGTTTTGAGTGTTAAAGACAGGGTGAACACGACATGCAACGCTACATTACGTGGGTAGAAATACCAACCTAACCTGCGCCAGTAAAAAACGTCTGATGATGGTTCTTGTTGGTTTTGTTGCTAATGTCGCACATAATTACGCCTATCCCACTGAGTTGCTTCTCACTCTGAAATAGTGCCCTCTTCTGCACATTCTAGGAATTCCCAGCCAATGACATGACTGGACTCGCTCTTGTTAGCATACTTATATACTAACGTTGTTTTAATGCTGCAACAGCTAAGCCCGATGTAATAAAGGTCAACCCTGCTCCAATATTTAATCCGTTAATGATTCGAGGTTTTTTCTGTAGCCAACCAGTAAGTCGTGATGCAAAAATACCCATTAACGCAAAGCCGACTGCCGTTAACAAAGCAAACCATACACCGTAAACAAGCATTTGGGTCGTGACTGAACCGAGTTCGGGATTAACAAATTGTGGAATAAATGCAAGTACAAACATGCCTGGTTTTGGGTTGAGTGCAGCGGATAAAAACCCTGTAGTGAAGATGCTAGTCAGTGGTTGTTTGTCAGTTGGTGTTAAGTTTATAAGACTTCGTGATCTTAATACTTTAATACCTAGCCAAATTAGATAACCGGCACCGATGAGCTTTACAATGATAAAGGCTAGCTCAGAAGTTTGTATTAATAATGTAAGTCCAAATGTTGCGGTTAGTACATGAAATAAAATACCAACTCCAGATGCGGCTCCGGAGAAACATGCTGCAAGTTTACCCTGGCTGAGACCACGGCCAATTGCCAAAATATTATCTGGTCCCGGTGATATAACTAAAAGCAAACACGCCAATGTATAAGTGATCCAAACTTCTATCGGGAACATAAATCCTCCTTGAGTATGCTAATGTCAAATAACGAGCTAAGTAGTGCTTGCTAAAATGTAGAACAAAGTAGAACCGAGCAAGCTCTACGTGTCCCAGTTAATTTGCCTTGTTGAACGAAGCAGCTGCGCGGCAGAGTAAACAAGCCACCGTTCATACTAACCAATAACACCGCCATTATGGTGATGCCTAATCGGTGTAAATAGTATGAATCATTCACAACAACGATTTAATTTTGTTTATGAACAACACCTTATCAATTTAAGACGGAGAGGTAAACGGCCAGCAACCATTGAGGGTTATTCTCGTGCAGTACGATGTATTAGTGCGTATTTTGATAAATCGTCCGATGATTTAACTACAGCTAATCTAAATGGTTCGAAGAAACAATGCTATCAAGCCTTCTTTCTCAAGCTTTAAAGACACGCACGCTACCAACGCTGAAATTCCTTTGGCTTATCATGCAACACGTTTTTCCGTAAGAATTACAACGAGTACGAGATTATGGTTTACGGGGAAATGCGAACAGCGAACATAATAAGGATAATGGTGATAATAAGTAATGAGGACACAATAATTTTATGATTACAATTAGCTAAGTTATCGATACTAATCGATGCCGATTTGTATCTAAGATCCGCTCGCCTTGAGTTTAGACTCAGGCTGAAGACCCGAATAAGGTATCGGCTGCGCGACACCTATTCTTGTATGTTAGTAATAATTTACTTGTGCTTAACCCACACTTCACCAACCTTTACGTGGACTTCCCTAACTGATGGACTACCAAGCGAGAAATGATTGGGAGTTTTACGTTTTTCGTTGGTCTTTGATCTCCATCGAGAAGCTAAACCTTTATTTAGAACACCATCAATCATTTCCATCTCGGTTACATTATGCTCACCTTCACCCAACACATTATGATTTTTCTTTTGCGTTATGATTCTAAAATGACCTGCCATCGTAGTTGGCCATAATACATCATCATCTTTCAGAATTAATTTAATTTTATCGGATAGTTGATAACTCATTGAGTAACTCCCTTCACATAACGCCCCTCTAATAAGTGAAGCATGACAGCCTTGGTGAATCTTAATTTAGAGGCTTGTTATATTTCGTTTACGCTATAGCAAAGTTTACTACATGCACTCGATTAAGGTTAACATTCTGTTTTGCATGCCATAAGTCATAGTTATCTTGCATCGAAAGCCAGCTCTCAGGTGTACGTCCTAATGCTTTGGATAAACGAAGTGCCATTTCCGGTGAAATTCCACTCTGCCCTTTCAAGATACGATTTAATGTTGATGATGCCACATCAAGTTGTTTCGCTAAGAAGCGACAGCTTAGGCCTGATGGCTCCAAATAAAGATCATAAATGAACTCTCCTGGGTGCGGTGGATTATGCATATTCATTAGTGATAGTCCTCGTAGTTTAAGATAAACGCATTTCCATTAATAAATTCAAAAGTTATGCGCCAGTTTCCATTTACGGTGATAGACCAAATTCCATCTCTGTTGCCTTTGAGTGGATGAAGCTTAAAACCAGGCAAATTGATATCTTCTATTGCTTGCGCGGTATCAATTGCTGCTAGCTGCATTCTCAATTTTCTTTGATGTTTAGGCTGTATGCCTGAAGCACTCCCTGTTTCAAAGTATTTCTTCAGACCTTTATGTTTAAATGATTTGATCATTTAAACAGTGTAGCGCATTGCGCATCACAACTCAAAGAGAAGTGTAAAAATCCGAATAACTGGCAAATGATAGTGGGCTAAACTTGAGCGCAGCGAAAATGTCACGCTATTTGTATCGAGGCGTATTATTGGTATCTTAGATAAGCTAGCCTTGTGCTTAATATGCAAATAAGCACCCACCAAAACTAAATTCATAATATAACGAGGGCTTCAAGCTTGTTCAACACCCAAATAAGGTGCCGACTGCGCGACACCTATTCTTATTTGCTAAGTAACACTTTTAACTTTAATTAAATAGAAAGCAAATAGTGCGATTAAAATTGAATCGAATATTATTGTTACGGCTGACTTTTCAATATACTGTTCGCCGAAAATAACAATTAATGAGATAAATGCAATTTTGCTGATGCCGACGATAACCAGGGATAAATTCCGATACACAGGCTTAAAAGCACCATAAATCAATAATACCCCCATTAAGAAAATCAAAAAGCCCCAGCTCCTCACAACAACCTCGCCCAATGGATCGCTAATTGCTTCTCCAAACATACTTATTAGCGCTGCTTGAGGTGCAAAAACCGCAAAGATCATTGAACAAGTCAGCAAACCTGCAATAACCATAATCCATTTTATTTTAGTAATAATGATGTTCACATAAACTCCTTATTTTTTGTGTCAACTAACGCCTTGCTATGCCAAATCCCACTTATTTAGGCTTTTCTTCGTGAACAAGCATGTTCATGAATTTTGCAAACCGCCTTAGTCTGGTTTCGGGTTTCTTTGCACTTATCAATCCGTACGCGATAGCATAACGACTCGATTTATTGAGAGTTTCAAAAAACTCTTTAACATTCGGCTTGCTCTCCAGTGCAGCGAGGAAGTCCGCGGGCACTTCCATTTCACTTACTACATAGGCGTTTTCCCAACGACCGTCCGCTTTTGCAGCACGAATATGCACGAGCCCTGATTCCATCATCCGGCCCTCACTTATCAAACGTTCCGCATGTTCTGTGTTCCTTTTAGACCAGTTGCTTCGCGTTTTTCTAGGAGTAATGCGCTGAAGATAGGCTTGGTCATCGATTGATTTTTTAACACCGTCGATCCAACCCCAGCATAACGACTCGATCACGATATCATTCCAAGTCACGCTCTGAATCCCAGTGTTTTTCTTGTATATCTTCACCCAGAGTTCACTTTCAGAGCCGTGATTAACCTTGAGCCACTGGCCGAAATCTTTCGGTGTTACAAATGTCATCGTTCTCAATGGATCAGGTTCAGGCATAAAATTAGATTCTCTTCGGCATCGATCCGCAATAAGTGGCAATTTATTTTTTGCCTAACATTCGCTGTAAACCTTGTGCGACAAAGTCAATTTTATCAGCACGAATAGCTCGGCGTAATGCTTTCAGCAGCTCTCTTCGCATTCTCAGTTTAGTACGTTTATGCGCTTTTAAATCCAGAGATGCGAACTGTTTAGCCAATTTTAGCGCCTCTTCGTAGAGTGCTTCTTTCGGCACTACCTTGTCTAAAAACCCAGCTTCAACGGCGGTTTGTGGATTGTACAATTCAGATAACAATACCGCTCTGTCGAAATGTGCGGGTCTCAAACGTTGACGACAAATTTCAATAGCTGAATGTGGCATCGTTAAACCAATTTCGACTTCGTTAGCCACAATTTTAACTTGCCCTTCAACACCGATACGATAATCACCAGAAAGTAATAAGAAAGATCCCATTGCCAGTGTGTGTCCATTACAAGCGATCACCACGGGTGTGGGGAAGGATAACAATCGCTTTGACAGCTCAAAGCCGCCGATCAACATAGCGAAGGTATTTATCACTCCGGTTTTTAAAATCTTTAAATCAAACCCGGCACAAAAAATATCACCATTACCCGTCAATAGGACAACGGCATTCGCTTTTTCGGCTTTATCTAAGGCTTGATTAAGCTGGCGTAACATTTCCGGTGAAATCACATTGCCTTTGCCTTTGCCATCGTCCATGACAATAGTGGCAACTGCATTTTCTATGTTGCAGCTAACTATGGTTGGTTTTACTTGTTGCATTTGTCTTCCTTAACGCTTGAATAGGAACTCATTACCAACTCAGCAGAGCCTTAATTTGTTAAGTGCTTACTGCACTAGTGAATATTAGTCGGTTACCAAATGGATCTGCAATAGACATATCCTTACTACCCCAAGGCATTTCTTGTATTTCAGGCCTAGCATGTTTATATTTTTTACCACGTAACAGATCATGGTACTGCTCTAAATTCGTTACTTGAATGCGAAGAGCCGCACCAGGACTACAATCGCCATGATGTTCAGTTATATGAAGCACACAGCCATCTTTAGAAACCTGCATATATAGAGGTAGGTCATCCTCAAATCTATGTTCCCAATCTAAATTAAACTCTAGAAATTCCAAATAGAATTCCTTGGCTTTAATTTCATCAAAGCTTCTTAAAATTGGTGTTGTATTTCCAAACTTCATTTCGACTCCTATTAACTAACAGTAGCAGCAACAACGCTTTAATATTCTTTATGAACAACACATTATCAATTAAAGGCTGCAAGGTAAACGTCCTGCAAGCATTGATGGTTATTCTCGTGCGGTTCGACACATTTCGAATTACTTTGATCGTAGTCCTGACGGTTTAACACGCCTTTTCTCTGGCTACGGTCTGCCCGCCTTACAATAACTGTCACGCTATTTTTATCGGGGCGTATTGCCCGATAAAGACATCATCGACACAAGCAATAATTCTGTGACATTCAAGTATAAAGACGGACAAACTCAAGCAACGAAAACTAGAATCTTGCCGACGTTGCAATTTCTCTGGCTTATCTTGCAGCATGTGCTTCCCAAAGGATTACAACGGGTGCGAGATTATGGCTTTTTACACGGTAATGCCACACGGCTAAGAGTGCGCATTCAAACAATATTGCTGCATCTGTTCAATTGGAAAATGCCTGAACTCGTCGCAACGATAACTGCGAAAGCAATCAGGATTTGTCCTTGCTGCCAGCATGAAATGAAGTGCGTTGGTATCACGCGAACGACCTAGCCGAAAGGCTAAACATAATAAGAATAATGGTGTTAACACTTAAGATTGGAGATGCGATAGTTATGGTGAAAATAGGTTAATTCATTGATAAATAACAGAC
>NZ_JABSQR010000048.1 GCF_013215705.1 Moritella sp. | reverse complement strand
GGTCGCGGGTTCGAGTCCCGTCCACTCCGCCAACAAACAACGAAAGCCTGAATCGAAAGATTCAGGCTTTTTTTGTGTCTGAAATTCAGTGAAAAACAAAACATAGATTGTGCGGAGCGCTTATTCTTATGAGTTGTATTCAGTCGGTATGGACGCTAATTTAACCATCATGAATAAAAAGTTAGAAGTGCAGGGAACTTTAGTTCAAGGTAACTGGGCTTATAAAATTTTGAGTGATGATTGATAGTTAATCGTGATATGTTGATTCAATTACCAGAATGAGAGTCGAAAATGATAAACCATGAATTAATTGACAAACTATCAGCGCTTGCTGTGATGCCTGTGATCCAAATTGAAAATGCAGATGATGCTGTCAAATTGGTTGAAGTCTTATCTGAAAATGGATTAGCCGCCGCTGAAATTACCTTCCGTAGTGCGGCAGCGGCCGAATCAATTCGTCGTATTCGTAATGCGTTTCCAGATGTGATCTTATGTGCAGGGACGGTATTAACCATAGCACAAGTGGATGAAGCGGTTGCTGCCGGAGCCGATTTCATTATTAGCCCTGGCTTTAATCCGACCACGGTAAATTATTGCATTAAAAACGGTATTAAAATTATTCCAGGTATTAACAATCCGAGTCAAATTGAGCAAGCGCTAGAGCTTGGTATTAACGTTGTAAAGTTTTTCCCTGCAGAAGCATCGGGTGGCGTTAATATGGTTAAGGCGTTAGTCGGTCCATATAGCCAAATTAAACTTATGCCCACAGGTGGGATTAAACCAAGTAACGTATTGGATTATCTCGCTATACCTCAGGTTATCGCTTGCGGCGGTAGCTGGTTAGCAACGACGTCTGCAATCGCAGATAACGATTGGGATACGATTGCGAAAAATGTCCGTGATACTTGTCAATTAGTACAAAAAGTATAGGCCTTAATAAATAACCGCCCAATAAAAAGCCCAAGTTATATTGTTATATACCTGGGCTTCATTCTATCTTTCAATGCTTCTTATCAAACTGTGTTAGTCGGTTATCGAACGTGCGGATTGGTTCTTTTTTCATGACCGATAGTCGATGTTGGTCCGTGACCCGGAAAGAATACGGTTTCTTCTGGTAATGTCCACAGCTGGCCTTTAATCGCTGTCATCAGTGTATTAAAGCAACCTTGTGGGAAGTCAGTACGACCAACTGAGCCATTGAATAATACATCGCCAACAATCACTTGTTTCGTTGCTACGTGATTAAATACCACGTGCCCCGGTGTATGCCCTGGGGTATGTAGCGCGATTAATTCTTGATTGCCAAATGCAATAATATCGCCGTGTTCTAACCAGCGTTGTGGTTCAAACGGTGGTATTTGTGGAAAGCCAAACATTTGACCCTGCATGGGTAACTGGTCTAACCAAAACTTATCTGCAATATGTGGGCCTTCAATTGTTACGTTTAATGCAGCTGCAAGCGCTTCAGTACCGCCAACGTGATCAATATGAGCATGAGTTAGAAAGATCTTTTCTACTTCTACACCGTGTTGCTTTACTTGGCTAATAATCTTTTCAATGTCACCACCGGGATCAACAATCGCAGCTTTATTTGTTTCTGGGCAGATTAATAGACTGCAGTTTTGTTCAAAAGGCGTAACGGGAATGACTTTAACTTGCATTGCTTATCTCTCTTGGCTAGATAGTCGTGTTTGTTTAGCTATATATAGTTGCGCTAGTTTACCGATTTGCAAGGCAAGAGTATACGGTGTAAATTGTTACGTTGTTGTTAATTGATGATCTGGGTCAACACAGGTTTTATATTGCTGGTTATGATAACAAGCCTTATTTCTATTCTTTTAACGGAATTATTATGTATCCATTATTGCTGAAAGCGCATTTAGCTTTATTGTTGATTAGCTTGTTAAGTTTTGCATTACGTACATTTTGGGCGATTAAAGGTTCTGAATATATCAATAATGTGATCTTGTTTAAGATCCACAAGATGCTGAACTTAGTGCTGATCTTATCTGGTTTCGCGTTGTGTGTGACGATCAATCAATATCCATTTGTGGATGCTTGGGTAACCGAGAAATTGGTGCTGTTATTTGTTTATGTTGGTTTTGCGATGTTAGCGTTTAAGCCGCAGATGAATTTAAAAATACGCCAGTTCTGTATCGCAGTAAGCATGGTGTTTTTTGTTATTATCTTCTACATAGCGAAAACAAAAGTCGCATTGTTTATCTAAATATTGATAATCTTGCATAGACGAGTATGGCGATAAATTTGAATTATAAAAATGGCACTTTTAAAGTGCCATTTTTATTGCTTGGTTATTTTGTCTGTTATTTATAGCGAGGTTTTAACCTGCCGTTTAGCTAGGGCGTTCTTGGTGAATAAATAATGGCCTACTACAGCTGCCGATAATAACAACGCCAGTATCAGTAATGGCGTATTGCCATAACGATTAAAAGGGGTGGTGCCTTGATATGGCGTTACTTGTGCACGTAACACCGCTTTTTCGAATTGGGCTATCCGGCCCACTTCTTGTCCTTGGGCATCATAAATTGCAGTGATACCGGTATTGGTACTACGAATAACCGGGCGTTGAAATTCAAAGGCACGCATCCGGGCTATTTCTAAATGTTGATCGGGGCCAATTGAAGTCCCAAACCAAGCATCGTTACTCACGGTTAAAATGAAGTCGGTATCAGGCGTAACCGTCTTCACTAAGGTCTGGTTAAAGGCTATTTCATAACAAATCGCGGTGGCAATATGCAGGCCACTGGCTGCGAGGTTTAACTGTTGTTCACCACCACGTTGAAATGATGACATCGGCAAATTAAATAGCGGTGCAATCGGTCTTAGCAGATCTTCGAACGGCACGAACTCACCAATCGGTAATAGCTTATTCTTGTAATAACGGTCATTTACTGGAGAATGGTTCGTCTCTTGCTCGGGTTGACCGAGTACGATCACGGCATTGTAATACTCATCAATATCGTCAACACGTTGGTAATTAATGATCCCGGTGATAAGGGCGGTATTACTTTGGCGCATTAGCTCACTGACATAGTCTAAATAACGTTTAACTTGAAACTCCAATGCCGGGATCGCTGATTCTGGCCATATAATAATATCGGCATCGGTATTATCTAAACTCAGTGTTAAATATGTATTGAGAATTTCGGTACGTTTTTCTGGTAGCCACTTTTCAGCTTGATCGGTATTGCCCTGCACGAGAGCAATTGATTTTGATGCTTGTGGCATTGTCCATTGTTGGCCTTTTGATGCCATTGCCGAAAATACGATAACTGAAATAACGACTGCTGGCATGACGAATTTACGTTCGCGATAAACATAATACAAACTGGCGGTGAGCAAACAAACGGCAGCGGTAATACCCTCAACCCCGAGTATTGGCGCGTAGTTAACCAGTGGGGTATCCATCTGACTATAGCCAAATTGTAACCAAGGAAAACCTGTCATTACCCAACCGCGTAACCAGTCGGTGATTAACCAGATTGCCGGGAAGGCAATAAAGTAGCGCAATAAGCTTGAATGGGAGGCAAACCGATTAACCAGGTAAGCACAAAGCGCCGGATAAATAGCGAGGTAAGCACACAATAATACGACTAATAGCGCTGCAACAGGTACCGGTAACCCGCCAAAATCTAAGATGCTCACTGAAATCCAATGGAGGCCTGCGACAAAGAATCCGAGTCCCCACAAGAAACCATATCCGGCTGCGTGTTTTGCTGATTTATTGTCAATAACAAAGAGTAGGGCAAATAATGAAACGTATAAGCTAATGGTGTAATCAAATGGGGCAAAAGCAAACACGCTAAGCGCGCCAGCCAGTGGCGCGCCTATTTTATGGATCAGAGATTTGATAGGTTATTCCTTTGTAGCGATCTACAGCGACAAGCGGAGTAACCTGTCACCGAGACGGTTAAGCTGATTCCGCTAAGCGATTCTGTTGTGCTTCTGGTATCTTCACTTGTAGCTGAATGATACGACGGCGATCAGCTGAAATGACTTTAAATTGGAAGTCATCGACAGTAATTATCTCACCTTGCTCTGGTAAATGACCAAATGCATGCGCAATCATCCCCCCAATGGTATCCACTTCATCATCGTTAAAGGTTGATGAGAAGTAGTCATTGAAATCATCAATGGGTGTTAATGCTTGCACTGAGAACACACTTTTATTAATACGGCGAATATCTTCTTGTGCCGATTCATCTTCATCGAATTCGTCTTCAATATTACCGACGATCTCTTCTAAGATATCTTCAATGGTCACAAGGCCTGACACACCACCAAATTCATCAACCACAACGGCCATATGATAGCGTTTAGAACGAAACTCTTTAAGGAGTTTATCAACCCGTTTACTTTCTGGTACAACAACTGCTGGGCGTAAAACAGAAGATAGCTCAAAGCTATCTGGCGCGCCAGTAAACACAAATTTAAGCAGATCTTTGGCTAACAAAATCCCTTCGATATGATCTTTATCTTCATTGACAACTGGGAAGCGCGAGTGCGCAGAGTCAATCATGATAGGTAAAAACTCTTCGACGCTTTGACTCTTATCGATAGTAATCATCTGTGAGCGTGGGATCATAATGTCGCGTACTTTCAGTCCTGAGACTTCGAGCACACCTTCAATCATATCCTTGGTGTCTTGATCGATCAGTTCGCGATTTCCTGCATCCTGAATGACTTCTACAAGCTCTTCTCTGTTTTTCGGCTCACCTTGGAATAATTGAGAAATTTTTTCAAAAAAACCTTTTTTTGATGAACCGTTTGTCGAGTGAGGTTTGCCGTCGTTCATAGTTTGTTGTACCTAAGTTATGTTATGTTAATGGTATTAATACTACTTTTCAGTAATATAGGGGTCTTCAAATTCTAGCTCTAGCATGATTTCGGTTTCCAGGCCTTCCATCTCTTCGGCTTCTTCATCGATAATATGATCATAGCCGAGTAAATGTAAAGTTCCATGAATAACCATGTGCGCCCAATGTGCGGTCAGTGGTTTTTGTTGCTCTTTTGCTTCGTGTTCGACCACTTGCTTGCAGATGATTAAATCACCAAGCAGGTCTAATTCAATGCCTTCAGGTACTTCAAATGGAAACGACAGTACGTTGGTGGGTTTGTCTTTACCACGGTAATCGTTATTCAATTGTTGGCTTTCTGCATTATCAACGATACGGATCGTTACTTCAGCACTGTCTTGAAAGCGTTTAACGACTGAATGGAGCCAAGTAGCTAGCTGTGCTTCGGTTGGTAATTGCTGTTCATCTTCCGTCGCAATTTGTAAATCTAACGTGGTATTCATTGGTCTTTATCCTTACGGGCAATGCCATTTTCAAAGTGTTCATAGGCATCGATAATTTTTGCAACAACAGGATGGCGAACCACATCATTGGATATGAAAACGTTAAAACTAATGTCTGTTATTGGCTTTAGCACATCCATTGCATGGCGCAAACCAGATGTGATGTGCTTAGGTAAATCCACTTGGGTAATATCGCCAGTAATCACCGCTTTGGAGTTAAAACCAATACGGGTTAAAAACATTTTCATTTGTTCAATGGTGGTATTTTGCCCTTCATCTAAGATAATAAACGCATCATTGAGTGTGCGACCACGCATATAGGCAAGTGGTGCAATTTCTATGACCTTGCGCTCAATTAAACGTTCCACTTTTTCAAAACCAAGCATCTCAAATAACGCATCATAAAGTGGGCGTAAATAAGGATCTACTTTTTGACTTAAATCACCGGGTAGAAAACCTAATTTCTCGCCGGCTTCAACCGCTGGGCGTGTTAATAGAATACGACGCACCTCTTGACGCTCTAAGGCATCAACGGCTGCGGCGACGGCTAAATAAGTTTTACCGGTACCAGCAGGCCCAATACCAAAGGTAATATCATGGGTTAAAATATTAGCAATGTAATTGGCTTGATTGTCACCGCGCGGTTTAATGATACCGCGTTTGGTTTTAATCACAGTATTAAAACTGGCAATTGGGGGTGTTGGTGTTGGTTCAAGTAATCGACATGCTTGTATCGCAAGGTGAACTTTTTCTGGGTCAATGTCGATTACTTGGCCTTTAACAGCTTGGGTCTCAACATAAAGTTCACGAAGAATATCCATACAACTGTGCGCATTAACTGGATTACCAGTAATATGGAATTGATTATTTTGATAAGTAATATCGACGTCTAAACGACGTTCAAGTTGTTTAAGATTGTCATCAAATGGGCCACATAAATGAGCGAGTCGGGCTCCGTCTGCGGGTTCTAAGAATATATCGAGTGTTGTCGTCTTTTTATTCAAAGTCATCTCATTAGGCAGAGCCATTAAGGATCATTAATGGCTCTTAGTCTATCTCTTATGGGTTGAACTTAGCAACACCTAGCTCATTAGGTTGATTGGTCGCTCGCGCCAAAATTTCGCTTGGTTTAACGGCACTACGTAGACCCATCTCATTTTCACCGCGGATGAACACACCACGAATAGAGTTAGGGAATACATCCACAATGTCTACATCGACAAAGGTACCAATGAGGTCTGGCGAGCCTTCGAAGTTAACAACACGGTTGTTTTCGGTACGGCCAGTCAGTTCCATGATGTTTTTCTTCGATGGACCTTCAACTAAAATACGTTGTGTGGTATTCACCATATCGCGGCCAATTTTTTGTGACATTTGGCTAATACGTGTTTGTAGAATTTTTAAACGTTCTTTCTTTTCTTCTAGCGTTACATCATCCGGTAAATCTGCAGCAGGTGTACCTGGACGTGCGCTGTAGATAAAGCTAAAGCTAATATCGTATTCAATGTCTTCAATCAGTTTCATGGTATCCGCAAAATCTTGTTTGCTTTCACCTGGGAACCCGATAATGAAATCTGAACTCATCACCAGACCCGGACGGGCTTTACGCAGTTTACGGATTAATGATTTGTATTCTAACGTTGTGTGGGCACGTTTCATCAAGGTTAAGATACGATCTGAACCTGACTGTACTGGCAGGTGTAAGTGTGATACCAGCTCCGGTGTGTCTTTGTATACTTCGATAATATCGCTAGTAAACTCAATTGGGTGACTGGTGGTATAACGGATACGGTCGATACCATCAATGGCAGCCACATAACGTAATAAATCAGCGAATGAGCATATATCACCGTCATGCATTTCGCCACGGAAAGCGTTGGCGTTCTGACCAAGTAGATTTACTTCACGTACACCTTGTTCTGCCAGTTGGGCAATTTCGTATAAAACATCATCAAGTGGACGGCTGACTTCTTCACCACGGGTATAGGGTACAACGCAGAATGAGCAGTATTTTGAGCAGCCTTCCATGATTGACACGAATGCTGATACCCCGTCGGCACGCGGCTCTGGTAAACGATCAAATTTTTCGATTTCAGGGAAACTGACATCCACAAGGCCTTTTTTACCGGCTTGAGCAGCGACGATCATTTCTGGTAAGCGGTGTAAAGTCTGTGGGCCAAATACTAAGTTTACAATGGGGGCACGTTTTTGAATCTCAGCACCTTCTTGTGATGCTACGCAGCCACCCACACCAATGATTAATTTCGGATTGCGTTTCTTGAGCTTTTTCCAGCGACCCAGTTGGTGGAATACTTTTTCTTGTGCTTTTTCTCTGATAGAACAGGTGTTTAATAGAAGAACATCCGCTTCCTCTGGGTTGTCAGTCAGTTCAAAACCATTTTCGGCATTTAACAAATCTGCCATTTTTGATGAATCGTATTCGTTCATCTGGCAGCCCCAGGTTTTAATGTGCAGTTTTTTACTCATTATCCACGTTGCTCTTTATTATTTATTGCTATATTCGGGTTGTGTGAAAACACACAGAAGATCGCGTATTCTACTGCCTTAATAGCCTGTTGACTAGACGTGATCACTGCTTCTATGCATAAATTTACTGTAATTTTCATTGCACAAAGCAATCATTTCGACGTAAAGCTTGGTAGAATTCTGATTCAGATAAGAATTTATCCTTAAATGGTTCAGGAAGCACGATGCAGGAATTTGATGTAATTATTGTTGGTGGTGGGATGGTCGGTGCGAGTACCGCTAATTTACTCGCCCCTTCGGGACTTAAAATTGCGGTAATTGAAGCGCAAATGCCATCTCCTTTTTCATTTGAGCAGCCAATGGATCTGCGTGTATCAGCGATCAGTTTGGCCTCTCAGCAGTTACTTGTTGCGACAGGTGCTTGGGCTAACATCAGTGAAATGCGTCTGTGCCCTTATCGTCGTTTAGAAACCTGGGATCAAGGTGGCTGCGAAATCAAATTCCATGCTAACGATATTGGTTACGACAAGTTAGGTTACATCATTGAAAACCGGGTGATCCAATTAGGTTTGCTCGAAGCCATGAAACGCCACCACAATGTCCAGTTAATGTGTCCTGAGAAAGTAGCGACATTAGAGCAATACAGTGACTACGCTGAAATCAGGTTAACATCTGGCACTAAATTACGCGCTAAGTTAGTGCTGGCCGCCGATGGTGCCAACTCGATTATTCGTCAGCAGAGTAATATTGGTATTAGCAGTTGGGATTACCGTCAAAGTTGCATGTTAATTAATATTGATACTGACCAAGCCCAACAAGACGTGACTTGGCAGGAGTTTTCACCGACGGGGCCAATGGCGTTATTACCGTTACCTGGGCATAAATCCTCGTTGGTTTGGTATCATCAAACCGCGCACATCAACTATTTAAGTAAATTGTCTAATGCGGAACTTAAAGTGGAAGTACAACAACATTTTCCCGATCTGATTGGTGGATTTGAGATCACTAACCATGGTTCATTCCCTCTGACACGACGTCATGCGCAGCAATATTATAAAGGCCGCGTGGTACTGCTCGGTGATGCCGCACATACCATTAATCCATTAGCGGGGCAGGGCGTTAATATCGGTTTTAAAGATGTAAATGTATTATGCGAGCTAATTAGAAGTGCGGTGATTGAAGGTGAAGTCTGGGACAGTGAAGCATTATTAAAACAATACCAACGCAGCAGAAAGCCAGATAACCTATTAATGCAAACCAGTATGGATCTGTTCTATTCGGTATTCAGTAATAATTCAGTCCCAGCAAAGGTGTTACGTAATCTTGGGCTGGCTGTCGCACAGCGCGCCGGACCATTAAAGCGTCAGGCGCTACGTTATGCGATCGGATTGGGTTAATTAAAGCTATAATTTGTAACCTAAAGAGATAATAAGTGATGAAATGTATAATCATCACTTATTCTTTTTCTTTCTTGATTATTTATATCTTCAATGATTTCACCATACTTAAGCTTGGCTGTATTGACTTGATATTGTATACCTATATCGAAATTATCAGAGATTGAATACTTCCCACCTAAACTGGCAATATAACCAAAACCGGAGCCTTCTACTTCCATCGGCAATATCCCTTCCTCAGATTCAGTACGTTGTATGTTGTAACTTACTCCAAGAGTCGAAACTGTTTTTATGGAGCACTAAGCCGCTTTTGATAACCAAAGTAAATACTTTAGTTATCAAATAATATTGCCAGTATATGCGTACTTTCTACGGAAAAACTATAATTATGCTCATTGACTATATTGGTATAACAGCGGGTTCTATACAAATCAGCGTCGAGATATTTCCCGTAGACATTCTGATTGATAATCGAGATATGCTTCGATGATGAACTCGCAGGGTATTTTAATCATGGGCAACCGAAACTAATATTTATAAAAACTTATTGTTAAAATTATTAAATTAAATTCAATATAAAATCATATGTATATTAAATATAATTCCCGTTTAAAATAATAAAAACACACTATGTTGTTAAAATGTTATCTGTATTAGTAAATCGGTGAGTTATTCATTATATTATTACTTGTTTTCCATGTTTTAACTGTAATTAATAAAAGTAGATCTATCCGGTGTTGTGGAGAAATAAGTTGGATAAAATATTATAATCAATAGACTGCCTCAGCCTAACTAAGAACAAACTGAGCAGGGGATGGGCTGTGTGGTTTGTTTTATATGTAAATCAAGGTTTTATTGTTTTCTTGGTATGCTATAAAATATAGTTTGTAAGTAAATTGTTAGTCTGTTCGTCTTAATCAAATAACCATAAGTATCTTAATGTTATTTTATAATGATAAGTTAATTATATTTTACATTCGGCTCGTCCGTTATTCTCTCTTTTATCTTCCCTCGTAAATCATCTTATTAGGACATAATAATCATGTCCCATTTATATTTTAATTTTCTGTTTGTCGTCTGCTCTGAATTTAACCATATAAAATTAAACTTTTTCATATTCTCTGTCGCTATATAAGAAAGTCGGGCGAATTACGTTGTTACCATCGTCATTAAATTTCCTGACATAACAATATTCTGCTAGTGCATGGGAAAATTAATTATTAAATAAAGGAGTACTTATGGTTAATGGTATGTTAAAGAAATCGATTTTAACTTTGGCTATTTTATCGCAGTCGGTTATGGCTGTAGAAAATATATATAGTGAGGAGTTTGATAAGAAGATCGTTAATTTTGGGCCTGTCGCTGATATGGTTCGGTCTGTTACGGATCTGCAAGGGCCGAGTTATTTTTTACTGACCAGTAAAAATGAGCGAAGTGCTATATTTGAGGCGCAGTTAACAACCCTTTCTCTCGCCAAGGTTAAAATGGCGGATGGTAATATTTATAATCGTATTATTTTACCTGATGCTGGCAGTTCGGCGCAACCTGGCCATCCTAATTTAACTGGCTATCGTCAGATGGTGCGTATTCCTGATGGCGTACAGCTGGAGCTTGTGATTGATGACGTGATTTGGTCTGAGTCATTTCCTGATATGACAATTGAACCTGTGCAATTGCCGATCCCGGATGTAGTGACTGCTGACGGTGAACGACCTGGGCAGCATATGCCTTTTGTGAAGGATGAAACTGTTTATAATTTGGCTATAGATGCCGTTGAAGAGCCGATTCGGATTATTGAAACTGTACGTGTCCGTGGAAAAAACTATGCCGTTATTTCCTATCGTCCCACTGATTTTAGCCCGATAGATAAGTCAGTTAGATTTGCCACTAAAGTTAAATTTCATCTGAATTTTTTTTATTCAGACAACGTTGGCAGCAAGCCTAAACGTCATGATCCGTTACAGCCTAAAAGTACAGATAAAGGTTCAACTATCGATTTGCGTACTGACAGAGAGTTCGCTGTTGATGCTTTACCTGCTCCAGATGCAGTAAAGAATGATGCAGCCCTTACGCCGGCTCAGGCTGCTGATTATCTGATCATCACGGCAGATCGTTTTCAAGAAACTGTTGCACCTTTAGCTGCTTGGAAACGTAAAATGGGTTACAAGGTCCATGTCGCATCACTTTTAGAAACGGGCAGTACACAGGAAGAAATCAAAGAATATATTAAAGATGCTTATCAAAATGGCACTATGACCTCATATGTGCTCCTTGTTGGTGATCATGAAGATGTTCCGAGCTGGGAAGTTATTGGACATCCTTACCATGGTCAGGATCATGTTTGGCATACCGATTTTGATTATTCGTTGGTTGATGGGACTGACGCATTGCCAGATCTTGTCATCGGACGTTTCCCTGGCGATACGGTCGAGCAGATTACGACTATGGTCAATCGTACTCTCAATTATGCAAAGAATCCGGTAGATTCAGACCGATATGGACATGTGCTGTTGGCTGGGCAGTTCCAAGACCATAATCGCGATAATAAAGGCGATCGCATGTTTATGGAAGATCTGCAACGGATCGCGGATTTCCTTGGCCCTGATTTTGATTTCTTTGCGGGTTTAGGTGACTTGTTTAATAAAGGTTATACGGTCCATACTGCTCTAAAATGGGATGCTGACCTGAACAATGAATTGAAATATGGCGGTTGGTCTTACGGTAGCGCTAGAATTACGCCGCCGACAGTCGTACCGCAAGTATGGAAAGATCAAGGTAGTGGTAACCGGGTACAGATTGCAGAAGCGATCAATGAAGGCGTTGGACTTGTTGTGCATCGTGATCATGGGTATGCGGGCGGTTCTGGTTGGGCAGATCCTGAGTTTACCAGCGGGGATGTTAATGGGTTAACTAATGGTGATTTTGCGCCTGTGGTGTTTAGCTTAAACTGTGCGACGGGCTGGTTTGATGGCAAAGACACATTTGCTGAATCTTGGATGCGCAACGCCAACGGAGGAGCGGTCGGATTTACCGGCGCTGCGCGAGTCAGTTATTCAGGCTATAACGATAATTTTCACGTGGGTATTATGGACAGTTTCTGGGACGATTATGATGGCACCTGGTCTAGCGACATATATCCTGTGTCGTGGCTACCAGCAATGGCACTGAACCGAGCGAAAGAACGATTATATAGTCATTATGGGCAATCTGGTTACGCGAAGATGACAGCGCGTTTCTTTAACTGGTTTGGTGATCCGTCAATGGAAATGCGTACTGTCCGTCCGCAAAGCCTGACTGTTACTCATCCGGCCAATTTATCTGCGGGAAATGAATCTTCTTTCTCTGTGGTAGTTCGTAGTGGTGATGTACTACTTGAAGGTGCACGAGTTGCGTTAGTGACTACTTCGGGTGAATCGCATGTGGTGGAAACCGATAACAATGGCCGCGCTACTTTTGAGTTTGCGCCGAGTAAAACCATGAGCGTAACCGTGACTGAGCACAACGCGATTCCTTATGAAGGCAAGATTGTTATTGCCAGCGAAGGCCCTAAAGCCGTCATTCAGCCTAACAAGGTGATTAATGCTGGCTCATGGTTCTATTTAGATGGTCGAGAATCTGTTGTTACTGAAGGTGTTCTACGCTATCAGTGGACACAGATATCAGGTAACAAGGTTGTAATTAATCAAGCGAACGATAGCAGGGCATGGGTTGATACCTCTGATTCTATCAGTCAGGACGAAACGCTAGTATTTAAGTTGATGGTGACAAATGAATCGGGTGAGAGTGCTTTTGCTACCCATTCTGTATTGGTTAAAGCTTCGGCTACTACGGCGGTTAAAGATAATCAAGCGCCTGTGGCACGTGTCGGAGCAGATCAGAAAATAGCGGTCAGAACGTGGGCTATTTTAGATGGTCGTAGATCAACCGATGTAGATGGTTCTATTGTTAGTTATCAATGGACTCAGATATCGGGCCCAACGGTTAGAATTGCTCGTCCAACAGACCGTTATGCTTATGCATTGGCACCGCAAGATACTGCTACCCTGACCTTCAAACTGACAGTGACTGATGATAAGGGGATGACAGGTTCAGCTATACATACGATTGTTGTCAATGATCCAAATGCGATAGCGAAGCCAATTCCAGTTGCTAATGTAGCACCAGTGGCACTTATTAGTGGTTCGGCTGAGAAGACAATATTTCTTCGTAAGTGGGTAAGTCTGGATGGTCGTCAATCACGTGATGCCGATGGTTCTATCGTTAGTTATCAGTGGACTCAGGTATCGGGACCGAAAATAGTAATTGACCGTCCAAATGACACTAATACTTATGTTATCGCACCTTATAAGACTGGCAATGTGAAAGTCAAACTAACGGTGACAGATAATAAAGGAAAGTCAGGTTCAACAATTATTACTCTGATAGTTAATGATTCCAATATTACAGTGAGTCAGTCAAGTAAAAACGACAACTTGGCGCCAGTTGCACATGTTGGTGAAGATCAACAAGCATCATATCACCAGTGGGTAGTGTTGGATGGTCGTAAATCAACAGATACCGATGGCTCGATCGTCAGTTATCAATGGACTCAGATCGCAGGATCGAAAGTGCGGATTGACCATGCGAATAAAAACTACGCTTATGCTGTTACTCCGCTAGCCGATACCACATTAAAGTTCCAGTTGACGGTTACAGATGACAAAGGTAAAACTAGTTCATCAATTAGCACTGTAGTCGTGAGTAAAGGTAACTAACCAATAGATTGTATCTTTGGAGTTGTCGATATCAAAAATGCCGATCATTATGATCGGCATTTTATTTTATTTTAGTTTAAATTCTTTCACTTTCAGGAGTAGTTCGGTTGAGTGGTTTAATAGCTCTTGGCTGATACTGCTTGCATGTGTTGCGACTACCGTCGTTTCATCCGAGTGCAGGGCAATAGTTTCGATGTTGCGCTGAATATCTGTGGTTAGCGCTTGCTGCGTAATTGATGATTCGGTGACTGAATCATTGAGCTGATTGATCGCCTGCATTTCCCGTGCTATTTCATTTAACATGTCTGCTAATTGCGATACTTTGATCGCGCCTTCCGCCGCTGTTACTTTGGCGGTATCCATTGCCGCAAACGAGCTGTTTGATGTTTCAATCAATAAGCTGACAATGGTTTGTATTTCTTTGGTTGAGTTGTTGGTCTTAATCGCTAATGCCCGTACTTCTTCTGCTACGACTGCAAAACCGCGACCGCTTTCACCTGCGCGTGCGGCTTCGATGGCGGCATTTAGCGCGAGTAGATTTGTCTGCTCTGAAATTGAATTAATCACACCTAAAATTTTCGTCACGTTATTGGTTTGCTCACCCAGTTGATGCATTTTATCGACCACGTGATCAAGTTGTGTGGTCAGCATGCTGATTTCATCAATTGTTGCACTGGCTAAGGCATTGCCTTTATCCGTTTGTAGTGTCGCTTGTGTTGATGCTGCCGTCGTCATACTGGCTTTGGCCTTAATATCCTCAACCTGAGTCTGCATGATGGCGATACTGGCGTTAATTGTGGCCGCTTCTTGTTTCTGTTGATGTGCTGAGTTATAGGTTTGCGTTGACGCGGTACTCAGTTTTGTCGAAATATCTTCTAATTGTTCTGCGGTATTGAGTACATGTGTAAGGCTGTAATGAAAATTACTCATCATGTAATTAAAGGCGGTGACCATTCGGCCTATTTCATCCTGGTTTTTCACTTCAATGAGGGTGGTCACATCTTGAGTATCACTGGCGAGTTCCATGCTATCGGTCAGTTCGCTGATGGGTTTTAGGATGAGTTTACGAATGATGAATAATGTTAGCAGCAAGCCTGCCAATAATACCACGGCTAAGATCGCGGTTGAGCGTAAAATGTTTTGTTGTACTTGTTGATAGAAGTGGGTCAGGGAGTATTCAAGTCTGACCGCACCCAACACATCGCCTTCTTTGGCATTGTGGCAAGCTGTGCAATCCGTACCGCGGTAATTCTTTGAGGCGATAAGTGGTTTGGTGATTAATAAGGTTTCGCCCTGTAGCGTGCTAATGACTTGGGTGATCTCTTCACCTGCAAGTGCACGGCGGTCAAAATCATCTTTGATTCGTTCGCTGGCTAATCCTGGACCATAAAGTTGATTAACCTTATCGCCTCTGACGACGCGGATATCGGTAATGTTATCATTCTCTAGCATTTTGTGACGTAAGGTTTCACGTTGGCCAATGCTGCCTGTTAGCATCATGGTATTTAAACTGTCGAAATAAGTATCGGCTTGTTCATGTGCTTGCTGTTCTAAAATAGATAATACCAAGGCTGTTTCTTGCTTACTTTGTGATAACGCAGAAATAGCGAGGATCAGGATAAATAAACTGCTTAGTGCGAGGTTTATTTTTTTAGCTATAGAGACATTTTTTAACATTGTTTCTTCCCATCTGAAACCAACCAAAAATAGATCAAGCACTTACTGAACGCTATTGGTCTTTTAATTCTACTGTTATTAGTAGGGTTAATCGTAACAAATTAATGTTGGTACAAATAGGATATCGGCCGAAAGAGGTATTTTTTTAGTGTTAAATGTGAACAATATGTTATTTAAGCAGGATGTAAGGATATGATTAAGTGGTGGTGACATTACACGCATTAAAATTTGCATAGTGAGAACATTAAAATTTAAAATGCTGAAATTAGAAATTAGAAATTAGAAATTAGAAATTAGAAATTAGAAATTAGAAATTAGAAATTAGAAATTAGAAATTAGAAATTAGAGGAGGTATTAATGGGGAAGAATAATTTAGAAAAAGTGGCAGGGATATGAGGATTTGAACCTCAGAATCCCGAGATCAAAACCCGGTGCCTTACCGCTTGGCGATATCCCTACAAATCTTTCTACAGCATTGCTGTATTGTGTAATAAAACATGGTGCGGAAGGAGAGACTTGAACTCTCACACTTTGCAATACTAGAACCTAAATCTAGCGCGTCTACCAATTC
>NZ_JABSQR010000047.1 GCF_013215705.1 Moritella sp. | reverse complement strand
GCCGATGGTAGTGTGGGGTTTCCCCATGTGAGAGTAGGGCATCGCCAAGCGCCAAATTAGAGAGAGCCGATATCAGTAATGATATCGGCTTTTTTGTATCTGTAATTTAGTGCTGAGGCATGATCACGGTGAGTTTACATTAAAGATAACGAGCTTAAGTTGCAGAGCGCGTCGCGATCACGTGCAGCAGGGAACAAAAAACCAGCCGTTGGCTGGTTTTTGTGTATTGGTATTCGGCTAACTCAATAGTATTATCGGATTATATCTTTGTCGCTAATGGGTTAACGCCAAGCCTTGAAGGTATTAATTAAACCATTGGTAGAACTGTCATGATTATTAATCGATTCATTGTTATTTAATTCAGGTAGAATTTGATTGGCTAATTGCTTACCTAATTCAACACCCCATTGATCAAAGCTGAAAATATTCCAGATAATACCTTGTGTGAAGATCTTATGTTCGTACATGGCTAACAACGAACCAAGTGTTTTCGGCGTCAGTTGTTTGAATAAAATCGAGTTAGTTGGGTTATTGCCTGTAAAAGTTTTAAACTCAGCTAAGCTGGCAATGTCTGCTTCTGACATATCAGAATCTGTTAATTCATCAATCACAGTTTGTTTTGATTTACCGAACGCTAACGCTTCTGTTTGTGCAAAGAAGTTAGACATTAGTTTTACATGATGATCTGAGATCTTATTATGTGATTGTGCTGGCGCAATGAAATCACATGGGATAAGTTTCGTACCTTGATGGATTAATTGGTAGAAAGCATGCTGACCGTTCGTTCCTGGTTCACCCCAGATGATAGGACCTGTTTGGTAATCAACGGCTTTGCCATCACGATCAACACTCTTACCATTTGATTCCATATTACCTTGCTGGAAATAAGCGGCAAAACGATGCATATACTGATCGTAAGGTAATATAGCTTCGCTTTCAGCACCGAAAAAGTTGTTATACCAAACACCAATTAATGCCAAAATAACTGGAATATTATCTTCTAGTGGTGTTTCGACAAAGTGCTTATCCATCTCATGTGCACCGCTAAGTAACTCTTCAAAATTGTCGAAGCCAATACTTAATGCGATAGATAAACCAATTGCTGACCAAAGAGAGTAACGACCACCAACCCAGTCCCAAAATTCAAACATGTTTTTAGTATCAATACCGAATGCTTGTACTGCTGTTGCGTTAGTTGATAACGCAGCAAAGTGAGATGCCACATGTTCTTCACTTTCAGCACTCGCTAAAAACCATGATCTTGCACTGTGTGCGTTGGTCATTGTTTCTTGTGTCGTAAATGTTTTTGATGCAATTAAAAATAACGTTGTTTCTGGATTTAAGCCCTTTAATGTTTCTGCGATATGGGTACCGTCAACATTAGAAACAAAATGCATATTTAAATGATTTTTGTAAGGTCTCAATGCTTCGGTAACCATGTAAGGACCTAAATCAGAGCCTCCAATACCAATGTTTACAATATCGGTAATTGCTTTACCTGTATATCCTTTCCAATTACCACTAATTATGTCATGACAGAATGCTTTCATTTGCGCTAGCACTGCGTTTACCGCTGGCATTACATCTTTACCATCAACTATTACTGGTGTATTACTGCGATTTCTAAGCGCTGTGTGTAATACCGCTCTTTTTTCAGTTTGATTGATTTTCTTACCAGATACCATAGCTGTAATTGCTGTCGGTAAATCAACTTCATGAGCAAGCGCTGTCAGTTTTTTTAGTGTGCATTGCGTAATGATATTTTTAGAAAAATCACATAAAATATCATTATTAAATTGTTTAGAAAACTGTTCAAACCTATTTGCATCATTCGCAAATAATGTACTGATATTGGTTTTCTGCATGTCTGAATAATGTGCTTTTAAAGCATGCCAAGCATTCGTTTCTGTTGGATTCATGATTTTATTTTTCACTTTTAACTGATGGATTGTGGTAATTAATCTACATATTGTGCTAATAAAGCGATTTAAAGGTGACTAATTCAGATGTAGCTTAACCATATAAGTAATTTTATTACATAGTGGTTATTATTCATAAAAAAATTATCGTTAATGTTAGGCTTATCTCATTTTTACTACATGTTACATCTTGTTACAAAGTAGCTATGAAATAAATCGCATAATATCCATCTTGACCTTACACTAAGGGTAAAGGTTATACTTTGTTCATATTATCATTAATAAGGTTTTTTCGTTATGTCTAAAACACTTTCAATTGGTATCGGTGGTATGTCATGTGCTGGCTGTGCATCAAAATTAGAATCTGCGTTAAATGCTGAAAGTGGTATCCAAGCAAGCGTTAATTTTGCACTTAGTACCGCTCAAATAAATATAGCTGATCATGCGACAAGTAATACCGTGAAATCTATTCTTGATGACAAGAATTATACCTATCATAGTGAAACATTATCACTTTCTGTGAGTGGCTGGTCTTGCGCTAACTGCGCTGCAAAAACTGTATCGAAGCTATTAGTGAATAAAGATATATTAACGGTGGATGCTAACTTTGCGAGCGAGAAAATAACCGTAACATATTTTTCTGGTGCTATCCTCCCCGCGGATATTATTAACTTGATCATTCGCCTAGGTTATAAAGCGACGGTTAATCGCGGTAGTGTGGTGTCACAAACCGAAAGTTTATTGATCCGAGAAGTAGAATTCAAAAGAAAAAATAAACAACAGCTGCTATTGGTGATTATTTCTACGTTATTAACGTTACCTTTAGTCGCTGGCATGTTAACTATGTTTGTCAGTGATATTAACTTCATCGTTCCTGTATGGCTGCAATTATTATTAGCTACACCAGTCCAGTTTATTATTGGTCGTCGTTATTATTTAGGTGCGTATAATTCATTAAAAAATCGAGCTGCAAATATGGATGTACTTGTTGCGACAGGTACCAGTGCTGCTTATTTCTATAGTTTGTATTTATTTTTAAGCATCGGTGAAAAAGCACAAGGTGCGCTGTATTTTGAAGCCAGTGCGGTTGTGATAACTTTAATTAGTCTTGGTAAATACCTAGAAGAAAATGCGAAACAAAATACGTCGTCAGCTATCTATGAATTGATGATGTTAAGGCCGGAAGTTGCGAATGTAAAGCGTGGAGATGAATGGTTAATATTGCCGATTGAAGACGTCGTCATTGGGGATGAAGTTCGGATTCTCGCGGGTGAAAAAGTACCGGTAGACGGCGTAATTATTGATGGTAAAAGTGAATTAGATGAATCTATGATCACAGGGGAAAGTTTACCTGTAGTAAAACAGCGCGGGCAAACGCTGATTGGTGGTTCTATTAATGGTACTGGCGTTTTACTGTTAAAGGTCAATGCGGTTGGTAAAGATTCCAGTTTAAATAAAATTATCTCTCTTGTTGAAACCGCACAAATGGGCAAAGCTCCCTTTCAGCAATTAGTTGATAAAATAAGTAATATTTTTGTGCCGGTCGTGTTAACCATTGCTACTGCGACATTTTTAATCTGGTATTTAGGCTTTGATGATTTTGAACGTGGTTTAATTTCCGCGGTAGCGGTATTAGTGATTGCCTGCCCTTGTGCTTTAGGACTTGCAACACCCGCTGCATTAGTCACTGGGACCGGAGCTGCAGCACGACAAGGTATTTTAATTAAAGATATAGATACCTTGCAAAAAGCACATAAAATTACCGATGTAATGTTAGATAAAACGGGTACATTAACGGAAGGTAAACCTAAGGTTACCGCTGTTTATAGTTTTGATTATGATGAAGAAATTTTAATTAGCAGTGCTGCAGCAGTGCAACAGTTTAGTGAACATCCGTTAGCAAAATCTATCATCAGTTATGCGCAAGACAAGCAGCTCAAATTATTACCTGCCTCTCAAGTTGAAACTATTATCGGCTATGGTATTAAAGGGGATGTTGAAGGTGAGAAAATTCTGATTGGTAATCGCGAATTGATGCTCGCAGAGAACGTTGACACTCAACCTGGCGATTCGTTACTTGCTGAGTTAAGTGAGCATTCCGGTTCAGAAATGTGGATTGCAATCGATAGTCATCTTGTCGGTTTACTTATTATTGCTGATACCTTACGTGTAGAAAGTCGGGCTGCGATTGCATTGTTACAACAAGCTCGAATTAATACGACAATGCTCAGTGGTGATAATGCGATGGCGGTAGAGAAAATTGCTCAAGTATTAAAAATAGATCACTATTATGCGCAGGTAAAACCTGAGCATAAATCGAGTTATATCCAAGAGCGACAGCAACTTGGAAAAATAGTTGCTATGGTAGGGGACGGGATTAATGATGCGCCCGCATTAGCACAAGCTGATATTAGTATTGCTATGGGAGCTGGTTCCTATGTCGCGATGGAGACGGCCAACATTACCTTATTAAGAAATGATCCTCGCTTGGTATCTGCTGCAATGGATATCTCTAGATTAACTTGGCGTAAGATCCAACAAAATTTATTTTGGGCATTTATTTTTAACCTTATTGGTATCCCGTTAGCCGCCGCTGGCTATTTAAGTCCTGAACTCGCAGGTGCGGCAATGGCGTTTAGTAGTATAGCTGTATTGTCGAATTCACTACTGATTAAGCGTTGGCAGCCCAAGTTTGTTCGCCAGTAATTGTATTGAAATATGATGAATTACACAGGCTTGATTGCCTTAAAACCGTAAAGTAGCAGGTTATATGATGAAAAATATTAGTTCAGTAGCAAAAGAAGTTGGTTTATCAACAAAAACGATCCGTTATTACGAAAGTATTGCTTTAACCTCTGAGCCGATACGAGGTGATAATGGTTATCGTTATTACAATCAACGTATTATAACCGAATTAAACTTTGTAAAACGGGCTCGGGATGCTGGGTTTAATCTTGAAGAATGTAAAGAGTTGATACATCTCTATAAAAATGAGGAGCGTACCGCGGCTCAGGTAAAGGCATTAACGTTAGAAAAAATTACTGATATTGAAGCGCGCATTGCAATATTACAAGGCATGCACAGTACGCTATTATCATTAGCATCTTCTTGTAAGGGTGATAACTCTTCAGAGTGCGCTATTTTAGATCAGCTTTCTATTGAATAAATATCACTGTTGCTGACTTTCCAGTAAACTAGGCGCTAAATAATACGACAAAATATTTGTGAAATAAAAGGTTTATATGACGGATTCAGCATTATCACGTGAAGATGAAACATTATTATCAGATTGGTTATCTAGCGACAAAACACCAAAAGAAACGCTGTCATTAATTGCGATGAAAGGATTTTTCTTTGGTTTAGTCGCTGCGCCTGCGCCAGTTGAAACAGAAGATTGGATGGATATGATCTTTGGTGGTGCTGCGCCAAGCAATATTAGCGACGACAAGCTATTTGCAATTATCTCCGTTTATAACGAGATCAGTGAGCAAGTTTATGAAACTGGCGCAAAATTACCTGCTGAATGCATCGAGTGTGCGAATTTTGCTGATAATTTTAACGCGGGTGAAGCATTAAATGAATGGGCGATTGGTTTTGCGATAGGTGCTGCTTTTTATTACGAAAGTTTAGTAAGCTCGTTGGCTGACGACAGTGAAATACATCAAGCATTGCAAATGGCGTATTTATGCTTAAGTTATTTTTCGAGTGCTGGTACTGCGCAACAGATTGCACAATTACAGCAAAGTGAATGGGAAACATTTACGCATACCGTATTAGAGATGATGCCTGATTTTATTGTTGCTTATGCACAAGTGGTTGAACAAGCTGCATTGGCAAGTGGTAACTACGATGATGACGATTGGAATGATGACGAACTGATTGATTAATCACTACCCTCTCATTTTGCGATGAAATTTCTGGTTTGTTATAATTTCTTTGCTTTTTTTGGAGATCTGGATGATAGTTCAGATCTTTAAAGCTAACAATGGTGAATATATGTCTATCTCTATCGAAGAAAAGTTAAAACGTGCAGAAACTCGAGTATGTAAAGCGGTTTTCCCATCTACAGTCAATCACCATGATACTCTGTTTGGCGGGCAAGCATTATCTTGGATGGATGAAACGGCTTTTATTGCCGCCACCCGGTTTTGTCATAAACCCTTAGTGACAGTGTCTTCGGATCGGATTGATTTCTCTCACCCAATACCGGCCGGCTCTATCGTTGAATTGGTTGGCACTATCGATAAAGTTGGACGTACATCAATTCGGGTTAAAGTGGATATATTTGTTGAATCGATGACTGAAGCAGGTCGTACCAAAGCTATTTCTGGTATGTTCAGTCTAGTGGCTGTCGATGAAAATAGAAAACCTACGCCGATCATGGATGAATCTTAGTATTTAATTAAGAAACTGTTTATCTTTTCACACAGTAGTAACGGTTATATATTTATTATACGCTAGACCTGTTGCCGCTGTTATCCATTTATAGCCTGAGTCTAGTTCTGCACTAAATAGGGTATAAGTCCACTTATTACAGATTAAATAATCGACTTCGAAGCGAACCTTGCACAACGATATGTTCCCTGATCTTCAATGTTATGATTTTATTTAAATTAAAACCGCAGCATTTATACCGCGTTATGCGAGTTACCCCGATATTCAACATCCGTTACAGATAGGATAATCATGTCTAAACAAGCAGATAAAATACCGACCAATATTATTACTGGTTTTCTTGGCGTTGGTAAAACCACCGCTATCCAACAGCTACTTAAGCAAAAACCGGAAGGTGAAGTGTGGGGGATATTAGTTAACGAGTTTGGCCAAATTGGTATTGACGGTACGCTGTTATCTGCATTTACTGAAACGTTAAATAATCAAGAACAACGTATTATTGTCAAAGAAGTCCCTGGTGGTTGCCTTTGCTGTGTAGCCGGATTACCCATGAAAATGGGACTGAATATGTTAATCAGTAAGGCAAAGCCTGATCGTATCTTGATTGAGCCAACAGGGCTTGGGCATTTACAACAAGTGATTAAAGATCTATCTGGTGAGTTTTATTGTGACGTTTTAGCGCTTAATGCCACGATCTGCTTAGTTGATCCCGCGCACCTCAATGACGCGAAATACGTAGAGAATAACCACTTTCAAGATCAAATAAGTTTGGCCGATGTGCTTGTTGCGAATAAAACGGAACAATTAGAGAGTGAAGATAAGCACCGTTTCATGGACTTTTCTGCACAATTATCACCTGCTAAACAATCAGTGTTGTGGACGCATCACGGTGAATTTTCAATTGATACCCTCGCGTTGCCACTTGATCATCAACGCCGATCACAACATTTATCAGCTCATCTAAAACACAGTCATGCACATCACCAGCATGAACAAAAGCCGTTAGCACTCGATAGTGATCCGCGTTTTGAACGCAATCATGGAGAAGGACAGGGTTTATTTAGTTATGGCTGGGTTTTCAATCAGCTACAGGTATTTAATTTAATGACACTGGCGACATTGTTAGAACCTTTAGAAGTGGTGCGTTTGAAAGCGGTCATTAAGACCGAACAAGGCTGCTTTGCGATAAATAGTGTGAATGGTGAATGTGATTTCATGCCGATCAGTGAGTTGGAAACGAGTAAAATCGAGCTCATTAGTATGATTGAGTTACCTTGGAAAAAGCTGGAGGAGGCATTATGCGATTGTCTCATTCTCGAGTAGTAAACAATTCAATATCAATTTTAAATTGCCCTGTTAAAACTAAAATTAGTGAGTTATAGCTTAATTTTATTATATGTTAGTAATATGTTGCCATATATCACGTTATTCATCCCAACAAAGCAATCATTATCTGCATGTTTTTACGTATACTTTAATGATGAATTTATTGGTAAATAAATGTTTGGTGTCGATGATGGTTGATAAACTAATTAAATCTTTATTACGTATGCGACTTGGAAACAGTAACTAAGCCTTGAATGTGGCGCTTAGTTGCTGGTTTTACCACGCGCGATGATCGCTAATTCATCATTGATGATGTGACTGTAACTACGTAAAAGGATCTTATTATGACGACATTTAACCACCGTAAATACCAAGCTTTTCCTGTCCTAAACATGCCTAACCGACAATGGCCAAATAACCGTATTACTCAGGCTCCGCAATGGTGCAGTGTTGATTTACGTGATGGTAATCAAGCCCTTGTTGACCCAATGACGGTTACGCAAAAACGCCGTTATTATCAACTATTATTAGCGATGGGCTTTAAACAAATCGAAGTTGGTTTTCCTGCTGCATCGAAAATGGATTTTGATTTTGTCCGCTGGTTAATTGAAGAAAATAAGATCCCTGATGATGTGACTATTCAAGTATTAACCCAAGCACGCGAAAGCCTTATCGAAAAAACCTTTGCTGCGCTAAAAGGCGTTAAACAGGCGATTATTCATGTTTATAATTCAACTTCGACGGTACAGCGAGAACTTGTTTTTCAAAAAGATCGTCAAGGTATTATTGATATTGCAGTTCAGGGCGCCACGTGGGTGAAACAGCATGCCGATGCGAATCCAGGACCCCGCTGGCAGTTTGAGTATTCTCCTGAAAGCTTCTCGGGTACAGAACTGGATTTTTCCGTTGATATTTGTGATGCTGTCAATGCCGTTTGGCAGCCAACGCAGGACAACCCTGTCATCATTAATTTACCTGCGACGGTCGAAATGTCGACACCGAATGTGTTTGCAGATCAGGTCGAATGGTTTTGTGAACATGTGCAAAATAGAGACGCTATTACCGTCAGTGTGCATACTCATAACGATCGTGGTTGTGCTGTTGCCGCGGCTGAACTGGCTGTGATGGCGGGAGCTGATCGTGTCGAAGGTACTTTACTTGGCAATGGAGAGCGTACCGGTAATATGGATATTATTACCATGGCGATGAATCTTTACAGTCAAGGTATAAACCCTGAACTGCGCCTTGGTGACATTGATAATATTATTGGCACTATTACGGAATGTACCCAATTACCTGTTCACCCTCGTCATCCTTATGTGGGTGAATTAGTGTATACCGCTTTTTCTGGTAGTCATCAGGATGCCATTAAGAAATGCTTAGATCGTCGGGTCCCAGAAAGTACTTGGAACGTTGCTTACCTACCTATCGATCCTACGGATTTAAATCGAACATTAAAACACGTTATTCGGGTTAATAGCCAATCGGGTAAAGGCGGTATTGCTTTTCTGCTTGAACAAGAATATGGCGTGCAGTTACCACGTTGGTTACAAGTTGAATTTTCAGGCGTGGTTCAGCAGCAATCAGAAGCGACGGCCAGTGAATTAATGGTTCCACAAATATGGCAGCTATTTAAGTCGACCTATGCGCGCACTGAACAATTTTATCAATTAGCAGATTACAGCGTTAATCATGGTGATATTGATAAAATACAAGCGCAATTGGCGGATGGTGATAGCAGTGTTCGGGTGATGGGTGAAGGATACGGTGCATTAACCGCCTTTATCTCCGCACTAAAACAGCACTTTAATATTGAGTTTGAAGTGATTAACTTTAGTGAGCATGCATTAAGTAAAGGCTCAGATGCAGATGCCATTGCTTACGTACAAATTCAGACCGCGACGGAATCTGTTATCGGAGTCGCGATCCACAATGATATTTTGACCGCGTCACTGACTGCATTATTAAATGCAGTAAATCAATTACAGACAATTAAACGCCTTGCTGTTGCATAATCATCATGGGTGTTGCATCTAACGACCCCCATAATTCATGTTAACTTGGTTCACATATATCAACAGCCCAAGGGCCTAAGGTTTTACCGCCTTGGCCTTGATAAATAAATTTCACGCCGATGTTATCCTCATGCGCTAATCGATAAATTGTATTATTTTTATCTTCACATAAAGCGCGATTAGTTTGTTTTTCTATATGTTTTTGTTGCCAAACCAAGTTTGTTGCCGGTAGTTGATACGTTACCGTTAAGATCGAATTGTAGCGATCAAATTTAAGGTGTTGATAGTTATCGGCCATTTCTTGATAACGTACGATAGTAATATTATCTAATTTAGTGGGTTGGTAGTTGTAGTTTTGTGTGGACTGACATCCGTATAACCCAGTACTTAGCATGATAAATGCAAATAATTTATTCATAAAACCCCACTTCCTTGTGTTATTTTTATTGTCGTTAATAGAATCAATGTTAACACTTGATTAACATTGATGGCTATTTTTTTCAGTCTTCAGTTTTCACACTTTGCTGCTTGTGTCATTAGGACGCCGGCGGTAAAGGTGCTTTAACCATGTGAGCAAACGCCCGCAATCTTCTAATAATAAATAATTAATGGGCACGATAAATAAGGTTATCACGGTCGCAAATATAATGCCGAATCCTAATGATATTGCCATTGGAATAAGAAATTGAGCTTGAATACTCGTTTCAAGTAACAGTGGCATCAAGCCAACAAACGTCGTAATCGAGGTTAACATCACGGCTCTAAAACGTGCGACACCGGCGTTGTTTACCGCCTCAGTCAGTGGCACGCCTTCTGCGCGTTGTTTATTAATATAGTCCACTAATACCAAGGAATCATTCACTACCACCCCGGTTAATGCCAGCATGCCAAGTACACTCATTAAGGTAAGAGGATTGCCCATGATAATGTGACCTAAGATAGCGCCAATAGCGCCAAAGGGGATCACTGACATAACGATTAATGGTTGGGTATAAGAGCGGAATGGGATCGCAAGTAAAGCGTAAATCGCAAATAACACAAAAACCAACCCGAGTTTTAAACTAGAGAAAGATTCATCTTGTTCTTTAGCCTCTCCCTCGAGCGAGTAACTGACGTCTGGATACAGCTGCATGAGTTGATCTAAATAATCGGTTAAGTCCTGTTTTAATATGCCGAGGTTACCTGTTTCTTTATTTAAGTCAGCGGTGATATTAAGTGTACGTTGTCGATCAATACGAATAATGACTGATGGACTGGTACCATCGGTTATTTCTGCTACCTCAAGAAAGGGGATCTCGTCCCCCGCCGGGGTCCTGATCATCATGTTATTTAAGTTATAAATAGACTGCCGTTCATTTTCTGGATAACGAATAAATACTTTTACGTCATCTTTACCGCGTTGTATCCGTTGTACTTGTTCACCATAAAAAGCTTGTCTTACTTGTTGGGCTAGATCCGATAAACTTAATCCCAGTGCTTCCGCTTCTGGCTTTATGGCCAGCTGTAATTCTGTTTTACCTGTGGAAATACTGTCCTCAATATCAAACACCGATGGGTACTCAGTCAGTTTATGTTTGATCTTATCAGCAACGGAGCGTAACGAGTCATAACGGTGAGCGGTGAGTTGGATGTTTAAAGGTGAACCGCTGTGACCTGTTTCAGCTTTAAATGTCAAACTTTGGGCGCCGGGAACATGGCCGATTAATGCGCGCCATTCTTTGACTAGCGCGGCAACACTAATATCAATAACCCGTTCTTCTTCGGATTGAACCTGGAAGATAACGCGACCACGGTGCGATTGACCTGCACTGCTACCACCGCTTGATCCTACGGTGGCAAAGATATCTTTGATCACGCTTTCATTGGTGCTGGTATCGGTATATTTTTTCTGTAGTAATAATGCCGAGTCCAACATTTTTTGCACGTATTTATCGGTGACCGCAATATCTGTTCCGGTCGGCATGACGATAACTCCGCGTGCTATTTCACTGGGGATCCGTGGAAAAAAGATAAAACGTACCCAACCCGATGTGACCAAGGTTAAGACAATGAGCATGACCGAAAAAGCCACTGTTAATGATAAATAACGACGTGCTAATACGGCTGATAATGCCGGTCGATAATAGCGAATAATGGCTTGTTCAAAGTTATTTGCGAAACGTTCTTGCCAGCGTAAGAAACGATTTTGATTAGAGCCCTGCATACGGATATGTTTTAAATGCGCAGGTAAAATGAGTTTTGATTCGATTAACGAGAACAATAATACCGGTATCACAATTGCGGGGATTTGTGCAAAAATATCGCCCCGCGCACCTTCAATTAAAGTCAGTGGGATAAAAGCGACGATGGTGGTTAAAATACCGAAGGTAACGGGGGTTGAGACTTCTTGTATACCTATGATTGCCGCTCTTTCTGGCGGTTCGCCGCGCTTTAGATGCGTATAGACATTTTCACCACTGACAATGGCATCATCCACTAAAATACCCAGCACCATAATAAAAGCAAATAATGAAATGATGTTGATGGAGATGTCCAGTTCTGGCATGAATATAGCGCCGCCCATAAAGCTGACTGGAATACCGACGGTTACCCAAAATGCGATGGCCGGGCGCAAAAATAACGTGAGCATGATGGCAACTAAGATACCACCTTGGATCGCACTGGTACTCAGGGTATTAATACGTGATTTTACGATCTTGGAATCATCACGCCAGTAATCCAGTTTCACCCCGGCAGGCATTAATGCTTGTTGTTCAACAATAAAGGCTTTGACTGTATCGGCGATGGTGATCGCACTTTGTGCACCCACGCGATAAACTTCAATGATCACGGCTGGTTTACCATTGAAACGCGTAATGATCGGGGTTTCTTCAAAGCCATCTTTTATGGTGGCGATATCCTTTAGTATAAGCCGTGTACCATCAGCATGGCTGCGGATCATGATGTTGGCGTATTCACTGCCGACATAAGCTTGGCCTTTACTGCGTAATAAGATCTCACCTGAAGGGGTTTTAATACTACCGCCACTTAAGTCAACCGAATTGGCATTAATTGCCGCGGCTATTTCATCCATGGTGAGGTTGTATTGACGTAAGGTTTGTTCTGATACTTCGATGGATATTTCATAAGGGCGAACAGATTCAAGAGTGACTTGGGTGATGTTGGCTTCATCTAGTAGCCGATCTCGGGTTTGTTCACCAAGTAAACGTAATTCTTTTTCTGCTAACTCGCCAGAAATCATCACGCTGATCACTTCTCGGCTTGATGTCGGTTGGCTAATAATGGGTTTTTCTGCGCTCGCAGGTAAAGTGTTTAGGGCATCAATCCGATTTTTAATTTCATCTTTTAGTCGATATTGATCATATTTTGCATCCACTTCAACACTGATCGTTGAACTGCCTTCCGTTGAGCGTGAGGTTATTTTATCAATGCCTTCAATATCGAGAATAGCTTCTTCAATTGGAATTGCTAAACTTTCTTCTGCCTCTTCAGGGCTTGCACCGGGCAGGGCGATGTTAATATTAATCACATCAATGGTGACATCAGGAAATACTTCTACATTTACGCGGTATTTAAGAGTAAAAAAGCCAGCGCCAAGAATTAATATCATGAGTAAATTGGCCGCCACGTGATTACGGGTGAACCAAGCAATTAAATTATGCATCGATTAATTACCTTTATCTGCGTTACTTCGCGTGGTAATTAGCTGTGCTTTGCTACCTGAGACCACAGCGCTTAAAGGCGTCGTCACTAATAATTCCCCGGCATGAATCCCTACGTCGACAATAGTGTTGCGGCTATCACGCCAGATGACGTTAATATTTTGACGATGGAGTAAACCGTCCTTAAATATAATCACTTGATCGCCTTCATAGACACTGGCTGTAGGCAGCACAAATATATTGTTGAGGACCTTACCTGCTATTTCTGCGCTAACAAATTGGCCAATTTTTAACGAGGGTTTATTACTGTTATCACGACCGTAAGGATTTTCTATGGTTGCAACGGTATAAAGTTGACGACTTTTCGCATCTAAAGCACCTTCTGTTCGGGTGAGCTGACCTGACCAGCTATAACGCTGATTGCCGAATTGAGCGATGATATTAACAGGCGGGTAATATGCACGACTGTGTGGTTTAAATGGTTCTGGCAGCTGGACATAATGTTGTTGTTGGCTATTGAGTGGTAAACGAATTTCAACCTGATCTGTGGCGTAAATATCTGCTAGTGCAGACCCTATTGTGACAAACTGACCAATATCAACATTTTTGGTTAGTACTCGGCCCGCATAAGGGGCAAGGATCTGAGTTCTTTGTAGATTGAGTTGTGCTTGTTCTAGTTGCGCTTGTGCAGAGGCGAGAGATGCATGTGCGGATGCTAATTGTGGTTTTCTTAATACTAGCTCGTTAGCTTTACCTTCACGGCCAAGGCGCTGCCAATCTCGCTGTGCTTGTTTACTTTTTGCTTGCTCTTCTGTCAGTGCTAATTTAACTTCAATTAATGCCGCGGATGCAATTTTAACCGCAATGATATAATCACGATCATCAACAGATAGTAGCGTGTCACCGGCATTGAAAAATCCCCCAGAGGTAAATGCGGGTGAAACCTGGGTAATGGTGCCTGATACCTGGCTGGCAATACTGGCTTGGCTACGTGGTTGAATGATCCCATTAGTCTTGATTGTCACCGGAAAGTCGCTTTGTTCTAAGATGAGGACTTCGACGGTTAATGGCTCATCCGCCGCTTGCTTTCTTTTTTCGGTGGTTGGGCTCGTTGACATGATCACTAGGATGATGAATACCGTTATTAATAACACCAGCAGTGGCAGCACATAGCGAAATAGTGTTTCAAATTTGGTTAATGGCTTATTCGTTGACACGTGATAGGTCCTTTTCTGTGTTAACCGTCAGTGAGATGGGAATGTCTCCGCCCAGCGCGAGTAATAACTTGATGCGATTTTTAATACGGATAGTTTTAATTGCAAGCAATGAGATTTGCGCATCAAAGGCGCTACGCTGCGATTCCAACACGGTGATATAATCCGTTAACCCGGCAATATATTGTTCAAATGCGAGTTGCTCGGCGATATTAAAATAGTATTCAGCATTCTGTTGCTGTAATTCTCTATTTGCGAGCGTGACTTCTGCCGCAAGTGCGGTTTCAACTTCACTAAAGGCTTGTAAAGTAACCCGTGTTACTGATATTGCGGCTTGCTGCGTCTTCGCTGTTTGCTGTGCTTGTTTTGCTGTTAATGCACCTGCATCAAAGAGTGATGCCGATACATTGGCAAAAAGTGACCATACCAAGCTATTAGATTGTAGTAAGTTGCTCAGCTCAGGGCTGCTTGTGCCACCTGATAAGGAAAGCGATAAGCTGGGAAACCTGTTTTTATAAGCATGGGCTATACGGAAGTTTTCAGCATTAAGTGCCAACATGACTTGTTGAATATCGAATCGTCGCAGCATTAACTCTGAGGGTAAACCAGATGGCACTGGTATTGCCGCAAAGGTTAAATCACCATTCGCGTGAATACTTGCAGCGGGGTAACGCCCTAATGATAACTCTAATTGTCGTTGGGTATTTTTGAGTGCTTCTAAGTTTTCTTGTTTAGATGCGTGTGCTCGAGCGAGATCGGCGCGGGCAAGATAGACATCTAGGGGTTGCTTTACGCCTTGGTCGTAGCCATTTTCAATAATGGCTAAATTTTGCTGTAAGTTTTGCTGGCGTTTGTTAATCAATGTAAGCTGCTGCTGGTAGAAGATAAGATCAAACCATTGTTGGCTGATGAGGGCGATGGTATTTGATTGCAGTTGCTTATAGTTAAGGATAGCTTGTTGCGCATCCAGTGTAGCCGCCTTGGCGAGATCGTTTAGTTTGCCAAGATAATCAATTTCCCACCCCGTATCGATATTAACGGAGCTGCTATTGGTTATATTTTGATTATTACGTTGACGTCCACTGCCAAGGTAAGCATCAATTTGAGGGTATTGTCCGGCTGCGGTTTGTTTTACTAAGGCGACTGCAATATCGATATTATAGCGTTCCGAAGTCAACTGGGGATTATAGGCAAGGGCTTCTTGTATGTATTCGGTCAATTGAGGATAAGCAGCAATACCTTGCCATGTTGTTTTAATATCAGTATGAAGATGGACCGTACTCCATTGCGCTGGTGTCATTATCCTATCTGTCACGATCGCTGCTGGCGGGGTAAAGATACTACACCCTGATAGGTTAACAGCCAAAATGAAGTAGATTATCCTTCGCATGAAAAATTATTCCTAATTTTAACGTCGTGATGTCACTTTTATTGGTATCGCTTAACCATCATTTTTTGAGTTTTAGAATAAAGTTAATCGCTTTACCAAGTTGTAGATAACGTTGTAAATCTGCTTTGTCATATTTAGTTGATAAATAAGTAATGTTGTTTCTGTTTTTTAAATAGCGAGAAATTTGTAAGCGATTAAAGTTACCAACTTTGTATAACATATCGAGTAATGTGCTGGCACTTTCATCATCAAAGCCCAATTTTATTGGATAGTCAGCTTCTTTATAGTCGACTTGCTGTAATGACACTTTCTTTATTAGCTGTTTTTCTTCTAAATATTCTAACCACTGCTCTATGAATAGCGGTTTACAACCTGCGAGTAGATTGAAAAAACCACCACTGTCACTTTTGCATTGGTTGAGTAGTAAGCAAGCAAAGCTATCATCATTGGCCTTGAAGGTAACTTCGCCTGATTCTGTCCATAGTAACGATGCAACTTGAATTGTTGCTTGTTCTTGATTAAAACCTTCGCATTTAAAAATAAACATAATTTCTTTAAATAATGGAAAAATTAATTATACGCAATTTTACCCATAAAAGAATATTAGCTTAATGATGCTTTGTTAATTTATGCACTTGATCTAAGCATACTTGCAATATAAGTTGAGCCGAAGTGGTGGTTTTATCGATAGTCATTAGTTCATCAATTAATACAGGCAGTAATAACGGCGTCGTGCATTGGCATAATGTTGTAGGTAACGACGCTGTAACGCGAGCAGAAAATGCGAGGATGTCAATTTGACTTGCTGTGATTGATTCAATGGCATATAAGCAGTCATGTGGTAACCAGATTGATTGTGTTTGGTTTAGCGTGACCAGGGTTTTACCTAACCGAATGTTGAGCTCTCCCTGACGTATAATCAGCCATTGTGCTTTGTATTGTCGTTGACGTTTAGTTGTCGCTAATGCGAGCAGGTTTAAACGGGTATATTCGATAGGTAAAGACATGATAATTTCACTATGCGCTAAAAATGTAACCCTTAAAATAATGGATATAGTGGGGGATGGCTATTGTACGCTTAGTTTGAATGTTATTTATTGAGCAAACAAGTCGTTGATGTAGGTTTTTTGATTGTTCTATGAGCAGCTGTCTCGGCTGTTTTACTTTCCATCAATAAACGCTTGCCATGTAGAAGTAGATCTCTATAATGCGACCTCACTGACACGGCAACAGCCGCTCGGTAAGGTGTTTAACGTAACTTCGGTTGTTTTTTAAACGTCCTGAATAAAGCGCGAAATGTGCTTGACTTCGAATTCGGTTTGCGTAGAATACGCAGCCTGACTACGACGAAAGACGTCAAGGTCAACGCTCTTTAACAATTTATTCAAGCAATCTGTGTGAGCACTTGCAGAGATATAATGA
>NZ_JABSQR010000046.1 GCF_013215705.1 Moritella sp. | reverse complement strand
TCGAACGGTGACACCAGTTCAACAACACTACCAGTTAAAGTAACCGTCACCGCTGTGGATGATGCTACGGTGACAGTAGCGGACACTGACAGCACAAATGAAGATACAACTTTAGCAGTTAATAAGTTAAATGGTGTATTAAGCAACGACAGTGATGCTGACCATGATCTTAATGTAAGTAGCTTTAACGTTGCAGGTAACTCTTATATGGCAGGGGAGGTAGCTGAACTTGATGCCGGCTCATTAACGTTGAGTGAAGATGGCAGTTATGAATTCATACCGACAGAGAATTGGAGCGGTGGTGTACCAGAAATAACTTACACTACTAATACGGGTTTTAGCAATACGTTAACCTTAAACGTTAATCCTGTTGCAGACCAACCAGGTTTCACCGTTAGCTTAGGTGATGTCTCTGTTGCGCCTATCTATATGAATTACGCTTATTATTCAAATCCTGAAAACCAGGACGCTAATATGCAGTTATTTGATGATACGCGATGGGATTGGAATATTAAGGGAACGAACTCTGACAGCGACAGTGTGGTATTTAACGGTAAATTTGATCCTTCGATAGTATTTAATTATGATCATAGTTGGGTCGGAGTGAAGTTCTCAGGCGAATCTCATTATATTCGAATTGCTGGCGGAAACGCAGTCGAGAAATTCATCTTTGATAACGGTGTTTACAGTTACAAAAATGGTTCATTTACTCTAGACCCGGCTGACAAATATGAAATTGAACTCAATATCGATGGCGCTGTTACAGATGGCAGTGAAGTCATTACTTCATACATAGTTTCTGATATTCCAAGTGGCGCATCTTTATCAGCAGGTACATTTAATGACGATAACGATACTTGGACGTTAGCTCCTGATGACGTTAAGGATGTTAAAATCATTAATGTTGAAATAGACGATTTACCATTTGATATTTCGGTTGAGATAAATGTTTCAGACACAGCGACCATTAATGGTGAAGAAGTAACAGATTCAAAAACATGGTCTGTTGATTTAACTGTCGATGCTTCTAATTTTTATTCTAATCTTTATTCTAATGTATCAGGCTCTAACGTCGACGATAATATTACAGGTACTGCTGGCAATGACGTGATTGTTGCAGATACACAGTATAATGAAGTTTTAGAGGGTGAAAATTACAATATTGCCTTTGTTCTTGATTCATCGGGGAGTATGAGTAATGATGATATTGCAACAACTAAAACACAGTTTACTGAGGTTATAAAAACTCTTTTAGGTAAAGTATCTGGGGATAATGCCGGTACAGTGAATATTTCATTGATTGATTTTGATACTGATGCAGTAAATGTTTTATCGTTAAACCTTAGTGATTATACTGAAACTAAATTAATCGAAGCGTTAGCCTCAATTAATCGTGGTGGTTGGACTAACTATGAAGCAGCTTTTGAATCGGCTGTCACGTGGTTTAATGACCCTTTAATAAGCGGTAATAGCGGTACGAATTTAACCTATTTTATCACTGATGGTGAACCTAACGCATATGTTGGCAATAATGGCACCACACATGTAAATAATACCTCTGCAGAGAATACCCGACAAACTAAGATAGCTTTTGATAAACTAGCGAATATTTCAGAAGTTGAAGCTATTTCAATTGGGGATACAACACATAGTCTTACGGACTATGATAGTGATGGTTCAGCTAGCCATAATATTAACGTCTCCGAACTTGCCGCAACGATTTTGAGCTCGACAGTACTCTCTACTCAAGGTGATGACACTATAAGTGGTGGTGAAGGGAATGATATTCTGTTTGGTGATTTAGCGCCCAATTCATTTGCTTTTGAAGATGGTTATACAGCGTTAAAAACCTATGTTGCAGGTGAAGTTGGTGTCAATGTTGACAATCTGAGTGTGTCAGATGTCCATCAATATATCCGCGAGAATCCAGATTCATTTAACGGCAATGAAGCCAATGATGGTGATGATAAGCTTATTGGTGGTACTGGCGACGATATCCTATTTGGTCAAGGGGGCGCTGATACCTTAATTGGTGGTGCTGGAAACGACATGCTGATTGGCGGGAGTGGTAATGATATACTCACTGGCGGTAGCGGTATCGATACCTTTGTCTGGTTAGACGGGGATGACGGCTCTGCTGCAGTCCGAACTGTTGATCTCATCACAGATTTTAATATTGATGAAGATAAACTGGATTTTAGTGATTTACTACAAGGCGTGGGTAGCGATGACCTAAGTCATTATTTAGATATGAGCTTTAAAAATGAAAGCGATGGTAGTGTTACGACGACGATCAATATTCATACCGAAGGTAATGGTTCTGGTATTAGCCAGGTTATCATTTTAGATAATGTTGACTTAAGTACAGCTTATAGTAATGTCGACCTTACCAGCCCGGAAGGTATAAACAGTATATTGAATGATCTTGATGATCCATTGGTCTTTTAGTAAATTTAACTTTTAGTCATTCAATAATGGTAGCTAAATATTAAGGAATTAATCGCAGTGAAGGCAGCAACGAATGCAACGTCAACACCACAGTGGAATATACATCCTTCTCAGCAGATGATTGAGGATCCACTGCTGGATTGTTTAATTTTACTGACTGAACACTTTGGCAATCCGTGTTCGGGCGATGCGTTGACGGCTGGTTTATCAATATCGGGCGCAAATTTGTTACCGGAATTGCTGCCTCAAGCTGCATCCCGAGCCGGGTTAAGTGCGAAATTAAGTCAAAAAGGACTGAATGAATTACCGCGCATGTTATTGCCGTGCATTTTACTGTTAAAAGACCAGCAAGCCTGTGTATTGCAAGAGTTAGATATAGATGCTGATAAAGCCGTTATTTCCATGCCGGAAACCGGTGGTGAGGCATTACTGACGATCGCTGAATTAGAAGCTATTTACGTGGGTTATTTGTTTTTAGTCAAGCAGCAATACCATGGTGATCGTGAATTTGATGTGCATCTGCACGACACTAAAGAGCATTGGTTATGGCAAACGGTGAAGTCGTCTAGTTCTATCTATCGTGATGTCATTATAGCGTCGGTATTAGTCAATTTATTTGCCTTAGTATCGCCATTATTTGTGATGAATGTGTACGATAAAGTGGTCCCTAATTTAGCGTTTGAATCACTTTGGGTATTAGCGATTGGTGCCATCGTCGCTTATGTTTTTGACTTTATCATGAAGCAACTACGTGGTTATCTTATTGATGTGGCCGGCAAGAAAATTGATTTAGAAACCTCCGCAAAACTGTTTTCCAAAGTCATTGGAATGCCATTAGAGAAACGCGCATCGAGTGTTGGTGGCATGGCCAAACAACTCAGCGAGTTTGACAGTGTGCGTGAGTTTTTATCCTCCGCGACAATTACTGCATTAGTTGATTTACCCTTTGCCATCTTGTTTATGGTCATTATTTGGTTAGTCGCTGGTGATTTAGCTATGTTCTCGGTGATAGCCACCTTACTGATTATTGGTTATACCTTGTTGATACAACCACGTTTACGTCATGCCATAGAAGAAGGGAATAAATTCTCGAGTTTACGTCATGGCCATTTAGTGGAAAGCCTATCTGTGCTTGAACTGATCAAAGCCAACGGCGCTGAAGGTGTGGTACAACAGAGCTGGCAACAAATGTTAGGGCATATATCAACTTGGCAGCTAAAGGCGAAAGTACTCACTAACTCCGTTGCTAATGTCGCTAGTTTGATTGTGCAAATCGCTGTCATTGGCGTTGTCGTATTAGGGGTGTACCGAGTCGCTGATAACCAAATATCGATGGGCGCAATTATTGCCGCGGTGATGTTATCCAGTCGCGCAATTTCCCCAATGGCGAAAATAGCGTCGTTAATGACGCGTTCTAATCAAACCATCAGCGCTATGCGTCAGCTCGATGCGATCATGGAACAAGTTGATGAGTTTGAAGATAAAGCCCACCTTGTTAGTCGCAGTAAGCTTGAAGGTAAGATTACGTTAGAACAACTGGGTTTTAGCTATCCTGACGTGGATAAACCAAGTTTATACCCTTTGTCTTTGCATATCCAACCGGGTGAAAAAGTTGCGATTATTGGTCGCAATGGTTCGGGTAAAAGTACCTTAGCTAAAGTATTGCTAGGTTTATATCAACCAACCACGGGAAGTTTGCAGTTTGATGGTATGAATCAACGGCAGATCCATCCCAGTGATCTGCGTCGTAACTTCGGTTATTTACCGCAAGATATCACGTTATTTCACGGTACCATTAAAGAAAATATTTTGTTTGGCGCCAAGCAAGTAACCGAATATCAATTGATCAGAGCCGTGCAGTTTTCAGGGGTAAACATGTTTACCGATCTTGATTCGCAAGGTCTCGATCAACAAGTTGGCGAGGGTGGTAAAGCCTTATCTCGCGGCCAACGTCAATCAATCGCCTTAGCGCGGGCGATCTTAAATGATCCACAGATTTTATTATTAGATGAACCTACCGCAAGTCTTGATGCGCGCGCGGAAAAACAGTTTATTAACTCAATGCAGGTTATTGCCAAAGATCGTACGTTATTATTGATTACCCATAAGATGCATTTACTGCAGTTAGTTGACCGGATTATCGTGTTGGATAAAGGGCGATTAGTCGCGGATGGTCCAAAAACGGTGATCCTCGAAAAACTGAAAAGTGGCGCTTTGGTCCCAGGAGCGACGCAATGAAAATAAGCAAACAAGATCTAGAGATGGCGGATGATGTTTATGGTGCGCTGTTAACGCAAAGTCCCCGTATTCATCGGTTAACCATATGGGCGTTGGCCGCCTTTGTGCTCAGCTTTATTGTCTGGGCCTATTTTGCCAAATTAGATCGGGTCGCAACCGGTATGGGCAAAGTAGTACCTTCTTCGCAAATACAAATTATTCAGAGTTTAGATGGCGGTATTTTACAGGAATTATATGTACGCGAAGGCGCATTCGTAACCAAAAATCAACCATTAGCACGTATTGACGATACCCGTTTTCGAGCCGATTTAGCGGAGCAACGTCAGGAAGTCGATAGCTTAAGGGCTGATATTATTCGTTTGCGCAGTGAATTGAATAGTATCTTGGTTGCTGATGTGCCGAATTGGCAGCTACAAATCAAGATCACCAAAACGGCACTTATTTTCCCTGATGATCTACAGCAAAACTTACCTTATTTAGTCACGCGTGAGCAAGATGAATACCACGCTCGATTAGACAGTTTAATCAATCTAGTCGCGATCCAAGGTCAACAGATCCAGCAGCGATTTGAAGAAAAGAAAGAGCTTAAATCAAAAATTAAAACCCTAGAAATCAGCTATAAATTGGCCTCGCGAGAGCTAGCGTTAACTCGGCCGTTAGCGAAGAAATACATTATATCAGAAGTAGAATTACTTAAATTAGAGCGTAGCGTTAATAGCATTAAAGGTGAGTTAAATTCGATTCGATTAATGGTACCAAAGTTACAATCAGTGATGGTTGAAGCGGTATTAAAGCGTCGAGAAGCGGTACTTAACTATCGTGAAGATGCGCGTGCAGAGCTCAATGAATTACAAAGTGAATTTTCTAGAATCACGGAAGCTAAAGTCGGGGCAGAAGATAAGGTTAACAAAGCCCTAATAGTATCACCGGTAGTCGGCACCATTAAAACGTTACATATTAATACATTAGGTGGTGTCGTACAGCCAGGTCAAGCATTGTTAGAGATAGTGCCGACAGAAGATAAATTATTAATTGAAGCCAAAATAAAACCGAAAGACATCGCCTTTGTCCACCTGGGATTAACAGCCGTGGTCAAAATAACCGCTTATGATTTCACTCGCTATGGTGGTTTAAAAGGCGTGGTTGAGCACATCAGTGCCGATACCACTCAAGATGAAGATGGTAATAGTTTTTATATTATTCGGGTTCGAACTGATATTTCAGATATTCAGGGCAATCATGACATGCCTATTATCCCCGGAATGATGACTTCTGTTGATGTCATGATCGGTAAACGCACTGTACTCGAATACATATTAAATCCAGTGTTGCGAGCCAAAGCGATGGCACTTAGGGAACTTTAAATTGCACATGAATGTATATAACAAGGAAAAAAAAATGCCAAGCCATGACTCTTTCTGTCAGCTGAAATTATTCACTAAAGGGTTACTTTACCCTGCGCTTATGTGTTCTGCGATTGGCTGGTCTGCAGCTGCTAATGCACAGTCTGTAGAGGAGGCTGTCGCGATGACTTTAAGTAGTCATCCTGATATCCGCATTGCTTTTACTAAATTCAAAGTACGTGAACAGCAAGTTCAACAAGCTGAAGCGGGTTATTTACCCAGTCTTAATGTGACAGGTGGTTATGGCTATGAATATACCAATAGTCCAGGGACCCGACGCAGTACTGATGGCGGGGATTCCGAGAGTTTAAATCGTGGTGAATTTGGGATCAGTCTTAAACAAAGTCTATTTAGTGGTTTTCAAACCAGCAGTGATATTAGTCGTACCAGTTATGCTGCCAGCGCGGAACAATGGCGATTATTCAGTACGGCTGAAGATGTCGCGTTAGATGTCACGAAAGTGTATACCAATTTACTTAAGAACCGACGTATTCTGGATCTATCTAAGCGCAATTTATCTACGCATAAAACTATTTTTGGCCAGATCCAAGAACGCACTAATTCTGGTCTTGGTAGTATTGCTGATTTATCACAAATTACCGGTCGGTTGGCTCGTGCGCAATCAAATGTTATTTCAGCAAAAAATAACTATTTAGACAGTGAAGCACAATTTATACGGGTGACGGATCAGCTACCAGATAATTTGGTCATTCCTATTCCTGATGTAGCATTATTACCAACAGATCGACAAGCTGGTATACGTACCGCACTTATTAACCATCCTGTAATTAAATCGTCGAATAATGATATTATCTCGGCGCGCTATCAACATGACGCGGCTAAATCCAACTACTATCCGAAAGTGACGTTTGAAGTTGATGCTAATTTTAACAACGATCTTGATGGTGAAGATGGCCATAATGGTATATCCGGAGTCGGCGGTCATAATAATGATGTAGTCGCTATGGTTCGCTTTTCTTATAACCTGTATTCTGGAGGTAAAGACAAAGCATTAGCCAAAGAAACTGCCTATAAAATTACCGAAGCGAATGAGATAAATCGCAGTGTACATCGCCAAATAACGGAAGGTTTTACCTTGGCCTGGAATGCTCACGAGTTACTTAATTTACAGATGCGCTACATCAAAGAACATGTCATTGCGTCGAAAGATTCGCAAGCTGCGTATGAGCAACAATTTAGACTGGATCAACGTAGTTTGCTGGATCTACTTGATACCGAAAATGAATTATTTGAAGCACGTAAAGAATACGTTGATGCTGAGTTTAACGAGATTGTAACTCAGTATCGCTTGTTAAACGCCACTGGCCAATTATTGGATTCGCTCAGGGTGACACGACCTGCTGTTTGGCAAGGTGAACATCAATACGAAGGAGGCGTTCAATAATGAAATTGTTAAGCATTTTTTTGATGAGTTTTTTGTTGTTAGGTTGTGAAACTATCGCGACAATAAAAGCCAATGTTGCAGCGCCATCAACCCCAACCGCGACGATAATGATGCCTGAACAAACACTGCAAAAGGATGACTTAAGTGATGATGATGCAGATGGGGTTATTACTTATCGCGAGCAGTGTTTAAATTCGGTGCTGGGTTCACAAGTTAACAATAGTGGCTGTGGTACTGATTCGGTTAATAAAGTGAGACAGGAATTAAAAATTAATTTTAGTAATAATTCAGCGGTGATCTTACCGCAATATTTTGCGGACATTAAAGCCCTATCTAACTTTATGCAGCGCTATCCTGGCTTAGACGTGCTTATTGAAGGGCATGCTAGTCGGCAAGGTAGCAGGGCGTTAAATATGGATTTATCACAACGCCGAGCACAAGCGGTGATGGACCTGTTGATTAATAAATTTGGTATCTCAACCTCACGTGTATCTGCGATTGGTTATGGTTTTGAACGCTTGCTTGATGAAAGCGATAGTCAGTTGGCACACCAACGTAATCGTCGCATTGTCGCTGAATTAAGTGGTGATAATTTAGTTAAAGATATGAAATGGACGATTTACAGTGTTGATAAAATACACTAGTTGTTGTTATCAGATTCGTAGTCCACGGGAGGACTTGTATCCGATTTGTTAAATTAACAGTGATGCTGATGTTATTGATGATCTTTGGTTTACCTGCTAAATCGGTATCTAAACTTAACAATCAGAAAATTGTGGCGGCGCTTAATGATAATTATGGTCAACGTGCAGCGCAGCGAGGCCGTGCTTGGCTGGCGATTATGGCGAATTCGGGAGGTGCCTCTACCGTAGATAAATTGGCTAAGATAAATAGATTTTTTAACCAATTACAGTTTATTGATGACAGTAAACTGTGGGGGGTTGAAAATTATTGGGCCACACCGATCGAGTTTATCGGGGTAAACGGTGGGGACTGTGAAGACTTTGCCATCGCAAAGTATTTTAGCTTGTTAGAGCTAGGTATTGCTGATGAAAAAATGCGGATCACTATGGTTAAATCATTAACGCTCAATCAATATCATATGGTGGTTGCCTATTATCCGACCCCTGGCGCGGTACCACTGATTTTGGATAATATTGACGGTGAGATAAAACCCGCAGATCAACGCAATGACTTGCTGCCGGTATACAGTTTTAATGGTAAACAGTTATGGCTAAATAAAGAAAAAGGCCAAGGGGTTTTGGCTGGTAAATCACAACGTTTAAAACGTTGGAGTAATTTAAATCAGCGTATGGGCTTGTCAAATTTAAAGCAAGCAAAGCTGAGTTTGGAGTAATGTAAATGACCTTGTTTAAACAGATCTATTCGTTGTTATTTGGCCTTTTTGTGTTGGTGATGACAAGTTTAGCCTATTTTCAGTTTACTGAAACGCGTGACTTTATGGCTAATCAAATGGAGTCCGAGCTGAATAATGCCAGTACTTCGTTAAGTTTGATGCTAAAACCACATTTACAAACTGGCGATATGGTCGCTGCTGAAACCTTAGTCAACGTGATCTTTGAAGGGGGCTTTTACCGTAAGGTCAGTTTGACTTGGTTAGCAGATCAGCAGGTTCAAGTGTGGGAAAACCCGATCGTGGTGGAAGGGGTGCCGCAATGGTTTATTGACTTGGATTTATTTACTAGCCAAAGCAGTGAAAGTGTTATCACATCTGGCTGGTTGCAGCTGGCTAATTTGAAGATTGAAGCGCATCCCGGTTTGGGATATCAAGAGTTGTGGCGAGTCATGAACAATACTTTATTAGTGATATCGGTATTGTTTTTACTGTCTATTTTAGTACTACATTTTAGGTTAAAGATATTATTAACACCGCTGAACGAGATCGCTATTCACGCCAGTGAGATTGCACAGCGGGTATTTAACCCGGATATGGTGTTACCAAAAACGGCCGAATTGAAAACCGTTGTTGAGGCTATTAACTCGATGTCTGGTCAACTTAAGCAAGTCTTTAATACGTTAGATAACGAAGTAGATAGTTTACGTCGTGATAATTTGATTGATGGTGTGTCTAATTTACCCAATCGTCAGTACCTCACTGGACAGATGAGTAGTTGGTTAACCGATCCCGGTTATGGTGGTTTGTTATTGGTGAAGATGGATTGGCTGGAGGAGATACACAGTAAATACGGTTATCAAGTTCGCGATGAAACCATTCGGGTTTTGGCCCTGCAGATGCAAAAGCAGTTACCATCGATAGCTGAAAGTGTGATTGCTCGTATCGCTAACACTGAGTTTGCTTTATTGATCACTAAGGGTGAGCGTCAGGACATCAATTTGTATTTACAAGCATTGATCCGTTTGATTAATCAAGAGATGTCAAAAGCAGGTTGTGTCCCAAACCGTGGCTTTTCCATTGGTGTTACAGAGCGCGACGGTGATATGCAAGCCAGCGATTTATTATCACAGGCTGATAATGCCTTGCAGCATGCGGCGACTGCCAATAAAGCCAGTAGTTGGTTTGATAGCCAGCATCTACAAGAGTTTAACCGCGAGCTGTGGCGTGATCGTTTAGTCACCGCCATTAATCAAAACCAGTTTGTATTTCAGTGGCAGTCAGTGTTGGATTGTGAGACTAATGAGGTATTACAGCGTGAGTTATATTGCCGATTAAATATTGATGGTAAACAAGTGCGGGCGGGTCAATTTATGCCGTATGTCGAATTACTGTCATTGGGTAGTCAGCTCGACCGATGCTTATTGGAATCAGTTGTTAAACAGGGTATTTTGAATATAAATAACGAACCTGTGGCGGTGAATCTGACTCATGATAGCTTACAGGATCCTGAATTTCATACTTGGCTTGCGGCATTTTTACAGAAAACGCAATTTGCCGAACAAATTTATTTTGAGATCCCTGAGATGGCTGCGAACAATAATTTAGCTGAATGTATACAGCTAGCAGAATTGATCCGTGCAGGCGGTGCGCAGCTTGGTATTGACCATTGTGGTCGACAAATGGGCTCGTTAAATTATTTACAGCAGTTAAAACCGCATTATGTAAAACTGGATCAATCGTTGGCCTTTTACACTAATAACCAGCAGAATAATGAGTTATGTCGTGCGTTAGTGAATATTGCCAAAGGACTTAATATTGAGGTGATCATGACTGCGATTGAAAATCAGCAACAATTAGAGCAGATCCAGTCATTACGAACCTCTGGTTATCAAGGTTATATTTCAGCCCCTACAGATGTGATTAGTGCGGCTAGTATGAGTTAGCTATATAAGATAGATGTGTTCGACGACGAATCGAAAGTATTAAAAACGCCAAAGTATCGAATACGATGCTTTGGCGTTTTATTAATTAACGACGGTCATTTTAAGAATAATTAGATCTTTAAGATTGCTTTTTTCTTCAAGCTATATTCTTCTTCGGTAATAATACCTTCTTTATATAGCGTGTTTAAAGCTCGAATAGATTCAAAAATTTTAATTAATTCGGCTTCTTCCGCTGCTTTATTGCTTTCAATTACTTGGGCTGTTTTTGCTGTCACTGTGATGTTGTCGATGCTTGCATATTCACCCACGGTAAAGCCAGTTTCATTTTTTAATGAAGTATAACCGTTACCGTCATAAACAGTGTCAATCTCATTACCTTCAAAGCGAACATAGTAGTGAATAAGATTGTTGTTACTGCCAGATAGATATTTGTATACCGCTTTACCTGGGATACCGACTTCTGCTACCCAAGCATGCCATTTGATACCGCCACCAAGACCAGCAAGTGATGGTTTTGAGCGATAAAATTTCATCGGTTCGCTAATTACATACTCAGCCACTTCAGGATTATTCAACTCTTGTGCAAAGTAATCCTTAATGGTTTGTTGATACGCTTGTGGCGCAGGGCCAAACTCAGTATCAGCATTAAGTTTTTCGATATTACCTGCACAGCCCGAGGCTAATACTGGTAACGCGATAACCAATAATAATTTACGCATTTTTTTGCTGATCATTTTCATAACTATTCCCTGATGTCGTACAAATTGTTTTGTTTACATTGTTTGTTTACATTGTTTGTTTAAAGCAATGTAAACAGGTCGTTTATTGTGTTTCACCATACAGGAATGAGATTAGTTTTCAAATTTAAATATATTTTTCCTGACCTTATACCACTACAGTTCAAATAATACATCCGTGCGGATAATATATTTGGTCCCGTTATAGATAGGCTCTGAGCTGTGGATACAGTGCAAAGGGTGCATGCCATGAGGGAAGCAAAGGATACTGCCGGCAGGCGTGCGTATATCCACTTCTGCAACCTGATCGCCACGGCGGGCTGGTTGGCTTGGCTCATTAGCATTGACTAAAAATCGGGTAGCGCCACCGTCAAAATCTTCAGTGAGTAAGATTAAAAATGTTAGTTGGCTAAAACGATCACCATAGGCATCCGCAATTAATTGATTATTAATTACTCGACTGCCCGGCCAAGAACCATCTGAATGGGGCTTAAAGTAATCGCCTTTATTATAACGGTAAAAGCGAAAACGAGCGTTAATGCCTAAGGCTGCTTTATTCGCGAATATACCTTGGTCATCAGCCATTAAATGTTTAATCCGAGCCCAAATGATACTGTCAGTTTGTTCATCGACGACCCACGTTAGACTGTCGTTATGGCGAACATCACGAGGCAGTGACACTGCGGCATCGGGTAAGTAGCCCATTGACTCACTAACGTCAATAAGGCGTTGGCATTCTTCTTTCGAAAATACATTCAGCAATTGAAATGCGCCGGGTACTCCTGCTACATTTATTTTTGTTATCTTGTTTGTGCTGACCGCTGATAGCGCCGCTAAATTTGCTTTGCTGTTAGCCCAAGTTGGTAGCGCTGGGTGCTCTGCGCCTGGTTCATACGCAGCAACGAAAAAATCAGTATTGTCTGAGTTAATACGTTTGGATGCAATATTCACGGATTCAGCCGTTATGGATCTAGTATTCATTCTATCTATCCTTTGTTACTTTTTTAAAAGGGCTGTGTGTTATTTACTGATAACGCGTATTTGGGAAAACTGGCGATGACCAGCAGCTGAACCGTGGAAACCAAAGCCACTTTGTTTTGCTCCTACCCAAGGCGCATTACCACCACCGACACCTTGATTTACGCCAACCATGCCAGCTTCAAGTTGCTGTGCTACGGCATTGGCTCCTTGGCCACCAAAAACGACTGCACCCAGTCCATAAGGGCTGTCGTTTGCGCGAGAAATAGCCTCATCAATATGCTTAAAATGGCTGATGGCAACGACAGGAGCAAATGTTTCATCTTGCTCTAAACGCATATCTGGGGTGATCCCCGTGACAACGGTTGGCTGAATGAAGGGCTGTGGGTAATCATCGCTACCGAGTAATAGCTTCGCGCCTTTGGCCGTTGCATCCTGCAATTGTGATAACACATTTTCATGTTGTTTAGGATTGACAATTGGACCTATATTTACGTTCGGTTTATCCCAAGCTCCGACTTGATATTGACGGGCGAGTGCCACCACCTTGTGTTCAAATTCAGCTGCAATACGGGCATCGACATAAACGCGTTCGGTTGATGTACACATTTGTCCAGCGTTCTCAAATGAACTGGCTACTGCAAATTGCACGGCCGCATCTATATCCGCGCTGGCCATGACGATCATTGGATCATTACCGCCAAGCTCCATCACCAGACGTTTCAACTGGGGTGCGGCATTCGCCATAATATGTTTACCCGCAGCCATAGAACCGGTAAACGCAACCATATTTATATTGCTGGCAACCAGAGCTTGGCCGGTTTGTTTATCACCCTGAGCCAGCTGTAACACGCCTTTCGGTAATACTTGATTCAGGGTGTTAACAAATAGGTCTGCGACTAATGGTGTTTCTTCTGAGGGCTTTAAAATGACACTATTACCGGCAATCAACGCTGGCATTAATAAGTTGTTCGCCATTGCTAGTGGATAATTCCAAGGCGAGATAACGGCGACAATACCCAGTGGGCGATATTGTAGCTCGGTGCCACGATCAAGACGCTCAGTTGTGAGAGCTTGGGCAATTTCATTGGCAAAATAACTGGCACTTTGAATGGTACCACCTGCTTCATAGGTAGCACGGCGGTAGTCTTTCCCCATTTCTTTACTAATAAGCGTCGCCAGTTGGTTTTGTACTGGTTCTAGTCGTTGATAGGCTTTGATTACAAGAGTCTGGCGTTCGGTTAATGATAGCGCTGCCCATTGTTTTTGTGCTTTATTTGATTCATTGATTAATGCTGGTATCTGTTCGGCGGTGGTGATAGCCACTGACCCTAAGGCTTTACGTGTATGGGCATCGTAAGAGGTTAATGTTTGCATGGTGGCTAATTCCTGAGTCATGATTAAATTTAATTAGTATGTTTTAGGTGTATTTTGCTACTCTGGGATATAAAAGCAACCAGTATACTTTTAGTAACCTTGTGGGGAATGATGAAAACAACTGTAGAAACAATGGCTAATGGTCATAAAAAAGTTATAAATCCGTGTGACGAACCTTGCTCTGTTGAGCGTGGCATGCGAATGTTGGGCGGAAAATGGAAAGCATCAATACTTTGGCACCTACAAGATGGCCCTGTGCGTTTCAATGATTTATCCCGTATGTTAGGTGGTGCCAGCAAAAAGATGGTTGATCAACGCTTAAAAGAGTTAGAAAGCCAAGGTTTGGTCATACGTGAAGTGATCAGTGATAGACCGATTGCGGTAACCTATGAAATTACCGAGTTTGGCCGTACCGCGCTGGATATTTTAAAACGCTTAAAAGAGTGGTCTGAAGAGCATGGGATATAAATTTACATTTACATTAGAGCGCTAGGTATAGGTAGTTAAAACCGTTAAATATCAGCGGTGTTTTTTACGATGATATTTGGTAAATACAAAAAATAAGGGAGGTCATCGTACCGATTATTAAATACAACTATTACCGTTTTTGCCGTTGTTGCTATTATTGCCATTGCCATTGCCATTGCCATTGCCATTGCCATTGCCATTGTCATTGTCATTGTTGTTACAGTTGTTGTCATTATTACCGTTCTCTGCGGGATCTGACGTTACAATTAGCGACGTCAATTCAGAGATGTTATTACTTGCCCCCGAACCTAATGCAATAAAACCTGAAGCGAGACTACTCACGACTAAAGCACCAGCGAGGGCATATTCTACTGCGGTTAAACCTTGTTCATCATGGATGAAATTGTCAATGAATTTGACTAGTTCCCGCATATTTACGCCCTCGTTTTAATGCCCCTCTAATAATGAATGTAAGATGAGCATGATAGTCCAAACATAGTGTAGTTTATCTTTGTTCGCCAATGTTAACGCTCACTGACGCATAGCAGCTTAAATAAACAGGATAAATCTAAAGCAATTTTAATGCTGTATGTTGTTCAAATGCTGTTAAATTTTCTTGGGTAATTGCCTGTCTGATTACGTACGCTTGATCATCGTCTACTAATAGTTCGGCTGCAATTGGTCGGCTGTTATAGCTGTTACTCATTACCGCACAATAAGCACCCGTATATAAGAAACACATCAAGTCACCAGCGGCTAAATCATTTGGTAGTTGCGCGGACTTAGCAAATGTATCCGTGCTTTCACAAATGGGACCGACAACATCATAACTGTTCAATTGTGCTGTTGAAGGTACTTGTTCTTGTAATGGCAATTGTACGGGAATTAATGCGTGTGTTGCCTGATATAACGCAGGGCGCATTAAATCATTCATTGCTGCATCTAATACGATAAAGGATGTTGGCTGGCTTTCTTTTATATAGGTTATTTCACTCACCATTACACCGATATCTGCCACTAATGAGCGTCCCGGCTCAATGCTAATTCGTCCCTGCCAATCGGCTAGGGCAGATGTTATCGCGTTGGAAAAATCATTAAATGTTAAATAATCGGATTCTGATCCACCTGTATTGCTGGTAAGCATTTGGTGGTCTTTATATTGAACGCCAAAACCACCACCGAGATCAAGTTGGGTTAGGGTGTAACCTTGTGTCTTAAGCTCGCTTATTAATGTCTGTATTTTGGCGATAGCATCTAAGTAGGGCGCTGTTGTATGTATTTGTGAGCCGATGTGCATTGCTAGTCCATTTACTTGCAAGAACGGTGAGTGCTCGGCAGCGACTAACATAGGTAATACATCGTCAAAGTTAACCCCAAACTTGTTACCTTTAGCGCCGGTAGTGATGTTTTTATGTGTATCGACAGTGATTTCAGGGTTGACGCGAATAAGCGTTGAGACCAATTGCTGGTGCTTATTCGCGATTGTGATTAATACCGCTAATTCTTCTTTAGATTCAAGGTTAAATTGTCCGACGCCAGCAAGCACTGCGGCGGTGAGTTCTGCTGTCGTTTTCCCCACGCCTGAAAAAACAATATCTTGGGCATCGAACCCTGCACTGAGTGCTCGGTGCATTTCGCCGATAGAAACAATATCAACACCGAGTCCTTGCTCAGCGACAATGCGTAATAATGACAGGTTACTATTCGCTTTCATGGCGTAGTGAATATGGATGTTTTCTGGTTCAAATGCGGCTTTGCAAGCATGGATATTATTAAGTAATGCGGCTTTAGAGTAACAGTAAAAAGGTGTAGCTACTTGGGACGCTAACTGCTGAATGGATACATTTTCTAGCCATAATGCTTGCTGTTGTGCATTCGGTAAATAACGCAGTTGAGGGGTTAATTGTGTCATGGCTTAAATCCTTTTGTTGATGAACCAATAGGATAATTAAGCGAGAGATTATGCACAATGTGAAAAATAACGTTTTGACATGACAAAATATCGTTATTTCGGTGATTTTGTCTGCCGTGGGTTTAACTTGGTTAAAGCGATTAAGCAGTGTAAAGTGGCTGTTTTATAAATATAAACAGAGCGACTTATGGATAAGTTCGATCAAGCTATTATTGATGCACTCGTGGCTAATTCTCGACGTTCAATTGCCAGCATTGGTGAGGATATTGGATTATCGCGTACAGCTGTGAATGATCGGATCCAACGCTTGAAAGATTCTGGCGTTATCCTACGTTATACCATCGATGTGAGCCGTGGTGATGAGACAAAAGTGGCAGTTTATTTTCAACTGACATTTAGACCTTTCGATGCCAAGTCAATTGCGCCGTATTTACAAGGTATTAGTGAAATAACTCGCGCACATACTTTGTGTGGTGATACCGATTTAATCGTATATATAGAAGCGGAATCAATGACACGCGTTTCGCAGATTAGAGAGTTACTTGCCGCATTACCTGATCTGGATAAGCTCCAAACATTTAGCGTGTTAGATACGTTAATTTAGTTTTACCTTACCTTACGGAGGCTAGCTGGAATAACAGTACGTCTCTTTCTTTACCCTAATTTACGATATATCCAGCCTAATCATTCTTTATAATGACTTTGTTATGTTATAACATACGGTGGTGTGTTGAAAATCATTATTTTTGTATGGAAATATGGTTTTTCGACTATTTGGCGTTTACTGTTTGAGAGTTGAAATGATGTTTTTATATGTATTAAAATCAAAGTACATAGGGCGCTTATTGCAAGTGGCTATTATGCTCATGGGTGCATTAATGAGTATGAATAGTACTGCTCATCCACACTCGTGGATTGATATGAAAACAGAGATCCAAGGAGATGGAAAACAGATCACTGGATTTTCGATGACATGGGAGTTTGATGCAATGACCTCTGCTTATATGTTAGATGGAGAAGATCTCTCTGCTAAAAATAAAGCACAGACGTTACAGGATCTCGCTGATTCTATTATGACAAATATGACAACTAATCATTATCTTACCTATTTTTATGAAGGGGGGAAGCCAGTTAAGTATGCACTAGCGAAACAGGGTACTTTAGTGCAAGACAAAATAAAGGCGACGCTACAGTTTTATCTACCGTTAGCAAAGCCTCTTGTGTTATCTGATAAATCACTCAGGTTGCTTATTTATGATCCAAGTTATTATGTTGATATGAGTTGGCCTGCAAAAAATGCAATTCAGCTCTCGCCGGAATTGAGTCAATATTGTACATTGTCTCTTATTGCCGCGACACCGACGTCTGAACAACTTGCGTATGTTATGTCATTACCTGTGGATGCTGCGAGAGATGGTGCGATTGGCGAATTATTCACTCAATCTGCCATTATCAACTGCCAACCTTAACGTTACTTTTATACGAGGATAAATAATGACACCGTTAGTTTCGAATAGCCGAATGGCTAAGGAAAATACAAATAAGTCGCTTTTGTTACCGATGCTGCGTTTCGTTGGCATGATTTCTTTATTTTTTGTTTTAGGTTATGTGCTTTGGCAGGTTTGGCCAACACTTATTACCACTGGTATGCAGTGGCAAAAACAGATAAATAATGAGTTGAGTGAATTATTACACGCCGCTAAAAATGAAAGTTTAATGGCAGGGTTATCACTGATTGGACTTAGTTTTATGTATGGCGTTTTGCATTCAGTTGGTCCAGGCCATGGCAAATTGATCGTGACAACTTATATTGCGACACAAGACGCTAAAGTGAAGTTAAGCCTTATTATCACGCTTCTGTCTTCGCTTGTGCAGGCCTTCGTTGCTGTGGGGCTAGTATCTGTATTATTAATGCTATTTGATGCATCGATGCGTGAAGTTAATCAGCAAGCAGAACTGCTCATTCCATTAAGTTTTTATACTGTCATTTTATTAGGTATTGTTATTATTTTTCGTAACTTAGTCTTGATGTATCGTGTAATTAAAAAGCACAAGGATACAGAAAATCAAGGCGTATCGAATGGCTCTGATATGGTGATTAAACGATTAACACTGGTTACACAGCCGGTATCTGCTGCTAAGTATGCCGCACCAGCAAGTTCATTGCTTGTTGATGACCATGAACATCATGATAATTGTGGCTGTGGACATCAACATGTTGTGGCACCTGAGCTAATTAACGATGCCTCTTCATTTAAAGAGTATTTGGCTATTATTTTGAGCATTGGTATTCGTCCTTGTACGGGCGCTATTATGGTGTTGTTATTTGCTAATATGCTTGATATTTATTGGCTTGGTATTGTCAGTGCTGTGGTAATGGCGTTAGGTACTGCACTTACCACATCGACGATTGCGATAATGACTATTACCGGTAAGCAAGCCGTAAGACGTTATTTAGCGACAGGAAAGCGTAATAAAGGGCCGAAAAATGGACTGAATATAACTCAGTTTATCGTGCCGATTATTGGTGGTTTGTTATTAATATTACTGGGTACGTTATTACTTGAATCGAGACCTGTAGGTATGTCCCCGCTGTTTTAATTGTTTAATCTAATGATAAAAGCCCGAACACTTATGTGTCGGGCTTTTTTATGGCTATATCCACGCTAGTCTTTAGTTAGCATCTTGAGATAGTGTGGGTATAGATATATATTTTACTTGTGTAATGCATTGACGATCGTATCAACATTATATTGCATCATTTGTAAGTAGGTAGCTGCCGGTTCGTCCGCGCTAGACAATGCATCTGAATACAGTTTACCGCCAACTTTCACTCCTGTTTCACGGCTTATCTGTTCAATTAGACGATTATCAGCGATGTTTTCCATAAATACAGCGTTTACGTTGTCGTGACGAATTTGTTTAATTAACGCGGCTACATCCGCTGCGCTTGCTTCTGATCCGGTACTGGTTCCTTGCGGAGCTAAGAAGGTCACATTAAAGTCACGCGCGAAGTAACCAAATGCGTCATGTGGGGTGATCACTTTACGCTGCGTTTCTGGTATCGTCGCAAGTTGAGCATTTATTTTTAATTCTAATTTATCTAATTTTTGAATGTAGTCTTTCGCATTTTTTTGATAGTCATCTGTATTCGCAGGGTCGACTTGAATCAAGCCTTTTGCGATATTGTGTACGTAAACTTTCACATTTTTTATGCTATGCCACGCATGGGGATCAATATCCCCATGGTCATGATGTGCATGTTCGTCGTCGTGATGTGCATGTTCGTCGTCATGATGTTCATGTTCGTCGTCGTGATGTTCATGTTCGTCGTCATGGTGTTCATGTTCGTCG
>NZ_JABSQR010000045.1 GCF_013215705.1 Moritella sp. | reverse complement strand
CCGAGTGGCCAAAGGGATCAGACTGTAAATCTGACGGCTCAGCCTTCGAAGGTTCGAATCCTTCTCCCTCCACCACTCTCTCTACACTTCCAGTACTTCTGCTTACACCTGCGCACAAAAAACACTCAACTATAGGTTCTAATTAACAAAACAGTGTTCCTCTCAAGACACTTTTATGCATACCTGCTATTGTGGTTAATGCTAATCATTAGCGTCTAAATTAATCTATTACTCTTGAGCATTAAATATACATGAATAATAATTTTGACTATCGAAATAAACGCGTGCTCATTGTAGATGACCAACGTGCTTTTCAGATCATGCTCAAAACCATGTTGATTAATTTTGGTGCTAAAGATGTAATGCATGTGGGCAGTGCCGAAGATGCGTTAAGACAATGTCGTCATAATACCTTCGACTTAATGCTCGTTGACTATAACCTTGGCTCAGGCATTAATGGTCGGCAGTTATTTGAAGCACTCAAAGTCCATAATCTACTGCCTATTCACACTGTATTTTTCTTAGTCACCGGTGATAACTCTAAAGCCATTGTGTTAAGTGCAATTCAAATGACACCTGATGATTATTTGATGAAGCCATTTTCACAAAACGAGTTAAATTTACGTATCCAAAGAGCCTTCAATAAGAAAGAAGCCTTGCTACCTATCTATCAAGCGATTAAGGATAATTATTTCGCTCAAGCCATGGAAGAGTGTGACAACGCCATTATCTACTCTGCTCGCTATCGAAATTTCTGTAGTTTGTTTAAAGCCGAGCTGTTAATTGAAAAACAAAAGTACGCAGAAGCCCGTATTATCTTAGAAGAATTTATAGACGACCACCCGCATACCCATGCGCAATTGCTGTTAGGGCGGGTGTACTGCTTAGAGAAAAAATACCAACAAGCAATTCCGTTACTATCCGATATAATAAAATTCAACCCTATGGTATTAGATGGTTACGATTGGTTGGCACAATGTTTTAAAGATGGTGGCGACAGCGAAAAAGCACTGAGTATCGTGCAACGTGCAATCAAACATTCGCATTTGTCATTAAACCGTCAAAAACTTTTAGCCGAGTTAGCGCTTGATACAAATATGAACGCAATAGCGAAAGAAGCCTTTTTCGCTATTTTAATGCAGACCAAAAATACGATTCATCAAGATCCTCAGCATTTAATTAATTACGTACAAGCCATTATTCTCGTGGCTAAAAACGAAGAGGATAAATTTAAGCAAGGTCGGTTACTACAAGAGATTAGTGGCTTGTTTCACCGACCTTCTCAGCAACACCCTTATGTGGAAGAAGACGCATTGTTAGCGCTTGAAGGTTACAGTCTAGCATCGATTCATAACGTAAAAGGTAATCAGGTTAAAGCCAAAAGTACCTTATTGAAAAGTAATGAAGCTTATTTGACTGAGCCCGAAGCCACGCCGGAATGGTTAGGGCCGCAACTGGTTAACTTACTCGTCGATTTAGAAGAGTTTGGGTTTGCAGAAAAATTAACACCTTTCATCCAGCATTCTAATGCCCACAGTGAAAAATTACTTGCCAGCATCCGTGGTGAAGAAGACAGTAAAGAAGTTCATTTTCAGCACCACAACAGACTGGGTATTGAAGCATTTACTGACGGTGATCTTGAAGTCGCACTGCAACACTTTGAAACCGCACTGTCTATCGCACCACTCAATACCGGTGCAGCACTGAATAAGGTACAAGTGTGCATAGCACTACTCGTCAAAGTCGAGCGACCATGGCCAGAAGTAACCAAGAAAATAGCAGATACCTTTACCGAGCTAGAAAACTTCCCACTGTCTGAACAACAAACAGAGCGTAAAGCAGAATTGAAAAAAGAGTTCAATATTCAGCGTATGCATGAGAAGAAAAGAGCAAACAGAATCTAAACCTCTTATCAGCTTAGACCTTACCCAACATAGAGCGAGCTATGACTAAGACGCAAGACTTGTGCACTTGTGTTTTATTACTTCCTTTAGAGAAACACCAACACGCCCCATCTTTTAACTCGCATTACTATATAACATAAAATAAACACGATTTACGTTTGTTGTATTCATCAACAAACTAAATATCAGACTGATTTTATGGTTCTGTATATTAAATGCAAAAATAGGTACTAAAACCTGTTTTAGGTCGTCCTAAATCCTATTCTAGGGCGTCTACACTCATGCATCTTGACATACTAGCGTCACTTTTAGCCTAAATCAGGAATCGTTAAATGAAATTATCCGCCGTTCTTATTATTTTATTTCTATGTATTAGTAAGGTCGCCTTCGCTGGTTCTGTTGGGTTTCAACAGTTCAAGTTAGCGAGTGATACCAGCCGCCCACTAAAAGTCAGCCTCTGGTATCCCACCTCACAAAATACACCATCAGAATCAGTTGCCGAAAATATCGCTTTTATTGGAACAGCAGTAGTCAAAAATGCTTCGGTTTTGCCCACCAAGCATCCTCTTGTATTACTCTCACATGGATATCGCGGAAACTGGAAAAATCAAAGCTGGCTTGCGAATGCGTTGGCACTAAAGGGTTATGTGGTAGCAGCTCTCAATCACCCAGGAACCACAACATTTGATCATTCTAGATTACAGGCATCGCAGTGGTGGCAACGACCACACGATTTGGTGCGTGTATTAGATTACCTACTCGAAGATACGATTTGGCGCGCCTCAATTGATGCAGAAAACGTATCCGCTATTGGTCACTCTTTAGGAGGCTGGAGTGTGATGCAATTAGTCGGCGCACAACTTGACCGTGACGCATTTAAAGCACAGTGTCTGTTATACCCAAATCCCAGAATATGTGGCCTAACAAATGAGCTGGGGCTCACGTCACCACAACCAGGAGAACCCAAATCTCTTAACTTCTATGATCCGCGAATCAAAAAAGCGGTAATTTTAGATCTGGGCCTAGCTCGCAGCTTCTCTTTAGAAAGTATGGAAAAAGTGGAAACACCAGTGCTAATATTAGGTGCAGGGGTCGATATTGGAGACTTGCCTCAAGCAATGGAATCTGGTTATCTGGCCGAACACCTGCCATTATTTAATCGTCATTATAAGGTGTATGAACAAGCAATGCATTTCAGCTTCTTACAAGTGTGTAAACCTGGCGCTATCGCTCTTTTAGAGGAAGAAGTGCCGGGTGATGGTATTATATGTAAGGACACTTCTAGTACTAGTCGCGATATACTCCACCAACAAATGGTAAAAGATATTTTGGGTTTTTTCACTCATGCATAGTAAAATAATCTAATATACAGGGCACTCTCTTACCTGCTAGTGCCCTGCGTTGACCTCATACTGTTATTTTTCACAAAGCACCATAGCGTCATTTCTATATGCGCTCGGTGTTTGCCCTGTGATGCGCGTAAACTCACGATTAAAGTTGGACTTGGTTTGAAAGCCAGCGCTAAGATAGATATCAGTAATACTGTCTTCACTGTCTACAAGTCGCTTTTTCGCATATGTAATCCGATACTCATTGAGCACTTTCGAAATATTCATACCGCATACCTGATTAACGGCCATAGAAACTTGCCGCGTAGGAATACCAACTTTTCGCGACAAACGATTCAAGGTTAGATTCGTATCGCGGAACGCTTCTTTATCCTTCATCAAGGCTTCAATTTTGCTCACTATATCCTTAGCATCCTGTTCAGATAAGCGAACACTTTTCGGGACGGAATCAATACTAGCATCAGGCAACAACTTTGCCTCTATATCTAACAATGCCTCAGACTCCGTACTTAATGTACTAAAACCAACAATAATCACAGCAACAACGACGCTAGGAATAAGGATTAGATAGCTGAGCGATAAAATATATAGCGCATGCTCTCCACCATACACCATAAAATCAAAAGACAGTACGCCATCAATGCAGGCAGACACAAGCAAGGTGATACCTGCAACACGCTGCGCAAAGAGCACCCCCTCAACATGAGAAAGCCGAACATCTTCCGGCATCACTAATGATGAACGAATGAGTAAAGTGCCATAGCTAAGATAGAGCATAGTCAAAATAACATCGATCGCGTTAACCCAGAATGTAAACCACCACGAACATACAATAATCACAAGAGGACCAGACAAATGTAACCACGAAAAGCGCCCTGCATTGTATGTTTTAGAAAAACAATACCAAGCCATTACAGGTAAAAATGATGCAAAGATCGGCTGTAAAAACCTGAAAATAGCGATATCAAAGGTTCAGCGAAGCCCAACCACCGCCGTACTTATCGCGCATAAAGTGATAAATAAAGAAGGTACTTTACCCTCAATTGGCTTCTTCACGAGTAGAGTAATTGCGATGATCACTAGTAGCAGTGACATGATAAAAGGCAGTGGAATAGCAATCATTAAAATTCCGTTTAGATATGAAAGTCTGCGATATTATGCCCCATATCCATTCATTTTTTAAGCCCATCTCAATATCTAAAATATCTAAAATATCTAAAATATAAATAAATCATAAAACGGGATAAGTTAACAAAGTCATCAATTATTAAATGAGGCTGTTTAATGGCTCTGCTGGTTTATTGCTGATTTTCTATAAAATGAAGCGGAGTAAATCCTGTTTTTTGACGAAAAAAACTAATAAAAGCACTATCGCTCGAAAAACCAAGACGATAAGCAATATCAGTAACACGTAACTGCTTGGATAATAATTCTATCGCCGCTAGCACCCGCCATTGTTGACGCCAACTCTGATAGGGCATCCCTGTCTCTTTTGTAAAAATACGCGTGATCGTCTTAGTACTGGCCCCCACCTCTGAACTTAACTGTGTCAACGTAGGGGCGAGGAAGTCGTCGTGATTAACCTTAAGTAGCCAATCTTTTAATCGATAGTCATAGGGTAAGGGTAAATTCAAATGTGTATCTTTAGCGGCATTCAATTCTTCAATAAATAGGTTCAGAGAATTAATCATTTCATCTTCTGGTTTATCAAATGACCACATTGCCATTCTCTCAATCAAGGCTAGGAATAACGGATTTACATCCAAAATCCTCATTTCACGTGATAATCTTGATTGTAACGATTCATTAAAAAACAGCGACCGATAGTGGCTTACGTTCGTCATGTGAGCACTATGCTCAACACCGGCAGGGATCCAAGCTGCACGCATAGGGGGAAGAACGCACTTCATTCCTGCCATTGTTATCACCATGCAACCGCGCTGAGAAAACAGCAATTGATCTTTTGTATGTGTATGTCGTCCCGAGTCATGAACACCCAAAATAGATGCAACCCCAACGACTAAACCTGAATGTTCATCTACGTTGAAGTCAGATGCTTTCGAAATAAAAGCCACTTTCCACCTTGTCCTTAAATCGACATTTATAGTCCCAATGTTAACATTAACACCATTCTATGTACTATATACTTCTCATTATCGTAACTGATGTGATTTATTACGCACTAATAGTGCAATAGAAAGTAGGAAAAAAATAATGAATACAGAAGTAAAAAAGATTTCAATTCCTTTAGCGGTCATATTACTGATGTTTCCGCAAATTATCGAAACCATGTACAGTCCAGCACTAACATCCATTAAAAATCATTTTGGTGTTTCGGCTGCGGCTGCCGCACAAGCATTATCGATATTTTTTATTGCGTTTGCCGTTGGGGTTGTTGTTTGGGGCCGTATGTGTGATGTCATTGGTCGACGTATCTCAACATTAGCAGGCTTAATGGTATTCATTGTAGCTGCCGTGTTTACGTTGATGGCACCAAGTTTCAACATGCTGCTCGTGGGGTTTGCTTGTTGCGCTTTCGGGGCAGCGGTAGGTTCTATTTGTATCCAAACCATTATTCGTGATGGCTACCATGGTATGGAACTTTCACATATTTTCTCAATCGTTGGAACTTCGATTGGTTTGAGCCCTGTAATTGGTATGTTAACAGGTAGCTGGCTAACGGCACACGGTGGGTACACTTGGGTTTTTTCTGCCATGGTCGTATTTGTCGCAGCACTCTTAGTATGGGCATTTATTCAGCTGCCTGAAACTAAACCAACCAACAACCGCCGTGATAGCTTGTTAGCTGTCGGTCTGAAAATGCTAAAAGATGGCCATATTTGGTATATCTCACTGATGGTCGCTATTTTTAATATTTCACTATTTTCATACTACAGTATTGCGCCATTTATGTTTGAAAAGCTTGGAGTCAGTGTTGAATACTTTGGTTATACAGGTTTTGTGCTTGCTGCTGGTTCTATTGCAGGGTCATTGATCAACATGCGATTAATCCGCCGCAACTTAAGCCATGATCGTATCGTTAGTGTTGCAACCGCCTTGCTTTTACTCAGTGGTATCTGTGTGTACCTTCTGCAAGACTCAGTATGGTTTTTCATCCCAATGATGTTGGTTTATTTGTCTTTTGGACTCGCGTTACCCAACCTATTAAGTGGCGCGTTAACGGATTACCAAGATCACTTAGGCAGCGCAGGGGCATTACTTGGTCTATTTTACTACCTTATCATTGGTTTTGGTTTACATGCCGCAAGTGACTTTGGCAGCCTCGCTATCACTTTACTTATATGTGGACTAGTCGCCAGTATACTTGTATGGCTTAAATTGACACGTAGCTTAAAAAGCAGTGACCTTGGTCAACGAACAAGATCTTAAACACTACACCATAAAATCCCTGTTCACTTGAGATAAAATCTTGTTAGGTACTGATTCTAGCAAGGTTTTCAATGAAAACTTAGGTGGTGTCAGGCATCAATTTACGAGTCAAAGCGCGGGCATCAGCATCATGGATAGCCAAGCGTTCCCTGAAAACAGCGAAAAGATGCTCTCCCCCTTGAGTCGTCACTACATTATACAGGAGTTGCGCGATTAATAGCCTGAAACAATGTTCCTTCAGGACATCAACAATAATATCTTCAATGCACTTCTCACCGGCATCTGAAAAAGTTGAAATACGTTCAAAAATTGCATTTCCAAACACCGATTTAACAGGAAAGTATTCCGGTGACAACTCTAATTCGCCAACTAAGCGCTTTGTTTCTACGATCACTCTAAACCGATGATAAAGCGCTTCATCCTGTAACGTCTGAACGAGGTTAGCCTTTTGCTGAATATCAAATTCGAGGCGTGTTCGTAGCCCCCTGCGCACCATTATATTGTCAGTACCCATTGCTTCATCCAACTGGAACCAGTCTTTGCTCTCATCACATGATTGACCCCTCGCCATTTGAGGAGCAACCCAGTCAAATTCAAAGGAAGCAACACTGTTACCAGCTTGCCTAAGCTCTTCTTTCCAACCAGCGACACCAACCAATATATCCTCACCAAAGACAGGTTCATAATTAAATGGCTTGAATAGGCTTTCACCGAGTGTTCCTTGAAAGATATAAGGCTTGGAACTGGCATCGCCGATGCGACTGGCAACCACAGTTTGATGTAAATAATTCACGTCATTCTCAGTAAAATGCACAGTAATTCCCTTCATAGCTATGTATCCACGAAGGCTCGTAAGCGTATGAGGTTCCCCATTAAACAACGTGTCTTTCTCAATGTTTTTTGGTGCGAAACGTTCGATTACTAGCTCCCAACGCAATACCATATCTTGGGTCTGGTTGTAATAAGTTAACAGCTCTTTCCAAGGTGACGACAGGTCTTTGTAAGCAGCTAGCGCTGCAATCAAGGCGCCTACAGTTACTTCTCCTTTAATCGCTAAATAACCACCCACAGAATAGAAAAAGAAGGGTGTCAATTGATTGATAAAGTTGTTCAAAAACTTCATAAAGAACTTCTTTTGATAAATCTTAAAACGAATGCTGAACAAGTTCCCCAAACGATTAGAAAACAATGACAATCTATGACGTGTCCCGCCGTTCATACGAATATCACAAACACCTGCAGCTGTTTCACCAATATCAGCAGCAAATTTTCTAACCTCTTTTATCCTCTCTTTATTCAACACATTAATCTGGCGCTGTAATTTAGGAATAATCCATGCCTGTAATGGAATAAGCGCTATGGACGCGACCCCAAACCAGAAACTCTGGGCAAATAGGAACACAAGAATTGTCAGCATCTGCCCAGCCTGAAAGACTGGTTGCGATAGCATATTCCCCATAAATGATCCCATGGGTTCCGCTTCAGATGTCACCATAGAGACCAACTCACCTTGACTTGTGGTACGAAAATATGAACGTGGAAACTTCAACATCCGAGCGACAAGTTGAAAACGAAATCGCCGTAATAATCGTTCCGATAACACACCTTTCATGGTGTTTAAGTGCATCTTCAATAACCCGTTGGCTAATACTGATAATAGAAAACCGACACAAAGAAGCATCAAAAACTGGGTCTGACTTAGTTTCATGCTCAGCAAAAAAACATCTTCCCCTGTTCCACCAATTGCATCGTTAATAATGCGCTTAGGTAACTCTAGCGAAGCGTACAGAATAGGGAAAGTCAGGAGCGTAATGGCCGTGAGAGTCAACTGATTTCTTTTTGAATACTTCCAGATAAATTGAAAAATGCTCTTTTCCATTTTTCGAGTTCCTCGTGCAGGATTAGTAGATATGCCACACATTTACGGCTATTTAATGTTTTAAGTAGATAACATTAATGTTTATGAGTCTGGCACGTTATAACTTTAGTCCATTTGAAATAGCCAACTTAAATGATCTGTAAATTGTGCGACATGAGAAGCAGCAAGGTCGTCCCCAGTGGCGTAGCCATCACTATGAGTACCAAAACATTGATAATTAAATTATTTTTTACACACTTATCACAAATATAGGCTATTGCCATATGATGAGCATCACCAATTGATACAGCATGTTTAAATGTAGTTTCGAGCTAATAACAGTTAATCCCCCGCATGAACGATATATTTAAGAATAACCAATAGATTTTATGACTTAATTAAGTAGTTTTAGGTTGTTTGGTGTATTCATTAATTTATATTTCAGACAACCAAGCATTGCCACGCACATGTAAATTTAACGTTACTTATCATAAAGATAGGATGGACTGGTAAATAATTTAAAAAAACTAATACAAATTAGATACCTACCATTGGTGATTTACTCAGCACTAGGTAGTCAGTTCCGTTCAAGAAGAGCCAACTAACACCGAACAATGTCCGTGGTAGGAATATTAAAAAAAGCTTCCGCTCTTTTAATACAAGACAGCATCAAACGATAGATTTGATAGCCGCGCTATCAAGCAGATGAAGTGTCGGTAGATACAGGCTGCAAGCTTAGTGAAAGAAGTCGGCATTGTCAGTAAACAGCCTAATAAACATAAATATAAAATATCCGAGGATGTATCAAAAATAGCGCCAAACAGACTGAATCGGCAGTTTGATGTTGAAACCGTCAATCAAGTCTGGTGCGGCGATGTGACCTATGTTTGGGCTGGAAATCAATGGATGTACTTAGCTGTGGTAATGGATTTATTTGCACGAAACATTGTGGGCTGGGCATGACAAGATAGCAGAACTATTAACATTTGTTCAAAGCAGTCCCATTTCTGCACAAATAACACAAATTATTAAAATTTGCCTAGCAACCGGTACTCGAATAATGGAAGCTATACAACTCAAAGGACAAGCGACTCATATTTTAGTACTACAAAAGATACTTGGTCATGTAGATATAAAGCAAACCATGGCTGACTCGCACTGTGCACCATCGCATCTACAAGATGCCGTTTTATTTAATCCACTGGCAAGCATGAGCTAAAAAGTGGCGGTAAAATGGCGATTAATTATGTAACCATGTGTGAATACACAGTGGTATTTGACGGTAGACCCTTTTTGTAAGTGTCTGATTTTAAATAAAACAACCAAATAACAAAGGGTTAAAAAACCTATGAAAATAATCTCATTTAATATTAACGGCCTTCGTGCTCGATTACATCAATTACAAGCGATCATCGACAAGCATTCGCCTGACGTAATTGGCCTGCAAGAAATCAAAGTACACAACGAGATGTTCCCAGTAGCAGCCGTTGAGGACATGGGTTATCACGTATTCTTCCACGGTCAGAAAGCCCATTACGGTGTTGCTATGATGGTGAAGAAGAGCACGGTTGCAGACGTAGCAGCAATTAAAGTGCAATACGGTTTCCCTACCGATGACGAAGAAGCGCAAAAACGTATGATCATGGTGACGTTTGAGCAAACATCTGGCAAACCGATCACAGTGCTAAACGGTTATTTCCCACAAGGCGAGAACATCAGCCACGAAACCAAATACCCGTACAAGCGTAAATTCTATCAAGATCTAAACATCTATCTTAACGACAATCACACCGCAGAAGATGATCTGATCGTGATGGGTGATATCAATATTTCACCAGCAGATAAAGATATCGGTATCGGTGAACCCAATGCCAAACGTTGGTTAAAAACCGGTAAATGTAGCTTCCAACCAGAAGAACGCGAATGGTTAGCCAAACTACAAGGTTTTGGTCTACACGATACGTTCCGTACTATCAAACCTGAAGTAAGCGATCGCTATAGCTGGTTTGATTACCGCTCAAAAGGTTTCCCAGACAACCGTGGACTGCGTATTGACGTGATCTTAGCAACGGCGACATTGAATGCTAAAGTTGTCGAAAGCGATGTCGATTACGAACTACGAGCTATCGAAAAACCATCGGATCACGCGCCAATATGGACAACATTTGGTTAACACCCTTGTAATATTTAGTTAACTAGGCTTACAAACTTTTAGATCGCTAAACTTATAAACAGTACAATAGCTTAGGCTTATATGCCTGAGCTATTTTGTATCTCAAAAACGCATTTCAGAAATATGTGTCTAACATTAATGTTACCTAAACACTCATATATCAGATGCGATGATGGCCATACAATGGAGCAAGATATGCACTACAGCAACGAACAGCTTATTTCTCTGTGTCATTGTCAGTATGTCTCCAAGTCATGGACAGTATTCCGCGAACAACAATTCAGTGATCACTGCTGCGACTAGATCCTCCCGGATCTCACCGCTAACACAAAGCGCAGACGATACAATCAGTAATACCCTCTTGCCACATGTAACGACACCAAAAGCGATGATTTTAAATTCAAAGGTAATTATTTTAAAATCTACCGATAACGACGCGATGTCAACAACCCCTCGTGTTCAACCTTCAATTACGCAGCGTTCGATTGCCCAACAGCAGCTTAGTATTTATAGCCAACCGAGCTTTGAAGATCTTCCCCAGCTATTAAAAAAACGCACCATCAAAGTGCTGGTCGTTAATCATCCTGCGTATTATTTTATTTACCAAAGTCGTCCGCGTGGACTTGCTTATGACATGATGCGCGAATACGAAAAACACCTAAATCAGAAGCACTTCAAACACACCAAGTTAAAACTTAACATCCTGTTTATTCCGGTGCCAAGTAGCCAAATTATCAGCTTATTGGCACAGGGTTATGGCGATATTGCCATTGGCCCTTTAATGACACCCCAGCGCCAGCAGAACCAAGTGACCCATACCGAGCCCATCTATACCGACCATCAATTATTACTCGTCAGCCATAAATCGACAAAAGAATACCAGGATATAAAACAGCTCTCAGGCAAGGAAATATGGATACGCCGCAATAGTATTTACCACCAGCAATTACAACACATCAACAAGCAGTTATTTCATCTCAACAAACCACCCATTTACATCAATATTGTCAGCGACGAACTTGAAGATTTCGAAATTTTAGACATGGTCGACAACAAGCAAATATTCATGACAATGACCTCTAACCACAGCTTACGCTTGTGGAAAAGGTTATATAAAAATATAAAAATACACCATAAATTAGCGGTTGGCAGTCGTATCCCCAGTACCTGGGCGGTACGGAACCACACACCACAATTGACCACCAGCTTAAATCAGTTTATTGCCAAACATAAAAAAGGCACCAAGATCGGCAACATCCTGCACCGCCGCTATCTGGTAAGACACCCATGGTTAAAAAAAGTCATCCACAAACAGTTTGAAAACCGTTATTTAGAAACCGAACAGATCATTAAAAAGTACGCCAAGCAGTACAAGTTCGACTGGCAACTTATTCTTGCGCAAGCCTATCAAGAGTCTCGACTCAACCAAAAAGCTATTAGCCATCGCGGCGCTGTTGGGGTGATGCAAGTACTGCCCTCAACCGCCAACGAACCTTATATCAATATTAAAAACATCAACCAGGTGGATGATAATATCCATGCGGGCGTGAAGTATTTACACTTTATGCAGCAGCGTTATTTTAGTCACGACAAGATCACTAAACTCGACTCACTATTACTCAGTTTTGCCGCTTATAACGCAGGTCCAGCTAAGTTAATTCGCTTAAGAAAACGGGCATTGAAGGAAGGCTTAAACCCGAACATTTGGTTCAATCATGTCGAGAAGATTGCCGCTGAAGTCATCGGCAGAGAAACCGTCGATTATGTGAACAACATTTATAAGTTTTATGTCACCTACTTGCTCGCGTCACGTTACAAGATCAATGACACCCAGATAGCCCAGCAGCGAGTGACTAACAATGCCCAGTGAACAATCAAATGAACAACTATAACCAGCCTTTGACAGTGCCGATAGACGTGCCAATACTTACCTTAATTTTTAATTTTAATAATTCAAAATACTCTCCGGTACTCAAGTCATCATTATCATCACAGCGAGGGTCGGTTCTTTGAATTAAATCAATCACTTCCGCTGTTATAGGGATCGTTTCACAGCCATGACCTGTCTCACAAATCAAATCCCATTCAGGTTTTGCCTGTATATGGCAACCAAAACAGTTATTGCCAAAACGGTTAATCACGTCAACAAAGCCACGTTTTCTGATTTCACTACCCGTATCAGACACATCCAATTCAAAAAATTCCCAATCCATTGTCGCCGGACTAAATCCACGGCCATGCTTAACCATTACCTCTCCCGGTACCAGTTGTACGACAGACCCTTCGGGATATTTTCCGCCCGTGGCAGAATTTGCTACCGCCAAAGTAGCGTCGATATTCCCATTCAAATTGTCAACATAAAAACCGCGCACCTTAGTCATATCCCGAATACAGCTAAAGGTGCTATCAGATATCGCAATCTCGCCCTTACCCAAACCATCCACGCCATTCTGTTCTGCTGCGACGATACCTGTCCACGCAACCAATAGAATGCCAATTCCCCTAATAACCTGATTTTTTAAATTCATATCCATACTTCCTTATCCAACACAAAAGATAGCTTACTGTTAGCGGCACACAGTAAGGCGCGCGCAATTGATTTGCGCGCAACTTACTTTCACACAGTAAAATCATAAAGGAGTATTGTCAATTCCAAATCTGTTCTCAGTGTTGCGTGATAACGATACCCAAGCTACAACGATGTAATTAATGATGTGAATAACGATGTAAATAGTTAAGCAAGGTGTCTAAACGCGCGCTTTTCTAACCTTTTGAATACAGCAAAGATAGCAAAGCATAAACACAGATAAATAGCACCCGCAAAAATGAATGCTTCAAACGGGGCATAAAAACGTGAATACACATTATAACCCGCACCCGTGATGTCAACCAAGGTCACCACACTGGCGATGGACGTTGCATGCAGCATAAATATCACTTCATTACTGTACGCAGGCAACGCACGACGGAAAGCCGACGGTAAGATAATACGACGCAGGACCTGCCAATCGCTCATGCCATAGGCTTGTGCAGCTTCAATTTCACCCTTATCCGTTGTCACCAATGAACCACGAATGATCTCGGTACTGTATGCGGCCGTATTTAATATAAACGCGAACAGACAAGGATAAAATGCATCTTCGAGTAAAAACCAAATCGAGCTGTCTTGAATACCATCAATCATGGTCACCCCATAATAAATCAGATACAGCTGGATCAATAACGGTGTACCACGGAACACATAAGTAAATAGCCAAATACCACGTGATAACCACACATACTGACTGGCACGCATAATCGCTAACGGCACCGCCAGAAAGAAACCGATGACAACCGATAAAAATGCCAGTTGTACCGTCAATACCGTACCATCCCAATACTCATTTAAAGTACTCGGGGTAAACATTTCATTTTGCTCAAGCAAAGCAACCAGTTGATCTAACATATTAATGACCTTCTACACCTTTGCTAAAGTGACGTTCTAAATATTTCAGTACAATTTCACTCACCGTGGTAATCGCTAAATACACAAACGCAACGGGAATGAAAAACAGAAACGGTTCATAGGTTGTCATCGCCGCTTCTTTCGCCAACTTAACCATGTCTGATAAGCCGATAATCGATACCAGCGCGGTGGTTTTAACCAACACTAACCAGTTGTTACCAATACCCGGCAGCGCAAAACGCATCATCTGTGGAAACATTACACGACGGAACACTTGCCAGTCAGACATGCCATAAGCGGTTGCAGCTTCCAATTGGCCTTTATCCACAGACAATAATGCACCACGGAATGTCTCGCCCATATAGGCACCAAAAATGAAACCAATCGTCAGCACACCGGCACTAAATTCATCGATATTAAAATACATACCATCTTCATAAAACGCAGATAATGTTAACCAGCCGTGTTCGATATAAAACGCATTGATGGCATAGGTTTCATGTAATTCGTATAACCATTCCGAAAAATTATTGAGTCCGACTTGCAAGCCAAAATAAATCAGCATCATTAACACCAGATCCGGCACACCACGGACTAAACTGGTATAAGACACAGCTAACACAGACGCAATTTTACCACCGGAATAACGGGCAACGGCGGTAATCAGTCCCAGCAACACTGCAATGACTAATGAAAAAATGGCGAGTTTAACGGTCAATATAGCGCCATTAAAAATACCTGGCCCATAACCTTGAAGATCTAACATAATATTCCCAGAAAAGCAGTGGACGCTTGGCTGTCACTAATAGCCTTAACTAATAATTTTCACTAAACGTCCATTGTTATTATCGTCATGCACGCTTGCGCAACGATAAAGAGACTACATTTTAATACTGTAGCTGAAGTATTTAGCTTGGATAGTTTCGTATGTACCATCTGTTTTAATTTCTGCTAATACTTTATTGAATGTAGCGGCAAGTGATTTATCACGTTTACGCATTGCTACACCCATGCCTTCACCCAGTTGGAATGTATCGCCAACGGCTGCATAAGCGCCTTTTTTCTCAGGGATAAGTAACGTGGTATCACCTACTGGGAAATCCAGTAATACCATGTCTAAACGACCGCCTTCAAGATCAAGCAATAAGTCACCACTGGTGTTATAACGCTTAATTTTGTTATTGCTCGCATAATTCTCAGTGACATGTGTATCTTGTACTGTACCGCGCTGTACACCAATACGTAATTTTTTGAATGCGGCTTTATCTGCTACATCAAGTTTAAAGTCTGCTGCTGCAAACCAAGCGCTTGGTGTATTGTAGTAAGGTTCAGAGAAAAGTACCTTCTTCTTACGTGCGTCAGTAATCGACATAGAAGAGAAAATAGCATCGTATTTACGTGATAATAAACCCGGAATAATACCGTCCCAAGATTGAACCACCCAAGTACAATTCCAATTAGCGCGTTTACAAACTTCATTACCTAAGTCGATTTCGAAACCGGTCAGCTCGCCATCCGGCGTTTTATATTCAAATGGCTTATAAGGTGAATCAACACCTAAACGAACATCCGTCCATTCTTTGGCTACTACAGCTGAAGAAAGCAATAAGCTTGTTGCAATGACGCAGACTAATTTTTTCATAAGTATTTCCCTATTATTATAATGAGATCAATCAATGATCCGGTGTTTGTTGTCGTTTTATTATAGTTATATTTTGCTAATATTTTGGTGCCAGCTCTTAATATTTTGGTGCCAGGAACTGCTTAACACGTTCTGATTTCGGGTTATCAAATAATTCTTTAGGATCGCCCTGCTCTTCAATTTTACCTTGATGTAAAAAGATAACCTTAGTGGATACATCACGTGCAAATGCCATTTCATGGGTAACTACTAACATAGTGCGGCCTTCTTCAGCCAGACTTCGCATTACCCGTAATACTTCACCGACTAATTCAGGATCCAATGCGGAAGTTGGTTCATCAAATAACAACACTTCCGGTTCAACCGCCAGTGCACGGGCAATCGCCACACGTTGTTTTTGACCACCAGAGAGCTGACTTGGGTAAAAATCTTTTTTTTCCCATAAATCAACTTTCTTCAAATATTGTTCTGCACTTGCCAATGCGTCGCTGCGCGAGAGTCCCAAAACCTGAATTGGTGCTTCGATCACATTTTCAATGACCGTCATGTGCGACCATAAATTAAAGCCTTGAAATACCATGGCCAAACGTGAACGAATACGTTGAACTTGTTTTTTATTCGCGATAGTTCTATTACCGTCGCGTCCATCAATCATTTCTATTAATTCACCATTCACCGAGATATCACCTGCGGTCGGCATCTCTAATAAATTAATACAACGTAAAAAGGTGCTTTTACCAGAACCTGATGAACCGATAATTGAAATCACATCACCTTTGTTGGCAGTCAGATCGATACCTTTCAGGACTTCATTGTCACCAAATGACTTATGCAAATTTTTGATGTCTAATGTGGGACTGCTACTCATTCTATTCATCCTAAATACGATTATAAAACATGTGCAACACTTAAATTCAAACTAACATTAAAGACTGCAACATAAAAACAACATTTAACATACCAAATTAGTCATTCAGATAACATGAATGCAGGCTAATTCAGAATTTAACACCACGTAGATACTTATACGCAGTCTTATAAACCATACATGTGAAATATACAGATCGATTGTTTTCGACATTTTATTGTAAGATAACGACAATATTAGTATTTACGTTGGTAAATACCTATTAAGGTAGTGATTTAAACTTTATTTTCACAGTTAAAATAAAATTTAACTAAAAGTGTCATTTACGTAACTTAATTACAGCATTTGGAAACAAATAAAAGTATTAAATGCCTGTTTTCGTAATAAAAAAACATAAAATAGCCAAATGTTGATCTGGATCACTTTCGATATACTCCAAGATAGGTAATAATACACCTGAGTTATTTATTGAGACTAAACAATGCAAACAGTAAGCCCATTTGATGCCATCCTACCACCAGAGCTGCTAAAAAAAGCAGAATCTATCGGAGTAGCAAAAGCAACTAAAGCACCTAAACAAGCTTTTATGCTTGCTATCACTGCCGGTGTATTCATCTCTATCGCATTCGCCTTCTATACAACGGTAACAACAGGTACAGCTGATGTTGCTTATGGTTTCAAAAAATTCATGGGTGGTTTTGCCTTTAGTCTTGGCCTACTACTTGTTGTTGTTTGTGGCGGCGAACTGTTTACCAGTTCAATCTTAACGATTATTGCTCGTGCAAATAACAAGATAACCACCCTGCAACTTGCTAAAAACTGGGCTGTTGTCTACGCCGGTAACTTCATTGGCTGCATCTTATTTGTCATCTTAATGGTATTAGCCAAGCAACACCTCGTCGCAGATGGCGCCTGGGGTATCAATGCCATGAAAATTGCCCAACACAAATTGCACCATACTTTTATTCAAGCTGTCACGCTTGGCATCTTGGCTAACCTACTGGTGTGCCTTGGTATATGGATGAGTTTTGCCGCGCGCTCTATTACCGACAAATTTGTGGCTATCGCATTACCGGTAACCATGTTCGTGGCATCGGGTTACGAACACAGTATCGCTAACATGTTTATGATCCCACTCGGGTATGTTATTGCGAACTTTTCCGGTCCTGAATTTTGGTTACTCACAGGCGCCAACCCAGCTGACTTTACCGATTTAACATTATCTAACTTTGTATTTAATAATCTTATTCCTGTCACCATTGGCAACATCATTGGCGGTGGCGTATTAGTTGGCCTGACATACTGGGCTATCTATTGCAAAAAAGAATCTTAATCTCTGCAGTAAACACAGCAGTGATTACACTTTGAAATTACATTTTTTAGAATATTAATAGATTAGGTGTATTTATGACTGAACAAACAATTTTTGATCAAGCGTGGCAAGGTTTCACTACTGGTGAATGGACAAACGAAGTTAACTTACGTGATTTCATCCAGAAAAACTACACAGAATTTACCGGTGATGAGTCTTTCCTCGCTGATGCAACCCAAGCAACAGATACGCTTTGGAAGAATGTCATGGAAGGCATCAAAATCGAAAACAGCACGCATGCGCCACTTGATTTTGATACTTCTATTCCATCAACAATTACCTCACATGCCGCGGGTTACATTGACCAAAGTTTAGAAACAATTGTTGGTCTACAAACTGAAAAACCATTAAAACGTGCCATTATCGCTAATGGCGGTATTCGTATGGTTGAAGGTTCTTGTAAAGCATATGGCAAAGAACTCGATCCAGTAACCAAGAAAATCTTCTCTGAATACCGTAAAACACACAACCAAGGTGTATTTGACGTTTATACAAGTGACATCATGAAATGTCGTAAGTCAGGTATCCTAACTGGTTTACCAGATGCATACGGTCGTGGTCGTATCATCGGTGATTACCGTCGTGTGGCGGTATACGGTATCGACTTCCTAATGAAAGATAAATTTGCACAGCAAAAATCATTAGAAGCGAAGTTCTACTCGGGTGAAGACCTAGAAGCAACAATGCGTTTACGCGAAGAGATCTCAGAGCAGTACCGTGCCCTAGCACAAATCAAAGAAATGGCGGCAACTTACGGTTTCGATATTTCTGGTCCTGCAACAAACGCAAAAGAAGCAATCCAGTGGACTTACTTCGGCTACCTTGCGGCAGTTAAATCACAAAATGGCGCAGCAATGAGCTTTGGTCGTGTAACGACCTTCTTAGATGTATACATCGAACGTGATTTACAAGCGGGTATCATTACAGAATCTGACGCACAGGAAATGATCGATCACCTCGTCATGAAACTACGTATGGTGCGTTTCTTACGTACCCCAGAATACGATGAGTTATTCTCTGGTGATCCAATCTGGGCAACAGAAACTATCGCCGGCATGGGCACAGATGGCCGTTCATTGGTAACTAAATCATCATTCCGTATACTGCACACACAATACACTATGGGTCCTTCACCAGAGCCAAACATCACGGTATTGTGGGCTGAACACTTACCATTAAACTTCAAACGCTACTGTGCGAAAGTATCAATTGATACCTCGTCAATCCAGTACGAAAATGATGATTTAATGCGTACCGACTTCGACAATGATGACTATGCAATTGCTTGTTGTGTATCACCAATGATCGTGGGTAAACAAATGCAGTTCTTCGGCGCACGTAGTAACCTTGCTAAAGCATTGTTATATACAATCAATGGCGGCGTAGATGAAAAACTGAAAATCCAAATTGGTCCTAAAGCAGACAAGATCACCGATGATGTACTTGATTACGCAGATATTAGAGCGCGTTATGACAAAGTGATGGATTGGTTAGCAACGACTTATGTTACAGCGCTAAACTCAATCCACTATTCACACGACAAATACTCGTATGAAGCATCATTAATGGCATTACATGACCGTGACGTAGAACGTACAATGGCATGTGGTATCGCGGGTCTATCAGTTACTGCTGATTCACTTTCTGCAATTAAATACGCAAAAGTTAAACCAATTCGTGATGAAAATGGTATTGCAGTCGATTTTGAAATCGAAGGTGATTATCCTAAATTTGGTAACAACGATTCACGTGTTGATGATATCGCTTGTGAACTAGTTGAAACGTTCATGAAGAAAGTGTCTAGCCACAAAATGTACCGTGATGCGAAACCAACACAGTCAGTACTAACAATTACATCAAACGTGGTATACGGTAAGAAAACGGGTACAACACCCGATGGCCGTCGTGCCGGCGCACCATTCGCACCGGGTGCAAACCCAATGCATGGTCGTGATGAAAAAGGCGCAATCGCTGCCCTAACATCCGTTGCAAAACTACCGTTTGAATACGCAAAAGATGGTATATCTTATACTTTCTCTATCGTACCAAACGCACTCGGTAAAACTGACGATACCCGCCGTACTAACCTTGCAGGTTTGATGGACGGTTACTTCAAGCACACCAGTGCGATTGAAGGTGGTCAGCACTTAAACGTAAATGTGATGGACCGTGAAATGTTACTTGATGCGATTAAGCACCCTGAAAAATACCCACAACTGACCATTCGTGTGTCTGGTTACGCGGTACGTTTCAACTCGCTAACACCTGAACAGCAACAAGACGTGGTCACACGAACATTCCAACAGTCATTCTAAGACTGCCAAGAATTACGCTATAGAATATAACCATCGTTGTTTTTATAGCGACAAGAAACAAAAGCCTTACATCTGTAAGGCTTTTGTATTTATAATAACTGTATAGCCCTATCTTTTGGAAATATTATGTCGCTTATTAAGTCTATTGATTCTACCGAGTTATGTAGCACAATCGGACGCATTCATTCTACTGAATCTTTTGGATCCGTAGATGGACCAGGTATTCGTTACATCGTTTTCATGCAAGGCTGCTTAATGCGGTGCCTGTATTGTCACAACCGTGATTCATGGGATTTGCATTCAGGTAAAGAAACAACCGTTGATGAATTAATACGTGAACTTATTTCATACAAGGCATTTATGCTAGCAACAGGTGGGGGTGTAACAGCATCAGGCGGCGAAGCAATGCTACAGCCTGAATTTGTCCGTGATTTTTTCACTGCCGCGCAGGCTGAAGGTGTTAACACTTGCTTAGATACTAACGGCTATATTCGTAAATACAGCGACGTGATTGACGAAGTACTCGATGTTACTGACTTAGTGATGTTGGATTTAAAGCAAATGAATGACCACATTCACCAACAATTAGCGGGGGTGAGTAACAAGCGCACGTTAGAATTTGCCGAGTATTTAGAAAAACGTAATCAGAAAACCTGGATACGTTATGTTGTGGTACCCGGTTATACCGATGATGATGCATCTGCGCATCAATTGGGTAAATTCATTCAACACATGAGTAATATTGAGAAAGTGGAATTACTGCCTTACCACGAACTTGGTCTGCATAAATGGAAAACCATGGGCTATGATTACCCGCTTGATGGCGTGCCACCACCGAGTAAAGACACCATGGACCGCATTCAAAACATCTTATTAGAATACAAAGATAATGTAATTTATTAATCGTCCAAACAGCATTCTATTGCAAACCGATCCGAGCTCTATGCTATGATCGGTTTTTTGTTTTAGCCTTTTTGCTAATCGCCATCAGAATAATGAGATCACATGAACTACCTCTGCCCTATCTGCGCTCGCCCTTTATCTGCACAAAACAAAAGTCTAGTTTGCGAGCAACGCCACCAATTTGATTTAGCAAAAGAAGGTTACGTAAACCTACTGCCAGTGCAAAACAAAAAATCAAAGAATCCGGGTGACAACAAAGAGATGATGCAAGCGCGGCGTGAATTTCTGGACCAAGGCTTTTATCAATCACTATCAGACAAGGTTAATAGCCTAGCTCAGCAAGCATTAATCGCGGTCAACGCTCCTAATATTCTCGACCTAGGCTGTGGCGAAGGCTACTATACGCATCGTTTAGCGCAAGTCATGGCAGCTATGTCGGATGCTAATACAGCACCCAAAATAGCGGGTTTAGATATTTCTAAGTCGGCAATTCGTTTCGCAGCAAAGCGTTATAAAACGATCAGTTTTTGTGTGGCCAGTGCTTACAACACCCCATTCGCCGATGCCAGCCAAGATTTAGTGATCCGTATTTATGCGCCATCACAAGATGCTGAATTAGCTCGTATTATAAAAGTCGGCGGTTACTTGCTTACCGTGACGCCTGCTGCCGAACATTTGTTTGAATTGAAACAGAAAATTTATCAAACCCCTGAAAAGCATGACATGAGCATCGAACCAATTGCAGGGTTTGAGGTAGTTGAACAACAACGTTTGACACAAGAGATCACACTGACACAAGCCAAAGACAGTAAAAACCTACTGGAAATGACGCCGCTGGCTTGGAAGATGAGTGACGAGCAAAAAGCGCAATTATACGCCACCGATTTAACGTTAACGCTGGACTTTAACATCACCCTTTATAAGCGTACAGCATAACGCTTTCGCAGCGCATACGCATAGCTGGCTCATTTAAAAGACAAAAAAATACCGATATTAACCATATCGGTATTTTTTGTGCCTATGTAAGCCAACGTCTCAGTAATAAATCGTCGATTACTTAACCGTGAAAGCCTTATCCATACGCTTAAATGCACTTCCTAAAATATCCGCCAATTCACTGTAATGCGGATTTTTTTTGGCTGGTTCAAGTTCACAACCTTGCGTAACTAACCCTTGATAAAGTTCATGATACCAACTTGCTAATGACACCGGTAATAACTCGCCAGAACGTTTACCTAACCAGAACAAACCTTGCATTGGCAGTGTAATAAATAATAATGCAATCGCAATACTGGCGGGTAATTGCTGCATGTCACCATATAAATACTGCATCATCACGGTTAAAATGGCTAATGGCGGCATCGTCTTAAAGCCAAGCTTAGTAGCCGCAATAACTCTATTTTCAGGAAAACGCGCAGCCAGTTCTTTTTTCATCGGCCAGCGCTGCATATAATGTTGACCTTTATATAAGGTATTTTTAAATACACTCATCAGCATCCTCCTGTCAAAAGACAAATTTACTATAGTTCAAACCATACACTATGTCATGGTGCAGGTAAAATAGTATATCAATGTTACGTTAATGGTTTAGATCAACTTTATTACAAATATACTTTGAGATATCACCCCATAGCAAGTAAACTATGCACCAGTTAACACTTTTAGGTAAAATGTGAGTGACATAACTCACATTTTTAGAAAATTGTCATTTCTTTAAGATGGATACTTAGTAACGAACATTCGTCGTATCAACTACGACATCGTACGTAAAAATGACAGTGTCAGCCAATTTACTAAGCACAGACAATATCTCTGCTTTAATAAAGATACGATACCTAAGCCAATATCGCTAGGATTGTTATCAGTTATTTTATTGATTATTTCATAATAGGTTTTTACGCATGAATAAACTCGTTCTAGTTCTAAACTGTGGTAGTTCTTCTCTTAAATTCGCAGTTCTTGACTCAGTATCTGGTGATGAAAAATTATCCGGTCTTGCAGAATGCTTTAATTTAGAAAACGCACGCATCAAGTGGAAACTTGACGGCAATAAAGGCACTGCCGATCTAGGCGCATTCGCTTCTCACAAAGAAGCTGTAGCATACATCGTAAATAACATTCTAAAAGAACAGCAAGCAATGAGCGACGCTATTGTTGCGATCGGTCATCGTGTTGTACACGGCGGTGAAAAATTCACTTCATCAGTAATCATTGATGATGCTGTAATGCAAGGTATCGAAGACTGCGCAGCACTAGCACCGCTTCATAATCCGGCTCACCTTATCGGTATCCGTGCTGCACAAGTTGCATTCCCAGCACTTCCTCAAGTTGCTGTTTTTGATACTGCATTCCACCAGACTATGCCTGAAAAAGCATACCTATACGCACTTCCGTACAAACTATACCGTGAAAATGGTATCCGTCGTTACGGCATGCACGGTACTAGCCACCTATTCATCGGCCGTGAAGCAGCTGCTCTGCTAGGTCAAAAAGTTGAAGAAACTAACATCATCAACTGCCACCTAGGTAACGGCGCATCAATCTGTGCAATTAAAAACGGTAAATCAGTAGACACAAGCATGGGTATGACTCCGCTTGAAGGACTAGTGATGGGTACGCGTAGTGGTGATCTTGACCCAAGCATCATCAACCACCTAGTTACACAGTGTAACTACACGCTTGCAGAAGTTAACAGCATGCTTAACAACGAAAGTGGTTTATTAGGTATTTCTGAAATTTCTAGCGATTGCCGTGCTATCGAAGATGGCTATGCAGAAGGTCAAGTTGGCGCAGTTCGCGCAATGGAACTTTCTTGCTACCGTCTAGCTAAATACATCGCTTCATACGCAGCTGCTTTAGGCCGTATCGACGCTATCGTATTTACTGGTGGTATTGGTGAAAACTCTGATGTAATCCGTTCAATTGTATTAAAACAACTTTCTATCTTCGGTATCGAAGTTGACGAAGCGGCAAATACAGCGGCTCGTTTTGGTTCTGAAGGTACAATCACTACAGCAAATAGTAAAATTAAAGCTATGGTTATTTCTACTAATGAAGAACTTGTTATTGCACAAGACGCAGTAAGCCTAATCTAGTTCGGCTATTAGCTAAATCAGTTTAATTTTAAAATAAGGAAGGTGTAAACGCACCTTTCTCTCTTCTCAATCCCAATATAAGGTGACGCTAGTGGCTCGCACTATAATGCTTATCCCAGTTGGCGCAGGCGTAGGCGTAACTTCAGTTAGTCTAGGTATGGTTCGTGCGTTTGAACGCAACGGCCTAAACGTTAACTTTTTCAAACCTGTTGCTCAACCTCGCCAAGGCGAAAAAGGTCCTGAGTTATCAACTGAAATTATCCGTCAAGGAACAAATGTATCACCTGCAACACCGTTCACTTTATCGCACGCTGAAAAATTAATCGGTGCTGGTAAAACTGACGTACTGCTTGAAGATATCGTTGAGCGTTTTGAATCGCACATGGTTGATGCTGAAATCGTTGTTGTTGAAGGTCTAGTACCAACAGCAAAACAACCTTTTGCTAACAGTGTAAACTACAACATCGCTAAAGCACTTGATGCTGAAATGATCTTTGTGACTAACCCAGGCACAGATTCATCAGAACAGCTAAAAGATCGTTTAGAGATCGCTTGCTCAAACTTCGGTGGCAGCAAAAACAAACGCATCATTGGCTGTGTGATCAACAAAGTTGGCGCACCACTTGATGAAGCGGGTCGTAACCGTCCAGATCTGGCTGAAATGTTTGAAGCAAACGCAGGTAATGCTAGCCATAACCTAGAAGTGCTACAAGTATTTGGCAAAAGCCCAATGCCGATCCTTGGTTGTATTCCTTGGAATGCAGAACTGATTGCACCTCGTGCAAAAGATCTGGCTAAGCACTTAAATGCTGAAATCCTAAACGAAGGCGACATCGAAGAACGTCGTCTAGTGGGTATCACGTTCTGCGCACGCTCTATTCCAAACATGCTTGAGCACTTCCGTCCAGGTGGCTTATTAGTTACTTCTGGCGATCGTGCAGACGTTATCGTTGCGGCATGTCTTGCAGCAATGAACGGCGTTAAAATTGGCGCATTGCTACTAACAGGTGATGTACGTCCAGACGCAAGTGTATTAAAACTTTGTAGTCAAGCAATGGCTACAGGTCTACCAATCATGCTAACGCCAACAAATACTTGGCAGACTGCATTAACGCTTCAAAACTTCAATCTTGATATCCCTGCAGATGACAAACCACGCATCGAAGCAGTTCAAGAATACATCGCAAGTCACATCGACAAGCAATGGATTGAAACGTTAACGGTTGGCACTAAACGTACTCGTCGTCTATCGCCACCTGCATTCCGTTACCAGTTAACTGAATTAGCGCGTAAAGCGAAGAAACGTGTTGTACTACCTGAAGGTGAAGAGCCACGTACAATTGAAGCGGCTAATATCTGTGCTGAACGCGGAATCGCGACACCAGTACTGCTTGGTAACCCAGCTGAGATTAAACGTGTTGCAGAAAGCCAAGGTATCACTTTGTCTAGCGGCGTTGAAATCGTAGATCCAATAACATGTCGTGAAAAATATGTTGCCCCTATGGTTGAACTCCGTAAAGCCAAAGGCCTGACAGAAGTAGTAGCACGTGAACAACTAGAAGATAACGTTGTGCTTGCGACTATGATGTTAGAACAGTCTGAAGTTGATGGTCTTGTATCTGGTGCCGTGCACACGACAGCAAACACAATCCGTCCAGCACTGCAGTTGATCAAAACAGCACCGGGTTCAAACCTAGTGTCTTCAATCTTCTTCATGTTGCTACCTGATCAAGTGTTAGTGTACGGTGATTGTGCAATTAACCCAGATCCAAATGCGTCTCAACTAGCTGACATCGCGATTCAATCTGCTGATTCTGCTAAAGCATTCGGTATTGATCCTCGCGTTGCAATGATCTCTTACTCAACTGGTTCATCTGGCCAAGGTAGTGATGTAGATAAAGTACGTGAAGCAACTAAGATCGCACAAGAACGTCGCCCTGATTTAATCATCGACGGTCCATTACAGTACGATGCTGCTATCATGGAAAATGTTGCGAAAAGCAAAGCGCCAAACAGCCCTGTTGCTGGTAAAGCAACTGTATTTGTATTCCCAGATCTTAATACTGGTAACACAACTTACAAAGCGGTACAGCGTTCTGCAAACCTAATCTCTATTGGTCCAATGCTGCAAGGCATGCGTAAACCAGTAAATGATTTATCACGTGGTGCATTAGTAGACGACATCGTTTACACAATCGCGCTGACAGCGATTCAATCTAAGCAGCTAAGCTCTTAGTCTAAAATCCTGATAAACGTGTTTAAGGCTCCTTAGGGAGCCTTTTTTATTAACTTAAGTAACTGAAAAACAAAAAATAAAATATTCAACATCCACAAACTGACCACGCATCAACTTATCATCACCTATCTAATACTTAATACCAGGCATACCATTTTGACAGTTTGGGCATTTCCGCTGAAAGTTGTCAGTTCCATTTGATCCATACACATGGCCACAAG
>NZ_JABSQR010000044.1 GCF_013215705.1 Moritella sp. | reverse complement strand
CGCGGGTTCGAGTCCCGTCCACTCCGCCAACAAACAACGAAAGCCTGAATCGAAAGATTCAGGCTTTTTTTGTGCCTGAAATTCAGGATACAAAAATACAGATTGTGAGGAGTGGTAGTTCAGTTGGTTAGACTGTTTACCAAAAAAGGCGGCCTGTCACGCCGGGGGCGCGGGTTATGGTCTATAGAAAGCCATTCGCTTTCTCTTTGCCAACAAACAACGAAAGCCTGAACTATTGATTCAGGCTTTCAGATAAACACTAAACATTTAATTTTACGTCGGTACTATTCGCTAACTTAGCACTCATTATTACCTTGTTGTCTTATCTGCCAAGTTAATGTTGGTTTTCTAAGGAATGATAAATCATCGATGTATTGTTGAATTCTCGCTCCACACCAAGCTTCTGCCGCTGCACGGCTTGTAATTGGTGAAGCACTAAAGCACTGACGTTCATCTGTTTTTTTATACAACCAGCTAGAGGACGTTAATACATCACAAGTCACGTAAGAGCCTTCTTCGTAAACATCAATTGTTTCTGTTTTTGTATTTGTTACACCTTCTTTACTCACCACAGTTAAAACTACGTTGTAAGGGCCTTCTGATGGGTAAGTTGCAGAGGCCGTAATCCCCGTTGCTGATTCTCCATTACCAAAATCCCAATGATAAGACGAGATATCGCTGCTTTGGTTGGAACTTTCGCTCGCATCGAAGCTTACAACTAACTTATCCTTTGTGTAGTTTAACTCTGCAGTTGGAGTTGTTATTTCATCAACAACGTAAACAGTCGTTGCTGTCGTTGCTTGGCTATTATCTTCGGCTGTAACTTTTAAATGAACAATATGTTCACCTGTCTCACTAAAATTGTGAGTGACATCAGGTCCTGACAACTCTTGGCCTTCGATGACCCAGTTAATTTGAGATAAAGCACTTTCACTATAGTTCGAAGAATGACTATTAAACGTATATATTGTGGTTGTTCTATCTGTTATGTCTATCACAGCATTTGGTGATGTGGGTTGCGTTGCTATATCTTCTGCGCTGATTGCTATCTCTGTTGAGAATTGAGCTAAAGTTTCACCAGAATGATCTTCTACAGTTAATTTAATCTTGTAGGTAGCGGCTTCTTTAAACTCATACTGAGGCGCTTCTTCGGGATAGAGTGAGGTTATTTGACCTTCACCTTCTAAGTTTACTGACCAGTTAAAAATAATGTCGTTTGTGGATTGTTCAATATCATTTACGGTATAAACGGAACTGAAATTATAAATTGGTGAGTTTATATCATAGGGTGTAGCTGAGAAACTCACGGACGATATCGCATTTGTTTGCTCATCCTTATCGTCATTATCAAATACATCCTCAGAGCCGCAAGCTGTTAGCGTTGATAATAGTGTTACCAGTAGTAATCTCTTCATTGTATTTCTTCCATGATTGTAGATTTAAAGTAACAAATCCGTTTTAGCTACTCAGGTTGGAAGCACATTATCATTATTATTGATCATAAAAAGTACCAATTTAATTATGGTACGCAACGCGGTGTCATATTTTTTTGGCGGTGTTTATATATCGATTAAGTTTATTTTAAATAGATTATTAAGAAATCTAGTTATTCAGACTGATGGATACCCCGTAAGTATTAATCATTAACAATTAAAATTAGTTAATGTCTTACGCTATTTTAAGATATAAGAAGTTATTAAAATTGGGATTACGATCTCAAATTAACAGTACGTTAATATTGAGTTAACAACTGCACTGAATTGGGGGGAATAACAGAATGGCCGCACTGTTTTGGTGCTTATGGCGCCAGGGGAAAGTGAGTGGTTTGTATAAGTTGTTGAATTTGTAGCATTTGAATTGTTGGCACGGAGGTTGAATTAAGTTTAATCATATAGATATTCCATATACTTATGCAAGGAGCTCTTTATGAAGCTAATAAGCGCAATCATTAAGCCATTTAAACTCGATGATGTTCGTGAAGCTGTAGCCGATTTCGGTGTTGAAGGATTAACAGTGACTGAAGTTAAAGGCTTTGGTCGTCAAAAAGGTCATACCGAATTGTATCGTGGTGCAGAATATCAAGTTGATTTCTTACCAAAAGTTAAGTTAGAAATTGCAACGCAGAGTGAAAATGTTGATCGCCTCATTGAAGCTATTAGTAGTGCTGCTTACACAGGTAAAATTGGTGATGGTAAGATTTTTGTCTACGATTTAAAACAAGTTGTGCGTATCCGTACGGGCGAAATGGACTCAGAAGCAATTTAAGGGAATAATTATGCAAGAGTTAACAACTACAGTTACTGAGCTGCGTTTTGCACTCGATACTTTTTACTTTTTAATGTCAGGTGTACTGGTGATGTGGATGGCGGCAGGTTTTGCCATGCTAGAAGCAGGCCTCGTTAGATCTAAGAATACCACTGAAATTTTGACAAAGAACATCGTGCTTTATTCTATCGCCTGTATCATGTTTTTATTAGTCGGTTATAACATCATGTATATTGGTAATGCTGAAGGCGGAATTATTCCATCATTTGGTTCTTTAATTGGTACACAATCTGAAGGCGCTGATCATTCATTAGAATCAGATTTCTTCTTTCAAGTTGTATTCGTTGCAACGGCAATGTCGATTGTATCTGGTGCGGTTGCCGAACGTATGAAATTATGGGCCTTCCTTGCTTTTACTGTTGTTTTAACTGGCGTGATCTATCCGATTGAAGGTTATTGGACTTGGGGTGGTGGTTTCTTAGCTGAAGCTGGTTTCTCTGATTTCGCCGGTTCAGGTATTGTACATATGGCTGGTGCCTCTGCTGCATTTGCTGGTGTTTTATTACTTGGTGCCCGTAAAGGTAAGTATGGTAAAAATGGCGAAGTACATCCAATTCCTGGTTCAAATATGCCATTAGCAACCTTAGGTGCATTTATCTTATGGATGGGTTGGTTTGGTTTTAACGGTGGTTCACAGCTAATGCTGTCAGATGTGGAAAACGCAACGGCCGTTGGTAAAATCTTCCTGAACACGAATGCGGCTGCGGCTGCGGGTGCTGTAGCTGCATTGCTAGTTACTAAAGCCTTGTGGGGCAAAGCAGACTTAACGATGATTCTTAATGGTGCATTAGCTGGTTTGGTCACGATTACCGCTGACCCACTCAGTCCAGCTCCAGCATTTGCGACATTATTAGGTGCATTAGGCGGTGTGTTAGTTGTATTTAGTATCGTTGCATTGGATAAAGTGAAGATTGATGATCCTGTTGGTGCTATCTCGGTACATGGTGTGTGTGGTCTATTTGGCTTAATGGTTGTTCCATTTAGCAATGCAGATGCAACATTTGGTGCTCAGCTATATGGCGCTGCTATTATCTTCGCTTGGGTATTCGGAGCAAGTATCTTAGTGTGGGCTGTTCTGAAAGCAACAATGGGTATTCGTGTTACTGAAGAAGAAGAGATCACGGGTATGGATATGGCTGACTGTGGTATCGATGCTTACCCTGAGTTTGTATCGGTTAAATAACTAGATTTAACATTTGGTAAAATTATAAAAGCTCAGCATTTGCTGAGCTTTTTCGTTTACTGCTTTAAACATCATCGATACTGAACTGGTATGTTTATCTTACCAAGAGTCATTATTAGAAACCAATTTCTAGCTATGATATTATTCATCCAGTTTCCTCATTAGAATTTTAATCTTCCATGTTACTTATTATCGATAATTACGATAGTTTTACGTTTAATTTATTCCAATATTTCTCTGAACTTGGACAAGATGTTGTTGTTAAACGTAATGACGAAATTTCACTGGCGCAAATAGCGTCGCTATCTCCTGATTATCTGGTTATTTCACCTGGTCCATGTACACCAAGTGATGCCGGTATTTCATTATCTGTTATTCAACAGTTTGCAGGTAAAATACCCATTTTAGGAGTGTGTCTGGGTCATCAGTCAATCGCTCAAGTATTCGGTGCCAATGTCATTAAAGCCAAAAAAGTGATGCATGGTAAAACATCAAAGATACGGCATAAAGGTAAGGGGGTTTTTACTGGATTAAAGGATCCGTTAACCGTCACTCGCTATCACTCATTAATTGTTGAAACCTCGACACTTAATGACGAATTTGAGATCACCGCTTGGACTGAAATTAATGATGGCGAGTTTGATGAGATAATGGCGTTTAAACATAAAGAGCTCGCGCTCGAAGGTGTACAATTTCACCCTGAAAGTATCCTGACTGAGCAAGGCAAAGAGCTATTAAATAATTTTCTTATCAATAATTCATAGATTTCTGTAATAGAACGCTATATTGAACTTGACCTGTGACTAAATATCTATAATTATTGAATATATATTCGTCAATAGCTGGCGTTTTACTATTTAAACATTGATGTTTGCTGAGAGGGAAGGACTATGACCAATAACGTAATGGCTGTGACTCGGAAAGATTTTGATAACGTAATGGTGCCAAATTATGCGCCGGCAGCAATGATCCCTGTGCGAGGCCAAGGCTCACGTGTTTGGGATCAAGCTGATAATGAATACATTGATTTTGCTGCTGGTATTGCCGTCAGTTGTTTGGGCCATTGTTACCCTCCTTTAGTTGCTACCTTGCAACAACAAAGCCAGAAATTATGGCACGTAAGTAATCTACTCACGAATGAACCAGCATTAAGGCTAGCCAACAAACTGACTAAGGCGACGTTTGCAGATAAAGTGTTCTTTGCTAATTCTGGTGCCGAAGCCAATGAAGCGGCGTTAAAGTTAGCGCGTCGTTATGCACTCGATAAATTTGGTGAGGGCAAAGATCAGATCATCGCCTTTAATAAAGGCTTCCACGGCAGAACTTTCTTTACGGTGACCGTTGGTGGTCAATCGTCTTATTCTGATGGTTTTGGTCCTAAACCCGGTGCTATTGACCATGTGGATTTTAATGATTTGGCAGCAGTTGAAGCATTAATGAGTGATAAAACCTGTGCAGTCATGATGGAACCTTTGCAAGGAGAAGGTGGTATTAATGCGGCTAATCAGCAATTTTTGATAGGCATTCGGGCACTGTGTGATAAATACAATGCGCTGCTGATATTTGATGAAGTGCAAACGGGGGTTGGCCGTACGGGGACGTTTTATGCTTATCAACATACTGATATCAAACCTGATATTTTAACCTCGGCAAAAGGGCTTGGGGCTGGTTTTCCTATTGCTGCGATGCTAACGACAGGTAATATTGCGAAGAGTCTGAGTGTGGGAACCCATGGTAGTACTTATGGCGGTAATCCACTGGCTTGTAGTGTTGCGGAGGTTGTCGTTGATACGATCAATAATGATGATTTTTTAGCGCAAGTTAGTGTAAAGTCAGCCATGTTTAAAGAAGCTTTAGCGCAGATAAATAACCAATATGCTATTTTCTCTGACATTCGAGGTGACGGTTTATTATTAGGGGCTGAGTTAAAAGAACAATATCAAGGTCAAGCCATCGCGATCATGAATCAAGCGGCTCAACATGGGCTATTAATATTAGTGGCTGGCGCTAATGTATTACGTTTTACCCCAGCACTTAATATCCCTGAAGATGATATTCATGCAGGAATGAAAAAACTGAGCCAAGCTATCGAAAAGTGGTTAGCGGCGTAACCGTGAATTGAATCTAAAGTGACATGGCATAAAGAGGACTAAAATGAAAATAGCATTTATTGGTTTAGGTGTCATGGGTTATCCAATGGCGGGTCATCTGCAAAATGCTGGACATGATGTCGTGGTATTTAACCGTACCGAGACGAAAGCCGTCACTTGGGTCGAAAAATATAGTGGTAAACGTGCCTCTACGCCACATCTCGCTGCACTTAATGCGGATTTAGTGCTTATGTGTGTGGGTAATGATGATGACGTGCGCAGCGTTGTTTACGGTGACGATGGTGTATTGTCGGCAATGAAAGCCAATGCAATATTGATCGATCATACAACCACATCCGCATTATTAGCCGAAGAATTATCTGCTGCCTGTGCAAAATCAGATATTCATTTTCTGGATGCGCCAGTTTCAGGCGGGCAAGCGGGTGCCGAAAATGCACAGCTCACCATTATGACGGGCGGCGCAGCCAACGCATACGAGCGTGTTTTACCTGTGCTGGATATAATGGCGAAGAAAGTGACTTTGGTCGGTGATGTTGGTGCGGGGCAAAAATGTAAAATGGTTAATCAGTTATGCATCGCGGGTTTGGTGCAAGGTCTAGCCGAGGGCGTAAACTTTGCTAAAAATGCCGGATTAGATGAGCATATCGTACTGGATGTATTACGTAATGGTGCCGCTCAATCTTGGCAATTAGAAAATCGCACCTTAACGATGGCGGAAGGGAAATTTGATTTTGGTTTTGCGATTGATTGGATGCGCAAAGATCTGGCGATTTGTTTTGAAGAAGCCGAGCGTAATGGCTCGTTAGTGCCTATCGCGAAATTAGTCGATGGGTTTTATGCCGAATTACAACATGCTGGTGAGCAGCGTAGTGATACGTCAGTATTAATTAAACGATTGCATAAATAACAACATTAGCTAACGCATAAACAGCAGTTAATAAAAACGGCGTCTGACTTGTGAGTAACATGTCAGACGCCGTTTTATTAGCTCAATAAAATGATTGAATTAGCGTGTGCCAAATACCACAATCGTTTTACCATGAGCTGAGATCAGCTCTTGCTCTTCAAGCATCTTCAAGATACGACCAACAGTCTCACGTGAACAACCAACGATTTGACCAATTTCTTGACGAGTAATTTTAATTTGCATGCCGTCTGGGTGAGTCATTGCGTCAGGCTGTTTTGCTAAGCTTAATAGCGTTTGTGCAATACGGCCAGTTACGTCTAGGAATGCTAGATCACCAACTTTTTGACTTGTAATCTGTAGACGTTCAGCCATTTGACCTGATAAACGCATTAGGATTTCAGGGTTAACTTGGATTAATTGACGGAATTTCTTATATGAAATTTCTGCTACTTCACATGGTGATTTAGCACGGATCCATGCGCTACGTATAGGCTCTTCAGTATCTTCAAATAGGCCTAGTTCACCCATGAAGTCACCTTGATTCAGATAAGAAAGGATCATTTCTTTACCTTCTTCATCCTTAATTAGAACTGCCACAGAGCCTTTAACGATAAAATATAAAGTTTCCGCTTTTTCTCCTGCATGGATCAGTGTACTTTTTGAAGGGTACTTGTGAATATGACAGTGAGATAAAAACCATTCTAAAGTAGGGTCAGACTGTGGCTTGCCGATAACAACCATGGGTATTCCTCTGTAAGTTATTATAATCGCAAATTATGTCCGTATTGCGATATTTTAATTTTATTATTATTACTGACTTGATAGCATAAGAGACAATAACACTAATAAGCAAGAACTGAGTTGATTTCTGTTCAATATCAACGTGAATATATCATTTTTTGAATATTGACTTGCTGTTTATTTGCAACTTTTAACTATATTTGGGATATGGAACAGTATTTTATTGCTTTTGTGATATTAAATATTGTTCAATACCTTGAAATTAGACATTAACGAGGTATTTTATGAAAGCAAATGTGAAGTGGATCGACAAAATGCAACTGATGGGCACGTCAGAAACGGGTCACGGTATTCTTATGGATGGTGACCGTAATGGTATTGCTGCAAGTCCAATGGAAGTTGTGCTGATGGGGATGGGTGCATGTAGCTCTATTGATGTTGTCGATATTTTAAAAACAGGCCGTCAAAACATCCTTGGTTGTGAGGTTGATTTAACGAGTGAACGAGCGCCTGAACCACCACGGGTGTTCACTAAAATTAACGCACATTTTATCATCTCTGGCACTGACCTTAATGAGAAAAAAGTAAAACGTGCAGTTGAGCTATCAATGGAAAAATATTGCTCTGTGGCTAAAATGCTAGAAAAGGCAGCTGAAATCACGTCGAGCTATGAAATTGTAGCTAAATAAGCAGCGTTGCTAGTGAATGATTAACGATAGGCTGTAGCTGTCGACTTATCGTTAATTTCCCTCCTCGAATAATGCCATTGTGGTGATTTTATAATGCTGTAAATATACACAATAGGCTCAATAGATAATATAACGCTTTCATAAGTTCGTTATGAACCCTTGTTTTTACTATTGTTTACAGTCGCTTATGGTTTTTTGTGTTAGTATGCTGAAAAGTTATTTTGTTATTTTGTTATTTTGTTATTTTGTTGAGGCTATCATGTGCCGTCGTTATTCTGTTTCCTATCAAATCATCCCGTACGTCGCATTCAGTTTTATGGTGTTAGCGTGTATTGCATTGGGCTATTTATCCATATTACGTGGCAACATTCTGGCGGAAAGGAAATCTCGTTTAATCAGTATTATGGATAAAACGGAAGCTATTTTCCAGCGTTACGATCTGTATTATCAATCGGGTGTATTGTCACTCGAAAATGCTCAACAACATGCCTTACAACGCCTTTCTTTACTCGACGATAATTATATTTTTGTCTTTGATGATAACTACACCCTGCTTGCTTCTTTAGGTGATGTGGCCGAGGCGCAGGGCAATGTAAAAATGCTGCAGGACTCGAGTGGTGATTTTACTTATCAGACAATACATGAGCAGGCCAAAAAATTAACGGGCGGTACTTTCATCCGTTATTGTTTTCCGCTGTTTATAGGTGGCGATCCTGTGCGTAAGATCTCTTACAGTAAACGTTTTCCTGCATGGGGCTGGACTTATGGTGCCGGGGTTTACATTGATGATATTGATTCATCGATCAGTCATACATTAATCTCGTTTGATGAACTTGTCGTATAGTCCAAACGATAGTTTAATATGTCCATGAAACATTATTTGGATGTGCTAGCCTTAACGCGATATAATTCAGCTTAAAACCTTGTCATTTATAGTGTATCTATCTAGTTCGAGTTTTGTTTCGATAACGATGCGCTATATTTTACGCGATATTTATTTTAGGCTGAACTATGCACTCAATTTCAAAAAAAACCTTGTTACTGACAGTCGGTTATTTCGCGCTGTGGTGCGCTGGGCCGCTGTTATTAGCAAACCAAGGTGATTGGTGGGGACTGCCTGTTTGGTTTTGGTTTTCTTGCCTGTTTGCCCCTTTACTGCTTATCTTCTTCCTTATTTTAATGATTAAATCGACTTATCATGACTAATCTTATCCCTATTCTTATCTATCTTGTTGCCAGTCTACTCGTTACACGTTGGTGGAGTGCCCGCCAAGAAAAACAATCGGGGGACTTATATCAAGACAAAGCCAAACGTTTCTTTATTGGTGGACGTTTTCTTAATGGCCCCTTATTGGCTCTGACATTAGTCGCGACCTATACCAGCGCAAGTTCGTTTATTGGTGGACCTGGCGCCGCCTATAAAATTGGACTGGGCTGGGTATGGCTGGCGCTGATCCAAGTGCCAGTTGCGATGCTAACATTAGGTGTATTAGGGCCGAAGTTATTGGCACAACGCAAAGCCGAGCACGCGACTCTGATCGAGTGGCTTGATGCGCGCTATCAAAATAGTTGGCTAACCCAATTAGCATTAGTGAGTCTAGTTGTGGGCTTCATTGCTATGATATCGGTACAGTTTATTGGTGGCGCACGCTTATTCTCTGGCGTTAGTGGCATTAGTTATGAGCTGGGATTGGGGTTATTTGTGATCACAGTACTGGCTTATACACTCACTGGTGGATTTCGCGCTGTCGTGATCACCGATGCGTTCCAAGGTATTTTGATGATAGTTGGTGTATTAGTGATCTTCCTGACGCTATTATCACAAGGGGGATTAACGGCACTGATGGCAGATGTCAGTGCTCAATCACCAACACTGTTAAGTCCACAGGGTAATGATGGTCAGCTTGGTTGGCCTATGATGTTATCGTTTTGGATGCTTATTTGTTTTGGTACGTTAGGTTTACCGCATACTGTGGTGCGATTATTAGCAGTCAAAGATACCAATGCCTTAAAGCGTGGGATGATCTGGGGAACTATTATTAGCTTTTTAATGACCCTGATCCCGCATTTGAGTGGTGTATTAGGTCGGGCTTTATATCCTGATTTAACGGTACCTGACGAGATCATGCCAAAATTAATTACTGGTTTGTTTGACCCGTTCTGGGCTGGTGTATTGTTGGCGGCTCCAATTGCGGCGGTGATGTCATCGGTGGATTCAATGTTACTGCAGTCGGCTGTGAGCCTGGTGCGAGATGGTGTTGTACGATGTTATCCAAGATTAACAGCAGATAAGCAGGTTACCTTGACGCGTGTCGCGATGTTATTGGTTACCTTAATTGCGACTTATTTTGCTATCGAACCGCCAGACATGATTGTGTGGCTTAACCTGGCTGCGTTTGGTGCGCTACAGGCGGTATTCTTATGGCCTATTCTCGCTGGCTTGTATTGGCCGCAGATCGCGGGGAATGCGGCATTAGCGGCGATGGTCAGTGGCCTGGTGAGTTATTTAGTGTTGTTATGGTTGAAACCAGCCATGTTTGGGATCCATCCAATCGTCCCAGCATTACTTATTTCGGTGTTTAGCATGCTCGCTGTGCATCGTATTATGCAAATGACAGTCAGTCAAAAAGCCTAAATAATTGCGCTATGTCTGTGCAGGCCTTCTGTTTTCAGTCGGTCTGCAGACTAGTCGCCCTGTGATAGTATCAAACTGAGTTAGAATAGCGCAAAAAGTTAAATGTTGCGGTATAAACGGATCAGATAATATCGATGCTGCTATTAATGAGCGCATCAATCTCAAGTGCGGCTGTCACTATGTTGTGTTCAATACCGGTAACCGGATCGGTAAACGCAAGCTGTTGTGCTAATAACTGCAGTGGTTGTGCAAAGTTATCATCACACCGGTCTAGTAATTTTGGGTATAAGCGGTCGTTTACCAATGGCATGCCTAAACTATTCATGTGCAAGCGCAGTTGGTGTGTTTTCCCGGTAATGGGAGACAGTCTAAACAATCCGAATTCACCTTTAGTGGCAATCAATTCAATTTCAGAATGACTATTCGCCTCACCGTCTGCAATTTTCATCGTGAAACTGGGTTCGCCTTTGACAATTTTATTTTTTACAGTCCAATGCAATGGTAGCGCAAGTTCAGCTTGTTGCTGTTGTTGGTATAACTCGGGTGTTAATCGGGCAATGGCTTGGTAATGCTTGGTGATATTGGCATACTTAAACAAATCATGGTAAAGGTGGCGCTGCTCTGGGTGCTTAGATAGCAGCATTAAGCCTGCTGTCGCACGGTCAAGGCGATGTGCTGTTACCAATGTGTCGATACCGGTTTTTATTCTTAGGCGGTTAACTAAACACTCATTAACGAATTGACCGCTAGGACTCACGGCTAAAAAATGTGGCTTGTAGGCAATAATAATGTGGTCATCTTCGTACATAATTTTTTCAGCAAAAGGGATCTTTTTTTCTACCGCAACCTCACGGTAATAATAGACTCGCTCTCGTGGTATAAACGCACAATCTAGGGTAATTAAGCGACCATCACGCCAATGCACTTTGCCATCGATGATCCGTTGTTGCCATACCGACGCGTCAATCTGTTTGAAATGATTGATAAGAAAGCTGAATACAGTAGGCTTATCAATCACACTTTCGGGTAGTACAATATGCGAAGCATGGGTGGCACGGACATGAGACATAGGATTAATAAACTCGGTTAAAGCGGGAATAGGGTTAAGTGAGGGAGTGTACCTGAATTCCTGCGCTCATTCTCGCTAACAACCATCTGACTTCATACATAAACACTTAAATAAGCATTATAAATACCGCTCTATTAACAGTTTTAGATGTTAACTTAGTGTTATAGGACTAAGTTATGGTAACTTCTCTTTATTCTGGTTTTATTTTTAATAGGGTATTGGCAGCAATATTGAGCCGCTTTATTTGCCCTATAATAAATAGCTTGTAATAGGGCAAATTATGTTCAAATGGAAAGGTATTGAGTTTAGGTTAGTTTTAGCATTCGCGATGCTATCTATGACAACACTATTTCTATCTATTGCATTGTCCTTCACGTTCAATGATTTGAACCAAAGACTGGTGGTATTAAAAGAAATAAACATGCCTGCTTTAGATAAGGCCGCACGTTTGAATGATATGGTGCGGATTATCATCACCACCTCTTCCCAGCTTAATGATGCTGAATCAAATATTGAACGCAATCACGCCATTGCACAAATCGAACACGCTATTATGAGTATGGAAAATATCATGATGCAGTCTCCTGAATATCATGACTATTTTAAAGACTTCATTGCACAAGTCAGCAACAGTTTGAGTTTACTGTTCCAAAGCAAAATTGAATCTCAGCACCTCAATAAAGCACTGCGTAATCTTTTAGAAGGTTTCTATCCATTGTTAAAAGAGGCCAGTGCATCTCTCGATCAATTACCTGAAAACAGTAAAGATAAGGTCCAATACGCGCAACTTAAATCCTTATTGTATTATCAGTTAGGTCTCATTGAAAAACTCTACAATGACTTCAGTTTTAATGAACTGGACTACACCAGTTACCGATTAGAACAAGTTGGAGAGACCTGGTGGAAACTCTGGGACAATGGTGATACTCGTCAGCAATACCCCGATTTAGATCAACAACTCATGGTTATCTATGATTTAACATCACGTACCGGCAAACTTTACGCGCTCAAAAATAAAGCGCTCGATCACCGCTATCAAGAACAATATTTTCTACAAAACAGCCGAGATCACCTAAACCAACTCACCGTTCAAATAGAAAGCAATACAGCTAAAGTAAATCAAATTATTGAGACCTCAATTAAAGCAGCACAACAATCCTTGGAGGATGACCAACGCTTATCATTATCGTTATCGTTATTTAGTGTGTTGGCTGCAGCTGGCATTTCATGGTTCTATGTACGCAAAAATATACTCCAACGCTTACTTCAACTAAAAGACAATATGTTTGCGATTTCAACGGGCCACTTAGATACAGAGGTATCCATTCGAGGCCATGATGAAGTCACCCAAATGGCAAAGTATCTTAAAGTTTTCCAAACCACAGCGAGGGTAGTTAAACAGACCAACCGAAAATTAGAGGCGGAAGTAGAAGAGCGCACCTTAGCCGAAGAGAAACTACGGATCACGCAAGATGAATTGGTACAGGCAGGTAAACTCGCCGCACTCGGTCAACTCAGTGTCGGGATCACTCATGAGATTAATCAGCCCCTCACCGCAGTAAATAGCCATGTGCGCAGCGCTCAGCGTTGGTTAGAACAAGCACGTACTGATAAAGCGCTGATCAATTTGCAAAAAATAGAATTACTTTTAGATAAAACTTCCGCGATCACCAGTCACCTCAAAGCATTTTCACGTAAAAGTGATGGCAAAATAGAAAGCGTTGAACTCAATTGCATTATCCAAGATGCTATCGAATTATTTGAAAGCAAGCGTCATAATGTCACCATTCATTACTCAAACCAGACTTCACACTGGGTGCGTGCAAATAGCATTCGTCTCGAACAAGTATTGGTTAATCTCATTAGCAACGCTATCGATGCGGTTGAGCATCATTGTGAACCACAAATCACGATCACAGTCAGTTCGACGTTAACAAGTACACGATTAGGTAATATTGAAATTACCGTAAAAGACAATGGTTCCGGTATTTTGGCTGAAGATCTACCGCATATATTCGATCCTTTTTATACGCGTAAACTATCTGGCAAAGGCCTCGGGCTCGGATTATCCCTTGCCTATAATATTATTAAAGATTTTGGTGGTTCTATTCGAGCAGAATCGATTCAACACCAAGGCTCAGAATTCATCGTATCTCTACAGCAAGGCGCACAATCATGACATTAGAAAAACACATTGTACTCATTGATGATGAAGTGGACGTTGTAGAGGCTGTCAGTGAAATGTTGGAATTAGAAGGCTTTAATGTCAGTAGTTTCATCGATCCCAATCTTGGCTTAAAATCACTAAATCCAAACAGCAAGTCTGTTGTTTTGTGCGATGTGAGAATGCCATCGGTCGATGGTTTAACCTTGTTAAGTTCGATTCAGCATCGATCACCAAATGTGCCGATCATACTCATGAGTGGTCACGGTGATATTCCCATGGCCATTGAAGCTATGAAATTAGGTGCGTTCGATTTTTTGGAAAAACCACTTAATACCGATGAGCTGATCGATAAACTCAACCTTGCATTAGCGCAGTGCCAACATAGCAGCACGACCCAATCAACAGACAAGGATTCGCCAGAAATTCCCATTGAATCTGTCATTATTGGCCAATCAAAGGTTATTGAGAAAATTCGCCAACAAGTCTTAGTACTTGCTCATACAGGTGTTGATACCATCATCAATGGCGAAACAGGCACAGGGAAAGAAATTATTGCCCGTTCCTTACACAACTTCAGTCGCCGCAAAGACCAACCTTTTGTCGCGATTAATTGCGGGGGGATGACAGAAAGCATCATTGAAAGTGAATTGTTTGGTCATGAAGCTGGCTCGTTTACCGGCGCTAACAAAAAACGCATCGGACGACTAGAACAGGCCCATGGTGGTACTTTGTTTCTTGATGAAATCGAAAGTATGCCCATTGCAATACAAATTAAACTATTGCGAGTGCTCCAAGAAAGGGTGATTGAACGTGTCGGTGGTAATACCCTTATTCATATCGACATTACTGTTATTGCGGCAAGTAAGGCTGATTTGGCCAAATTAAGCGAATCTGGTGAATTCCGCGCTGATCTCTTTTATCGCCTTAATGTGGCCAGCTTGCATCTTCCTTCTTTGCAGCAACGTAAAGAAGACATCCAATTGTTATTCCGTCATTTCGTTATTCAAGCAAGTCAAAAATATAAAACTCGTCCATGCACAATTTACTCAGAACAGATACAGCAACTGTGTCGCCATCATTGGCCAGGCAATTTACGGGAATTACGTAATGTTGCAGATCGTTTTGTACTTGGTATTGTCGGAGATGGTTTCGATTTACAAACGCCAATTAGTGAATCGTGTTCTGATGAGTTTGATTTCGAAAAGCTAATGGAACAATACGAAAGAGACGTATTGACTGAAGCGCTTGTCGAAACGTTTGGTAACATCAACGAAGTGTCTGCCAAACTCAATTTGCCTCGAAAAACCCTATATCGAAAGATGAAGAAACACCAACTTGATAAAGAAGACTTCAAAACACAGTAAAGAGCAGAGACACAAATGACCCATGAATAAGACTTCATCGTAAAGTTAAACTGTAACAAGCTGTTATATAAGTAAATTAATAATTGGCATGATGAGTGCAGTTACATATTAGGTGATTTAGTATCACCGGTACTGATAATTATTAGGTGCTTATTCACATTACTTATAACAGTGGATAAGCCAACACCGAAATAATAATTAATCAGCCAAATGGATCATTGCTTATTAAAAGGAAATACAAGATGAAGCAAATACTAAAGGGCTCAATCGCACTCATACTCGGGTTAACTTCAATCACAGTGTGGGCTCATGAGTCAGCTAATTTAGGTCCTCGTCCAGCATATTTAGTCAATAATATGGATGATAGCGCCCTCAAAACTCAATTACAGCAATGCAGTAAAGGGCCATTTCAACGAAGTAGCTTTTCTATTGGCCACCGTGGCGCTGCCATGCAGTTCCCTGAACACACCAAAGAGTCTTACCTTGCGGCCATTGAAATGGGTGCCGGTGTGGTTGAGTGTGATGTGACGTTCACTAAAGATAAACAACTTGTTTGTCGACATTCACAAAACGATCTACACACAACAACCAATGTATTATCAAAACCAGAACTTGCTAAGAAGTGTGCTGTACCGTTTACACCAGCAAACCCTGCAACAGGCGAAGATGCCAAAGCAGAATGTCGAACGTCTGATTTTACACTGGCTGAATTTAAGACGCTTAAAGGTAAAATGGATGGTTCAAATCCGAAAGCAACGACTGTTGAAGAGTACATCAATGGTACTCCAGGCTGGCGTACGGACCTTTATACGCAAAATGGTACATTAATGACCCATGCAGAAAGCGCTGCATTATTTAAAGCGCATGGTGTGAAAGTAACGCCAGAACTTAAGTCGACCGCGGTTGCTATGCCATTTAATGGCTTTACTCAGGAAATGTATGCACAGAAATTAGTTGATGAACTAAAAGCCGCAGGTATTTCAGCATCGGATAGCTATTTACAGTCATTTGATTTAAATGATGTAAAATACTGGATTAAAAATAATCCAAATTTTGGTAAACAAGCCGTATACCTCGATGATCGCGTTTATGAACAAAAAGATTTCGTCGCATCGAAAGCCAATATGAAAGCACTTAAAGATGCTGGCGTAAATATTATCGCGTCACCTTTGTTTGCACTTGTCGATTTAGATAAGAAGAAAAACCTTGTACCTTCAAACTACGCCAAACTGGCGAAACAAGCTGATCTTGACATCATCGCATGGACACTAGAACGTTCAGGACCACTGGCTCAAGGCGGAGGTTGGTATTATAAAAGTGTTAGTGAAGGTATCAATAATGATGGCGACGCGATGAATATGCTTGATGTATTAGCACAGGATGTTGGTGTAATTGGTGTTTTCAGTGATTGGCCAGCAACAGTGACCTATTATGCAAACTGCATGAATTTAAAATAGCGAAGCAGTATTAATATTGTTAACAAGGGCTCCATTTTAACATTATTAATATACTGTAGACGATAAAAAAGGGCTTTCGAGCTCTTTTATTTTGTCTGCTATTAAAAATAGGACATATATGACCCATATACCTCTTTAGTATATGGACAGTGATGACTCAAAGTATGACACCCTGACATGTATTTATTTTAATCTATTGATTTGTAAGTGTATTAAAGCTGGCACAAACTATGCAAATAGTTAATTAATTCCAACAATAGTAAAAATAAGGTTCGAATATGAAAATCTGCGTTAAAGGATTGTTAATCGTTAGTTCACTATTATTCCCCTCCATCACTATGGCAAGTGAATGTGCTAGTCGTGGCGTACTAGACGATAGATACTGTGATGAAAATATGGACTTAGTTGCCGACACCCCCAAAGACCCAAGTGACTGGAGTGATCCAAGTACGTTGGTCTTTACCTATACACCTGTAGAAGACCCCGCTCTTTATAAAGATGCATTTGCAGATTTTCAAGCGCATTTAAGTAAAATCACAGGTAAACGCGTGATCTACTACACCGTACACTCAAACTCTGCACAAGTTGAAGCGATGCGTTCAGGTCGCCTTCATGTCGCAGGTTTCTCTACCGGTCCAACAGGTTATGCAGTAAACCTCGCCGGTTATGTACCCATTGCAGTTAAAGGGGATGAGAAAGGTTTCCACGGTTACAATCTGATCACGATTGTACGTAAAGATAGCGGCATTAACTCAATGGCTGATCTTAAAGGTAAAAAAGTGGCGCATACTTCCGCATCATCGAACTCAGGTAACTTAGCTCCCCGAGCTCTCTTCCCTGCTGAAGGTCTGGTCCCTGACGTCGACTACAAAGTATTTTATTCAGGTAAGCATGACCAATCCATTCTTGGCGTATTCAACGGTGATTACGATGCTGCACCTGTGGCTTCCGATGTATACGACCGTATGGTTGACGCTGGTCGTGTAGATGGTTCGGTACTCAAAATTATTTATCGTAGCCCACGTTTCCCTACATCAGCTTTTGGTTACGCACATAACTTGAAACCGGAACTGGCTAAAAAAATCCAAGAAGCTTTCTATAGCTACCGCTTCACAGACGAAATGAGAGCATCATTCAAAGGTGCTGACCGTTTCGCGCCAATCACTTATAAAGAAGAGTGGGGGGTGATCCGTGATATCGCTCATGCAACGGGTACTGCATATACAAAAACAGGTCTGAAAAAGTTAGCAGAAAAAGACGCAGCCAAGCGTGCTAAGAAAAAAGCGGCCGCGTTAGCAAAACTCGCCAAAACTCAGTAAGTACTTAATCGATTAATCACTTAATCAGTTAGTTCATATCTAATAAATCAATCTAGTGAAAAATCTATGCTCTCTCGGGTAGGGCATAGATCATTCAAAAATTCGACAAGGAAGCAGCACTATGGCCGTAGCAAGCTATGACGGAATAAAGATCAACAACCTTTATCATGAATATGTGGCCGGTAAGCCCATTCTTAAAGGTATTAATATCGACATCGACAAACCTGGCATCATCGCTATCATTGGTCCTTCAGGTACGGGTAAAAGTACGCTACTGCGTTGTATTAATCGCCTCAACGATCCCAGTAAAGGTGAAATTATTTTTGAAGGTGTAGACCTTACCCAACTAAAAGGTAAAGCATTACGCAAACAGCGTCGTCATATCGGTATGGTTTTCCAAGAATATAACCTGGTTGAAAGATTAACCGTGATTGAGAATGTACTCAGTGGTCGTCTTGGTTATATGACAGCTTGGAATGCTTGGCGACGAAATTACGCTCAAGCCGATCTTAATAAAGCCTTTGAATTATTAGATTTTGTTGGACTGTCTGAGTTTACGAATCAACGTGCGGATAGCTTGTCGGGTGGACAAAGACAACGTGTAGGCATCGCGCGAGCAATTATGCAAGACCCATATATTTTACTTGCTGATGAACCAACATCATCACTCGATCCGAAAACGGCCGTTGAAATTATGGAGTTAATGGAAACCTTTGCACAACAAAAAAATATTCCTGTATTGGTTAACATGCATGATGTGAATTTGGCCAAACGTTATGCTAAACGCATCATCGGTATGTGTAATGGTACTGTCCATTACGACGGTAGTCCCGAAGGTATTACAGAAGAAGACCTTAAAGTTATTTATGGAGGTGAATCATGGCTGGATTAACCCCAAACACGTCCCCAAACCGAGAAAACCCATTTAAAGCATCGTGGACAAATAGGCTAATTATCGCGGCTATTATTGGTTATCTGTTTTATAGCTTATCAACCTTAGGTTTGACTTTCGAACGGCTAGTGATTGGTTTTAGTGAAAGCGAGCGTTTACTTTCTCGTATGTTTCCACCTAATTTTTCACGCTCTGGTTTATTATTCAGTGGGTTACTGGAAAGTCTACAAATTGCAATTATCTCAAGTTTAATTGGTATTGTAATTTCGCTTTTCCTTGGACTGATGGCAGCGCGTAACATGATGCCAGCCATCGTTTCAACACCTGTTCGTGGCTTTATCGCATTATGCCGTTCTTTTCATCCCGTGATCATCGCGATCCTATTTGTAAAAGCGGTCGGTTTTGGGGCTCTCGCAGGGATCTTAACCTTGGTATTCGCTTCCATTGGCTTTATTGCCAAACTGTTTGCTGAAGCCATTGAAGAAATTTCGCTTAAATCCGTTGAAGCTATTCGCGCCACGGGTGCCAGCTTTGCCTGTGTGATCTTATATGCCGTATTACCACAAGTTTTTACTCGTTTCATTGGTTTTGCGAGCTATCAACTTGATTCTAATCTACGTAACTCCACTATGGTGGGGATTGTCGGTGCGGGTGGGCTAGGTGGTACATTATTCTCCGCTTTTCAACGCTTTGATTATGATTTCGTCTCTGCTATTTTAATCACCATTATTGCGCTTATTTTAGTTGGTGAATTTCTTTCCAATATTGTTAGGAGGGTTTTCTAATGACAGCTGCACATATCAATAATAAGTCTCATGTAGAAAATATACCTCACGTTGACAATATGTCTCATGTTGACAAAGAGTGGCAACGCTTTACATCAAGTGAGCGTATCGCCCGTTTTGCCATCTATTTATGCTTAGTTTCGGCAATCGTATGGTCATGGCAAACTGTTGAGGTTATTCCCGAGTTTCTATATGACGCTCCCGCTCAGTTTGCCGATATGTTTGAACGTATGATGCCATTGGATTATGCTTTTTATCCCGAGTCTATTCATGAAGCCATGATCGAAACATTGAATATTGCAACACTGGGCACCTTATTTACACTGATCTTTGCGATTCCATTAGCGCTGCTTAATGCGCCTAATATTACACCGAATAAAACGCTAAACTGGATTGCTCAAGTATTATTGGTAGCGACGCGCTCGGTCAATTCACTGGTTTGGGCATTGCTGTTTATTGCACTGTTTGGTCCTGGTCTTTTGGCTGGTATCATGGCAATTGCCATCCGTAGTATTGGTTTTGTTGGTAAACTTTTAGCAGAAGCACTGGCAGAAGTGAATGTCGGACCGATTGAGGCACTGAGAGCAACGGGGGCATCATGGATGAGTATTCTACTTAAAGGTTACTGGCCACAAGTCATGCCAGCGTTCTACTCGATTATTCTATTCCGCTGGGATATTAATGTCCGTGAATCTGCGGTATTAGGTCTGGTCGGTGCTGGTGGCATTGGGGTTATTCTCAATGATGCACAAAACCTATTTGAATGGCAAAAAGTAGCGATGGTATTGGTGAGTATTTTTACCGTGGTGATAATAGCTGAAATCGTCGTCGTCCATATTCGAAATAAGATTATTTAATCACTATGAATGATCTTGTTTATGCGAAGGGGTAAGTCATTAAGTAAGACTACATAAAACGGCTTTTATAAGCCGTTTTTTCACTTCAATTTATTCATCATAAAACCCACATGATGAGCCATGGCTTAAATACAAAAGTGCTGTTCAAGTGCTGCTATTGACTAAATAACGCGTCTAATTGTTGATTAGTCAATGCTTGAGAAATAACTTTTTCACCGTTAATGACTATGGTGGGGATTGTTCTGATCCCCAACTTATTCGCCTGACGTATATCTTTTTCTACGGCTTGTTTCACTTTGTCACTAAATAACGTATTGCTAAACTCGATTGGATCTAACCCTATTATTTTGGCTGTTGCTATGATCACCTCGGTATCAGCAATATTCGAATTCAGCAGCAAATGTTGGCGCTGTATTTCATCGAAATAATCCCAATGTGTATTACTGTCACCCATTAGCTCGGCTGTTTTCGCCCCTAATGCTGCTAGGTAACCGCTAGGATAAGAAAATGACGTAGCTCGCATACCTTCTATATTGATACTACTGGGATCATCGGCTTGAGCTTTGCATGATTCCCAATGGGTTAAGATCTCGAATTTAGCGGATGTTAAAGATCCAAAGCGTTGCACCATTTCTTCATCGTTACGTTGCAATACAAAGCAACGTTGTTGAATTTCTATGTTTTTATTTTTTAGTAGGTTCCTAAGGCGCGGGCTTAATAGGTAACACCACCCACATACTGCGTCATGATAAAATTCTATTTTAATTTTAGGCATATTGTTTCCCATCCGTATGGTTGAATAGTTTTTTAGTATAAATCTAACAACTTAGTTTGAATATTGCATAAAATCGCTAATCATTAGTGATTATATTAACAACACCGTTCATTTTGAGTGACTAAAAGAGCGCGGGATTTTAAATTCATGATTAATTAATATTAATGCGATGAACGTAAACATGATGCCCAGGAATACAGATGGAGGCGCAGCATTACCATAGATGAAAATATCGATTAGCAATACCATACTTGGTATTAGGTAACTGTAAGACATGACAATAGTCGCGTCGAGTATCTGTGTGCAATATGTATTTGCCAAAAAGTAATAATAGTTGTGAAGATTGAGAGGTATAATAGAGTTAAGTAATCTTGATAGTTAAGTATGCCCCATTGTAGTTCGCCTTTCTGTTCAATTAGCGCTATCGCTATCAATGCAATACTACCAATCAGCATTATCACAAAATGTGATTACAGCAGAAGATGCCGTTAACATGCCTTTTTTCTTGGAAAAATTAACAAAAGGTCCATAAAATGCGAAGGTTATACAACCAAATATAAAAGTCTGATCGCCAGAATTAAAAGAAAAGGCAGACAGTAACTCGATATCCCCTTTTAAAACGGCCCATATCGCACCAACAGCACCAAGAAGCAGAGCCGTTTTAATATGTTTGGATATTTTAACTTTAAAAATCTGATTGGATATTAACGCCGTAAATAATGGCACCGAGGTGAACAATATTCCGGTATGTAATGGTGTGGTTGTTTCTAATGCTTTAAATAGAGACCAAAAATAAAAAACTAAACAAGCTGATAATGTCGAGTAGCATATGAAATCTTTTATTTTTGGTAATTTAATTTTGAATTTAAAAGATATAGATATAAATATAAAAAACAAACAACTACTAATGATAAACCTTAAAGCCGTTATGCTTGTCGTATCAATTTTACCGACAATCAGCGACGCAGCAGGAAATGAACTTGCAATGAGTATTGACCATGTCACCATTAATAGGTGAGCTTTTTTGTTACTGTCAAAAGAGAACATTAGTTAGTTTTCCTCAAGGATATTTACAACATTATTAATGTTTGTTTTTTATAAAATTAATCTTTTTATGCACTTAACTTACGCGCTAGTTTGGCGACATGCTGGCCTTGAAAGAAGGCTAATGCCATTTCTTTGTCGGACGGTTGTCTAGAACCATCAGGCCCAGCAATACATGCGGCGCCTAACGGCGATCCCCCTTTGACTTCAGATATATCACCTAAATCCGGTGCTGAATATGGCAGACCGACGACGACCATGCCGTGATGGAATAAGGTGGTATGAAAAGATTGAATCGTGGTTTCATTACCACCGCCAGTACCTGTTGAGGTAAATACACTGCCAATTTTCCCGATCAGTTTACCTTCGGACCATAGCCCGCCAGTTTGATCCAGGAAGTTTCTCATTTGAGCCGCCATATTGCCGAATCGTGTGGGTGTGCCAAAGATTATCGCATCATAGTTTGCCAAGTCTTCAGGTTTTGCATAAGGAGCCTGTTGCTCTAATTTGATCCCGGCTTGTTTTGCTACATCATCAGGCATTAATTCGGCTACACGCTTTATGTCTACCTCCATCCCCGAAATAGAGATAGCCCCTTCCGCTATCGAATTTGCCATCAGTTCTATATGACCATAACTTGAGTAATAAATAACGAGTACTTTTGTCATAACATTCCCTTATGTTTTTAGGTAATTAATTCAAAAAAATATGTGATGAAATAAATATTAATGGGTTTATTTACATATATATATTGAAAAAAACAGGTAGTAACTAGTCATAAAATGAGGAGGATATGATTGAGTGAAGAAAGGGCTGATATGTAGGAACTGAACTAATTATTTGAAATCGACATCCTTAAGCGCACTGAAGAGTTCAAATAAGGTATTTACTTCAGCGGAGCGGGCTAAGTCAGCATTCATGCCCATCTGTAATCTGACGATGCGGCTGGCACCTTTAGTGAGGTCAACCGTCACGAGGGTACCTTGGTTTAGATGAGGTCTGGCTAAATGTTCGGGTAACCAACCAAACCCGAGGTTTTTTAAGATACAGTTTTCGGCCATAAGGGTACTGCTGGTTGTTAAACGGTTATGCGAACCTAGCCAACCACTGTCAAAATCTTGATTACCTGAATCACGAATGATTAAGTGTCGGTACGCTTTTAAATCATCCTGTTCGACGTCCGTCTGTGTCGCTAACGGTGATTCTGATGAGCATACGCATAGCATGTCTATTTCCATTAACGATTCTAAAATTATATTTTTGGGCAAATTACTCGCGATAGCTAAAGATACGGAACCGGTTGAAAGTAGGGCGCTAGCACCGGACAATGACGTTTCATAGATCTGCAGGGATACATTGGGAAAGACTAAATTAAAACGGTCGATAACTTCACAAATAAAAGGGTGTGGCAGTAACACGTCCACTGCAATATTTAATTCATTGATAAGATGCCCCTGATATTTTCTCGCGAGCATTTCTATTTGCAAGGCATTATTTTGCAGTCTTTGTGCTTTAGGTAATAAGCTACAACCAAGTTCCGTTAATACCGAACGTCGACCTTCAATCGTAAATAAAGCGTTACCTAAAATAGACTCCATTTTTTTGATACTATGACAAATGGCCGATTGGCTTTTATTCAGCGTTTTAGCTGCTTTGACACTACTACCTTTCTCTGCTACCGATATAAATGCACGCCACATTTCAAGCGTTATACGTGTAGACATCATCTTCTTTCCTTGAATGTTATTTGGATATATTACGTCACGCTGGCCGCTTTAAGCATTCATATCAATGCCTGTTCGTTCCACTATTTCAGTTTCAAAACCATCAATACTTTGCTGATTTTTTTTAATCCAATATTTTTCAATACCCTCTTTACCTTGACTAGTAGACCAGTTAGCTAAGTCATCGCGATCTTCATTATAATTGAAGTAAGGTACAGACTTGCCACAAGATGATTGAACCATTTCGATATTTAAAATAAATATTTGTCGGGCCGCAACACTGTGTGGGAATAGCGCGCAGTATTTATCCCATTCAGGATCTTTTTGATGGATTACTTTTGCATTGCCATAAGCACGCAGGATCAAAGGTGCCCCTTCAAAAGCGCAAAACATGACTGTCATGCGTGGATTTATTATCACGTGAGAAGCTGACTCATTGCCACTACCAGTCAGGTTAAGCCAAGCAAGGGTGTTGGTATCTATGACTCGAAGGGAGTCTCCACCTTTAGGTGAAAGGTTTACATTGCCAGTATCAGCTGCAGTGCCGACAAAATAAAGGCGCTGTTTGCCAATGAATTCAATATGTTGCTCTGTTAACGCTGAAAACTGCTTTCCCATGTGACTCTCCATCGCGGTTAGTATTAATTATTAATATTTGTTGTGTATGCTTATGATTTAGCTTTATATATTTGTAACATGCTAAACCGTAAAAAATATCAATCGTAAAAATATTAATGACGATATAATCATAAATGTCGTATTAGCAGCGAGTTCAGCAATATAGTCTGAACACGAAAATAAAACAGCTGAAATACCAATGCGACTTCTGGCTATAAAGACACGGGCAAGCAATGACTAAATCGGGTGAGTGCATTGTCATTACCTTACCAATTGTTTACCGACCGTTGAAACGACAGCATTTATCTACAACATGAAAATAAAGCAAAAATTAATGCCAACAATCTAAATCTGGATATATGAATAGGGATATTATGAAACAATCAGTAATAACAGCTTTAATTGCTGTGCTTATGACAAGTAGCGCTTATGCACAATCTGACACCGCGAAAGAAGCAGCCTCTGGCACCGTTGGTAATATAAAGTTAAAGTCTAATTTAGACCGTCCTAGCGATGGTTTTTGCATCGATGTAATCGGCTTTAGTCCGTACGAAAGACTGGATTTACCGCTTATCGCTCATAATTGTAAGTCTGGATTATACAAAGATCAGGCTATGTCGGTTTTCAATAACGGACAAATATATTTACCTGCATATGATAAATGCGTTACAGCGATCGCACCTCATACACGTGCTTTGCCTGGTTCGTCTCTAATGGCAAGAGACTGCGGAGAGCATTCCAATTTTTTGCAAGCGGCGCCATTACAACTATTCAACTGGCTTAACGGCCGTATTACACTAAGAAATTCCGATCTATGTATTACCGCGGGTGAACGCTCTGATCAAACGTCATCATCGCTTCACCGATGGCGTGCGCTGACGTTACAAATATGTAATAACACCCCTTCAGAACGTATAGAGTGGCAATTTGTAGCTGGTATCATAGAAAAGTAGAAATCTTTTTATCTTAATAAGAACAGCGGTAGAACTGCAATCAAAAATTTAGCTGTGGCTGTTTTCGATTGATTAATTAGCCGCGGCAATGTCGGCCATTAATGCTTTATTATTGACGTTAATATTAATAGGTTAAGGCCGTTATTCTCGATGATGCCTGATTTGGGGCGATGGCTTATGACCATACTATTGCGGTTGTTTTTCTTTATGTTTAAGCGGATGTAGACGCCTTCTAAAATTTGGTGGCCCTCTCAAACTTGAGTTTAACTGTAAACAATAAATAGCCACCAATTAAACAACTTTCAACTGGTGTTTACGACTACGGGACCAACGGAAATACTCTCTAACCACGCAGGCAAACATCTGAGTAAGGGAGTTATCAGCATGATCATTATACGCCATCGAAATTTCTAAATTACCCAAAGGGGGAAATCCATCGGTTTCAGTTAATACTTTGAAATCTTGATTAGAGGTACTCGCCAGTATTGCTGAAACATAATACCCCGATGATACTGCAGCCAGAATACCCGCATGGCTGGAGCTGTGGAAACCCATCGTATAATCCTTTCCTACTTGTACTAATCCATTTAAGGCTATTTCACGATCAGCACAACCTTTAGAGAATAAAGCGAGCGGCACGGGTGTCTTTTTATAAACGTCAGACGTACGCGAGCACATCCACAGTAAGGGTTCTACGTGTAACGTTTCACTGTTGATATTACTTGGACAACATTGTGTCAGCACTATATCTAACTGTCCTTTTTCATACATAGTCCAAATAGATTCGCTGTAACCACAATGTACTTCAATTTGTAACCCAGGGTAGCGCTCTGAACACGACATCAGTATGTCTTTCAAAAAACAGGTGGCGTAAGTATCTGACGTGCCTACACGTAACCAACCTTTTGGTTGATTTTCGCATAAAGCCGAAACCGCCTCGTCATTGATAGACAGCATTTTTACTGCATAGGGCAGTAACCGTTCCCCTTGAGCCGTCAACGTCACACCGTTGCGATTCCGTATAAACAAAATAGCATTTAGCTGTTTTTCTAACTTCTGAATCTGCTGGCTGATTGCAGATTGAACTCGACACAAACGCTCAGAAGATTTTGAAAAGCTCTTAAGCTCTGCCACTGTCACAAATGATCTTAACTGAGATGTGTCGAAGTTCATATTTCCGCCGTTGTATCAATGTTTGTGATTTAACTGATCAATATTATTAATTTTTGTAATGCTAATTGCAATGCTAATTTAGCAGTTGAAAAAAAATACTTCAATTTAAAATAAATAAAAACAAAAAAGGTATAGATTTATGGCTTCGCACATCCTTGGTAAAATCGATTTAGCACGTTTCCAATTTATCGAAAAGCAACGGGGAAATAATGATTCCCCTGCAAGTAACACGGAAGTTGAAAACGATGGGAAAAACGACTGTAAATTAGAAGACGAAATCAACTTTCTTAATGCCATTCCAAAGCAAAGAGAAGAATACGATGAGTTCGGACAAGGATATTGGAAGAACCTATCATTGTATAATGCCTCAGGTGTTGCAGAAGATTCTCAGTATCGTGATGCACAAACTTGCGTCCCAACTGAATACATGAATAATTGCCCAACCATTCAGCGTTTAATTAATGAAGTCTTCAATTCTAAATACCTTCGCATGGTACGTGCACGCAATTTGATTGATGGTATGGTAATGCCACACCGCGATTTTGTAGAACTAGAAACAAATGTTCGCTACTACCGCGTATTTATCGCGATTGAAAAAAACTTAGAATCTTTCCACTCTGATGAAAGTGGCGTGTTCCAAATGCAACCGGGAGAAGTATGGTTTCTTGATGCAGCAATAGACCATGCTGCCATTAACTTTTCAACTAACAGCCGGATGTTCTTATGCTTTGACTTCGTTTTAGAGCATGGTATCGATGAAAGAGTCATCTTCAACCAAAATGCAGATATCGACTTTGAAGCTCAGCCAACTTATATTTCGCGTGAACCGATGAATGAAATAACGAAAGAACGAATCATCGCGAACGTGTCCGGGTTGATGAACAAATACACATTCCGAGATCTTGTTTTCACGTTGTCAAAATTCCATTTCACGCACAAACTAACAGTGCGTGAAGCATATGACTGGTTGATTGAAGCGGCAAAACGTACCAATGATGATGATCTTGTCATTAAAAGCCAACAAATGAAACGCTACCTAATCGAGCACCGTGAAATGAACGAACGCTTCACTATTAATTCTTGGGCTGCATAACATAGGGGATAGAGCGATGCTAAATCTAGATAAACTCTCACCAATACTCTTTCTTCTCATGTGGAGCAGTGGCGCTATTTTCGTGAAAATGGGATTAGAAGATGCATCGGTCTGGTCATTCCTTACATTACGGGCCACTGGTGCATTAGTATTGATTACCATCATTGCCATATTCTGGCGAGGATCACAATTTACTTCATTGGCCAAATTACCGCTCCCTATTCTAATAAAACTATTATTGTCCGGTTTGCTATTACAGGTGTGTTATCAAGGTAGTTACTTTCTGGCCATTAATTATAAGCTTTCTCCTGGAATAGTGGCTATGGTACTGGGGTTACAACCCCTATTAACACCATTTTTTAGTAAAGAAGATCTCTCATTAAAAAGTTATCTTATGCTTACATTAGGTTTTGCAGGATTAATTATTGCTGTATATGGAGCAAGAGATGTTAGCCACATTACATTTTTAGGGCTGCTGTTTGCTGTTGCGGCGGTATTGGCCATTACTACGGGCTCTGTGTATCAAAAAAAGATTCAAGTTCATCCTATTGCATCAGCATTAGTTCAAAATGCTATCGCTGCATGCATCTTTATGGTTATTTCATCGTCGGTTGGCTGGGAAATACATTGGACAACACAGTTTATAATTTCTGCTGCATGGATGATTGGCGTGGTCTCGACAGGTGCTGTCTTGTTACTTCTGTATATGCTGACCAAAGATTCAGCCAGCAGTGTCAGTGTATTGTTCTACCTTGTGCCTATTCTAACGATGGTATTTGATTATATGGCCTTCGGCACCACCATCACAGTAACAACAGTGTTGGGCTCGTGTATGGTTATAGGTTCGATCTATTTATTCAGACAACCTGCGATGACGCCAAAACTAGCGAAGATTAATTAACGAGTTCCGTTCGACATAGGATAATCTTAACTTAATTGCAGTCAGTTCCAATTGTTTTGGCTCGTTTACTTATGCTCGAATAATTGGGACTACGCAGTGGCACATTCATCAGAGAAAAAACGGAATAGATAAAGCCTGTAACGAGCGTAATGGTAGCGAAAACACGCCTTTCACCATTACGCAGTTTCAATATCGACATCAGAGAGTTGAAATCCTCGACCACGCTTTCTGTGGTGTTTAGTGCAAGTCCATGCCTCTATGGCAGATTCGTCTACCCAAAATGTAATTGAACCACGTTGAGTTAACGCACGAGTATACTCTGGATAGTTTGTGACTTTGTTCTTCGAATTACCCATCAGATAAATCTTTTTAAATCCGAGGTAATGATCGGATCACAAGATTTACGAAAGGTTCCTTGATTTAGTCAACAACGCCACTGTAACTTATAAATATTGCTGTTGGTTTTCATAAGCAACTGATAAGAATTAAAAATGTATCTAACTCATGGGTTTAACATGCTTTTTCTGTAAAATACACCACTAGATATGGCGGTAATGCTAGTAGCTATAAGCCGAATAAAATCATAATAATCAATATTGCATATCATTAAATCAAACTTGGCATACTTCATTTAATGCATGGCATCAGTTGTTGTCAGCTTCCTTTCTGATGTGAAATGGGGATTTGAGAACTTCAGATGGGGTAATTGGAGGGTGAAAGGGGTTTCAACTACCCATTATCATAAATTGGGTAGTTGGTTTATTTATGCTGGTGGAGAGTAATAAACAGCGTGACTAAATTTCTAAATCCACAAAATCCTTATCAACATCATCCTGGGTAATACCAATATAACGCAGCGTGACACCTTCAGATGAGTGGCGAAGCATTTTCATCACACGGGCAATATCTTTAGTGTTTTGATAAAGGTGGTATCCTCGCGTTTTACGCATCGAGTGTGTCCCTAGCGCAATATTAACTTCTTTACCTATCATCGCAAAGGCTTCTGATACAGCGCGTCTAGTAAGTGGTTTAGGGGTTTTGTTGATAGCTTGCTGATTACGGTAGGATTGAAACAAATAAACATGACAAGGATGTTTAGTTTGTATCAGCTGAATTGTGGTTAAGGCTTTTTGATTAAGTTGAATATTGGCGAGCTTGCCTGTTTTTGATTCTTTAATTAACAATCTATCGTCATGGATATCATTAAATTTAACTGATAATAAATCAGATATCCTCAATGCTAAATTTAAACCTATATTCCACACGTCTGCCATCTGCTTGCTATAACGTCGCTCTAATAAATGACTAATTAATTTTACCTTATCCAGATCTTTTACTGCTTGTACTTCTGCCATTATTTTAATCCTCTGAGAGTGGGTTCATAGAGGTAATATATGTTTGAAAATATTTGGAATCGGAACGATACAGATTGACCTTGACCTAGCTCTGCGTTAGTACGTTGAAAATAGCCGGATTAAAACTTAGTCTCTGATCTACTCAGGTTTGAGTTAAAACTTTTACTTTAATACCTTTGTTCCAGCACTAACTATTAACTAGTTGTGAAATACTTAGTATTTGCAAATTTCAGGTTTTTTAGATGAATCGTATGTGTCATTAGTTAATATCGAATTGCGTTTTGCGGTCTTTTCGCGATAAATATGATGATTTACAGTCTACCCTCCGGTTTCTTAGATACAGTGTTTTGGCTTTTAGTTAAGAGATATCTTCATTATGTAACGTGCGAATACGGAACAATTAAAATAATAATAGTGTTATAATGCCATTACTTTATAATTTATTCTTTCAATCAATGGACAGGCTTTCATATGGCGAATAATCGGGAAATAAACAAGCAATTCAAAACTGAGATGGCAGAAAACCTCCACATTCGTTCCACTTCGCAATCCATTGATACCTTATCAACTTCTCGTCGTAAAAAAATAGATTATGAGGCTCCATATCAACGTAATTACGTTTGGAATGAAGAAAAAGCCACCTTCTTTATTGAAAGTATATTATTGGGTGTTGAGATTCCACCTATAATCTTATTTATTCATGCTCACGATAAGAAAACTTTAGAGGTTATCGATGGTCGTCAAAGGTATGAAACGATAGAACGATTTAAAGCAGGAGTGTTTTCCCTTCGAAAAAATGGTTTAAGTAAACTAAAAAACTTATCCGGTAAGAAGTATGAAGACCTAGTCGATGGTGACGGTAAAGCAGATAAAAATGAAAAATATCGTCGTGCATTTGATAACACCACATTAAGAATCATTGAATTCTCAAGTAAAAATCCAAATGACGTTAGTGACACCCAAATACGATTAGAAGATAAAATAAGCAAAGAAATATTTCGCCGCTATAACACGGGTATTACTCCTTTAAAAAAAGTAGAAGTAAAAAATGCTCGTCATGAGATGGATAATTTTACTAGCCTCATGAAACGAAGTATTTCTGAGAATGAACATAATTGGGTTGATGATTTTAACGATCTATTTTTAAAAATAAAACCAGAAAATCGTAGCCAAGACAAAACTATGAATAAGTTGCGAGATTTAATTGTAATTGCATATTTTCCTATTAATATTTATGCAAGTACTTCTGAGCGTTCTGATGTTAATGAGCATTTATTCAAAGAATTTATTGAAAGTGATAATTCAGAAAATAGTTTAAATGATTTACAAGAAGAAAAACTTCAAAAATTAATAGATAAAATGAGCCCCTTAAAACAATTGAAAGAAAAAATTGGTGTTAATGAATGGTTAATATATCAATGCATTTTTTGGGCTTTAACTGTTGTAGAAAATGAAGGTATTGAGTCACAATCAATATTAACTACAAGCTTTATTGATGAATTAGCAAAAGAGATAAAATCAAACATCAATTTATTTATCAGTGCTGATAAAGGTTTTTCATCAACGACCACCGAACGATTTAAAGTAATAGCTAGCTTTTTTAATTTAAAAACAGGTATCAACTTTAGTGACTACTTAAGAAATTCCCGAAAGAAAAATACTCATGAAGATTCCGATTTTAAAGAGCAGCGACTGGCTAGGCAAGAAGCTGAAACAACAACAGTTGAAGACCTTATTTTAAAAATGGTTAATAATGAATACCAATTAAGACCTCCCTATCAACGACAAGAAGTAATTAATAATAAAAAAGCTTCAGGGATAATCGAAAGTATACTATTAGGTATTCCTTTACCTACTATATTTATATACAGGCGTAACGATGGTATCTGCGAGGTTGTAGACGGCCAGCAGAGACTGCTAAGCATACTAGGTTTTATTGGAGAAGCTAAATCTATTCTTTTTGAAAAAGATGTTACGCCAAAAACTGACATGCACTCTAAAAAAGATAAAAATTTTAAATTAGCGAAAACATTACCTATTTTACGAGAGAATCGAGGAGATAATTTTTCAGCTCTTAATGAAGCTTTACAGGACAAAATCTGGGATTTTGAGCTAAGTATTGTGTATATCAACGAAGATACTAATCCCGATTTTGATCCGATTGACTTATTTATTCGTTTAAATGATAAATCATACGACATTAAAGATCCAAGCTTTGAGATGTGGAATAGCTATGCTGCTCCCGATGTAATGAAAAAAATTAAAAAATTAGCGCATGATTATCGGCACTGGTTTTATTATATTATGGATGACAAACGAATGAAGTTAGAAGAACTTTTGTTATCAATAACTTATGTTGATTTTGAGTCGGAGTGTACTAGTGTTTTTGAGCCGATACAGATATATCAGGCGTCAGGAAATCCAATTACATTCCGTGTAGAAAACCCTAAAATTGATTATTGGTTAGATACAGTAGAAGTCGATCAAGATAAAAATAACAAAGCTCTTGTTAGTATTAATAATGTTGAAAATTTTATTAATAAGGTGTCTCACCTTATTGGTGTTGAAATAGGTAATAAGGAAAAGGCTGATAGGTTTGATGAACTTATCAGTTTAACAACAAGGGCCAGAAACCAAAGAGGGTTCTATATGCTATGGCTTTTACTAGCAGAAGTAAATATTCAAAAAATAGAATCTTGTAGAGAAGATATATTTTTGTCAGTAAAAAATTTCATAGATATAAACAAGAGGTTAGACATAAGTGAAAATGAAACAGTGAAAAATAAATTTCAAGCCCTAGTGGAACAGTTTTGGTCTGAATGGGCTTGATTTGTAGTCCTATTAAATACCATTGCACTCTAAAAGTCTTGTAACTTCGGGGTACTTCTCCCGAAGCAATTTTTGTTCTTTTTGTATTAGAAAATAGAAGTTATGGTCCTCTAAATCATCTTTAATACTTCTAATGTGTTGATTTATTAGTGGCTCACATAATTTATTTTGGCCTACTTTCAATAGTGTCGAAATGGTATTAAAGAAACTCTTAAATGTTTTAACACGATTACGACGTTGAACTGATATTTCTTTTGCATTAAGCATGGTTGATATATCAGTATTTTTAAAGCGAAGGTCATAAGGCTTTTGGTTGTTTGCTAAGCAGTATTCTCCAGTATCGATTATAAATTCTAATTGATTACAATCTTTTAAATCACAAGGATTTAGTATTGGATATTCAGGATTATCAAACTCACCTTTCTCTGTATTACATGATTCACAGGACCAAATGTAATTAGTCCACTCATAAGTTAATCTAGGGTGTATTGCTTTTGCTCTATAATGATCAACATGGCCTCGAGGGCTAATTTTACTATCCGTTTCTCTCCTTGGTGTAGGTCTAGAACATCCGCAATATCCACAGTTGTTTTTAAATGTTAAAATTAAAGCAAACCGCACTTTATCATTGAGCCAATGTGAGTCATTTGGTTTTTTATCTTTGATTAACCCCCCATCTTTATCTTTTTTTTCTTCATAAAAATCGACCCAAGATTTTGTCCATTTTATTTTATTGTCTTTAAGGAGTGTTGGTTCTACGCCGCGCTTAATATACTCCATTACTGACTCTCATCTTTCAACTTTTCCATTAAATCTATCGGTCGATGTCAACATAGTTGCAATGATGGGTTGTTATTAAGCCGCTAATTTCAGCTCATTTTCTGCTGGTTTA
>NZ_JABSQR010000043.1 GCF_013215705.1 Moritella sp. | reverse complement strand
TTGATATAATATTTGGTCATTATATCTCTGCAAGTGCTCACACAGATTGCTTGAATAAATTGTTAAAGAGCATTGACATCAACGCTTTGCGTCTCAGTCAGGCTGCGTATTCTACGCAAACCAATTTCGAAGTCAAGCACATATTTGCACTTTATTTCAGGAGGTTAAAAAGTAACTTTCGATACCAATGAACACCTTCACTTAGCGGCTATTGCCGTGTCAGTGAGGTCGCATTATAGAGAGATGGCTGTTGATGACAAGTCTTTTTTATATAAAAAACAAAAGACATTATTAATCACAACTTACCACCATGTTATGCACAGACTAAACATTTATATTTCAATGATGTTAATATTTTTGTTTATATTTTATACATTTTTTGACAAAATAAGACACAGCTATGATTCTTTGTAGCTTTTTATTGATACATTGAGACTGATTGTCGCTCTTCTATATATTAGTTACTATTAGGGACAAGAGTAACAATTAATACTTTATTCTTTCATATTAATCACTTACGTGTTTTCAGGGGTTCTTTAAAACGATGAGCTTTTCAACTTTATCCAATGCTACTCGAGCATCCGTTATTTCAGTAGCTATTGCTGTAATTGGTTTTGCAGCGCTTTCCTTTATAGGAAATGCAATAGCACCACCGATTGCGTTTGCTATTGGTGCAATTATTACTGGTATTACAATTAAATTAACAACACCTTCATCTTCAAGCAGCGCAGCTGTAGAAACAACGACATTATATGTAGGGAACTTACCTTACCGAGCAAATGAAACATCAGTACGTACATTGTTTGCAGAACATGGCCAGGTATTATCCGTTCGCTTAATGAAAGACAAGCATACAGGTAAACGTCGTGGTTTTGGTTTTGTCGAAATGCCAGAGGCTGACGCGAAAGAAGCAATTCAATCGCTTAATGATGTTGAATATCAACAACGGACATTAAAAGTACGTGAAGCAAATGAGCGCACTCTTCATTCTACAGAGTAATTTCCTTCATTAGATTATATGTCTATATATAAAGGCTGACTTAACCCTATTCCATTAAATAGGAGAGTCAGTTTTTTTTGTGCCTGTATTTTGGTACAAAAAGATTGGCCTATATTACATGTATCCAGAACCGTATTTGTCTCGCTTAATATATCCTTCACACGCAGTGCTATCGCCATACCAGAATCGATAAATTGAATGTGTTCACCAAGGCTTGCTTCTAATTCGGTAACGAGCAGGGGAAAATGTGTACAACCGAGAACGACCACGTCAGGACTATTCTGTGGGTCACTCCATTTTGATACCACATTATTGATTGCGTCTAAGTCGACCGGATAACCATATAGTTTATTCTCAGCTTGCAACACAAGGCTTGTCGTCCCGATCATGTCTATCTCACAATCCTGAGCATGCTCATTAACAAGCAATTGGGTATATTCGCGTGATACGGTACCAGGGGTAGCAAGCAAACCTATTTTTTTCTTTTTACTTTGTAATGCTGCGGGCTTAATTGCAGGAACAACGCCAACAAAAGGAATAGAGAAACGCTTACGTAAAGCAGGTAATACTAATGTACTCGCAGAGTTACAGGCAATAACCACGAGATCAGGGCGATGATTTTCGCACATGTAGCCGATTAGCTGACAAACGCGTTCGATAAGAAACTCAGGTTCAAGTTCACCGTAAGGGAAATATTTGTTATCAAACAGGTAAAGATAGTCCGCGTTTGGCAATTGTTCTTTGATTGATTTATATATAGATATGCCACCTACACCAGAATCAAAAATCAATATCTTACTCATGTACAAACCATTGGATCATTATAAATGCCATATGATAGTCAAGGGTGGGATAAATTGGAATAGATAGATATAAAGAAGCCAGCATATCGCTGGCTTCATGACTCATACTTATGGCCAGACCCTATAACGTCTGGTTTTCATAATGTTTAGCTTAAAAGATTAACAATTAAAAGTCATAATTCGCTGTTAACCGGACACTCCGACCATTACCAACATAATAACCGTCTTGCCAGCCAGCAATAGCAGAACTGGCATATTTAGTATCGAACAAATTATCAGCCCTTAAACTAACAGACCAATCATTTAGTACATAATTGAGTGCAACATTCGAGAGCAAATAATCATCTAATTGATCTTTAGAATTACTGTTATCGCTATTGAGATAGCGCTCTCCTACATAAATTTCTTCTACGAACAATTGGAAATTATCAGCAAAATATATTCCTGCATAACCACGCGCAGTATGTTCTGCTACCCACGGTAGTGACTTACCTTTATTATCACCCTCGGTAAATTCAGCATCTATATAGCTATATTCTAATCCCGTGTTCAAATCCGAATTAACCTGCCAATTCCAATTAATACTTGAGCCATATCGAGTTGATGCCTCAGCATTGACATTTGCACCATTAAATTGCCCATTTATTGGTTTGGGTGCCGATGAGTCAAAAACAATTTCGTCTTCCAAATCTAAACGGAAAACATTTAAACTGATAGAGTGAGACTTCGGATTCCAATCCCAGCCAGCTTCATATGAACGCCCAGTTTGAGGTTTAAGACCTATCACACTTGGAGATGTATAAGCCTCTTCATCAACCTTAGAAAAACGGAAGTTATCATCCACACGCATATATAATCTGTGGTTGATCGTCAGCTGGTAATTTAAGCCTAACTCAAGCGCATAAGCATCTTCATCTAATTCAACACCATTTGGATATACCCTGCCGTCTATCAGATCATCTTGGACTATCGAGTAGCGACCACCTAAAATATAACTTAATTGTTCAGATAGGGGAGCCGTTACCTGTGTAAAAATGCTTGCCATGGACTGAACATTTTCACGCCCAGAGTCGAACTCAACATCACCTCTAGATAAATCTATACCAGTAACTATATTTAAATCGCCACGACTTGTAGTCATATTACCGATAGCTTTAGAATTAAACTCTAATAATGAGATATTTTTTTCCCTTGGTGAACCCCAAGCTATGTTTTTATTTAACGTATCTTTAAAGTTTAAATTTGCATCAAATATCCAGTTTGAATTGAACTTATGCTGATAGCCAACACGAACTGTTGAGGTCATTTCACGTGACTCATCCGTTGTCGAAGTCGCTTGTCTGGGATCATTTTCAAACTGTTCTTTAGTAAGAGAACCAGCCATTTCGCGATAATTATCATAGTAGCTGCTCTCAATAAAGAAGCTATTCAACTCTGTCTTATACTGAAGACGAGCTAAGATCGAAGAGGTTTTATTTGCATTATGCTCGCGATAATTATCACCTTCGTTATAGCTGCCAGACAAATAAACATTCCACTTATCATTTATCGCAGCAGAGATATTCGCCTGGCCTTCATATGTATTAAAGCTACCACCTGAAAGCTGCACATTTCCGCCTGCACTGTCTGGCGCTTTAGTAATAATGTTAATAACCCCACCAACAGCTTGGTCACCGTAGAGAACGCCCGCACTACCATTTAATATTTCAATACGTTCGATTTGATTAAGGGGTATTGCACTAATACTTGGCGCTGAAATATCAATATTATTTAGACGACGACCATCAATCATAATCAAGGTATTGCTAGACGCCTGCGATGCACTAAAACCACGCATTGAAATTACGGCACCTGAATTACTATCAGAGATCTGTATTCCGCTGCGTCCTCGTAATAAATCAGTCAGATTCTTGGCTCCACTTATTTTAATGTCACTACTTTCAATAACATCAACATTAGCGGCAATATTTAACGGTGTACTTTCAGTACGACCGATAACGACAGTTACTTCATTATTTATAATAGATGGATCTTGGGCAAGAGCAGCGAACGGTATAAGCGCAGCTGCTAAAAGTTTTTTAGACATTGTAAATTTTTCCTATTTACGCGTAGAAAAATAAGCCGAATCATTCAGCTAAATTGAGTATTTATTATTTTATTAATTACTCAGGTTCTATATTGGAGACCGGCCTTAAGTGAAAAGCACTATTACCGTTGCGCGACAGGTTCAGATTCTCACTGAATTCCTCCAATAAATAATGCCACCAGCGAAGAGATAAAGCTCTAGACTTGATAAGCAGCGGAATTATAGAGTCATGCTAAATAAATGTATATTGATAATGCTGTTATTCTTAATCAAGGTTTCATAACGTCGAAGATTCCTTCTTTCAACTTGCTCTACAGGAGGCTATCCAGATTAGTAAGTAAAATGTACTGGACAAACAATATTTGGGTCTTACAATCCCTACTCTTTTGTTTAGTATCTAACTACGGTGAGCCCACATGATCGAAATGCATCCCGATAACTATCAATCACAGCTTGACGACAAAGCAGCTCGTCAGCGTGAAATATTTAAGAAATTCTCACCACCAGAACTAGAAGTTTTTGATTCCCCAGCTGAAAACTATCGTTTACGTGCGGAATTTCGTGTTTGGCATGATGGCGACGATCTTTATTACATTATGTTTGATAAAGAAACTAAGCAAAAAATTAAAATAGATTATTTCTTGCCTGGTAGTAAATTGATTAACGAGATAATGCCAGCACTGCTCGTAGAACTGAAAAAATCGAAGTTATTACGCTTTAAACTTTTCCAAGTCGATTTTTTATCAACGCTAAGTGGCGAACTGTTAGTCAGTTTACTCTACCATCGTCAATTAAGTGATGAATGGATAACTGAAGCGAAAGCATTAAAAGAAAAACTAAGTGAACATTTCAACATCGACATTATTGGTCGAGCTAGAAAACAAAAAGTCGTATTAGATCGTGAGTTCGTGGTGGAAGAACTTAACGTGGCAGGTAAAAAATTAAAATACAAACAAGTTGAAAATAGCTTCACACAACCAAATGGTATAGTGAATCAAAAAATGCTTGAGTGGTCATTAGACGTGACTAAAAATTGTAGCGGCGATTTACTGGAGCTTTATTGTGGTAATGGTAACTTCTCAATCGCACTCGCGCCAAACTTCGAAAAAGTATTAGCCACAGAAATATCTAAATCATCGGTACAATCAGCGCAGTACAATATTGCTGAAAATGGCTTAGATAATTTAACTATCTTACGCTTATCAGCTGAAGAATTTACTATCGCAATTAATGGCGAGCGTGAATTCAATCGTCTTAAAGCTGCAAACGTTGATTTAACAACGTTCAATTGCAACACTATCGTTGTCGATCCACCACGTGCAGGTCTGGATGCTGACACAGTTAAAATGGTGCAAGGGTACGATAATATCGTTTACATCTCTTGTAGCCCTGAGACATTAAGTGACAACCTAGAGACATTGAGCCAAACGCATAACATTGAACGTTTTGCATTGTTTGATCAATTCCCGTATACCCACCATGTTGAATCAGGTGTTTACTTAGTTAAAAAGTAGATAGTTAAGCACGTTAGCTAAAAGTATTAATTTAGTCCGAATAGAAAAAACCCGTTAACAGCGATGTATTATCTAGGAATAAACATTGTTGATAACGGGCTTTTTATAAATTTAAAATTACGCTTGTGCTTTACGAGCAAATACACCAACAGTCTTGGCAACCCAAACAGACAAACCAAGTACCAAAATTAAAGGTAAAAAATTACTGCCCAGTTCTGGATATTCCATACGTACAAACGTGGTATATGTCAGCACGCCGATCACAAATACACCTAACGATGATTTACTTATATGACTCTCAATTGCGCTTGTCATGTAAACTTGATACCAGTTATAAGCCACCAGCACTAATGCAATAAGAGGAAAAATACTGAAGGCAACCTCACTTGTCGTCAACGTTGCAAACGTTGCGTTACCGCATAAACCAGCTAAAAAAGAAAAATATAATGGTTTATAACCTGCTTGATTCTTTGTCGTCATTTAGATACCTCGATGTTAGAGTTTACAGCGTAATACCTCTTGTCATTTTTAATACCGCTGCGCCTTTTGCAATCATTCTCAACTGCATTATAGTACGATCAGACAATGCTCGGCGTTCTTCGTTCGATAAATCGAGCGCTTCTGCACCCGCATTAAAAACAATTGTGACCATTGCCTCAGATTGGATAGTCGCTTCATCTCGGCTTAATTTTGTTGAGCGCTCAACATAATCAGTAAGTTCGTGACTAAAATGATGCAATTCTCTCGATACAGCGGCTCGAAAGGCAGCGGAAGTGCCAGAACGTTCACGTAACAATACTCGGAAAATATTTGGATTCTGTTCAACAAACTCCATAAATGTTTCTACCGATGTTTTGATCACGCTGCCACCGGTTTCGATACGTTGTCGCGCTTGACGCATCAGTTGTCTTAATGTCAGACCACCTTCATCAACCATGGTTAACCCTAATTCTTCCATATCGCAAAAATGACGATAAAAAGACGTAGGAGCGATCCCGGCCTCACGTGCGACTTCACGTAAGCTCAAATTTGAATAGCTGCGTTCCGCAGTTACTAATCGAAATGACGCATTGATCAGCGAACGGCGGGTTCTTTCTTTTTGCTGGGCTCTAATTCCGGTCATAATTTTAAAGTCATTTATTAAGAAGTTGTTAACACTGACATTATAATACTACTTTCGACAGTATCAGTAACTAACTTATTACTTCACCTACTTAACACATCAAAAATAACCAATAACTAAGTATAACCACGACACCTGTAAATAAATAATTACACTCACCCAAACAAGCATCATAAGTGCACCCCCCTAGCTACGCAGCGTAAAACCCCACGTAAAACCAAATTTAAGGCAGTATAATTTGACTTAATCGCGTTAAAATAGCATATTAGCCGTAAATGTTTAGTTACAAATTACACTTATAGTAAACCAAAGTTTACACGGAGAGTTATGTCGACCATCAGTACAACAATAGATACCGCTAAACGCGGTCAGTTTAGTTCCAAATTTGGTTTCATCATGGCAGCCGCAGGGTCTGCTGTTGGGGTTGGTAATATTTGGGGATTTCCAACTCAAGCAGCCAGTAACGGTGGTGGTGCTTTTTTACTCGTGTATCTTGTACTGATCTTTATGCTTGGTTATCCAATGCTAATTGCAGAGCTGATGATCGGTCGTCACGGACAAACCAATCCAGCAAATGCCTTAAGTAAACTTGCCAAGACCAAAAGTGTGAAACTAATCGGTATTACAATTGGCCTTGCAGCGATTATTACCTCCGCACTTATTTTCTCTTTCTATGGTATTTTATCGGGCTGGTTTATCAGTAACACGCTGGCACCGATTGCAGAAATGATGGGGGCGACAACAACAGCTAACTGGCTAGTTGATATGTCACTATCACGTAACGTAGTATTTACTGTGATATTCGCCATACTCACGATCTTAGTGATCCAACAAGGTGTACAAGACGGTATCGAAAAATGGTCGAAACGTTTAATGCCACTGCTGTTTTTAATGCTGATTGCCGCAATGCTGTATATTGTCACTCAACCTGGCGCAGAATTAGGACTACGGGCATTACTTATCCCAGACTTTAGCCGCATTATGGATCGTGATGTACTGATTGCGGCACTCGGTCAAACATTTTTCTCACTATCATTAGGTAGTGGTTGCATGATGGTATACGGTTCTTACTTAAACAAAAAAGAAAATATTGCTAAATTAGCCGCACAAGTAACCTTGATGGATACCGCTGTCGCGTTTGTTGCAGGTATGGTGGTCCTACCAGCGATGTATGTCGCGGCCCATAATGGCGTTGAGATCTTCGCAGCTGACGGCAGCCTACTGAGTTCAGATACACTCGTATTTACGGTATTGCCGGCATTATTTGCAACAATGGGCGCAGCACAATACCCAGTATCCGTACTCTTCTTTGCGTTATTATTTGTGGCGGCATTAACATCGGCAATTGGCATGATGGAATCACCAACAAGTTACCTTACAGAGCGTACGTCAATGACGCGCAAGAAAGCAGCCTGTATCGTTGGTACTATCGTCACAAGCCTAAGCTTAGTGATTGTCTTTAACTTCTCAACACTATTTGGTTTTGTCATTACGTTAACAACACAATACGCACAGCCACTTATTAGTTTAGGTGTGGCAATCTTCGCGGGTTGGGTTTGGAGTCGTAAAGGCCTAATGGCAGAGATCAGAGAGCAAGAAGGGGTAACAGAGCATTCAATCTTCTGGAAGATCTGGCCTGTGTACGTGAAGTTTGTTTGTCCAGTATTAGTGCTTATTCTGGTGTTCACGTCATTCCAATAGATTAACAAACAGTTCGATGAATAATAAAAAGGTCAGCAATATGCTGACCTTTTCTATATTTGCTATAAAACTAATTTATTTAACCCGTTAAGATCTCAGCCCATGTCAAATTACGGTCTCCGAGTACAATAAAGTCCGGATTTTTTAATGTATCACGCTGATTGTAAGATAAAGGATTTAAATTCAAATCAAGAATAGCACCGCCGGCTTCGGCGACGATACATTGTGTACCAGCAGTATCCCACTCACCAGTAATACCAAAGCGTATATAACAATCCGCTTTACCTTCTGCCACTAAGCAGCCTTTTAAACTAGCAGAACCCAGTGATTGTAATTCTAAGTCAATATCATTAGCGACGAGGTTACGAATGTTATCAGGGTTCTGAACGCGGCTCACAACGACATTTAAACTGGTGAGTGGCTGAGGACAGGTATGACTGAATATCTGTTCTTCACCGTCTCGGGTTTCTTTATATGCGCCTTCACCATCAACAGCCCAATAGAGGACATCATCTTTAGGACCATAAATCATACCCAAGATAGGTTTGTTGTTGTGTACTAGTGCAATGATCGTCGCAAAATCACCACTGCGAGAGATAAATTCTTGGGTGCCATCTAACGGATCTAATAACCAATATGTATCCCACGATTGGCGCTCTGCGATAGCGATATCACAATCTTCTTCAGACAAGATTGGAATGTCGGGCGTCAGTAACGCAAGTTGGGTTGATAAATAATTGTGAGCGGCGATATCAGCACTGGTGACAGGCGTATGATCGAGTTTCATTTCTTGCTCAAACTCGCCCGACTGATAGATATCATAAATAACAGCACCAGTGGCGCGTGCAATTTTTTTTAACTCTGGAATTAAGGTCATTATTTGCATATCGCACTTCCTACTTCATTCTCGCCATTGTTTAATGATTTAGTATTACTTATCTAATTGTTTAAGGGCAAGTAATAATGCACAAATAGCACGAGATTCTGTGATCTCATCATTATCAAGAAGTTCATTTGCCCTCGCTAGTGGCCACTTTATAATTTCGAGCGGCTCAGGCTCGTCACCTTCACATGATTCAGGATACAGATCTTGTGCGAGATAAATCTGCATCCGCGCAGAAAAATAGCTCGGAGCCAAATTAACTTCTTTCAGTAAGGTTAATTTTTTGGCACCAACACCAACCTCTTCCATCAATTCTCGATTCGCAGCGGTCAGTGCCGTTTCATCTTTATCGATTGCCCCTTTGGGGAAACCCAGTTCATAGTTTTCAGTGCCCACTGCATATTCACGGATCAAAATAAGATTGTCGTCAGCATCGATAGGTACCATCATCACAGCGCCGTAACCACCACCTTTCATTCTTTCGTAGGTACGCTCAACGCCATTCGAAAAACGCAATGCGACAGACTCGACTTTAAATAATCGACTTTCAGCGACAATACTAGTGCGTAATATTTCAGGTTTTTGATGTGTCATTTTATTTTGCATCCTTGTCATAACGCTTATACGTTATATAGCAATATTATATTCGCCCAGCGTAATGGATCTTATACTCGCCCTTGGCATTTTCCTTGCCAATATAGCGTAGATTGCGGCGTATTGATTCCGGTAAGTCATTACTTGGTACCAATACTGCAGATAGGGTATATTTGCCTTTATTTTCTAACTTAGCGATACCGGATATTTTAAGCTGATTAGAACTCTGTTTGATATTAGCAACAATGGCACCATTATCGCAGGTTAAGTTAGCGACGGCAGTATCAATTTCCACGTTACCCAATAATGACTCAATAGCCGCATTAGACCAACTTAACTGACCATCAAGTTGCTCACACCAAGGCTGCCCTTGCTGCATCGCTGCAATAGTTAACTTAACGTTCCCTTTCGTCGTCACCGGTAATGGCGCATTACTGGCGCTGATAAGCCATTCTGAGCTTGCTGTAGCCGTGAAATCTTGAACATAAACGCCAGCGCTTGAATAACCTAATTCACCGCGCCCACGTAAACTATTTTTGCCACGACCGAATTCCACATAGACTTGCGCCGACCCTGTCAACAACGCGAGCACAGATGTATCCCAACGTACATCTTCAACGTCAATATTATTGAACGATATCCGCTTAGCTTCGCCTTGCCATACTGTACCTTCGACTTGGCTAATCGTTAAGTTAGCGGGTAATGGAACATATGATAATACTAATGTAGCTGGTAGTGTGCCGATAAGAAAGGCGACATACGTAATCATGACAAAACATAGCCCTAGAAGTTTATTTCTCATGCTCTTTTTCCTAGCTGTAATCGACGTACTTTAACCATACCTTTAGCGTCCGAAACACTCAAATCGATATTTTGGATCTCAATACCATATTGTTTGTTTAATTGTTCTAACCAAGCGGTGAGTTGGTTAAAGTTAACATCATCAATCCATACCTGCAGGTTATCTACTTTTGCTTGGATGCGCGTGATCACGATCTGATTACGTGCAGCACTACGACTCACTAATTGGTTTAGATCGCCAGCTTCAGAACGCTTGCCTTGGCCGCCCTGTAGGTCAATGATCTTTTGCCCAATAACCTTCACATCAGCCAGCGTTTGCGTTTGTACATTCACTTTTCGTTGGGTATTAATAATGTCATTTTGTAACGGTTGCCAAAGTAACCAATAACCACCAGCAAGCACCAAGGTAACGATTAATATACTAATAAGCTGTTTTTCTTTTTGCTCTAATTGTTGCCAATATGCCTTCATTGTTTACCCTTAATATCAAGCGTACCCTGAACTCGACCATCTCGCTGACTTAACGTCCCTTGAGCAACATCAAATTGTGTTGATAATGATGATTTAAGTTTATCAAACACTTGAAAATCTGCCGCACTTGCTTGTAATCGTAATGTCGCTTGCTTGGTATCATAGCGAACAGAAATAGGCTTAATACCCGGTAACTGTTTAAAGGCCGGTGTTAACTGACTCAGCATCACTAAGAAGCCCGAGTTATCGCCACCACCTCGTAAATCATTTAATCGACTCTGCATTTGTTTTTTAACTAAACGCGTATTCAAGCGCATTTTCTTCGGCTTAAACACCGTTTTATACACTTGCCTGATCTCGTTGTCTAACGCCGATTGTTGTTGCTCTAATTTATTTAAGGTGACAAATTGATTCACAAATATCATCACCATGGCCAAGCTTGCAGCGATAGCCGTACCGCGCCATAATTTTAATGCCACATTGTCTTCACGTACAACTTTATACTGACCTTGTAATAAATTATAGCGACAGGCAATCGCCCCCTCGGCACACAACTTCATCGGCAGTTCAATCTGACCTTGCTGCCAGTTATCTAACGCAAGAGCATCAAGAGGAGAATAACTCATCACTGTGGGTATGTTACTGACACCCTCATCCTCTGGATTCTCAGTGGAAGCTAATACGAACGCTAACAACTCACTTTCAATACATAACCCTTGCGTTGGCGTCTGCCTAATTAACCATTGTCCATCTAGTTCGATCGCACTCCAGTGCGCTTCATTGTAGGGTAACGTTAAAACATCAGGAATGTATTGCTCACAGACCAATTCAGCATCTGCTAACCAAGTTTGCCACTGTTGCATCTTGGCGTGTGCAATAACGGCAACCGAAACGGTATTCGCGATTTTCGCTAACACAGCAAAATGTAATTTTTCAATATCACTACTTAAGTCTTGTTCTAGCATATAGGGCAGTGCATTGAGTAATTGTTTATTACTACGTCCTGGTAGTTCCACCTTTTTAAAAGTGATATCACAACTTGGCACTAATGCGATGATCGGTCGGCCACCAGCACGTGATTTAAGTTCAATCAGATCTTCTGCTCTGGTCAAAATACCGGACGCAATAATTTCGCGCTCGACTGTTGACCATACTAACCAATGTATTGCTTGTCGACTTTCACTGCCAAGCCTAACTACTAACTGCTCGCTCATTGAGCTCCTCCGAATTGTCGACGAATGACATAAACTGCATCTTTGCTTTCCACTTTAAATACCGATTCAAGCTTAATGGTGGCACTCGCAAATTTAGCCTGTAATAGTGCAATAAAATAGCTACTTTTTACATCAACGACACTTTTTTCTATCGTACTCATTTCAAGTCCTTTCAGTGTTGCTAACGCCCAAAAATCCGCCGTCGTTTCCCAGCCACTACTCGGTCGTTGTTCCAATATTGTTTTAGCGACATCTAATGATAATTTGCCGGTAAATAATCCCGCTAATACTTCCGGTTTATCAACGGCGATGGTATTCACGTTAATCTTTAAACTAGCCGTTGGTAACGCACAAAGGTAAGGTCTAACCTTGCGGTAAATAACTTGGTTGAACCCTTTTATTGCCCGTAATTCACTGATGTTTAGCAATCGTTGATTACCTGTTTGATAAGGATAATCAAGCGACTCATAATAAGCATCTTCAACACCGTAACTCGACACCACATTAGTATCAGTGTCAATCCAATCGCGTAATGCGTCACTCAACAGTTCTGCTTCATAGGCATCTAATTCTAGCTGTTCCAGCAGGTTTCGGAACTGACGTACCGCTAATGGGGCCTGACCTTCGTTGTCTTCACCTGTTACCGCATTGACATTAAAGCAGGCTTGCATATCAAAAACCTGACCACCAATCTGCCCATTCTCAACCGGGTACACCATACCTTCGATAGCCCAATATTGATCTAAATTGATGGTATCATCGTCTTTTAATGCTTGCTTTAAGCCTTTCTCAACCAAAGCTTCTGCACCATAGGCGTACCACAAGGCTTGCTGATGCGTAATAATATTACTGGTTCGGCGTAGTTCCAACTGTAAGCGCGACGACATATTACTGGCAATGATCACCATAACAGCAAGAATGAGTAACACTGTCAGCAGTGCAATTCCACGCTGTTTAGAGGTATTCCTCATTAGCTTTCGCCCTCTTCATTGCTATTATCCCCATCAACTGTGGCTTTAGGTAATAAGAATAAACGTTCAATTTCACCAAACCGCTTTAATGTAAACGTTACTTTTACGCCATCCGGTAATGCGGTTTTATTGGTCCAAGTCTCTGTCCATTTATTCTTGTGGTAAAACTCAAATGTCATGGCTTCGACATTGGCTAAAATTAACTTTCTGTTCGGCTCTTCACCGATAGCTGGATCTAAATAGACATAACTTAACCGCTCTAAATTCGCATCTTTAACTCGGTATATTACCCGCTGTAATGAAGAGCGTGGTAGCTGTGATAAGGGATTACGCCAACCACTGCGTGTAAACGCAATACCATCGTCATCACTGTCAAACATAAATTTTCCAGCTTGTAATGGCATTGCCGTTAATTCGTCATCACTGCGATTATGCCGGGCATTCATTTGTTGAAAATCACGCTCTACAATAACCATAGCCCGTTGCAGTTGCTTTAGTGCATCACCGCGGTCTCTCGAGATCTCATCGCTGCGCAACACACCTTGTAATACTTGATAAGCCCCCAGACTGAGCAGTGCAAAGATGGCGATGGCAATCATCATTTCGATCAGCGTAAAGCCACGTTGCTTGATGGTAGGTTGTCGTATCATCTTAACGCACCACATAGGTAAGTAAGTGACTAACGGTTGATTCATATTTCTTATCTGTCGCCACTTCGACTGTCACCCCAACAAAGTCACGGCTGTCTGTCGCTTCTGCTTTATAACGCCAATACCAGGTGCGTCCGGCTAGTTCAGACTCCCCTTTTCGCCATGATTTTCCCGGTATCGTTTTAGCGATTTTTAATTCCGTTAAGGTATTACTCGCGACCCAGCTAGCAAACGTCTTTTCTTCCAAATAGGCTAAGCTACTGAGATTTTCAGTCGCTACTTTCATCACGGCCAGACCAGCCGTGCCAAATACCGCCATCGCCACCATGACTTCTAATAATGTCATGCCAGCTTGCTTAAATAATGTTTTTTTTCCTAAACATGGTTTCATTAAAATCCATCCACCGTGGTATTAATCATTAATTTTCCATATTCATCAAATTGGACCTTGATACTACTGTCCCCAACGTCCGCATCCATGTAGGTAAACGTCAACGTAAAATCGGTAATTTCACCGCTTGAATAAATAAACACATCCGGTTCGATACGTTCGTCTTTTTCATCACCCTCAAACAAACCATCATCATCAGCAAATAGTTTGCGATCACCTAACAAGCTGCCTTCCGCTTTCAGCCCTGCTAACTCAAGTGACATAAGCATGTCTTCTTGTAGCTCTTTTTTAGCAAAAAACTTAGAGTCATTAAATGCGGACCATTTATCATTGTCATCTAAATAAACAAATTGATAGTGCTGTTCTTCAATCACGACCCCCATTTCAATACTACTGAGTAAGGCTTCTTCTTCGGCCAGTTCTAGCACACCGATAAAACGAGCCGCTTCTTTTTTGAGTAGCTTATCAGGGCCTGAGGAACCCATTGTCATGACAACACCGGTGACCATCATGCCCATTAAGAATATAACTAACATTATCTCTAATAGCGTAAAGCCAGATTCTTGATGAGTACGATTTTTCATTGTGTACCTTGGTCATTGTTGATATGCATTCTGATAGAATAGGAGTTAACATCGAATGCGTTCAGATGAATAAAAAAAGGCACAGAAAATAACCTGTGCCTCAATAAAAATTAGTTACTTATCATGCATGTTCCAGTTGCCGATATCATCATCGGAACCTTCTTCACCATCTAAGCCAATAGAATAAATATCAACTTGGCCATTTTCACCCGGACTCACTAACAAATATTCATTACCCCAAGGGTCTTGCGGTAACCGTTTTATATAACCGCCGTTACGATAATCTCTTGGCGCAGGATCCACATCTGGCTCTACAACTAATGCATCCAAACCTTGTTCTGTTGTTGGATAACGGCTGTTGTCTAACTTATACATATCCATCGCATTTTCTAACGCGACAAGATCGGATACTACTTTTTGACGATCCGCTTTATCTTTATTACCTAGTAAATTAGGAATAACCATTGATGCAAGCACCCCTAAAATCACAATAACGACCATGATCTCTAACAGGGTAAAACCTGACACATTCCGTTTTTTATTATTCATAATATCCTCTACTTAAAATAAAATCTAACCTGCAACCATCTGGTTTAAAGACAAAATAGGTTGAAGAATTGCCATCACGATAAATAATACAACAAACGACATACTCACCACCAGCAAGGGTTGAAAAATGCCTAGCGCCATCGCCACTTGCGCTTCAAACTGCGAATCTTGATTATCTGCAGCACGCTCTAACATCGGACCAAGTTCACCACTTTGTTCACCACTGGCGATCATATGCAGCATCATCGGCGGAAATAATTTTGTTTCCGTTAATGCAGCTCTTAAACTGGTCCCTTCTCGAACACGATTCGTCGCGGCTTCCACTAATTTACGCGCATGCATATTGGTTAATACCTGCCCTGCAATCGACATACTTTCCAGTAGTGGTACTGCACTGGCATTCAAAATACTTAAGGTACGCGCAAAACGCGCCGTATTGACGCCACGACTTATCTTACCAATGACAGGTACTTTTAATAATCGTTCATCAAATACCAAACGATACTGCGGTTTCAATAACACCCGTTTCACACCGATAATAGCCAGTACAATAATGACGACGACAGCCAAGCCATAATCACTGACAAAATCAGATAACGCGATCAGTATTTGGGTGATTTGTGGTAACTCTTGTCCCATGTGTTGGAATTGACCAACCACTTTAGGCACCACACTAGTCAATAATAATGACACCACACCAATCGCCACCAGCGTTAACATCACCGGATAGATCATGGCTTGTGTGAGTTGACTCGCCATTTTTTGACGCTGTTCGGTATAATCAGCCAAGCGATTAAGAACTTTGTCTAAGTGCCCTGACTTTTCGCCTGATGCCACCATCGAACAATACAAATCGTCAAAGGCATGCGGGAACTCAGCAAAACTTTCCGCTAAGGTATGCCCTTCAACAACGCGGCTACGCACGGCTAAGATCATATTCTGAATACGCGGTAGTTCACTTTGTTCTGCCACCGCTTTTAATGATTCTTCTAGCGGTAGGGATGCCGCAATTAATGTGGATAACTGACGGGTTAATAGCGCCATATCCGCCGTACTAATACCGCGTTTAAATGAAAACAACCCTGCCGCTTGTTTTTTTTCAGCCGCGGCAGACATTTCCACTTCTAGGGGGGTTAAGCCTTTCTCGCGCAATAAACTACGCGCTTGCTTTGGGCCATCGGCTTCCACCACCCCTTTTTTCTTTTTACCTTTTTGATCAATTGCTAAATAAGAAAATGCAGGCATGCTTATCCCTCTCTTGTCACACGGAGTACTTCTTCTAAGGTGGTGACACCTTCGAGTACTTTAGCCAGGCCATCTTGACGGATACTGGGGGTGAATGGGCGAATATGCCGCTCGACAATCTGTTCACCGGCACCACTGTGGATCATGTCTCGTACATCTTCATCGACAATTAATAATTCATGAATACCAGTTCGACCGCGGTAACCGGTTTGATTACAGTTTTCACAACCTTTAGGATGATAAATTATCGTCGCGTCAACCACACGATTAGAAGCCAGTTGCTCAAGTTCGCGCTCTGTTGGCGGTGCGCCCTCTCGACAATCGGCACACAGAGTTCGCACTAAGCGTTGTGCTAATACCCCCAATATACTTGACGACAATAAGAAGGGCTCTAATCCCATATCACGTAAACGCGTGACGGCACCGACTGCGGTATTGGTGTGTAAGGTGGATAATACCAGGTGGCCAGTTAAGCTGGCTTGTACAGCAATCTGCGCCGTTTCTAAGTCACGAATCTCACCAATCATCACCACATCGGGATCTTGACGTAAAATAGCCCGTAAACCACGTGAGAAGGTCATATCAACTTTCGGGTTAACCTGCGTTTGACCAATACCATCAAGTTGATATTCCACCGGATCTTCTACTGTTAAGATATTACGATCTCTACTGTTAATTTCCGATAACGCAGCATATAAAGTAGTACTTTTACCTGAACCCGTAGGCCCGGTAACCAAAATAATACCGTGCGGTTTATGAATCAGTTCCGACATCTTATTGCGGTTATCTAACGTCATCCCCAAATGCTTTAATTCTAATTTAGTGTTGTTCTTATCGAGTAAACGCATTACTACGCGCTCACCAAAACTCGATGGTAGGGTTGATACCCGCACGTCAACACCACGTCCACCAATTCGTAGCGAAATACGGCCATCTTGGGGAACACGCTTTTCCGCGATATCCATTTTTGACATGACTTTGATCCGGGATATTAACAGAGATGCTAATTTCCGATTCGGTTTCAAAATTTCTCTTAATACACCGTCAATGCGGAAGCGGATCACCAGTGCACGTTCGAATGTTTCGACGTGAATATCTGAAGCACCTTCTTTAATCGCTTCACTGAGCATGGCGTTGATCAGTTTAATGATCGGCGCATCATCATCGGACTCCAACAAATCTTCTTCGGTTGGCAACTCCTCGGCTAACGTAAAGAAATCAACTTCATTACCAATGTCCTGCATTAACTGCCGAGCTTCTGATGAGTCACGTTGAAACACGTCAGTCAGTTTTAATTCAAATGCTTCATCATCTAACAGCACTAATTGAAATGCTTGACCAAGGTTACGACGTACTTCCAGTACCGTCGACGGGGCGACATCGGCTTTGTGATATAATACCCAGCCCTGTTCCACTTCGCTTAACACCACGCCAAATTTTTTGGCGAACGAAAAAGGTAAGCGTTCGCTTTCACTTACCTCGGCATAGTCCTGAGTACTCATCTACTCAGCCTCATTTTGCTGTGATTCGGTATCCGTCACTTCTGACTCAGGTCTAACATCAAACTGTACCGTTTTATCATCTTGCTCTTCTAAATATTTACGTAATTCCGGCGAAATCACCCGCTCTTGATTAAACTTAGGTAATACGGGCACATCGCTATACGGCATTAATGCCACCCCATCTTCTTGTCGCATCAATTGATGTGCACGAATGAGGCTATATTTACGGTTACTCACACCACGAATCGATGCATTATCGCGAATAATAGTGGCCTTGATGAAGATCATCAAATTCCGTTTTTTCGTACTTGATGATGTTGACTTAAACAAGTTGCCAATCCAAGGGATATCCCCTAACCAAGGTACCTTAGACACACTTTCAATCACTTGTTCATCCAGTAAACCACCGATCACCACAGTCTGGCCACTCTCGGCTAAAATAGTGGTCTTAACCTGCCTTGTGGCAAAGGTCACGTCTACCGAAGTAGAACCCAGTACCTGAGAAACTTCTTGTTCAATCGTGAGCTGAACCGCATCACCTTCATTGATCTGCGGCGTCACTTTTAACTTGATCCCGACCTCTCTACGTTCGACGGTCTGGAACGGGTTATCGTTACCAGAACTGGCTGAAGACCCAGTAATCACCGGCACTTCTTCACCGACGATAAATGACGCTTCTTGGTTATCGAGCGTCATAATACTCGGCGTCGCCAGAATGTTAGAATTAGAATCATTCGCAGATGCTTGAATTATAGCGCCGAAGCTTTTAGCACTGTTCATTACCCCCAGCGCTAACCCATTAACACCACTTAACGCCGCGGCTAATGTGGCTACATCACCGGTGGTTTTAGTCGTAGTGGTGGTTGGATTACCCTCAGCATTTTTACCTGTTGTTGTTGTTGTTTTATCTTGTGCATCATAAATACCCGCGCCAATCGTGGTTAACGGCACTTGCGTACCATTATTATATTGGGTACCACCCGCTTCCGAGATCCACTGAACACCAAAGTTAATACCGTCGCCTTCCGAAATTTCAACGATAATAGCTTCAACTAAGACTTGCGCGCGGCGGATATCAAGTTGATTAATCACTTGTTGCAAAGTACGCATCACATCAGGTTGCGCCGTGATCACCAAGGCATTGGTATCTTCATGCGCCTCAATACCCAAGACCGAATTAGACTTAGACTGACTTTTAGACGAGCCTGATTTGGTCGATGTGATCGAGTTACTCACCCCTTTTAATACATCAGCGACTTCTTTGGCATTGGCATATTTCAAATAAATAACCCGGGTATTACCGGTAGTTTCTAATTCACTGTCTAATTTTTGGATCAAGCTTGCAACCCGTTGACGGGCTTTGGGGTCGCCACTGATCACCACGGCATTAGTACGGTCATCCGCCACAATTTTAGGTTGTAAGATGCTCGGTATTTTCGACTTGCCATTGCCTTTGGTCAGGCTATCAATGATACGTACCATCTCACTGGCAGATGCATATTTAAGATGAATAATATCGACTTCTTGATCACCGGCTTTATCCACACGGCGAACAATTTCAACTAAACGATTAACCACCGCAGCACGGCCAGTCAGCATTAATACATTCGACGGTTCATAATGCACTACATTACCGCCACCGGCATTATCGTTTAATTGGCGTAATAACGGCGACAGTTCACGCACTGATACATTATGTACAGGTACCACACGTGTCACCATTTCATCACCCTTACCAGGATTGTGATCGTCAACCACAGGGATGCTTGAGGTCTTCGCGGCTTTGCTTTTAATGACTTTAAGTACACCATTATCCATCTTCACAACGGCATAACCATACACATCTAATACATTAAGAAAAAACTGATAATACTGCTCTTCATTTAGCAGATCATAACTGCGTACATTGACCTTGCCACGTACACTTGGATCAATAATCACGGTTTTATTTAAGTTTTTACCCACGACATTAATAAATTCATTAATATCTGTGCCTTTAAAACTCGCAGAATAGTCGGCAGCCATGGCCATACCACTCAAGCCCAGCAGTATACCTGCAGATAAGCTTGTTAATTTTTTTCCAACATTATTAAGGTTCATCTTTATCCTTAGCTACCTAAAATTTATACAGCTCAAATGGCTACTCTGGTATACTTAAATAAATACTGTGTAATTGCCCATCGCGTTCCACCGTTAGCGACATTTCGGTCAAATCTTTCAGTTGCTTTGCGACTTCCATTGCTTGGCGGGTATCCGTTAAATCATATCCATTTAACGATACGGCGAGATCATTGGGTTTTAAACCAACGTCTTTAAATAATTGACGATTCTTGCCAGGATTGACACGATAGCCAGATAATTTACCGTTTTTACGAACAGGTGAAATACGAACATAATCGGTAATACTGGCGGGGTTTTTCAATAGCGTTTTGCGTAGATTAGAAAGATCTCTAGGTGCTTTCCCAGAACTTGTTTCACGAGGTTGTTGTTGGCTTATTTCACGGCTAAAGTCTTCACCATCTAACATCAATGTTTCTAAATTACCTTGATATTCAATGAGCACACGATCAGGGTGCACCTGCTTTAACATCGCTCTGGTCGAGCCTATCTCGTCATCAATCGCATACGTTTCTTGCTTGCCTTTATATTCAATAATAGCTAACGCAAGACTTGGCTCACTGCTAGCGACAAGTCCAGTTAACGTTAAGCGTAAGCGCGTTTTCGGGGCATCTATATTTTGTACCACTACAGCGACTTGTTTTTCCGTTTGTTGTTTCCCGAACAGGTTTAAGTTACGGAGGGTATTTAATTCATAATTGTTGACTTGATTGCTAGCACGACTAGATATCGGTTGCCACGATGTTGCAGAGCCTGATGTTGTCGACCATAGTTGCCAAGTCAATAATGCCGATTGATAACAAAACACCGTCAGCAACAAATAACAACAACAAGTTGCTATTTGTTGTTGTGGTAGTTTGATTATAAGCTGCTTAAACGCATCTAAATTATCCATTTTTGTATTACCCTAATACAGCATTACTTTCAAAATAAGGTATATTTACCAACGCCGTGATTAACCCGAAGAAAAGTCATAAATTTAACTGACCAATAATAGCCCGCTGGCTTTATCCCGACAAGCATTAACACCACAAAACGAATAAAATCAGTCTAATAATGACCGATACTTCATACTTTTTGAGGTAGATGACATATATCCGCACCAATCTTTAAAGGATATATGCATTTTTATTATTCGCCACACTGTTATTACGACACTTACAAATGAAACTTAGATGAAAGAAATGTGAAATACACTACTTACTTAAGTTAACAAAATGTGTCAAAAGCATCAATAAAAGACTCTCTTAGTCGTTTATTTATCTGTTATAATCAGGTCGATTAAACCGTTTATTTGGAATATGGTTGTATTAGATATGTCAAAAAATACCAAACCAGATAGTAGTGATGTACGTTTCGATAAATGGCTATGGGCAGCTCGATTTTATAAAACCCGCGCCATTGCCAGAGACATGATCCAGAGTGGCAAAATTCGCTACAATGACCAACGCACTAAACCCAGTAAAACCGTTGAGTTGGGTGCAACAATAAAAATAAAACAAGGCTTTGATGAAAAGGAAGTGATCGTAAAGCAGCTTTCCGCGCAAAGGAGAGGGGCACCAGAAGCGGCTACCCTGTATGAAGAAACACCAAGTAGTGTTGAAAAGCGTGCACAAAATGATGTCGCGCGTAAACTAAATACATTGTATAACCCCTGCCCCGATAAACGTCCCGACAAAAAACAACGTCGAGAACTATTGCGGATAAAAAATCATTAACTTTAACGTCGAGAATAGTATGAGCCAGAAAGATTTATTACACCGTTACCTGTTTGAAGATCACCAAGTACGTGGTGAGATTGTACAACTTGAACAAAGCTTTATTGATATTTTAGAAAATCTAAATTATCCAAGACCCATTCAGCGCCTACTTGGTGAGTTACAAGTTGCAACAAGTCTATTAACAGCGACATTAAAATTTAAAGGCTCTATCACAGTCCAGCTACAAGGTGACGGTCCGGTAACACTTGCGGTTATTAACGGTAACGAAGATCTTGAATTACGTGGTGTGGCTCGTTGGAATGGTTCAGTACCAGACACCAACAATGTAAAAGAACTGATTGGTAAAGGCGTGATGGTTATAACTATCTCACCAGACAAAGGCGAACGTTATCAAGGTATCGTTGAACTTGGTGGCGATACTTTACAAGAGTGTTTAGAAAAATATTTTGAACAATCTGAACAATTAACAACACGTTTGTGGTTCCGCACAGGTAAAGTTGGCTATAGAAAACAAGCGGCCGGCATGATGTTACAAAAATTACCCGCATCAGACGACAAGAAAAGTTCACCCGAAGATTTTGAACACCTAGTCGCATTAACAGCAACGATTAAAGATGATGAATTATTTAATCTAGATGCAGAAGATGTGTTGGTACGACTTTATCACCAAGAAAAAGTACGCTTATTCGACCCACAAACCGTGTCATTCAAATGTGGTTGTTCACACGAACGTAGTGCAACAGCATTACTTAGCGTAGCAAAAGAAGAGTTACTTGATATTATTGCTGAAAAAGGCCAAATAGAGATGCACTGTGATTATTGCGGTTCGCTTTATGCCTTTAATGCCGGTGATGTAGAAGATATACACGCACCGCAGATTGGCAACCCAGTACATTAAACAAGATGTGAATAAGAGTGTAGCAAATACACCGCGACACATAGTTTAACAATACGATATGTAGTAATAAGGGTGCCGTTAGTGCGCCCATTGCTATTAATAAAATGTAATTTAAACCAAACTTAATTTAATCTGAAACAATAAATTAAACTCTGTACCCCCAGGAGATTCCAATGACAGAAATAAAAAATAAAAATACCGTTATTGGCGCCACTATCGATCTATCGGTATATGGCATCAAGGATGTTGAAGAAATCGTATACAACCCTTCTTACGCACTACTTTTTGCAGAAGAAACAAAAGCGGGTCTAGAAGGTTATGAAAAAGGTACCGTGACTGAATCAGGTGCAGTTGCTGTAGATACGGGTATCTTCACTGGTCGTTCACCAAAAGATAAATATATTGTGCGTGATGATACAACGCGCGATACGGTATGGTGGTCAGATCAAGGTAAGAATGATAACAAAGCCATCTCTCAAGACGTATGGAATGATTTGAAAACACTGGTAACACAGCAACTTTCAACAAAACGTTTATTCGTTGTTGATACTTACTGTGGTGCGAACGCCAATACCCGTATTAAAGTTCGCTTCATCACTGAAGTTGCATGGCAAGCGCATTTCGTTAAGAACATGTTCATCCGTCCTACCGACGCAGAATTAGCCACTTACGAACCAGATTTCGTGGTCATGAATGGTGCTAAGTGCACAAATCCAGATTGGGAAAAGCACGGCCTAAATTCTGAAAACTTTGTTGCTTTCAATTTAACAGAGAAAATTCAACTGATCGGTGGTACTTGGTACGGCGGCGAAATGAAAAAAGGTATGTTCTCTTATATGAACTACCTATTGCCACTACAAGGTATTGCATCAATGCATTGTTCAGCAAACATCGGTTCTGACGGCGAAACCGCAATCTTCTTTGGTTTATCAGGTACTGGTAAAACAACATTATCAACCGATCCAAAACGCCAATTAATTGGTGATGACGAACACGGCTGGGATGATGACGGCGTATTCAACTTCGAAGGCGGTTGTTACGCAAAAACAATTAAATTAAGCGCAGAAGCGGAACCAGAAATCTTTGGCGCAATTCGTCGTGATGCACTACTTGAAAACGTAACCGTACTTGACGGCGGCGTAGTTGATTATGACGACGGTTCGAAAACAGAAAACACCCGTGTTTCTTATCCTATCGAACACATTGAAAATATCGTTAAGCCGATCTCAAAAGGCGGCCACGCAAATAAAGTTATTTTCTTAAGTGCAGATGCATTTGGGGTGTTACCACCCGTATCGAAACTGACGCCAGAACAAACGAAATATCACTTCCTATCAGGTTTTACGGCTAAATTAGCCGGCACTGAGCGTGGTATTACAGAACCAACACCAACATTCTCAGCCTGTTTCGGCGCGGCATTCTTATCGCTGCACCCAACCAAATACGGCCAAGAGCTTGTTAAACGTATGGAAGCATCAGGCGCGCAAGCTTACCTAGTTAATACTGGTTGGAACGGCACTGGTAAACGTATTTCAATTAAAGATACACGCGCCATCATCGATGCAATTCTTGATGGTTCAATTGAAAAAGTGGAAAGTAAAACTATCCCTTACTTCAATTTAGAAGTACCAACAACGCTACCCGGTTGTGATACTAATATCCTTGACCCACGTGATACATACGAAGATGCAAATGTATGGGAAGAGAAAGCAGTAGCGCTCGCTAAACGTTTCGTGAACAACTTCGAGAAGTTCACCGATAACGAAGAAGGCAAAGCACTGCTTGCTGCAGGACCGCAACTTTAAATTTTAGTTACGTTAACGTTATACCACTTTAAATAATGCACAAAAATGCCAGCATCGAGCAATCGATCTGGCATTTTTTATACCTGCAGCAACGATAATGAGCTATTGGGCTGCGCTATTGCTATAATTTCAAATCACCATAATTTAATAAGGTCACAGCATTGGCTATATCAAACTTAATCACTCGAGTCGGCTGGGAAACCTTAGATAAACGCCTTAAGTTCCTCTGGAAACAAGAACGGCCAAGAGTCACAAAAGTTGTGTCTTGGGCAGCGTCTCTGGGCGACCGCAGTGATAATGCAGATTACAAAGAAAATAAACATTTACTGCGTACTATCGACCGTGAGATCCGTTTTTTAGTTAAACGTCTCGAAGTACTAGAAATAGTCGATTATAACCCACAGCAAGATGGCACCGTCTATTTTGGCGCCTATGCCGAATTAGAAGATGATGATGGCACGGTGATCCAATGCCGTATTGTCGGCCGTGACGAATTAGACTCAACGCGTAATTTCGTTACCGTTGATTCCCCAATGGCAAAAGCCCTTATCGGTAAACAAGTGGATGATGAAGCGATAGTGCACACCCCTGCGGGTAGTAAAACTTGGTACATCAACAAGATCCAATACCACCCATTTACAGCGTGATCATCCGTATTCATGTCATCACCAATCTATTCATTTAAAGGATCCAAAGTGTCTAAATTAGCAACTCTTATCGCGCAAGAAATTAATGCGCATGTCCGCCAAGTTAACGCTGCAATAACCCTACTTGATGATGGGTCGACAGTCCCTTTTATCGCCCGTTATCGCAAAGAAGCCACAGAAGGCTTAGATGATGGTCAATTAAGAACGTTAGAACAGCGCCTGACCTACTTACGTGATTTAGAAACACGCCGTGCAACAATTTTAAAAAATATCGCCGAGCAAGATAAGTTAACCCCACAGTTAACAGCCGCTATCAATGCAGCAGAAACAAAAACACGGTTAGAGGACCTCTATTTACCCTTTAAAACTAAACGCCGAACTAAGGGACAAATAGCCATTGAAGCAGGGCTAACACCATTAGCAGAATCTCTGATTGCTAACCCACAGCAACAGCCTCTGCAACTCGCCAAACAATTTGTCACATCAGATGCTAGTTTCGCCGCACCAGAACAGGCATTAGAAGGCGCAAAATTTATCCTAATGGAAAAAGCCAGTGTCGATGCTGAGCTTATTGCCAAAGTACGTAACCAGCTACTTGCCTATGCGACACTGGAATCCAAAGAAAATAAAAAGTCAGCCACTACAGACAGTAAATTTAAAGATTATTTCAGTCACAGTGAAGGGATCAGAAAAGTACCATCACACCGTATGCTCGCCATGTTACGTGGTAAAAATGAAGGTGAATTACAGATTGGCTTAAACGCAGATCCCGAATTTACTGAAAAAAATGCCACCAGTTATTGTGAAGTTATTATCGCCAAACATCTTGGGATCCAGTATCAAAACAAACCCGCAGATGAATGGCTAAAATCGGTGGTTCACAGCAGCTGGAAACAAAAATTACTGAGTCAGCTAGAAACAGAACTAATCGGTAAAATGAAAGAGTCCGCCGAAGTCGAAGCCATTAAAGTATTTGCCGCCAACCTTACGGCATTGTTAATGGCATCGCCAGCGGGACCAAAGGTCACCTTAGGTTTAGATCCAGGACTACGCACAGGTTCTAAAATTGCCGTTGTCGATGCCACCGGAAAATTACTCGATCACACCACTATTTACCCCCATGTTCCCCAACAGCAATGGCAACAATCCTTATCAACGCTAGCGACATTATGTCAGCGTCATAGTGTTGAGTTAATCAGTATTGGTAACGGCACTGCATCGCGAGAAACAGATAAACTGGTAGCTGAATTAATCAAAGCTAAACCAGCACTAAAATTACAAAAAATCATGGTCAGTGAAGCGGGGGCATCCGTGTATTCAGCATCAGAATTAGCCGCCAATGAATTCCCCCAGCTTGACGTCTCTATTCGTGGTGCGGTATCGATTGCTCGACGTTTACAAGACCCGCTCGCAGAACTGGTAAAAATAGATCCCAAGGCTATTGGTGTTGGTCAATATCAACATGATGTAAACCAAAGCTTATTATCTAAAAAATTAGATATCGTCATTGAAGATTGCGTAAATAAAGTCGGTGTTGATGTTAATTTGGCATCTGCAGCACTACTCTCTCGTGTCGCAGGACTGAATAAAACTATTGCCGAAAATATTGTGAATTATCGCAATGACAATGGCCCATTCAGCAAACGTAATGAGTTAAAGAAAGTGCCACGCTTAGGGCCTAAAGCATTTGAGCAATGCGCTGGTTTCTTACGCATCTTAAATGGTAAAGATCCATTAGACAGTTCAGGCGTACATCCTGAGTCATACCCTGTCATTAAAGATATTACCCAACAAACAGGTAAAAAAATCACCGAGATAATCGGTAACAGTGAACTGCTTAAATCGCTCAATCCGCAAGATTACACCAATGCTAAATTTGGTCTACCGACTGTGTTGGATATTCTGCAAGAATTAGACAAACCAGGACGCGATCCAAGACCTGAATTCACAACGGCAACGTTCAAAGACGGTATTGAAAAAATAACTGATTTAAAGCCAGGTATGCTGCTTGAAGGGGTCATCAGTAATGTCACTAACTTTGGTGCCTTTGTTGATATCGGTGTCCACCAAGACGGTTTAGTGCACATTTCAGCGTTAACCAATCGCTTTGTTAAAGACCCACACGAGATTGTAAAAGCAGGACAAATTGTAAAAGTCAAAGTCACTGAGATTGATATTGCCAGAAAACGGATTGCACTAACGATGCGGTTAGATGATGAAGTGCCAGTAGCAAGTCATAATACCGCAAGCAATAATAAAATGGGATCTGACAGCAATAACAGACAAGCCAAACAATCGCAAACTAAAGGACAACATAAAACAGCAGACAGGAATTCAGGATTCAATAATAGTGCGTTTGCTGATGCCTTTGCTAATGCGAAGAAACGCTAATAGCGAAATAATGCTGTTAATTAAATAATAATGTGGCGGACTAAGTTCGTCACCTTTCACTAATTTCAAATTTCATAAATTGTAGATGAAAAAAAAGGCCGCCTAAGCGACCTTTCTATATATTGTTCAAACTAATCGAAATTAAGCGATTACTTTAGAAACAACACCAGCACCAACAGTACGGCCACCTTCACGGATAGCGAAGCGTAGACCTTCTTCCATCGCGATTGGGTTGATTAGCTCAACAACAAACTTAAGGTTGTCACCAGGCATAACCATTTCAACACCTTCTGGAAGCTCTACAGCACCAGTGATGTCAGTTGTACGGAAGTAGAACTGTGGACGGTAACCTTTAAAGAAAGGAGTGTGACGACCACCCTCTTCTTTAGAAAGTACGTATACTTCAGATTCAAACTTAGTATGTGGAGTGATTGAACCAGGCTTAGCTAGTACTTGACCACGTTCAACGTCTTCACGTTTAGTACCACGTAGAAGTGCACCAATGTTCTCACCAGCACGACCTTCGTCAAGCAGTTTACGGAACATTTCAACACCAGTACAAGTAGTCGTAACAGTATCACGGATACCAATAATTTCTACTGAATCACCAACGTTAACGATACCTTGCTCAACACGACCAGTTACAACAGTACCACGGCCAGAGATTGAGAAAACGTCTTCGATAGGCATAATGAAAGGCATATCGATAGCACGTTCTGGATCAGGGATGTATGAATCTAACGCTTCAGCTAGTTCAAGAATCTTAGCTTCATATTCAGCTTCGCCTTCAAGAGCTTTAAGAGCAGAACCTTGGATAACTGGTAGGTCATCACCTGGGAAGTCATATTCAGAAAGAAGTTCACGAACTTCCATTTCTACTAGTTCAAGTAGTTCTTCATCATCAACCATATCACATTTATTCATGAATACGATGATGTAAGGAACGCCAACCTGACGAGAAAGTAGGATGTGCTCACGTGTTTGTGGCATAGGACCATCAGTTGCAGCAACAACTAAGATAGCGCCGTCCATTTGAGCAGCACCAGTGATCATGTTTTTAACATAATCGGCATGGCCTGGGCAATCCACGTGTGCATAATGACGTTTTTCTGTATCATACTCTACGTGTGAAGTATTGATCGTGATACCACGTTCTCTTTCTTCAGGAGCATTATCGATTGATGCGAAATCTTGAGCTTCACCACCGAATGCTTTTGCAAGTACATTTGTGATAGCGGCTGTTAGAGTTGTTTTACCATGATCAACGTGACCAATTGTACCTACGTTTACGTGGGTTTTATTACGTACAAATTTTTCTTTAGACACGACGTGTACCTTCTAATTTATCAGTTAAGCCTTTATCTTATGATAAAGACTACCAAAGTTAAACTTTATTTCGCTTCAATAATTTTGTCAGCGATGTTTTTAGGTGCTTCATTGTATTCAAGGAATTCCATTGAATACGAAGCGCGGCCCTGTGTAGCTGAACGTAGTGCAGTTGCATAACCGAACATTTCAGACAACGGAACCTTAGCATGAATGATTTTAAGACCTGAGTGGCCATCATCCATACCTTCGATCATGCCGCGACGACGGCTTACGTCACCAACAACATCACCCATCCACCCCTCAGGAGTGGTAATTTCGACTTTCATCATTGGCTCAAGCAAGGCTGGATTTGCATCCAATGCGCCCTGTCTGCAACCAAAAGAACCCGCGACCTTGAATGCCATTTCATTGGAATCAACATCGTGAAATGAACCACCGTAGAGTGTAACACGAACATCCATGATAGGATATCCAGCTAACACGCCCTGATCCATCTGTTCTTTACAACCTTTTTCTACCGCTGGGATGAATTCGCTAGGAACCTCACCATCAACGATTTCATTCACAAATTCAAAACCAGCGCCCGCTTCAAGCGGTTCCAGTCTCAGCAGAACATGACCATATTGACCACGACCACCTAACTCGCGAATGAATTTACCTTCTGCTTCAACTGAATCACGAATTGATTCACGATATGCAACCTGAGGCTTACCAACGTTGCATTCAACGTTAAACTCACGACGCATACGGTCAACAATAATGTCCAGATGAAGTTCACCCATACCAGATATCAATGTTTGCGCTGACTCTTCGTCAGTTTCAACACGGAATGATGGATCTTCAGCCGCTAATTTACTTAGCGCGATAGCCATCTTATCTTGGTCGGCTACTGTTTTAGGCTCTACAGCAATTTGGATAACCGGTTCCGGAAAATCCATACGCTCAAGAATTACTTTATGCTTAATATCACAAAGCGTATCACCAGTAGTGACATCCTTAAGACCAATTGCAGCAGCGATATCGCCGGCACGTATTTCTTTCAATTCTTGACGATCATTGGCATGCATTTGCACAATACGACCTAAACGTTCACGCTTCTGCTTAACAGAATTATAAACGCCATCGCCCGTATTGACCACTCCAGAATACACCCGCAGGAACGTAAGCGTACCTACAAATGGGTCGGTCGCGATCTTAAAGGCTAATGCAGCAAAGGGAGCGTCATCACTTGATAAACAAGTAATTTCGTTCTCATTCTCATCAATACCATTGATATCTTTCACTTCCGTTGGGCTAGGAAGAAATTCAACCACTGCGTCAAGTACCGCTTGTACACCTTTATTTTTAAAGGCAGAACCACAAGTCGCAAGTACGATCTCGTTGTTCAGCGTACGTTGACGTAAACCAGCTTTAATTTCTTCTTCAGATAATTCACCTTCTTCAAGGTATTTATCCATAAGCTCATCGTTAGCTTCGGCGGCAGCCTCAACCAATTCTTCATGTAATTCTTCTGCACGCTCAAGTAGATCTGCAGGAATATCGCCATAACTAAATGACATACCTTGATCTGCTTCATTCCAGCTAATTGATTTCATCTTAATTAAATCAATTACGCCTTCAAACTCATCTTCCGCACCAATGTTTAACTGGATAGGAACACAAGTCGCGCCCAGACGATTACGAATTTGGTCAATGACAGCTTCAAAATCAGCACCGGTACGATCCATCTTATTAACGAATACAATACGTGGTACTTGATATTTATTAGCTTGACGCCAAACCGTTTCAGATTGTGGTTCAACACCTGATGCACCACAAAACACGACAACTGCGCCATCAAGGACTCGCAAAGAACGTTCTACTTCAATCGTGAAGTCAACATGTCCCGGAGTATCAATGATGTTGATACGGTGCTGCTTAAATTGCGCATCCATACCTTTCCACATTGTTGTTGTCGCAGCAGAAGTAATGGTAATACCACGCTCCTGCTCCTGTTCCATCCAATCCATAGTGGCTGCGCCATCATGAACTTCACCCATCTTATGTGAAAGACCAGTATAGAACAGAATTCGTTCTGTAGTTGTAGTTTTACCCGCATCAACGTGAGCACAAATACCAATGTTTCGGTAGAGCTCGATCGGAGTTGTACGTGCCACAATAAATCCCTTACTAGGAAACCTAGACAGAAAGTAATTGACGCAGATTTAAAATCTGCGTCCAAAAATTACCAGCGATAGTGAGCAAATGCTTTATTCGCGTCAGCCATACGGTGAACGTCTTCACGTTTCTTAACCGCAGAACCTTTGTTTTCAGCAGCGTCGAATAGCTCTCCAGCTAGACGAGCAGCCATTGATTTTTCACCACGTTTACGTGCTGCTTCAACTAACCAACGCATAGCTAGTGCATTACGACGAGAAGGACGAACTTCTACTGGCACTTGGTAAGTTGAACCACCAACACGGCGAGATTTAACCTCAACCGATGGACGTACATTGTCTAAAGCCAGTTCGAAAAGCTCTAGGTGTGTTTTATCTTCACTTTTAGTAGAGATAGTTTCTAGCGCACCATATACAATCGCTTCTGAAGTAGATTTTTTACCGTCTACCATTACGATGTTGATGAATTTTGCTAGGATTTCTGATCCGAATTTTGGATCTGCTAAAATTTCTCTTTTAGCTACGACGCGACGTCTTGGCATCTCTTATTCCTCGTTGTGCTTCAGGTATTACCCAAAACTAATAAATAGTTAACAGTTTGCTTGGCCTTACTAAACGAAGAATTATTAATTCTTAGGACGTTTAGTACCGTATTTAGAACGACCTTTACGACGGTCACTAACACCAGCTGTATCTAACGCACCACGAACTGTATGGTAACGAACACCCGGTAAATCTTTAACACGACCACCGCGGATTAAGATCACGCTATGCTCTTGCAGGTTATGGCCTTCACCACCGATGTATGAAGTAACTTCATAACCGTTAGTTAGACGAACACGAGCTACTTTACGTAGAGCCGAGTTAGGTTTTTTAGGAGTAGTAGTGTATACGCGAGTACAAACACCACGACGTTGTGGACAAGCTTCAAGAGCAGGAACGTTAGTTTTTGTAACGTTTCTTACGCGAGGCTTGCGTACTAATTGGTTAGTAGTTGCCATTTAAAATAGCTCCGTTGAGTTTTTTACGTGTGAAAAATCATCCCTAATATAGGGACGCAGAATTTTAGTCATTGCGCCTTTAGCTGTCAAGCATAACAACACTATTATTGAAAATAAATTAGTTAATCTGCCAATAAATCGTCAATAAACTGCTTTTACAACACTACTAGATAAAAACTTACCCGTAGTTTATAGGGCCGCAATGAAAATTCGTACAGATCAGACTTATTTAATTCCAAGTCTGAATTTGTAAATGCGACACAGTCAGGTTAACAAACTCTAGGTAGCTAATTTGCTGACCTAAAATACATTTTAACCCTCTTGCATCCAGATCTTCAGTCAAAGTGTAAACACTTATCTTTGGTAAGAGATCTTGAAGTATTTTAGCATATTTATGCTGTGATGCCGTAATGACTACAGCGTCTTGAATAAAGAGCAGCGCATCGCCGTCGTTGAGATAGGCGAGGCTGTCAATAAATGTGTTTCGTGAGAACGGTGACGATTTAATAATATGAAGCATAATGTTATCACCAATCAAAAATTCAAAATAATAGCATGCTGACGTATACGCTGATTAATTTCAGGCTGCGCTAAACGCTCGACGTCTATAATCAAGTCGATATCGCTAATACCACGCTCTAACAGCGAGTCTGCGCACACATAAATATTTTCAATATCATATAACTCAAACATAGCAAATGTAGGCGCAAAATCACGACAAGCGATACCCTGAGGCTTTTGTTTACTCACTAATTGATAAACACCATCACCAATAAAAAAGACGCTTATATCTTCAGTAAGCGCCGAAGTAGCTAGAATGGCATCTTGAGTTTCTCTCGCAAGGCTAGTGCCATGCGGAACTTGACGAGTAACGAACGCGGCTCTCAACATTTTTTCAACCAAATATAGATAATTAAAACTGAATAACCCGATCAGCAGTCACAATCGACGCTGCTAATTGACCTAGTCCTGTTAATTGAAATGGTAATTCAAGATTAAAGTTACTCTTGCCAGCTTTATCGGCTTCACTTTGATCCATCACACCACGCCGTAACGCTGCACCTGAACATATATCTAAATCAAATTTGTGCTCTCGTGCTAACACTAACCAGGCCTGATAAAGATCGAACTCATCAGCTGCAGGGGAGGTCAGTGTCGAACCATTAAGCACGCCATCATTATAGAAAAATACACGCTGAATAGTATGACCGAGTTCAATCGCAGATTTAACGTAATGATAGGCGCTTAAAGCGTCTTGGCTACCATATGCAGGCCCAGTAACGAGTACTGCAATAGTGACAGGTTTAGACATAGATAGACCTAATTAAAGAGTGTATGCGATAGCTTCAACTTCAACTAATACATCTTTCGGTAAACGAGCAACTTCAACACATGAACGTGCTGGCGCATTCTCAGGAAAATAACGTGCGTATACTTCATTGAAGGTAGCAAAATCATTCATATCACTTAAGAAACATGTCGTTTTAATTACTGTATCTGCACTTGCATTTGCCGCTTTTAATACCGCCATCAGATTTTCCATCACAAGTTCAGCTTGTTCTTTAACACCGCCTTCAATGATTTCCATCGTTTCTGGTACTAATGGGATCTGCCCTGAAGTATAAACCATATTACCAAGTTGATTAGCTTGTGAGTACGGACCAATAGCAGCAGGTGCATTCGTTGTCGAAATGATTTTTTTACTCATTGTAAGTTCCATAAATTTATTAATGCTCTCATAATCAGAGCGAGTATATTGCAATATCTACAGCCATTATATTTAATAATACGCGTAATAAGCAAACATAGAGCAACGAATAGTTTAAACTTTATAGAATTATTTACATAAAATTAATTTGATTAGTGCTTTCTGTGTAATTTATTTTAAGTTAAAATCGCCAATTGTGTTTAGTGAATGAGAAAGTTAAGACATGCTCAATGCAAAGAGCAGTTCCTCCCTCACTCTCATCATTCAAACTAGTAAGGCTTCATCACAATTAATATGAGGCTTTTTTTAGGGCATTCTGATAATCAGGGCACAAAAATGGCAAATCCGTTATTTAGAAAACATATAGTATCTATCAATGATATCTCACGTAATGAGCTAGAACTTATTGTTAAAACTGCGGCAAAATTAAAAAATAAGCCACAGCCCGAACTGTTAAAACACAAAGTAATTGCGAGCTGTTTCTTTGAAGCATCAACACGAACACGATTATCATTCGAAACGGCTATCCAACGATTAGGTGGAACAGTTATTGGCTTCGATAATGCGAGTAACACCTCACTGGCTAAAAAAGGCGAAACACTTGCCGATTCTATCAGCGTCATTTCAAGCTACGTTGATGCGTTTGTCATGCGCCACCCTCAAGAAGGGGCGGCAAGGTTAGCATCAGAATTCTCCAATGTGCCCGTTATTAACGGCGGTGATGGTTCTAATCAACACCCAACGCAAACTTTACTTGATCTGTTTTCAATTTATGAAACACAAGGCCGCTTAGATAACTTAAATATCGCCTTGGTGGGTGATCTTAAATACGGCCGAACAGTTCACTCTTTAGCACAGGCCCTGGCTAAGTTCACTGGCTGTAAATTCTATTTCATTGCACCAGATGCGTTAGCAATGCCTGAATATATCTGTGATGAGCTCGATGAACACAATGTCAGCTATGCCTGTTATAATTCGATTGAAGAAGTTGTGCCCGAAATCGACGTGTTATACATGACTCGCGTACAAAAAGAACGTTTTGATGAAACCGAATATCAACACATGAAAGCTGGGTTTATTTTATCGGCCAGTTCATTAAAACATGCGAAAGATAATTTGAAAGTACTTCATCCATTACCACGCGTTGATGAGATCGCTGTCGATGTGGATAAAACGCCATACGCTTATTATTTTCAGCAAGCTGAAAATGGTGTTTATGCACGTGAAGCATTACTAGCACTTGTATTAAATGAAACAATCGAAGGATAAGATAATGAAAAACAATCATATGCAAGTAGAAGCTATCTGTAATGGCTATGTTATCGATCATATTCCATCAGGGCAAGGTGTTAAGATCCTAAGACTATTCAGTCTTACGAACACTAAGCAGCGTGTTACGGTTGGTTTCAACCTGCCCAGTCATGATGGTACAACCAAAGACTTAATTAAAGTCGAAAACACTGAAATAACCAAGTCACAAGCGAACCAATTAGCACTGCTCGCACCAAATGCAACAATCAATATAATTGAAAATTTTAAGGTGACAGATAAGCATTCCCTAGCATTGCCAAAAGAAGTTGAAAATGTGTTCCCATGCCCAAATTCAAACTGTATTACGCATGGAGAACCGGTTATTTCATCTTTTACCATTAAAATGATCAAAGGTAATATCGGTCTAAAATGTAAGTATTGTGAAAAAACATTTTCAAAAGAAATTGTAACTGCACAAGTTTAGCTCCAATGAACTCAGAGCTGCTGATCATTAATGCAGCTCTGTCATGATATCTCAGAGCCTTATTTTTTTTCTACGTTAAAACACGCTTCTAATTCGGCGTTTATTTCTGCAAATCCTTTTTTTCTTAATAATTCAATATTACGCTCAGGGATCTCTTCTGGATTTGGGAATACTCTTAATACACGCGCCATCTCATCTTCGCGAATAATATGAAGAATTGGATAAGGAGAGCGGTTAGTAAAATTAGCAGCATCTTGCATTTTCGTGTCATCAAAACGATATTTAGGATGCATATGAGCTAATTGATAAACACCTTCATAGTCCTGCATTTCCAATAAATCGTTCGCATAATCAATTAAATCGAGAAATGCATCAAAATTACCACTCAGTTTTGGAACAACAACTAATGTGGTCGCAATCTCTTTATTCGTATCCAAACGAATAAACTCAACATTAACATGTTCTAATAACGCAGTTAAATCAGTGTCATCAAGTACTGCACAATGAATTTTTTTTCGTTCTAATTCTTTTTTCGCAAAAGGACAAATATTGTACTTAACAATGATCTCTTTCACCCACTTTAGAGTTTGTAATTTAATTATCTCATGGTTATCAGTCATATAAGGATCCTAAATATCTAAATTTAAAGAGTTAAACACCGAAAGTGTGATTAACTCTAAGTGGTGAAAGTATATTTGAATAGATTTTAGCTTTAATCGCTAATAATTTACAGGTATAAAAAAAGCCGATATCAATGATATCGGCTTTTTTCGTTCAAGACAGCGTCTTGAATCTTGATTTAGCGTTTGGC
>NZ_JABSQR010000042.1 GCF_013215705.1 Moritella sp. | reverse complement strand
GCATATTTCAACCATTTTGTGATGGGGATCTATTAAAACTGCCAGAATAATCCCAGACTGCCTACTATATATTCTTTATGTGTGTCCTCTTCATAGTCAGGGCTCATTGCGACGACACTAAATTTCATGCCGATATTGTGGTAATAGGCAAGTAAGCCTGCTGCAACTGTTGCTTGTACGTTATTTAACGTAATGTCCGGAACGTCATCTGGTGTATCACCTTCAATCGTAATATCGTTGAAACGATAACGTATCTCTGCTGTTGCATAAAGCATAATGCCAGAGCTATTTGGTGCCAGTAACATGCCTTGTTGCCGCTGAGGGTGTAGGCTTAGGTTATTATAGTTAGCCCCTAAATCTGGTCCCCAGCGTACTGTCGAACCAAGTGCCACTTCACTTTGAAAATTACCTACGGCTAAGCGTTGATAAACTGACAGATCCGATTCACCAATGAGCATCAATGGACGGCCGATAAGTTGATCTGCTTCTGCTGTCACTTGATAGACAACTTGATCTTCAATTTGATACTTCCAACCTTGAGGTGTAGCCGCTCCAACCCATTCATGGACTTTTGTTTGTGTATCACCTGCTTTTGATTGCTCACCGACTGTACCAAGTAATAATGACAGTCGGTAAGAGCTGACTGCGCTATAACCTAATACACTGGCTTCACCAAATAAAAGCCCTGCGTATGGGCGTTCATCTGGTTGTGGTGTTGTGGCTGTTATATCGCTAGGAGTCCACATTTGTTGGCCAAATTGGTAATTAACGGCGTATTTTAGTGGGTTTGGATCAAAAAGCGTTAACGCTTGCCAAAAACGGTTATTTAATGCAGGTTCCTCAGTAGTATAATTGATGAAAACTGCATTGGTATAATTACCATCTTCATTTGAGATCACATCATTATGCATGCCAAATAACCAGCCACTTGCAAAGCTCGCGTTAATTTGGCTTAAAGTCAGTAAAATAATGCTGCATAACTTAAAACGCATGTGTTTTCCTTATTGTCATTTTTATGTCGTTATTTATTGAATATGTGAATAAATAGAGGTTAAGCATTAATTGTACCAGCATTGAGAGTTGGGGGTTAATTTAATGCTTGATTGACGTGGGTCTAATGCGTTTTCATTGCTTGGTGCTAGTGCTTTAGACTTGTTAGGTATGATTTTGGTTAAAAAAATTGCTTCGTATAAGCATACAAAGACATACTAATGAGACAACAAGGATCGTTGTTTATTACTTCGCCCTAGTTACTGGTTTCTTTGATGGGGAATAAAATTGAAATCAATAATAACATGCTGCGGGTTAATCACCTTAGGCTTTATAACGTCGAGCGTTGTGACCAGTGTCAACGCTGAAATAAAGGTAAAGGGTAGCGCAAGCTTGGAGCAGCGCATATTCTTAGACCGACCTGATCAAGCAATGCAACCCGTGGATAGTAGTTACCCTTATCCCGTTTATCATCAAGTATCGATAGCGTTATCAGCACACGTGGAAGCGTCATCAGAACGGAATAATATGGTGTATACCGTACATCCATTTCTTCGTTTTGATGAACGAGATGATGAACGTACAAATTTTGATTTTAGAGAGCTAAAAGCAACTATCGTTACTCCAAAATGGCAAGCTTCTTTCGGTTTTGATCAAGTACATTGGGGAGTGATGGAGAACCACCATTTGGTCGATATTGTTAATCAAACTGATTATAACGAATCACCGAACGGAGAAGATAAGCTCGGTCAACCTATGTTTAGGTTAGGTATTAATATTAAAGACGCACTACTGGAAGCGATGATATTGATTGGCTATCGTGAGGCCGCTATGCCAACACCTGGGGCTCGCTTTAGTTTTGAGAATGATTATAGCTATGAATATGAAGGTTGGGGAGAAGAATACCATCCTGATGTGGCACTACGTTATAGCAAGAGTATTAAAAATATTGATGTTGGCGTGAGCTATTTTGGCGGACATTCACGCACACCTGAATTAATTACTCCAGACGTCGGCCCCCCTGTTTGGCATGTTAATTTGGTTGATCAAGTGTCGGTGGATATTAAAGCTGATTTGAACCGGGTCGAATTTAAAGCTGAAGTGCTTTATAAAATTGTTGAAGATAAATCGACGCGAGCTGTGGTGTTAGGCTCGGAGTTTAAGCTAATACAAAATCAAAATATTGCGGTTAACTTGCTAGCAGAATATAGCTGGGACCAACATGGTAAAAATGCCTTTGATAATAGTTTTCAAAATGACATTTTTGCGGGTGTAAGAGTAACCTTGAAGGGTTTAAATGATAGCGAAATACTTATTGGTCATAACTATGATTTTTATTTTGGTTCTCAGCATGGTTTTGTTCAGGCCAAGGTAAATGTCACCAAAGTACTTTCTGTTGGCCTAGAAGGCTGGTGGTTTAATGTGAGTGCGGACGATTATGCAAATAAAACCTTCAATGGTGATAATATGATCCAGTTGACTGGTTATTATAACTTTTAATCTACATGAATTATCGGTTCGTCAGTTAGGGTACTGTTAATCCAATATATATTCGGTTATTCTGATATCTTAGTTGTAGATTAAGTTAACTGTATAAAAGGATTTAAGATGTTTAAGGTAAATCAGTATTTTGATGGTCAAGTTGCTTCAATTGGATTTAAAGAAGCGGATAAAGCAGCAAGTGTTGGTGTTATGGCTGTAGGTGAATATGAATTTGGTACAGCCTTAGCCGAGATTATGATTGTTATTACTGGTGTATTAACGGTGTTACTGCCTGGCCAGTCAGAATGGCAGACATTCGGTGCAGGTGAACAATTCAATGTGCCTGGTGACAGTAAGTTTCAAGTTAAAGTAGCGCAACAAACAGCATACCTTTGCCAATACGGTTAATTTATAGGGTAATTAAGTCATAGAATAGTGAAAAGGGGAGAGTAAACGTCAAGTTTACTCTCCCCCTTTTAGTAAGCGATTAATTGCTTAGCGTTATTTTTTTTGCTTCGCATTGAATGCAGCAAGTTGTTCTTCAGTTGCTGGTAGCTGGTGGTTTTCTTTCCATTCAGCATAAGTCATTCCGTAGATGCGTTCTCTCGCTTGTTCATCAGTCACGTCTAGCTCCAGTTCATCGGCCGCAGACTTATACCATTTACCCAAGCAGTTTCGGCAAAAATCAGCAAGGATCATTAGATCAATATTTTGAACTTGTTTGTTATCATCTAAATGTGCTAATAAACGTTGTAATACTTTAGCGTCCAGTTGATCTTGTTGAGCTTGTGTTAAATCTGATTTACTCATTACTTTCCCTTGTTATTTGGCTGGTTTATTAAGGCCAATAATATGGCAACTAAATACAATAGCTGCAACAGCTAAGTAAATTGAAGAGGTAACAATCAACCACTGTGGCATTGTATACGATAAAAACTGCCAGCTAATTTCATTACAAAAACCAGTTGGATTAAACAACCAAGGTGCCCATTCATGCAGTGGCGCCCAACTCGGGAAATTAGGGAAGAAGTCACACGTCGAAAATGGTGACGGGTTTAGTTGAATATCGACATGCTCAATAGCCAGGCTTAAGCTGTAACCTGCACTGATGAACCATAATCCAAAACCACTAAAACGCATGATTGGGTTGGCAGGCGCAATCGCACCAACTAAACCTGCAATGATTATCCCCATTATCGCCACACGTTCATAAACGCATAAAACACAAGGACTTAATTCCAACACATATTGGAAGAAGAGGGCTGATGCTTCTAATCCCATGCCTGTGAGCGCGAGTAAGACCCAAGGGAGGCGTTGTTTTGGTAGATTAGAAATAAACTGGTACATATATTATCTCAAGTGAGTTTAATGACTATCTACTTTTATAACATATTGTGGCGCTAGATATGAGACGCAGAGTGTAAAAGTGTGTAAGCATAAAAAAACGCCGCAAATAGCGGCGTTTTATTCGCGAATATATGATCTAGTGACCTGTCGATTTTACCGCGTCGATGGCGATACTAACATGAGCACTGATCCAGCCCATATCAAGCATGATATTTGTCATCGGCTCTAATAAGAACAGGATAGCGCCAAGACCAACAAGGGTCATTACGATAGTATATGGTAGCGCCATGATAACCATGCGGCCATAAGATAAACGTAGTAATGGTGCTATAGCAGACGTTAATAAGAATAAGAATGCTGCTTGACCATTGGGTGTTGCTACTGATGGTAGATTGGTACCAGTATTAATTGCAACAGCAAGTAAATCAAATTGATCACGCGTAATTGAACCATTTACTAATGCCGCTTTAACTTCAGTAATATAAACGGTACCAACGAATACGTTATCACTTACCATTGAAAGAATACCATTGGCCAAATAGAATAACGGCAGTTGATCGTGTGGTGAAGCTGCTAATACGGCATTAATTAACGGTATGAATAATTGCTGATCAATAATAACCGCGACAATAGTGAAGAACACAGCAAGTAATGCAGTGAAGGGCAGCGCCTCTTCGAATGCTTTACCTAGTGCGTGCTCTTCAGTAATACCATTAAATGCAGTTGCTAGAATGATGACAGATAAGCCAATTAAACCAACCGACGCTAAATGGAATGCAAGACCAATAATTAACCAAACGCCAATAGCTGCTTGCGTGTAAAGTTTTACACGTTCACGTTGGCTACGGTTTGCATCTTCATACTTGTCAAAATCGACAAGTATGGCGCGTACAGAAGCGGGTAATTCTGCGCCGTAACCAAATACTTTGAATTTTTCGACCAAGACGCATGTCAACAGACCACAAAAGAACACAGGAACTGTTACAGGTGCCATACGTAGTGCAAATTCCAGAAAATGCCAACCTGCTTGTTCTGCAATAATTAGGTTTTGTGGTTCACCCACCATAGTACATACACCACCGAGTGCAGTACCCACACCAGCATGCATCATAAGAGTACGTAGGAACGCGCGGTAGTCATCAAGATCTTGACGTTTAAGTTCATTGACAGACCCATCATCAGTATGGTCATGGTCATGTTTAAAATCACGGCCTGAAGCGACCTTGTGATAGATGCTGTAAAAACCGATAGCGACACTAATTACAACCGCGATCACTGTTAATGCATCTAAAAATGCAGATAAGAAAGCTGAAACAAGAGAAAAAGAAAGTGCAAGCAATGCTTTTGATTTGATATTAATAAGCATTTTGGTAAATACATAAAGTAATAACGACTTCATGAAATAAATACCAGCAACCATAAAGATTAATAATAATAATACTTCGATATTACTCACAATTTCATGCTGAACTTGGTCGGCTGATGTCATTCCAATGACCACAGCTTCGATAGCAAGTAAACCACCAGGTTGAAGAGGGTAACATTTTAGTGCCATTGCTAGGGTGAAGATAAACTCGACAACTAATACCCAACCAGCAATAAATGGGTCAATGGCAAAGATAATCGGGTTTATAATAAGAAAGGCAATGATTGCAATTTTGTACCACTGAGGTGAGTTCCCTAAGAAGTTTAATTTTGCCGCCGTACTAAGGCTTATGTCCATGAGAAGTTGTCCAATAAAAGGTTTAAAGAATAATAAAATTTTCGATATTCTAAGCATATTTAGTGACGTACGCCATCCTTTTTATTGATACAGATTATGGTTATTGCAAATAAAGTTATTTTAATATTTATGTCGGAAGAAATTTATTCTAATGATAGGAACTAATTTAAATCTGGTCGGATGTGCATCTGGATGCTAAGATTCAAGATGATACAACCTGTTATATTTCCAAATGAGAAGTTAAATGGATATTACTGATAGTAAAAAAACAAATAGAAAGCGTCGGAATGACGGTATTATTAAGGCTAAAAGTCCAGCTGGCTTTGCCGAAGAATATCTGATCGAATCGATTTGGAAAAATCGCTTTCCTCCAGGTTCAATTCTTCCTGCAGAAAGAGAACTTTCTGAGCTTATTGGTGTTACCCGAACTACACTACGTGAAGTACTACAACGTTTAGCACGTGATGGTTGGCTCACTATTCGTCATGGAAAGCCAACAAAGGTGAATAATTTTTGGGAAACATCAAGTCTCTCAATTTTAGAAGATTTAGTACGATTAGATCCTGAACGTCTACCAGAATTAGTGAGTGACTTATTGTCAGCGCGAACCAATATTAGTGTGATTTTTATTCGTGCGGCGATCAAACGTGATCCTGAAAGAGTTGCCGAGATTTTAACTGAAGCTGAAACATTAGCGGATGACAAAGATGCCTACACTGAATATGATTACCGCATGTTACATAAATTGGCCTTTTTGTCTGGTAATTTAGTCTATGCTTTGATTCTAAACGGCTTTGATAATATGTATCGTATTCTTGGTAAAATTTATTTCGATTACTCTGAAGCTCGTTTATTGGCTCAAGATTTTTACAAACAACTAAAAACGGTTGCAGTAGAAAATAGAGCTGATGACTGTTTGAATATTGTGCGTAATTACGGTATGAATTCTGGCCTGCTTTGGCAGCAGTATCGTGACGAAACATGGGATGATATTTGCGTGGCTTTCGAACAACGCATTAAATAATTATTAGCTAATTAGATGCATAAAAAACCAGTCATTGACTGGTTTTTTTATACCAAACTTATGATTTTTGGCTAGCACTTTGGCTGATAATCTCTGTTTCTCCATTTGCTAGAACTTGTTCTAAGCGAACATCAAAGCTCCATAACCGATGGAGGTGCTTCATCACCTCTTGTGCTGATTTATTGTCTAGTTGTATGTCCTTATGAGGTACGTAGCGTAACGTTAAAGAACGATCACCCTTCTTATCGACATTGAATATCTGGATGTTGGGTTCATTATTACTTAAATTATACTGAGCAGATAATTTACTCCGCAGACGTTGATAACCTTCTTCATTATGAATTGCCGATACTTCAATATATTTACTATTTTCGTTATCTTCGATTGAAAATAAATGCATATCACGCATTACTTTTGGTGATAAGTATTGGCTAATAAAGCTCTCGTCTTTAAAATTTTGCATTGCAAAATGTAATGTGTCTAACCAATCACTGCCAGCGATATCAGGGAACCAAGCCTTGTCTTCTTCGGTTGGGTGCTCACATATACGCCGAATATCGATAAACATAGAAAAACCAAGAGCATAGGGGTTGATACCTGAATAATGAGGACTATTGTAGGCTGGTTGTGCGATAACGTTTGTATGATTATGTAAAATTTCTAACATAAACTTATCGGATACTAATCCGTCGTCATACATATGGTTAGTCATTGTATAATGCCAAAATGTTGCCCAGCCTTCATTCATTACTTGAGTTTGTTTTTGTGGATAAAAATACTGACTTATTTTACGGACAATACGAATTATTTCTCGTTGCCAGGATTGTAATAGCGGTGCATTTTTTTCAACAAAATAAAGAATGTTCTCTTGTGGTTCGGCGGGATAATTAGGCTCAACAGGTTCTTCTTTTTGATTGTATTGGGGCAGGGTACGCCACAATTCGTTCACCTGAGTTTGTAAATAATCAGTGCGCTCTTGCTGACGGCGCTTTTCTTCACTTAACGACGGCTCACTAGGGCGCTTATATCGATCAACACCATAATTCATTAATGCATGACAAGAGTCGACGATATTCTCAACGGCATCAATACCATATTTTTGTTCACAATCAGCAATATAGTTCTTTGAAAATACCAGGTAATCAATAATGGAATCAGCATCTGTCCATGTTTTAAATAGGTAATTATTTTTAAAAAAAGAATTATGGCCATAGCAGGCATGCGCGATAACTAAGGCCTGCATTGGTATGGTATTTTCTTCCATCAGGTAGGCGATACAAGGATTTGAGTTAATCACGATTTCATAGGCTAACCCCATTTGACCACGTTTATAGCTCTGCTCTGTTTGAATAAATTTCTTACCAAAGCTCCAGTGGTTATAACCAATCGGCATCCCTACAGAAGAATAAGCATCCATCATTTGCTCGGTGGTGATGACTTCAATTTGATTGGGGTAAGTATCAAGTCGATAGTATTCAGCAATACGTTTGATTTCGACATGGTATTCTTCAAGTAATGGAAAGTTCCAATCAGGACCATCGTCGAGCTGCTTCACTTTATCTCTTAACATATAGACTCCCTAAGCGACCTGTTTCTTAAATAACTCACGGAACACAGGGTAAATATCTTCGAGTTGGCGGATATGTTGTAAGGCAAATTGTGAGTGTTTTTCCGCTACTTTTTCATATTCTCGCCATAATGTTTGATGTGCACGACTCGTTATTTCTATATAACTGAAATAACGTACTCGCGGCATGATTTTATCAAGTAAAATCTTACGACATAAAGGAGAATCATCAGCCCAATTATCACCATCAGAAGCTTGCGCAGCGTAAATATTCCATTCGTCAGCTGGAAACGTATCGGTGACAATTTTATCCATCAACTTTAATGCCGACGATACAATCGTGCCGCCTGTTTCTTGCGAGTAAAAGAATTCATGTTCATCGACTTCTTTTGCTTGTGTATGGTGGCGTATATAAACCACCTCAATCGTTTTATAAGTACGTGTTAAAAATAAATACAGTAAGATATAGAAACGCTTAGCCATGTCTTTGGTTGGCTGGTCCATAGAACCTGATACATCCATGAGACAAAACATGACCGCTTGGCTATTCGGTACCGCATATTGCTCAAAATTGTTATAGCGTAAATCAAATGTATCGATGAACGGCACTTTACTGATCCGTTCTTTAAGCGCTGCAATTTCATTTTTTAATTCGTCAACAAACTGGCCTTCAATTTCCCCCTGATTAGTTAATTCATCAAGTTGCTGTTGCAATGCTTTTACTTTTCTTTTTTTACTCCCCGTTAAAGCGGTGCGTCTTGCTAATGAGTTTTTCAATGATTTCACCAGCGCGATGTTACCTGGGTTACCACTTGAGGTATAACCTGCGCGATGGGTTTTCATTTCAACAATTCGGTTAAGTTGATTTTCTTGTAAGTTAGGCAATTCTAGGTCTTCAAATAACAAATCAAGATATTCGTCTTTTGAAATCTGAAAATTAAAATCATCATTACCTTCACCGCTGTTACTGGCTTCACCATCTCCGGCGCCAGAACCGCTTCCGGGAGGTGGACGTTTTATTTTATCACCAGTAATAAACTGGTCGTTACCTGGATGTACTATGGTACGTTCACCGCCTTTACCTTGATGAAATATAGGCTCGGAGATGTCACGAGTTGGAATGCTGACACTTTCTCCAGATGTAATATCCTGGATACTGCGATTATTTACAGCATCAGATACCGCCTTTTTTATTTGTGAGTTATAGCGACGCATAAAGCGTTGCCGATTAACGGTACTTTTATTTTTACCGTTTAATCTGCGATCAATAAAGTGTGCCATCTCATCCCCTTAAACGAATACCGTTATGATGATTTACGTACACGTAAATACCACTCTGACAACAGTCTCACTTGTTTTTTTGTGTAGCCTTTCTCCATCATGCGGTCAACAAAGTTGTCATGTTTTTGCTGTTCGTCTGTGGATGTCTTACCGTTAAATGAAATAACAGGTAACAACTCTTCGGTATTGGAGAACATTTTCTTTTCGATTACAACACGGAGTTTTTCATAACTAACCCAAGCTGGGTTTTTACCGCTGTTATTGGCTCTGGCACGCAAAACGAAGTTAACGATTTCATTACGGAAATCTTTAGGGTTGCTTATGCCCGCTGGTTTTTCTATTTTTTCTAGATCATTATTTAATGCTTCGCGATCAAATAATTGGCCTGTTTCAGGGTCTCGATATTCCTGGTCTTGGATCCAGAAATCGGCATATATAACATAGCGGTCGAAAATGTTTTGGCCATATTCAGAATAAGATTCTAAGTAAGCTGTTTGAATTTCTTTGCCGATAAACTCAACATATTTCGGGATTAAATAACCTTTCAAGAACTCTAAATATCGATCGGCAATATCTTGCGGGAATTGTTCGCGCTCAATCTGCTGTTCGAGTACATAAAAAAGGTGTACAGGGTTAGCGGCAACTTCCACATGATCAAAGTTGAATACTTTAGATAAGATCTTATAAGCAAAACGGGTAGAAAGGCCTGACATACCTTCGTCTACACCAGCGTAATCCCGGTATTCTTGATATGACTTGGCTTTCGGATCGGTATCTTTTAAGGTCTCGCCATCGTAAACGCGCATTTTCGAGTAGATTGATGAGTTTTCAGGGTCTTTCAGTCGAGATAGCACGGTGAATTGAGCAAGCGCATCGAGAGTCCCAGGCGCACATTTGGCGTTATGTAATGCACTGTTTTCGAGTAATTTACGATAAATAGACTGTTCTTCACTGATACGTAAACAGTAAGGGACTTTAACTATGTATACCCGATCTAAAAAGGCTTCGTTATTTTTGTTATTACGGAATGTTTGCCACTCGGATTCATTAGAGTGAGCAAGAATAATGCCTTCGAAAGGCAGCGCTGATAGACCTTCAGTACTGTTATAGTTACCTTCTTGCGTTGCCGTAAGTAGGGGGTGCAGCACTTTAATCGGTGCTTTAAACATCTCTACGAACTCCATAATGCCTTGATTTGCTTTACACAATGCCCCTGAATAGCTGTAAGCATCCGGATCATCTTGTGAGAAATGTTCTAACTGACGAATATCAACTTTACCGACTAACGATGAAATATCTTGATTATTTTCATCCCCTGGTTCTGTTTTAGCAATGGCAATTTGGTGAAGTATCGATGGGTGTACTTTTTCAACTTTAAACTTGCTGATATCACCACTAAACTCTTGTAAACGTTTAGCGGCCCAAGGAGACATCACATGGCCCAGACAGCGGGTTGGGATACCGTATTCATTACGTAAGATATTGGCATCTTCATTGACATCAAATAAGCTAAATGGATGGTCGTTTACGGGGGATCCTTTTATGCGGTAAATGGGGATATTCTGCATTAAGTCTTTTAATTTTTCGGCTATTGATGATTTACCACCACCGACAGGGCCGAGTAAATATAAGATCTGTTTCTTTTCTTCTAGACCTTGCGCTGAGTGTTTTAGATACGCAACAATCTGCTCGATAGCATCTTCCATGCCGTAAAAGTCTGCAAAAGCAGGGTAGCGCGCCACAACTCTGTTGGAAAATAATCGGCTTAGGCGAGAATCGGTCGCGGTATCAACCATTTCTGGTTCACCGATTGCGTTTAATAATCGTTCAGCTGCAGATGCATATACGCTTTTGTCGTCACGACATAAATTCAAGAATTCTTGAATTGTATACTCTTCTTCACGACTTTCTTCGTATCTTTGCTGATAATGTTCAAAAATACCCATTAGTAACCCCCAAATGAAATTACTTGCATCCGCAAACATTAGCATCTACAAGTCTGAACTATTTCTCATTACTAGTTTAAATTTAGACTTTGATTTTAAAATTGCGCAATTAAATTGCGGTTTTATAAGCGTTTTTTATTTTTATAATTGTGGTGACAATATTATATTTTAATGATAAATGTGCGTGTGTCAGTGAATGCGGAGTGATTAGAGTTGTTTTGTGGGTCTTTGTATTGTTAAATATTGATTTTTCGATATATAAATAAAGTATAGTCTAATCGAAATGTGAATAAATATTATTTAGGATGGATATTTATTAATGGTGGTATTGCTCTGTATTTATCATGGCATTGCGATATTCGGTATGGATGAGGTTTTATGCTGTTATCTTTTCATGTAGCAATTTATTTAACATCCTCATTGTGGCCTGTACACCTGCAAATACTTGATTAGAGCTAACGCCACGGGTGCGGAAGGTTTTATTATCTTGCTGCCAAGTGATAAAGCTTTCTGTTAATGCACTGGTTTTACCTCCTGGTGGAATACGCACTTGGTAGTTTTCTAAGCTCGGGTAGTCAAAGCCAACCTTTTGCATAATCGCTTGTATCGCCATACTGAAAGCATCAAATCCGCCATTACCTGAGCCTGCAGATTTATACATTTCATCACCAATGCGAACACGGATACTTGCCGTTGAGTCAACATTTAACCCTGATGTTATCGAACAGTTGAGCAGTTCAATGTGCGAGTAATCTTTGCTTTCCAACAGATCGGCAATAATAAAGGGCAAATCCTCTGGTGTGATAGTGGCTTTCTGATCGCCGAGTGTCACAATTCGTTGGAGTAACTTGGTTTTTTGTTCCGCAGTCAAATCAATGTTTAAATCTTCTAAATTCTTCTCAAGCGATGCTTTGCCACTCATTTTTCCGAGTGCGTAGGTACGTGTACGTTCAAATCGTTCAGGACCTAATACCGTTTGATATAATCCGCCTTTGTTATCGCCATCAGCATGGATACCACTGGTTTGTGTAAACACGTCTGCACCGATGATTGGCGCGTTTGCCGATGTGATCTTACCTGAGAAGTTTTCAATCATTTGGCTAATCTGATGAATGCGTTGTTCATTGATTGATGATTCGATACCGAGTTTATCTTTCAATACCACAGCAACTTCGGCCAGAGACGCATTACCTGCGCGTTCACCTAAGCAGTTTACTGTGCAATGGATAGCACTAATGCCCACTTTTGCAGCGGTAAGCGCATTCGCTGTTGCCAAGCCATAATCATTGTGTGGATGAAAATCAAATTTCAGCTTTGGGAAACGCCTTATCATGTCAGATAGGCTAGTGTGAACTTCGTCTGGCGACATGATCCCAAGCGTATCAGGCAGCATGTAATGTTGGATAGGTAAATCCGATAGCTCACGGACCATGTTATAAACGTATTCAGGGTTATCACTGTAACCGTTAGACCAATCTTCAAGGTAAATATTTACCGTTAATCCTTGTTCTATTGCGTAGTAAATCGTTTCCCTGACATCGGCAATATGTTGAGAAGGGGTTTTTCTGAGCTGCTCGGTACAGTGTTTTTCACTGCCTTTGGTAAGTAAGTTGATTACCTTGGCACCGCTGGAACTTATCCAATCTACGCTTTTGGTATGATCGACAAAACCCAGTATTTCGATTCGGTCAGCAACTTGTTCTTGTTCTGCCCACTGCATTAATGAGGATACGGCGTGTTTTTCGCCAAGCGAAACGCGTGCAGATGCAACTTCAATTCGGTCAACATTAAGGGATTGGAGTAGGGCTTTGGCAATACTAACTTTTTCGTCGGGGGTGAAGGAGACCCCTTGGGTTTGCTCTCCATCACGAAGAGTTGTGTCCATTAATTGGACTTGAGGGCGCACTATTTCCATATTTGCTACCTGCTTCAAATTGTAGGGAAGGAGCGGATAGAAGATGACTATCCGCTTTTAAACCGAATCTTAGTGTGTTCTGTTATTTACTAAGACTGTGCTATACCGAACGTTAGCTTGCTTCAGTCCATAACCATGGAAACTGCTGCTTATTTTTAGCTTCGAATTCAGTGATTTTAGCTTCATGCTTTAATGTCCATGAGATATCATCAGCGCCTTCGATAAGGCTTTGCTTACGGAATGGGTCAACCTCAATATTAATAACAATACCACCCGGTGTTGTTACTGTTTGTGCAGGTAGGTCAACAGTAAACTCGATACCTTCATTTGCCTCAATTTCAGCCATTAACGCGGCGAGTTCTTGTTTACTTACACGGATTGGTAAAATACCGTTTTTAAAGCAGTTTGAGTAAAAAATATCAGCATAGCTAGTTGAAATAATGGTATTGAAACCAAAATCTTCAATTGCCCACGGCGCATGCTCACGTGATGAACCACAACCAAAGTTATCGCCCGCGACTAAAATTTTAGCGCCTTTGAATGCCGGTTTGTTTAATTCAAATTCAGGATTTTCTGAACCATCATCAAGAAAACGCCAATCATGAAATAAGTGAATACCAAAGCCAGTACGTTCAACTTTTTTCAAGAACTGTTTTGGGATGATTTGATCTGTATCTACGTTACTACGATTCATTAATGCAGCAACACTAGTATGATTTTTATATGCTTTCATTTTAATTCCTTGATCACTAATGTGCTAAATGTTATGTCCAGTTACGGATGTCAACAAAATGGCCTTCAATCGCTGCTGCTGCAGCCATTGCTGGTGATACAAGGTGTGTACGACCACCTTTACCTTGACGACCTTCGAAGTTACGGTTTGACGTAGATGCACTACGTTGACCTTCACCTAGTTGATCACCATTCATTGCTAGACACATAGAACAACCTGGTTCACGCCATTCCCAACCCGCAGCAACTAAGATCTTATCTAGACCTTCTTTTTCCGCTTGTTCTTTAACAAGGTATGAACCAGGAACTGCGATAGCTTGTACTGAAGCGCTTACCTTTTTACCCGCTGTTAATTCAGCAATGGCACGGAAATCTTCAATACGGCCGTTAGTACAAGAACCAACGAACACAAGATCAATATTAATATCAGTGATTGCGGCACCGGCTTCGATGTCCATGTAGGCAAGGGCACCTTTACATGCCGACGCTTTAATTTCATCACTGAAATCACTTGGTGAAGGTACCGTTGCGTTTACTGCTACAACTTGTTCTGGTGATGTACCCCAAGTAACTTGTGGTGCAATATCTTCCGCTTTAAGCTCGACGATAGTATCAAATGTAGCACCGTCATCAGTTGGTAGTGATTTCCAGTATGCGAGAGCAGCAGCCCAGTGATCACCTTTGGGTGCGAATTCTTTACCTTTAAGGTAAGCATATGTCGTTTCATCTGGTGCAATAAGGCCGGCACGTGCGCCACCTTCAATCGCCATATTACATAAGGTCATACGACCTTCCATGGTCAGGTCTCGGATGGCAGAACCTGCAAATTCGATGACATGGCCAGTACCGCCAGCAGTACCAATTTTACCGATAACAGCAAGGGCAATATCTTTTGCTGTTGAATACTTTGATAATGTACCTTCTACGCTTATTAGCATGGTTTTTGATTTTTTCTGTTGTAGCGTCTGAGTTGCCATGACATGTTCAACTTCAGAAGTACCGATACCGAATGCTAACGCACCGAATGCACCGTGTGTAGCGGTATGTGAATCCCCACACACTGCTGTCATACCTGGATGAATGAAACCATGTTCAGGTACAACAATATGAATAACGCCGTTATTAACGCTCTGCATATCGTAAATAAGCAGGTCGTGTTCACTACAGTTATTTGCCATCGTATCAATCTGCTTCGCGGCAATTGGATCTTTAATCGGTAAATGACGGTCAACAGTCGGTACACAGTGATCCATTGTTGCCAAGATACTATGACGATTACGGATCGGACGGTGTTGAACTCTTAAGCCTTCAAATGCTTGTGGACTTGTTACTTCATGCATCAAGTGACGATCGATGTAGAGTAGCGGGGTGCCATTCTTAGGTTCGTGAACTAAGTGTGAATCCCAAATTTTTTCATACATTGTCTTTTTCATTGCTTCCCTTCCCATCAAGCGAGATATTTATACTTTCTTATCCTTCGATACTATGACAATTATGCGCTTGTCTTCAAGAACATAATTTCATTAACCGTTTTAATTACAAATGTCGAGGGCGGTGTGGTCTCGTTAATTGCAGTTATATAGGATTATAATACTACTTAATTTAAATTAACTGGTTTTATATGTCGATAACCTCGCTGTTAATGGAGTTATTTGTTTTTTACATTATGTTTTGTTTTTTTACTTTTCAGCTTTTCAATGTTGGAAATAAAGTAATTTTAGCCATTTTAAGATCTTGATTGTAGAAATAACCATATAAGCTATCCTTAAAAGAAGTAATAGCCATGTATTATTTTAAATAGATCAAAGTATTAAAGGGGTGAGGGAATGAATTCTTTAAAAGTATCTGATTATATGCAGTTACGGCCAATTAAGTTAACCGCAGATATGCCGGTGGCCACCGCTGTAGACCGATTACTAAAATCAGGTCATATCGGTGCTCCTGTGGTAGATGATAGTGATACGCTTATTGGCTGGATATCTGAGCAGGATTGCTTAGCATCATTACTGGAATCGAGTTATTACTGTGAAGAGGTCGCGATAGTTGAAGATTTGATGAGATCGGATGTACTCACGGTGCGGGTTGAAGACGGTATTATTGAATTAGCACAACAAATGTTAGACGTTAAACCTAAGGTTTATCCAGTAATTGACGAAGAGGGTTTATTAGTGGGGATCATTTCTCGTCGAGATGTACTCAAAGCAATGGATAAACAACAACAAGCTTGTTATAAAAATGTCGCTAATATTTAGTTAATTTCAATGTCAAAAAAGGCTACAAGATTTGTAGCCTTTAAACTAGTTACCAACAATATGTACTAACTATGCAATAGCTGCATCGTTTGCTTTGTTCTCGTGGAATCGTTTTTCACCGAAATACGCGTAAGTTAAGCAAATGATAGACGCGAAACAAGAGGCGACGAGTACCATGAAACCGCCATCCCAACCGAAATGGTCCACTGTATAACCCAGCACTGCGTTTGCAGCTACCGCACCACCGAGGTAGCCGAATAGACCTGTTAGGCCTGCCGCTGTGCCTGCGGCTTTTTTAGGTGCAAGCTCAAGTGCATATAGACCAATTAACATGACAGGGCCGTAAATTAGGAATCCAATCGCAATTAACGCCGCCATATCGATGGCCGGGTTTCCTGGTGGGTTAAACCAGTAAACAAGCACTGCAATAGTGACCAGAGCCATAAATAGTATTCCCGCTGGCGCACGACGTCCTTTAAATAATTTATCTGAGATCCAACCACAAAGTAGGGTGCCTGGAATACCCGCCCATTCATACAAGAAATAAGCCCAAGAAGAACCATCGACAGTGAAACCTTTTGCTTCTTTTAGATAAACAGGGGCCCAATCTAAAACGCCGTAACGGATCAAGTAAACAAAGGCGTTAGCAATCGCGATAGACCATAGCAGTTTATTATTAAGAACATATTTTAAGAAAATCTCTTTTGCCGTCATTTCTTGTTCATGATCTGTACTGTAATCATCTGGGTAATCATCTTTATACTCTTCGATTGGTGGTAACCCACAAGATTGCGGAGTATCACGCACGGTGAACCAGACAAAGACGGCGACGAGTACAGCAAAGAAAGCTGGAACATAAAATGCCGAATGCCAATCGTCATTAAATGCCCATAAGCCAAGTAAGAACATAGGGCCGATTAAACCGCCACCGACGTTATGCGCAACATTCCAAACGGAAACTAATTCACCCCGTTCTTTTTTAGACCACCAGTGAACTATGGTTCTGCCACAAGCAGGCCAGCCCATACCTTGGAACCAACCATTTAAAAAAAGTAACACGAACATTGCAGTAATACTGCTGGTTGCCCAAGGCATGTAGCCAAAAGTAAACATGATCGCGGCTGACATTAATAACCCAGCGGTTAAGAAATAGCGTGGGTTAGAGCGGTCAGAAACACTGCCCATCAAGAATTTAGATAGTCCATAAGAAATAGATACCGCAGATAAAGCAACACCCAAATCGCCACGGCTAAAGCCTTGTTCAATCAGATATGGCATGGCTAAACTGAAGTTTTTACGAACTAGGTAGTAGCCTGCGTAGCCAACGAAAATACCAAAGAATAACTGCCATCTTAAATATTTATAGCTGGAGTCAACTTGGTCTGCGGGTAAACGAGCAATGTGCTCTTTCGGTTTGAAAATACCAAACATTTATAACCTCGAGTTTTAACGTGTTGATGGTTTTAAATAACCATTTTATAGGGTGTGATGTTCGTTCGAATAAACATCGGGTGGATTCTATTTTCTTTCGAACAATATTGATGTGATGTAGATCGAATAAATATCTTTTTAACATCAAGCACATGCCTATATATGACTAGCAACATCTGGTTGGTGCATTGTTTTAGGCTTTGTAAATAAATCGTGACAGCTTATTAAGCTATATATTGACTAGGAATGAGGAATGAGGGAAGGGGGGATGAGTGGTATTAATGCTCATGTCAGGAATGATAAATAAATTTTTCTATTTATGAATAAATATATATATTTTGTGACGGTTACGAACAAATCGCTTAAAAAATGTGCCATAACGATTATCTATCAAGATTTTAAGTGTGTGGTTAAAGCGTTTTTATTTGAAATTCAATAATCATTTGAAATTCAATAAAGACTGGCATAGTATTTCGCTTTTAAACTAGAGTTAATGGGCGCTTTCTAACTATTATGCAGAGTATCTTCAAATCCCTGACAGCTGAGCTATCTAATTGTATGCATTCCGATCGTTTTCGCTTTAAACGTCGTTTGCAAACCGCGCAACAATTACCTTCTGAAAAGCAAGAAAAAGCAGTTGATAAGCTTCAGCAAGATATTGCTGCATCATCGAGTCTGCGTCAATCGCGTATTGATAACTTACCCGTTGTTTCCTATCCTGAAACGCTACCGATTAGTCAAAAACGTGACGATATCGCTAACGCTATTTTAAATAACCAAGTGGTTATTATTGCGGGTGAAACGGGCTCAGGTAAAACCACTCAGATCCCTAAAATATGTCTCGAGCTTGGCTTAGGCATTGATGGCATGATTGGCCATACTCAGCCAAGACGACTTGCCGCACGTACGGTTGCGAACCGTATTGCTGAAGAGTTAGATTCAGAGCTTGGTGAGCACGTTGGTTATAAGATCCGTTTTAACGATAATGTCAGTAAGAAAAGTTACATTAAATTGATGACAGACGGTATTTTATTGGCGGAGATCCAACAAGATCGCTTCTTAAGTAAATATGACGTGATCATTATTGATGAAGCCCATGAACGTAGTTTAAATATTGACTTTATCCTCGGTTATTTAAAACAATTACTTAATCGTCGCCCTGATTTAAAAGTGATTATTACCTCTGCGACTATTGATCCAGAACGTTTTTCTAAGCACTTTAATAACGCGCCAATGATCGAAGTATCTGGCCGTACTTATCCTGTTGAAGTGCGTTATAACGCGTTAGCGGAACAAGAAGACGGGCATGAGCGTGATCAAATCCAAGGCATTGTTGATGCGGTCGATGAACTGCAGAGCGAAGGCCTTGGTGATATTCTGGTATTCCTTAACGGTGAACGAGAGATCCGTGATACTGCGGATGCGTTAAACAAGTTAAAACTGCGAGATACCGAAGTGCTGCCTTTGTATGCACGTCTGACTAATGCTGAGCAAAATCGCATTTTCCAAAGTCATGTTGGTCGTCGTATTGTGTTATCGACTAACGTGGCGGAAACGTCATTAACGGTACCTGGTATCAAATATGTGATTGATCCGGGCACTGCGCGTATAAGCCGTTATAGTTTCCGTACTAAAGTGCAACGCCTGCCGATTGAGGCTATATCACAAGCCAGTGCAAATCAGCGTATGGGCCGTTGTGGACGTGTTAGCGCAGGTATTTGTATTCGACTCTATAGTGAAGATGATTTTAATAATCGTCCCGAATTCACGGATCCTGAAATTACCCGTACTAACCTCGCCTCGGTTATTTTAAAAATGCATGCATTGGGGTTAGGGGATGTTGCTAACTTCCCATTTGTACAGCCGCCAGATAGCCGTAATATTACCGACGGCCTAAAGTTGCTCGAAGAACTCGGTGCGATTGATACCAGTAACGCTGACCATAATAAACGTCTCACACCTGTCGGTGTAGCATTGGCGAAGTTACCGATTGATCCACGTCTGGCGCGTATGGTCATGGAAGCCAATACCAATGGTTGTTTGAATGAAGTAATGGTGATTACTGCAGCGCTGTCGATTCAAGACCCACGTGAACGACCAATGGAAAAACAACAAGCGGCTGATGAACAGCATCGTCGTTTTTACGATAAAGAATCCGACTTTATTACGTTTTTGAATTTATGGAATTACGTCAAGCAACAACAAGATGAGTTATCGTCATCGCAGTTCCGTCGTTTATGTAAGAAAGATTATCTTGCGTATATGCGGGTACGTGAATGGCAGGATATTTACGGTCAATTATTACAAGTAGTGAAAGAGTTAGGTTTTACTGTTAATCAAGTCGTCGTTAATGAAGAAGGCGCGATCAGTAACGGTGATAATATTCATAAAGCGCTACTAGCGGGTATGTTAAGTCATGTTGGCTTTAAAGATAAAGACCAAGATTATTTAGGTGCGCGTAACAGTAAATTTAATATCTTTCCGGGTTCAGGTTTATTTAAGAAACAGCCGAAATGGGTAATGGTTGCTGAGCTGGTGGAAACATCGCGTTTATTTGGTCGTATCGCAGCAAAAATTCAACCGGAATGGATTGAACCCCTCGCTAAGCATTTAAACAAATCAACTTACAGTGAACCGCACTGGGAAAAACGCCGCGGTGCGGTTGTTGCCGCTGAAAAAGTAACGCTGTATGGTTTAGTCATTGTAGCTAAGCGCATGGTGAACTACAGTCAAATTGACCCTGCATTATGCCGCGAAATATTTATTCGCAGTGGTTTAGTGGAAGGTGAGTTTAATACTAAACATACGTTCTTTAAACACAATATGGCGGAAGTAGAGCGTATTCATGCGCTAGAACATAAATCACGTCGTCGTGATATTTTGGTCAGTGACGATGATTTATTCAGCTTCTATGCGGATATTATCCCTGAGCATGTTTGTTCTGGCCGTCATTTCGATAGCTGGTGGAAAAAAGAGAGCAAGCAAACGCCGGATTTATTAACGCTCACCCAAGCTCGCTTGATGAAGCATAATGCCGAAGCTATTACTGCACAAAGCTATCCAGAATTTTGGAGTCAAAACAGCTTTAAATTTAAATTGGAATACAATTTTGAACCGGGTACCGTTGAAGATGGTATCACGGTGATTATTCCATTAGCGATCCTCAATCAAGTTAATGAACAAGGCTTTGATTGGCTGATCCCTGCTTTACGTGAAGAATTAATCATTACCATGATCAAGGCGTTGCCAAAAACACTACGCCGTAATTTTGTACCTGCGCCAAATTATGCAGGAGCAGCACTGGAGAATATGGACCCTAGCCAAGGTGAATTAGCCGCAAGTCTGAATAAACAGTTATTGCGCATGACGGGTGTCCGTTTAGAGCAAGATGTATGGGAGCTCTTAACGCTACCAACTCACCTTAAAATGCATTTCAAGATTGTAGATGAAAATCTAAAACAAATTTGTGTTGGTGATGATCTCGGTGCGTTAAAGCAAAAACTACAAGGTAATATCCAAAAAACGTTAGTCAAAGTAGCCGATAAAGGCATTGAGAAAAAGGACCTTATTACCTGGGATTTCGGTAACTTACCCACTGAATTCAAGCAAAAACATGGTGGTTATGAAGTTAAAGCTTATCCGGCATTAGTTGATAACAAAAATTCGGTTGAAATTAAGTTGTTCGATCATCAAGAAGATGCTGCTGTCGCTGCAAAAGCGGGTTTGCGTCGTTTGATTTTACTTAATGTACCATCACCGATTAAATACCTTGAACAGAAACTGCCAAACAAAGCGAAACTAGGACTGTATTTCAACCCGTTTGGTAAAATAACTGACTTGATCCACGATTGTATTTCTTGTGCTGTTGATAACATCATTGAAAAACAGCCCGCACCGAGTGATGCTGACAGCTTTGAAGTATTAAAAGAACGGGTTCGTGCCAACATTGCTGATGAAACGGTTGAAGTGGCAAAACAGGTTGAGAAAATTTTAACCGCGGCACATCAAGTGCATAAACAGATTAAAGGTAAAGTTTCTCTTGATATGATCGTGGCGAATGGTGATATTAAAGCGCAACTAGGAAAGCTTATTTACAGTGGTTTTGTGACCAATACCGGTGTTAAGAAATTAGCGGATGTACAACGTTACATTGCAGCGATTGAGCATAGATTGAATAAACTAAAGATTGATCCTATCCGTGATCGTGGTCATTCGGTTGAAGTGCAACCGTTATTGGAAAAGTATATTGAGTTAACTAAGATGCCACGATTAACACTTGCGCAACAACGTGAGTTATTAAAACTGCGTTGGATGTTGGAAGAGTTGCGAGTATCGTTATTTGCTCAACAATTAGGGACCAGTTATCCGGTGTCGATTAAACGCGTTAAAATCGCATTTGCAGAGTTTAAAGCGAGTTTGTAGTCTGACTTAATGCGATTTAGGACCGGTCAGTTATAACAAAACAGAGAAGCCATATCGTCTCCCTGTTTTGTTATATAACCCATTGATCTCGACCGTTATGTTTGGCTTGGTATAGTTTCGCGTCTGCTTCGAGCATCAAGCTTTTTACGGTGACCTTTCTGTCTGGAATCATACTCACCACACCAAAACTCATCGTGACAATGGCATGTTTGTGCAGCCCTGCATGGGGAAGTTCTAATGAGCGAACTGCATTAACAAGTTTATCAGCAACTAACTTAGCACCTTTTGTGTCTGTATTGGGTAATACCATACAGAATTCTTCACCGCCATAGCGTGCAGCCAGCTCTGCAGGGCGACGTAAAGAGTCATCAAGTATGGATGCAATAGCTTTCAAGCATTCATCGCCTTGGATATGGCCGTAGTGATCGTTGTACTTTTTAAAAAAATCTATATCTGCAATGATGAAGGTAAGTGGTTGTGCATGGCGTTGTGCACGTGCGAGTTCTTCCGCTATGGTGATGTCTAAATGTCGGCGGTTGGCAATACCGGTTAAGCCATCAAGCGTTGCCAGACGGCCTAACTCTTCATTGGCTAACTCTAAATCGTTTTTGGTTTTTAATAGCTGTGTCCGCATTGCAGCAATACGTTCCATCGCTGTCATTTTAGCAATCAGAATTTTTTTTTGGATTGGTTTTGGTAAGTAATCATCTCCACCGGCTTCAATACCAATCATGATATCTTCAGGGGCGGTTTTGCCACTAAGAAAAATAATAGGTACCCAATCGGTGAACTCTTGTCTGATTTTCCTTGCAACTTCGTAGCCGTTAATTCCATTCATGACCACACCTAATAACACTATATCAGGGTTGCATTCTGCGAATAAAGTAATGCCTATTTCACCGTTCCCAGCGTCGAAGACTTCGTGATTGAGATGCTGTAGATAAGAGCGAATAATTACACGTTCAATTTTAGAGTCATCAATTATGAGGATCTTCATTGGCAGTCCTTGCTCTTTTAGTCGTTATCCAATATACGGATCTAATAACTCAATATAGCAAGTATTTGTTTAATTAGTGTAATTTCTTGTTGCTCTGTATCACACACTTAGTGTTATAGGCTTTCATGGTTGCTTTAACTTGGAATATTTCGTCCGAGGTTAACTCGTCATCCCAAGTTACGATTGTTGAAATCGTAGGGCTCTGGGCTGCTTTTAGCAATGTATGGAATTTATTATTGATCTTAGCTTTGTGGATGATTAATGCACTCTCGACACTAATGCCATGCTGTGATAACAGTGCCGCTGTGATTGTCATCGGTGGTGCAATAATGGCGGTCCATTGACCATGGCTGTCTTCTATTATTTTTTTATTTACACCCATAACATCAGAGTCGTGTGTAGTTGTGTTCGCGTTATACATAATAGATTTAGTTTGCATGGTCATTTACCTGTTTATATACCCAGTGGTTATACATACAGTAGTGTTTTAAGGTGATATTTGCAAGTATTTATTAATTTTTAAATGATAAATTATAAGGCGATAGTTATTTTTTTGTTAATTATCAGTGTGTTAATTTTTATTTTTGTGATTTGATGATCTGTCGAGTGTAGAGGCTTTGTATCATGAAAGTAACGGTTTTGTCTTTAGTCGTGGGATATACAGTATTTATGTGCTCAGTAGCTCGTTTTAATAAATGACAATTCCGAGTTCACAGTTTAGCTTTTTATATAAGTTGCTGCTCACAGTGCTTTAAACAAATTTATAATATCACAAGAAAAATCTTGGATAACTTGGTCCTGTAAACAATATCCGTTAGCGTAAATGGTGAATTAATCTAGTTGTTAATGGGAACAGATAGCGTCGGTTATGTTGTACGTGCTAATACATTTATAAGTGATTGCAAGGAGCACATTATGCCAGACAGCATTAAACATACCGTGGTAAAGCAGGAAAATTTAGATCCTCAAATATCAAGGATTATAGATTCAGTATTGAAAATTAATGAACCCGCAGAATATAACGATTATGAAATTGTCGCTAAGGTGCTATTTCAAGCGTTGAATTTCTTTCCGCCCCTCTATACACAGTCTATATTTGGACCAATTCGAACTTGGGTCCCACCACATAAAAAAGACTCGGAGTTTAACATTATTGATTTTTGGCGACCGATAAGGACAGCTAACTACTTAGTCGATACCTTGGTTCCGGCGTTCTCGCATGCCCCCGGGCCTTGGACTCGTACCTTACTGCCACCCGTTGTTCAGAATTTATTTTGGCGACCGAGTAACTATTTTCAGCAAGCTGATCCGCTAGTGAGCGTCACCTCATTTATTAATGAGCAGTGGATCTATGTTAATGGTATCGCCACGAATGAAGATGTCGCGATGATGAACTCTGAGTTACTGAGTCAGTTATTCAAAAGACCGTTAACTGTGGTGCACAATCAAACTGATTCGACGATATTAGACCTGATGCAGTGTGTGACGGGTAAAGTATTTAAAACCAACCCGAACCTGACTGACGAGCAATCGATGACAGAACCAGCGGTTAAGGCCACTGTTGCGGTGTTGGACGCGCTGAAAGATCCAACCAAAGATAGAGTTGTGCTGTTATGCCATTCTCAAGGCACTATTATTACCGCCAATGTATTACGGGCGCTACAGAAAAGTATAAGTCAAATTAAAGCGGTACATCAAGCACCAGAACTAAAATTAACACTACAGCTAAACCATTTGGAACGCTTGGCATTTGAGCTATTTTGGATGGACGCTATTGTTACCTTTAGCGATGCTGAACTGGATTCTTATTTGGTTAGTATGATGAAGAAATTGGAGGTTTACACGTTTGCTAATTGTGCCGACAAGATGAATTATGTTTGCCATTCCACCAATAATAAAGGCGAACTGATTGGTTTACCCTACATTGAAAACTTTGCTAATCAATTCGACTTGGTTGCGAGATTAGGGGTGCTATCACCATTAAGAGAGGAGGGTAACATTATTGAGATTGATGGCGCCGTATACGAAAAGCAAGGCGGACATGCGTGGGGGCATTTACTCAATCAGCATTACTTATTTGGTATGGCTGAATACCTTCAAGATAGTGACAAAATAACGAATCCTTATGCGCTGCAAGCAGGAGAAATGGCCACTGTATTGCCTCGATTGTATCGTTATTATGACGGTGCGCGCCCCGATGCTTATTATGAGTAACACCAATCACTTATTTAATGAAATTGGTATAACAGGCGAGATCTGTTTAGTTAATATCGAGTCATGATAATAAGTTAAGAAGCCCTGTCGATACAGGGCTTCATTGTTTTCATTATTTGTAATTGTGTTGTGATTTAATTTTATCGGCAACAATTTCAGCCCAGTGTTGGTAAATGATGGGCCCCGGGTGAAAACCATCCTTAGCCATATCTTTAGCATTTAATTCAGCATTGAAATCAATTAATTGGCAATCACTTTGGCTTTCAATTAGGGTCGCTAGTTTACGATTAAACTGAGCGGCTCTTGCGCCTAAATAACGTCGTAATGGTTGTGGTAGTGCTGAGAATTGTCCCATTGGTGGGACTTGTGTGATAAGAATTTGCTGGCAACTAAATTGTTTACGTAATAGCGTTATTAAATTTTGTTGTTGTGTTAGCCAAGTGGCGGCCAGTAACGACCCTGTGACATCATTAACACCTAGTGAGGTGACGATAATATCGAAAGTTTGTTTAGGTTGCTCTGATATCATTTTTAGACTGTCTAATGTGGTATAACCTGATTTCGCCAATAATTGCCATTCAACTTGGTAGCTGTCAGCTAATGCAGAAACTAAGTTTCCCGTTAACGCTTGCGCTTGATTGTCGACGCCAACGCCCGCTGCAGCAGAATCCCCAACAATGAGTAGCCTTATTTTTTGTCCTGAGCCTGTTTTCCCAGAGCGTGCTCCGGCAGCCTCAGGCAGTTTTGGTGTAACTTTTTTTACATAGCGGCCTTGTGCAATGATGATCGGTGCATATACAGCTTTAGTAAATAATTTATTTAATGACTTGAACATGTAACCTCCTTGTTTTTATTAGTATAGCAATACTGAAATGATGAATTTGAGCGCTTATACCCAAAGCCATAAATAACTCTAATTTAGTAATGCTGATATAAAATATAAATACCGAGCTATATTTACACTTAGGTTGTTTTATGATTAATTGGAGTGAGTTATGTCAAATCATCATACGTACAAAAAGATTGAAATGGTTGGTTCATCGAAAACAAGTATTGAAGAAGCGATTCAGAATGCGCTTGCAGAGTGTAATAAAACGGTAAAAAATATGGATTGGTTTGAAGTGACTGAAACTCGCGGACACATTGTTGATGGTGCGGTTGGACACTTTCAAGTGACACTGAAAATAGGTTTCCGTATCGGAGATAGTTAAATTATAAGGACGTAAACGATGAATAAAATAACTGGGGGCTGCTTATGTGGCGCGGTTAAATTTGAAGTGAGCAATGATTTTAGCCAATTTCATTTGTGTCATTGTCAGCAGTGCCAAAAGATTACTGGCTCTGCGCATGCATCGAATTTATTCTGCAAAGCCAGCCACATTACGTGGTTGGCAGGCACGGATAAAACCAAGCGTTTCGATTATCCTGACCGTCATTTCGTGCGCGTATTTTGCACCGAATGTGGCATCGGATTACCGTATTTAGTCAATAAAGGTAAAACCTTAATCGTACCTGCGGGTTCATTGGATCTAGACGAAGATACTGTGCTTAACGTTGCACCGCAAGACAATATATTTTGGCATGAACGGGCGGCTTGGTATGACGCTGCTTTAGCTGCTCCAACGTTTGCTGGATTTCCAACGTAAGAGTTTATCGCGGGATCACATTATAAGGATAGTGTTATATTCGCTGATTGTGCATTTTGAAGTAACTTAGGTATAACAAAGGAAGCGTAGCATGCAATTAAAAGTGGCCGAATTAAGTGATATTGAAGATACTTTAACACTTCATTATAAATACCAAGTAGATTCAATTGCAGCTGAAGACAAAGCCGATGGTTTTGTTACTACGCCGTTTACCAAGGAAGAATTAACACGTTTAATTACTGAAGAAAGTGGGCTGTTTATTGCGCGTAAAGACGGTAAGGTTGTTGCTTATGTGATGGCTGCATCTTGGACGTTTTGGTCTAATTGGCCAATGTTTGCGCATATGGTGAAAGGTTTATCTAATTTAGAATATTTAGGTCAGCCACTGACAACCGATAATTCTTATCAATATGGTCCAGTTTGTATTGATAAAAGTATCCGTGGTTCGGGGGCATTAGAAACTATGTTTGATTTTTCTAGAGAGCGTATGGCGAAGCGTTACCCTATTTTAGTGACCTTTATTAACAAGATTAATCCACGATCCTATGCGGCGCACACTAAAAAATTAGGGTTAACCGTTATTCAAGAGTTTGAATATAATAATAATCATTATTATGAGTTGGTTTACGATACGTCAAAATCGGTTGCGGCATAATAATGAATTAACAAGTTATAACCGATACATTATCCGTTATAACTTGTTATTTATTTACCTAGTCAGAAGCCTGATCACTTAGTGTTAATATCTGAGTTTACTTCAACATTATCAACAACATGGTTATCACCTAAGTCCTGTGGTAATACTAAGTTCAGAATGATAGCCACAATACCGCATAGACTTACACCTTGAAGGCTGAAATCGCCAATACCAAATGCCATCCCACCAATACCGAATACTAATGTCACCGCAACAATGATTAAGTTGCGAGATTTGTGTAGATCGACACGGTTAGTAATAAGGGTATTAAGACCGACTGTTGCGATTGTACCGAACAGTAAGATCATGATGCCACCCATTACTGGTACCGGGAAGGTTTGCAGCAATGCCCCGAGTTTACCCACAAAAGCCAACACGATTGCGATCACCGCTGCCCATGTCATGATGACAGGGTTGAATGCTTTGGTTAGTATCACTGCACCTGTTACTTCACTGTAGGTGGTATTTGGTGGCGCACCAAACATAGACGCTGCCATTGTCGCCAGCCCGTCACCAGCAAGGGTACGATGCAAACCGGGTTTTTTAAGGTAGTCTTTACCTGTCGCATTAGAGATAGCGAGAATGTCACCAACATGTTCAATCGCAGGGGCTAATGCAACCGGGATCATAAACAATATCGCATTGATGTTAAATTCTGGGTAAGTAAAGTTTGGCAGTGATAACCAGCTTGCTTGAGCAACAGGCGTAAAATCAATAATGCCATAAGCCAAACTTGCTATGTAACCAGCCACAATACCGGCCATAATTGGCATAAGTTTAAGCAAACCTTTACCAAAAACACTTACCGCAATAGTGGTGAATAATGAGATAGCTGCAATGATAATGGCAACTTCGTTATCAATTAACTGTATTGCTCCGTCACCCGTTTTGCCCATTGCCATATTCACTGCAACAGGGGATAAGCCTAGACCAATAACCATGATCACAGGACCAACAACGACCGGAGGCAGTAACTTATGAATGATACTAACACCGCGAAATTTAATCACCGCTGACAATAATACATAAGTAAAACCGGCCGCCATTAAACCACCCATCGTGCTGGCAATACCCCAAGTTTGCACGCCGAACATGATCGGTGCAATAAAGGCAAAAGAGGAAGCAAGAAAGACAGGGACAGAACGTTTAGTGATAATTTGAAAAACCAAGGTACCGAGACCAGCACCGAAAAGAGCGACATTTGGATCCAAGCCAGTAAGCAGTGGAACCAGTACGAGGGCACCAAATGCGACAAAAAGCATTTGTAGACCGAGCAAAACTTGCATTGTTTTTTCTCCATTTGTGAACAAACCGCTGGAAGGTAGCACAAAAGGATTAATATTCATATTAAAAATAGATAAACCGCTACTTTTTAGGCCATGAGTCAAATTAGACATTGTTACGTGATTGATTATCGCTATAAGTGCGCTTGTTTAAAACCTGAATCGTGGCATTATATTGATTCGTATCATTTGTTTAACGCTATCTTCCATATATGCTGATAACATCCGCATTTTAAGGTCTAATTTCATGATCACCGACAGTCATATCATTGATATAGTATCAACTCATCACCTGTTTTCGGCCCTCACTGACGCTGAATTTAAACAGTTATTTGCTACAGCAAAAACATTTAAAGTTGAACCATTAGAGAACGTGTTTCACCAAGGTGATGAAGCCAATCGATTTTACCTCGTGTTACGCGGACACCTTAAACTCTATCGTACTAGCCCAAGTGGCCAAGAAAAAGTGGTTGAAGTAATGCGTCAAGGCAATACCTTTGCTGAAGCATTAATGTTTAATAATAAGCCATTTTATCCGGTTGCCGCACAGGCCGTATCGGAAAGTGACCTAATTGCGATTGATAATGAAACATACTTAAAGATACTCAAGATTAATCCTGAAGCTGGCATCGCAATTATGGCGAATATGAGTATTCGTTTACACCATGATCTGAATGAAATTGAGATGCTGTCGGTTGAAAATGCTAAAAACCGCTTACTATTATTCCTATTAAAAAACCTACAAGATAACAACAGTAATGAAGGTATCATTGAGCTGGATATATCAAAACGTACGCTCGCATCATTATTGTCCATTCAACCCGAAACGTTCTCTCGCTTGCTTAAAAAAATGACCAAAGAAGGTTTAATAGAAGAGCGAAAAGGGCTTATTCGTATTATGGATATTGACGCGTTATATGCAGCGTCGGATATTCCAGTACAATCAGTGACGGGTAATATTCCTGTGCAATTCGTACCGGGTGAGTAGGTTGTGAATAATGCTGTGCAGGTGATCTCGTTTAGCCATTTAGCGTTTGCATTTATTCCCGTCTTAGTGGCGTTGGCGATCTTATTGCAATGGCGATTACCGATTAAAAATGGTTTGTATGCTTTATCTCGTATGTTGATCCAGCTGTTATTAATTGGTTATTTTTTATCTTATATCTTTGAGTCACATAGTGCCGGCATTGTCGTTGGTGTATTGCTAATTATGGTGATTGCCTCCAGTTGGATTGCTTTAGGCGCGGTGCCAGACCAACGCTGGAAAATGTATAAATATGCGTTAGCCGCGGTGATCTTAGGCGGCGGTTTTACCTTGTTTATTATGAGCGTGGGTGTACTTGGCCTAGACCCTTGGTATAACCCCCAATATATGGTGCCACTCGCGGGAATGGCATTTGCGAATGCAATGAACAGTGTCAGCTTATCCGCAGAGCGTTTACATGCCGAAATGCGGCGAGGAGAAGATTATCTTATCGCACGTCGTATTGCGCTAAGAGCCTCGTTAATTCCGATCATCAATGCATTGTTTGCTGTCGGATTAGTATCTTTGCCTGGCATGATGACAGGGCAGATACTTTCTGGCGTTTCGCCGTTTATTGCTGTGCGTTATCAGATAATGATCATGTGCATGATGTTCGGTTCATCGGTGATATCCGCTGCATTTTTCTTGTCGTTGATAAAACCTTTGATGTCGACGAAACCAGTTAGGCTGAATAAAGATTAAGTTGTACAATACTGATACTTATCATCATGACTATAACCACGTTGTAAAATAAAGTAGAGGCTTTAATGAAAATAGTTAAATTATGGTATGTATTTTCTATGCTTATTTTCGGTGTGGCTAATAGCGTGCATGCGACATCATCGGTATGGAAAGTGAATAACGGCAAATCAAGTGTATATCTGGGTGGGACGGTGCATGTCTTAATGGCCGATGATTACCCGTTACCAGCCGAGTTTGACCAAGCATATGCATTGGCTGATACCTTGGTATTTGAAACTGATATGGCTAAATTAGAAAGCCCTCAATTCCAGCAAGCGATGCTACGCCAGCTTAGTTATTCTGAAGGCCAAAATTTAACGCAAAATTTAACGCCTGAAACATATAAACTGTTAACTGCATATTGCGAGTCTCGCGGTATTGGTATGCAGGCTATTAATAACTTTAAACCGAGTATGATCTCGTTAATGTTAACCATGATTGAATTACAGCGTCTCAATTTTACTGGTATGGGTGTTGATAAGTACTATAACGATAAGGCCATAGCAGATGCTAAACCCTTAGGTAAGTTAGAAACTGTTGAGGAACAACTGGCGTTTATTGCCAGTATGGGTAAAGGCAAAGAGGATGCCTTGATCCGCTACAGTTTAGAAGATTTGAAAACACTGCCAACATTTATGCAAGAAATGAAAGTGGCATGGCGTAATGGTGATCCCCAAGCATTGGTTGATCTTGCAATCACGCCTTTGATTAAAGGTTTTCCCGACATCTATCAATCACTATTAGTACAGCGTAATAACAACTGGCTACCACAAATTGAAGCCATGTTTAGTAATCAACAGACGGAATTAATCCTGGTCGGAACACTACATTTGGTTGGTAAAGATGGTTTGTTACAGCGACTAGAAGCGGCTGGGTATAAAATCTCGCAGTTATGATCTATTCACTTCGTAACTAAATTTTGTTCACCTAGTCATTATAATCGATAAAATTTCGGTGAAAGCCAAAAATTGGCATTGGTTTTTAGGAAGGTATAGATAGTTAGGATATGATACTTGTTAACTCATTATTATGTTTGAAGACTATCTATGCTGAATATTTTTCGTTCTAAGCCGCTCATTGACGACGCCAGTTGTGAATGGATGTTTGACACTTTTGAGTGGGCGTTAACACATTTTGACCCACAAGAATTTTTTCAGCGCAGTCAGTTGATCCAACCAACGAATGATTTCTTTCCCGGTAATATCGACAGCCGTCACGGCATGGCAGAAACCATTTTTGATCACGTAGTTAAATATGCAGGATTAAGCCATTGGCCGCTACAGTTACAAGCACCGCAGAGTTTCAGTAGCCAACCACTTGCATTGCTCGATTTACCTGTCGTTCAACGAAATTCATCTGCGTCCAATACTTTGCCTGCATTAATCGCATCTCAGCCTTTAGTCATTACCTACAATCCACAGCAGGCATCCAAACCGGGTGATCTAGCCTCGAGTTATGCGCATCATTTAGCTCAGCATATCGTGGCCCAATCACAACAATTACCGCCAGGTGGTGCTGAATATTTTAATGCGAGTACCGAGATAGTGGCTATTTTTATGGGTTTTGGTGTGATGATGGCGAACTCTGCTTATACTTTTAGGGGCGGTTGTGGCAGTTGTTATAATGCGCAAGCCAATCGACAAGCCAGTTTGTCAGAAGACAATGCCATGTTTGCATTAGCCTTATTTTGCCGACTAAAAGGCATTCCAACAGGGGTCGCGACACGTAATTTGAAAGGTTATTTAAAACGAAATTTCAAGCAAGCATTAAAACAAATTGATCGAGAACCTGCGCGTTTGCAACAGTTATTGGCATTAAAGTAATATCACTACAGAACTCCCTATATAACAAAAAAGCCAGTAGAAACTGGCTTTTTTTATTTTAAATTAATAAGTTATACGATCAGGTGTTTGTTACATAAGGTATTTAGTAAATACATAGCAATATGTTAAGCCGCCACTTCTCTCCATTGGTGATCCAGCCTGCATACCGTAGCACACCTCTTGGATATTTGGAGCTGATAAAGCTAAGTCAAAGGACGTAGCAATTGACCCATTTAGTCCCCCCCAGTTGAAACCCCTAACGACGTCAAAGGTTGCTCCCCCCACATTATCTGGTGTGTTACGATTAAACCCGAACCAAAAGCTACCACTTGCCCCCACATTCGTACCAAATCCGATACCCGCGTCTACGAACACGCGGTACCATGTTAAATCCATGCTAATAGCTATTCCATAGCCCATACCCATACGGGCAGGGAAGACTGTACTAGTATCTATATCCCCGCAGAGCATGATTGTCCCATATTGTTCGTTTGAAAACTCCTTGAGAAGTCCTCTTATTGGATTAATTTCAAGTTTACTAAGCAACGTTCTAGCCTGTTCCAAACGACTCGGTTCTAGACCCTCCTCCCCGGCTGCCATTCTTGCGTGCGTTGCTGAAAGTCGTGAAAGAGCCGGTGCAAACCCATTTGAAAATAGGGATGGTAACGCATTCAATGCCTTTGTATTCAAATCCGTCAGTGTTTCTATTTCGGTTTGCATAGCATCCGGTTCAAGAGGGCGGCGATTAAAGTCGTCCTCTCCCGCTTCCAGCTCTTCGATTAGGTACGGTTCAGTAGACCAGTCAAGTGTGTAGTGAGCACCGTCGCCTGTAAACGCTACTTGTCCCTCGAAAGCATCTGGGTCGATGACAGCAGTACCTAGTTCATCGTCGTAACCTATGGCATCGTAATCTCGAAGTCGAAGTTCAATTTGGTGTTTAAATATCAATTTTTTGTTTAAATTCTTTATGAAACCGTTGTTCATATCGGAAGTTAGAGCATTCTGCCACTCACCGCCATCGATTTTATAATCGAGTATCGTATTATCATAACCAATATCTTCAGTTTCGATACATTCTAACGTGGTTAAATATGTTGCATACCGTATTTCCATTTTTTATTACTCCATATAATAGTGATAGTAGAGGTTCCGTCTCTATTTGCTTTTAAAGTAAAAGCCCAAAAAATATAGCAAACATAATTAAACAAAACAATAACAAGTGGGTAACATTTTATTAACGTGGTGTTATTTAATTAATGGTTAAATCCAATTATCATGGATATTAAGGACAGCATTATCTAGGATTACAGCGACAGGTATAGCTTTATTTGAGAAGTCATGGATATATAAATGAGAGGGCGAATGATCAAACTTGGGCAAGTAAAAATAGATTACAAATGAAATCGAAAGATAGGTCGCAAGCGAAGTAGATGTTGAAATTGGGCATGACGTCGTTTTTAGCAACGATCTTATAACAAAAGACCCTACTTATGTAAGTAAGGCCTTAATTTAAAGCGTTAGTATTATTAACTACTCTGAATCTTGTTCCGTTTCTTCAACTTTTTTAGTTTCTTCTTGATCTTGTCCGCCGCAGCCACCACAACAACTCATAATAATATCCTCTTTGTTCGATCAATTTAGTGTTAAGTAAAATACCCTGTCACTATAACTAAATGTATGACCCAAGTAATTGACTAATGTCATGTCGGTGAATAAAGAGGTCGTTTATTAACTATATCAGTATGTACAAGGAAGCATGTATTAAGTGGTATTAAATGCTATAAAGGGGCTGGGACTCACCATTTCAGTATGCACTGAGTTATTAGGGGACCCACCGTAATTATATTGCTTAAAAAAGCATAGGGCATTGAACTGGCGTCAGCCGTGTTAAAGGAGTTTTTTGATGATTGTATGTGAGACTGAAAAGTTAATTGTTCGACATTTCACTTTAGCAGACGCTGAATTTATTGTTGATTTGTTAAATGAAGAGTCCTTCATCCGTTATATTGCAGATAAGCAGGTCCGTAATATAATTGACGCAGAAAATTATCTCACCGTAGGTCCAATGGCGAGTTATGACAAATTTGGCTTTGGTCTTAATTTGGTCATGTTGAAAGGAACTAATACGCCAATCGGTATGTGTGGATTGCTTAAACGCGATGAGCTGCAGGATCCAGATTTAGGGTATGCATTCTTACCCAGTCATTGTGGTCAAGGTTATGCACTTGAGGCGGCTAATTCGGTGCTCAAAAATGGCATGAAGGCTCATTTTTTAGACCTGGTATTAGCGGTGACGTTGCCGGATAATCTGAATTCCAATCGGTTATTACAACGTGCAGGTTTCACGCAAAATGGCGTGGTTAACTTGTATGGTTCTGAAAATAATTTATATGAGTACAAAGCAATAAAACCCGCTTAATAGTCGGTGTTTTCTGTACCATGCTAGCGTTCTTTAACCGCATAGCATGGCATTAAATCGTGACGTTCAGCTTTGCGTTAACCTTGAGGGCTAAGCTAATTTACCACGTAGTGCGATATCCCAAACATCGACAACAATGTCGTTTTCAACCACATAGAATTTATCATGCAGATTAATGGTTGGATCGCAGTGCGGCACAATCATTTCAATGACGTCACCTATCTCGGGTAAACTCTCGCCGGTTACTTTACCGTGCTCATCACCAAAATAATGCCATTCATATGTAAGGTGATCACAGTTAAGACCATCATGGCTGATGATTTGTGGATGAGTGGCTTCTTTGTACAGCGCTTTGGTACCTGCATCAACAGTTACGTGAGATGCGTGATTCGCACTGATAACACTGGTTAGTAATGTCATCGCAGGTTGGAAATGACCTGCGCTATATTCAATATCGAAGTATTCTTTATCCATCACGGTGTATGAACCTGGTTGTATTTCGGTGACAGACGCAACGTCACTGTCTATTTCATAAGTACCTGTGCCTGAGCCTGATTGGATCAGATTCACTAAACCTGTCGCGCTTTCAATGTCTTGCTTTAGCTTACCGGCTTTATTTAATAATGCGGCAGATGCTTGTTTTCTTTCTTCGTTATCAAGAATATGTTGGAAATGTCCGGCGTAACACTGAATACCTTTAAGGGTAGTGTTGGCATGCTCGTGTACCGATAATGCTAAATCAAACGCAGTTTCAAACGATGCGCCAGTTCTACCTATGCCGGCGTCAATATCAACAAGCAGGTTAATTTGTCGGTTAAGCTCGCTGCCTAATTGATTTAACTGCGTAAGATTAGCCTTAGAATCCACGACTATCATGGTCTCTGGTGCAAGCTTGATAATTTTAGCTAAGGTTGCAAGTTTATGCTTAGTGACAATCGGGGAGGTGATTAGCAGGTGGCGAATATGGGCTTTGGCAAGTTCATACGCTTCTGATGGTTTGGTTATTGATATACCTATGCTACCCGCATCAAGTTGTAGCTGACAGATCTCTACACATTTGTGGGTCTTGGCATGCGGGCGAACATGCTTCGATTTTGCGGATGCGAACTTTTGCATAGTTTCAATGTTATGCATCAGTTTGCGCTTATCGATAACCAGACATGGCGTATCTAATTCTAATTTATGTTTTCCAATCACTGTTTATCTCTACATCACGGTTTTAGCTCTGCGCGCATTCTACTATGAAAGTGAGTGAGATTAATCATTATTTCATCTGATTTTTTCCCCAACTCATAATCATCTCAGACGTGATTATGTTGTTTTCAATGAGGTATTCGTTATTGCTATTCACTTTTACATTGTCGGAAATAGCGGTGTTGCGTGTGATCTTTTTTAAGTAATTGTTTAGTATAATGATGTTTTTAAGAGGGGTTCTGATTCGTTTTACTTTACCTTCTTTCAAATAAATCCAAGTGTACGGGTGTTTGGTTATCGCTATCTCAATGTTGTCGTGAAATGGGAACAATTTTTTATTATTACGGATCACTTCTTTATATACATCATTGTCGTTATTGCTACTTTTTTCATTGTGGAATAAGACTACGATTAAACATACATTTAGCGATATTGCTATTGTTGTTATATATTCAAAATAAAATAAGTCTTCTAATAATATATAGCTAATAATAAAAAATGAACTAATTGTGGCTGCTTTATTATTCGTGATTATCGATAAAGAAAATACAGCCACAATAATTGTTATATCAAGTAAACTCATGGCTACTTAAATCTATTTATAGCGCTCATGCCAGTATCACCCACATTAACCCCTAGATTTAACGCTTCATTTGATACAGCAATTATTTTGGCGGACATCATATCTTCATAGTTACTAACACCTGATACAATGGCACATGCTTCATTAGTTTTATTACATGTTTCTACATTAATATAAGCACAGGCTAGAATTCCCTGCTTTTCTTTAATGATTAAAAGAGGTTTATCTAATTCGTATCGTATCATTTTAGCTTCCATGTATTCATTCCCTTCCTTTATTGGTTGTATTAATTCATCTATATCAATGTATTCATGTTTACCTGATATTTGTTTTATAGCATTTATCGTTTTGTTTAGTTCTAACTTGTTCGTGTGACTTAGTTTTGATGTATCGATGTTGATACATATCAATGCGACTAGCTGGTTATTATTGTAAATCGGTATTGTCGTGGCTTTAACAATACGACCATCATTTAGTGTGATAGGGTAAGATATTATATTGCCATTTCTAATTTCATTTTTGCTATACTTTTTTATTAACTCAATGCCAAAATTTGTGATTTTATCATTCAACTTACGGTTTGATATTGGGTTCTCTATCGCTATTATTGATTTAAGTGGATTGCTAGTATCATGTAGTACAATTTCTATAGGGCTACCCGCTAATGTTTTTCCTATGCCTCCAACAATATTTTTTAATATTTCGATTAGTTCATCATTTTCATTTTGGTATTGGAGAGTGTCTTGTTTAAATGAAGATGCTATTTTACTGTTTTCATTATTAATTAAAAATGATGCTGAGTTTTCTTCAATTAGATGAATCAACTCGCTTATTGCTCTTGTATTTTTTTCTGGATCAAGTGATGTTATCGCAGTATTTACCTTTGTTTCACTAAGGGCGATATTACCAACGTCATTCGTTTCTATAGGGTAAAAATCAAATGATGCAAGAGGCTCTCCAATTAATTCTACTCTTTGGTTATTATGATTCATGAATTTATAACTCACAAATGTAACAATGAGGATACTTAATATTGTATAGATAACTTTATCTTGTATAGATTTCATAATTAGCTTCTTTTCCATGTCTCATTTATAAGAATTCATGTCTATTCTTTATGTATAGTTAAGGCTTTGTTTTAACTATATTTGTTAACGAATTCGGTTAACAAAATGCTACCACTACGTTAACATTTAGTCAACGTTGACTGTTGGTCTATGGATCTTATGAATCGAGTTATGCGAGTATTTTATTGCTATCTAAAAATATTTCTTCATCGGTACATTTTAATACCGAGGTTAAAAGGTGATAATGAAGTGGATTTAACTTTGTATTAATTAATTCATGAATTTAAAAATTACTGAAAATATTAACCACCTATTTTATTAGAAATTTAAACCTATAAATTTTGTTTTTTTAATTTAATACATTACGGACAGATGTCATTAACTCTTTGGGGGAACAGATGCTGAAGAACGAATTATTTAGAATTAATTAGACTTAGAGTTGTTGAGAGAAGTAAAAGATGATTGAGTTTTTGTTTGGTATAATTATTGGAATTGGTATCGGCATCGGTATAGGTATTATTTTTAGTTGGAGGGGGCGTTGTTGATCAAATCAGCTAGAGGTTTGATCATCCCCTTTTTATCAAAATCTAAATACTTGTGTTTCTTTCAGG
>NZ_JABSQR010000041.1 GCF_013215705.1 Moritella sp. | reverse complement strand
CTATATAAAGAAGGGCTTGGGCTTGCTCAACACTCGAATAAGGTGTCGGCTGCGCGACACCTATTCTTATATGTTAGGTATTTAGGCTCTGTTTTAGCTGAAAATAAAGAACTAAACGAGACAGTGAATAACCTATTCCCAAGAAAATCAAATGCTGCTCTGCTTGAAATAGTATGCCGTAAAAAGCGTAACCATAAAACAAATATAGCTCCCAAGGAAATTGAGCCAGATATTTATCCTTTGAAATAATTAAATCTAATGGCGGTAAAGATGCACCACAAATTAAGAATACCCAGGCGATTGGAATTACTTCGTTTAAGCTCCAAAATATAATGACCAATATGACTTTCGTTAATTGATATTGATAACCCATACTCTAGAAATACCTAACCTTTGTATAGTAGGACGTCTCGTTTTGCCAAATCCATTCACCACTACAAAGTACAATCAATCGACTGAAAACTAAGACTATACTTCAAATAGCGTGAATACTTGTTTCTGGGAAAACGAGCCGTCCTCTAAATTATTTTTTGAGTCTTGTTAATTAAAATAAAAACTCGCTATGTGACTGAGTATATTAACTTATTTTTTTAATAACAAGCTAAACAAGACTGTTTTCCGACAAACCGTGATTGCAATTACAAAAATATGAATAACACTGTATATAACATCAGTTAAATGGAGTTATGTATATGTCAGCAAGCCCGTTCATTGAATCGATCAGAGCTGAGATGCGTTTAAGGGGTTATAGTATACGCACAGAGAAAACTTATTTGTTCTGGATAAAACGGTTCATTCTGTTCAATAACAAGCGTCACCCACGTGAACTCGGCGCAGCTGAAGTCAAATCCTTTTTGACTTGGCTTGCAACCAATAATAATGTCGCGATGAATACCCAAAAAGTAGCGCTGAACGCTATCGTCTTCCTCTATCATAAAATAATGACAATAGACCTCGGGGATTTGGGTTTCAAATTAGCGACAAAACAACGCAGTATTCCCATTGTACTGAGTGCCGCAGAAGTATCAAAAATAATACACAACATGACAGGAACGCCTAAATTAGTAGTTGAAATTCTCTATGGTAGTGGACTAAGAGTAAATGAATGCCTGAGCTTAAGAGTTCAAGATATCTCGTTTGAGACTTTATCGCTAACAGTCAGGGACGGCAAAGGTAACAAAGATCGGCAAACGCTCTTAAGCCGCAACTGTATTGATAGGCTTAAAGAACATATCGATAAAGCGATGCTGTTACAAACTACAGATAACAAAACAGGTATTGGCCCCTCTTTACCTTATGCGCTAGGAGCTAAATACCCAAATGCTTTTAGAGCACCAGGTTGGATGTTCATATTCCCGTCAAAAAACCTGTGCCCACACCCCAGAACCAATCAACTTTGTCGGCATCATTTACATGACAGTGGAATCAGAAAAGCATTGAAACCAGCCGTGATCAAAGCCAAAGTTTTTAAAAAGGTGAATTGCCACACATTTAGACATTCGTTCGCCACTCATTTATTACAGACAGGAACGGATATTCGAAGTATTCAAGAATTACTCGGCCATAATGATTTAACCACGACCCAAATTTATACCCATGTAATTGGTCAGCATTTTGCTGGAACAGTCAGTCCATTAGACCGGTTATAAAAAAAGGCCTGTTACTCTAGGAGTAACAGGCCTTTTGAAGTTAATTTCAGTTAGTACATCACTGCACTACCCTTAAATTACTCTTCAGTAGCTTCTTCTGCGCTGTCTGTTGCATCAGTCGCATCAGTCGCATCAGTTGGAGTAGCAGGAACGTCTGTTGGTGATTCTGCATTTTCTGCATCATCAACAACAACTGCGTTCTCGTCTTCTTCAACTTCATCGATACGTTGTAAACCAACAACGATCTCGTCTTCACCAGTACGGATCAAACGAACACCTTGCGTGTTACGACCAACCATAGATACTTCAGAAGCACGTGTTCTTACTAACGTGCCGCCATTCGTAATAAGCATTAGCTCATCACCGTCAAGTACCTGTGTTGCGCCAACAACTTTACCGTTACGTTCACTTACTTTAATTGAAACAACACCCTTAGTACCGCGACTCTTCGCAGGGTATTCTTCAAGTGCAGTTCGTTTACCGAAACCGTTTTCTGTTGCTGTTAAGATTGCACCATCGTTCTTCGGTACGATTAACGAAACAACTTTTTGTCCTTCATCAAGTTTGATACCACGAACACCAGTCGCAGTACGACCCATAGGACGTACACCTTTGAACTTAACTTCAGGTTTGCCGTTCTCATCAAGAACTGGGTTGCCGTCTTCGTCAAGTACAGGCGTTTCTTCAAACTCGCAGAAACGTACTACTTTACCTTCATCAGAGAACAACATAATGTCGTTAGTACCATCAGTGATATCAACACCAATCAGTTCATTCCCTTCATTTAGGTTAACAGCGATGATACCGCCAGCACGAGGCTTGCTGTATGCACTTAGTGCTGTTTTCTTCACTGTACCGTTCGCCGTTGCCATGAAGACAAACTTGTCATCTTCAAACTCTGCCACAGGTAGGATAGCAGTAATACGCTCTCCATCTTCCAGTGGTAGTAAGTTAACAATTGGCTTACCACGGGCTTGACGACTAGCTAATGGTAATTGATATACCTTCATCCAGTACAAGCGACCACGGCTTGAGAAGCACAGGATATGATCATGTGTATTCGCGACTAACAGACGTTCGATGAAATCTTCTTCTTTCATCTTCGTTGCTGACTTACCTTTACCACCACGACGCTGTGCTTCGTAGTCAGTAAGAGGCTGATACTTAACATAACCTTCGTGAGACAATGTAACGACAACATCTTCACGTTCAATTAAGTCTTCTAAATTAATGTCTGCACTGCTTGCTGAAATCTCTGTACGACGTTCGTCACCAAAGGCATCTTTTGAAGCTTGTAGCTCTTCAGTGATCACTTCTAGTAAACGCGAAGGCGTATTAAGAATATGTAATAGTTCAGCAATAACATCAAGTAGTTCTTTATATTCGTTAAGAATCTTCTCGTGTTCTAGACCTGTTAGTTTGTGTAAACGTAAGTCTAGAATTGCTTGAGCTTGAATTTCGGTTAAGAAATACGAACCTTCACGAATACCAAACTCAGCTTCTAACCATTCAGGACGAGCCGCATCATCACCAGCACGCTCTAACATTGTAGCTACATCACCTAACTGCCAACCGCGGCTGATCAAGGCTTGTTTTGCTTCTGCAGATGTAGCAGATTGCTTAATTAACGCAATAATGTCATCAATATTTGCTAAGGCAATCGCTAACGACTCAAGGATATGAGCACGTTCACGGGCTTTACGCAGTTCAAATACAGTACGACGTGTAACAACTTCACGACGATGACGTAAGAACGCATCTAACATTTCTTTTAGCGTAAAGATTTTTGGCTGTTTGTCGATCAATGCAACCATGTTGATACCAAACACAACTTGCATTTGCGTTTGCGCATAAAGATTGTTTAATACAACCTCACCAACCGCGTCGCGCTTAACTTCAACAACCATACGCATACCATCTTTATCAGATTCGTCGCGTAGTGCACTAATACCTTCAATTTTCTTATCTTTTACAAACTCAGCGATACGTTCAATCAAACGAGCTTTGTTTACTTGATACGGTAGTTCGTGAACAACAATTGTTTCGCGACCACGATCATTAGTTTCAATATAAGCACGAGCTCGGATATGAACTTTACCACGACCAGTACGGTAAGCTTGCTCGATGCCCGCTTTACCATTAATGATACCGTATGTTGGGAAATCTGGGCCTGGAATGTATTCCATTATTTCTTCAAGACTTAGGTCTGGATTTTGAATTAATGCTAAACAAGCATTAATAACCTCATTTAAATTGTGAGGCGGGATATTCGTTGCCATACCCACGGCAATACCTGACGAACCATTAACCAGTAGGTTAGGGATACGTGTAGGCATAACTTCTGGAATAAATTCAGTACCATCATAGTTAGGTACAAAATCTACCGTTTCCTTGTCTAAATCAGCAAGTAATTCATGCGCGATTTTTGACATTCTGATTTCGGTATAACGCATTGCGGCTGCTGAATCGCCGTCAACAGAACCGAAGTTACCTTGACCATCAATCAACATGTAGCGCAAAGAGAAAGGCTGCGCCATACGTACAATAGTGTCATAAACCGCTGTATCACCGTGTGGATGATATTTACCGATTACGTCACCAACAACACGTGCTGATTTTTTGTATGGTTTGTTCCAGTCATTCTTCAATTCGTTCATCGCGAATAAAACGCGGCGGTGAACTGGCTTCAAACCGTCACGAACATCAGGAAGAGCACGACCAACAATAACGCTCATAGCGTAATCTAAATAAGAATTTTTTAATTCTTCTTCAATATTGATAGGTGTGATGCCTGTGGCTAAATCACTCATATAAGCCTTTACCCCTAAGTTTTAAATTGCTTTCTATTTATATTTTTTAGAGAAGCATTCTAGCATAATATTTACCTGCAAATACAATATATAAGAAAATTAACTCGGTTGAATCGATTTTTATTAACAGCTTCGCAAATTATTTATTCGACGACTCATAAATAATACTTCTGAAATCATTTTCTCGTTATATACTGTGCCCATATTTATTATTTTTCACCCTATTAAGTTTCACCTTAATTAACGTATCAAGAAGACTTTGTATGAATGTAGATAAACAGGAAATCGCTAAATTTGAAGCCATGGCCAGTCGTTGGTGGGATCCAGCAGGTGACTTCAAGCCATTACATCAAATCAATCCATTACGCTTAGACTACATAGATGAACGCTGTGGAGGCCTATTTGGCAAGAGAGTGCTTGATGTTGGCTGTGGTGGCGGTATCTTAACAGAAAGCATGGCTCGCCGCGGTGCGCAAGCACTCGGCGTTGATATGGGTAAAGAACCCCTCAACGTAGCTAAATTGCACGCACTTGAATCCGGTACTAAAGTTGAATACCGTCAAGTATTAATCGAAGAATTGGCAGAAGAACAGCCAAATAGCTTTGATGTCATTACTTGCATGGAAATGCTAGAGCATGTTCCCGATCCTGGCTCTGTGGTTAACGCTTGCATGCGTCTGGTAAAACCGGGTGGTCATGTATTCTTCTCAACCATTAACCGCAATTTAAAATCATACTTGTTCATGATTGTTGGTGCCGAAAAAATACTGAAAATGATGCCAAACGGTACCCATGACCATAAGAAATTTATCAGACCTTCTGAACTATTACACTGGGTTGATCAATCGGGCCTCTATTGTCACCACATGACAGGCCTGCATTACATTCCATTAGTTGACCAGTTCAAGCTAGGCGAGAATGTTGACGTTAACTATATGCTACATACGCAGCTTATCGATTAATATCACGATTAATGTAGTTCTTTCACCTAACAGCACCCTCGCTGTTAGGTGAACACGCTCACCTTCAGTCTAAATAATTCAGCTTAAGCCCTCATCCACGTTCTCAAACAAAGTTATCCACTTTATGGGTAATATGAAAGTTACTGTGTACAAAATGACGGTATTGTTTGTAATAACAGCCACCTCACAAAATTTAAATATAATACTTGCGTGATACTTTTCTACACGAATCAGCTGTAAATATAATCAAATTATTTGAGGATCCTCACACAAGTAAGGCAACACTTTTTTTTCTTTTTTTTTCATTTTAACTGTTGATTTTTGCTAACCGTAATTGATCACTGAGGCCAGAATGTAAGTCGCCACTAACTCACTAAATTATCCACAAGTTGTTCTGTTTAGTGCTACTTGCCAAAAACCGATTATCCCTCTATCTTGTATGCATGAATACAGGACAACACTACATCTTGTGTATTAACAAGAATATCAATACTAGTGTTGGTAGAAACATTCTTAACATTGTTTTAAGGTCAGTCAGCTAAATGAATAAGAATTTACTAGTTACAAAACGCAGCGGTAAGCAAGAAACGATCGATCTTGAAAAGATCCACCGCGTGATCAAATGGGCAGCCAAAGGGTTGGATAATGTATCAGTATCACTGGTCGAGTTAAAATCTCACATCCAATTTTATGACGGTATTCGCACTGAAGATATACATGAAACCATGATCAAAGCTGCGGCGGATTTAATTAGTGAAGAAGCGCCAGATTACCAATATCTGTCTGCGCGTTTAGCCGTCTTCCATCTACGTAAAAAAGCATACGGTCAATTTGAACCACCTGCGCTTTATGACCATGTGAAATTCAATGTTGATGCGCTACGTTATGATGCTCATTTACTTGCTGATTATACTGCTGAAGAATTCGCAGAAATGGATGAGTTAGTTGATCACTGGCGTGACATGAACTTCTCTTACGGTGCAATTAAACAGTTAGAAGGTAAATACCTACTACAAAACCGTATTTCTGGTGACATCTTCGAAAGCCCACAATTCCTATATATCTTAGTCGCTGCGAGCTTATTTGCCACTTACGACAAATCTGTGCGTATGGACTATGTTCGCCGTTTCTACGAAGCAACATCAACCTTTAAGATCTCATTACCAACGCCAATTATGGCGGGTGTGCGTACTCCGACTCGTCAATTCAGCTCGTGTGTACTGATTGAGTGTGACGATAGCCTTGATTCTATCAATGCAGTATCTAACTCTATTGTTAAATATGTGTCGCAACGTGCTGGTATCGGTATCAATGCAGGTCGTATTCGAGCCCTAGGTAGCTCAATCCGTGGTGGCGAAGCATTCCATACTGGTTGTATCCCATTCTACAAACACTTCCAGACAGCAGTTAAATCATGCTCTCAAGGTGGCGTTCGTGGTGGTGCAGCAACATTATTCTACCCATTATGGCACTTAGAAGTTGAATCACTGCTTGTACTTAAGAATAACCGTGGTGTTGAAGAAAACCGTGTACGTCATCTTGACTACGGCGTGCAACTTAACCGTTTAATGTACCAACGCTTAATTGATAACAAAAACATTACCTTATTTAGCCCATCTGATGTTGATGGTTTATATGATGCATTCTTCCAAGATCAAGATGAATTCGAGCGTCTATACACACTTTACGAACAAGACCCATCAATTCGCAAGCAAACGATTAAAGCCAGCGAACTGTTTGCTTTACTCATGCAAGAACGTGCTAGTACTGGTCGTATCTACATTCAGAACGTTGATCACTGTAATACCCACAGCCCATTTGACCCAGCTGTGGCACCGATAAGACAAAGTAACTTGTGTCTAGAAATTGCTCTGCCAACGAAACCAATGCAACACCCTGGTGACGAAGATGGTGAAATTGCGCTATGTACATTATCAGCGTTCAACCTTGGTGCAATTAAAGACCTAAGTGAATTAGAAAACCTTGCAGACCTTGCAGTGCGCGCACTAGATAGCTTACTTGATTACCAAGACTACCCAATGCCAGCGGCTGAAAAGTCAACAATGGCGCGTCGTTCATTAGGTATAGGCGTGATTAACTACGCATACTACCTAGCGAAAAACGGGGTTAAATATTCAGACGGTAGTGCCAACAACTTAACGCATAGAACATTTGAAGCAATTCAATTCTATCTATTAAAAGCGTCAATGAACCTATCGAAAGAACGTGGTCCATGTTTAGCATTTCATGAAACAACTTACGCTCAAGGTATCTTACCAATTGATACCTATAAATCATCGTTAGATGAGATCTGTGACGAAGCATTACACCTAGACTGGGAAACATTACGTAGCGAAATTAAAGAACACGGCTTACGTAACTCAACGCTAACTGCATTGATGCCATCAGAAACATCAAGCCAGATTTCAAATGCGACAAACGGTATTGAGCCTCCACGTGGTTTAATCAGTATTAAAGCAAGTAAAGACGGTATCTTGAAACAAGTAGTACCTGATTACGACAATCTACGTGATAACTACGAGCTACTTTGGAACATTCCAAGTAATACCGGTTATTTACAACTGGTTGGTTTGATGCAGAAATTCGTAGACCAAGCGATTTCAGCTAACACTAACTATGATCCACAACGTTTCCCGGGGCAAAAAGTACCGATGACAACGCTGTTAACCGATCTGATGTTAGCGTATAAATACGGCTTAAAAACGCTTTACTACCATAACACCCGTGACGGTGCATCAGACGTAGATGTTGTGAAAGAAGACGAGGGTTGTGAAGGCGGCGCATGTAAGATCTAAACAATCAACTACATACACCAAGTTAAACCTACACCCTTTCATTTGGCAGCTTAGGCTGCCAATTTAATGTATTAATAGAGATGACCAATGAGTTACACTACTTTTTGCCAAACCCCAAATGATCAATTAAAAGAACCAATGTTTTTCGGCCAACATGTTAACGTTGCCCGCTTTGACCAACAAAAATATGAAATTTTTGAAAAGTTAATTGAACGTCAGTTATCATTTTTTTGGCGACCAGAAGAAGTTGATGTAAGTAAAGATCGTATTGATTATCAGCAATTACCTGATCACGAAAAACACATTTTCATCAGTAATCTGAAATACCAAACATTATTAGACAGTATTCAAGGCCGTTCTCCTAACGTTGCTTTTTTACCACTGGTGTCACTACCAGAACTAGAAACTTGGATCGAAACCTGGTCATTCAGTGAAACTATTCACTCACGCTCGTACACCCATATTATTCGTAATATTGTTAACGACCCATCAGAAGTATTCGATGATATCGTTGCCAATGAAGAGATTCTAAAACGCGCCAAAGACATTGCCGGTTATTACGATGACTTAATCAATGCGACTCAACAACTACACCAGCTTGGTGAAGGCACACATGTCGTAAACGGTGAAACAATTGTCGTTAGCCAACGTGCAGTGAAGAAGAAATTATACCTCGCAATGGTATCGGTAAACGTACTTGAAGCGGTCCGTTTCTATGTCAGCTTTGCTTGCTCTTTCGCTTTTGCAGAACGTGAATTAATGGAAGGTAACGCTAAAATCATCAAGCTTATTGCCCGTGATGAAGCCCTGCATTTAACCAGTACCCAGCACATTTTAAACTTAATGGCTGACGGTAGAGACGATCCAGAGATGCAAGAGATCTCAATTGAGTGCTTCCAAGAAACACAAAAAATCTTTACCGATGCAGCACAGCAAGAAAAAGACTGGGCAGAATATCTGTTCAAAGATGGATCTATGATAGGCTTGAATAAAGATATTCTTGCTGATTATATTGAATACATTACCAATACCCGTATGGCGGCCGTTGGTCTACCTAAGGCGTTTGAAGTGAAAAGCAACCCACTACCGTGGATCAATGCTTGGTTAATCTCTGATAACGTACAAGTTGCACCACAAGAGTCAGAAATCAGCTCATACTTAGTTGGTCAAATTAACGCTGAAATCAACCACGCAGATATTGGTGCATTCGTTTTATAATGCCGATTACGCTGACCACTGATTCAGGGAGCTTTCAGGTTTCAAGCCAAGATAGCTCTCTGCTCGATACCCTTGAGCGTACAGGACATCAAATTGAATACCAGTGCCGCCAGGGTTATTGTGGCGCTTGCCGAACACCACTAATTTCCGGCACGGTTACTTATACAACGGATCCGTTAGCCACAGTGGCACCCGGTTCGATATTACCTTGTTGCTGCAAAGCAGATAGTGATATTAAACTTACCGTGACAGCGATGATATAAAGTAACTTGGGTATATAACGGTTGCAGCATAATATACTCGACACTTATACATTACCAAGTATTAACGCCCCGAAAATAACAAGCCTTAACGAGATTGACTACGTTAAGGCTTTTTCATATCGTGACCAAACATTCATTTTCTTCACCTCATACAATGCAACTCTCAATACCTTACAAGATTGAGTGTGATTTACTTTGCAAAACCATAAAACCTTACCCATACTCCTTTCAATAACGCACAGAATTTCAAAGGCGTATTTAAACATAGGACAACTTTATGTTAGATAATTTAGTTGGGATCGGAATGCGTCCAGCGCATTATGAGCAACTCACCAATACCCAAGTGGATATAGGCTGGCTAGAAGTTCACAGTGAAAATCACTTTGAGACTAATTCAGAGGCAACTTATTACTTAGATAAAGCCAGTGATCGCTACCCTATCAGTTTACACGGTGTCGGCTTAGCACTCTCTTCGCATGAGCTGCTTGATACCATCCATATTCATAACATTAAAAAACTGGTTGACCGTTATCAGCCATTTTGTATATCAGAGCATTTAGGGTGGAGTTCAATTGCTGGCCAGCATTATAGCGATGCGTCGCCAGTCTCCTATACAGAAGAGAACTTAAAGCATGTTATTGGGCGTATAGAGAAAATTCAACAAATTTTAGGCCAAGCAATTGCAATCGAAAATCCAGCCTGTTATAGCAAAAACAAAAAAAATACCCTAACAGAAGCCGTCTTTTTAACCGAGTTACAAGCCGCCACCAACTGTACAATATTACTCGATATTAACAATGTTCATATCAGTAGTCACCAGCTTGAATTCAACCCTTATGATTACTTAGCATCGATACCAAGCCATATCGTTAGCGAGATCCACCTCTCTGGTAGCAATAAACTATTAAAAAATAACCGCATCACCTTCGACCAAGAACATGGCCAAAAAGTAACACCAGAAGTATGGCAGCTATTTGAGTATTACTTACAGCATTGCAACACAATTCCGACCTTGATTGAATGGGATACGAATATTCCACAGCTCAGCAAATTACTAAATGAAGCATATACGGCACAAAAAATGATCCTCAAATCGCAACGCTTTAAAAACGCATGTTAGTCCGCCATTACTACCCTAGTTCGTCCTCCAAAATACGCTAGAACCCAGCCGCGACAAGGTTAGCCATGATTTGCTGATAAAAGTCGGCTGACGACCCCCTATATAAATCAAGTTCCTATTCATTAACTCACCTGCTTAAGTGAGTATTCATCGCTATTGATATTTTGTTCATGTCCAAAACAAATACCATGACATATTTGCGATAACGCATGTTCAGCACGGCCATTACTACTGAGCTGGTGTGGAATACGCAGAATAACTTCAACAGAATCTTTGTTGCCGGCTAGCACTAAAAACAGCGCAGTAGTATTAAAGTAAGGTGGAATGAAAAACACACTCGTGCAACTAAAGCCTGCGGCGCTGTATTCTTCCACGTTCAGGAAACCGAGATTAGAAATAATGCCGGAAGTACGGTACTGTCCTGTTTGTTGGCGCTTTAATGCGAGTTTGTCATTAAATTTTTTCATCCAAGCCAATGGCACCCAATTTAGTGCATTTAACGTCGGTATACCGGCAAACTGAGGCATCCTTGCGTGTTCATTTTCTGCTATTTTCAACTTAATTTGCTGCGCCCAACTCGCCGTTGTCGTCTCTGCCGATACCTGCATTAATAACCCGCCGGTTAAATTACCGGTTGAGACAATATCAGTGTCATGCATACGGAGATCAACAGGTAATTGAATACGTACTGCCGAATCTGAATAGAGGTTGGCTAATTTGGCAATACTAATACCCGCGTTGGCTAAAACTTGCTTATAACTACCAGGCAGCGTTCTACGCAGCCAAGAAGACCCAAAGTCTTGTCCAAGGGGAATACCTGTCGGCGCAGTCACAGTATCATTGACTTTTCCACCCGGGACTGTGGTCACAGATTTAGCTAAATCAACATCGCGAACAAAGCTATTGTCACCATGGAGTGACTGCTGGCGCAACGCGCGCAGTACTTCATCTGCAAATATTTTGGTGCCTCGCCCATCCATCACGGCATGATGCGTTCTAAAAATAATGTGATGTTTACCACTGTCCTCACCGAGTACTAATAAGACTTCACAACCGGTACTGGTTTTTACATCTAAGGGACGATTTAAAAATGGCGCGGCGTTATCACTCATGCCATCCCAATTTAAGCCACGGATAACTTCCAGCTGTGTAGTTTTTCCGGCATCAGCCCAGTGACTAAATCCCAGTTTGCCTGATAGTCTAAAACGCGTGCCTTGCAGCGCCTCTGAAGCTTGGGTTACCGCTTTTTGCCAAGCCGGTATGTCGATATCCCCTTGGCCTTCAAGTACCATTTGATTAACAACACAGGTAGCCGTTTCTTCGGCATTAAAATCATCACAACTAATATAAAAACGCTCTATTGGTGAAAGTTTACGTTTAAACGCCATCGTTCCTCCTTGAACTCTAAGACGGTTATGCCGCGCTATCTGCAGCTCGGTTATCAGGTAGATCCTTATTACTATTTCTATTTCTATTTCTATTACTATTACTATTACTATTACTATTACTACAATCATCAAATCCTTGGATTTTAACTATTGATTTTTTCGACACTAATGTGGTTAGTGCAACAACAATATCCTGGTTCAATAAATACACTGCGGGCACCAATAACAAACTGACCAGCGTCGCAAAGAGTACGCCAAAGGCCAATGATATCGCCATTGGGATCAAGAATTGTGCTTGTAAACTGGTTTCACTCATTATCGGTACTAAACCAATAAATGTAGTTAACGACGTAAGAATAATGGGACGGAAACGCCGCACGCCCGCACTGGTGATCGCCATTTCTAATGACATGCCTTTACTGCGTTTTTCATTGATATAATCAATCAGAACTAAGTTGTCATTCACGACGATCCCGCTCACTGCAACCATGCCAATAAATGACCACAAGGTAACATCAACCCCTAACAACAAATGCCCTAACAAAGAACCAACCAGACCAAAAGGGATCGCAAACATAACCAGCAATGGTTGTGTATAAGAACTAAATAAAATGGCCATCACTAAGTACATCGCGATTAACGCTAATAAGTAACTGCTTGTTAAAATATCCACAAACTCGACAATACTTTTCTGCTTACCGGCTTTCGACCAATTAACCGCAGTGGTCTCGGTTAATTGCTGTAAAAATCCAGCTTCTAGCTCAGCGATAACAGCCTTAGTGCTATTTTTACCCGGATCGACAAATGCAGAAACAGAAATAACCCGATTGCGTTCATAACGTTTAATATTATGCTCTGCCGATTGATAACTCACATCGGCAATGGTAAACAGCGGGACGCCTTCACCACTTGGTAGTTGAATGTGCATATTCTCTAAATGCCACAGTGAGCTGGTCGCCGCTTTTGGATAACTCACCTTCACTTTCACTTCATCTTCACCACGTGGCATGCTTTGTACTTCAACACCTAAATAAGCCTGCTGGACTTGCTGCCCAAGTGCGCTTAATGTCAGTCCCATATCGCGTGCGACAGGCTTTAGCGCAAGCTGAACTTGCCGTGAACTACGCTGTTGCGAATCTTGGATATCATATACACCTTCAAACCTGGCTAAAACTTGCTTTAATGCGTCAGCTTGCAGCGCTAAATCAGCTAAATTACGACTCGACAACTCAATATTGATATCAGCACTTGGCGGGGTAAGATCAGAGACAAAGCTTAGTTCAATACTGTCTTCAATTTCACCAACCCGCTCACGCCAGTGACTAATGATGTCATGACCAGACATTACCCGGTCGTTCGATACCGATAACTCCAGATATACTCGGCCAATATGATCATCCGCTGTCGCTTGTGATTCGCGTGAATACTTACTTGTCGGTGCCACAACTGAATACACATGAGCAATCGCAGAAATACCCTTCTCATCCGTCAACTTTTGCTGTAACTGCAAGGCTTCTTTTTCAATCTTTAACAAGGCAAGTTTGGTCTTCTGCGGATTACTGCCTTCAGCAAAAGTGACATTGGCATAGGCAATATCACCTTCAATGGTCGAAAATAATACCGTACGTAACCAACCACTGGAAAGTAACGTTAACGAAATAAAAAACAACCCTAAAAATCCCAGAATATAACTCCAACGCCAGTGTAAGACATGGTCTAGAAAGGGTTTATATTGACGGATAACGAACATTTCTAACGCGGCAGAAAACTTGGTTTGGATCCCTTCTAATCGCCCGCCAATCATTTTAAGGTTCTGATTAAGCTGGCTTTCAGCAGAATTAATAGCCTTGTCAGCGGGTTGATAGCTTAAATGCGCAGGTAAAATAAACAACGATTCAAACAATGAAAATAATAGCGTGGTAATGACAACCACAGGAATAACCTGCATGAGTTTACCTTCAGGCCCAGGTAAAAACAGCAACGGCATAAAGGCAATGACACTGGTTATAATGGCAAAGGTAATGGGCTTCGATACTTTATAAGCCCCCTCAATCGCACCTTCCACGCCTTTATTACCTGCTGCTTGCTCGGTGTAAATACTTTCGCCGACGACAATCGCATCATCAACCACAATGCCGAGCACCAGTAAAAATGCAAATAAAGAGATGATATTGATTGAACCATCAAACACAGGTAACAACCAAAACGCCCCCATAAACGAAATAGGGATTCCTAAACTGACCCAAAACGATAAACGCCAGTTTAAAAACAACAATAAGATGACAAACAATAAACACAAACCGCTAAACACATTGCCAACCAATAAATCGATACGGCTCATGAACAACTTAGAATCGTCTTGCCAAACATACAAACTGATCCCTTCAGGCAAATAGGTTGCTGGCGATTTTACGTATTTATTTATCACCTCCGCAACCTCAATAATGTTCTGGTCGCCCACACGATAAACATCTAACGATACCGCCCGTTGACCATCAAGCTGAGCCATTGTGCCCTCATCCCGAAAGCCATCGTGAATAGTGGCAATATCACTGAGTAAGATCCGGCCACCGTCTTCATTCGCTTGTAAAATAATACTGGCAAAGTCATCCGCACTTTCAATCTGACCTAAGGTTTGGATCAATATATCACCCTGCTCTGTCGCTAGACTACCGCCGGGTAAATCAAGCGCAGTGGCTTTTAACGTATTAACCACATCTTCGAACTTTAAGTTATATTGTGCCAAACTGTCTTCTGATAAAGCGATACTGATCTCGTAAGGTCTAGCGTTTTGTAACTCAATCACCGAAATAACCGGATCTTCGAGTAAATCTAACCGAATGTTTTCTGCCAATCGCTTTAATGCCCACTCATCACCGGCACCTGAAATAATCAGTTTTGCAACCCGATAACGTTCAATCAATTCACTGATAACAGGCTTTGCGACCTCTTCAGGAAATGAGTGTATGCTTTCAATTCTTGATTTAACTTCATCCAATACCGCTTTGGTACTATAACCATCGGCAATATCAATGGTGGTATAGCAAGATCCTGAACTCGCGAAGGATGTTAAATCGAGCGTCCCGGCAATATCATATACAACGGCTTCGATACGGGTACAGACAAGGGCTTCCACTTCTCGGGGGCCGGCACCGGGATACAATGTCGAGATCGCAATACGCTCTAATGACACGCCGGGGATTAGCTCTTTACGAGTTTCAGGTAATGCTAGACAACCAAGTGCGATAATCACCATCATGATCAGATTTGCCGCTACCTTATTTTTGGCAAACCAAGTGATTAAGGCTCTCATGCTCGCACCTCAATTTGCGCAGTGGCATTATGCAGCGCACTTTCTAGATCGAGGTCTAAGTCTAAGTCTAAGCTGATCACATTCAACTTCATGCCATCTACGGCAACATCAAGCGGGGTTAATATCAGTTTATCGCCTGCATTCAACCCTCCAATGATATAAACCTGCTCTTTACCTTGATGAAGCACCTCAACCCTGGCAATTTTAAGACGTTGCTCGGTATCCAACAGCCACACTTTATTATCATTACGCAAGGATAAACGTGGGATAATCACCACTTTTTCAAACTCACGACCAGCTATCTCGGCAATCACAAATCGACCGGGTTGTAAATATAACGGTTGATCCGGATCGTTTAATACCTCGGCAATGACGTACTGCAATCTATTCTCGGCTAACCCACCTTCCGTACCCGTAATCGTCCCTTGCCATTGATAGCGTTTATTATTCACGCGCACAGAAAGGGTAACCCGAGGATGTTCGACGCTGGAACCAGCGACAACAACTTCGGTATTGTTATCATTCGTAAATGCGGTGACTTTGAATGGTAAATCCAGCAAGGTTAAATATTTATCCGCAACAGGCAGACGTACATGCATCTTATCTAACGCGTATATTTCACCAATGACTTCGCCCGAATTAACTAATTGACCGCGACCAACACTCACCGCTTTAACCCGACCAGAAAACGGCGCTTTAATTACCGCTCGCTCTAGTTTTATATTGGCTAAACGTAAGTCCGCCTCAGCCGCCTTAACCCGACTTTTAGCATCATTAATTTGCGGAATGTGACGGGCAAAACGGGTGGCTTTACGCGCAAGTCCACTTCGCGCTACATGGGCTTTTGCTTTAGCTTCAGCTAAGTGGAGTAATGCACCATCCACGGCCTGCTTCTTTTTAATCACTTCAAGTTGATATGCTTCATCATCCATCGATAACAACACATCGCCAGCATTAAAATAACCACCCGCGGTGAAGTTATCAGCAACGGATTTAACCCTTGCAGTCACTTCTGAATTTAGCTTTATTTGCGTTTTTGCAGCAACGATACCACGACTAAAAATAGGGATCACAGCATCGTCAAAAGTCACATCCATATAACGTACGGATGGAAAACGATTAATCTCAGGGTTAATTTGACTTTGCGGCCGGATAACAGATAACAGCGTCATGCCGATAAAGGTGAAGGCAATAATTGAAAGCGGGATTGATATTTTTTTATGGCGAATAAATAATGCGGGTCCCTTTTGCCAATGTAGCGATAACCTTGTTTTAACCTGCTGCACACGGCTCTGTAACTTAGGTACGAGCCCCTGCTTTAATTTACTATAATGTGTTGCCTTTGCTAACTTAATAGAATGCTTTGTTTTGGTTAATTTGACTACCTGAGCCGTCGCCTCTGCGCTTATTGTATCAGTATCACCGCTACAGGTACTCACAGTCGTCTCTTCTGTCGTCAGTAAATCACCTTGTAACAGATGCTGCTTCCAACTCTGCATTAACCCATCTGTGGTCTCGATATCTTGCGCAATATAGGGGTGTAACTTTAACCCTAAGGACAACTGCTCATGCCACAATAAAATACCTGTCGAGACGGGATAATTCTTGGTGCCAATTCCACAACAAACCCACATATCATCTTGATTAATAACTGGGTTATCATCATCTTTTAATGGCCAGCTACCTAAAAAACTAAATGAACCAGCATAGAATTGGCGTTCACTGACATATTGATAAATACGACGTATGCCCTTGTCTCCAATGATTTTACCGATATGAGCCTGCCACCAAAGCTGCCAATGACTTTTGGCTTTGATTTTCTGCTTCACTTGTAACTGAATATCTCGAGGGGCAATAGTATTGTTAAGGAGAACATTAATACCTGAAGAACAATTCCCGGTGTCAGGAGTATTGGGTAATGCGCCACGTAAATTAACGGGGTACAGCCAGTAATAATCTTGCTGAGAAGCGAGGAGTTGCTCTGCAACGGCTCTGTTTAATGCCCAAAACAGATAGATATTCAGTGCGACTCGATGTTTTTTAGCTAACTTTTTGATCTCAAGCGTTTCGGCTTTAGTGAAGTAGATATTAACAATAGGGGCATCATTGCTGTATTGAGTACTATCGCTATATTGAGTACTATCGCTATATTGAGTACTATTGTCATTATCAGCTAGATTTGTCGCCGCATAATCTGGAAATGTGGCTTTCCAGCGAATTGTTTTTGGGACATTAGACTTACCGTCAGCAAACAGCATTTTAATTTGCTGCCAATTAGACGGTGCAATTTTGTCTGCAATTTTGGGTAAATCCTTACACGGGTAATCATGCTCACGTAAGATCGTGGTAAGCCCGCCTAACCCATCCATTTTACTGTGCGAAAATTCAAACCAATTGATGTCATCCGTGGTTTTATTTAACAACCCAACATTCATTCGGTCACCGATCCCAAACGCTTTACGTGCCTGAAACCACATTGCTATATAATCTTTATTTTGGCTACTACTCATCGGTTAGCTTCCTTGTTAACCAAACTGAATGCCTCGAACAAATCGAAACTGTCTTTACTTTTCTATTTTAACGCTGCTATTTCTCAACGCTTCTCGACTCACTAGCTAAGCTATTTAATACCATTTTCATTACGATAAATTAATCTGCTTACAGTCTTGCTGGCTCTAAATACAGTGGATATGTGGTATCAAATTTATGCCGAGGATCATCGTGATAACTCGCAATAAAATGCTTGCTGTGCAGTACTTTAGAACGATACTGTTCGAGAATACGTTGGCGAGTATCTAATGAGGGTAATCCACACACTAACGCCTGATAATTTAGTGCTAAACAATCATTATAAATATACTGTAATAACCGTGAAAATAACTTTTCATCGTCATTAATGACTAACAAGCTATGCAGTGAAACATAACTCAGTTTATCTCCAGCTTTCGGTAGCATCATGCCGCCAAATAATTTGGAATAAGCGTTATTGAGTAAACGCGCCACTGACATTAATTTGCTGTAAGTAACAAAACGAGTTTGCTTAAAACTGCTCTGGTCCCAAATACCGGCCATTGCCACTAGGTTTTTACCCTCAAACATCAAATAATAATTGCTGATGACGAGTCCTCGGTAATACTCATCACCATTCAACAATTTAATAAAATCATAATGTGGATAAAACTGTTTAGTCTTGGCTTGCTGCTCAAAAAACACTTGCATCAAGTCAATATCATTATGATCCGCTTTACGAATATTAAACTTACTCTCCGAACTTGGCCGCGGCATCGTTAAACGAGGATTAGTTAAATACAACATATGCGTTGTCATCTCACCAAAATCGTAATACGTTGGCGTGATGCTGCGCCCACTGCCGATCGAGTTTAATGAGGCGTCATTATCACTCAGGATCACCGTCTGCATCCAATCATTGCCCATCGCTTTGCGATAGCATTTAAGCAGGTTAAAAAGAGTTCGACCACTTTTAAAGTCAGGATGGATCCGTAAATCATTACCATAACGTACTTTCTGACGTTCACCATTAACATAGACATCACGCTGCCCAATACTAAAAATAGCAGCAACGCGATCGCTTTCACGTTCAATTGCAACCCACACATCCAGTATTTGAGTCACCACTTTCGTTGCCATGAAAAAATCAGGAGTACGTTCAAAATTGATCGTAATCGCCCCTACCTGTGGCGTTGCGGCGATTAACGCGATCAATTCATCAGAATCATTTGCTTGTGCTGGCCTGGTATAAAATCGGCTTGCCATTTGCCTTACCTCTACGACTTAATGACGCTATTTACGCTAGGATCATGTTGTAATTACGATACGGTTATGCCGCAATGGCGTCCAGAAATACATTTGGAGTATCAATATCCCAAAGCACTAAAGGCTCAATTTTGATATTCCCAACAACCATGCCACGCGCTTCACAACGGGAATAATACAAATCTCGCGCGTTCTGACTGCAACATACTTTTAAAGTCCCCAACTGACCGAGATCTCTGGCTAGTTGGTAATGGAAACAAGCCTTTAATTCAGCTTCAGCATTGGCAGCAACCTGCTTCATTTCAAGTTCGGTGATCTTGCTATTCGGTTCACAAAGTAACAGATAAAATGGTTTTTCATTTGGCGTATTCGCGGGTACAGCAAAAACAGTGATCGCTGTTAAACGTGGATTTTGTTCCGCCGATTTCATAATTTCAAGCGCGATTTCAGGACTCATCTTTTCACCGACAAGATCAATGCCATCCAACCGTCCTAAAAATTCAAAACACGGGCAATCTTGTAGGAAACCGCTGACACGTAATTTATCTTTCATCGCATAACGCAACAAGCCACTACCCGTGGTTAATACAGGGCGTACTAATTGATCTTGTTTCAGTTTCCAGGCAGGAAATACTTCTTCAGTATCAAGATCAATAAATTCATAAAAATGACTGCATATAGCCAATGGATACTGATTTTGGAAAGGAATAGTGACCACACCTTCGGTCGCCCACAACCCTTTACCCTGGAATTCACTTTGTGGCAGTAAATTTTGTAACTTACTCGCCCACGTAGCAGATGATGAGGTATCCCACGCGCTAACCAGCGCTAATTTTGGCCAAATCTGCTGTAATAACTCAGCTGAAATGCCGCCCTTCCAATGTAATAATAACTCAGCTACACGCTGTGATCTTGGACATTTTAAGCCAGGTAATGCCGGTTCCCGTTCGCCCCACTTACCAGTGGCAAGTACCGACACCAACTCTAATTTATGTTTAATAATATTATCAAATAATGTCAGTGCAAAAGTGGGACTCCACACCGATAGGAAGCTTAATGACTTATCCGCAAGCAGATAGCACAAGGTGGCAAATTGAGAATCTTCCGATGTATCAGCTAAAGACACACCTTCAGGCACTGAACTCGTCAGTCCCATGAATAGTCTTTTCCACCAAGGCAGTAATTTCAAGTCATCATTAACTGCGCCTGAGATGGTACGCCTTAATTCTGTCGGCATCCAGGACAAGGACCAGTAATGCGTCCCTTTTAACATCCCTGGATGATGCATATACATATCCATCATCCAGGGCGAAATAGCGGCATCGAGTTCATTCAAAAATGACTGTGTATAAGGGATCCATTTGATTTTTGACGTTGAGCCGCTCGTCGGTTGAAATCGCTCATTCGCTTCGACACTCAACTCTTTACGACTACCTGCCCTCGCTTTGTCAATTTGTTCAGCCCAATCACTGTATTCAGTGATTGGGACTTTACGAATAAACTCTTCATAACATAGCGAACTCGATAAATTATATTTTTTACCCGATACACTCGGTGCAATCACTTTAAGTAACGAACTCAATTTTTCACGTTGCACAGCTTGTGGTTGTGCTAAAGCTTTACAAAACTGTTTGTATCCACGCGCACTCAGATTCTGTGCGGTTTTATGGGTAAATTTATGTGCTATCTTACGAGTGATACCATTTATTAACACCATAATATCTCCCTACTTCACTAAACGGCGAGTTAAGTTTATAAGTCCTAAATCCCAATTAATATTGTTCTTTTGTAATACTTTACGTAATGATTTATGTACAAAGAACGTGAACATTGACGCGTTAATCTCACCAATACATGGTAGCTCTTTCCCCTCACGCCACTGTGGATTACGTTCTTCAAAGAATCCGATTTTAGGCACATTTAGCTTCAATTCAGTGGTAATTTCGGCAACTTCACCACGTAGCTTTTGGTAATCGCCACCAAAGTCGAGAATTTGTTGTTGCTTGTCGAAGTAACTTGGATACAGATGTTGACAGTATTGATCGACAACAGATGATAGCTCATCAAATTTGCCTTGATGGTGAGGATAATGTTTAGGGAAATTATTCGCTAATAATAAATAAGTTTTATAACCTTTAGAAATCAGTAGCCAGAATAGTGGTGTGAGTGGATCTCTTAGTTTTTCTTTCAATAACACCTTAACAAAACAAATCATCGGTTTATTGGTTCCCCAATATTTGCGTTCTAAGATGGTATCACCACTGAAGATACCTTTGACCTCTTCGCCTTTAAGCGTAAAGCGTAATGTTTTTAGGGTACTAAAACCAACTATACGCTTTGATTTACTTTCGCGAATCAAAATCAAACCGTCTTTTTCAGACAAATCATCGATGAATGTTGAAAAGTCAGCATTGTGATAGTACTGAATAAAGAGGTTGTGCATCTCCCTTACTTGCTGAATAGAAATGCGATCTAATGTGATGTAGTCTGCTGATATTTTCTGTTTTTTAGTTTCCATTTGTGACCCAATCCTTGGAAAATGAGAGAGAGTAAAATGTACTCTCATTCAATCTCAAGCCATCCTTAGCTTGACGGTCTTTCCTGATTCATAAGATAAATCTGAAAGTTAAAGTAATGTATCACTAAAATATGTTCGCTTGAAGCAAGCGTAATAACCGTGTTTTCACAAATAAACCAGACATACGTAGGTTGTAATAATTAAAACAACCTCTAATAGCGATATATAATTTCAAGTTATACAGCTACAAGAACCGAATCAACCAATGTAGGACATTTGGAGACAGTAGAACCGACCATTATATCTGTGGAAAAGTGACCGCAATCACAGGAAAATATGTATCAGAATAGAATAAAGGATCTAATCTTTAACCTATTAGCATTAGTGCTAAGCAGTACTTTCAACACGTATTTACAATTAGTTAAGTCGTTGTAATGAAAGAATATGAACAACAACTCATACCATGATCATCACGCCGTCGCGAGGTGCACCTTCATCGCATTTTTTACAGTTAAGTTCATACCCTAACATAGATTCACGTCCATCGACTGTAACGACCCACGGGCGACAAAACCAAGGTGGGTTGTGGCGGACATGCTGAAAATGATCACATGCTAGTTCAGCGACCCAATCATCCTCTTCATCTTTGTGATAACCAACAATAGGTTGTTTCATTTTATTCTCCAATCAAATCATTTCCTAATTTACACTAAATAACGCTTTAAAGGATCTAGATTAATTGAGTAATGCTTGTATTCTCAGTACAATAAAGGTCAGTTCGAAAATGTTAAGTAATTACACATAACAGTGCATTCATGCCAACTTTGATGAGTAAATACTGCGAGTTCGTATTAATCACCACGATTAGGAATACATAATGCTCGTTGAAACTTTATTGCCTTTTGTGGCGATTATTGCTGTGGCTACCTATGTACAGAGTATCGCAGGTTTTGCCTTAGGTATGATCGTAATGGGGACTGTCACAACTTTTAACCTAGTGCCTATTGCTTTTACATCCGTTGTAATTAGTAGCGTCACGCTAATGAATAGTATATTCATACTTAAAGGCTGTTTCGGGCAATTAAATAAGCGAATAGTCATGATTACCGTAACTGGCATGTTGCCAGGCATGTTTATAGGCTTAACATTACTAGAATACCTCAGCAGCTCTTTTAATGAGATATTACAAACGATACTGGGCGTTGCGATTATCGGTGCAGGGATCAGTATGATCTTAAAGTCACCACATAAAGACCGTAAACACTCTAAAGAACCCGCGTTTTTCTGTGCAGGTACTGCATCGGGTATCTTAAACGGGATGTTTAGTATGGGTGGTCCACCACTCGTCTATATTTTCTATCGCCAACCTTTTACGCTTAATCTCATTCGTTTATACCTGCTAAGTATATTTTTTGTTAGTTCAATTAGCCGACTCACTATGGTTGGGATACGCGGTGAATTAACATCGGACATGCTACTCTTTTCCGCTGTATGTATTCCTATCGTACTTGGCGTTAGCTGGCTTGCCAAACATTACCCACCACCGATCAGTTTAGATACTATGCGTAAAATAGCTTTTTGTATGTTAATGATTATCGGCTCTAGTTTATTATTTAGATAGCGAGATATGCTTTAAATACACAGATAAAAATAACATTAACTAACGCAGAAAGAGTGTAATTCATTCGTTATAAGATTTTTTATCAGCCTGTAAATGTATCATAAATGCGTACATACACATTCCACAAATACCTCCCACAATCACCCCAATGGCAGAACGAACTGCGTACTCAACAATAACCGTCGAGCCATGCACAATATTTGCCAATAAGACAAAAAAAACAATGCTTATAGAATACATAAGCACACCTTCGAGCAACTTACCCTGATATTGTTCTTGGCGATTCTTACTGACCGCAAACACATACCAAACAAACAAAGCTGCTAGGCCCAATATCCCCCCGCCGTATTGGTTCAACTTGTACATGGGTAATGAAAGTATTTCTCTATTCCAGAACTCACTATTCACAACAAACGAACCGTCAAAATGACTCGTCGCATCCCACAATACATGACTGTATGCACCGACCAACACCCCAAGCACGACTAAAAAATACGAAGACTTTCCGAATGACCATTCCCTTCTCGGCAACCGAAACAGTTCAAGAGTTGGCCCCTCGATCCATCGATACCAAACAAGTAACATTAAAAGTGACGGAAGAAGACAATAAATAAGCACCCCTAGCTCCGAATGCCCGGGCGCTTCTGTTGGACTAAGCGCGAAAAGATATGGAAAGTCGGGTGACATGCTTCCTACAACCATTGCAGCAAGCGGAACCTTTCCTCGCGCAATTACCGAGACAGGTAGTGCGACTACAGCGTGTGATAATGTGTATGGCATCGTTTTATTCACCCAACAGGTTGTTATACGGAATTACGTATAACGTGAATTCCAGTTTAATTTCATTATCATAAACAGTTTACTTAACCGTTATCGTTATTTTCGTCGACATTAACGGTTTATTATGAGGCACATGAGCATAATTCCCAAGCAGTAACTGCAAAGTATGCTTACCCGGTTTTAGTGTTAGTTGGGTTTCCGTTTGGCCACCACCAAAATGGCGTACTTTATCTGTCGCTTGTAACGGTTTAGTCAAATTTGGCAGCACCTTAGTATCAATAAGCAAGTGGTGATGCGCCGTTTTAACGCGATCTATTCCCGCGGGTGCAATGCCCATTCCACGTAAACCAAACCTAACCGTAAATGTTGATGAAACAATGTCTCCGTCGATCGGACTAATAATGTATACACTGGCGCCTGACGGGGTTGTATTTCCCGATTCCTGTTTCAATGCGAACACATTAAAACTCACCATAAACAATACCAATAATAATGATTTTCTTAACATACTTAGCGCCCCATTAATGAATGTTTTCACCATCTTGCATTAATTGTAGACCACGCCAAAAATTATAAACAATAATCTCAAATTGCAGGTAATAAAAAACCGCTGCTAAGTTACTATTCTAAGTAACCTAGTTCAGCGGTTTTTGTTTAAAGCATGTCTAAACTTAACGTATTATTTCGCGTTTTGCTCAGCTTTCTTCTTGGCTTTTTCTGCGCGGCGCTCATCAATGATGTGTTTAATTTCACCACCTATGTGTGACTCGCCACGTTGCTCAGCTAATTCCATTTGACGTTCACGTTCTGCAAAACGGCTACGCTGTGTATCAGATACTTGATCATGGCAACGGTGACAACTAAGGCCTTTCACATAATGTTCACTTTGCATTTCGTCTTGCGTTAACGGGTAACGACAAGCGAAACATTGGTCACATTCGCCTTGCTCTAAATCATGATTTACTGAAACACGTGCATCGAATACAAAGCACTCACCTTCCCACATTGTTTCTTCTTTTGGCACTTCTTCAAGATACTTAAGAATACCACCCTCTAAATGATAAACTTCGTCAAAACCTTGCTCTTTTAAATAAGCAGTTGATTTTTCACAACGAATACCACCAGTACAGTACATCGCTACTTTCTTGTGTTTTGCTTTGTCTAAGTTGTTTTTCACATACTCAGGAAATTCACGGAAAGTCGCTGTGTTCGGGTTTACAGCGTTTTGGAATGTACCAATCTCAATTTCATAATCGTTACGCGTATCAATCAGAATAACATCAGGATCAGAAATAAGTGCATTCCAATCTTGCGGTTTTACATACGTGCCAACAACTTGGTTAGGATCAATACCTTCAACACCCATAGTTACGATCTCTTTTTTCAACTTAACCTTAGTACGTAAGAACGGATTCTCATCGTTATAAGATTCTTTGAAAGAGATTTCACCCAGACTTGGGTCTTGAGATAAAAAGCTTAATACAGCATCAATACCTGCTTGTGGCCCAGCAATTGTACCGTTGATACCCTCAGCCGCTAATAACAGCGTGCCGCGAACATCTTGGCTTTCCATTTTTGCTAATAAAGGCGCGCGTAACGCTTCGAAATTTTCTAAACGTACGAATTTGTATAATGCACAAACGGTAATTTGAGCAGTATTATTGGTAGTGATTGGTGCTGACATTTGGTTATTCCCCATTGAGCTAACTGGAACGTAAATCCAGAGCTGTAGATTAAGGCGGCGATGGTAACAGAAATATGATATAGCAACCAGTGAAATTGATCCTGATCAAAAGCGCGATCCAAAACGCCCGATTAAAACATAAAAAACTATACTTTAGAGGTATCACTTTACCAAGCCACAACAACTGGCACAGTTATTGAACAATTCATAATAAGACTCGCTCATTCAAGGATGGCTTTTATGATGACAAACCCGCAATTAACTGCATTCATTAAGCGTAATACACTCGATACGTCTTATTTAGCGGATGCTGCAAAATGGTACTCCGCGCTCATATCGGCAATTAGATCGCACCAATACAGTGCATTAGCGCAGACCGTCACCAATGCAGAACACAGTCATAACAAACAAACTCCTGTTTTACTTGGTATTAATGGTTGCCAAGGTTCAGGTAAATCGACACTCGCTGATTACCTCGCTACCTATTTAACCAGCGAATATAAAATGAATGTTGCGGTTCTCTCTCTCGATGATTTTTATTATAGCCACCAGCAACGTAAAAATTTATCTGTACATGAGCATCACTTATTACAAACTCGTGGCGTGCCTGGAACGCATAATTTATCACTTGCACACGACACATTAGATAAGCTGCAATCCGCTAACAATAAATCAGCCCCCGTGGCACTGCCTCGATTTAATAAAACCACCGACAACCCTTACCCCGAATCAGAATGGCCTGTGATTTACGGCGCTGTTGATGTCATTATCTTAGAAGGTTGGTGCTTAGGCGTACAAGCCCAAACAGAGGAAGCACTATTCGAACCCGTCAACAGTCTTGAAGCGACAAAAGATAAATACGGTGTTTGGCGTCGCTATGTGAACAACCAGATAAAACACCATTATGCTGCACTTTATGAACGACTAGATATGTTAGTCATGCTTAAAGCACCGAGTTTTGATACTGTTTATCAGTGGCGATTGGCACAAGAGCTAAAATTAAAACAACAAGCACTAACGCTCAGCACCCCACTTGAACGTGTCATGACCGAATCTGAGATAAAACTGTTTACCGCTTATTTTCAACGACTCACCGAACATGGATTAACAACATTACCCACCTTATGTAACTGGGTGTTTGAACTCGATACTCACCGAAATATAGTGCATTCATACTGTCCTCAATCGATACAGCTTGATCATTACCCGACCATTTTCACCGATCTTGATGGCACCTTGCTCGATCATGATAACTACAGCTTTACACCCGCATTAACGACGCTGGCTGAATTAAAACGCGCGGCAATACCGGTTATTCCCAATACCAGCAAAACTTACGTCGAATTGGTCGAATTAAGACGTATATTAGATTTACACGGGCCCTTTATTGTTGAAAACGGTGCAGCTGTTTACATCCCAGTTAACTACTTTAGTCACCAGCCTATCGGCACAATACAACAAGATGGCTACTGGGTTAAATCTCTCGTACATTTACGCGAACATTGGTTATCACTGCTGCCAACCGTACCCGTAGAATTAACTGCATTGTTTACCAATATGAATAACATGACAGTTAACGACATAGTCAATGCGACAGGATTGGATGCAGCAAGTGCGACCCTTGCCAGTCAGAGGCAATACGGAGAGCCCGTACTCTGGCATGGCAATGCCGCGCAGAAACAACTATTTATCCAACATTTAAACAAACAAGGTGCGACAGTTTTAGAAGGCGGGCGTTTCTTACATGTCTGCGGCAATTGCAACAAAGGCAAAGCAATGGACTGGTTAATGGAGCAGTTCAAATTCTTTAATCCACAGCAAACGCCCTACTCTATCGCGCTTGGTGACGGTAATAACGATATTGCCATGTTAGAAGCTGCACAATATGCCGCCATCATTTCATCACCTGTACACATACCACCAAAATTAAAACGTAAACAGCGCTTAATCACCAGTAAAAATACGGGGCCAACAGGCTGGGCAGAAGTGTTAGCTAAGTTATTACCGCAGGTATTATCTGAGCTGTCACCTAGGCTACTTCCCAACGTAGTACCAATAATGTTACCTGAGCTTGAACAAACGACAGCTTAAATTCATGACGCATTAATTTAAGCTGTCGTTCAATAGTTAGATGCAAATATTAAGGAAGGTTTATCATGGCTGATTTTTATCAAAATGGTGTTATTACAACACTGCATAACCTAAACCAACGTCCATTAGAAGCAATGGAAGCAGAGCTCATCGAGTTTTCGAAACTGCGTCCTATGGCATTAATTCTCCCATCACTTTTCTCAGAGTTAGAAGGTGAAGCACTGCCTAACATTATTAATCATTTACAAGATGTGCCGTATTTAAACGAGATTGTGATAGGTTTGGACCGCGCCAATGAAGCACAATATAAACACGCGTTAAAATTCTTCGGTGCCCTGCCACAACATCATCGTATTTTGTGGAATGATGGCCCTCGCCTGCAAGCACTTGATGCCGAACTCGCCGAACTAGGCTTAGCACCCAAAGAATTAGGTAAAGGCCGTAACGTCTGGTATTGCATGGGTTACATTCTCGCATCAGGTAAATCTGAATCTGTGGCTCTGCATGATTGCGATATTCTAACTTATGACAGATCACTGCTCGCTCGCTTAATTTACCCCGTTGCTAACCCACAGTTTAACTATGAATTCTGTAAAGGCTTTTACGCTCGCGTTGCCGACGGTAAAATTAACGGTCGTGTTTCTCGATTATTAATCACACCATTATTACGCTCATTAAAACGCGTTGTTGGTCATAACGATTACCTTGAATACATGGACAGTTTCCGTTATCCACTCGCGGGTGAGTTTTCATTCCGCAAAGACGTACTCAACGATATTCGCATTCCAAGTGACTGGGGATTAGAGATCGGTGTATTGTCAGAAATGCACCGTAATTACTCCCATAATCGATTATGCCAAGCTGATATTGCGGATATATACGATCATAAACATCAAGACCTGTCATTGGATAATGAAAACGGCGGTTTATCAAAAATGTCGATTGATATTACCAAGGCTTTTTTCCGCAAACTCGCAACGCAGGGTCATACCTTCACCAATGAGAATTTCCGCACCATCAAAGCGACCTATTACCGTATCGCCTTGGATTTTGTTGAGACCTATTATAACGATGCGGTCATGAATGGCTTAACGCTCGATATTCATGCAGAAGAAGAAGCGGTGGAAATTTTTGCGCAGAATATTATGACCGCAGGGCAAAACTTCCTCGACAATCCAATGGAAAAACCGTTCATGCCCAGTTGGAACCGCGTTATCTCAGCCATGCCTGACGTTTTAGAACGCCTCAAGGAAGCCGTTGAATTAGATAGAGCAGAGTTTATATCTCAGTAGTGAAGAGTTGAACGCTCAATTATAGCCGTATCAACACTATAAAATGGATGGTGACGATGTTAAATCCAAACAACTTACAACTACAGTTACAACAGCGAGTAGCACAGCAGCTCTGCACAATTTATGCGGATATTAAGTTATCCGTATCAATCGAAGCGCTGGCCGCTAAATTGATCAGCACCATGCGGCTAACCGATCAGTTGCATACGCCAACACCACAAATAAATCATTGGTCTGAAAAAGATACCATCTTAATAACCTACGGTGACAGTATCCTCAATCCAGATGAAAAGCCGCTGCAGACTTTACATCGTTTTCTACAAGGTTATTGTACCAATACCATTAACAGTGTGCATATTTTGCCATTTTTTCCGTATAGCAGTGATGATGGATTTTCGGTTATTGACTACGCCAGCGTTAACGAGGCCTTAGGTGATTGGGATGATATAAAGCAGATAGCGCAAAGTTATCACCTTATGTCAGACTTAGTGATCAACCATTGCTCTAGCCGCAGTAAATGGTTTGACAACTTCATCCGTGATGAAGGTACTGGTTATGATTATTTTTATACCGCAGCAACTTATTCACTGTCAAACGCAGCGGTCTCAACGAATACCGATAAAAGTGATAACAGTTACGATATAGACGCCGTCGTTAGACCGCGCACGTCTCCCTTGTTTAGATGTACACAAACCGCCTCCGGCGAACAGCAAGTATGGTGTACCTTTAGCCATGACCAAGTCGATCTTGATTTTAGCAATCCCAAGGTACTCATCAATTTCGTGTCTATTATCCGCCAATACTTAGACAATGGCGTGAAGCTGTTCCGCCTCGATGCTATCGCCTTCTTGTGGAAGAAAGCCGGCACACCTTGCATTAACTTGCCTGAAACCCACGAAATGGTGCGTTTACTCAGAACCCTAATCGAACATGCACGCCCAGACGCCGTGATCATTACCGAAACCAATATTCCCAACAAAGAGAACCTGACCTATTTTGGTAATGGCAACGAAGCACACTGCATCTACAACTTCGCCCTACCACCATTATTAGTCAATACCTTGATAACCGGTAATTGCCAATACTTAAAACAATGGATGATGAGTATGCCACCAGCACAAAATGGCACGGCTTATTTTAACTTTATCGCGTCGCACGATGGTATTGGCTTACGACCTGCTGAAGGGTTACTGTCTGAGCAAGAGATAAATCAGTTAGTCACGACGATGCAAGCGTTTGGTGGTGAAATATCCTGGCGAACAGTGAGCACAGATACCAAAAATAACGCGAGTTCGCAAACCAAAATAGAGCGTAAACCTTACGAGTTAAACATTAGCTTATATGATGCATTACAAGGAACAACAGCAGGTAGAGATGAATGGGGACATTTACGTTTCATCTGTGCCCACACGATCATGTTCGCACTCGAAGGTATCCCCGGCATCTACATTCATAGTTTACTGGGCACCGGTAATGATTATAAAAAACGTCAACACACCAGTCATAATCGCGCCATTAACCGACATCGCTGGCAGCTTAATTTGCTCACCGCACAGCTTAATGATCCCGAAAGCCAACACGCACGGTCATTGCATGATATCAATTACCTGATCACATTACGCACTGCGCAGCCGGCGTTTCACCCAAATGCCACTCAATTCACTTTACAGTTAGGCGAACAACTCTTTGGATTTTGGCGACAAAGCATCGACCGTAGCCAAAGCATATTCTGCATCACTAATATATCTAATACACAACTGACATTAGCGCTAGTCAGCGTGAACTTGATCAGCAGCGATTTTTGGTATGACTTAATTACCGGTGATACCATCGACGATATTAGCCAAATATTAACACTCTCCCCCTACCAAACATTGTGGTTGAGTAACCGTTAAACGCAAAGCAAAGTTATATTAACTATACTCTGTTGTAACATTCCTGAACTTAATCAACAGGGGGGTAGTGTAATGAGAGTTACATCCTATATTTTAGGTTCAATATTACTTTGCAGTAGTTTTACCGCTACAGCATATAATGACAGTAAATCCCAAAAGTTACTCAAAGATGCCTTGAGTGCTGCGCCTATCGCCTTGCGAAGTAAAGTAACCGTACTGGATTGGGATCACAAGGTATTAAAACAAGGCTCGAATAACTACGCCTGTTTTCCTACGCCGCCTCACCTAAAAGGTAAAGCCCCGATGTGTTTAGACGGTCCTTGGCTGGCATGGGCTGACGCATGGATGAACAAAAAACCATTCCAAGCTAAAGCCATGGGTATCTCGTATATGCTTGCTGGTGACGAAGGGGCAAGTAATATCGACCCTTACGCCAAAGAAAAAACAAGTGATAATCAGTGGATCAAAGAAGGCCCGCATTTAATGATAATAACCCCAGATAAAACCCTACTCGATTCACTACCGACAGACCCGCGTAATGGTGGTCCCTACGTGATGTGGAAAGGGTCGCCCTATGTTCATATCATCATCCCTGTTACGACACAAAAATAAAACAAACTGCATACTCGGATTATCTTCGGCTAACAATATTGCAATACATGAAGTTAAACCTTTATTTTATTTTTTAAATTTCGAATGGCGATGGTAGTATTAGTGTCACATTTCGTTTCTATAATCACATCTATTATCTCGCCACCATTTAGTGTCAATATGTTAACAACAAAAAGATTGATTGCTCATCGTGGGATGTCATCCCTCGCGCCAGAAAATACATTAGCCGCATTCTCTTTATGTAAAGCTCATAATATTCAGTGGTTTGAGTGTGACGTTGATATTTTAAGAGACGGTACGATCATTGTTTCCCATGACGATACCTTAGATCGTTGTACCGACAAGAGTGGTCAGTTATATAACATCAGCTGCGACGATATCGCTAATATCGATGCAGGCAGCTGGTTTGCAGACCAATTCATTGGTGAAAAACTACCCACTCTTGAAGAGTTAATTGCCTTAGCAAATACGCTTGAGCTAAACATGAATATCGAAATAAAATCATGTGCAGCCAGCCCAGAGTTAAGTTATACCCTTATTGATAACTTAATCGTTGGGCTGAAAAACCTAGACCCTGAGCGTGAATTAATCGTCTCAAGTTTCAACCACCTTGCACTAACCGAATTCAAACGTCGTAGCCCTGAAACTCAAGTTGCTTGTTTATTTGAAAGCCACAACTTGTGGGATAATTGGAACTCAATTCTAGATTGGTGTAACGCTGATTACATCCACCCACAAGACAAAGGTTTAACACAAGAAATGGTTCATAAATTTAAAGCTGCCGGTTTTAAAGTTAACGTGTGGACAGTCAACGATCATGCGCGTGCTAATCAGTTATTCAACTGGGGCGTTGACGGTATTTGTACCGATATCGCACATGAATTCACAATACAAAGTATTAGCTAACCAATAATAAGCTTATTAAGCATCGACAACACACCGGTGGATGTATCTAAAGTTACGCTTTATTCCGTGAATAAAGATCTGACGTCCTGTGCTGACAATGCTTTATGATAAATTTTGACACTATCATATGCTTGTTCCAATGCGGATACACAAACTTTAGGGTCATCCGAGGTCGCACCATCTTCACAGGTAACGCTCGTATGCCCACCCACTTTAAATGGTGAACCGCCACCGTAACCAGACGTATTCATTGCCGCAATGATCGGACTATCCCCAGCAGGTAAATTACCTTGTAGATCAAACGGTGCACCATCAATATAACCAAGTAATTGCTGATTTTCTCGATCGATGACAACGGCCACATGGTGCCAACTGCCGTCAACAATTGCAGCAGGTTGAGTGATCGTTACATTATTCGGATACATAAATCGGTCGCGGAAGTTAACTTGAATTTCTAAATCATGTCCACTAGCGCGGATCTCCCAACCACCATAATTCATATTATTTGGGGTTTTAGACGATTTACCAATAAGCAGTTTATCACCGTCGGTTACCGTATATTTAAACCACATTGCTGCAGTAAAACTTTTATGACCCGGATCTAATTTATGTGGTAATAAGCTGTCACCTAAAGGATCATCAGCCACCAGCTTTGACGCTAACAGTGGAATAGTAATACCTTGGTCTGCTATCCCTGTAGTTTGCATTTCCGTCAATGTAACACCTGCTGTTTCGGCCTGTAAATCGTGACTAAAACCAGACAAGTCCGTCACTTTATTATCGATTAAGTTATCCATATCCCAATTGGCGGCTAATTCAGGCGTTAACACTTGGATCATCACAGGGCCACGGGTTTGATATTCACCATCAGTGACAACATAACTAAATTGATCTACCCCAACAAAATCGGCTGGTGGCGTATAACGTAATGAATCTCCATCAACAGCAATCGCACCACCCGCTAATGTTGTCGAGTCAAAACGAGCAATTGTTAATACATCGCCATTCGCATCATAATCATTTGCGAGTGGATCGACTAAGCCAGATTCATTTTTATACACAGTTAAATAATCTTTAAAAGTGGCAGGTAACATTGGGTCGGTTAATGCCTTCGCGGCTTTAAAGCGAGAGCCTTTTTGAATCCGACGCGTCGTATTCCATGCTTGCATATTACCCATATGCGTTTTTGGCTCTTGGATTTGATTATTATTATCGGTTTGTTCACCATGGCCTAACCCTAAGTTATGCCCAATTTCATGAGTGAAGCCCCAGCTCATGGTATAACCTGCGGTACAGCCAACCCAATAACCACCACCCCAACACTGCCCGCCATTCACCGGATCTTGAAAATCAATCCTGAAGTTAGTAGCATCTGGCGCACTCGGACGAGTTTGCGTAGCCTTACCGATATCTCCTTTTAATTCGATAACTGCTTTACCAATATCCCAACGTAAGCCTGTTTTTTGTGCCCACATATAGTCAAGTTCATTAATATGCCCTTCCATTTGCGCAATACCATTAACAATGTTATTTCCTGCTGCTTTATCAAATTGATTTTCTTCAAATTTAAAAGCCACACGCGCTAAACTATTATGGAAGTCATGTCCAGGTTGCGGTTGATATAAACGGCCATTCTCAATAGAAGGCAACTCAAAATCAAGAATTAACTCTTGAGTATTGGTTTCATCATTACCTAACGCCGTTATAGTTATAAATTCACTGACATCAACATTTTTCTGCCAAGCCAGCATATCTCCCCCCCAAGCAGAAAGGTGAATAATACCTAACGCATCAACCACACCAGTAATAGTGACAGTCGGGTTATTCGTTACAATGCCACGGTAAGTTCGAATCTCTGGCATTGGTGACACAGATTCATATTCTTTGACTCGACGAGAATCAAATGTGAGTAATTGAAAATTGGGAGAACGTACCGAATGTTTGGTTAACGCTAATGAGTAGTCAACGTCATTAATGCTAACATCGATATCAATATTTTTCGGTAATGACTCACCAGCAGTTTTGTTGGGATCAATAACAACCGTATTCACAGTAATCGTATGCTGACTCCAGATACTGCCCGTAGGCCCAGCAGTCACAGTCCGAATATAATACGTTTTACCGGGATCTATTGGTGACAATGTAATGCTATGCTCCCCAGCTAACAAATCATTTAACTTAACGCGATACTGCCAGCCTTCAGTATTACTACCAGCATCCATTTCACCATAATAGACCCAAACTGGATAACCCTCAGCGCTTTCATCTACACTAATATCAAGCTTAAGCTGATTGCCTTGACTATCAAAACCGGTTTGTATTGCAGTTTCTACTTGTGCCGCAGCAGGATGAAAACGACTGTACGGTATCAGGTACTCTCCCGTCATCAAGGTACGATTGGGAATACCAGCCCCCTGCCATGCAACAGACATGTGATCACCACCACCGCCTTCTTTATGAAGCACTTCGATATAATAATACTGACCAGCATTTAAATTAATATTCGTTTTAACCTGGCTACTATCACGCCAGTTATCTTCACGAGTATAACCCGTAATATGTGCGACTAACTCAGCTTTATCACGCGTCATATCAGGGCTAATACGTAATTCACTATTATCATCAGAAGCGATCCAAAAACTGTACTCCCCACTCACTGGTACAGTGAAATAACCATAAACTCGTTGGCCATAAGAAAACCCCATATTGGTGAGTGATTTAAAGTCTGTTAATGTACTTTGTTGATTAATCGAGGCTAAAGTATTAATAACAGCAACACTCGAACCGGATATTCCAGTCCATATTTCCTGTGACACACCTTGATAAACTAATACATCACGGGGTAAAACATTCACTTTCACTAGCGTAGCACTTGTTTTATTAGCTTTAGTTATTGTAATTTCAAGATTAAACGAACGGGATTCGCCCTCAAGTATATGACGTTTCAAGCTAAGCTGGCCTTTCTCATTGATTGCAAACAAGTCAGCATCGTCACCAGATATTATCTTAAATACCAGCTCCTGCGGCTCATTAAAACTCAATATTGCAAACGAAGTACCGATAGAGTGATTAGCAGGAACCGCAAATTCATAATACGGATATTCGAATACAGGAGTACCAGCAACCAAGGCGTTAGTCTGAATCGATCGCACACTTGATAAACCACTACGGTTACCAACAATATCAATGGCTTCAAATGTAATATCGTAATTCGTAACAGGTAATAATTGCTTTAGTTTATAATTCGTATCATAAGTTTGTGCTACATATTCTCCACCTTGATAAATTCGGTAAAGTATTTGTTGTTTATCTTCATCGGTTGAAGCATCCCAACTCAAACCTATAAAATCAGTCCCCTTTTCATTAACCCTAATATTAGTCACCATCGAAGGCGCTATAAAATCATCAATCACGATCATCAAAGAATCACTTTCCAGCGACTTGTTACCGGCTTTATCCTGTGCGCGAATAGTGAAGTCATAACGAGTGGCACTTTCTAATCCCGTTAACTCAATCGATAACTCGTCCTTACCTGTTGTTGCGAACAACGTATTATTTGCATAAATTAAATAACGCTCTACATCAACATTATCGGTTGTCGCATTCCATTGTAAAATCACCGTATCTTCGGCCGTTTTTAGCCAATTAAAGTTAAAAATAGACGCTGGTTTTATCATATCAATAGGTAAACGTAGATATTCATTAGTGATAACCCCTTGTGAAATGCCAGGACCTTCCCAAGCGACAGCTAACAAGTCAGAGTAATACTTCTCTGCCATTAACGCCCTTACAGCATATGCTTGACCTGCTTCAAGGTATATTATTTCAGAAGCTTGGCTATCATAACGCACAGGATCCCATTCATGTTTTAATGTAGAATGGTCGGTATAAGCAATTCTGGTTAGTCCCTTAGTACTGCCACTATCACTTAATAACAACTCAGATTGTTCATTTGATGCAATCCAGAATTTATATTCACCTGTGACAGGCGGCACGATATAGCCTTCCATTATTTGGCCGTATCTATTTGCAAAATTACTTGGTGATTCGAAGTTAGTTTCAATATTGATAGATGTCGGATTATCTGGAAATGTAGGTAATGCTTTAAGCTCAGAAAGTAAACCTCGAACGCGATTATCTCGATAGTACTTACGCAGCAACCCTTGATTCTCTGGTTTTTCCGCATACGGTATGAATCCAACCTCAAGTTTCACTGTTGCCGTACTTAAGCCATCACTAACATCTACAAAAATATCCATGACTTGTAATGACAACGCATCAATCGATGACGTCACAGTTAATATACCTTGCTCATCAATAGCAAAATAATTCAATGCCTGTTCATTAGAAACTCGATAATGTAATGAATCACCATTGGCATCGGCTGCATCTATTTGAGTCACAACATAACCAACCACAGCGGTATCGTTTAGCAAAATAATATCAGTAATCGGTGAAATGACAGGGCTGTCATTCTCAATTGTTAAAGCGGTTATAGCATGCGATTCAGACTCTCGCCCCTCACGATCAAGCGCTAATACTTCATAGACATAACGCTGATTTTCTTGTAAATAATTATCAGTGAAGCGATATAAACCACGACTAACCGTCGCGATCTTATTATTATCTCGACGAATAATATAGCCTGCCGCGTCATGACTATCATCCCAGCCTAGCGTCAAGCTCTTTTTGCTAGTAGCAATTAATCGCACATTTTCAACGGCCACAACCTCTTTTTCCGGTTGCTCAAGCACAGAGCTTGGTACATGAATACTTTGTTCCGGTCCGGAATTTTCGTTACACCCTGTAACCGATAAGATTAATACAATCCAGAACATATACTTCATTATGCTTTCCTAAGTTTATCTAATAAACCCCATCTTTTTTGATGGTGCAATATAAAATCACAGCCACATATGATAATTCACATATGGCAGTGCGTATATGAAAATACATATACGAAAGCACATTTAAAAGCACGGCGAGTAAAAACTACAATCAATATCAATAAATGGCCACAATATTGTTTATAATTCATTCAAAAGGTGACGCAGTATATTAAGATGAAAAAACCCCAGTAATTACTGAGGTTAGGAAGGATTATGATTAACAGATATATCTATGTCATTACATTGTTTTAGCGAATGTACGGGTGATAACGTCTTGTTGCTGTTCTGATGTTAATGAGTTAAAACGCACAGCGTAACCCGATACACGAATTACGGTTGGAATTTTTTTTAGACTGAAACAGTTGGCAACTTTTTTAGACTGAAATAAGACTCCAGTTTAAGCTTAGAATAGAGGTTAGTTTGGCCCTACTAATTCTACAAAACAAAAAAAGTCCAACCTCTTATATTTGATAGAGAGAGATACCTGACTAACTAGTTTATAGTTGAGCGAAAGAGGAGTGCTTGATTAACTAGTTTAACTTTACGGAGATTTACAGGAATGAGTAATTGTAAACCCAGTCATATGATTCTTGATTTAAATGCCCTCTCTGAAAATGAAGTGAGAAGCCAGTTCAGAAAATTCAATGTGGAGCTACCTCTTCATTTCGACTTCAAGCAACATTCATCAATTAAGATCTGTACACAAACTAGAATAGTATTAAAAGTGGTTAAGTTGTACTAATGCAAATCTCATTGAAATCTAGTGCGCTAGCTGATCAACAAACTGACCTTTCTGGATCATTAACACGGTTTACATAAATCTAATATTTAAAGAGTAGGATGTTGGCAACTCCAAGCAGATAAACTTGGACTTATGGTGGCATTCATCGCTTAGGGTTAGGGTTATCACAAGGGTCAGAGTTATTGCTCTAAGCCATAGCTGGACAGGAATGGCTTAGAGCTTATGCTTCAATAAGGACGTTTCGCATTACTGAAAGTAAAGCGAAGTTGAGATTAACGCCACGTTAAGCGGACTAAAATAGACGAAGTGTACACTGGTGAGTATTTCTAAAAAGGAATATCACCAGAAACTATATACGCATTAACTTTCACTCCATTAATGCTATCGATTATCAACTTGAAAAATGACTCAATCTTATAGACTTTGCCGTAAAGGAATTTATCAAGCACATGACTATTAAAGCGTTCAACACCATTAAATTCTTGTAATTTTTTTGACCCATTAATTTTTAGCGAATGCTTCAAATCATTTGACACTAATCGAAGGTTATTTATATCTGCATACCCATCAATTTTTTTTATATTTACCTTATTGATCTTAAAACAATTTACAATTTTATATAGACTCGATAAATCCTCTGTTTTTTCATTAAATTTTGAGGATAAAATAGTTTTTAGTTTAATTTCAACTTCTTTATATAAGTAAAGTAATTTCATTTCTAATAATGAAATTAAGTGTTGTTCTTTCTGAAAATTAAAAAATTCAAATTGTGCCTGTGCAGCCATTTCTTCATGACGTAACTCAGCCTCAACTCTTAGATCATAGTTATGGTAATCATAAAACTCACCCATTTCACGCTCTGACTTTTGAGCAGCATTTACATAGTCAGTTAACTCCTTGGTTGATCGATTCTTGTAATCAAGATTCTCTAGATGTTGCTTTTCGTGATACTCACTGAGAATTTCGAAGAAAGAGCTTACATTACTAAACGAAGTTATAATCCTATCTAGTTGGTTCAACGACTTCCCCTATTAACTGAACGCTAACGAAATGATTAGCACCTAAAGCCCACATTAAGCGGACTAAAATTGTTGGCTATAATGTGTAGCGAAGCGACACTGAGCCAACTGTTTAGTTCCATTTAAATTATATGTTAGCTTTTAGTCGTACTGTCCAACCATAAATTTATCTGACTAATATAAGTCTCAAGCTTTTTATTTTGAGATTTGAAAGAATCAAGTGTAGAAGCCCAATATTCCAAATCAGATTGATCGTATGATTGTGGGTATATATTTTTATAGTCAAAAATAATAAAGTCCAATTCGTTCATAAAATACACATCATTAAACACGATAATTTCAACGATATTGATATAAAAATCATTTAGGTCAAAGACGTCATTGAAAACAATACTAAGCATATGAGGTACTTTTTGTCTCTCTACGTCTATGTTCTTTATACCAAGATGACGTCTCATAGCTTCGATGTGGTATTTATTACCGACCTCAACTTGACTATAGAGTGCATTAAAATATGGTGAGTTCTGTACTAGAGGGGTAACAAACTCTTCAAACCACCCGACTATTTTCATACGTTCATTAGTATCATTTGGTAGCCTTTTGTAAGTGATGACCTCATCTCCTTCAAAATGTAGTCATCTTCACTAAAAGCTTCTTTTCGGAAATTTGTAAAATTTCTGATAAATGAGGGTAAAAGTAATTTAGGGGCTACAGTTTCAACTACTAGATTACAGCAGAGTTCGAGATCCTTTCTTTTGATTCTAGTTAACTTTAAAGACTCATGAATATCTGCTTTAATCAAGGAAATACGCTCAGCTTCTTCCTTCGTTAAGCTCGAATTTGAAAGCTGTACATCTAAGTCCACCTTTAGTAACTGTTTAAAAAGTGTTTTGATTACTGAAATATATTCTTCTAAATGAACACGTTGAACCGTTAAACCATTTCCTTGATGATAGAGTTTGTTTCTAATCCCATGAAAAAACTCTACTCTAGCAAGATCTTTAGCGCTAATGCCTTGTCTGCTGTTCTTTACTCCTTCGATTACATCGTGGAAACCTTTGCGAATGATGCTGTACCTTTCATCCTCAGAGGTTATCGAACCCGTAATCTTTTTGGGTAACCCTAAATAGGTTTTAAGCAACATTTCAGTACCAACATCTAACAGGAGAAAGGCTATCAAATTATCTTCTTCATTTTGCTTATTTGTGTGTTGGATAGCTTCACTTACGATTTTAACAGGAGCTTTTTGCCAAGCTTCTAAATTTTTTTTATTCATTTACCATTTCCAACTCAAATTCAATAAAAGATCATGCCCTGTTATATTTTGTTCTATAGCATTTTTGACTTCATAAGGTTGCGACAAATCCCTTTGAGTTCTATAGATGCCTTATCAATATGCACTCTAGACTCTTTAACCACTTGCTCTCCGCTAACCTCTTTTCTAGCAAACTTTCCACTTGTTGCCGCCGAAAAGGCAGGCATCTTTGATATACAATAGTCTTTAGGCTCGAATTTTACTTCTGGGAAATACAAACCACATAACATTTCAATTTTAGCTATTGAAGACTCTCTTTTATCATAAGTAGCCTCATTGTAGCGATGATAGCCAGTTTCACTCTCTCTGTAGGTGCTTTTTTGAATATCGGTAATGAGATCGTCACAAGTCTCCAAATATTCAATAACCGCTAAATAGAGTTCTTCTATTTTTTCTACATATACTTTTTTTCGTTCCCTGATATTCGTCAATTTTTGATTTAATAATAGAACGGAGATCGCAACACATGACGATACAAATATCGAAATAAATTGTGATTTCCCTGTCGGGGTACTAAATGCATCTAACAACCATTCAAACAAAACTAAAACTCCGATAAAAATATAACGCCTCGTTATGCAGTTCGGTCTACACCCTTTGCAGCATTAATTCGTTCTACTAAAGCTTCAATCGAAGCTTTCTGTTCAGGATATAACTCAACCAAAATATGTTCAAAAATGTTGTACCCATCATTCACATCTGATCTTCGAATATGATAACCAGAGTGAGTACCATCATTGCCTAGCCACCTAATGGCATTTGCTGGTTCAATTATTTTTCGATAGCCCTCAGGCAATGAACTAATTCGTCTGGCTAAAGATAAAAAATTACCATTTTCGTCTACTGATGATACATCCATTTCACCAAGTAAAACCTCAAGAGCAGCGCGTAAAGTACTAAGACTTGTACTAGGTGAAGAAAAATATGTAGAAAATGAAATATCTAACGCTTTTATAACTCCACTTGGGGTTCCATTTGGAGGAGTAAATAAACGTAATGGTGGTTCAAAAAATTTCACTTCGAAATTGTCAAACCAGCCCCAATCACCAGAACCATCATGTAAATACTCTTGTGATACATCCCCTGTTCCAATACACATAACTCTGCAATCACATGAAGAGATAGTGCATTTCAAATTCATACTGAAAACATACCCGATGTCGTCAGGCGAAAAAGCTGGATGGTTAGGATCAATTGGTACTTTGTATTGCTTATGAAAGCCTTCAGCAGAACACGATAGTGAATTAGCACTACACATGGGACAAGGCCAATTTGGTATATCTTCACTTCGAAAGTGCGTATGAAACAATTTATCATCCATAGTGTAAAACTCCATTATCGGCATAAATTTGTATAGTCGGACGTCTCGAATTCCCAAATCCATTTACCATTACAAAAATAGGTTAACACATTGAAAAATAAGGTTGTATCGGAAGTTGTTTTATTGCCTACTTCAGACAAATCGAGCCGTCTTGTAAATTATTTTTTAGTCTTTCAAGTTATAAAAAGACTATCTATGCAATTGATTGTATTGATATTAAATATCACAGGCAAGATAAACCTGATTATTTTTTGGAAATTCGAGGCTGCTTGCCAAAATGCTAATGATATTGTATTAAACTATCCTTGTTTAATAGTTTTTATTAAACATAAATATGGTCAATTTAGTTACTTAATTTACATGATAAAATGTATGGCAAACCGATATGAATACATTGCGAGTGATTAACGGATCTAACTCGAAAAGGGGCCGTTTCGGCTTAGAGCGATCATCCTAAGCCATTGATGGACATTAATGGCTTAGAGTATAAGCTTTATAGGGAGTGTTTCGCATTACAGAAAGTATTGCTAAATTCAGATTAACGCCGCCTTAAGGCGTGAACAACGCTTAACCAACTAACCTAAACCATTGTACCGTAGATACAAAGCTCAACCTTGAACTGGAAATGCCAAGTGTTGAGAATCGCTCTTAAACGCTTTGTTGAACGAAGCCGCTGCGCGGCAGAGTCTTTGCCCTACCAGTCATACTAACCAATAGCATCACCATTATGGTTG
>NZ_JABSQR010000040.1 GCF_013215705.1 Moritella sp. | reverse complement strand
CTTTACCTTTATTTCAGCGTTGACACTGGTCAAAACGCTTGACGTTATATAGCCTAAGGTAATTAACCCGCAGCATGTTATTAATGATTTCAATTTCATTCCCCATCAAAGAAACCAGTAACTAGGGCGAAGTAATAAACAACGATCCTTGTTGTCTCATTTATATCTACACCCAAGCTATATCAGCTTGAAATAACTTGGGTATACATTTCTCATTAGTATGTCTTTGTATGCTTATACGAAGCAATTATTTTATAAAAAACCATGCCTAGCAAGTATCGATATCTAACACTCCATAACTAATAAGTATGAGAGTAAGCCTAAACCAAGCATTAAATAACGACACCAGGCATAATCTTGGTATAATTAGTGCTTAAGATTATTTATTAATATATTTGACAGGTAACGACGTAAAAATGACACAAAGGAATACCCATGCGTTTTAAATTATGCAGCATTATATTGCTCGCTTTAACCCCAATGAGCAGTTTTGCAAACGGTTGGCTATTTGGCATGCATAATGACGTTATCTCAGATGAGGATGGTAACTATACCAATGCAGTTTTCATTAACTACACTGCAGAAGCACCAGCTTTAAATAATCAATTTTGGCAAGCATTAACGGCCTTTGATCCTAACGCACTTAAATATGCAGTGAATTATCAATTCGGTCAGCAAATGTGGACACCCAGTGATATATCAGCCATTACGCCCCAAACTGATGAGCGCCCATACGCTGGTCTGTTGTTTGGTGAAGCAAGTGTATTAGGTTACAGCGCCGTGAGTTCTTATCGTCTGTCATTGTTAGTGGGCGGTGTCGGTGAACAATCAAGAGCAGGTGACACCCAAAAATTCATTCATGATGCGATTGATGCCACCACACCACAAGGTTGGGACTATCAAATTGAAGATGAGATTGTTTACCAAGTCACAACAGAGGCAGATCAACTTGTCGGCCGACCTCTTATGCTCATTGGTGAATCGGATCTGTCAATTTATCAACGCTTAGCTGTCGGTAACTTTCAAAGTGAAGTGGCCTTTGGTTCGACGGTACGTTGGGGCGCTAATTTAGGGGTTAATTATAATAATCTCAGCTTACACCCACACCGATTGCAAGGCATGTTACTGGCGCCAAATAGCTCAGGTATCATGCTTTATGCGACAGCAGAAATTCGTTATCGTTTTAATGATATAACCATTGAAGGTAAGACCCCCGTTGAAGTGCCCGACATCACCTTAAAAAACATACAAGCGACGGCTGCCGCTGGCTTACTTGCTTACTATCAAAATGTAGGCATCAAGTTTAGCGTCGTTGCAATGAGTCCGGACTATGAAGAAGACCCACACAAAGAATATATAGTAGGCAGTCTGGGATTATTCTGGCAGTTTTAATAGATCCCCATCACAAAATGGTTGAAATATGCCCGTTTGTTAAAATAGCCAAAAGTAGTTATCCGTTACTAATTAGCCGTGTTAGTATGCCCGCAAATTAGTCACCTTTCTGCTTTAAGATACATTTAACATGCATGATTCTTCATTAACATATACTCGCCGCCCTAAAGGCACCCTTGCAATGTGCAGCTTGTATGCCTTTACTGGCGCAGCGATTACCGCATCAGTAATATTCTCACTGCTACTCTTTTTATCTATTCACGATAAATTACTTATGCAAATTTTGTTCGGAAGTTTAGCCGTCATTTTTGAACTGGGTAAATTCTTTGCTTGGTACGAATTTGGTGAGCGCATTGCACGTAAAGCATTCCATGCCGCAGTTGTAGCGCTAGGTTTCTACTGTATCCTTGCTATTATTTCGATAGGCGGCAGTATCGGTGGTATTAACAGTGCTACCAATGTAGCACAACAGTATGTTGATCAACGCGATAACAAGGTAAATGCCATTACTCTGCAAATATCAGCGCTCGACGATGAAATTGCGCTTAATAACAAAGCCGCAGATAAATACCTCGAATTAAAAATGATTTCACTTGGTGTGACTCGGATCCAAAAAGAAAATCAAATTCTCCGAGAAAAACAAACACAACTTAGAATTGAGCGTGATAGCGTTCCGGTCTCTGAAAAAGGTTCGGTTATCAGTTTGATCGCAAGCCTGGCGAAAATCCTTAATACCACAACAGAAAATGCACAATCATGGTTAGTGATCTTCTTATCGGTATTACTTGATATTTTTGCTGCTTTCTTTGTTGGTTTAATCGGTGAAGAACTGCGTTTCCGTCATTCAATTAGCCGTAAAAAAGAACAAGAAAAAGCGGATAAAGCTGAACATTTACGTCTTTTAGCAACACAGAGCTATATTGAAATTGAAGCGCCGGCTCAATTAGAAGATCAATCCTTATTAATTGAAAAGCAAATGTCAGCAAGGTCTTCAGCTATTTTACAAGCAACACAAGAACAAGACTTGAAATGCTCTAAAAAATACATCGCTGAAATACTAAAGTTGAGCATGGACGAAGTCGATCAGGCTTTCGAAGAATTTCTATACTTCGGTATTGTTGAGAGAAAACGTAATAATCATTTACGTTGGATAAGACAAGCAAACGTAGCTTAACGCCTCGACTTTGTTCGATAAAACCAACCCAGTGATGATAACAGCTGCTGTGTTGGTTTTATTTTTAGTCAAACATATACTTCAATATCAACACTTCCCGTCATACTACCCTGTTATTAAAAAGCTTAAGCGATATGAATCTCGACAGGCTTGCTAAAAGCTGTATTAATATTTTTATCCTTGATAACATAGCACGGCATAGAAGCGCACCTCCTTATTATCGATTTATGAGTTAGTCCGAATGATAAAACAACAATTACATATTGCCCTCGTTGAAGATGAAATCAATATCGCAGAAAATTATCGTGATGCCTTACAACGAATCGGCTACCGGGTTTCACTCTTTCATAATCGCCAGGACGCACTAGCGGCCTTTACCCTTGCATTGCCTGATATGGCTATTATTGATGTCGGTTTGCAGGGTGAATACGAAGGAGGCTTTGATCTATGCCGTACATTACGCCAACTTTCAGAAACCCTACCGATTATATTTTTAACCGCGCGCAACAGTGAACTAGACGAGATTTCAGCGTTACGTCTTGGCGCTGATGATTACTTAACAAAAGACGTCAGTATTCATCAAGTTTTAGCGCGTGTTGCGGCGCTTTTCCGCCGGGTCCGAGCGTTAAAAAAACCGCCGTCAGTAGACGAACAAGTCATTACTCATGGTTCATTGCGGATCAATATCGAGCGTATTGAGACTTACTGGCTAGATCAGCCCGTCATGCTCACGTTAACTGAGTTTTGGATTGTACATACCCTTGCTAAGTACCCTGGTCAGGTTAAAAGTCGAGACCAACTCATGGATGCCGCACATGTGGTACTCGATAACAATACCATCACCACACACATCAAACGCATACGTAAAAAATTCAGTTACATAGATGCCGATTTCAACGCTATTAAAACAGCTTACGGGATGGGTTATCGCTGGGTTATTGAGTGAAAATTCGCTTCAGCTTAAAGACACAACTCCTACTTGTTGCCAGTCTAATGTTATTACTGCCTTGGGCTGGTTGTCAGAGTGTCAGTATTTTAGAAACCAGTTTACGCCAAAGCCACAGCCAGTTACTTGATGTGCAAATGACCGCTGCAACACAACAGCTTAAACACACATTAAACCAGTCACCACATTCCATTTTTCATACTCACCAAGGTAACTATTACGCCCCGCTCACTGACAGTAAAATGTTATTGGACGGATTTGACGGTGAAGAAAGTGATTGGAAAAATATCACCACACCTTGGTTTCAACTTAACAACTATGATCACGTGGCCAATTTATCGGCAGAAGCAAAGCCAGCCACAACAGTCAAATTTAGGTTAGCTGCAAATAATAGATTACTCTATATCTTTATACAGACATCAGCGCTGACACCGCATTATTATAATCCAATGCAACCACAGCGAGCTGCAGATCAGCTTAATATCCGCAGTATCAATAATACTGGTCTGGTTTCACATTGGCAGATTAACCCCCAAGGCTCTGGTCGTGTAGAAATACGCAACACGAGTCAAACAATGACAACGCGTAGAGATGCTGGTACCTGGTTATGGCGCGATGGCCACTACAATATAGAAATTGCAATCCCAATTGACTTAGCAAGCAATGCGATTGGCTTTGATCTCATACTTAATGACAGCCAAATAAATCAACATTTTAAATCTAAGCCGACGACGACTTACGAACGCAGTCTAGTGCGTGAAGAATTGGATTTAAACCACCAACTCGCTAATTATTTACAACCCGGACTAAGTTTGTATTTGCTCAATAGTCAATATTGGCTGGTTGGGCAACAAAATGCAGATCAGCTGATGAATGACTCAGATGATAATAGTAATAGTGACCAAACAGGTCCATCCTGGCTCACCAATGCAATCTACAACAGATTATTTACCTCCAACTCATTACCTTATTGGCGAGAACCTACCAGCCTAGGCCGCTGGATATCTCCACCGCAATTAGAACAAACAACTTGGTACCAAGACTCGCCGATTAATAAACAACTGCATAGTAAAGTCATTATCGCTAATGGCCAACAATTCTATTTGGTTGCTGTACAAGATTCACGACAAAGTTTACTGTCTGCCAGCAAAGCGTTAAACCAATTATTAATATTACTGTTTACTATCATCGCCGTGATTGTGACCGGCTTATTTGCATTTGCATCGTCTTTGTCTTGGCGTATTGTTCGAATGAAGAAGAACTACCGCGCAGCAATCGATAGCGACGGTAAGATAATGGCGGTGCCAGCCGCCAGCAGACTGCCTGATGAATTGGGTGATTTATCCCGAGTGATGCAACAACTGACGATTAATCAAGGTAAGTACACTGACTATCTGGCTACTTTGGCTGATAAACTTTCTCACGAATTGAAAACACCAGTTGCCGTGATTCGTACATCGCTCGAAAACCTTGAATTATCGGACTTAGACCCGGAAGCAACAAAATACCTCACACGGGCAATGCAAGGTACAAATCGCCTAAGCCAAACATTAAACGCACTCAGTGAAGCCAATAAATTAGAACAAAGCTTTGAATATGCACAGTGGCAAGTGGTCCCGTTTGACGATATGTTAGAAGAGGTAACCGAAGCTTACCGACAAATTTACAGCCATCATCAATTTCAATTTGAATACGACCATAATGATGATTACACGATAAATTTAGCCCCAGAACTTATCGTCCAATTACTCGATAAGCTCATCAGTAATGCCGTTGATTATGCGCCAGTAGGTCAACCGATTCGTTTTAAGCTAAATAAGATCAACACGCAACTACAACTCTCGGTCGAAAACCAAGGACCGCACTTTAGCAGTGATAATATCCCCCAGCTGTTTGACTCTATGGTCTCCAATCGCCAACAATCAGATACTCCACATCTTGGCTTAGGTTTACATATCGTCAAGTTAATCAGTGATTTCCATCATGGAAACATAAAAGCAAGAAACTTGCCGGGTGATAAAGGGGTTATATTTGAACTATTATTACCAATAGACAAGTAATCTCAGAGGAGGTGTGCAATGTTGATACGGCCTATCGCAAAACGTAATGGCGTAACGGTGACTATTGTTGCTGCCCTGTTCATTTTCAGCAGTATCATATCGTTGTTAACAACATCTGCAGACTCAGACAATTCCCTTTATTTTCCTCTGTCAGCAGGGGCGCTTATGATCGGTATATGCTTGTTAATTGTTGGGATCGTGAAAATTAATGACGTATATTACCGTTTCTCACTGACCAAAGAAGGACTGCATTATTTCACCTCACGAGATGGTTTTACTATCCTCTGGCAAGATATACAACGCATCGATATACCAAAGATAAATGACGGATTAGCGTTAAAAGAATTACCTTACATCGGTATCCGCCTCAAACAGCGAGAGCACCTTATCAATAGCGCTTCGTTACCCACTTTATCTCATATGTTATTAGAGCAAAGAGCCCTTATCATGCTCACTGATCCAAGTTCGAGCCTGTACGGAAATGCCGATAATATGCTTTATCCAGACGTAAAAGTAACCCACAATTATCACGGACTACAGGCCATGTTTATTAACCGAATGCAGTATCTCCACAATACGCTTGGTTATGATATTTACTTCCCAAACGATGATCTCGATCGTGCACCAGCAGAATTTGTTCAACTATTACGCGAGTTTAAATCAAATTGTGCTAGATCATTATAAATAGTAATAATTATCAATTAGAGTTGCATTTAGCATAATTATATGGATAATACGAACTATTCTCATTAAGACATAGTCTATTATAAAAAATAAAAAGGATTTGTTGTGAAAAAATCTGCTCTCTGCTTTGCCATCTCTTCAGCATTACTTACTGCTTCGTTTGCATCACATGCTGTAAACGTAAAAGTGCTTGATAAAACACTTTCTCCTGCTGCAAACTTTCTTGCATATACAGAATTTGAATTATCAGGTGAACCTCTTGCTGAAGCTCTTGGTTTAGACCTTGATGTTTTAGATCCTAACCAAGTTGATCAACCGACTGCATTCGATTACGCAGCAGGTATTGAAAGCTACGAGTATTCTGAAGAAGCTATGTACGCGTTAAACTACCAATCAACTATGGGTCCTCACCTAGTTAATGGTCCAGTTAACCAAGCACGTGGTGGTTCTCTTGCTGACTTAGGTAAACGCTTCATCTCACTTGCAGGCGCAGTTGGCTTCCCAAGTGAAGAAATCCCATTAAACATGTACCCTATTTCTGTACCATACGTTTCAGGTAGCCCTGAATTTGCAGGTAAAGTAGATACAACGAAAGTTAATGGCGAAGAGTTAGAAGTATTATCTGCAACAGGTAAAGCAGCGGTACACAACACAGTAATTCCAGCTTACTTCCGTGACTACAAAACGTTAGCATGGGACAACGCAAGTTTTGATAAAGCCTTAAATCCAGGCGCAATCGGTAGCATCTTCCTTAAAGAAGTAATGTGGTCACAAGATTTCCTAGGTGGCATGCACGTTACAACGACAGATGAAGAAGTTGAAGCAACATCAAGCACAATGGATCAAGACGGTAAACACAGTCTTGGTGTATCTGCTGCCGATGGTTTCAATGGCATGATCTTAACTGAAATGTCAATAGACAAACTACTTATCCTGCAACAGCAACTGGGCTTTGACGGTAAGAACCTAGGTGTTAAATTCGGTCCTGACTACGATGCATCTAAAAACCCAATCTGGTTTGCACACAAAGTAGCAGTTAAAGAAACACAAAAGAACAACGTAAATAACATCGGTAAATTAACAGTTACAGATGGTTCATCATCACTACGTGATACGTGGATGTTATTATGGCCTGTAAGTGAATTCTATGCATTTACTGACCAACGCACAGCGAATACTGCACAAAATCCAGCGTTTAAAGCTGTATTTGATGGCAAACCATTTGCTGCCGCACCAAAACAAAATATCGATGGTAAAACAAACAACAATGTAGCTGCTGACGATGCATTCTCTCTTGCAAGCAACATTGCTAACCTATCGTTCCAAAATTTAGCAAATCTACACTTCAATAAGAAAGCTGGTACGTTTGTAACGAAATACGACGGCAAGCAAAATGCGCAAGTTGAAACGTTTGACGCGGCATACAGCATCGTAGCACTATCTATTTACCAACGTTCACAAGATGCACTACCTGTTGGTTATGCAGCAGCAGACGGTGGTGATGTTGACTTAGCAACACCTCAAGGTAAACAAGCTCTTGGTTTAATCAAAGCGCAAGCAGATTACATCGTTAATACACTAGTCGCTAAAAACGGTCTAGTATACGATGGCGCTACAGTTGGTAAATCAGTAGATAAAAACCAATCTCTTGATGCACAATTCGCTGCAATCCGTGGTTTAGTTTCTGCTTATCTTGCGACACAAGATGATACTTACAAGCAAGCAGCACGTTCTATCTTCCTCGCGGTAGAGAAAAACATGTTTGATGCAGAGCTAGGTACATGGGCACAAACACCAGGTAAAGCAACAATTCACACACCGTTAACGGCTGCAGCAATCTCTGGTGGTTTACGTGAAACTATGCTTCACCTTTCAAATGAAGAAGGCGAACATGTTCCTGCACTAGAACTACAACACTTAACAGAGCGTTACACTGCTTGGTTCAAGAAAGTAGTTAATGGTGGTCAACAATTATCAGAATGGGTTGGTGATTCAGGTGAAAACTTACTGAAAAACAATTCAACTACCGATTCAGATAATGATGGCGTACAACAAGTAACAGCTGCTGGCGGTAAATACGGTACAGCACAAACGATGGCAGCAAAAGTGTCGGTTAGTGCAAACTAGTCTCACTCTTTTGGCAATGAAAAGCCATCTCGTAGCACACTTGTTAATTAACGTGTATTGATTAATGAAAGTGTTGCGAAACTAAAATAAAAGTTGCAAAAAGGGATGAGGATTAACTCAGCCCTTTTTGCGTTTTCATTACGTCGATATGAATAAGGTTTTATCATGTCAGCTCAAATAGCAACCCCAACCGGTGATAACATCTGGTCACGTTTACAGTCTCATTTTAAACGTTTCGCTTTCCATCATAAGAAAGCCGAAGCGATATTATATTTGATGTTCCTGTCAGGACTTTTACTGTGGCCATTTATCACTATTCCATGGCAAGTGGAACGTACCGTACTACTCATGCATATGCTTGCAGGTATCAGTATCTTCCCTGTTTTTGTTGGTAGTTTCTGGCTGTCTCACCGAAATCTTATTCAAAATAGTAAAAAGAAATTCTTACGCCAAACCGGTACCATTATCGAATATTTGCTCATTGTTTGTACTCTTACCGGCGTCTACCTTACTTTTTGGGGTAACACGGGTAATAACTTCAGTATACTCATGCAAGATATCCACTTTTACAGCTCATGGCTGCTTGCCCCGCTTGTTCTTCGTCACGCTTGGCGCTGGACTGTAATCAAATTCTTTAGGAAGTCTTAATATTATGTTTGCCAGTTTTTTAATCACTTTTCGTGAAGGACTTGAAGCCTTCCTACTCGTTGGCATTATACTTTCTTATTTAGCAAAGCTTGGCCAATCAAAACACAACAAACTTATCTATCTGGGTGTTGCACTTGGTTTAATTGCCTCATTAATTGTCGCTTTCATTTTCCAGTTCGTGGTCGATCAGTTCGACTCGCATGAATACCGTAATTTATTAATGGCGGGTATTTTAGGCTTTGCGACCTTGGTACTCACCTACATGGCCATTTGGATGCAACGCCAAGCCAAAACCCAAGTCTCTAACATGCAACAGAACATTCGCGAAATATTAACGACAGGCAATGTCTTTGGTTTAATCTTTTTGGCTTTCCTTGCGGTCATGCGCGAAGGCTTTGAAACCGTGCTATTTTTCTCCGCGTTGATGTATTCAGGCCAAGGCGATTTCTCACTACAAGATGGGTTAATCGGTGCAGGCGCAGGTTTAATCGCATCGCTGATATTAGTTATCGTACTGATGCGTGGTACCCGTAAAGTACCACTACAAGCATTCTTTAAATGGACCAGCTTGCTGATTATCATTATTGCCGCAGGCCTATTGTCTTCGGCAAGTAACATGCTACAAAGCGCAGACGTGTTACCGGTATTCCAGACTGCCGTGTTTGATATTAGTCATGTCCTTGATGATCAAGGCGTATTCGGTACTTTCTTACGTGCTTTATTTGGTTATAATTCATCACCAAATTTATTACCGCTTGTTATTTGGTTCGTTTATTTAGCGATATTCACCGTGTTTTGGCACCGAGGATACCAAGTGCCAACTAAAACAGCCGCAACTTAGTATTAAAGCAAACGCTAAATAATATATACATAGTCGGTGGTATAAACAAAGACAGCTGTTGCAAGCATGAATGCCTGCGCAAGCCCACGATAAGTTTATTCTACCGACTTAAGAACACTAAAAAAATTAAAAAATTGAGTTGATAATGTCGAAACAAATTGTAATTTTAGGCGCTGGTCCTGCTGGGCTAATGGCCGCATGGGAATTTAATCAAGCTGGTTACCAAGTCACTATCCTAGAACGTGAAGAGTTTGTTGGTGGCATGTGCGCAACGCAAACCTTCCAAGGTGAAAAAGGTGAATACCGTTTTGATTATGGCGGCCATCGCTTTATTACTAAAAATCCGAAACTATTACAGTTTATCGATGACTTAATGACTGACGATCTGCTGTATGCAGAGCGTACTAGTGTGATCCGTTTTAAAGGGCGTACCTACAACTACCCGCTTGCGATTGGTAACTTATTACGTAATGCGCCGATAAGTTTATTAGCCGGAGCGGCCATTGATCTGGTTTTCAAATTACCCTTCCAAAAACGCCCAAGTGAACAAAGCACCAGTAACTTTGCCGAATGGATTGAAACCCGTTTTGGCACCACACTATACAAAAACTTCTTTGAAGGTTACACCGGTAAACTATGGGGTATCGACCCGCGTCAATTATCAGCCGACTGGGCATCACAACGTATTAGCTTATTAGATTTAAAAGATGTTGCTCGACGTTTAATCCCAACACGTGGCGCAACACCGCGTACTTACGCTAAAAAATACCGCTATCCAAAACTCGGCTTTGGCCAAATGTACACAAAACTTGCAGAAAGACTGCAAGAACAAGGTGTAACGATTGTTCGAGGCGCTAATATCACCGCTCTGAATCAAGGTAAGAATTGTATTGATGCCGTCACATATGAACTTAACGGTGAGACAAACTCAATTAGCTGTGATCACGTTGTCGGTACTATTCCTTTACCAGTGGTTTGTACTTTAACAGGATTTGATTCTGGCCTAACTTATCGCTCGCTACGCTTTTTCAACATGCCGATGGCCACAGAAAACGTGTCACAAAATACCTGGCAGTATCTGTCTGACCCAGAGTTAATTGGTACGCGTTTGCAAGAACCGCGTCGCCGTTCACCATTTATGGCACCCAAAGGACAAACATCAGTGATGATCGAAATCCCGTGTAACAAAGGTGATGACGTTTGGCACATGGACAACAACAAACTATTAAAACGCGTAAAACAAGATCTTAATCATCTCGGAGTGCCAGATGTAAGTACCGGTGAATTCTTTACCACTTACACCGAATACGCTTATCCAATGATGGACGTGAGTTATAACGCTAAACGTGAACGTGCAATCACTCATCTTAACCAATTTGGCAACTTGGTTATGACTGGTCGCCAAGGTACTTTCCGTTACATCTTCACCGATACCGCGATGGAAATGGGCCTGATGGCAGCAGAAGGTATCATTAAGGGTGAAGATAATCGTCGCCAGATCTTTGACCACCGTAACGAAAAAACCGTGATTGAAGTGCAAAGCATTATGGATGATAAGAAAACGCCAGAGGTAACAAATGTCGCTTAAACCTATTATACAATTGACCCAAATAGACACTAAAAAAGCAGCGAAGAAAACGGCTATTAACAGAAACTTAGCATCACTGTTATTCAGTTTTTTCGTATTATTATTTAGTGCGCAAAGCTTTGCTTATTCTTATGCCGCAGCAGGTAAAGAACCATTAATTGAAGGTCGAGAAGCCTTGTTAAAAGCATTATCGGCAAGTGATTATAGTGCAGTGCAAACTGCCTATGATTCGATGCAGAAAGAATTCGTGTATTTTAACGAGCACCATGGGCTCGCTGTCGATAAACAAATGCAAACCGCGATCACGAATAAAGATCAACAAGGTGTGGCCAGAGCACTAACCACCACGATAAAAGCAGAAGTCATGCGTCGTCTTGAAGGTGCAGAGCAAAACATCAATGAATATCAAGTAGCTAAAGTGCTGGTCGTCAAAAGTAAGTTATTCATTGATTTACTTGCTGCTGATTTAACTGCCGACAATCGCCAAAAAGCCGATATAGCCATTCGCGGCGCCCTTGCATCAATCGGTAACCCGGGGGTATTTGGTGTGGGTCAAAAACCTGCAGATTTAACGCGCTACATTGAATACCGCACTAACTTACAAGTTGCATTACAATTTACATTGCCTGATGCACCAACCAAATAATAAACCTTGGCGCGCTGGTTTAATAATTAGTATTGGCTTAATAGCCTGCATTGCAGGCTATTTTGGTTTACTCAATTATTATAGTTTTGATATTAGCAGTGATGATGCGCTTTATTTTCAGCGTGCCTTGAGCCATTTTTCAGTATTAGAATTTAGCCCTCACTTTCCTGGTTACCCTGGTTTTGTTTGGTTAGAACGACTTATCCACGTAATAAATTCACATCCCAACAGCAATGTAATACTCAGTTTCCTTTCGGCAATTACGCTTACAATAAGTGTTTTTATGTATTGCTACCAACGTATGAAAATAAAGTCATTTGCATTATTCGCAGTACTGCTGTTTTTACTGCAAGGCAACATTGCCGAATTGGCCTTAAACGGTTTATCAGACGCTTCCGCACTGTGGTTCTTTAGCTTATATTTATTATTAACCCGTTTTCATCTACCGCTTGGCTCAGGCCCTTTATTAAAGACTAAATTACACCGTGTATTACAGTCTCTTTTACCAAGACAAACATTCTCCGCGATTATTAGCGGGTTATTATTAGCGGCATGTTTAGCAACTCGACCTTCTTATTTACCCTTAGTCGCCTGTGCAATGTTGTTAGAACTATTTTATCACCGTCAACGTAGACAAGGTTATCAACGCCTTGGCTGGCAGATATTCAGCATTACCCTGGTAGGGGTCATATGTGCGTTCTACGTGTTCATGCAAGACGGCTGGGCCTATATTGAAGAAGGACAGCGATTCACCCAAGGTCACTTTACGATTTGGGGTAATACCACCAGTACCACAGATTCGCGATTGAGCCAGTGGTTGACTACATTAACCAATACCTATTCCACGCTCGGGGTTATATTATTAACCTCGATATTAGCCATTGGTTTATATCTACCAAGAACCCGTGGATTAAGTATTTTGGTGTGCTGTTGGTTTGCCTGGATCATCCGAGGCCAGAATCCAGAAAATATTCGTCACTTAGCCGTTTTCAGTTTATTGTTACCGATTATCTGCGCGCAACTCATTGAACACGTTTACCAAACTCAGCGTATGCGCCCTGCTCTATACATATTGAGTTGTATCTTACTCGTGACACTGGGTTATCACAGTATCAAACAATTCACCCAACAAAGAAATGCCCCTGTATTACAAGCGACTCAGTTCTTTAAAACAATGGACAAGCAGCAAATGATTATCAGTAATTATAACATTGATAATTTACGGAATAACCTGCCACAACATGTGATTTTAGACCGACATTATCAAAGCAGCAGTAATTACCAAGCGCAGCAACAAGGATATTGGCGACTGAGTAGTAATAGGTTAAATAACGAAAGCATAGTTAAGCAATTTAAAGGCCGATTTCTTGGCGAGCGAAGTTTATACTTATATTACTTTGATCCTAATCATTTAAACATAACCGCAAATATTGCACTATCACGTCAAACCGATATAATGATAACCATTCTTAATCGTAATGCCTATTTCCCTACCAAGATGCTGTAATCTATGAACATACATTTTCTGCCTAAATTAATATGCGCCTTGTTATTGTTAGCAAGCAACTCACTTTACGCCAGTACTGATTTTTCGAATACAAAAAGTAACAGTTTACTACTATCAACAGATGGAACTCAGTTTATTAGTGCCAATATGGATGCAGGCAGCGTCAGTATTATTAACGTTGAAACTGGTGAACTCTTAAAAGAGCAAGCATTGGGTAAAGACTTACGCCGTCTTGCATTAGACCCGATTAACAATCAGTTATTAGTCAGTGATTATCTTGCAGATCAACTTTACCTCATTGATGCTAAAAGCCTTAAACTAATTAAAACAATCAAAACAGGCTATCGCCCTTTTGGTATCGTTTATGATGAGCATAACAAACAATACTACGTCACATTGTTTGAAGCTAAACAGCTAATAACCGTTTCAACAGATGGTGAAATAACCGCAACAACACAAACAGCAGATACACCACGTGGTCTTGCATTAGCTGACGATGGTCGTTTGTTTGTGACCCATAGCATGACTGGCCAAGTATCCATTTATGATACCCGACAGCCAAAATTGAAATTAAACAAAATCATCCAACTTGTTGATACGCCAGTACATTCATCTCGTGCAACACCGCAAGGTAAACCACGGGTATTAGATAATATTGCGATTTCTCCCGATGGCACACAAGCTTGGCTACCCCATGTATTGTGGTCGTTTACACAAGACTTCCAGTTTCAATCAACCGTCTTCCCAACTATTTCGCTACTTGACCTCACCCCAGGTAAAGAAAAAGAAATGGTTGATAAACGTAAACAGTTATTTAAACAAATCAACATCATTGAGAACAACAATACCACGCGTATTGTGTCTAACCCGCATGACGTGACATTCCGTGAAGACGGTAAAAAAGTATTTATAACCCTATCAGGATCAGAAGATCTGCTCGTGTTTGATTTATCTCGTCAAGGTAAAATAGGTAAAAAATCAAAACGCCATCGCCGTACCAAATTACAAGGCGGCGTAAAAGCGACGCAAATTTACCGTCATATACCCGGTACGAATCCCCGTAGCATGATTGAGAAAGACGGTACACTCTATGTCCAAAATGCCATGTCTCACGACTTAGTGAGTTTTGATGTGAGTGGTCAAGGCCCTTTTGCTAAAGTTAAATTGGCTAACGCGCAATTCGCCAAATTAATTAGTCACGATCCAATCGCGCCTGAACTGCGTTTAGGTAAAACGCTCTTCAATCTTGCAAACAGCAATAAGTTTGAAAACTCAGCCATGGCTGGTGATTTCTGGATGAGCTGTAATTCTTGTCATGTTGACGGGTTTAACTTCACCAACAAATACTTGTTAGCTGACGGTACTAAAGACGTTAAAGTCAATGCAATGACAGGTCATATAGGCTTAGCAACCATGATCGCTGGCGATCCTATCGAAGCCTATATCGATATGATCCAAAAAACGCAAGGTGGTATGGGAACAGACCCTAAGAAACCAGAACTACCAACAGTTGATCCTAAAGCACCGTCTGCAGAGATCGTACGCTTAATGTCAGCATTAAATATGTACGTAACCACGAAAGAAAATTTACCCTATCTATCAACCTGGTTACGCTTTGATGACGAACGTAAGTTCACTCATAAATCAGAATGGTTAAATTCAGCCAGTTGTGAATCGTGCCATAGTACGCTCTATAAACAGTGGGCAGACTCTAACCATGGAATGCACATGGATAGCCCTTATTATCGCTTCCAAGAAAACTTAGCCGCAGAATCAGAAGGTGAACCATTTAGAAACTTATGCCGAGGCTGTCATGCCCCACAAACGATTCTAAATAACAATACCGCGCCATTGACTCATCTTAATAGCATGTATGAAAAAGAAGGGCAGAGCCTACGTGATGCACTAAGAGAAGGTCTCCCCGTTGATGAAACTGGCACCAGCTGTGTGTTCTGTCATCGAATCACCAAAGCGGAAGATGCAGGCGGTAATACCGACCTCACCGTAAACTTAAAAGACCGCGCTGAATACTTGTTTGAATTTTCGAGTAACCCCGCATTAAAATTCATTGCTGAAGCTCAAATAAATGCATCACCGCAACAGCACAAAGACAGCTATTCAAACCCTGAACTGTACAAAAGCTCTTTGTATTGCGCGACCTGTCATAATGAATTCACCCCTGGGCAAGGTGCCAATGTGAATAACAACTATGGCGAATGGCAAGCCTCTAAATTTAATTCACCAGACAACCCAGAGCAGAACAAAACCTGTATAGATTGTCACATGCGCTTAGACATGACAGATTTTGATAAAAAAGTACCGGGTCAAGCAACCGATAATGGGCCAATTAAACCAAACTTGATTGCACATAACTTTATTGGTGGTAACTACTACTTCTCTGATATGCGTTCGAAAGAACACGGTAAACTCAGTCGTGATATCTTACGTAACGCCCTACTACTCGACGTGGAAACCAGCGAAGATGGCCGCAGTATTGATGTCAAAGTCACCAACCATAATACCGGCCACAAAATGCCAGGTGGCGCACGTCGTCAAGTATGGATTGATCTTGTGGTAACGGATAGCAAAGGCGAAAAGCGTTTAGTGAGTGGTCAGTTAAACGATGGTTACTTACCAAAAGACAGCCGTGTGTTTGCTAAGAAATCCGGTTACATGCATGGTGAACCAGTTGGTCTTAAATTCTGGCGCGTAGAGAAGATTCTATCAGATACCCGTATATCTCCTGATGAAACTCGTGTTGAATCATTCGAACTACCAGCAGGGATAAGTTACCCAATCACTGTAGTCGCTAAAATAAACTACCGTTCATTCTCTAAGCCACTGACAAGTAAGGTTCAAGCAGCCTTCCCTGAGCAAAACATTCCTTTTGCTGATGTGATTGAGATAAATAAAATGACTAAAGTTTTCCAACAACAATAGACAATACACCTTCGTTCAGCCGTAATAGATGCTAAGTCTATTGCGGCATAAATCGATTCACCTATCATCTAATAAAAATACGATACGTTTCGTTCATAAAATGATAGTACTGAACAGCACAGTACCAATCAATTTCTCACGCATAGTAATGAACCGTTACCTATATTGACTAAATAGTTCGCCATTTTGATAATTACGCATAAGCTTATAGGTACCTTTGTTAATAAAGTACTTTTTATGCACTCATATATCGCTAAACAACCAATCCTAAATAGCACCCGTAACATCGTCGCCTATGAGCTGTTATATCGTGATAGTTTAGAGAATACCTTCCCAATCATAAATGCCGAAATCGCAACAGAACGGTTGGTTCACGAGCACTTATTGAGTTCTAATATTAATAAACTCGTTGATAACAAGCCCTACTTTATCAATTTTACAGAGCAAAGTATTCTCGATGGCTTGCCTCATAAACTCATCAATAAACCAATTGTGATTGAAGTACTCGAGGACGTACCGCCAACGGTGGCTATATTTAAAGCGTTAAAGCAATTAAAAAATATGGGATTTACCATTGCATTGGATGATTTTATTTATTCAGAAGATTGGCTACCGTTTTTTGACATTGTTGATATTATCAAATTCGATATTACCCTGACTTCATTTAAAGAAATTAAAACATTAAAACCATTATTAGCGAAACATGAGATAAGTATATTAATAGAAAAGATAGAAACTGAGAGCCAATTTGAACAAGCTAAGAATCTGCAAAGCACATATTTTCAAGGTTATTTATTCTCTGAACCAGAGATAGTATTAAATGAAATTAATACTATCCAAAGTATACAACCAACACAGATAATAAGCGCTACATAATACGCTCATCATCGAGGACGGTTAGCCATGCTAGAATAATAACGACAGAATAGAACTAAGCGCTTGCGTTGCCATTCATGAAATGCTTACGGCACAAGGATACGTAGAGCTCATTGCCACCAATCTCAACTTGCTCGCCTTCTCTTAATACCACCCCAGTTTCACTCACTCGTGCATTCATGTGCGCTTTATTACCACACCAGCAAATGGTTTTAAGTTCTTCAACTTTATCAGCCAGACACATCAAATGGTACGAGCCTTCAAACATCTCTAATTTAAAATCTGTTTTTAAGCCATAAACAATCACAGGGATGTGAAGTTGGTCAACAACATTGGCTAATTGATAAACCTGTTCTCGCGTTAGAAATTGACCTTCATCAATGATAAATACATCGATTTTTTTATTTTCTAATCGGATAGAAACAGTGGTAAATAAATTGGTATCTTTCTCAAACACTTCAACTTCTAGTTTTAAGCCAACACGCGCACCAATAACACCCTTGCCATAACGACTATCACACTCAGGTGTCATCGCTAATGGGTACATACCACGTTCAATATAATTAAAGTGAGCTTGGATTAATTGTGTTGATTTACCCGAATTCATAGCTGCAAATTTGAAATGCAAAGATGCCATTTTATACCCTCAAAAAAAAACGCCTGTATCAACAGGCGTATATAATTACTAATCATTAACACTGTTCATTATAAACAGCGTGTTTTTAATGTTTTATTAAACTTTACGACTTATTCGAGACATAATAGCAACCACCACTGTAAATGCAATTGCTGAAGCGATAAAGCCCGATAGTACAGAACTTGTTACACCTAGCACTAAATAACCAATCGCACTGACTAACGCAATCGATAATGCATATGGAAGTTGTGTCATTACGTGGTCCATATGGTGACAGTTAGCACCCGTTGACGATAAAATCGTAGTATCAGAGATAGGTGAACAATGATCGCCAAATACAGAACCGGCAAGCACAGATGCTAACATAGGTAACATCAACGATATTTCAGTACCCGCAGCCATATCGCCCGCGATTGGTAACATGATACCGAATGTGCCCCAACTTGTACCCGTTGCAAATGCCATAAAGCCAGCTAATGCAAACATGATAATTGGTAATAGACTCATTGGGATTGAATCACCCACTAATGCAGCCAGATATTTACCGGTTTCCATAGAGCCAATAGTCGAACCAATTGCCCACGCGAAGAATAAGATATAAACCGCTGGTAGCATTGATTTAGCACCGTGGAAACTTGCTTGTGCTAATAATGAAATAGACACACCAGAAATAAGGCTTAGCACGAGTGCCACAGCAAGGCCTGATAATGCACCAAACACTAAAGAACTACCTACATCTGTATTTTCAAATGCACCTAAAATATCAAATGCTTTACCATCCGCGACTAGTGCCGATGCACCAGAGTTGATCATAAAGAAGATAGTCGCAAAAATAAGCACTAAAATAGGCAGGATTAGGCCTGAAATATGACCACCTTCCGCTTCTTTTAACTCTACCGTTGAACCTGCTGGATTGCCTTTTTTAGCATCAAACAACTCACCATTTCTTGCCGCTTCTTCTTCTTTTGCCATTACGCCAAAATCAAGGTTGAAGCAAGCAACCGCAAATACCATTGCGATAGCAAAAATAGCGTAGAAATTCATTGGTATCATTTGTACGAATGCCGCCAGAGGGCTGATATCCGTAATAGCGTGAGAGGCTAAAATACCACCGATAACAGCAATGATATAAGCACCCCAACTTGATATCGGCATTAATACGCACATAGGTGCTGCGGTAGAATCAAGCAGATAAGCTAATTTAGCACGAGAAACTTTATAACGGTCTGTCAGCGGACGACTTACACTACCCACAGCAAGGCTATTAAAGTAATCATCAACAAAAATGAAAACACCTAAAAATGCTGTTAATAATATGCTACCACGACGTGTAGTGATTCTTTGTTTCGCCCAATCAGCAAACGCACTGGTTGCGCCACTTACCATCATAATACTCGTTAACATACCCAGTATGAGTAAGAATACGATGATTGATAGATTCCAAGTATTGAACGAACCTATTTCCCAGAACGAGCCCTTGCTCGCATCACCCGACTCCCAGACTAAGCTTAATGCCAAATCTGCAAGATGTTTAGCTGCATTAACAATATTAAAGTCTGTTAAAAATAGTGCGCCAAGTAAAATACCACAACCAAGTGATAACAATACTTTACGTGTAAAAATGGCTAATGTCAGTGCAACTAGAGGTACGACTAGCGATAACGCTGAGTCTGAATAATTAATGAGTTCCATGATCCCTTTGACCTAATAATTTTTACAGGGAACGACTAAACAAGACAGATGAGATGTGCAATAAGGATATTTACAATAGGATAGATGTAAAGATACCCATATACTCTTCTATTTCAGTAGCGCCCCATAGTTAATTTAAAATTGACTATGACAGTGATGTCTCTATTCGAACACATCCCCAGAATGAATACTTTTAGCTTAGAAATTCATTCTTCGGCGCAATTCCCTTTTGTGTCGTTATTATCGGAGCTACCTAAATAACACTACTGATGAGTTGCGCACCTCTACTTAGGAGGAAGCAAGATAATAGCAGATAATTTCACCACTTCAAGCAGTAATCAGCGTTAAAGTTCACAATGCGACCAACACATGACACAAAAACCTATTTCTATGCCCACTTGTTTTTTCAGCCTAAAGTATATCGTCGTCAAATAATAGACCATTAAATAGATTAAAAACAATCTCCACCCTAATTCCGTATTATAGTTTAAAGTTACATTGATACATGCATTGTTTACATAATTAATCCATACACGTTAATTTTATAAATAAATGTAAATACGTTTCTAATATTTATTTGGCTATAGTATATTAATTGTATTAAAGTATATTTTTATATTAGAATAAATAAGTTGTATTAGAGTATTAATCTTATTTAATGTTTACTCATCCCTGTCTACTTTTAGGTATTAATTATGAACGATTTTATTAAAATATTTTTAAATGCACGTAGCCTGCGCGCTGCGACAAAAGAATTAAGCGTTGAACAATTAGAAGAAGTTTTAATTAAATTCACTACAATTGTAGATGATAGAAAAGAAGCTGACGCCGTTGAATTAGAAAAACAGCAAGCAAAACAAGCTAAAATGAACGAAATCTTATTACAACTTAAAGAGAATGGCATTAGCCCTGAAGAATTAATGGGCTTAACTGATTCAACCGCTGAAAAAGCAAAAAATAAAACTAAACGAGGCCCTCGCCCTGCAAAATACGCATATGACTTCAATGGCGAATCTAAAACATGGACAGGCCAAGGCCGCATGCCTTTACCACTCCAAGAAGTAATGAATGAAAAAGGCTCGATTGAAGAATTCTTAATATAAAGGGATCTTGTGACGAAATTTATATTACATCCACAGCTTGCTGCGGATACCAGTTTTGTTGGTGAATTTCCATTATGTCAGGTCCTGCTGGCTAATGATGGTAATTTCCCATGGTTAATTTTAGTGCCTAAAATTAATAATATCAGCGAATTCCATGAATTAACAGATGAACAACAAGTTCAGTTTTTATCTGAATCTAACGCTGTCAGCAAACTATTAAAAGACGGATTAAGCGCCGATAAGATCAATATTGCAGCGTTAGGTAATATGGTGCCACAGTTACATATCCATCATGTTGCACGCTTTAAAAACGATGCTTGCTGGCCGAAACCGATTTGGGGTCAAATACCAGCAATCAGTAGAACAGCGCAACAGACCCTACAATTAGTCACCATGATTTCAAGTAAGCTTCAAGCTGGCTTTATCACTCATAAAGGTTAATACCGTTATGATTCATCGCTAGACATTATCAGCGTCAAGTATCTATTCCAATCTGATGCTTGACGTCATTGCGATTTATTTCCCTTCATTATTCAAATATACCGATGGTCGTTTCAATAATGGCACGAGCATTGTTTCCAGTCCATTCAGCTTTACTTCATACATAAGTGCAAGTTGTTGCCCTAGTTTAGAATCTGGAAAGCCATTACTGTGAAACCAAACTAAATAAGGTTCAGGCAACTCAAGTAATAAACGTCCTCGGTATTTACCAAATGGCATCATGGTATTAATTGCTTCAATCAATGCTTGTTGTGACATATTAAATCCAATATTAATTAATAACTTAGTAAAAATTTATATACCTTTCGATAAGGTAAGCTAACCATTATATAATTAAACTATGTAGCTTATTACGACTATATATTTATTCTATCATGAGATGATTACGTCGCTATTTGTAATTTTTATTAAACAAACCGGCTGGCATTTTCGCTATTTGAAAATTAATCATATATTCAAATGCAGTCAGCAAAGGCTGATATTTATCTTTATCTTTATCTAAGGTTGAAAGCAATAAAAAACCCGCTTCAACAGTCGATAAACCGCCTTCAATAGACGTTTGTCTTATTGTATATTGACTTTCTTGTTCTGCATTTAATCGAACAGCTGGCAGTTTTTGTAAATTTATTGATGATTGATACATTTTAAACGCTTTACGCCACGTACCATCAAGTAAAATAAATGTACGTTTAATATTCGTGTCTCGATTACTACTTTCATTACCAGCTAAATACTCAACAGCAATACTTTCTTCGCTCGGATAAAGCAAAAAACATTGTCTTGTTCGATCATTCAATATGTCGTTTAACTGGGTATTATCAGTGAAATCTTCACCAATTATAATTTGACATTGTGGTAATGAAAGGTTGAGAATACGAGCAGTACCAATCGCATTTTTAACTTCGCCTGGGTGTTGTAATATTATTAATTCAATATCAGAATCGATCTCTATTATGTGCTGACATATACACGCGGCTAATGCTTTATCACATACAGTACACTTTTTTCTTTTGCTCACAACAAACCTAAATATTATGGATTAATAAGATATGCTAATTCAACATCGGTGGTTAAATTGGTTTTTTCTCGGGTTATTATGCCTAATTATATATGCGATTTCAGCCGAGAATATAACCGTGTTAGATTATAACAGGGAATCGATTATTAATGGTGAATACTGGCGCTTGATCAGTGGTAATTTTAACCATACTAATATCTATCACCTGCTCTTAAACTTAGGGGCTTTAGCTGTTATAGGCGGATTACATTACCGCTATTATAATAGTGCGGCTTACACAAGCTTGATTTTACTGTTATCAATCGGCGTCGGTGTAGGCATACTGTGGTTATCCCCAAGTACGCATTTATACGTCGGCCTATCCGGTATTTTACATGGCATTATAATTGTTGGTGCAGTCATTGACGTGACAAAAAAATATTATTCAGGCTATGTTTTGATGATTGGTACTGTGATCAAAGTAATCAATGAACAACTTTTCAATAGCCCAGTAGAAATAAGTCAATTAATTGAAGCTAAAGTGCTCACAGAGGCGCACCTATATGGCCTGGTGACGGGATTAATCATTGCCCCACTGTATGTTTATCTAAACAAAAAAAAGAGCGCCTAAGCGCCCTTATCGATACCAACTAACATCGAAGCAGTGGTTAACTTGCTAAGCTGTCGTTGATTTCAGTTAATACTTGCATTGGTGACTCAGCTTGCGTGATTGGACGACCAATCACTAAATAGTCTGCACCCGCAGCTACCGCTTCAACAGGCGTCATTATACGGCGTTGATCACCCGCAGCACTACCTGCTGGACGAATGCCCGGAGTAATTAACTGGAATGACTTACCTAATGCTTCTTTAAGCATTGCTGCTTCTTGTGAAGAACAAACAACACCGTCTAAACCACTTTTTTGTGTTAACGTCGCTAAACGAATAACTTGTTCAGCTGGAGTAATATTAACGCCCATTTGTGCTAAATCTTCTTGCTCCATACTGGTTAGCACAGTCACTGCGATCAAGATTGGTGCTTTATCACCATAAGGTACTAATGCCGCTTTCGCAGCTTCCATCATACGCTGGCCACCGCACGCATGTACATTCACCATCCATACACCAAGCTCTGCAGCTGCGGCAACTGCTTTCGCCACCGTGTTAGGAATATCATGGAACTTAAGATCTAAGAACACATCAAAGTCACGCGCAACTAATTTACGCACAAATTCAGGCCCAAATAATGTGAACATTTCCTTGCCGACTTTCAGACGACATTGGCTAGGATTAATCTTATCAACAAAATTCAATGCACTTGCTTCATCAGCATAATCAAGTGCGACAACTACTTTACTATCTTGCAACATATCTCTTCCTAGGTCCCGTTACTCATTATCATATTCTTGTTATTACGTATAGCGATTAGGTTTGGCTTTTTAAGGAAAGTTACTCGCCATCTAATCCACGAATTGGTTTAACACTTCCCCAGCGCTTACACGATGGACAATGCCAGTAAATACTTTTAGTACTAAACCCACATTTACGACACCGGTAAATGGGTTTTAATTTAAGCTGCTCACCGACTAGATTCCGTAACATGGTTAAACTTTCTTTTGCTTTACCTTCTTCAGCAGCCTGTTCTTGATATTTCATCAGATGGTAAAAACCTTTCATCGTCGGGGTTCGAACAATTTGATTTAAAATCAATTTTTCTGCTGGCTCTAATCCAACACTGTTTACGGTAAAATCAGCTAATGCAATAGCGACACTGATACCCGCTTTATTATTTTGGGCATCGTTAAGAAAGTGGATAAAACCATCTTCATTATTAATTTCAACGTAGCATTCTTTTAATTTTTGGAGTATTTCGGTGACAAAATCAACATCTTGAATCAACACATGCTCAAGCCAAACAATCGCTTTTTTATGTTCACCTTGCTCAATATGCAAATCGGCAAGCATGATGCTCGCTCTCACGCAGTGTTTGTCATATTGTAGGGCCTTCTTAAGACTCGTTAAACGCTTCTTAGGATCATCAAGCATTGTTGATGTCGTCGCTAACGAACAATAAAAATGTGCAATTTTACGTTCAATTTTTGAATCACCCATTTTCTTCAGTTTATTGCCGATCGCTATCGCTTGTTCCCATTCTTTGGTTTGTTCATAAATAATGATGAGTTGCAATAACGCGACTTCACGATGATCAGGTTCATCAATCAATTTCAAAAATAATTCTTCTGCGCGATCCACTAAGCCCGCAGCAAGATAATCTCGCGCTAGTTGTAATAAAGCAAGATTACGCTGTTCATGAGTCAATGAAGGTCGAGCAATGAGATTCTGATGGATCTTAATTGCACGTTGTACTTCGCCACGTTGACGAAACAGATTGCCAAGCGCTAAATGCGTATCAATCGTTTCACTATCAACATCAAGTAAATCGATAAATAAATCAACCGCTTTATCAGGTTGGTCTGATAATAAAAAGTTAAGCCCGGTTACATACTCTCTAGAGATCGTATGCTGCTTATCTTGTTGCAAATAGCGACCATTTCTTCTACCCATATACCAGCCATATGCAGCGGCAACAGGAAGTAAAAGAAATAAAAGTTCGAACATACGGTAAATTAACCTTTAATTTCAGCAGCACGTAATCGCTCAAGTTCTGCAACTTGACGCTTTGATTTACGTTTAAATTTCGAAATAGATAATCTTAATTTCATCATGAATAAGCTCATGCATACACCAGCAACCACGACACCTGACACAAATGCACCAATAAGCAGAGACGATAACTTAAATGAATCTAAGGCAATGAGATAATTAAAATCCACTAACTGATCGTTACTCGCAGCAAATGCAGCTGCCAGCGCCAGTGTGCAAGCGATAATAATAAAAAAGATAAATGATTTCATCGACGTCCTCTGTGAGATAAATTGGTAATACAAGGGATTATCGCCAATAAATGGGTCAAGTGCTAGTAATATATGGTGTAATCCAAAACTACTATTCCCTGCTAGTATATAAACAACACAAAAACTATATTGAAGTAACTTGGGTATGGGTATCATGACGCAAAAAAAAGTAAAAAAAAACGACATACCTAAGTATGTCGTTTTTACAAGTATCAACGGCTATAAAGAAGCGTTAACACGATCTCGAAGTTCCTTACCAGGTTTGAAATGAGGAACATATTTCCCCTCTAATTCAACCTTTTCACCTGACTTAGGATTACGCCCAATTCTAGGTTCACGGTAATGCAGAGAAAAACTTCCAAAACCTCGAATTTCAATTCGATCACCAGTAGCTAAAGTATCTACCATCTGATCAAGTATAGCTTTCACAGATAATTCAACATCTTTAGTCGCCAGCTGCGAATTTGCAGTGCAAAGACGTTCGATTAGTTCTGATTTTGTCATATAATCTCCATTAAGAATATTGTCGACATCGTACTAATGAGGGATGAATAAACATCCCTCAGGCTAATTATTTGCCTTTAGCAGCTTTAAATGCTTCTTCCATAGCAGAAAGACCAGACTCTTGCGGTTGGCTGTTTACACTAGCCATTGCTTCTTTCTCGTCAGCTTCATCTTTAGCTTTGATTGAAAGACTAATTACGCGGTTTTTACGATCAACACCAACATATTTAGCTTCAAGTTTTTCGCCTACAGATAATACTAAGCTTGCATCTTCGATACGGTCGCGAGAGATATCGCCAACACGGATGTAACCTTCAACACCTTTAGCAAGTTCAATTGTCGCGCCTTTAGCGTCAACAGAAGAAACTGTACCATTAACAATAGCATTCTTCTTGTTATTAGCTAGGTATTCGTTGAACGGGTCTTCATCAATTTGCTTGATACCTAAAGAAATACGTTCACGCTCTGGGTCTACTTGTAGAACTACAGCTGTGATTTCGTCGCCTTTTTTGTATTCGCGAACTGCTTCTTCACCAGTAGCATCCCAAGAGATGTCAGATAGGTGAACTAGACCGTCGATGCCGCCGTCAAGACCGATAAAGATACCGAAATCTGTGATAGATTTGATCTTACCAGTAACTTGCTCGCCTTTCATGCGTGAAGTTGAGAAGTTTTCCCAAGGATTAGCGATACATTGCTTAAGACCTAGAGAGATACGACGACGTTCTTCGTCGATATCAAGAACCATAACTTCAACAGAGTCGCCAACATTAACCACTTTAGAAGGGTGAATGTTTTTGTTAGTCCAATCCATTTCAGAAACGTGAACTAGACCTTCAACGCCTTCTTCGATTTCAACGAAACAACCGTAGTCAGTTAGGTTCGTAACTTTACCTGTAAGCTTAGTGCTTTCAGGGTAACGTTTCGCGATAGCTACCCATGGATCTTCGCCAAGCTGTTTAAGGCCTAGTGATACACGTGTACGTTCACGATCGAATTTAAGAACTTTAACGCTGATTTCGTCACCAACATTAACGATTTCACTTGGGTGCTTAACGCGTTTCCAAGCCATATCAGTAATGTGTAGAAGACCATCAACACCACCAAGATCAACGAATGCGCCATAGTCCGTAAGGTTCTTAACGATACCTTTAACTTCTTGACCTTCTTGAAGGTTAGCAAGAAGTTCTTCACGTTCTGCACTGTTTTCAGTTTCGATAACTGCGCGACGAGAAACAACTACGTTGTTACGTTTTTGGTCAAGTTTGATTACTTTGAACTCTAACTCTTTGCCTTCAAGGTGAGTAGTGTCACGTACAGGACGAACGTCTACTAAAGAACCTGGTAAGAATGCGCGAATTGTGTTCACTTCAACCGTGAAACCACCTTTAACTTTACCGTTGATAACACCGATAACAGTTTCTTGATCTTCGTATGCTTTTTCAAGCTGAATCCAAGACTCATGACGTTTAGCTTTTTCACGAGAAAGTTGAGTTTCACCGAAACCGTCTTCAATTGATTCTAGTGCTACATCAACTTCTTGACCAACTTCAACTTCAAGTTCGCCAGCAGCGTTCTTGAATTCTTCAGCAGGAATAGAAGATTCTGATTTAAGACCAGCGTCAACTAAAACGTAACCGTTTTCGATTGCAACAACAGTTGCTTTGATGATGCTACCAGGAGCAGCAAGTTCTTGTAGTGACTCTTCAAAGAGTAAAGCGAAAGATTCATTCATAATGAGTTATATGTACTTATAAAACGTTCACATAAGCAATCCGGCTAATGTGGGTTGTTAATCAAAAGTCATCATCATCCTTGATGCTTGACCGCTAAGTAGTCGATAGAATACCGACTACCCTAAATTTTACCTTCTGCAAAAGCTAACACACTAGCAACTACGTCCTCAATCGACATAGATGTCGAATCGATAACAAGTGCATCATCTGCTGGCTTTAATGGTGCGACCAAGCGGTTGCGATCTTGATGATCACGTTTCTCGATCTCTCCCAGAAGGGCTGACATGCTAACATCGAAGCCTTTGTCTTGCAACTGATTAAAGCGGCGAATGGCTCTTTCTTCAGCAGATGCATCTAAAAATATTTTTACGTTGGCATCAGTGAATACAACAGTACCCATATCACGGCCGTCTGCAATTAAACCAGGTGCAACACGGAAATCTCGTTGACGTTGTAACAATGCCTCACGTACCGCAGGATAAACGGCTGTTCGAGAGGCTGCAAAGCCCGCTTCTTCTGTCCGAATTTCACGTGATACGTTCTCGCCTTCAAGGATCACTTGTAAGCCGTTATCAGTGGGCTCAAAACGTACATCCAAGTTTGCAGCAAGTATAGTTAAAGCCGGCTCGTTATCTAACTCAACATTATGGTGCAGCGCAGCTAATGCTAATACACGATAAATGGCGCCACTATCAAGTATATGCCAACCTAGCTTGGCCGCAAGTAATTGGCATAATGTGCCTTTACCTGAACCACTAGGTCCGTCAACCGTAATCATCGGTGCTATTGCTGTCATAAATTCTCCAAACTCAATATCTAACATACAACTTTAAATGGTGCTGTATGGATCTGGTCGCGATTATAACGGATCTTCATAAAGATGGTATGGAATAATAACCGTAAATAAAAAAAAGCGAGGTATCACCTTATCAGTAATACCTCGCTATTTAAGATTGATGCTATCGTCACGGCATCAAATATAATGTATTTTGACTTATGCTTGAACTAAACTGGTAAAGCGTTCGAAATAATCGGGGAAGGTTTTTGAGGTACAGCCAGGATCATTAATCGTTACCGGTGTATCACTTAATGCAACTAATGAGAAACACATTGCCATACGGTGATCATTATAAGTATCAATGGTAGCGTGAACTAACTGTGCAGGTGGAGTGATTTTAATGTAATCATTACCCTCTTCTACTTCAGCGCCGACTTTACGTAATTCAGTCGCCATCGCAGCTAAACGGTCAGTTTCTTTCACGCGCCAGTTGTATACATTACGAATAACCGTTGTACCTTTTGCAAACAATGCAGTTGTCGCGATTGTCATCGCCGCATCCGGAATATGGTTCATATCCATATCAACGGCAGTTAATTCCCCCACTTCAGCTTCGATATAACTATCGGCCCAAGTGATTTTACCGCCCATTGCTGCAATCACATCTGCAAACTGGATATCACCTTGGATTGATTTTTTACCAATACCCGTGACCCGGATCTTACCACCTTTAATTGCCGCAGCAGCAAGGAAATAAGACGCCGAAGACGCATCACCTTCAACTAAAAAGTCACCGGCAGCTTGATAGGTTTGCTTACCTTTAATGGTAAAGGTCTGATAATTATCATGCGTTACCGTCACACCAAACTGTTGCATAATGTGAAGCGTGATCTCAATATACGGTTTAGATACAAGCTCACCAACGATCTCAATCGTCGTATCATTGTCAGCCAAAGGTGCCGCCATTAAGAATGCAGTCAAGAACTGGCTAGATACACTACCATCAATCTTAATATTACCGCCTTTCAAGCCAGTACCTTTAATTAGCACTGGTGGGTAATCTTCATTTTTCAAGTAAGTAACATCCGCCCCCGCTTGGCGTAAGCTATCAACCAAGCTACCAATTGGACGCTCTTCCATACGCGGTTCGCCAGTCAATTCAAACTCACCTTCGCTCAGACATAATGCCGCACATAAAGGACGCATTGCCGTACCAGCATTACCTAAAAATAATTCCAGTTTTTCATTTACAGAAAATGCACGACCTAAACCAGTGACGGTACAAATGGTTTTACATGCAGACAGATCATACTGCACACCTAATTTTGTCAGTGCGTTTAACATATGACGAATATCATCACTGTCTAATAAATTCGTTAAACGTGTCGTGCCTTTAGCAAGTGCAGCAAGTAATAATGCACGATTTGAAACACTTTTAGAGCCAGGTAAGTTAATAGTGCCTGATACTTTACCAATTGGTTGTAATGTTAATTTTTCCATAAATTTATTCACTTAATTTTTAATTAATACAACGAATAGTCGCTAGCGTTACTTGCTATGCGTCTAACTCAGCCAGCACTGTCAGTAGCGCCTGCATAAACGTTTCATTTTCCAGCTCAGTTCCTATGCTCACACGTAGGTGTTTTGTTAAACCATAACCAGCAACAGGACGTACAATCACGCCTTTGTGCAATAAAGCTTGATACACAACGGCCGGATCTTGAGCTAGTTCCATGGTAATGAAATTACCTTTAGATGGAATATAACCTATACCTTGTTCACTGAAAAATGTTTCTAATACAGCGCGTTGCTCATTATTTAACGCCACACTCGCCGTTAAAAAATCATGATCAGACAATGCCGCTTGCGCAGCCGCTAATGCAAAACTATTACAATTAAAGGGTTGGCGAACGCGGTTTAAAATATCTGCAATATCAGGATGTGACATGCTATAACCAACACGTAAACCGGCAAGGCCATAGGCTTTAGAGAACGTACGGGTAATAATTAAGTTTGAAAACTCAGTTAACCACGTAATAGACGGCGCTTGTAACTCTTTGTCTACGTATTCAAAATACGCTTCATCTAATACCACAATCACATCTTCTGGCACTTTAGTTAAAAAGTCATACAAGGCTTCTGCGGTTAAAAACGTACCTGTCGGATTATTTGGATTGGCAATAAAGATAAGACGTGTACGTTCGGTAATTGCCGCCAGCATTGCAGGTAAATCATGTCCCCAGTCTTTGGCTGGTACAGCTATCCCCGTTGCACCAATCGCTTGTGTCACTAATGGATAAACCACAAACGCGTGCTGTGCAAAAATCACTTCATGCTCTGGCGTAACAAAGCTGCGAGCGATGAGTTCCAGTACGTCATTTGAACCATTACCTAAGGTAAATTGTGCTGGTGCAAGGTCGTATTTATCTGCTAGCGCTTGCTTTAGATAGAAGCCATTCGCATCTGGATAACGGGTGATACCCGCTAGTTCTTTCTCTAATGCTGCTTTAACTAATTCACCAACACCCAATGGATTCTCATTCGATGCCAATTTAACAATATCTGTTAGCCCTAGTTCACGCTCTAATTCATCAGTCGGTTTTCCCGCTTGATAAGGGTGTAAACCTTGTACCCCTGTATTTGCTAAAGCAAAAAAATCACAACTCATAATAAATCCTTGTAGACGGCACTCTTATTTAGCTGGCACGCTTGTCATCGACATTAATCATGCTCAACACATGTTTCCATTGCCTTTAAATACGTATTAATTGTTCTCTTGCTAAGAACGCTTTTTTATCTATTCGCGATTAACGCTGTTGACGTTCAAATTTTTCCATAAAGCCAATAAGTACTTTCACACCTTCGATTGGCATCGCGTTATAAATACTTGCGCGCATACCACCGACAATACGGTGGCCTTTTAATGCCATTAAATTCGCATCTTGAGATTGTTGTAAGAACGCCGCATCCAGATCACTTAATGCTAATGTAAACGGCACATTCATTTTTGAGCGGTTAACCGTCGCTACGTTATTACTGTAGAAATCGCTGCTATCAATATAGCCATAAAGTAGCTTGGCTTTTTCGGCATTAATTTCTTCGATAGCAGATAGACCACCTTGTGCTTTTAACCACTTGAACACAAGTCCTGCTAAATACCAAGAATAGGTCGGCGGCGTATTAAACATCGAGTCATTTTCAGCCATCAACTTATAGTTAAAGATTGATGGGGTTTCTTGTTTAGCTTTATCGAGCAGATCATCACGTACAATCACAACACCCAAACCAGATGGGCCGATGTTCTTTTGCGCACCCGCATAAATAATACCGAACTTGCTAATATCTAATGGTTTAGAAAGGATGTTTGATGACATATCAGCAACAAGCGGGATATCACCAGTGTCAGGGATATCATTAATCTCAATGCCTTCGATAGTTTCATTCGGGCAGTAGTGTACATAAGCCGTGTTGTTGCTGGATACTTGCCATTGTGATGCAGGTTTAACTGCAACAATACCATCGGTACTTGGCATTAGAATATTTGATTCATTAATTTGGCAGTATTTCTTACCTTCAACAACCGCTGATTTTGACCATTGACCCGTTAATAGGTAATCGGCTTGGGTTTTATCACCAAGGATATTCAGGGGCACTGCAGCAAACTGACCGCGACCACCACCTTGTGAAAAGATAACCTTGTAGTTGTCTGGGATCGCTAACAAATCACGCAGATCTTGTTCTGCTGCCGTCGCAACAGCCATGTAGTCTTTACTACGATGACTGAGTTCCATTACCGATACGCCAGTATTATTCCAATTAATAAATTCTTTTTGGGCTTGTTCCATCACTGCATGTGGCAACATTGCGGGACCAGCGCAAAAATTATAAGTCTGACTCATATCCATAATCCTTGTTAACAAAGCAGCTTAAACATTTTAAACCCTTATTGAATGACTATCTAATGTAAGCGATTAACGTTGTTTTTCAAAGTGTTTATTTAATTACCTTTATCGCCTTCTTAGGCAACGCTGAACTCGCGAAAAAGATGACTATTGTGCCGATAGCCATTGATAACATCGCCAATCCAAACTTAGCGTCACTCCCCATTCCCATAATGAGTAAAAACAGACCGACCACAATAAGTGATGAGCCAGCGAACATTGCGGCTCGAGGATGGGTACTGACAAAACCAATCTGTTTAACCGATTTATTTGAACCTTGATGTTTATGTGAATGCTTTGCTGCTTTACGTTTATGCTTTCTTGTTGACATAACACACTCCAAAATTGACGCATTTAATATGCTATTGATTACTTAAAATAATGATTATTCAAGATAGTAATGGCCTTCACAGTCCTTTTACTCCCTCGATGATATCCATTGGTGTTAAAGCGTAATTATTCTTAGTATAAGTTTTTGCTGACATAGCGTGAGCGAGACTTGCCGTAATTGTCGCATTTATTACACTGTACCCTTGCGCTAACAATGCCGAAATCAATCCAGTTAACACATCTCCAGATCCACCTTTACTCAGGACATTACTTCCCAAAGGATTGATGTAGATAATATTATTATAGGTGATAAGTGAGTTCGCGCCTTTTAACAACAGCACAGTTTTGGGATAATTTACAGCAAAGAGTCTTACATACTTGAATCTATTATTTTGCAGTTCTGCTACGGTGATTTCTGCTAGCTTGGTTAATTTCAACAGAGAGCAGAACTCTTTAGGGTGCGGCGTTAACACCACATTTTCATGATTTAAAACCGTTAGAATAATCTCGTCATGAAATAAATCTGCATCAACAACTTTTGGCATATCAAGATCTAAAATCTTTTTCATTTCCGCTTTTATAAATTGGCCAAGTCCCATACCAACTGCGATCGCAGTACATTTTTCTGGCAGCGTATGCTGCTGCATAATATGAAACGGTATATTTACATTTTCATCAGTAACCACAGTGACCAAACCTGCACCAAATGCAAAAGCGGCCTCTGCAGCAATGATCCCCGCTCCTGTTTTATTACCGACAATGACGCTCAAATGACCAAATGACCCTTTGTGCGAGTTTTGTTTCGCACGTAATGGCAGTTGCATATCAAAGGAGTCTAAAAGAAAGGTATTGGTTGCCGTTTCATAAATATTACGGTGTACGCCTAAGTCACTGACGATAATATTTCCCGTATAATCTTTCGCGACGTCACTGTAAAGTTGCGTTTTTAACGCGCCCATAGTGATGGTTATGTCAGCACAAAAACCGACGGTCGTTACTTGGCCCTGCTTGTTTATTCCCGACGGAATATCACAAGCAATTTTATGCCCACGCCGAGAATTTAGTCGAGTGAGCAGACGTTGTGACTCGTCATCCAGATCTCTGTTTAATCCGGAACCAAAAAGGCAATCAACAATGACATCGGGCCCGTGTTCAACTGATAACTCAGATAAGGTATCGATAATATTAACGCCTAGCAGGTTAGCTCTTTTATATTGTAATTTAGCCATCGCCGATTTCACGTGATACGGCACAAGTATGCTGACATCGTATTGTGAATATAAAAGTCTGGCAAGCGCGATGCCATCGGCGCCATTATTACCTGCGCCACAGACGATTAGTATCTTTTCATTATTTGAAAACTTACCGCCTATATATTGCATCATCGACGCAGCGGCATGCTCCATCAGTAAATCTTCACTTAGCCCGAACTGATCAACACATCGCTTATCTAAAGCGTTCACATCATCAAATACTTTTTGCATTCTATTACTCCATCACTGAGTATCTTTAGCCAAGTATGCTTTATGATCAGCCCGCTTGCTTGGGTTTTAATGATCTTAGATTAAGGCTACCAAATACGTTAATTAGCGCACCAAGAATAATTAAACTGCCTCCAATCCAAGTCCACAAAGAAGGGACTTCGCTAAACAATAACCAACCAAATATGATTGAGAAAACCACTTGCACATAAGAATATGCCGTCGCTTTACTCGCCACTTCCGTTTGCATGGCTTTGGTTAACCCCACCTGCCCTATTTGAGTGAAAATACCAATAAAGATCAACAATACAAACGCTTCTATATTAGGCATAACAAAATTATCACCGAGTAAGATTAATGACAGGGGTAATGCCACAAGTGGAAAATAAAATATAATCACAGAGCTATCTTCGGTACCACTAAGACGCTTAACAATCACATAAGCAATCGCACTCCCCAACGCGCCCAACAGTGCAACTACAACGCTAAATAAAGGTAACGCTGTCGACCCAGAAAATGTCAGGCTTGGGCTAACAATAAGTAATAGTCCAATGATGCAAAACAGAATGCAGATAATCGTCGAGCGTTGAATACGTTCTTTAAGAAAAATCAAGGCCAGTATTGCCGTAAATACCGGATGTAAATATTGTAAAATAGTGGCTTCGGCTAAAGGCAGAGTCGTCACCGCGAAGTACACACAGATGAGAGCTAATGAACCAACAGCACCGCGCGCCATCAGCAGTTTTTTATTATTTCCCCAAACGGATATGCGTTTTCGACGCACGTCCACATAGCTAATAATCAATGACACCATCGCTCTTGCGGCAACAATTTCAAAAACCGGAATACCATAAGTACTGACTAATTTAACCAAGCTCGTCATGATCGCAAAAGCCAATGCAGACATCAGCATAAACCTTACACTGACAGGGATATTATTTATAAATTGAATAGGCATAGAGAGTGATTAACTTCAGATGATTAGAGTCGTAATTCTATAAAAATAATCATCTAAATGAAAGTAGTTTTAAATATTCACTACTACAGTTTAGCGTTATATTTGCGTATACTGCAGCGATTAAATTAATACCAACACTAATACAAAGATGGTGCAACACAATGATTATTTTTACCACGAACTTAGGTGACATCGAAATTGAACTGAATATGGAGAAAGCGCCGGTCACATCGAAGAACTTTCTACGCTATTGCAAAGACGATTTTTATGAAGGTACTATTTTTCATCGTGTGATTAAAGACTTCATGATCCAAGGTGGTGGTTTTACTGAAAACATGCAAGAAAAATCGACTCGCCCAGCCATTGCTAACGAAGCTAATCGAGGCCTTAAAAATGTGATCGGTTCAATTGCAATGGCGCGTACAGATTCGCCACACTCAGCAACAGCGCAGTTCTTTATTAACTTAGATGACAATGAGTTTCTTGATCATACAGCGACGACAAATACTGGCTGGGGCTACACGGCCTTTGGTACTGTGACCGCTGGCATAGATGTAGTTAACATGATTGCATGTTCTAGAACAGCCACAGTAAAAGGCCATGAAGATGTACCAAGTGAAACAATTATAATTAAAAAAGTAGTCATCAAATAATGTATGCGGATGCCATAACTTAGCTATGGCATTCTCTCGTTATTACTTAGAACGACTACAGCCCGATCTCATGATTCAATCAAACTCTTGTTGCTGAGGTAAGTCATCAGTGATGTCATGCCACGCAGCCTTACTTCCCACATAAACATGTCGTGTTGCTTTGACTTGCGGATCGGTATCAAGCGTGCCAAAAGGGAAACCAAGTATGTCAGGACAAGCGTCAAACTTTGTAAACAGACTCGAACCACATTCAACACAAAAACCTTTATGTTCGCCGGGTGACGATTCGTAAAACTTAATGAATTTTTCACCTTGAAGAGTTTTCCAACTCTCAGTTTTTATCTTGGCTCTGGTTCTAAATGCCGACGCGTGTAATTTTCGGCACATACTACAATGACAATTGAGTACATCGTCAAATTCGCCATCAATTTCGTATTGCACTTTATTACACAAACAACTTCCTTTGTTTATCATACCTCTTCCTTAAATTTATACGTGTATAATACCTTCAATGACAGTTATCGCACTGCCAGTCAGTTTAACCTTTTTGTTTGGCATTAATTCAACACCAACAAAACCGCCGCGTTTAGATGCTTGAAAACCTTTTAGTGCCACTTTATTTAATTTTTCAGCCCAATATACAGCTAAAGCACAATGTGCCGAGCCCGTGACTGGATCTTCATTGATACCAACCCAAGGAGAAAAATGCCGAGACACAAAATCCACATGGCTGAAATCCGACTTGGCTGTAACAACGACACCACGCCCTTCCAATTCGTTCAAGCCATCAAAGTTAGGCGATAATGACCGCAATATTTCTTCATTTTTAATTTCGATTAGATACTTAGGTCCAAATTGCACATAAGAAACGACATCAGACAATTTAAGACCGAGTAATTCTAGCAGTACTGTATTAACCAGAGTATCAAACTCAAGTTCAGCCGTTGGAAATAACATGTCAATATCATGTTCACCAACAGTCACCTCTAACGGCCCTGATAATGTTTCAAAAACAATACTCTCACCAATAGCAACTAACCCTTTTTGCTTTAGGATATGTGCCATGGCAAGTGTCCCATGGCCACAAAGGTTAACCTCTACCTCAGGTGTAAACCACCTTAGATTAAAATCATTCAATGACAAAAATGCAGTTTCAGATACAGCCATTTCAGCGGAAATAGAAAACATCAATGATTCATCGAGTGGATGTTCCGTTATACATACGCCTGCAGGATTACCCGTGAAAGCTTCATTTGTAAATGAGTCAACTTGATATATGTCTAACTTCATCATTTCTCCTTAACTCATAAATCACACAATTCACTGAGGTGCTGGATTTGTTGATAATCTCCACTCACCTCTGCCAGTGAGGCATCGGGGGTATACCAAATCGCATTCAATCCGGCCTCAACAGCAGGCTCTATATCACGATGCAATATATCACCGACCATGGTAACTTCGCTTGCGTCAACACCAAGCGTTTCGATCACCGCTACATGTTCCCAATTACACATTTTTCCTTTCATATGCGCTGGATTAACCATTAAGGTATCACCCCAATCAAACAGATAAATCTTAGCCATTAGGCACTCCTTTGCGTTTAACCGTTCCATACGATAGAGGATATATTAAGCTTTACATACAATAACATGCACAACTTTATCGACACTCTCACCAGTATTACTTAAACCACGTTCAGTAAATTTATGGACACGTTCAATTTTAAAACCAACTTCGCGTAAAAGATGACAAGCACTAGCGTCATCATACAGTTCAAAACCATATTTCACGAAAGGAAGGTTTTTCATAAACTCTCGGTTTCCGAAAGCAATACAAAAAGTGCCAGAAGGCTTCAATACTCGTCGAATTTCAGAAAGATGTTCATAAGGTTTTTCCCAAAAATATATGGTGTGTACCGTAAACACCTTGTCAAAATAACCCGCTTCGAAAGGAAGTGCCCGTGAGTCACCACACTCAAATTTAGCAGTTCCTTTTCTAACCTGAGTGTCATTAAGCCTAGTAGCCTCGGCAACGAGCTCTGTTGAAATATCAATTCCCACATAATTAATGCCTTTGGCTTCTTGCAAAATTTCTTGTACGAATGCCCCATTACCAGGTCCAATTTCTAGCACCACGTTTTCGTCATTTAATTCTAATAGGTTTATACATTCTCGATTAAGATTATAGTTGGCTTTATTCATGCTAAGCCCAACTTCAAGCGCTTTATCACCGTTCGGGCATCGAAGTTGAGATGCCAAATGTTCGGGTTCCATATTAATCTCCTTTAAAAACCATCAGCCAACGTTTATGCTCGCTTTACCGCAATCACAGAGAAAGTATGCCAATGCTTGATTTTGCCTATGGCCGTTTGACCTTTCTCATCACGTTCGTGAAATCCTATAATTTCAAACTCGTCAAACAAATTCAAGACTTGTTGCTTGTTCATCGGGTTTGTTGCACTACGATACCCAGCAGCCCAACTGTCATTCGTTCCCATAAAATCACCAGCAAACACACCACCTTGGGCTAAACTGGATGATATTTTTATCCATGTGTTTTGAAACTCGCTAGGCTCGGCAAAATAAAGACTCGAATGAGCCAAAACCAGACCACTCTTTGGGTAGTCATAGTCTTCAAAACTATCACAAGATATGTCGACCAAAGCATTATCAGCAAAACGTTCATGACAAATTGCTACCGCATCTTCATTAATATCAAAACCAGAAACTTGATAACCTAAATCACTCAGATAATAAATATCACTTCCTGTCCCACAGCCACAATCCGTTGCTGTTTTATAATTAGATGTGTTTAGCTTAACCGCGGATTCAGTGCTTGGTTTATGTTTACGCGTTAACGCCTTTTCGTAATATTGACGCCAAATATCTGCATTTTTTTCCATGAAACCTGCTTATTTACTCTTGCTTAAGGCCATTACCATGATTAAAAGATCATAAAGTAATCGACTACTCAATGGACATCATAAATAGGGTTGAATCATTACTGCCTGATCTGTAATTCAAAGTTTGTCCTTATGATACTTACTGTTATTTTTGTGTCAGGATCATTGAACTGAAATATATCATCGCAGTGCCCGAGAGCCTTTGAACCCAATTGCCCATTTTGGTATTTTTAGCCGATGATTTTATTTTATCTATTGCTAAGGTTACGCCGACAAACCACATAAATATGATGCTGGCATGAATTAATACTAACGAAAATGCACTGAAATACGAGAAGTTGTCAGGCGATATGAATTGAGGAAAGGCCGCCAAGTAAAACATCGATACCTTGGGATTTAGGATTTGTGTTATGAATCCTTCATTAAAATAGCCAATGCCTTTCTTTTGTGACGGTATTGTTTTATTCGTTTTAGTATCGCCATTGGTTGTTTTGTAAGAACTAATAATTGCCTTTACGCCAATATAAAACAGGTACCCAGCACCGAGTATTTTAATGATGAAAAATAACTCTGCTGATTGCATCAATAATGCAGAAAATCCGAAAATAGACAGGGCCCCATGAAAGAAGGTTGCGGTCGTTAATCCAAAAATATTCAGGATTGAGGCTCGCAGCCCTTGTGACGATGCGGTTTTTAAAATCAACACGCCATTTGGGCCTGGTGATACAACTAAAAGTAACGCGATTAAGCTAAAAGCTAATATGTCATTCACTATTATTTACTCCTTTTTAGTGATTATTAAAATATTCCTTCACATTCAGTGAGTTACAAGCCTAGATGTTGCGGATCTATAGATAATAAGCGTTATGAATTTTTATCTGTAATAATCTCTGTCACAATTTCGGTTTTGACCGAATTGGCGATGAAGCATTGTTGATGCGATTGATGATGCATTTTTTCAAGTTGCGCTATCGTCGGTCTTTTAGTTCCCGAAAACTCAACATAAGGTCGAAGTGTTACCTTTGTCATTGACATATTACCATCACCGTCTTTTTCCATTATTCCAACAGCATCATCTATATATGAATCAACTACATATTTTCGTTTAGCTGCAATAGATAAAAAGAACAACATATGACAACTAGAAAGGGATGCAACAAACGCTTCTTCTGGATCTACATTTGCTTCGACAGAATAAGGTAAAGGTACAACGTGAGGAGAAGATGAGGCTTGAACAATTACACCGCCATCAAAAATCCATTCATGCCCTCGGCTATATTTGTTATCAACATAGCTTTCATTGCTATCTCTAACCCAATTGATTTTGGCAAAATACTCTGACATTTTAATTCCCTGTAAATAGTCCTATACGACTTTAAACCTTTCTTTTCGTTACTTGAGCAGATAAACGTATCGTGCTTTCATCTTTCAAACTTACTTCAAAGACGCCACCAGCAGAAGACAATTGACGCACGTTCAAGTTATTAGCGCCAAGTTTACTAAACCAATACGGTGCGAGAGAGCACTGAGCAGAACCCGTTGCTAAGTCTTCAGGTATGCCGATACGAGGCGCAAAATATCTTAGCACATACTCATAAGTATCACTTTGAGCCGTTACGATTAATGCGTGGTAATCGGCAAACTTTTCAAACCATGCATGATTTGGGATAAAGTCACGGACTGCTTGCTCTGACTCTACAACTAAAACCAAATCTCTTGTCGCATAAACCTCAATTGGATCGATATTTAGCGCTTGGTAATCTATCCCGTGATGAATGAACTCAGGAGTCCACGCAGGAAGTTCCATTTGATAAAAACTGTCCTGTTGGGTTATTTCAATATCACCATACTTACTTTGTAATAAAACCCTTTCCTCACCTGTCCTTTCTAAAATGGCAGCCGCAGCACCCAGACTTCCGTGACCACATAGGTTTATTTCAGCTGTATTGGAAAACCATCGGATTGAATAACCAAGAATGTTTTTAACGATAAAAGACGTGACAGGTTGAGATAGGCTTTGCGTAATATCGAGCAGCTTTGAGCTATCTAACCACTCATCGAGAAAAACGACACCACATGGGTTACCTAAAGCTTGCTCACCGCAGAACACATCGTAAATATATGTCTTGATATGAAGTCTCCTAAAGACAGGTTAGTGTATAAAACAGATGTACGTACTAGACGCTATCCACCAAGATAATGGAGGCTAGCGCAAGTAAAAATACCATAACATTAATTAGTGTAAATAAATATAAGTCATTTATTTTATACACTTACATTAAAAAACCAAAGCACAAACTAATTTCGATGGTTCAGAATACACTCATTATCTTATGGCACAATGACTACCATACTTTAAATAGGGTTCCATTCAGCGGGCCTTCGACGCTACGCTGATAAGCCTTCGCAACACTTGCGACAGATACCGATTCATAACCAGGGAAAAATGGTCCATATGTCTCTAACGACTCAGTTACAACGCTTGGGCATACTGCATTAATCCGCTGATTATTCTTTAACTCGATTGATGCCCCCAAAATAAACCCTTCTATAGCGGCATTCACGCAGGTTGCGTTTGCCCCACCAATTATTGGCTGCGCGCTAACAATACCAGAGCTTAATGTAATTGAACCACCGTCATTCAGGTAATGCTGACCAATTAAAGCAAGATTCACCTGACCTAACAATTTATCCTGTAGGCCAATATTGAAATTCTCCGAAGTCATGTCTACCAGCGGACCAAAGTGTAAATTACCACAAGCTGATATAATGGCATCGACTTTACCAACAACGTCAAATAACGCCTGTATACTCTGCGAAGATCTAATATCTACCTGAAAATCCCCTTTCGTATTTCCCACTTTAACCACATTATGACGATCTTCCATATTATTGACGATTGCATTTCCTATAGTGCCAGTCGCCCCAATTACTAGAACTTTCATTATTTATTCTCCAGTTATGATTGATTTGATTTATTATATTGACAACCAACAATCATTAAATAGACAATCAGTTTAGTGTTTATAAACCCAGAGTTTAGAATGGATAGATTGAAGAGTATTGAGGTCTTTGTTGAGGTCGTTGAAGCTGGAAGTTTCACAAAAGCGTCTGATAAATTTGGTATCACTCCCGCGATGGTTGGGAAGCACATCAAACACCTAGAACATCATGCGGGAGCGCCTTTACTAAACAGAAATACACGCAGACAAACACTAACCGAAATCGGTGATGCCTATTTGTTGAGATGTCATAAAATACTTAATGAGTATATAGCGCTTGAACAAGAAACGTCTGTAATAAGGGATGCACCAAGTGGCACATTGCGTGTTAATGCCCCTATCACTTTTGGCTCATTACTTTTATCTCCAATCATCTGTGAATTCTTGGACCAATATCCGAATATGGACATTGACCTAGATCTAACAGACAAGTTGATAGACGCAACTCACGATGGGTACGATCTGATTTTTCGGATAGGTGAACTTGAAGATGCATCTTATGTAGCAAAAAAAGTAGCCGAGTATGAACTCGTATTCTGCGCCTCACCTCAATATCTAAATACTTTTGGTATCCCGTCGTCAATCAAAGAACTCAACAAACATAGATGCTTAGGGTTCTCTTATTGGAAAAAGCAATCAAAGACATTATCAGCGTTAGATACAAACGCATTTGACATTACTCGTAGTCGATTTAGATCTAACAATGGTATGGCGTTAAAAATGGCGTCTCTCAATCACGAAGGGATTTTGCTTCAACCACGACTTTTAATCGAAGAAGAACTTAAAGCAGGTAAATTAGTAGAGATTCTTTCTACTCATAAGCCAAGCCCAAGTCCTGTTCATCTGCTTTATAAGTCGCGAACTGATATTCCGTTTAAAGTTAGACTGTTCATCGAATTTGTCGTGAAAACACTGCGCTATCAATAATAACGCAAAACCAACAGGTTAATTTATGCTTAGGTTGAACGTACTGACTATCAGTACGGTACAATGCATTACCCAATATTTAAGCCAATATGATTTAATAACTTATCGGAATGTTCTTGTTCAATAAAATCACCTGCACACGAGCAGTAAAGCATTTGTTGATAGGTCATGCCGAGGTATGTAGCTGTTAATTTAAAAGGTTGTTCAAAGCATTCTAGTGGTTGTTTATCTACGCCCGTGGCTAATACAGAACATGTTTTCCCTCTCAAGCTCCGACCTAACTCTTTTTCTATTGTTAGCAGGTCAGACAATCGGTCTAAAAACACTTTCATTTGACCACTCATTGCATACCAATACATAGGCGTTGCAAAAATAAGATGCTCATAATCAAGAAGCTGCTTGGCTAACGCTAGAAAATCATCGTGTTTATTATTGTGGTCATAATCAAAGGTAGAGATCGATAAATCGCTTAAATTAAATACATCTGCAGTTTCATACTGTTGATACAAGTTGACTAACTTGTGAGTATTACCATTAGGTCTAGATGTCCCTAATACGATTGCCGTTGCCATAAATTCTTCATGTTACTCGTTATAAAACACCAACTGTTCTCATTGGAACCCAGCCCTTTATAGCCTTATCATTTTCGACAAAAAACCATTCATTTAACTCATCAAGCACAGCTAAATACTCACCGATAGAAGTATCAAGTTCAAACGCATTATAATCACATTTGGCTATACCAATTGTTTTACACTTACTCATGTCAATATAATCGATTGGTGCCCTGCCCTGGTTACCATTTTTAGTGGTCGTACGGATCCAACCGGCAAACTCTGTATCCAAATGACCAAGGAGTAACTCTTCTCCTAAGCAAAAACAGACAGGATTTGGGTAGTTTGATTTATGAGCATCTTTCACCACAACTCTCATGCGCATTTCCTTATTACGTACAATTAAAGTCGATACCGATCTTGAATTCGTTAGGTTGCATCAACAAGCGAATCCAAGCCTAGTTCTTTACGGAGTTCATCTACAATATCAATTTTTTCAATCGGAAATGGTACAACTTTTCCGTTTTCCATATCAAATTGCGTACCGTATATTTGTGGCTTACCTTTCATTGTTAGTGTTCTATCTTTCAGGTAGGCAAAGCACCAACGTTCTGCATCATTATTGTTAATAGCATCTTGCAACAACTCTAAACATCTATTCATGAATTGTTCATCTAATATGGCATGCTGAACAATAAGCCAAGCAGCCTTTGAGGCTTCCTCACCGACCAAACTTATCGTAGGCCAACCGAATTTATCAATAATATGTTTAATACAGAGATTATTTTTATCGTGAAGTGTTTTCATCTTAGGATGATATATATCGTCTTTCAATTCACCACTATCAATCAGCTTTTGTAATAACGTCTGCTCTTCTTTTAACATTGAAAGTAATGACTCTTGTAACCCTAAAACCATAGATGAATGATCCCTATTCTGATATCTTATCTCGAGTCACAAAAGCCATTTCTATTTCATCATTTTGGCTATTCACTATGTTGAACCCAGCGTTTTGGTATGTTTTTATAGCACTTAAATTTGCTTGATACACAGTTAAAATAAGCGAATTACTATTAAAGTGTTTGAGATAACTTTTTGCTAAATCAAGTAATTTAAAAGCAATCCCTCGGCCTCTGTGCTTGTTTACTACATACATTTGGATGATTTCGACCTGTGTCGATGTGGCAGGCATTAATCCACATAAACCAATCAATTCACGATCAATGAATGCACCTAACATAATGCTATTTTTACTTTCTTCTTCAATGCGTTTTTCAAAGTACAATTGAGGTAACTTAGCTTGTTTTTCGTATCCCGAACCGAAACATTCAGGATGCAATTTCAAACTTTCTAATCTCAACTCACGATATGCACGGCTATCCTCAGCCTCCAAAACTCTACAATATATTTCCATGTAACCTCGTTAAATATACGCTGCAAAAAACTCACAATCCTACCTACGTCCAAGGTTCGACGGTTATTGATGGCCATCGGCCCTTAAAGCTCTTGCTCATTTTAATATAACTGGTTTCTGTCATTGCTATTTTGTTTGGCTTTACATACATATTGAAGGCGTCCTCTAATCCGTACGGCGCATAAATAGATAAGCAGCCCGCTCTATCCAAAGTAAAACCAATAGCAAATGCAGATAGCCAAGAATCGATACCTTGCTCAACTCTATCGTAAGATTTAATTTTTAGTCCACACTTAACTGGATACCATTTATGCGCATTAGCTTGATTTTTAATGTCGATCTTAACGGTATGGCTTAACTGACTACTGATATCTTTTTCATAGCACTCTTGTGTGTAAGTCTCGACATAATCAAAGGGCGTTGTTGACTAAATCAGGGAACCTTTCGTAAACTTTGTGATCAGATCATTATCACGGATTTTAAAAGGTTCACT
>NZ_JABSQR010000039.1 GCF_013215705.1 Moritella sp. | reverse complement strand
ATTCTAATTTAGAACTTCATTGATAATCTTCTTATCAGTTAAATAAAAAGATTAGTTAATATGAAAAAACCAGCTTCGGCTGGTTTTTTGCGTTCTGGGAGAAAGATAATAATGATTATAAACATTAAAAGACAAAAGGTGCAGGCTGTCAGTTGAGGCGATTAAAGACGGCTTGCCCGCCGTGAACCCATCCATGGGGGCTTGAGGTTGGCATCCATGCCAACAACAGCAACCTTACTTTAATTGCCTCGCCTTTATTACATTTCGAGTAAATAAATCATCGTAGTTAAAACCACGAATAGGATTACTTTTGGGTCATTCTTCATCTTTACTTTTCGATATTTTCCCCGGCATTAAATTGGCGAGTAATTCAGTTGGCATTGGAAATAAAATGGTCGAGTTTTTCTCACTGGCGATCTCGGTTAACGTTTGCAGATAACGTAGTAGGATTGCATTTGGCTCTTCGGCTAGTTTCGCTGCGGCTTGTACCAATTTGTCGGAGGCTTCCATTTCCCCTGAAGCATGAATAACTTTTGCCCGTCGTGTTCTTTCAGCTTCCGCTTGACGTGCGATTGCTCTGATCATGGTTTCGTTTAAATCAACGTGCTTTATTTCGACGTTAGATACCTTGATCCCCCAGCCATCGGTGCGTGAATCTAAGATCTCTTGAATATCGACATTGAGCACCTCTCTGTTGGCCAGCATTTCATCCAACTCGTGTTGGCCTAATACCGAACGTAATGTGGTCTGTGCGAGTTGTGATGTCGCCTGCAGGAAGTTTTCGACATTGATAATGGCTTTTTGCGAATCAATGACTCGAAAATAAATTACCGCATTTACCCGCACCGAGACATTATCGCGACTGATGACATCCTGACTGGGTACATCCATTACCACGGTACGTAAATCGACGCGTACCATTTGCTGAATGATTGGTATCACGATGATCAGACCGGGCCCTTTTACTTTTTCAAAACGACCGAGAAAAAAGATCACCCCACGTTCGTACTCACGTAAGATCCGAAACATGCTGATGATTAACAGGAGTAATAAGAATATGATTGCTCCGGTAAATAACATGCCGCTACTGAGGATTGCTTGCATCATTAACCTCCAACTCTGTGATAGGCAATAGGATCAGGGTTAAGCCATCAATGCCATTGATTTCTACCACTTGTCCTGCGATCAATTGCTGTGGGCAATACGCCGCCCAACGCTCACCATTGATATTAATATAACCTTGGCCAATGAACCCTATATCTATGGTGGCTTCAGCGCCAATTAATGCTTCTTTACCACTGACCACTTTGTTTTTGCGTATATCCCATAAATAGCCAAATATAAAGATAAAGAACAGCAATGAGACGACGGCAAGGGCGGCGATAAGTTGTATGGATACTTGAAATTGCGGTAGATCAGTATCAAATAAAAATATGGAACCTAGGGTAAAAGCAATGAGACCGCCGAGCCCAAAAATGCCCACGCTCGGCGACATTGACTCTGCGATGAGCAATGCAATGCCCAGTAATAATAACGCCAGTCCGGCATAATCGAGCGGTAACAGCTGGAAGGCATATAGTGCAATGAACAAGGAGATCGACCCTGTTACACCGGCGATCCCAATTCCCGGGCTGTAGAATTCGAGTAAGATGCCGTATACCCCAATTAACATCAGTATATAAGCGATATTTGGGTCGGTGATAGTGCCGATAAAGTTGCTGCGCCAATTGGGTTTACGTAGTTCCAGTGGACTGTTGGTTAATGTCAGTAATCTTTGCTGTTGTTTGATGGTAACGAGTTGACCATCAAGTTTTTTTAATAGATGTTGTGGCGATTGTGCTAACAGATCAATGACGTTTTTATCTAATGCTTCAACGGCCGTGAGTGTTGCGGCCTCTGTCACCGCTAATTCTGCCCATTCGACATTACGGTTACGTAGTTGTGCTAAAGAACGGATATAGGCAACGGCATCATTAAGTACTTTCTTTTCCATGGCTGTTTTTTCAGCCTTTGGAGGTGAGCCTGATGGCTTGGGAGAGGGTTGTGGCTCGTCAGTATCAGGAGCAAATTCATCTGGCTGGGTATTGGGTTTGTTATCCGAGTTTGGTGTCGGTTGGTAAGGATTAGCTGGCTTCTTGTCACCAGAGGGTAATGGATTACCAATACTGACTGGGGTAGCGGCTCCTAAAGTGGTCGTCGTTGCCATCGCTGCGATATGACAGGCATAGAGAATATAGGTACCTGCACTGGCGGCTCTTGCTCCGGGAGGGTGAACCAAACAGGCAATCGGGATATCTGAGTTTAAGATAGCTTGGTTTATATCTCGTAAGCTGGAGACTAACCCCCCAGGGGTGTCGATAGTAATGATGATTAACGGAGCTGTTGAATTACTGTTGTTGTCCGTATCAGTACTGCTTTGCTGATTCGCACGGTTAATTTCGCTGGTAAGATAATGACTAACAGCAGGGCCGATAGCACCTTTGATGGTTAATACGGGCACAGCAATAGCGACGTTGTTGGTGACGGGCTCAGCAGGTTCAACAACGTTAGCATTTAACATACTGCTGTAAATCAATAGCATGCCTATCAGCAAATAATACATAGGTAACATCTCACAATCATGTTACCTATATTCTAGTTCATTAATACCGTGCCCGCGTCTTTGTGCATGGTAATTGTTCACGGTCTTTGTTCATGGTAATGGTTCATGGACATCATCGCGGACAGATTAATACCATGCTTGTGCTACGCGAGCTTGAATTGGCTGAGCAGTGTTTCTAATTCATCGCCTGCGGCCGATAAGTCAGTGGAAACTTGTGTGGTTTCATGACTTGATGCTAATAATTGGGTGACCACATCTCGAATGTTGATCATGTTACGGTTTATTTCATCGGTTACTGAACTTTGCTCTGTTGCGGCGGTGGCAATATGCGTTGTCATATCATTAATTACGTCAACAGCATCGGTGACGGCTGACAAACTACCGCTGATTTGGGTTGATGATTGCATCACGTGAACACTGGTTTCTTGGCTGGTGTTCATGGCGCTAACCGCTTGCGCGACAAATTGATGTAAGCCATCAAGCATCACTTTAATTTCTAATGTGCTGTCTTGTGTCCGACTTGCTAAACTACGCACCTCATCAGCAACGACGGCAAAACCACGGCCTTGCTCGCCAGCTCTTGCAGCTTCAATCGCGGCATTCAGTGCTAATAGGTTAGTTTGCTCGGCAATCGCGCCGATCACTTGTAATACATGGTCAATCTTTTGTGATTGCTCATGCAGTGAATTCATATGGCCACTGGCTTGCTCAACTTCATTAACGAGGTTGGTGATTGCGGTATTTGATGTAGCCACATTATCTTGTGCTAATAAAGAATCTTGGGCTGCTAATTGGGTTGCGTCAGCGACCTGGGTGACGTTTTCAGCGACATCATTAGCTGTGGCATTCATTTGTGTAACCGCGGTAACGACTTGGTCAGTCTCATTGTTATGAATCGTGAGTTGTTCGGTGGTCTTTTGGGTTTGCTGACTTAAGCTATTCGCAGAGTCAGTGACTTGATGGCTAACGTTAGCTACAGCACAGATAATACGCTGTAATTTAGACGTGAAACGATTAAATGCAGCGCCCAATTGAGCGATCTCGTCACTGCCTTTAATATCTAAGCGACGCGTTAAATCACCCTCTCCGTCAGCAATATCATTGAGCGTATGGAGCATCTCATTAATGGGATTCGCAACGCGTTTGGCGATCCATAACATCAGTAAACTGGTGAGAATAACCAGCACAATCGCACTGCTAATAACGGATTGTATTTGAGTATAAAGTTGTTGCCATGCTGACTCACTGAACGTCGCTAAATCTTTTTCAATATCATCAATATAAACACCGGTGCCGATAAACCAATCGGTACCAGCAATGGGGACAGAATAACTTAACTTGGGTTGTAACGTATCAGTACCAGGCTTGGGGTAAACATATTCAACAAAACCGCCACCTGACTGGCTGGCTTTGATTAGTGCTTGGATCAGCATTACGCCATTTTTGTCTTGCAGTTCGAAGCGATTTTGACCTTGATTTTTTTCGTTGCTCGCATCGGCAATATTGTAACCTTTGCTGTCGTAAATAAAGAAATATCCGAGGTTGTTATCGCCATAACGGGCACGTTTAAGGAGATGGCGAACATCGGCTAATATTTGATGTTGGGTTTTATTTTGAGCTACTGCGTTGGCGATTTCTCGCTGTACTATTTTCTGGGTTATTTTTACCACGTGACTGATTTGTGTCTGACGCTCTGAACGTAAAAGTGAATCATGGTCATCGATCATGCTTGTTACTGCGTTAGCTTGTAAATTAGTGATTATTGCCAATGCCATTAACAATGCAATGACCATGGGAACTATCGCAATCAGTAGTAATTTATTCTGCATTCTTAAATTATTCATGACCTAGCCTTACCGTTTATTAAAATAACAACATGTCTCATTAGGTCATTTTTTTACCTACATTTACATGTTTTTATACTTAAACTGTTAACTAGGTGTTTACTTATTGTTTGTTTTATATTTTTTTTATGTGTTTAAAATCATTACTAATTAGCAGCAGATTGTCATGTATATAACAGGGTGTAGTTTTTATGAGTGTCACTACTGGAGGGGCTTCTGGCTGTTTGCTTGTAAAATGTTTAATGAATTTATAGCCTTGTAGCTAGGATTGTTGCCATTCAAAATATAATACTTGTTAATGTTAATTTGCCGATACTTGGTTGCATGTTAAACAGTTGTGGGTATTATGTTTATCTGTTTGTTGAATATATAGCCTGATAATGTGCGTTATCAGAATTATGAATTTTAAGGAAGGGATGTAAATGGAAGCTTTAACAAATTTTATTTCTGCGGTAAATGGTGTGGTGTGGGGCGTACCTATGCTTGTCATGATCCTTGGGGTAGGGCTATACCTATCTTTGGGACTGAAATTGATGCCTATTTTAAAATTAGGTACTGGTTTTAAGCTACTTTGGGTCGGACGTTCTGCTGGTGCTAAAAGCGAAGGTGAAATCACCCCGTTTAATGCGTTAATGACATCACTTTCTGCCACGATCGGTACCGGTAATATTGCCGGTGTCGCAACGGCGATCTTCTTAGGTGGACCGGGTGCACTATTTTGGATGTGGTGCACTGCGTTAGTGGGCATGGCGACTAAGTTTGCTGAAGCTGTTTGTGCGGTTAAATACCGTGAAAAGGATGCTAATGGTAACTTCGTTGGTGGTCCGATGTACTACATCAAAAATGGTTTAGGCCGTAAGTGGGCTTGGTTAGGCACTGCGTTTGCTATCTTTGGTTCTATCGCTGGTTTTGGTATTGGTAACACAGTACAGTCAAATTCGGTATCTGCTGCATTATCGAGCAGCTTTGGTATACCACCATTGGCTTCAGGCCTGGTGATGATGGTATTAGTGGGTCTGGTCTTAATGGGCGGCGTAAAGCGTATTGCTGATGTCGCTGGTAAATTAGTCCCGTTAATGGCGATCTTCTATATCGGTGCTGGTTGTGTGGTTCTATTCATGAATGCGAGCGAGATCCCAGCTGCATTCGCCTTAATTTTTGAAAGTGCATTTACGCCAGTTGCTGCCGAAGGTGGTTTTGCTGGTGCTGCGGTTTGGGCTGCGATTCGTTTCGGTGTCGCTCGTGGTGTGTTCTCGAATGAAGCCGGTTTAGGTAGTGCGCCAATTGCACATGCTGCTGCACAGACTAACGATCCGGTACAACAAGGCCTTATCGCGATGTTAGGTACCTTTATTGATACCCTTATCGTTTGTACTATTACTGGTTTGGCGATTATTGTTACTGGTGCTTGGACATCGGGCGACACGGGCGCAGCATTAACGTCGGCTGCTTTCGCCAGCGCGTTGCCAGGTATGGGTAACTACATTGTTGCTATTGCCCTGTCGGTATTTGCGTTCACTACGATCCTTGGTTGGAGCTTCTACAGCGAAAAATGTGTGCAGTATCTATTTGGTGTGAAAGCGATTGTACCTTTCCGTATCTTGTGGATCATTGCCGTGCCTATCGGTGCGACAAGCTCCCTCAGCTTTGTGTGGTTACTTGCGGATACATTAAATGCGATGATGGCGCTGCCTAACTTGATCGCATTGGCGCTACTTAGCCCTGTGGTATTCAAGTTAACCAAAGAATACTTTGCCAAGCAAGGTGAGGCTGCTAAAGAATCGTAAGCAGTAACTTTCTCGTCTAGAGAGCCTCTGCTAATAAGTACGATTAAACCCCGGTTTGATTTTCTTTGGAAAATTGGCCCGGGGTTTTATTTTATCCAGCCACAACCAATATTATTCATTGCCTGCCACTCTATCTTTCGCTACTGTGTTTTCATCGTTCACCATTTTATAAAAATACCAATGAGCAGGGAAAGACATTAATATGAGTTCAGATAAATTAGCTACACAACTTGTCTCGGCAGGACGCGATAAAAAATTCTCACACGGTGCAGTGAACCCCGTTGTTCAACGTGCATCATCAATTGTATTTGACTCAGTTAAAGCGAAAAAAGCGGCAACAGCAAAACGTGCTGACGGTGAACTATTTTACGGTCGTCGTGGCACTCAAACTCATTTCTCTCTGCAGCAAGCGATGACCGAGCTTGAAGGTGGCGAAGGTTGTGCGCTTTATCCTTGTGGCGCAGCTGCAGTGACCAATTCGATCTTGTCATTTGTAAGCGCGGGTGAGCATATTCTCATGACCGGTGCGGCCTATGAACCAACGCAAGATTTTTGTAATGTCATGTTAGCTAAAATGAACGTAGCGACGACCTATTATGATCCTATGCTAGGCGAGGGCATTGCAGCGTTAATGCAACCGAATACCAGCGTGGTATTTTTAGAATCCCCAAGTTCGATCACGATGGAAATACAAGACATTCCGGCGATTGTAAAAGCGGTGCGCGCGGTAAATCCTGACGTGATCATCATGATCGATAATACCTGGGCGGCAGGGGTATTATTCAAAGCCCTTGAACATGATATTGATATCTCAATTCAAGCTGGTACTAAATACATCATTGGCCATTCTGATTACATGTTAGGTACTGCGGTGGCTAATGAACGCTGCTGGGCACAACTCCGTGAACAGTCGTATTTAATGGGGCAAATGGTTGATGCTGATACTGCGTACATGGCGAGCCGTGGTTTACGTACTATGGGTATACGTTTAAAGCAGCATGAAGCGGCAAGTATTCAAGTGGCTAACTGGTTAAGCACCCGTGCAGAAGTCGAGCGTGTTAATCACCCTGCATTACCAAGTTGTAAAGGCCATGAATTCTATAAACGTGACTTTAACGGTTGTAACGGTTTATTCTCGTTTATCTTAAAAGACAAATTAAGCAATGAACAACTGGCTAACTATTTAGATAACTTTGCCCATTTCAGTATGGCGTATTCATGGGGCGGTTATGAGTCATTAATCTTGACGAACCAAGCTTCAGAACTAAACCGTATTCGTCCAGCAGGTGATGTTGATTTCACCGGTACCTTGGTACGTTTACATATCGGTTTGGAAGACGTTGAAGATCTGATCGCTGATTTAGACGCTGGTTTTGCTCGATTAAAATAACCAATACTGGTAAATATCCGGCTGTAAACGTCATTATCACTTGTGGTTAATGGCGTTATATTCAAGTTACTCGCGATGTTAATTCTTCTTCTTATTATTATTATTACTTAGCGAGTTGCTGCAATACTTTGGTCAATTTCACTAATCCATTCTGGTCCGGTATACCAAACCGTAACGCATTCTGTTCATCACACAAGCGTACATAAACCCCTTGTTGACACAATAATGCATATACTTCTGGCGCGTTGTCTAACGGTATGGTTTTAAATAACGCAGAGCCTGCGACAGGACAAGCAAACGTAGTCATCAACAATAGCTCTAGTGTGGCCGATAAAGCCATGAGACTTAATAATTGCTGCTGTTGCCATTGCGTATCCATTAACGCGATTTCGGTAATATATTGCGCAGGTCCATTGACTTCCCACGGACTGGATAATTGTGCTAATGCTTGTAACCACTGCGGATGCGCACTTAAAAAACCCAGACGGATCCCCGCTAAACCAAAAAATTTACCCACAGAACGCAATACCAATAGGTGCGGATTATCTGTGTGCGCAATAATAGATTGACTGGGCTCGACGACATCCATAAAAGCCTCGTCAAGGATCAACCATCCTTTTAGCGTTTGAATGTTATCCAGTAATGCCAGTAACATATTACGGCTGAAAAGTTCGCCCGTCGGGTTATTGGGGTTGATCACCACGACAATACAGTGTGCTGTTAATTGCGCGCTAGTCGGTAGTTGAGTGTATTGCTGGATGGTAAAACCTTGTTCACGCCAGGCTCTTTCATGTTCTTTATAACCGACTAGCGGTAACCATACTGTGCTAGTACCTGTGCTTTGTTCTGATATGAGTTGTTCTGATATGAGTTGCTCAGCTACGTGCTGTTTAAATATCGTTGGCAGTTGTTTGATCACAGCTTGGCTGCCGCTGGTGGCGACAATATTAGTCGTACCGTAATAGCGTTTCGCAGCATTAAGCAGTGACGGACTTGGTTGTGGTAGTTGTTGCCAAACAGGCGTTGGAATGGTCGGTATCGGATAGCTGGATGGACTGATACCAGTGGATAGATCTAACCAGTCAGCAATGGGTCTCGCATATTGCAGTGCAACTTGTTGCAGTTGCCCTCCGTGCACTAATGTCATCTAAAATTCCTTGTTTGCTCTTTTTAGGCTAGTGTTTATTGAGTCAGTGTTTACTTGAATAAGCGCTTATTCAATATTTGAATCTAAGTTTAAATAAAACCGGTTATACCGCGGCAATCAAACTAACCAAGAAACAGCTGATGATAAAAATAATGGCAGCATTACGGACTAAATTTAAGCTGGGAACAATATCTGTAGTAGTAACTTGCGGACCTTGACCTAGGGTGACTGATTCAACAACTTTGCCATCATAAATACCTTGCCCACCCAATGATACATTCAATACGGTTGCACCTGTTGCCATTGCCCAACCACCATTTAAACTTTTATATTGTCGACCTTGGCACCAGCCGTTGCGCAGTGCGTTGAATATGCTGGTATGGCGACACCATAAGGCCTGACTTGCATACAGTAAACTCGATATTTTTGCGGTTGGCCAGCCGAGTAAATCGTCCATCCGGGCTGCGCACCAGCCAAAATATAAAAACTGTGGATTCTTATAACCCCACATCGCATCTAGGGTATTCACCAAGCGATGTAAGATCACGAAGGGCGCACCGCCAATCGCAAACCAGACTAAAGAAGCAATGACCGCATCATGGCCATTTTCTAATACCGACTCTGTAGTCGCCCGCGCAATTTCTTGTTCGCTCAGATTGCTGGTATCTCGGCTTACTATGTAAGAACAAAAATGCCGTGCTTGTTGCATATCACCATTGAGTAAGGGTACTGCTATCTGTTTAGCATGTTTAACCAGACTATTATAACCAATAGCAGAATAGACAATGACAGCGTCGAGGCACCAGAATAACAGTGTATCTTGATGCAATAGATAATATCCCAAGGGCAGGGGAAGGGTCAGCAAAGACCAGCCTAAAATGCCGAAGAGTCGAGTCCGCCAAGGTTTGTCATTACCTTTGTTATTACTTTTGTTATTACTCTTTTTATTTAATATGCGCTCTAGTTTTTGGGTTAAATTACCAAAGCCGACTAACGGGTGATAACGACGTGGCTCACCCAGTAATATATCAAGTATAAATGCAGCGATAAGGATCAGGCTGCCGGTCATATAATCATTCATGCTTGCAGGGTACCGCTAATAGCAAAAGACTGCTTAAGATGATCAAACGCGGTGGTGGCTACACTGCAATTCGCATATAACGGCAATTCATCATTGGCAGAGGCTTGATTAACCTGCGCTAAGAAACAGCGTAAAATATCACCGTGGGTCATGACTAAAATGGTTTGTTGTGGATAGGCTTCGGCAATTTCAATCAATGCACTTTTGAAACGCAGGGCACAAGCTTCGCCCGTTTCACCATTTGGCGGTGCATTTGCGGTCACTTGCAAAAATATATTATTGTAATCGGAATGTGTGCTGACCTCAGAAATGAGTAAACCTTGCCAGTCACCAAAGTGTCGTTCGATGAGTGCTGGATGTTGCTGTAGTGGCAGACTAAGCGTTTGATTAATTATATTGGCGGTCATCTCTGCCCGTGGCAGTGGCGAACTGATAATACGATCTATGGCTGGTGTTGCTAGTTGCTGGGCGAGTTGCTGGGCTTGCAATAGGCCTGCTTCGGTCAGTGGACTATCTAACTGACCTTGGAGTTTTTGTTGCTTATTCCACAGGGTTTCACCATGACGGGCGAGAAAAAATAACGTTTTCATGATTAATAGGTTACATATTGCGAGATATAAGAAGTCATAATTTTATCATGATAGTGAAACGCTGAACAATCGTTAGGTTTGGGTTTGGAGTTTTGAATTGCATGCTATTTAAATTTAAGTTTTAAAATTTGAATTTTACTTTCCAGTTGGTGTTTAATGCTTTAAAAGTTGATTATCTTGTTGATAGTGGATGAGTTTATATCGTTAGCCAACGTGGCGACTGGCTTGCTTGTTAGCGACTATAATAGTATTATTTTGCCGCTATAAAGGATGATATAAGTGTCGTATTTACGATCAGGTTGATCATGGTAGTAAAGTACTTTTGAGCCCTTTTTAAACATTATCTACATTAGATCTTTATTCATCATCAGCACAATGACGTGCCTAGGGTTTTTTATGCCAACATCAGTGACGACAAATCAAGTAATAAATTCTACTCAAACAACGCCTTTAACACGCTCTGAATCATTACAGCATGCTGCTATATTTGCATTTGGTGCGTTAATCATTTTTGCTGTTGGCTTTGCACCGATGCAAATAGTACATAACGCTGCGCACGATACGCGTCATTCAATTTCATTCCCTTGTCATTAATTATTCAGTGTTGCTATTGAAGGTTGTTATTGATTATTTAGTGATGAATTTATTGGAGTTTGTTTGATGTTTTTTCGTCGTATTATGTTTAGTGCCGTGATGATCGGTATGCTTACGGGCCTATTATTGAGTGCAATCCAAGTCATTGGTGTTACTCCGATCCTGTTAGATGCCGAAGTATATGAAGTGGCTGGTGAGCCAGCACAAATAATGCATGGACATATGGATGTCGGATCACATCACAGTGATGAAGCGTGGGGACCCGAAGATGGTGTTGAGCGTGTTGGTTATACTGTGTTGGCGAATGTATTAGCTGCCATTGGTTTTGCTTGTATGTTGTTAGTTGTCATGAGTCAGTTTGAATCTCGTGGTTTGGTTAAACTGACTAAGTTGCAAGGTATACTCTGGGGATTAGCGGGGTACTTTATCTTTTTTGTGGTGCCTGGTGTCGGCTTACCACCTGAGGTACCGGGTTCTTCTGCTGATTTACTTGAGCATCGTCAATCTTGGTGGCTGTTGGCCGTTTGCGGCGCAGCGATTAGTTTAGTTACGTTTGTATTCGCCCCTGTTAAATTTAAATTATTAGGTTTACTTAGTCTGGCATTGCCCTTCGTTGTGGGTGCGCCGCACATTGATGGACCACTGTTTTCGAATCCGGATGCCCATGCTGTCATGGCGCTGACTGAATTACATCAGCAGTTTATTGTGGCGACGACTGTCAGTAATTTTATTTTTTGGATAGCCCTCGGGATGTCTTGTGCGTGGATGCTGAAAAGTTCGTTGCACGCTAGATTATAATAAATAATAAATAATAAATAATAAATAATAAAAGAGAAAGGTTAAATATTGCTGATGTCCCGAGTTAAATTTCCATTTACGGCCGTATCGGGTCAGTCACTGTTTAAGACAGCACTGATCCTGGCGGCGATTAATCCTGGTATTGGCGGGGTATTGGTGAATGGCCCACGCGGTACGGCTAAATCTACGTTAGCCCGCGGTTTTGCAGACATATTACCGAATGAATTACAAAGCTTTGTTACCTTACCGCTCTCTGCGACAGAAGAGATGTTAGTGGGTACATTGGATTTACAATTGGTATTGAGCGAGCAAAAAGTTAATTTCAAACCGGGTATTCTGGCCAAGGCTCATCAGGGTATTGTGTATGTTGATGAAGTTAATTTATTGGCAGACTCACTGGTGGATCTATTATTAGATGTATCGGCCAGTGGCATCAATTATATTGAGCGTGACGGGATCAGCCATCAACACGAATCCCGCTTTATATTATTAGGTACAATGAACCCTGAAGAAGGCGAGTTACGCGCCCAGCTATTAGACCGATTCGGCTTATCTGTTGAGTTATCAGCGCAATACAGCATTAACGAACGGGTTGAAATTGTCTGTTTACGTGAAGCGTTCGATCAAAACCCTAACGCGTTTATAGCGAAATACGCAGACCAACAGCAGCAGTTACAACAAGATATAACCAACGCTCAGGCCTTACTTGGGCAAGTGAGTTGTTCGCTGGCATTACGTCAGTTTATTGCCCAACGTTGCCATGATGCGAATGTTGACGGTTTACGTGCTGATATCGTTTGGTTTAAAACCGCGCTTGCCCATGCAGCTTGGCAAGGTCATGCGGAAGTGACGAAAGTGGATATCCTCGCGGTTGAAGAATTGGTATTAAACCATCGCCGTAATGCGGGACAATCTCCATCACAATATCCACAATCACCACCGCCAGCAGAAAATAATCAACACCAGCCGCCACCCTCGACATCAGCATTTTCTCGGCCAGAGTCGACATACCCACAAGCGTCACAATTTTCGCCGCCATCGACTTTGCCTGAACCAGCTGGTTCAAATACGCAGCAGCAAAGCGACAGTAGCGAATGGGGCAGTATGCCTGCGGTTTCTCAGCCAATGACCAATATTCTGGCTGTAGAGCTACCGATTAAACAACAAGACGCTAAAAAAAAACTAACCGATAAACTTGCCTTAGCATCAAAAAATAATAATGGTGCGGTGTTAGGTGGGCAAAAAGCTAGCCAGAACACCACCGCTTCTCTCGATTGGTTTGCTACTTTGGTTGCGTCATTAGGGCGTTGGCCTCCAGCGGGTTTACGCTTTAAAAAAGCCAAGATAGGCCAGCCAATATTACATGTTATTTTATTGGACACCTCGGGCTCGACATTAAAAAAGCGACAATTATCGCGTGCCAAAGCGGCCATCATGCATATTGCTGAGCAGGCTTATAAACAACGTGAGTTGTTGTGTATTTTTGGTTTTGGTAACGATGCGATTGAAGCTGTTATGCCAAAGCAAAAAGCACCAAAATATATTCAGCATCTGCTTGATAGTATTACCGCTGGCGGTGGCACCCCAATTCGGGAAATGTTAACGCAAGTACGTGCCTATCAAGCTAACAGCCAAAAACAACAAGACGGGTTAGCGTTTCGCAATTATTTACTGACTGATGGGCGTATTAACCAAGATGTGGATGATCTTAAATTAACGGGTCATACCGTGTTGATAGATACTGAAGACAGTGCCATTAAACGTGGCCGTGGAGCTGAAATTGCCCTGCAGCTCGATTGTGAATATTTAGTACTACCGACTTAAATTTAGCTTAAATAAATAGCTGTATTTCCTAACATCACCATTTGTTGTAAGAGTTGTAATCAATGACCAGAGTTCTTTGTCCTGCACTAATATTAGCGGCACCTTCGTCTAGCCAAGGTAAAACCACGATCACTGCCGCATTGGCCTCCATGTTGACCAAGCAAGGCAAACTGGTTCGCGTATTTAAGGTGGGTCCTGATTATCTCGATCCACAAATACTACGGCAGGCATCTGGGCAACCTGTTGAACCGTTAGATTTATGGATGGGCGGCCCTGAGTATTGCCAGCAAAAAATGTATGAAGCGGCGCTGGTGGCCGATATTATTTTAATCGAAGGGGCGATGGGGATTTTTGATGGTGATCCATCAAGTGCCGATCTTGCTGCGCATTTTGGTATTCCGATTGCGATTGTGATGGATGTAAAAGGCATGGCACAAACTGCGGCTGCAATCGCAGTCGGTTTAGCTAATTTCCGCGATGATTTTGATGTTGCCGGACTGATTGCCAATAATTGTGGCAGTGAACGCCATGCGCAATTGATCCGTGATGCCCTGCCTGCAAGTTTGCCGTTACTGGCTACATTAAAGCGTACCGATACGATCACGTTACCCGAGCGACACCTTGGCTTGGTGCAAGCGGAAGAGATCCAGGTAGAATTGAAACAAAAATTAGCAGCGGGTATCGACTGGATTGAAGCATCGGACTTAAAGCATATTCTTGATGTGGTAAAACCGGTTGAGTTTCATCCTGTTGCGAAGGATAAATTATTACCAATAGCGTCAGAACTGGCTGGAAAGATCATTGCGATCGCTAAAGATACCGCGTTTAGTTTTATCTATGATGCTAATTTACGCTTGCTAACCGATCTGGGCGCGAGTTATGTATTTTTCTCACCTATGTATGATGAAGTGATGCCAGAAGCGGATGCGTTGTGGTTACCGGGCGGTTATCCAGAACTGCATGTCGATAAATTGACAAGTAACTTATCTATGTTGCAATCGATTCGTGACTTTGCCCAAACCGATAGCGCTATTTTGGCTGAATGTGGTGGATTCTTGTATTGCCTTGAGTCGTTGGCTGACTTGCAAGATAACTCATTTACCATGTTGGGATTACTGCAAGGTAAAGGTCAAATGCGTGAGCGTGGTGGCTGTCAAGGCATGCAAACAGCACCGTTACCGGAAGGCGATATTCGTGGTCACTCTCATCACCGATCATTAAGTTTTGATACACCTGAGCCGATTGCTATCGGCCGTCGTCCTAAACATCCGGCACCGGGTGAAGCTATTTATCGCGTCGGCAATATCACCGCCAGTTACTTACATTTATTTTTTCCATCCAATCCACAGGCTATCGCAGCACTTTTTAAGGAATTATAGACTTATGTTAATTGAACAGTTACCGATTATTTTATTGGGTTTTACCCTAGGTATGATGCATGCGCTGGATGCGGATCATGTGATGGCGGTTTCCAGTCTGAGTAATCAGAAACCAAGCCTACGCCGAACAGTATTGTTCAGTGCTAACTGGGCGATTGGTCATGGCAGTGTGTTGGTCATCAGTGGCTTGTTGTTATTTGGTCTTGGTATTGCACTGCCTGAAGCATTAATTCATGTTGCCGAGATGAGTGTTGGCGTACTGCTTATCGTGTTAGGACTGTATTCATTTTGGCAGTTTAGACAACAAAAAGTAGTGATAACTAAGCATCGTCATGGCGATGTCGAACACAGTCATTGGCACCATGATGAACATGGTAAAGATGTAGAGCAAACCGCGACCAAAGACGGTCATTTACCGGTAATGGTTGGTGTTTTACATGGTCTAGCCGGGAGTGCTCCGGCACTGGCGTTGATCCCTGCTATCGGACAAACCGAGTTATCTGTAGTGATTGGCTATCTGTTGATGTTTTCGATTGGCGTGATGTTATCTATGATGGCGTTTGGCTTGGGTCTTGGCTCACTGCAAGGTTTATTAAAACAGCGCTATGATATGCTATTTTATTGGAGCCGTCGTGTGATCGCGTTAGCTTCAACCTTGTTAGGCTGTTTCTGGCTGTACCAAGCGGTTTAATTTTATGTGGCCAGAGAGTGATGAAACCAGTAAAAAACTAAGAACCGGTTTAACAACAGGTTGTTGTGCAACTGCCTGTTGTGTGGCTGCTGCGCATCATTTATTTAGTCAAACCACAACTGATACGGTCAACGTGACGTTACCCAAAGGTAAGGTTGTTGACCTGAGCATTATTCAATACCATTTTTTGTCACCTCTGAGCACACGTGCTGATGTGACCAAAGATGCGGGTGATGATCCCGACGTGACGCACGGTGCGACAATATTTGTAGAGTTAACGCTAACGCCGCAATCAGGCATTGTGTTTAAAGCTGCTAAAGGTGTTGGCATCGTTACTCGTGAAGGACTTGCTCTGGCTGTGGGTGAACCGGCAATTAATCCGGTGCCACGCCAAATGATGACTGAACACTTGCAATTTATGGCGGCTGAACACGATTATAAAGGTGGCTTTGAAGTCGCGGTAGGTGTTGAAAATGGCGAACAGATTGCATTGAAAACCATGAATGGCCGTTTGGGTATTGTTGGTGGTTTATCTATTTTAGGTGTGTCAGGGATTGTTCGCCCTTTTTCCTGTTCTGCGTATATAGCCTCGATTTTTCAAGGTCTGGATGTGGCCACGACCAATGGTCATACCCACATTGCCGCCTCCACAGGCAATCGCAGTGAGGATGCAATTAAAGCCTATTATCAGCTGCCCGATATCGCGCTAATTGAGATGGGCGACTTTGTTGGGGCGGTAATAAAACACCTTAAAAAAGTGCCGGTGAGCAAACTGAGTCTTTGTGGTGGTTTTGGCAAAATAAGTAAACTAGCCATGGGTAAATGGAATCTGCACAGTAAGGTTTCTGCTATTGATCTACCTTTTTTAGCGGAGCTCGCCCAGCAACAAGGTGCAAGTCCTGAATTAATGACCTTGATGGTCAATTCGAATACCTCGATTGAAGCGTTAAACCATTGTTATACGCATAAAATTGATTTGGCGACTGCTGTGTGTCAGGCTGCATTTACACAGGTGCGCAGTAAAATACCGGCACATACAGAATTAGAAATATGGGTTATTAACCGACAGGGAGATTTGATTGGCTTTGCTGATCATAACTAAGTCAGAATGAAATTATTATTACTCGGTGGCACTGCCGATGGCCGAAAACTGGCAACAAAATTACACGCCAGTCATATTCCCTTGATTTATAGCGTCGCGGGACTGGTACGTGTGCCGAATGTCGGATGTGAAATAGTCAGCGGTGGTTTTAGCCAGTTTGGCGGATTAGCGCAGTATATTAATACGCAAAACATCACCGCAATTTTAGATGTGACCCACCCTTATGCGCAACAGATGAGTAGCACTGCTGCGCAAGTTGCCAAAGATTGTGGCTTACCTTATTGGCGTTTTCATCGCCTGCAATGGCAGCAAGGACGCGATGATAATTGGCAAACATTCACTAGCTGGCCACAATTATTAACCTTGTTACAAGCACAAGCCAGCGTTGAATCAGAACAGGCTAGCCAGCTCTGTCCTTTCTTCACTGTCGGGCAACTAGAGCCGCAATTACTCCGTTTAATAGCGGATTCCTCATTGCTGTTATTACCGCAATTAGTGCGTACTGCAGTCAAACCCAAAACTGCATTATTACCAGCCATGCAGTGGCTAAAAGCAATCGGGCCATTTGCGGTTGACGACGAAATGTCCTTATTTAAGCATTACGGTATCAATGCGCTGATCACGAAAAACAGTGGTGGTGATTCGACTATTGCGAAGTTAACTGCAGCGCGGATATTAGGAATACCGGTATTTATGCAAACACGGCCAAGCTTACCGCCAGCGGATGTTGAATTTACCAGTCGAGACGAATGTCATGCGTTTGTTTGTCAGCGATTTTTAACCTTTTAACTTATTAGCCTTTTAACAGATTAATTGGTTTAACCAATTAACAAGAATAGTAGCAGTATTATATGGATTATAATTACGAAGTTAGACCACAGAAAATTGAGCAAGAAAGCTTTCGCCAAATACGCCAATTAACTGCATTAGACCATTTGAGTAAAGAGCAGCAACAAGTGGTGATGCGCATTGTGCACAGTGTTGGTATACCAGAGGTAAGCGAGCAAGTTCATTTTAGCCGTAATGCTTGCGCAAGTGGTATCGACGCTATCAATGCACAAGCGCCTATTCTATGTGATGTAGAAATGGTGCGCCACGGTATTACCAAACGCATGATCTCGCAACCGCCACTTTGTTATCTTAACGATCCGCGCGTGCCTCCTCTCGCTAAACAAAGAGGTGAAACCCGTACCATGGCGGCGTTAGAATTTTGGCAGCAAGATCTGGCCAACAGTATCGTCCTCATCGGCAATGCTCCAACCGCATTGTTTCGGTTATTAGAAATGATCGCCAATGGCGCACCAAAACCAGCATTGATTATTGGTATGCCAGTGGGCTTTGTTGGTGCCGCAGAGTCAAAACAAGCATTGTGGGATGTCCATGAGAAATTGGGGATCGAATGTATCACCTTGCTTGGTCGTCAGGGCGGTAGTGCTGTGACTTCTGCGACTTTAAATGCCTTGTTACGTTGCGTAAATGGCGAATGGTATTAGATTATGCAAGATAGCGATAAGGACCTTAATAAGAAAGGTCGCCGAACCTGTATTGATGTGATTGGCTTAGGTGTTGCAGAACACGCATTGTTAACACCTGCTGCGCAGAAAGCCATACAGCAAGCTGAGGTGATAATTGGTTCTGACCGTCAGCTCGCCGTTATTAGCCAATTGTTGACGGGTAATATTGACGAGCATCAGGCTCAAGCGAAACCTGAAGCAAAGCAAGTGATCTTGCCGCCATTATCTCAACTGCTTGCGTTATTAGCGACGCATCAGCAACTGCGTGTGGTGATATTAGCCTCGGGCGATCCGTTACATTATGGTATTGGTCGTTGGTTGCTGACTAAATTTGGCAAAGATAATTTACAGTTTCATGCGGGTATTTCGAGTATTCAAGCGGCTTGTCATGCATTAGGTTTGGCACTGCAAGATGTTGAAGTATTAAGTTTGCATGGCCGACCTCTAGCTAAAATTCGACCCCGTCTTAAAACCAAGCAGACCTTAGTGATACTGACCGATAAACACAGTCAGCCTCAGCATTTAGCCCAAGAATGTATTAATGCCGGATTTGATCAATCGATTATTTGGGTGTGTGAATTGTTGGGTTATGCCCAGCAGCGTATTCGCGCATTTACTGCTACGCAATTAATGGCAGCATCAGCATTAAGCTTTGACCCATTACATGTATCTGTGGTTGAACCACTTGGTACTGGCGGCATATTGCCAAACTTTCCGGGCATTGAAGACCAACACTTTGTCACTGACCGTGAAGCGGGTAAAGGCATGATAACCAAACGTGAAGTGCGTCTGCAGATCTTGTCACTGATGCAGCCAGCTAAAGGCGATGTAATCTGGGACATTGGTGCGGGCTGCGGTGGGGTTGCGGTTGAGTTGGCCTATTGGCAGCAAGACGCAAAAGTATATGCCATTGAACATCATCCTGCCCGGTTAAGTTGTTTAGCCGCAAATCAACAGCGCTTTGGTGTGGTGGCGAACTTAGCGATTATTGCGGGCCGTGCGCCTGCTGAATTAGCGACATTACCAGTCGCGAATAAAGTATTTATTGGTGGCAGTGATGGCGAGTTAGCGTCGGTGCTAGCTCTAAGTTGGCAGCAATTACCTGCTGGTGGGGTATTAGTTGCCAGTGCGGTAACGGAAACCACTAAGTACCAATTACAGCATTTTGCCCAGTCGTTGTCCGATCAACAAACGGAAACCTTGCAAGTAGCGATTAGCAAAGGCACTAAATTAGCGGGTCAGTTAATGTATAAACCGAACCTGCCGGTGACCTTATTTAAATTTAGCAAATATGAAGAAGTCGATAATGAAAAATAACCAGTCCGGTAAATTAATTGGTGTTGGCGTTGGTCCAGGTGATCCTGAGCTGATGACATTAAAAGCATTTCGTTTGTTACAGCAAGTGGACGTGATCTGTTATTTAACCAATGACGATAATGTCTCGCAGGCTAAAATTATCGCCAGTGACGCGATTGCCGCCAGAAAGTCACCTGCCATAGAGATCGGCATTGTGATGCCAATGAGTAAAGACCGTACCTTCGCTAATCAAGCTTATGATGATGGTGCGGCGCGTGTGCAGCAACAATTAGCGCTAGGCAAGGATGTGGTTTTTATCTGTGAAGGTGATCCGTTATTCTTTGGTTCATTCAGTTATTTGTTAGAACGCTTACAAGATAAGTTTGTCTGTGAAGTGGTACCGGGTATTTCGTCGATTAATGCCGCGGCATCCGCATTGGTGAGCCCTCTCACGGCATTAACAGATTCTTTTGCTGTGGTGAGTGGTCGGCATAGTGATGAATTCTTACGCCAAACCTTAACCGAACACAACAGTGTGGTGATCATGAAGGCGGGTCAATCTCGTCCGCGTATTTTAACTGCGTTAGCGGTAACAGGGCGCACCCAAGATGCCAGTTATTTAGAATATATCAGCCGTGAACAACAGATTATCGAGAAAGACGTGACTAAGCTGGCGCATGAAGCCGGGCCGTATTTTTCTTTATTTGTGGTTCGTCATAACGCAACAACGAGGTAAACCATGATCCGTATTGTGGCGTTAACGGAAGCGGGCGAAAAGCTAGCGAAACAAATCCAGCAACTACTGCCTGAGCAAAGCGATATCTGGTTTAAACCAAAACCGTTCACGGCACAGGTGCAGCAGGCATTTCAAGCCGGAGAACGGCTGATTTTGATCTGTGCGACGGGTATTGCGGTGCGGACATTAGCGCCCGTATTAAGGCATAAAAATACTGATCCCGCGGTATTGGTATTAGATGAAGCAGGGCAGTTTGTGATCCCGTTATTATCCGGTCATGAAGGTGGCGCTAATGACTGGGCTGATAATATTGCCAGTTTGATTGAGGCGCAATTAGTGATGACCACCGCTAATCCTTATTTGGCTCCGGTGTACAGTGTTGGTATGGGCTGTGAGCGACATTGTCCAGTAGATAAGTTACATGAATTATTAATGACTTGTTTAGCGCAAGCAAATTTAACCTTAGCGCAAATCAGTCATATTAACAGCATTGATATTAAAGCTGATGAACTCGGTTTAATTGCATTAGCAAAACAGATTGATAAACCTTTTGTTACTTGGGATAAATACCAGTTACGAGAAATGGAAGACTTATTAAGTACTAAATCAGATTATGTATACAGTGTTGTTGGAGTATATGGGGTCGCTGAATCGGCGGCCTTGTTTGATGTACAGCAGATCACCCAACAACAAGGTGAATTAATTTTAACCAAGCAAAAATCAGCGGTAGCTACCTGCGCAATAGCCAGAGCATATCCAAGCAAAAATAGCGCAGTAACAAAGGTGATGAAATGAGTAAATTATTTTTAATTGGTACCGGACCAGGTGATAAAGACCTGGTTGCACCAAAGGCGATAGCTGCCATTAAAGCCAGTACCGATTTAGTGGCTTATGGCTTGTATCTGGATTTATTAGGTGAGATTTGTGATGGTAAAATCCATCATGATTTGCCACTCGGACAAGAAATTGATCGTGCTCGTTTAGCATTGAGTTTAACCGCCAGTGGTAAAGATACGGCGTTAGTATCAAGTGGTGATATCGGTATTTATGCGATGGCTACCTTGGTATTTGAATTATTAGATCGCCAGTTGCAAGGGTTAGAAGATCACCCTGAGTGGTTAGATGTGGATATTGAAGTGGTACCCGGTATTTCGGCAATGCAAGCCGGTGCCAGTCGTGTTGGCGCTATGTTAGGTCATGATTTTTGTACTATCTCGTTATCGGATTTATTAACCCCTTGGGAAACCATCGAGAAACGTATCCATAGCTGTGGTACTGGGGATTTTGTGGTGTCGTTTTATAACCCAAGATCGAAAAAACGTGATTGGCAGATTAATACCGCGCGAGATATTTTACTGCAATATCGCCCTGCCAATACGCCAGTATTATTAGGACGTCAACTTACTCGTGAAGATGAAAGTATTACCCTGACCACATTAGATAAACTACATTCTGATGATGTTGATATGTTCACTATGGTGACGGTGGGTAATAGTCAGTCTCGTCATATCATCAACGGCCAAAAAGAATGGATTTATACACCGCGAGGATATAATAAAAAATTATGACAGTTTATTTCATCGGTGCAGGACCGGGTGATCCCGAGTTGATCACGGTCAAAGGGCAGAAACTAATTAATAACTGCCCAGTTATTTTATATGCAGGTTCATTGGTGCCCCGGGCATTATTTGCGGATGTGGAAGAGACTGCTGAGCAGATCATTGATACCGCGCCTATCGCCTTGGATGAGATCATTGAACATATCCGGGTGGCGGATGCCGCAGGTAAAGACGTTGCTCGCGTGCATTCTGGTGATCCTTCTTTATACGGCGCGATTGGCGAACAGATCCGCCGCTTAGAGCAATTGGATATCGATTATCTAGTGATCCCCGGGGTGACTGCAACAGCTGCATCGGCAGCGTGGTTACGTAAAGAGTTAACTTTATCTGGGGTATCACAAACTATTATTTTTACCCGTTATGAAGGCAAAACCCCATTCCCTGAGCGTGAGCGTTTACCTGCATTAGCAGCCAGTGGCGCGACTCTCGCGATCCATTTAGGCGTGACTAAGATAGCAAAAATTGTTGATGAACTGCTCCCGTTCTATGGTGAAGATTGCCCTGTGGCCGTTTGCTACCGTACTTCATGGCCAGATCAAGACAAAGTCACTGGTACGTTAAAAGACATTGTCGAAAAGGTCAGAGCGAAGAAGTTTACCCTGACGTCACTTATTTTAGTGGGTCATGTACTCGGCACTGAGAAGTTTGATGATTCGTATTTATACGATAAAGACCAGCCACATATTTACCGTCCGCCAGTGAAATAATAGCGCTATTTTTTACTGTACTTAGACCAGTTAAGTGAGTCTTAATTGGTTTAAGTACAGTGGATTTAAGTACAGTGGATTTATCTAAAATTATTAATATTCACCCCTCAGAAAACGTTATATTTAACCGATCATACAAGGGTTTTAAGAGATAATTCATGAGACTACGTTCACCTGTTTTCACAAAAATCTGTACCGGCATGCCGGGCTCTATTTTGAGACCAGTTAATTGCTGTTTTGCATCATCGTTGAGTTTCGCTTCTAATTGATAAAAATACTCGCCCGTATACTGGTCACGTAAACTGTCTGCCGCTATTTTAGTTAATATTCCAGATACTTTGGGGGTGGTTGACTGACTAAATGCCACAAAACTCAAATCCACAGGTGCATTAATAAAAACTTTATCCCGCAGTGAAATAGGCAGTTGTGCTTGTATGACGAGTGGTGAGTCGACTGGTACAATTTCCATCAATATATCCCCGGCATTCACAACTTTACCTGCCCGAAACACTTTTAAACCGACGATAGTACCTGCAATCGGGGCTCGTAATGTGGTGTTTTTCAATTGTAACTGTAGTTGATTTCGCTGTTCCTTGATAACTTCAGCTGCCAAGCTAACGTCCGCAAGTTCTTCATTTATTTTCAGTTGCTTATGGGTTTTAAATTGTTCACGGTTTGCTTGTGCTCGGGCAATATTATGAATAACCGTATTTACTTGGCCTTGTAAATTGGCGGTTTCACTCTCTACTTTTGCTAAAGTGCGCTCGGCTTCCCATTTTATTGATTCAGAGGCATAGCCTTTTTTAAGTAATAACTGATAACTTTCAAACTGTTTATTCAGAACCGCGCTTTCTTTTTTACGACTTTCAAGGCTTAAAAATAATCCTTCTTTAGTGGCTGTTAAACTATTAACTTCTTGCTGAAGGGCATCGATAGAATTCTTGTAATTGGCTTGATTACTTAATAACAGCGTTTGTTGCAGAGTCATAATCTCTTGGCTAACTTGAGACTCACTTGCCAGTTGTTGTAACTCTTTTGACCACACAATATCACTTGTCATTTGTTTTTCTGATTGCAGTCTTAACCGTACTGCATTTTTGGTTATATACTGAACCAGATTCGCATTTAGCTTTGAGCGTAATGGTGCATCGTCCAACTGAATTAATAGTTGCCCCTGCTGTACGAACTGGCCTTCCTGAACCGGCAGTGCTGTTACACGACCAACATTCAGAGATTGAATCTCTTGTCTGTCACCAGATACGACCACAAATGCAGGCAGAGGTACACCTTGATCTAAAGGTGCAAGTGTTGCCCAGATAATAAAACCTAAAAATCCAAACAATACAATATACCAGCCAGATATTAGCCATTTTGTTATCACATCAGTTACTGCATTTGAACTATCCATTAGCTTGTTCCTTAGGTAGCGTATGTTTAAAGCTAATACTTATATTCGATGCTGAAGGATAACTGGTTGATAATGACCTTGTTGTTTTCTTGAATGAAGGGTTATCACCAAAGAAGGTCTGCATTCCCTGTTTCAGGGCTAGAGATTTATTGGCAATTGATATTAGGTCTGTATCATGGCTTATCAATATGATCGTAACCTGTTGTTTAGACCATGACTGTAGTATCTGCTTTAATTCTGCAAGCGCCTGCTTATCTAAACTGGTATCTGGTTCATCTAATATGATGATTTTAGGTTGTAAATAACATGCTCTTGCGAGCGCTATTTTTTGTTTTTGACCTCCGGATAGACCGCGGCCATTTTCACCTAATATTGTTTCGTAACCCTGAGGCAGAGACATAATCAGTTCGTGAGCTCTAGCCTCTTGGGCAGCCTTAATTACTGCCTCATCGTTATCATCGGCCATCCGGGAAATATTTGCTCGGATTGATCCGGAGAACAGTTCAGAATCCTGTGACACATAACCAAGATATTGACTTAGTTCTTGTTGATCCCAGTGTTTAATTTCTGATTTGTCGAGATAGATCTTCCCCTGTGCGGCTGGCCAGATATTCAATAGCACTCTGGCAAGCGTTGACTTTCCTGAACCCGAATCACCGCTGACAGCTAAAATATCGCCTGGCTGTAATGCAAAACTAATCCCGCGCAGTGTCGCGACATTAACGCCCGGTGGTGCTGAAACTAATCCAGATACTGTCAGTGCTCCAGTTGGTGCTGGTAAGGCTATTTTAGTTTTTTTAAGCTCGGTACCTGAGAGTAGGTCGTTTAGCCTAGCATAAGCATGACGAGCCGATATCCACTGTTTCCATGCCATAATTAATTGATCTACAGGTGCTAATACTCGACCGAGTAGGATTGATGCTGCAATCATCATCCCGGCAGTAATCTGTCCTTCAATAACCAGCCAGGCGCCTAGACCGAGTACGCCCGACTGCACTATCATACGTAGGCTTTTAGACATATGTGTGAATGCGGTGGTGCGCTTAGAACCGCCGACAAATGATTCGATAAAACTTTCTTGAAAACCAAGCCAGCGAGCTTGTAGGTTTTTTCTGATGCCTAACGCATGTGCACTTTCAACATGTTGTAGTTGAGTTTGAAATTGGTAATTTGCAGCCATTCCAACCAACATTGCCTTTTCCATATAATTTGCGGCAAGTTTTTCATTTAGATAGGCAAATAGTACCAATATTGCTGCACTGCATAATGCAAAATGTCCGAGTAAAGGATGGAAGGAATATAGTACAATGAGGTAGATTGGAAACCAAGGTAGATCAAAAAATGCCGCTGGGGCCTGTCCGGTAATAAACTGGCGTAACGTACTTAAATCATCCAGTGCATTAACTTGAGCCTGGCTACTGCCAGTCAATTTTTGTTGAAAAACCGCACTGTAAACTCGTGGTGCTGTTTCTTTATCTAATCCGCTACCCAAATAAAGTAATACAATTTGTCTGATATATTCCAATCCACCGATCAAGAATATCAGTGAAATCATTAATATCGTGAGCATCCATAAAGTAAAGGTATTACCCGAAGATAGCACTCGGTCATAGATTTGCAGCATATAAATAGACGGTACTAGCATAAGAATATTTGTCACTGCAGTAAAGCAGGCGATATGCGCTAATATTCGCTTTGAGCGTGTCAGATATATTTTTAAAAAACCGTGTTGATTCATAATATCTCAGATAATAAAAGCCAGCTAAACTAGCTGGCTTTGTCATTATAAATTAAGCGGCAAGTTCCATCATATCAGCTGCTTCTGCAGCAGCGGCATAACTCACAGTACCTGCAGTTGTAATTGCGCCATTAAGATCAACGCCTGCATCACTCATTACCGTTGCTAGTGCCGATGTATCACCATGCATTAACCCCCAAACGATATTATGCACGTCGTTGTTACCGGTAGTTCGCGCAATAACATTTCCGGCATCGTCTCTTCCATCATTGATAAATTCAGATAAGCCATTAATACCCAGCATAGAGCTGTCTGTGCTCCATTCTGGGCCAGATTTGTCTAATCCAACGCCAAGATCCAGACTGTCTAACTCTCCATATAGGGTATGGCTAGGGTTAGAGAAAAAGCTATAGGTTATGCTGTCACCATCCGCAGCAGAAGCGACAAAGGCATTATCTGAACCTGATTTGTTGGTTTCTAATCCAAATTGAGAACCCGAAAAAGTACCGCCATTAAATGAACCAAATAATGCAAACGGGCTAAAAGACATGGTTCCTGAAAGTGAACCAAAATAATCATTCAAAGTATTATTGTTAATACCATCATTATTGAAATCGGTGTTAACAAAAGTGTCAGTAAAAGTTAAGTTAAGTGACATGTGTTATTCCTTCCTTGTATTTTCCACCCTGAGACATTCAGGATGGTTTTCGTCGTTCTAAAAATTTTAGTGTCGTTTTAATTAAAACTGATATTGAACGCCTACTGCAACACTGCGCCCTGGGGCTTGGATCACACCTCGATATGCACCAAGAGCGCTGCTGTATTGTTGATCGGTGAGGTTACGGCCATATAAGCTAATGGCGAGTGATTCAACAGGCGTATACTTTAGGGTTAAATCCCATCGGGTGTAACCTATGCCTGAACTTTCATCGAGGAGTCGTTCTTCTTTTAAAGGTTTTATATCTAAAAGACCCTTTCTATCGGAAAGCCTACGCATGGTGACTCTGGCGTCCAGAGTTCTGTGTAATAAACGAGTACCTAAATAAGCGGTTAACTTATCTTGACTAGGAAAAGGAGAATAGAATGTACGACCGCATGGACTCTGTGGAATCGTCCCTACTGCATCTGGTAGTACATGCGGATTATAACACTGCGATCCTTCATCAACATCAACGACAGAGCCTGATACACCCCCATAAATAAAGCCTGCATCATAATTAATGGCTAATTCAGATCCTTTTATTTTCACTGGTTCGGTTCTATTCACAAATGCTTGTGTCGTGGTTCCTTTGTTATCATTAGTTATCACACCTAAATGCATAATCATATAATCATCAATTTTGGTACGGTAATGAGACAGTGCAAGTGTTAAAGAGTCATCCTGGGTTAACACTTGGTTAAAGTTAAATTTTAAACCTAGATCAAGGTTCGTTGAGGTTTCAGCTTTAAGTTCAGGGCTTGGAATAAGAGCGGATACAAATGCGCCTACGTTAGGTGTTCCTCCCGCTATTAAGGTCTCTGTTAAACTTGGTGGTCGCCAGCCTTTGCCATAATTAGATGTTATTTCCATAAAATCAAAAGGACGTAACGATAGACCAAACGTAGGAGAAATACCTGTGTCAGTGTTGTCAACCGTGAAAGTTTCATCTATTCCCGCCGGGTTAATGTCTCCTAGTTTAGTGTTTACACGAGCATCACCCTGTAAATTGTATCTATCGTAGCGAACACCGGCAAATAAAGATAACCATTCTTGATAATCAAGGCGACTATCTAAGTATATACTTGTTAATGCACGGCGACCGTCTGGTGTGGACGCGATACCTGATGCAGCACCGTCGGGCCCGTTGATCTCCCGTGGTTTAGTTGTATCAAGCGCAGCTTCAAAGCCATAATTAGCACTAAAGAGCGTATCACCAAAATCAATAAAGGATTGGTTATTGACAACTAGACCATAAGTGTCTGTTTCATAAGTTGATGTTTGTGCAGAGCAGCGCTTACCGGTCGAGAAATAAAATTTAGTAGGAAACATTTGACAGTATCCTTGGGCGCCTTGTGAAATGTCCGGTGATTTGGGGAAGTATTCATCCAATTGAGTATTTGCTCGATACACCTTAGCATTAAGATTCAACCATGGACTATCTGATTTAAAACTATAATCAAGGCTAATATTTTCATTCGCTATTTTATTGTTTGTTTTAAAAAGCCAGTACTGCTGGTAAGTGCCTGAATAAGCCGCGTAATCTACGGCGTTAAATTCAGATTTTGTTTTTATATAACTGAACTTAAGGCTTTGCTGTTCAGTAATATTCCAGCGTATTTTACCTAATACCGATTCTATCGAGTAGCCTGTTTTGTAGGTATCAAGGAGATGTTCTGGTACCGCAAATTTCGTTGGAGTACGACGGCCTGATGAACGGTCAGCCCGCCCTGGACCGATAATGCTTTTGCCTTTTTTTCCCATCCGGTAATCATCGGTTTTGGTTTTGGTAATAGCCCCCATAACAGCAACATTATCCGTGATATTATAACCTGCGGTTAAGCTTGATTTTACTTTATTGCCGTTTGACCATTTACCAACACCCGTTTCACCACGGATAATAATACCGCCATCATCACCGTCTTTGATCACATCGTCAAAATCAACGGTTCTAAAGCTAACTTGCCCACCGATAGTGCCCAAACCTCCCGCACCAGATGACAGTCCTTTATTAATCTTAATTGACTGAAGTAGTTCAGGATCAACCATTAAAGAGCCATTTTGATCTTGATAACCACTTCGCTGAAAATTCTGGCGCATGCCGTCAATATTGGTATTTACGCGGCCGAAATCTTGTACTCCTCGCATATTGACGCTTAGCATAGGGTTAGCATAGCTCATCGGGGTATAAACACTTGTTGCATCTTGTAGCATTTCCGCCGCATGACGGTGTGAGGTCGCATCCAGTTCAGCTTTGTCAATCGTTATTATTTTTGTACCCTGTACATGGTCGATATCTAGCGTATCGGTTACAAGAGTATGTCCAATGCCCGCAGACTCGTCAGCGGTTGATACTGCAGTACTTGCTAACGCTTGTGAAAATACACTGCTAGTGCATAAAGCAGCACTGATGCAGAGTATTAATTTTGATTTATTTTTATCCATTATCGTTATTAATCCTTATATATCCATATTCAGTGATATTGATGACAGCGCCAATATCACCGGTGAGACCTATAGTAATAACGCTAATGATAATCTTAATGCGAATCGTTCTCACCTTTTTGTAGGGTGGATTAAGCCATGAGATGAAATTAATGTCAATCATAAAATTACCCAATTTTGGTTATTTTATCAATGAGTGTAATTTTTCAATAATGCGTAGTTTTATTTTGAAAATAGAATGTTAGTTAGTTTAGTGTGGGGGGGAATCGAGGATTAATAGTATAACTGAGCGTTAATATTTAGTTTTTAATTTAATTTATTAACTTGAATTGAGGTCGTTCATATATAAAACGAGCTGTTAAGCTCGTTTTATATGATGTTTAAAAACTTGGCATTCAGCAATGTAATGGCATCGCGGATATTAGTTTTTTTCACTTGCGGCTTTTTCTTCGGCAATCACCTGTTCTGGTAATTGGCTCATGAAGTATCCGCAAATATTGTCATTCACCATGGTACGTGGACCATGTGGATGGGCAATATGTTTGTAAGGTGCATGATGATGGCCGTGACTATGAGAGTGACCATGGTCGTGCGAATGGTCATGACTATTACTGTGTTCATGACTATGCTCACCTTCAGCTTTAAATTCAGCATGATGGTGGTGAACATCAACTTCGCCACGTGCTAGGCGCGCCTGGAAGTCGGCCATTAGGGTAATACTTGGCGCTGGTTCGGCAATGGTTTCATTGATACGTAGCTCAAAAGTATTGATCACATGGTCTTGTGCACGCAGGTAATCCGCTTTGAAAAACGTAACGTCAGGGTTTTCATTGGCCACTTTATCAACGTAATTGTAGATACGGTCGATTAGCTTACCACCGAATAAGAAATAAGGTGCCACCACGATCTTTTTGAAGCCGAGCTTCAGAGCCATTTCTAAACCACGGCCTACAGACGGGAAGGTAACACCAGAATAAACTGTTTCTGACCAGCCAAATCCCAGATTTTCACAAGCGATACGCGTCAGTTTCGCAGCATCGGCATTCGCATCAACAACCGATGTACCACGACCAACCACAACCAGCATGGTATCGTAAAGTTCACCCGCAGCTGGGATCGTGTCGTGACCAAGTGCATTGAGAATACGCTGTTGAAACGCCATGATCATTTCATCATGTAAACCTAATTCTTTACCGTATTCGATAGTCAAATTAGGGTGCTTGGCTTGATACGTCGTTAATACCGATGGAATGTCATTTTTAGCATGAGTTGCCGCAAATAGCATACCCGGAACTGCATGGATCGTTGTGACACCTTGGGCCACTAAACGATCTAATGCGGTATGCATATTCGGCGCAGAATATTCCAGAAAGCCATATTCAACTTTCAATTCTGGATGACGTTCTTTTAGTCCCTTTGCTAATAAAGAAAACTCTTCTTCAGCGAGCTTCGCACGGCTGCCGTGCCCACAAATAAGAACACCTGAAGTTTCAGGCAATGTTGCAATTGTTGTCATGATTAATACCTCTGCGCGCCAGTATACGACAAAATAGTTAAACACTGATAATGCTTTATAGTGTAAGGCTCCAACTTATAACAATAAACAAACATTGTAATAACCCAAGTCTCAAATTATAATTTCAGCACTTTTCGCTCATCAACATGGCAGTTTGGAGCTATACATGCAATTAAACAAAATCCCCGTTACCGTAGTTACCGGTTTTCTTGGCAGTGGTAAAACCACCTTACTTTCTAATATTTTAAAACAAGCTGCGGGCAAACGTATCGCTGTTATCGTTAATGAATTTGGCGAATTGGATATTGATGCGGATTTATTACGCAGTTGCCCTCTCGATTGTGACGATGAATCGACACCGCAGCGTCAGGGGGTGAACGGTATTTATGAATTAGCCAATGGCTGTATCTGTTGTACGGTAGAAGAAGAATTTTTACCTGTGATGAAAGAGTTAGTCGCACGTCGTGATGATATCGACCACATTCTTATTGAAACCAGTGGCCTAGCATTACCTAAGCCCTTGGTTCAGGCATTCAATTGGCCAGAGATAAAGCAATATTGTACGGTAGATGCGGTTATCACTCTGATTGATGGCCCGGCTGTTGCTGCGGGTCGTTTTGCCAATGATACCGACAAAGTACAAGCACAACGTTTGGCAGATGAAAGCTTAGATCACGATCCAAGTTTACAAGAATTATTGGATGATCAATTAAGTGCTGCAGACTTAGTGGTGGTCAGTAAAAACGATTTACTGACCGACGCTGAGCGTGAACAGGTTAAAATTGTGGTTGCGAACCGAGTTCCGGATGCCGTTAAAACCATTTATGTCGACAATGGTGACATTGCCCTAGACGTTATAATGGGCTTAGATGCGGCTGCGGAAGAGCAAATTGATCATCTGCATAACCATCATGATCATCATCATGCCCATGGCGCACATCACGACCACGCACACGACCACTTCGATTCATTTGTGCTGAAGTTTGGTGAAGTGGATGGTCCACGTTTACAACAGATCTTAACGCAATTATTAACTGAGCATAATATCTTCCGTGCCAAAGGTTTTGCGGCCTTACCGGGTAAACCTATGCGTCAAGTATTGCAAGCTGTGGGTGAACGCCTTGATGTGCATTTTGATCGTATGTGGAATAGCGATGAAGTACGTCAAACTCAGTTGGTGGTGATTGGTAAAAACCTTGACCGTAATGTGCTGGAAAGTGCGTTGCAACAAGCCGTTATTGGCGCTGATGATGCTGTAACTGCTTAATGCATTTATTGGCGGCACAACCCGGTGGTTTCACCGATGACGAAGGTATCATTGATCTTGAGCAATCACCTGCGGACATTGTTATTTTGTCAGCCGCCGATAGTTCATTGGCGGCATTGGCCAGTGCCGCTGAAGCATTAGACCCTGATTTCCCCTCCATCCGGTTAGCCAACTGGATGCAGTTATTAAAACCTGCCGCATTCGACCTCTATCAAGATAAAGTACTCGATCACGCCAAAGTGGTGGTGGTGTCTTTATTGGGCGGCGAAAATTACTGGCAGTATGGTTTTGCGCAATTACAGGCATGGTTAGCGGCGGGTTCAGTCAGAAATCCTCGCCAATTAATCATAGTGCCGGGTGATGATACAGCTGATGAGGCATTATTTTCGGCATCAAGTGTCGCTCGTGATGACGCGGTTGCAGTGTGGCGTTATTTGCGAGAGGGTGGCGAAGCCAATATAAACAACCTGTATCATTATCTTGCCAGCCAATACCTCAACCACAATTATGCATGGCGGCCACCACAAGTATTGCCCAATTGCATGTTGTATATGCCCAAAACGATACAGGCAGCGCTGAGGCATGATAAAAAATCGTATCAGCAAGTCAGTTTGAACGACTGGCAGCAGCGTTGGCAGCAAGTCTCTGATCGCGCTGATGTGAGTGAATCAGATCGACCTATTTGTTTATTGCTGTTTTATCGCAGTCATTTACAAAGTGATAATACCGCGATGTTTGATGGTTTAATCGATTGTATTGAGCAGCAGGACATGTTGCCGTTACCTATTGCGATCCAATCATTGAAAGATGATGAGTCTATTGGCCTAGTGAATGAGTTGTTATTACAGACTCAAGCGAAAGTGATCATCAATACCACGGGTTTTTCTTGTAACCGCGCCGCCAGTCCCGATTTAAGCGCTGAACCTAGCTCATTCATCTCACCGTTTAGCCTTAACATTCCTGTATTTCAGTTAGTATTATCCAGTAGTACCGAACAAGATTGGCTGGATTACAAACAAGGTTTACGCAGTCGTGATATTGCCATGCAAGTGGTATTGCCAGAAATGGATGGTCGTATTCAGACGCGGGCGGTGAGCTTTAAAACCGCCGCTGATTTTAGTGAGCGTTGTCAGACCTCCATCGTTAAATATCAGTTACACCGCGAACGGGCAGAGTTTGTGGTGACCTTGGCCTTTAAATATTGCCAGTTATCGATAAAAGCCAATCAAGACAAACGCATCGCTTTGATTATTGCTAATTATCCCACCAAAGATGGGCGCATTGGTAATGGCGTTGGTTTAGATACCCCCGAGTCAACGGTGAATATCTTAACGGCGTTAGCCGCGGCCAATTATCCGGTCGAAAATATTCCTGAAAATGGCACCGCGCTGATTAATGAGTTACTCGGCTCTATTACTAACAACCCGGATACTTTACATCATTTAGGCTGTTGGCAAAGTATCGCGGTTGATGAATATATGCAGTATCTGCAACAGTTACCGATTGAAAACCAACAAGCGATTTGGGATAAGTGGGGTGGGCCAGAACAGGATCCTAAATATCGGGACGGTCGCTTAATGTTATCTGGTATTCGCTTAGGCCAAACCTTTGTGGGAATTCAGCCTGCGCGGGGTTTTAATATTGACTTAGCCGCAAATTATCACGATCCCGATTTAATTCCGCCACACAGCTATTTGGCGTTTTATTTTTGGTTACGTCATAGCTATCAAGTTGATGCCATTATTCATGTGGGTAAACACGGTAATTTAGAATGGTTACCGGGCAAGGGCAATGCATTATCAGAGAAGTGCTGGCCTGATCTGGTATTGGGGCCGATGCCGAACTTTTATCCTTTTATTGTTAATGATCCGGGGGAAGGCGCACAGGCTAAGCGGCGTATTCAGTCGGTGATTATCGACCATTTAATGCCGCCGATGACCCGCGCGGAAGTCTATGGCGAACTGGCTGAACTTGAAGGGCTGGTGGATGAATATTACCAAGCCATGGGCATGGATGAACAACGCGAACTTTGGTTGCGTGAGGCAATTGTAGATGCGGTGAAGAACTCGCATGTCGCCGAAGAGCTCGGTGGTAATAGTGATAGTTATGGTGATAGTGATAGCAGCGATGACATGTTTGCTGAACTCGATACTTATTTATGTGACATCAAAGAAGCGCAAATACGTCACGGTTTACATATTCTTGGGGTATTACCGCAAGCGGATAAACTCAGCGATACCATCGTCGCGTTGTTACGGTTACCACGCGGTAAAGCGCATCACAGCCAAGGCATATTACATAATCTGGCGTTAGATCTTAATCTACAACAAGCGGGTGAGATATTTGATCCGTTGGCGGCCTGTAGTGATGTTTGGCAAGGGGCGAAACCATCGCTGTTAGCAGAACTCACCGATGACAGTTGGCGCAGTGAATTTGATACCCGTGAGCGTCTAGAGTTGTTAGCCATGCAGTTAGTTAGTGAGCTGGTATTAGTGAATGAAGCGACAATTGAACCGAGCATTGCGACCGATAAATATAATAGCTTAATGACAGCGTTGCCACGCACGATGCAGCAGCTGAGTTATGTCAAAAATACCTTATTAATCGCGTTAGAACAAAGTGTAGAGAATGAAATTTCAGCCTTGTTAGATGGCTTAGCAGGCTTGTTTGTGGAGCCAGGACCGAGTGGTGCCCCCACCCGAGGTCGATTAGATACGTTACCGACGGGACGTAATTTTTTCTCGGTAGATAACCGTTCGATACCGTCACCTGCCGCATGGGCAATTGGTCAACGGTCAACGCAAGCCGTGATTGAACGTCATTTACAAGAACATGGCGATTATCCTAAACAACTTGGGTTATCGGTCTGGGGTACAGCAACCATGCGTACTGGCGGTGATGACATCGCCCAGGCATTTGCGTTAATGGGCATCAAACCTATTTGGGCTCCGGGTTCGCAACGGGTTATCGATTTTGAAATCACTCCCTGTGCATTATTAGGTCGTCCTCGTGTTGATGTTACGTTGCGGGTCTCTGGCTTCTTCCGCGATGCGTTTCCCAATGTGATGAAACTGTTTGATGCCGCGGTATTGGCATTAGCGGATTATGACGATCCCGGTGCACAAAATACTATTCAACAAAATATTAAGCAGCGAGTACAAGAATTATCTGCGCAAGGCCTAACTGAAACGGAAGCAAAACGCCAAGCGTCCTATCGGGTATTTGGTAGCAAACCCGGGGCTTATGGTGCCGGTTTACAGGGACTGATTGATGAACGTTGTTGGCAACAACAATCAGATCTGGCTGATGCCTATTTGAATTGGGGCGGCTATGCTTACGGCAGTCTTGCCGAGGATGTTGATGGAGTGGTTGCCAGAGGCGCATTTGCAAACCGTTTATCGCAACTTGATGTGGTGATGCACAATCAGGATAACCGTGAACATGATTTACTCGACTCTGATGATTATTATCAATTTCAGGGGGGCATGACTAATGCGGTTCGAGTATTAAAAGATGAAATGCCGGTGGTATATCACAACGATCACTCTAATCCGGCAATGCCAAAGATCAGAACTTTAAAGGAAGAGTTAAACCGCGTGATCCGTTCTCGGGTATTAAATCCGAAATGGATTGAAGCGATGCGTGAACATGGCTACAAAGGCGCGTTTGAAATGGCGGCCAGTATTGATTATATGTTTGCTTATGATGCGACAACCAATTTGATTGATGATTATCAATATGAAAAAGTGGCGGATGCATTAATTTTTGATCAAGAAAACCAAGCCTTTATGCTGGCACATAATGTTAATGCGTTAGAGGAGATGACCGAGCGATTATTAGAAGCAACGCAACGGGGATTATGGCAGGAACCGGGTGACTACAGTGGCAAGTTACAATCGTTATTGTTAGACCTCGATGCCAAACAAGAAAGCTCGAATTAAAACAGATTTTATTTACAGGGATGAAAGGTACCGTATGTTTGATGTTAAAACGCTGGATCGCACTGACCAAGAATTTATTCAGAACAAGATCAATAATAAAACCAAACCACCGGGCGCATTGGGTGCGTTAGAATCGCTAGCTCTGCAATTAGCGCTTATCACGGGCAAAGAGTCGATCAGCCTTAAGCAGCCGACGATATTAGTGTTCGCTGGTGATCATGGCATTGCCGAAGAAGGTATCAGTATTGCGCCGTCAGCGGTAACGCAGCAAATGGTGCTGAATTTTCTCAACGGTGGCGCGGCAATCAATTGTTTTTGTCGCAGTAACCAAATCGCCATGGACGTGATCGATGCCGGTATTTTGTTACCTGTAACGGATGAACGCTTAACCATGCAATCACTCGGTAATGGCACGGCTAACTTTACTAAACAAGCGGCGATGACATTAGCCAGCGTTGAGCAAGGTTTACAGTTTGGTGCTGATGTGGCGATTAAACATTTGGATAATGGCAGTAATGTATTAGGTTTTGGTGAGATGGGCATAGGGAATACCTCGTCTGCGGCGGCGATCATGTCTGCCATTACTAAGCTACCGGTTGCAGACTGCGCTGGTCGTGGTACCGGCATTTCTGATGACGCTTACGCTAAGAAAATTACGTTAATTAAACAGGCGATGGCATTGCATGAAGGTAAACTTGATTCGGCAATGGACATTATGGCCAGCGTTGGTGGTTTTGAGATCGTGCAGATAACCGGTGCTATGTTAGCAACGGCGCAGCGTCAAAGCATTATCATGGTCGATGGTTTTATTACCACTGCTGCAGCAATGTTAGCGGTGATGATAGAGCCTAATTGTCAGCAATACATGGTGTTCTGTCATCAATCACAAGAGCAAGGTCATCAATTAATGCTTAAACACCTTGATGTTGATGCGTTACTGACGTTAGATTTACGCTTAGGTGAAGGCACTGGTGTGGCATTAGCTTATCCATTATTACAAGCAGCAGCCAGTTTTTATAATGATATGGCTAGCTTTGCAGCGGCAGGTATTGACGCGGTATGATGAATCGAGTCAAAGTTGAGTTAGCACTGTTTTGGTTGGCATTGGGATTCTTTTCTCGTATTCCAGTGCCCGCTAATTTAGATTTTAGTGCCAATAAGTTAAATCAATCTTGTCGTTATTTTCCGGTGGTGGGCTGGCTAATTGGCGGTTGTTGCAGTGCGGTATATTACTTTACTCAACTTTATTTTAGTGTCGACATTGCCATCTTGTTTGCCATGCTTACTGGCGTATTGCTTACTGGAGCGTTTCACGAAGACGGTCTGATGGATTCGGCTGATGGACTCGGTGGTGGTTGGACGCGCGAACAGAAACTCGCGATCATGAAAGACTCGCGGGTTGGCAGTTATGGATCGATTGCCATCTGGTTTGTATTAACGATTAAATTTGCGTTGTTATTGAGTTATAGCAACATCAGTGTCTCTAGTTATAACAGCGTCATGCTGGCATTACTTATTGCTCATCCGTTAAGTCGGACGGTAGCAACTGTGATGATGTTTATCTCACCTTACGTACGTGAAACCGCCGATACTAAATCTAAATCTGTGGCTGAACCTAAGCAACGTAGTGATTTATATATCAGCTTAATATTAGGATTGTTACCACTATTACTGCTGCCTGAATTAATCTTGCCTATGCTATTTGCATTAGTGGTGTTTGTGTTTTGTTTTCGTCGTTTTGTGCATAAACAAGTGGGTGGAATCACCGGTGATTTACTTGGTTTAGCGCAGCAACTCAGTGAGTTATTAATTTATATGGTATTAATTATAGGACTGCAAGGATGATCCATTTAGTCATTGGTGGTGCTCGTTCGGGCAAGAGTGTCTATGCTGAAAACCTCGCGGGTGAATTAAGCCAAAGCCCTGATCAGTACAGCCCGAGTAAGAAAAATACAGGTAAAAAATTAATTTATCTCGCCACTGCAACCATCTACGACGATGAAATGCAGCAACGCATTGACTTACATAAGCAACGTCGTGATCAGAATTGGTCGCTGGTGGAAGAACCTTTGCAACTGGCGAGTTGTTTGCAAACATTATCGGGCACCAATGCCGTGGTACTGATTGACTGCATGACCTTGTGGTTAAGCAATTGGATCTGTTCTGATAACTTTGCTGGATTTGGATCTCAACGCCAGGCATTTATCACTGCGTTAACGACGTTCGAGGGCGACTGTGTGATTGTCAGTAACGAAGTCGGTAGTGGTATTGTGCCGATGGGCGAGTTGTCCCGCAGTTTTGTTGATCATGCAGGTTGGTTAAATCAGGCGATAGCGAAGGTGTCTGATAAAGCGACGTTAGTGGTGGCTGGATTACCGTTAGCATTGAAAGGGGGGTAGATGCAGACTGAATTGTATTTAGTGCGTCATGGCGAACCGCAGATCCGTAATGCGTTATTAGGCCGTACTAATCCGGAATTGTCTGAATTAGGTTGGCAGAAAATGCTCGACATTAGCGCCAATCTTACTGATATTGATGTGATGATCGCATCACCTTTACAGCGTTGTGCGTTATTCGCTGAATACATAGCAGCGCAACAACAATTGCCTTTATATATTAAACCTGACTTTGTTGAGTTTGATTTTGGTGATTGGGATGGCCGTTCTTATCAGGATTTACACAATGACTTTCCGCAAGACATGCACAATTTTTTTATCGATCCGGCTAACAATACCCCACCGAATGGGGAGTCATTAGCGGATTTTTCACAACGTGTTGAAACTGCATTACTGAGTGTATTACAACAGCATCAAGGTAAGCGTATTGCATTGTTTGTGCATTCAGGGGTGATCCGTACGTTAATCGCTTGGTGTTTAAAAATAGATTATCTGCAAGGCGTACAATTTCAGCGGATTAAAATTGATTACGCCAGCATTAGCCACATCAGTGTATTTGCCCATGAAGGCGAGCATTTTCCGCAATTGTGTTATACCAATAAAGTCGCGGATCCAAAATAACAAACATTGCCAAAACAAATGGAATTATAGGGTAGGGTAAAATAATGACAGAAATGACCGAAGTAGAAAAACATTTACGTAAGTCTCGTAACCGTAAAATCAAGGTGGAAAAAGGCGTCGAAAAAGCCAAAGAAGAACGCGGTATTATGTTGGTGATCACGGGGAATGGTAAAGGTAAATCAACAGCGGGTTTTGGTAATGTCACGCGCTGCGTCGGCCATGGTTATAAAGCGGCAGTGGTGCAGTTTATTAAAGGTAAATGGGATTGCGGTGAGCGTAACCTGTTAGAAAAACATGGAGTCCCTTTTGCGGTGATGGGCACTGGCTTTACTTGGAATACCCAAGACCGAGAGGTGGATATTGCTGCGGCTAAAATCGTATGGGAACAGGCTAAAGTTTTTTTAAAAGATCCGGATATTCACGTGGTGTTGCTGGATGAATTAACTTACATGCTAAGTTATGATTACTTGCCGAAAGACGAAATCCTTGATGCATTAAAGAACCGCCCACGCGAGCAATCTGTGGTTGTCACTGGCCGTCGAGCCAGTGCTGAGTTAATTGAAATGGCTGACACCGTCAGTGATATTCAAGATACCAAACATGCATTCAGAGCCGGGATTAAAATTAGAAAAGGCGTTGATTGGTAGTTTGAATTAGATTATTGGTTAGTGAATGTAACCCCAAGTAATAGGCATCACTTGGGGGTGTTTTCAAAATGACCACAATGAGACTATTTTATAGATCTGTACTATCTTGTTTATAGACATAATAGCTTAGAGCTTCAAAGGATAGGGTTCGTATTACAGAAAGTATAGCGAAATTGAGGTTAACGCCTCACTAAAGTGCACATTTTTATCGTCACGTTTCATTACCACCAGATTACAAATATATTGGTGATCGCATCTAAAGGGATTTTGTTAAGGAGAACTTGCTTATTTTCATTATCCCACCAATCACTTGGTAACAGCTTCTTATTAATGCTAATCCATGCATTTAATTCATCTAGCGCAAGGACCACAACGTCCATATCTGGTGAGGCATTCAAATTTGGATAAGCCTTCTTTATATCTTTATAGTTTGAGCCTAAACCAATGTTTGAACCAGTTCTAAATCTATCATCTAAGATTAGAACTCTATTTATTTTTCTCGTTAAATCAGCCTTACCATATGGGGTGATAGTTAACAAATGATTTCCTAAGCCATCATAAATTTCAAAGTCATCATATTCAGGCTCTCCAAACTCCCCATAACCGATTACTTTTTTAATCTGGTTTTTAGGAAGAAAATCCATAACTTCTTTTACCGTCATTCCTTTCTTTATTGGTCCTACAGCATCAGGTGTAATAAGGAAGTTTTTGAATTCATAACTTTGAGCCAATAAAGAATTGGAAAATATTATACAAAATAAGAAGATGTAGATTTTATATGGATTCACTAACCTATCCTTTTAAATATTTACAATATAGCCCCAGAAAGAAGAACAGTACTTAGCAACCCGACTCGTCAATCTCAACTACATATTTGGTCATCGTCACATCTATGTAGTAGTAAGCACGGCACGTTCTGTTATAAGTTCCGTCAGATTTCACCCACATATATTCAGCATAATTAACCGCACCACTCCAAGAACTGGAATTATTAGGGTCTTCCAGTTCCCATCTACCACCCGAAGCAAGGATTAAGTCTCGCATGCTTCTGGGAGAGGGGTAGCCATTAATCATGGTAATTGTAGAGTCGTCTATCACAATGGAGTCATTAGGTTGCTTACCATTAACACGTTGCTTAAGATAGGTCATATCTGCTGCAGCATGTAATGCCCCTGTTAAGCCTTTAAATGAAGCTTTACGTGCTGAATCTGTCAGATTAACGAACTTGGTGAGCGCCACGGATGCCAAGATCCCTAAAATAATAATCACAATAAGCAACTCTACAAGAGTGAAACCTTTAGTGTGTATGGCTTGAGTCATAAATTTACTCCAAAAATTAGTGGCTGCTTACCAAAATACCTTTAGTAGCCGGAGGTAAGATTGCCGCTGCTTGTTAGCACTTCTCATTTTAAGCGCCTTTGTTCAACCCATACATTGGGTTCGTTATTATAGTGATCTCTTATTGGAGTATTCAGTATTAATCATTCACAACAGCAACGATTTAATTTTCTTTAGTAACAATACCTTAACAATTTAAGGCTGCAAGGTAAACGAGCAGCGACCATTGATGACTATTCTCGTGCGGTTCGACACATTTCATCTTATTTTGCTCCGTCCCCGGACGTCTTAACTACCGCTATATCCTCGATTTTAAAATGCCATCGAAAATTTTACCAAATCCCATAATCCAAACATTAACATATCTAGCCATCGCTACGAATGACTATCAAATTATGTTTGATAGTCATTCAAATGAATCACTCTTTTTTATCATCAAAAACTTTGCTAAGTTGAAGTCTGGAAAGGTTGACATGCTATCCTCCGCTTGGCTTCCGTCCAATAATGGAATGTATAAATCAGATGTCGAAGAGATGGAACCATTGCTTGAATTAGGTTTGCATTATAAACCGTATGCACTTTGGAGGGGGACCAGACTATGTGCCGGAAGAGGCGGTTGCGGAGGTAGATGATTTGCTTAAACCTGCAGTGCTTACTCGTATGAAAAAGACATCCAAGGTATTAATCCTGGAGCAGGGATAACGCGATTTTCAATTAAGATGATGGATGAATACAGCCTTAACGATGTTGGATATAAGTTCTATACAAGCAGTGAAGAAGATTGCTTTAATGCATTCGAACAAGCCGTTGTGAATAAAGAGTGGGTAGTCGTTCCGCTATGGAAACCGCAGTTTTTACACCACCAATACACGATCCGTGAGATTGTTGCAGCGCTCGACTATCAGGTCTCCCGCGAAGGAAAGTCTTTGGATGAAGTAACTAAAACATGGTTAACTGAACAAAAAAACAATAATTTAGTACTTAGTTAAGGGGCGAAGATAGCCCCCTTAATTATCCATGAACTTGAATATTATTTGTTCCATAAATATGTCGCTCTAGAATTTTAAGTCTCATATTTATGTCGTTTACATTAAGACGGAATTGTAACCACTTTCCCTGTCGAATTCTTCGATTTTAACTGCGTCATTATTACCCCAGCCAATACCAATGCACCACCGATAAACTGATAACTTGATAGCTGTTCATTAAGAATGAAGGTCGCCATGATCGCAGTAAATACCGGTAATAAATTCATGAACATTGCGCTTTTATCGGCACCGAGATAATGAATACTCTGCATCCATAACCAAGTGGCTAATATCGATGTTGGGATCGCGGCATATAATACCAGTGGTAATGCTTCACTGCTCAGGCTCACTTGGCCGCTATACGCGAGTATAGGCAGTAAGATCATGACCGCAAATACCATCTGCACGTAAAGCGCAATCCAGTTATTAAACGGCAGACGCCAGCGCTTGAGTAATACCCCGTACAGCGAGTAACTACAGGCTGCAATAAGCATGTAGGTATCACCGATATTAATACCCTCAGACAGTAAGTTACTAATTTGACCGTGGCTTAACATATACACCAAACCCGTCATCGAAATAGCCGCGCCGAGCAATGCTTTTTTAGTCAATGAGATTCCGAGTAATGGCACACTAAACATTAAGCTTAATAACGGCACTAAGGCAAAAATTAGCGTCATATGTGTTGCTGTCGTTGTCGCCGCAGCAAAGTAGGCGAGAGATTGGTTAATCGCCATGCCCAATAATGCCAAGAATGCTAATTTAGTTAAATAGGGTTTAATCGCTTGGCGTTTTTTCCATACCGGTTTGATTAAAAAAGGCGTAAGTGTAATTAGGGCTATAAACCAACGATAGAAGGAGATGGTTTCGGGTGAGATAACGTTGGCCGACAAAACATTAACAATGGAATTACCTGACCAAATGATAACCGTGAATAGCGGGAGTAAAAAATACATGGAGATCTGCTTGCGTATAAAAAGGCGATTGTAGCAGAGAATATAGTGTTATTGGGAAGTACTTATTTCTAGAATCATATGACCGCAGAGGTAACCTAGGTGACTTAATGTGGATAGTGGTATCACCTAGGATTTTATTCTAGCGATTAGCTTACTGTACTAATGTTTTTTGTTTCACTTTCTGCTTAACTACAGTTTCATTAAATATCAGTGATAGCAAAATGATACCGCCGCCTAACGCCAGTTTAACTAAGTCGGCATCACGGTTCCAAATTACCAGATTAACCAGTAAACCCAGTGGTACTAGCACGTTATTCATCGCGGCTAACGTCCCTGCATTCACCAAACATGCGCCTTTATTCCACATGAAGTAACCTAAACCCGACGCGATAATACCAAGGTAAGTTAATACCCCCCATTGCGTAGTAGTCGTCGGCATTTTTTCTGTGCTGCCCAGTAACATGAACGCGATAACGGCAACCAGGAATGCGCCAATATAGAACAGACCAAATACTTCACTGTGTTTCACATCTTTTAATTCGTTTTCAGATAGTTTTTTATAAGCCACTTGGCCAATCGCCATGGCCATATTCGCACCTTGCACAACGAGGAAACCAACGACGAAACCTTCGTTAATACCGGCATATTTAATGACCACTGCACCCAATACCGCGATGATCGCAGTAATTAAATACCAAGGGTTGAAGCGAGAATGTAATAAATCATCAATTAAGGTCACGTAAATCGGGGTAAATACGGTAAACAGCAACACTTCTGGTACAGATAACAGCAAGAAGGATTGATAATAAAATCCGTACATAATACCCAGCTGACAAGCACCAATCGCCATGACTTTAGCCATTGTGGTACGCGATAAGTTGCCCAATTTTAAGAATGGGATAAATACCAACATGGCTAAGCCGATGCGGAATAGTACCGAGAACCAAGCATCAACCTGACCCGCCAGATAAACGCCGATAAGGCTAAATGAAAAAGCCCATACCAAGTTTGTAATGATTAAAAAGTGCATTGATGGTTACCTTAATTAATTTTGTATGGGGTTGCAGGTGTCAATAAAGTGTAAATTACTCGTCTTAGAGTTTATATTTTGTCTAAATTGCATTACAGTTTTGTGTTTGAAATTTGATGGTTAGATTTACATCGGGGTGATAAATACACACTTGTAAACAATTAAGCCTATTCATCACCATGACTATTATTTTATAGCGACCAATGACAGCGAGATTTATAAAACAATGAAACTTAGTGCTTTATTTATCTTTACCATTAATGTGCTGGTGGCCTGGAGTACTTATGCGAGTACTGCAACTGTTAGTCACCAAAACATAAAGCTTAACTTAAACCCAGGTGCGGCAGTAACATCATCTGCAAAGCGTATTTACCAACTAGAAAAAAGTCCTGCTATTGGCAAGATGGTCACACCATCTACCGCCGAGCTCTGCAGTGTTGCTAAAGGCACTGTGGATTACCTTGCCTTAGGTAAAGATTACGACCCCGGTATTATTACCGCTGGCATGACGGCGCAATTTGGTGGTGATTTAGAACGAGTAAAACGCACTCTCAATTTTATTTGCCAAATAGAGCAAGAAGATAAATTAACCGGTGCGCCAAGCCGTTTGATGGACGCTGAGTTTATTGCCCAACATTTTGATGTGATCCGCTGGATGCCAGATAAAAAGCAAGCGCAGGGCTTTGCCAAAAATAAACCGCTGTTAAAAAACATGCCTGACGATAAAATTTTACTGACCAAATATTATATTAAACTCGCTAAAGGAACTGCGAAGCAAACCCCTGAAACCCCTTATGCGTTATATGCCATTCCGAATGATGAAAAAGATCTAACACTTGAGCAAGCTAATGCTGAACTGAGTTTGACTCGCCATCAACTCACTAAGCAGGATGTAATCACGGGTATTTTAGATAAAGATGAGTTAGCCGAGCCTATGGTATGGCTGTCGCGTTACGATTTAGAAGACTCATTAATGCAAGGCACAGTAAAAGTCGACATTACTAATGATGAGAGTATCAGTGGCGATAGTAGCGAGATCACTAGCCAGTTTTTTAATGTGCATCGTAATAACGGCATCGGTTATCAGCGTAATCTAAAGAAAGAAGAACAAGGTCGTTACTGGTACTTCAAGAAAACGAATTCTGTAATGGGCTACGGTAAAGATGCTAATTATAAGATCCCGGTTTATCCGTTAGTGACGGTTGCAGGTGATCTAGCGCATTTAGGTTTAGGTAAGTTAATTATGCTGACGCACAATGGCGAAAGTCGATTAACGGTATTAGCAGACACGGGTGGTGCATTTGAAAACAACCAATATCAGCTAGATTACCTCGGTGGTTATTTTAAAAACTGGGATGACTATATTAATACTTATCGTACTTTCCCTGATTACTTCGAAGCGCGGATATTGTTGCTGAAAGATAAATAAATTGAGTCGCTTCAACTCAAATATTGTTAGTTGATCGCTAAAACGCAAAAAACCAGCCGAAGCTGGTTTTTTCATATTCACTAATATTCTTATTTAACTGATAAGAAGATTACCTATGAGGTTCTAAATTAGAAC
>NZ_JABSQR010000038.1 GCF_013215705.1 Moritella sp. | reverse complement strand
TATCTCTGCAAGTGCTCACACAGATTGCTTGAATAAATTGTTAAAGAGCATACTGAGCGGCTGTTGCCGTGTCAGTGAGGTCGCATTATAGAGATATGGATCACATTGGCAAGCGCTAATTTAAAAAAAGATAAAAAACAAATGAAAAGATTAAAAAGCGAACAATGACGTCATATACCAAACAAATACTCAAAAACAGATTCGTGGATCTACTTTTTCATTACCAAAATTCATATGAAGTTAAAACATAATACTAATTTATTGAAATGATCTTAGGCGGACATGCAGATATTTAGTTTATCGGTATATTAAGGATATTAATTGAGTATAACAAAGAGAAAAATAATTTAGATAAGCGAGCTGAATATAGAAGAGATAGTTTATACAAGAAAAAATTATGAGTTAGAAACGAAAAAAGCCAGAGCGTGAGCCCTGGCTTCTAATACTATTTAAACTATTCTTCGTCAGCAGCTTCAACAACTGGACGATCTACTAGTTCGATGTAAGCCATAGGAGCTTTATCGCCAGTACGTAGACCACATTTTAAGATTCGAGTATAACCGCCTGAGCGGTTAGCGAAACGTGGGCCTAATTCTTTAAATAGTTTACCTACAACTTCATCGCTGCGGGTACGTGCAAATGCTAGACGACGGTTAGCTACGCTATCCGTTTTAGCAAGTGTAATTAGAGGCTCAACTACACGACGTAATTCTTTAGCTTTAGGCAGAGTCGTTTTAATGATCTCGTGGCTAACTAAAGAACATGCCATATTACGGAACATAGCCTGACGGTGGCTGCTGTTACGATTTAGTTGACGACCACTCTTACGATGGCGCATGAACTTATCCTTCTTACAAAAATCTTTTGACTAGTGTTTACTATTCGTCAGCAATACTTGCTGGCGGCCAGTTTTCTAAGCGCATGCCTAGAGAAAGACCACGTGAAGCTAGAACATCTTTAATTTCAGTTAAAGATTTCTTACCAAGGTTAGGCGTTTTAAGTAACTCAACCTCAGTACGCTGAACAAGATCACCAATATAGTGAATTGCTTCTGCTTTTAGGCAGTTAGCTGAACGAACAGTAAGTTCTAAATCATCAACAGGACGTAGCAGTATCGGATCGAACTCTGGTTTCTCTTCTTTCTGCTCTGGTTCCGTTACATCACGAAGATCAACGAAAGCATCAAGCTGTTCAGCCAGAATTGTAGCAGCACGACGAATAGCTTCTTCAGGATCTAATGTTCCATCAGTTTCCATATCGATTACTAACTTATCAAGGTTAGTACGTTGCTCTACACGAGCAGATTCAACATTGTAAGCTATACGGCTTACAGGGCTGAATGCTGCATCAACAAGCAAACGACCGATAGGACGCTCTTCATCATCAGCGTGTACACGTGTAGAAGCAGGTACGTAACCACGCCCTTTTGCAACACGAATACGCATGCTGATATCTGCTTGACCGGTTAAATTACAAATCACGTGTTCTGGATTAATAATCTCAACATCACCATCATGGGTGATGTCACCTGCCAATACAGGACCTGTACCTGACTTAGTTAAAGTTAGTAACGCTTCGTCTTTGCCTTCAAGTTTGATTGCAAGACCTTTCAAGTTAAGAAGAATTTCAAGAACATCTTCTTGAACGCCTTCTTTACTGCTGTACTCATGGAGTACGCCGTCGATCTCAACTTCTGTTACAGCACAACCTGGCATAGAAGAAAGTAGAATTCGACGTAAAGCATTACCTAGAGTGTGGCCAAAGCCACGCTCTAACGGTTCAAGTGTTACCTTGGCACGTGTTGAGCTAATTTGCTCAATATCAACAAGTCTTGGTCTTAGAAATTCTGTTACAGAACCCTGCATGTATGTCCTCTCTTATGAAGTTAACCTTACTTAGAGTAAAGTTCAACAATAAGCTGTTCGTTGATGTCTGCAGACAGATCAGAACGCTCAGGAACACGTTTGTAAACGCCTTCAAGTGTCTTACTGTCAACTTCAACCCAAGATGCTTTCTCACGCTGCTCTGAAATTTCAAGAGCTGAAGCGATACGAGCTTGCTTCTTAGCCTTCTCGCGAATGCTAACTGTATCGTTAGCTTTCACTTTGTAAGAAGGGATATTTACAACTTTACCGTTTACAACGATTGCTTTGTGGCTTACTAACTGGCGCGATTCCGCACGAGTAGAACCAAAGCCCATACGATAAACAACGTTATCTAGACGGCCTTCTAATAAAGCAAGTAGGTTTTCACCAGTATTACCTTTTAGACGAGCAGCTTCTTTATATAAGTTACGGAATTGCTTTTCAAGTACACCGTACATACGACGAACTTTTTGCTTTTCACGTAGTTGTAAACCGTAGTCAGATAGACGAGGTTTACGAGCACCATGTACACCAGGTGCGTTATCAATTTTACACTTAGATTCGATCGCACGTACGCCACTTTTCAAGAAAAGATCTGTACCTTCACGACGACTAAGCTTGAGCTTTGGGCCCAAATATCTAGCCATGTTCTTTCTCCAATATTCCTAAAAGCGTTATACGCGACGCTTTTTAGGTGGACGACAACCATTGTGAGGGATTGGTGTAACATCAGTGATGTTAGTAATTTTAAAACCAATCGCATTCAATGCACGAATAGAAGATTCACGACCAGGACCAGGGCCCTTAACCATAACTTCTAAGTTTTTCACACCGTACTCTTTAGCCATTTCACCAGCACGCTCAGCAGCAACCTGCGCAGCGAATGGAGTTGACTTACGAGAACCACGGAAGCCTGAGCCGCCTGCAGTTGCCCAAGATAAAGCATTACCTTGGCGATCTGTGATTGTCACAATAGTATTATTGAAAGAAGCATGAACGTGTGCAATACCGTCAGCAACTTGCTTTTTAACGCGCTTACGAGCGCGAGTTGGGGTTTTAGCCATTACTCGTCAGCTCCTATTTCTTGATAGCTTTACGCGGACCTTTACGGGTGCGCGCATTTGTTTTAGTGCGTTGACCACGTAGAGGTAAGCTGCGACGATGACGAATACCACGGTAACAACCGAGGTCCATCAGACGCTTGATATTCATACTTACTTCACGACGTAGGTCACCTTCTACAGTGTATTTACCTACTTCTTCGCGAAGAAGTTCTAGTTGAGCTTCTTCTAGCTCTCTGATCTTAGCTGTTTCAGCGATACCAGTTGCAGCACAGATTGCTTTCGCACGTGTTGCACCAATACCGAAAACACCAGTCAGGGCAATGACTGTATGCTTTTGATCAGGAATGTTAATGCCGGCTATACGGGCCACTATACCACTCCACTTAAGGGTTGAAAAAAAATGTTTTGCTCTCTTCGAAAAGCCCGTAAGGATACTCAGAAGAGAGATATATTGCAATAGAAACTTGGGAATAGATTAATAAATCTAGCCCAAGTATCTACTACTGTCTAACCTTGGCGTTGTTTATGCTTTGGTTCAACACAGATTATACGAATTACACCGTGACGTTTGATCACTTTGCAATTACGACAAATCTTTTTAACAGATGCACGAACTTTCATTTCTTACTCCGTAACTGTTATAGGACATGCTCAAACTAATTTAGCGACCGTAGCCTTTTAAATTAGCTTTCTTAAGAACATCACCATATTGATGAGACATCATATGAGTCTGAACTTGAGCCATAAAGTCCATGATTACCACAACCATAATAAGTAATGACGTACCACCGAAGTAGAACTGCACACCCATAGCTTGTGTCATGAACAATGGTACTAGACAAATGAATGTAATGTACAAAGAACCCGCTAGAGTTAATCGTGACATTACTTTGTCTATATACCTTGAAGTTTGTTCGCCTGGTCTAATACCTGGGATGAACGCCCCGCTCTTCTTCAAGTTATCTGCCGTTTCACGTGGGTTAAATACCAACGCTGTATAGAAGAAACAGAAGAAGATAATTGCTGCTGCATAAAGCATTACATACAAAGGTTGTCCTGGCTGTAGAGCCAAGGAAATGTCAGTAAGGAAAGATAAACTTTCATTCTGACCGAACCATTGTGCAAGCGTTCCAGGAAACAAAATTATACTCGAAGCAAAAATAGCTGGAATAACACCGGCCATATTAAGCTTTAACGGTAAATGCGTGCTTTGAGCTGCAAAAACACGTCGTCCTTGTTGGCGTTTTGCGTAGTTTACCACAATTCTACGCTGACCGCGCTCTACAAATACAACAAAGTATGTAACAGCAAAAACAACACCAGCTAACACTAACAATAACAGGCCGTGAAGGTTACCATCGATAACCTGTTCAACCGTTTGTCCGATAGCTGGCGGCATACCAGCAACAATACCTGCAAAAATTAATATTGAGATACCATTACCAATACCGCGTTCGGTAATTTGTTCACCTAACCACATTAAGAACATAGTACCAGTTACTAAACTCACTACCGCAGTAAAGTAAAAACTTAACCCTGGATTATGGACGAGTCCATCAACCATGTTAGGTAAGCCTTTAGCAATACCAATAGCTTGGAAAGTACCTAAGAACAATGTTCCGTAACGGGTATACTGGCTAATTTTGCGTCGTCCTGCATCACCGTCTTTTTTCAATTCGGCAAGTGTAGGATTAACAACAGTTAATAACTGTATGATAATAGAGGCCGAAATATACGGCATAATACCCAACGCAAAAATAGACGCACGCTCAAGCGCACCACCAGAGAACATGTTAAACATTTCTAAGATGGTACCCTTTTGCGAGTCAAAAAGCGTAGCAAGTACAGAGGCATCAATACCAGGGATCGGAACAAAAGATCCTGCGCGAAATACAATAATTGCACCTAACACGAACCATAAACGACTTTTCAGTTCTGATAAGCCACCTTGAGATTTATTCGTTTCCAATCCTGGTTTTTTAGCCATTTGTACTATCCTTCGATTTGACCGCCTGCAGCAACAATCGCTTCAACAGCACCTTTCGTAGCTTTAATGCCACGAATAGTAACTGGTCGAGTGATTTCACCAGATAAAACAACTTTAACAAACAGGATGTTTTTTGTAACAAGACCTGCTGCTTTAAGTGTGTTTAAATCAACAACATCACCTTCAACTTTAGCGATTTCATTTAAACGTACTTCAGCTGTTACTAGCTGCTTACGTGAAGTGAAACCGAATTTAGGTAGACGTTGTTTCAAAGGCATTTGACCGCCTTCAAAACCAGGTCGAATACCGCCGCCTGAGCGCGATTTTTGACCTTTGTGACCACGGCCACAAGTTTTACCAGTACCAGAACCGATACCGCGACCTACACGTTTAGCGTTTGGCTTAGAACCAGCAGCTGGAGATAGAGTATTTAAAAACATTACGCTTCCTCCACTTTAATCATGTAAGCTACTTTGTTAATCATACCACGTACGCAAGCTGTATCTTCTAGCTCAACAGTGTGGTTGATTTTACGAAGGCCTAAACCAACAAGTGTTGCACGATGTTTAGGTAAACGACCGATTGCACTTTTAGTTTGAGTTACTTTAATTTTAGCCATGGTTTAATTACCCCAGAATTTCTTTAACAGGTAGACCACGTTTAGCTGCGATTTGTTCTGGTGATGACATACCAGTAAGCGCGCCAATTGTAGCTCGTACAACGTTAATTGGGTTAGTAGAACCGTAACATTTAGAAAGTACGTCATGGATACCTACAACTTCTAGTACTGCACGCATTGCACCGCCGGCAATGATACCTGTACCAGCTGATGCTGGACGCATGAATACTTTAGAACCAGAATGACGACCCTTAATTGGATGTTGAAGAGTCACACCATTTAGTTCAATGCTTACGATATTGCGTTTCGCTTTTTCCATTGCTTTTTGAATAGCAGCTGGAACTTCACGTGCTTTACCATAACCAAAACCAACGCGACCGTTACCGTCACCCACTACTGTAAGCGCAGTGAAACTGAAGATACGACCACCTTTAACAACTTTTGAAACACGGTTAACTGCAATTAATTTCTCTTGCAGATCACCTGTTTGGTTTTCAACTTTAGACATTTCCTACTCCTGACTAGAACTGAAGGCCAGCTTCACGAGCGGCATCAGCTAATGCTGCAACACGACCGTGATATTGGAAACCTGAACGATCGAAAGCAATTTTAGTAACGCCTTTTTCGATAGCTCGCTCAGCAACCAATTTACCGATTACTTTAGCTGCTTCAACGTTACCGCCATAGCTGATCATTTCACGAACTGCTTTTTCTGTCGTTGCAGCAGAAACCAATACTTCCGCATTCGGTGTAATAACCTGTGCATAAGTATGGCTTGGAGTGCGGTTAATCACTAAACGTGTAGCACCCAATTCTTGCATTTTCTTACGTGCGCGAGTTGCGCGACGAAGACGTGCAGATTTCTTATCCATAGTATTACCCTACTTTTTCTTGGCTTCTTTACGACGCACAACTTCATCAGAATAACGAACACCTTTACCTTTATAAGGTTCAGGCGGACGGAAAGCTCTGATATCAGCTGCAACTTGACCAACATTTTGTTTGTCAGCGCCAGTAATAACAATTTCAGTTTGGCTTGGGCAAACTGCAGTTATACCTTCTGGAAGGTTATAAGCTACAGGATGTGAGAAACCTAATGTTAGATTCACAACAGAACCTTTAACATTTGCACGGTAACCAACACCATTTAGTTGAAGAGTTTTAGTAAAACCTTCAGCTACACCTTTAACCATGTTATTAACGTTTGCACGAGCTGTACCAGCTTGAGCCCAAGCATCTTTTACGCCTTCAACAGGACCAAAAGATACTTTTTCATCAGCTATTGCAAGAACAACAGATGAGTTAATAACAGAAATTAAAGTGCCTTTAGCGCCTTTAACAGTGATTTCCTGACCATTTAGAGAGATCTCTACGCCTGCAGGGATGGCAACGGGTGCTTTAGCAACACGAGACATATATAAACCCCTTAAGAAACGTAGCAGATGATCTCGCCACCGATGCCAGCTTTGCGAGCTGCACGGTCAGACATCATGCCTTTAGAAGTAGAAACGATAGCAACACCTAAGCCACCCATCACTTTAGGAAGATCATTACTTCCTTTGTAGATGCGTAGACCTGGGCGACTAACGCGCTCAATTTTTTCAATTACGTTTTTGCCTTCGAAATACTTCAAAGTCACTTCAAGTTCAGCTTTCACTTCACCTGAAACAGCGTAACTATTAATGTAACCTTCTTCTTTAAGCACAGCTGCTAGTGCAACTTTTTGCTTAGAACAAGGCATTTTAACTGCAACCTTAGAGGCTGACTGACCGTTACGGATGCGTGTTAGCATATCCGCAATAGGATCTTGCATGCTCATTTTCGTATACTCCCGAAATTAGTGATTTACCAACTAGCCTTTTTAAGACCTGGAACTTCACCACGCATCATGTGCTCACGTAGTTTAATACGGCTTAAGCCGAATTTACGTAGGTAGCCATGAGGGCGGCCAGTGATGTTACAGCGATTACGCTGACGACATGCACTAGAATCACGAGGTAACGATTGCAATTTAAGAACTGCATCCCAACGATCTTCGTCTGAAGTATTTACACCAGAGATGATTGCTTTAATTTCAGCACGTTTCTCAGCGTATTTTTTTACTAGCTTCGCGCGTTTTACGTCGCGCGCTTTCATTGATTGCTTAGCCATGACCCTACCTTACTTACGGAATGGGAAATTAAAGGCAGCCAGCAGAGCGTGACCTTCTTCATCAGATTTCGCAGTAGTAGTGATAGTTATATCCATACCACGAATTTTATCGATTTTATCGTAATCGATTTCTGGGAAGATGATTTGCTCGCGAACACCCATACTATAGTTACCACGACCATCGAACGATTTAGGGTTCAGGCCACGGAAATCGCGGATACGTGGAATTGAGATACCGATTAGGCGCTCCAAGAATTCCCACATACGCTCACCACGTAGGGTAACTTTACAACCAATAGGATATCCTTCACGGATTTTAAAGCCAGCAACGGATTTACGAGCTTTAGTAATCAATGGTTTTTGACCAGAAATTGCAGCCATATCAGCAGCAGCATGTTCTAATACTTTTTTATCATTGATTGCTTCGCCCACACCCATATTAAGGGTGATCTTTTCAATCCGAGGGACTTGCATGATAGATTTATAGCCGAACTTAGTTTTAAGTTCAGGCGCTATCGTTTCTTTAAAGTGTTCATGCAGTTTCGCCACAGTTAACTCCAATTAAACAAGTTCATTATTAGATTTGAAGAAACGAACTTTTTTGCCGTCTTCAAATCGGAAACCGACACGGTCAGCCTTGCTAGTTGCAGGGTTGAATAGTGCCACGTTTGATGCGTCTAAAGCTGCTTCTTTCTCAATAATACCGCCAGCTACACCCAGTTGTGGGTTTGGCTTTTGGTGTTTTTTGATAAGATTAACGCCTTCAACGAATATTTTACCGTCTGCTCTTACTTCAGTAACTTTGCCTTGTTTACCAGCATCTTTACCTGCAACAACGATAACTTCATCATTTTTTAAAATTTTAGCTGCCATTTTTCGTTCCTTTATAGTACTTCTGGTGCCAGAGATACGATTTTCATGAACTGTTCAGTTCGTAGTTCACGTGTAACTGGGCCAAAGATACGAGTACCGATCGGCGCGCCGTTAGCATTAAGCATAACAGCTGCATTACGGTCGAAACGGATAGTTGCACCGTCTGAACGACGGATTGCTGACCTAGTACGCACAACCACTGCGTTTAGAACATCACCTTTTTTTACTTTACCACGAGGAATTGCTTCCTTCACAGTAACTTTGATGATGTCACCAACACGCGCATAGCGGCGGTGCGAACCACCTAGGACCTTGATACACTGAACGCGACGTGCGCCTGAGTTATCGGCTACGTCCAACGTAGACTGCATTTGGATCATTATTAGTGCTCCGCAATAATTTCATCTAACCCAACATGGATTAAATGAGTCCGCTCTCTTTCAAGAGGTGGCGCATTATAACACCACGGCTTTGAAAAAAGCAACGGGAATCGACTAAAAAACAAACGACCCCTATATAGGGGCCGTTATCATAAGAAGAACAGTATAAACTTAAAATTAAGCTTTTACTAATACTTCTACTAATGCCCAAGTTTTAAGCTTAGACACTGGACGAGTTTCACGAATAGTTACAACATCATTTAGTTGACATTCGTTATTCTCATCATGTGCGTGTAGTTTAGTAGTACGCTTGATGAACTTACCGTATAACGGGTGTTTCACTTTACGTTCTACTGCAACAACGATAGTTTTATCGCCTTTGTTGCTAACAACACGACCCTGTACAGTACGAATAGTGCTCATATTATACACCCGCCTTTTCGTTCAGGATGGTCTTAACACGCGCGATATCGCGACGTACATTTTTGATTAAATGCGTTTGTGCTAGTTGGCCAGTACTTAACTGCATACGTAAGTTAAATTGCTCACGTAGTAGGTTAAGTAACTCAGCGTTTAGCTCTTCAACATTTTTTTGTTTAAGTTCGCTAGCGTTCATTACATTACCGTCTTAGTTACGAAAGTTGTAGAAATTGGAAGTTTCGCATCAGCAAGTTTGAATGCTTCACGAGCCAATTCTTCAGGAACTCCAGCCATTTCATAAAGGATTTTGCCAGGTTGTACTTGGCAAACCCAATACTCAACGCTACCTTTACCTTTACCTTGACGTACTTCAAGCGGCTTTTGTGTAATAGGCTTGTCTGGGAACACGCGGATCCAGATTTGACCTTGACGCTTAACGTGACGAGTCATAGCACGACGAGCTGCTTCGATTTGACGAGCAGTAAGTCGACCACGACCAGTAGCTTTAAGACCGAATTCGCCGAAAGTTACGTTTCCGCCTTTTGCAAGACCGCGGTTACGGCCTTTGTGCATTTTGCGGAACTTCATGCGTTTTGGTTGCAACATATCAGAGTCTCCTATTTAGCAGCTTTAGGGCCACGACTGCGACGTTTAGGCTTCGAAGGTGCTTCAACTTCTTGAGTAAGTGGTAACTTACCTAGAACTTCACCTTTAAAGATCCAAACTTTCACACCAATGATGCCGTAAGTTGTAAGAGCTTCTGCAGTCGAGTAATCGATATCAGCACGGAAAGTATGTAGAGGCACACGACCTTCACGATACCATTCAGCACGAGCGATTTCAGCGCCGCCTAAACGACCGCTTACTTGAACTTTAATACCCTTAGCACCTAAACGCATTGCATTTTGTACTGCACGCTTCATAGCGCGACGGAACATAACACGACGTTCAAGTTGAGAAGCGATACCTTCAGCTACTAATTTAGCATCTAGTTCAGGCTTACGGATTTCTGCGATATTGATTTGTGCAGAAGTACCAGTCATCTTAGCGATAGCATTACGTAGTTTTTCTACGTCTTCGCCTTTCTTACCGATAACAACACCAGGACGAGCTGTGTGAATAGTCACACGGATGCTTTTCGCTGGACGTTCGATAACGATACGTGAAACAGATGCATTTTTCAGTTTTTTAGTTAAAAACTGACGTACTTCGAAATCACCGTACAAATTGTCGGCGAAGTCTTTAGTATTCGCAAACCAAGTAGAGTTAAACTGCTTGGTGATACCTAGGCGAATACCATTTGGATGAACTTTCTGACCCATTGTTTTCTCCTAGTCTCTTAGCGTGTTGCTACAACAATTGTGATGTGGCTAGTACGCTTCAAGATGCGATCTGCACGACCTTTAGCACGTGGCATGATACGCTTCATAGTAGGACCGGCGTCAACAAACGCTGTCGTTACTACTAACTCATCAATATCCGCACCTTCGTTGTGTTCAGCGTTTGCGATAGCTGACTCAAGAACTTTTTTAACTTGTACAGCAGCTTTTTTAGTGCTGAAAGTTAAAACTTCAAGAGCCTTGTCCACTGGTAAACCACGAATAAGGTCAATGACCAAACGTGCTTTCTGTGGCGAGCCTGAGGCGAAACGGTGTTTAGCTAATGCTTCCATCTAATTTCTCCTAACGCTTTTTAGCTTTCTTATCTGCAGCATGGCCGCGATAAGTACGAGTCGGTGCGAATTCGCCTAACTTATGACCAATCATTTCGTCTGTAACGAAAACTGGTACATGTTGACGACCATTATGGACAGCGATGGTCAGACCAATCATACTTGGAATGATCATAGAACGACGGGACCAAGTCTTAACTGGTTTTTTTTCCCCGCTTTCCACCGCTTTCTCTACCTTCTTCAGCAAGTGTAGGTCTATGAAAGGACCCTTCTTGAGAGAACGTGGCATGGTGATACCTCTATAAAATTACTTGTTGCGACGACGTACGATAAGTTTATCAGTACGCTTGTTCTTACGAGTTTTGTAACCCTTAGTTGGCACACCCCAAGGTGAAACCGGATGACGGCCACCAGAAGTACGACCTTCACCACCACCGTGCGGGTGATCAACTGGGTTCATTACAACACCACGTACTGTTGGGCGAACACCGCGCCAGCGGCTAGCACCTGCTTTACCAAGTTGGCGAAGCATGTGTTCAGCGTTACCAACTTCACCAATCGTTGCACGACAATCTACTAATACTTTACGCATTTCGCCAGAGCGAAGACGTAGAGTAACGTATGAGTTGTCACGTGCAATGATTTGTACGTATGTACCAGCAGAACGTGCAATTTGAGCACCTTTACCTGGCTTCATTTCCACAGCGTGTACAGTTGTACCTACTGGGATGTTACGCATTGGTAATGTGTTACCAGCTTTAATAGCCGCATCAACACCAGAAACTATAATATCACCAGCTTGCATACCTTTAGCAGCTAGAACGTAACGACGTTCACCATCTGCGTAAAGTGCAAGTGCAATGTTAGCTGAACGGTTTGGATCATATTCCAGACGCTCAACTTTTGCAGGGATACCATCTTTATCATTACGTTTTAAGTCAATGATACGGTAATGTTGCTTATGACCGCCGCCGTGATGACGAACAGTAATACGACCGTTATTATTACGGCCACCCGTTTTAGATTTTTTCTCTAAAAGTGGAGCATGTGGTTTGCCTTTATGCAAATCCGGGTTCACTACCTTAACAAGGTGGCGACGACCTGGAGAAGTAGGCTTACACTTAACAATAGCCATTATTCAGAATCCCCTTGATTATTCAGCACTGCCGAAATCGATGTCAGCGCCGTCAGCTAGAGTAACGTAAGCTTTTTTGATGTCTGAACGACGGCCAACACGAGCGCCAGTGCGCTTAGTTTTGCCTTTCAGTACCAATGTGCTTACATTTTTAACTTCAACTTCAAAAAGTTTTGCAACAGCTGCTTTAATTTCAGCTTTAGTTGCATCTAATGCAACTTTGAAAACGATTGTGTTGTTGTTTTCAGCAGACATAGTGCTCTTTTCAGAGATATGTGGCGCCAGGATAACTTTCAATAAACGTTCTTCACTGATCATTTTAAGTTCTCCTCAATCTGCTTAACTGCTGCAGCAGTCATAACAACTTTGTTGAACGCGATTAAGCTAACTGGATCAATACCAGCAACATCACGAACATCAACTTTGTAAAGGTTACGAGCAGCTAAGAATAAGTTCTCATCAACTTCAGTACCTACGATTAGAACGTCGTTCAGATCGAAGTCTTTTAGTTTAGCAACTAATTCTTTAGTCTTAGGTGTTTCAACAGCGAACTGCTCAACAACAATAAGACGCTCTTGACGTACCAATTCAGAAAGGATGCTTTTGATCGCACCACGGTACATCTTAGTGTTAACTTTTTGGCTGTGGTCCTGTGGACGCGCAGCAAAAGTTACACCACCTTTACGCCAGATCGGGCTGCTTGCAGTACCTGCACGAGCACGACCAGTACCTTTTTGACGCCATGGTTTCTTACCACCACCTGCAACGTCAGAACGGTTTTTCTGTGCACGAGTACCTTGACGCGCGCCAGCAGCATACGCTGTAACTACCTGGTGAACCAGAGCTTCATTAAACTCACGTCCGAAGGTAGTTTCTGAAACTTCAAGAGCACCTTGTGCGTCTTTCAATATCAATTCCATTACTAATATCCTTGGATTAAGCTTTAACAGCTGGTTTGATAATTACGTTGCCGTTGATCGCACCTGGAATAGCACCTTTAACAAGTACTAGGTTACGTTCACTATCAACACGTACCACATCAAGAGACAAGATCGTTACACGTTCTGCTCCCATGTGACCTGCCATTTTCTTGCCTTTAAATACGCGACCTGGAGTTTGGCATTGGCCAATTGAACCCGGTGCACGGTGAGCAAGAGAGTTACCGTGAGTAGCATCTTGCATAGCAAAGTTCCAACGTTTAATAACGCCTGCGAAACCTTTACCTTTAGATGTACCAGTAACGTCTACTTTAGCCGTTTCAGCAAATATGTCTACAGTTAGCTCAGCGCCAACTTCAACAGATTCGCCTTCGCCTGTTCCCAGACGGAATTCCCAAAGGCCACGACCAGCTTCAACTTTAGCTTTAGCGAAATGACCCGCTTCTGGCTTGTTTACTCTGCTAGCTTTTTTCGTGCCAGTGGTCACTTGAAGTGCGCGGTAACCGTCAATTTCAAGTGTTTTAACTTGAGTAACACGGTTAGGCTCACATTCAATAACGGATACTGGGATAGAAACGCCATCTTCAGTGAAGATACGTGTCATACCAACTTTACGTCCGATTAGACCAATCATTATAATAACCTCAATATAAATCGTTGTTTTAGAACTTACTAGCCAAGGCTGATTTGAACATCAACACCAGCAGCTAGATCTAAACGCATAAGAGCGTCAACGGTTTTTTCTGTTGGCTCAACGATGTCAACCAGGCGCTTGTGCGTACGAATTTCGTACTGGTCACGCGCATCTTTGTTAACGTGCGGAGAAGTAAGCACTGTGAAACGCTCTTTACGCGTAGGTAGTGGAATAGGTCCACGTACTTGTGCGCCAGTGCGTTTCGCAGTTTCAACGATTTCCGCTGTAGACTGATCGATAAGACGATGATCGAACGCTTTTAAGCGGATACGGATTCTTTGGTTCTGCATTAGACCAGAGCTCCAATAAAGTTAAACACACACAAAAATTCGACATCCCACATCTAAATAAATAGATTGCGAGAGCGATATCTTTAACTCGGTGACTCCCCTATCGGGAATCTTATGACTGACCACTAATACTTTAACTCAAGGTTAAAATAATAACATAATGGTTCAGCTTCTTGCCTAAGCAAGTGGGACGTATTATACATGACCTCTTGCCTTTAGCAAGAAAAAGATCGACATAAAGAATTTAATCCGCACATCGATATTATTAAGTCATAAAGCACTAAATCATTTTAAAAACGTTCAGTGCAATTAATCGTCACCTTAATTTGTGACGCTACTATATAGCTAGTCATGATTAAGTTCAAGTTTCTTAAGCGACATTATTCAAGCCAAAAAAAAGCACCCATGCTTGGGTGCTTTATATCAGTCATCTAAAATAACATTAACACGCGCGTTTTTCTGCTGTTAAGTTTATTGTTTGGTTACCACATTGAGTTTAAATTCTAATGCGACTTCATCACACGCATGCTGGCGTGGGCACATATCACAATCTTTCAATACTTTTTCTGGCAGCATTGATTTACTGGTTGACCGAAAGCCCAGCTTCATAAAGAACTCAGGCACACGGGTTAATACAAACACTTTTTGGATCGCCATCTGTTCGGCTTTACGTAACATGTATTCGACAACCGCTTTACCCTGCCCACCACCTTGATAACCAGGTTCAATACCCAGTGAACGGATCTCAGCAAGTCCGGTATCGTAAACATAGATAGACGCACAGCCGGTCACTTGATTATGTTTCTCTGTCACCGCAAAGGTACCGACTGCTTTAACCAGATCAGAACGACTACGTGGTAAGTTCTCACCAATATTGGCCCAGTAATTTACCATACGTTCAATATCATCAAGATCAGTCAAACGTGCAGATCGAATACTAATACCAGACGTATCACGCTCTTCTAAACGTTTTTCAGCATTCGTTAAAGCGAACTCAACCTGCACGGGAGACACCCCACCCAGCGCTTTACGTTTTGCTAATGTTTCATCAAGTGATAAATGATGATAAACATCGTCTTCAATCAGTACATCAAACTCTTTAAATTCAGCTAAGGTTAATGCTTCTAGCGGCACCCCTTTGGCAATTGCAGCAACAACGGCTTCACCAACAATATGGTGTGAATCACGGAAGGGTACGCCTTTCGCAACAAGATAATCAGCCAGTTCTGTCGCATTCGAATAACCACCTAATGCTGCTTCTTTGGTTCTAGCTTCATTGATCTTCATTCCAACCAATGACATCGCGGCCATCTCTAGGCAGTCACTCCAAGTATCAAGCGCATCAAATAAGCCTTCTTTATCTTCTTGCATATCTTTGTTGTATGCCAGCGGCAGCGCTTTCAGCGTCATTAACATGGCACTTAGTGAGCCAAATACCCGGCCGGTTTTACCTCGGATAAGTTCTAATGCATCCGGATTTTTCTTTTGCGGCATCAGAGATGAACCGGAGGTCACTGCATCAGCCAACTCAATGAAGTTAGATTCACCCGAGTTATAGAAAATTAAATCTTCTGCTAAACGGGATAAATGGATCATTGACATACTTGCCGTACACATCAACTCCATCACATGGTCACGATCCGATACTGAATCTAAGCTATTTAGTGTCGCACTGCCAAAACCCAATGAATGGGCTAATTCCGTTCTATCCATCGGATAGGCAGTCCCGGCAAGCGCACCAGAACCAAGTGGACAAGTATCAAGGCGTTTTAAACAATCAGTTAAACGACTATAGTCACGCTCCAGCATTTCAACATAGGCTAAACACCAATGGGAGAATGTCACTGGTTGTGCACGCTGTAAATGGGTGTAACCCGGTAATACTGTATGTTGATGTTCACGTGCAAGTGATACCAGTTGCTGCTGCGTTTTATCCAGTTGCATCAACAATTGATCACCTTGCTGTTTACACCACAGCTTTAGATCAGTGGCAACTTGATCATTACGACTACGGCCAGTATGTAGCTTTTTACCCAGATCGCCCACTTTAGCAATTAACTGCGTTTCCACCCAGCTGTGAATGTCTTCAGCATCACTTTGCAAAATTTGCTCTGGGTTTTCTAATACCGCCAATTTAAGATCGTTTAACGCGGCTTCAATAGTGAGTTGCTCATCTTGGGTTAAGATACCGACACCAACCAAAGCTTTTGACCATGCCACTGAACCTGTAATGTCTTGCTCAGCTAAACGGTAGTCAAACCGCAGTGAATCATTGAAACTTTTAAATCTTGCATCAGCTGCTTGACTGAATCTACCGCCCCATAGTGCCATGGTTACATCCTTATTCTTTCTTATATCTGTATATTAGAAGTTGTATATTCGAAGAGGAGGATGCGTTAACATCCTCAAATAGTGTTACTTAGTTGCTAAAGCTTTAATACGGCTAGACAACGAATATAAGCGGATGAAACCTTCCGCATGGCTTTGGTCATACACATTATCATCACCAAATGTGGCAAACTCTTCACTGTAAAGGCTGTTTGGTGATTGCTTCTGTACTGCTTGTACTGAGCCTTTATACATTTTAACAATCACTTCACCGTTCATGTCTTCTGCGAGAGTCCCTGCCGCAGCAAGTAATGACGCACAAAGTGGGGTGAACCAACGACCGTCATAAACGAGGTGCGAGAACTCAGCCGCAACCGTTTGTTTCCACTTACGGGTGGTTTTATCTAATACTAACTCTTCGATGCCACGCAACGCTTCAACCATGACTGTACCACCCGGAGTTTCATAACAACCACGTGATTTCATGCCCACTAAACGGTTTTCGACGATATCAACACGACCGATACCATGAGCAGCGGCTTTTCCATTGAGATACATCAGTGCTTGGTACGGTGACATTACTTCACCATTAACCGCCGTGATCTCACCTTTAACAACCGTTATTGTCACGAATTCAGGTTCGTTCGGTGCATCAATCGGATCAACAGTCATGGTCCAAACTTGTTTTGTTGGTTGGTTCCACGGGTCTTCTAACTCGCCACCTTCATGCGAAATGTGCCAAGCATTGGCATCACGGCTATAAATTTTAGTCGCAGATGCTGCTGTTGGAATATCACGTTCAGCTAAGTATTCAAGTAGCGATTCACGGCTAGTTAAGTCCCAGATACGCCAAGGTGCAATCACAGTTAGTTCTGGTGCCAGTGCAGCAAAGCATGATTCAAAACGAATTTGATCATTACCTTTACCTGTACAACCATGACAAAGCGCATCAGCACCGACTTTACGGGCAATTTCAACTTGTGCTTTAGCAATAATTGGACGTGCCATTGACGTACCTAACAGATAAGTACCTTCGTAAACAGCACCGGTTTTAAGCGTCGGGTAGATATAGTTAGCGACTAATTCGTCCTTTAGATCAACTACGTAGCACTCAGATGCACCCGAAGCCAATGCTTTCGCTTCAATACCATCAAGTTCTTCAGCGCCCTGACCGACATCAGCAACAAACGCGATAATCTCACAATTGTCATAGTTCTCTTGTAACCAAGGTAAGATCACTGAAGTATCTAAACCACCAGAATATGCTACTACTACTTTCTTAACTGTTTGTGTCATTTTCATTTTCCTTAATATGTTACTTCAGCAATGTCAGTAAAACTGCATTTTGGGCATGCATTCTATTTTCGGCTTGATCAAAGATCAGCGATTGTTCGCCATCCATCACTTCCGATGTTATCTCTAACTCACGATGAGCTGGCTGACAATGCAATACATGTTTAATTCCTGTGCGCATCAGTAATGCTTTGTTTATCTGATACGGCATGTACTTTTCTTTTACTTGTTGCAGTGGAGTACCATCCCCCATTGAGACCCAAGTATCACCATAAATAACATCATAATCAACTATGTCATCTAGGTTATCTGTTACATTTATCTTACCACCACTAATTTCAGCTAACGCCATGGCCTGTTTGACAATTTGTGCATCAGGACTACTGCCGCGTGGACATACCGCCGTCACTTCAGCACCTAAAATAGCACCGGTTAGCATTAATGAATGGGTGACGTTATTACCTTCACCGACATACGCTAACTTTACCTTAGAGACATCTTCATAGTGCTCTGAAATAGTTAAAAAGTCCGCTAATGCCTGACAAGGATGATATAAATCGCAAAGAGAGTTCACCACAGGCACACTGCCATGTTCCACTAAGCCTTCCAGCGTTTTATGACTCACCACTCTTGCGACGATGGCATCAGCCCAACGTGAAATATTAGCAGCAAAATCTTTTACCGTTTCACGCTCACCAATCGCACCATTTTGTGCGTCAAGGTAAACCGCATGACCACCTAACTTATGAATACCGATATCAAATGTGACGCGTGTTCGTAGTGACGGCTTTTCATAAATGGTGACAATACTTTTACCCGCTAATGCTTGTGAGTATTCTGCCGGATTGGCTTTCATTGCTTTAGCCAGTGCTAATAAGTCAAGGATCTGTTGTTTACTTAAATCTTTAACTGATAATAAATTTTCCATGATCGAACTCCGTTAACTGATCAATATTAGCGAGAAACTTTCGTTCCCTCTGCTTCACCATTTAATAATGCCACTAACCGCTCAGGCACTTTCCAACTTGCTAATTTTATGTCACGATTTAAAGATGTGGCCGCTTTTAAAGCCGCTTTCACTTTTACTTCCATACCGCCATGGATCACGCCAGCAGTAATGAGTTCATCTGCATAGCTGCTGTTCATCTCAGGAATTAACTGCATGTCCGCGTCTAAAATTCCGGCCACGTCAGATAACATCACTAAGTCAGCATCAAGCGTTTCACAAATAGCGGTGGCCGCTTGGTCAGCATTGACATTTAATAACTGTCCCTGTGCATCAATACCAATAGAGCTAATAATCGGTAAGAAACCACCACTGAGTAACGCGGTTAATAATGTTGGATCACCTGCTTCACATTCGCCGACAGCACCAAGTCCTGCGGTTGAATGTGTAACGGTTGAAATACCGCCATCAGCAAGACTTAAACCAACGACCTTCGCACCCGATTTCAAACCCTGTGCCATTAATACTTTATTTGCCGTACCCGCTAACGCGCCGGTGATATAACCGATATCGCTAAATGGGGTAACGCGTAAACCGTTCTTTTTCTCGCTAACGATATTCATCTTTGCTAATAGTTCATCAACAAAGCAGCCACCGCCATGCACCAAAATAAGGGGACGTGAGGATGTTAATTTATATTCACTCAATGCAGTGAACAGCTGTTCAAGCGCCGTTTCATTTTCAAGTAATGCGCCGCCAAGTTTCAATACTAAAGGAGTAGTCACTGCAATCTTCCTTATACTAACGACGTTGTCATGGCGAAACCAAAACGAATATTGATGCACTGCATTGCTTGCGCTGCGGCACCTTTTAATAAGTTATCAATAGCAGAAACCACAATCAGGTCTTGTCCCTGTTGCTGCCACGCTAAATCACAGTAAGCGGTTTTCTCTACGGCTTTAATACTTGGCCAGCCACTTGGTAATAACCGCACCATAGGTTGATCTTGATACGCGTCTTGATAAGCTGCCGTGACTTGTTCTGGTGTCACACCCGCGGCAAGCTTGACGTTAATCGTGGCTAAGATGCCACGTTTAAAACAACCTAAGTGCGGTGTAAAAATAACCTCATGGCCTAAATGTGTACTTATTTCAGGTTGATGACGATGATTAAACACAGCATAAGGTGCATGGCTCACTTCGCAAAAAGCGGAGCCTAACGCCGCTTTACGCCCAGCACCACTCACACCACTCACTGCATTAATGATCGGTTTTTGATCCGCAGCAATCAAGCCATGTTTTGCTAACGGTTTTAATGCTGATAACGAGGCCGTTGGATAACACCCTGGTACGGCAATCAAATTTGCTTTAGCAATATCGGCACTCGCCCATTCAGCTAAACCATAAACAGCACTCTTCAATTCTTTATCGAAGTTATGTTTAAAGCCGTAATAGTTTTCGTAGAAAGCAGGATCATTCACTCTAAATGCACCGGATAAATCAAATACCACGGTATCCTGCGCTAGAAATTCAGCGGCAATATCATGACTGACTTCATGCGCGGTCGCTAACACCACAATATCAACGTCAGCACAAATATGCTTAATGTTGCTCACCGCTAAAGGCTGAATCGTTTGGTCAACAACCCCTAATAAATGACCATATAATGAAGAAAACGATTTTCCTGCATCTAAACTGTGTTCTGAAACATACAGGCCAGCTAATTCAAGCTCTGGATGTTTGGTAATGTAATGGGCTAGCTCAGCACCGGTATACCCGGTCGCACCGACTAAAATTGTTTTTAACATGTTTGACTTCCGTGTTTGCTAAATTGTAAAACGACAGGCAACAGCGCCCTTTCCAATTGCACTTGCTTGCGTAATTTAAGCCGTGCTAATGCATTTTAAATACTGTCTCGTCGAAACCATGAAAAACGATTCATTATCTAACCCATACGTTGTAAGGTAAGGATGATTAGAGAATAAAACAGATTACATTTTTATGCAACTTTTATGCATAAAAAAACAATCATTCATTACAGGAACGTAATATGCAACTACCTAAATTTAGCGAACTTTATAAATCACTGATCCTAACACCGTCGATCAGCTCATTAGAAAAAGAGTTAGATATCAGTAATAAACCTGTCATTGACTTACTTTCAGGTTGGTTCAGCGAACTTGGTTTTAGCATTACTATCACCAGCGTCCCTGAAACCAATGGTAAATTTAATCTAGTCGCTACTTACGGCCAAGGCGATGGTGGTTTATTACTGGCAGGGCACACCGATACGGTGCCGTTTGATGACGGTTTATGGACCAAAGACCCATTCAAGTTAACCGAAAAAGACGGTAAATGGTATGGTCTAGGCACGATTGATATGAAGGGGTTTTTCGCCTTTGTATTAGAAGCATGTAAGAACATTGATTTAACAAAATTAGATAAACCATTGCGTATTCTCGCGACGGCAGATGAAGAAACCACCATGGCAGGCGCCAAAGCAATTGCCGCGGCACAAAGTTTCCGACCTGATTATGCCGTCATTGGCGAACCAACAGGTATGGTGCCGGTATTTATGCACAAGGGGCATATGTCAGAAGCAATCCGTATTACCGGACGCAGCGGTCACTCTTCCGATCCCGCTAATGGCATCAATGCCATTGAGATCATGCATCAAGTAACCGGACAGTTATTGCTGCTGCAACGCAAATTAAAAGAACAATACGCCTGCGATCATTTTGCTATCCCCCAACCCACGCTTAATTTTGGTCATGTGCACGGTGGTGATAGCCCCAACCGAATCTGTGGCAGCTGTGAATTACACATCGACATGCGCCCTATCCCTGGGGTAAGTCCCGATGAATTGTTTATGTTACTTAACCAAGCATTACTGCCGATCATGAAGCAATGGCCTGGCGCTGTTGATGTTTATCATCTACATGAGCCTATCCCTGCTTATGCGTGCGATACTGATTCAGCGTTAATTAAGTTAGCTGAAAAGCTCACAGGTGAAGCCGTCATACCCGTGAATTACTGTACCGAAGCACCGTTTATTCAACAACTTGGCTGCGATACGATAGTCATGGGTCCGGGCAGCATTAATCAAGCACATCAACCTGATGAATATTTAGATCTATCTACAATTAAACCAACACAGGCTATTATCCAAAAACTGATTGAAGAAACATGTAAAAACTAACTAGAGAATTATCAATTTGTAGTAAAATTACACCCTATATCACAATTAATCGTATTAATTACACGATTTCATTGACGAATGTCACTAAATATAGTTATTTTACATACATAACGATAATAGTTGTTGCCGTATTACATCACTGAATTGAAGGATTATGTATGTCAGATAAATATGCAGCGTTACGAAGTAATGTCGGCTTATTGGGCCAAGTACTAGGGAATACAATCAAGGATCATCTTGGAGAAGAGTTCTTAGATAAGATTGAAACCATTCGTCAACTAGCAAAATCATCCCGTGCCGGTAATGATAAAGACCGAGCACAATTACTCACCGTACTGCGTAATCTCTCTGATGATGAGCTATTACCAGTAGCGCGTGCGTTTAGTCAATTCTTAAACCTGGCTAACATTGCCGAACAATTCCACACCACATCACGTAATTGTGCAGATAACGTGTGTGTGCCTGACTCTATCGATGAGCTGTTTGCGAAACTAAATAACTCTGAAATCAGTGAAGAAGAGGTACTTGCTGCGGTTAAAAATCTTAAGATCGATTTAGTGCTAACCGCACATCCAACTGAAATCACCCGCCGTACCCTGATCCACAAGCATGGCGCCATCAATAAATGCCTTAGCCAGTTAGAACTGACTGAGTTAAGTAGCCAAGAACGCGATGTCTTCATGACGCGTATTGAACAATTGGTATCACAAGCGTGGCATACCAACGAGATCAGAACCGTACGTCCGACGCCTGTTGATGAAGCTAAATGGGGATTTGCAGTAGTCGAAAACTCATTATGGGATGCGGTACCAAACTTCTTACGCAGTCTTGATAAACGGCTGCAAGACCGCTTAGATTACCAATTACCGATTGATGCTGCGCCAGTTAAGTTTACCTCTTGGATGGGTGGTGACCGTGACGGTAATCCGTTTGTGACCTCAGCAGTCACCGAAGAAGTACTACTAACCAGTCGTTGGATGGCTATTCACTTGTTCCTTAAAGATATAAAACATCTCACAAGTGAATTCTCAATGAATGACTGTGATGACACATTACGTGCATTGGTCGGTGAAAGTCATGAACCTTACCGTGTGTTATTGAAAAAATTACGTAGCGAATTAACAGAAACACTAGCGAGCTTAACTGCGCAGCTAAAAGGCGAATACACAGAACGCCGTGACATAATCACCACTACAGCACAGTTACGTGAGCCATTGTTAGCTTGCTATCACTCACTGAATGCTTGTGGTATGGGCGTTATTGCCCAAGGTGCATTACTCGATACTATTCGTCGCGTTGAATGTTTCGGTGTAAGTTTAGTGAAACTTGATATCCGCCAGGACAGTGATCGTCATACCGATGTGATAGCCGAAGTAACCCGTTACTTGGGTCTTGGAGACTATGCACAATGGAGCGAGCAAGATAAACAAGCGTTCTTATTACAAGAGCTGAATAACAAGCGACCACTGATCCCACAATGCTGGCAACCGTCTGCAGATGTGAAAGAAGTACTTGATACTTGTCGCACTGTGGCAAAGCAAGATCCAGAAGCACTGGGTATTTACATCATTTCAATGGCACGTAAAGCCTCTGATGTATTAGCTGTGCAATTGCTATTAAAAGAAACCGGTTGTCCATTCCGTCTCCCTGTGGCGCCATTATTCGAGACCTTAGACGATTTGAATAATGCGGGTACAGTAACGGCTAGCCTATTAGCCATCGACTGGTATAAAAATTACATCAATGGTCATCAATATATCATGATCGGTTATTCTGATTCTGCCAAAGATGCCGGTGTAATTGCCGCATCTTGGGCGCAGTATCGTTCACAAGAAGCCTTGGTTGATATCTGTGAGAAAGAAGAAATTGAGCTGACTTTATTCCATGGCCGTGGTGGTAGCATCGGTCGCGGTGGTGCGCCTGCTCATGCCGCCTTATTGTCACAACCTCCAGGTTCATTAAAAGGTGGTTTACGGGTAACAGAACAAGGCGAAATGATCCGTTTCAAGTTTGGCCTGGCTAATGTTGCAGAACAAAGCTTAAACCTCTACACCAGTGCGATCTTAGAAGCGAACTTACTGCCGCCGCCAGCACCAGAACAGTCTTGGCGTGATGCAATGGATCAGATGTCTGCGGATTCATGTGAAGAATATCGTTCATATATCCAAGGTCATGAAAAATTCGTACCTTATTTCCGCTCAGCAACACCTGAATTAGAATTAGGTAAACTGCCACTCGGTAGCCGCCCAGCAAAACGTAAACCCAACGGTGGCGTAGAAAGCTTACGTGCTATTCCTTGGATCTTTGCATGGACCCAAAATCGCTTGATGTTACCCGCGTGGTTGGGTTGTACTGCCGCATTCAAAAATATGCTCGATTCAGGTCAACGTGAAACGCTGCAAGAGATGCAACAGCAATGGCCGTTCTTTAATACCCGTATAGAAATGTTCGAAATGGTATTTTTGAAAGCCGATGCCTGGTTAGCGGAATATTATGACCAATGTCTGGTGACTGAAGATCTTTGGCCTCTGGGTAAAGAGTTACGCGCCAGTTTAGCCCTAGCAACAGAGCTTATAGTTGGTTTAAACCCAAACAAGCAATTACTTGATGCTCAACCTTGGATCAAGAAGTCAATTGAGTTACGTAACCCGTATACCGATCCGCTAAATATCCTCCAAGCAGAGCTACTCAGCCGCGCACGTAGCAGTAAAGAAGTGAATCCTGATGTCGAGCAAGCCTTAATGGTGAGTATCGCAGGTGTTGCTGCAGGTATGCGCAATACTGGTTAATCTGGATAACAAATAGCTGATAATAAAATGCCGACATCATCGTCGGCATTTTTGATTCTAATATAACCTCACTGTAGGTAAGTACGATGACTATCTTGGGCGCACACCTAAAGTATGACAAATAGCATACGTTAAATCAGCCCGGTTTAACGTATAGAAATGAAAGTCCTTCACCCCTTCACGCGACAATATTTTCACTTGGTCAATGGCAATACTTGCGCCAACCAGATTACGTGTCGCTTGATCATTGTCTAAACCTTCAAACTGACTGTGCATCCAATTCGGCACTTTTACATTGGTCAATTTTGAAAACTTACATAAGGTTTTATAATTAGATACCGGTAAAATACCCGGCACAATTTCTTTATCAATGCCCACCGCAGCACAACGATCACGGAAACGTAAAAAGCTCTCGGTATCAAAAAAGAACTGAGAAATAGCACGATCGGCACCGGCATCAATTTTATCTTTTAGCGCTAATAGATCGGCTTGAGCATTTTTTGCCTCAGGATGGACTTCTGGGTAAGCAGCTACCGAGATATCAAAATCATTCACTTCTTTCAGTAGTGCAACCAGATCGGCGGCGTACATATCAGGTTGATTCAATCCTGGTGGTAAATCACCACGTAAAGCAACGATATTACGGATCCCGTTATCCCAGTAATCCGTTGCAATCTGTTTCAACTCTTGGCGGTTAGCGTCAATACAAGTGAGGTGTGGCGCTGCAATCAAGCCCGTTTCATGCTTTATCTGTTTGATAATGTCATGAGTACGATCACGGGTACCGGAATTGGCACCGTATGTCACTGACACAAATTTAGGGTTTAACGCTTTTAGGCGATTAATCGATTCCCACAGGGTAGACGTCATTGCAGGTGAGTTAGGCGGGAAGAATTCAAAAGAAACGTTAATATCACGTCCCAATTCAGAAACGCTTTGATTTAATACTTCAATATTTTGTGCATTGTGAAAACTCATACTTATATCCCTTAAGATGTTTAGACGTCCATACCTCTTTACGTCTTAATCATCACAAGTTTGGTGGATAAAGTCAACGCACATAATTCATCTTAAACATGAATTATATGCGGTTTGGTTTTAGGCAGGCTAAAAGATAAAATTAACGCGCGAACAGCTTACATAATTGGAAAAGATCAGATTGAATAGCGCCCGCAGTCACATCTCTACCAGCACCCGGACCTTGGATCACTAATGGGTTATGACGATACCAATGGCTGTTAATCGAAAAGATGTTATCGCACGGCAATAAGTTAGCAAATGGATGGGTTGGCTCTAAAAACTCCAAGCCAACCTGCGCCCCTTCTTTGCGGCTAAAACGGGCGACATAACGTAATACTAAGCCCTGCTTTTTGGCTTTATTAAACATATGTAATATTTTGTCATCGAGTGCTTCGCAATGTTCTAAAAACTCATCCACTTTAAATGCCATGAGATCTTCTGATACCAATGACTCTAGTTTGATATCGCTAAGCTCCATGTCATAACCCGCTTCACGGCTTAAGATAAGTAGTTTGCGCTGCACGTCCTTACCCGATAAATCTTCCCGAGGATCGGGTTCTGTTAGCCCTTGTTGCCAAGCTTGCTCGACTAATTGCGAGAAGGCAATTTGCCCATCATATTGTTGGAACAACCAAGATAAGGTACCAGAGAAAATACCGCTCACCGCAGTGACTTGATCGCCACTGTGTTGCAGCATCGCCATAGATGATTGGATCGGTAATCCTGCGCCGACCGTAGCGTTATATAACCAATGGCTTTCATTATCACTAAAGCTTTGCTTAACCCGATGATAAAACTCACTGCTCGCCGCTCCGGCAAATTTATTCGCCGAAATAAGGTGGAAACCGTGTTGGGCAAATTCAGGGTAATAATAACTGATTGCTTCACTGGCGGTAATATCGATGATCACCAATTCATCAAACGGGTGCAATGCAAGATTAGATAATAACTGTTCCCAAACAAACGCTTCAGGTTGGAAGTCATCAAGTACCGTCGCAGCATCCAAACCATTAAAGTCTAATATCCCACCCTGCGATCCATATACACCGCATAAACACAGGTCTACGTTTTGTTGTTCAGGTAGCTTATGCATTTGTTTCGCGAACAAAGATAACCAACCAGCGCCAATATTACCTTTACCAAATAACACCACACCAATGCGTTTTGGCTGTTTAAATAACGCGGTGTGTAATTCTTTCAATAATGGTTCGAGTACTACTTTTTGCAATACTGCACAAATACTTAAACGATTATCACCCGTTTGTACAAACGTCAGATTGTGTTCTGAGATCAGTTGATAAAACTGATGTGACTGTAACGCATTTTCAGTGACTCCAGAACCGACCAGCGCTACCATACAAAAACCACTCAGCAGATTAATAGCGCGAACCTGCGGTTGCTGCAGTTGGTATGTCTGTAATGTCGTGAGTGCAAATTCGACAATTTCAGCGGTATAACCTAATCGCACCACATGCTCGGTGGGGCGACGTTTTATACAAATAGGGGATAATTGTTGCTGTGTAAGCAAGGTAATCAACTGATTATATTGTTGTTGATAGTCCGCATGCTGATCGAATTCAATATCAACTAAGTGCAGATCATCAACCGAGGTAACGATCTTAGCGCCCTTACCTTTGGGTAAACGACGGTGGATCTGGGTTGAGCCTTCGCTAGGAGTATAACTACAGCGCAGTTGGACATGTTGTTTACTCTCAACCACGGGTTGTAATGTACGCGCATGTAATACGGGTGAACCTAAACGCGCCAGTTCTGCCGCTTCGTCGAGTGACAGTTTAGTTTGTAACTCGGCATCTTTTACCCGACGTGGATCAGCACTAAATATCCCGGCGACATCACTCCAGATCGTCGTTTGATCGGCATCTACTAATGCACCTAACAAGGTTGCAGAATAATCCGAACCATTACGCCCTAATGTGACGGTTCGCTGCTGTCCATCAGCAGCAATAAAGCCGGTCACCACAACACGGTTATGTAGGTTCGCTAAACACGCCGTTAATTTTTGGCGAGACACCATTTCATCAACCACAGGTTGCGCGGCTAATTCTGTGGTTAAAAACAAGCGAGAATCTAAATCATTGGCAGGTAGTTCACTTTGACTCAGTAACGCCGCTAATAATCGGGCTGACCATACTTCCCCATGTGCCAGGATTTGGTTTTTAGCATAAACATCAAGATGAGCTTCTAATAAATGGCCTATAGTATGAATATCATCTTGCAGCGCAGCAGTGAGTTGTATACATAAGTCATCTACTAATAATTCAGCAATTAACTTGGCTTGATATTCACACGTGGCAATAAGACGCTCAGACGCAGCTTGATCACCATCTTCAGCCAATTGTAATAACTCTAATAATTGGTTGGTGGTTTTACCTGCCGCAGAAACAACAATCAGATCGCGGGCTTGCGTATGCTCGCTAATAATAGCCGACACCCGACGATAACAAGTGGCATCCGCTAAACTACTGCCACCAAATTTATGAATACTGCGCTTAACTGCGTCCATGCGTTCTCCCGAACTTAATATCAATTAATGTAATACCAGTAACTCAAAACATACACTATTAAGTTGCCACAGGTCAATAGACGTCTAGAGCTCTTTACATACTGATTGCCAACAATCAAATTCAAAGGTAAACTTGTCACTTATTCATTAAATAATAATTTACACAAAGGTCAAAAATGACAAAGTGGAACGGCGAGTATATTAGCCCCTATGCAGAACATGGGAAAAAGAGTGTACAGGTTAAAAAGATCACTGTGTCAATTCCTCTGAAAGTACTCAAAGTACTGACAGATGAAAGAACTCGCCGTCAGATTAATAATCAACGTCACGCGACTAACAGTGAACTGTTATGCGAAGCATTTTTACATGCTTACACGGGTCAGCCATTACCGGCTGATGACGATTTAGGCAAAGACAAACCAGACAGCATACCCGCAGAAGCCAAAGCACAGATGTTAGCACTGGGTATCAATATTGATGATTATTTAGAGCAAGATGATTAGTCATTAAATAACGAGTGCCAAATAAACAACGACTGAAAATAAAACAGGCTCCAATAATAGGAGCCTGTTTTGATCTAATCTGTAACCAATGCGCTATCTAGACGCGCATTATTACTAATACCTTAAAGTAAAATCTAAAAACTAAACGGTGCCGCGCGGCCTTTTTTCTTTTTCTCAACTGGTTTCGGTGCCGCTACTGTTACAGGTTTAGCTTCAGCTTTTTTCTTTTTCTTCTTTTCAGGCTGTTCCCAGATATCTGCAGGGATGCTATCGACAGCAGACTTAGCAACTGGCGTTGGTGCAATAAATACAGCTTCAACAACCGCTTCTTCTACAGCGTGAACGTCAGTAACACCTTGCTCAACAGTATTGTTTCCGGTGAAATCGTCTTCAGTCACATCGTGTTCTGCAATATAGCTTGCTACCGAATCAGACTCTAAAGCCGCAGGATCAACAAATTCTTCTTCATCAGCAATATCGTATGCTGCAAGCTCTTCCGCAGACATCACTTGATACGCTTCACCATTAAAGCCGATGATATCGCCAAACATGATTTTTTTACGTTTACGCGTTTCAACTTCACCATTCACATACACATAACCGTCTGCAATATAGTTCTTCGCTTCACTGCCCGAGGTCACTAAATTTTCGATTTTTAAGATCTTATATAATTCAATTGGTTCTTCAGCGACAACAACAGGGATAACTTCAATTTCATATTCTTCAGACATGGGAACCTTAAATGTGAGCAAATAGCAGAACTTTATACAAGTATATACCCAAACTACTTCAACATGCTATATCAGAGACGAGCAGGTGTAGCTTGAAATAGCTTGGGTATAAGCTTAGAAATGCGAACGCCAAGGATAAACCTTGGCGTTTGTGAAAACTATGCCGTAAGTTTACAGCATATAATTTTCAGGTAGTTCGACACGGGCAACGCCAGTTTCTACCGCAGCTAATGCAACAGCGCGTGCAACGCGTGGCAATAAACGTGGATCCATTGGTTTTGGAATGATGTACTCAGTACCAAACTCTAATGATTCCACACCCGATGCAGTCAATACAGACTGTGGTACTTCTTCTTTAGCAATCTCACGGATCGCATGAACAGCGGCTACTTTCATCGCTTCATTAATCACACTGGCACGTGCGTCTAATGCACCACGGAAGATGAATGGGAAGCACAGCACGTTATTCACTTGATTTGGATAATCAGAACGACCGGTTGCCATAATCAGATCTTGACGTGCCGCGTGAGCCAATTCTGGCTTAATTTCTGGGTCCGGATTCGAACAGGCAAAAATAATTGGATTATCGGCCATTAATTTAACATCATCAGCAGCCAATACATTGGGGCCAGATACACCAACAAATACGTCAGCACCGTTAATGGCATCTTGTAATGTACGTTTATCGGTATTATTAGCAAAACGTTGCTTATATTCGTTAATGTCATCACGGCGAGTGTGGATCACACCTTTACGGTCTAACATGTATATTTTTTCACGTTGTGCGCCACATGAAATCAACAACTCCATGCAGGCAATAGCCGCCGCGCCAGCGCCCATACAAACAATAATCACTTCCGCGATGTCTTTACCCTGAATGTCTAGCGCATTAATCATGCCTGCTGCGGTTACGATTGCAGTACCGTGTTGATCATCATGAAATACCGGGATCTGACAACGGGCAATGAGCGCTTTTTCAATTTCAAAACATTCTGGTGCTTTAATGTCTTCTAAGTTAATGCCACCAAATGTATCAGCGATATTCGCTACGGTATCAATAAATTCTTCAGTTGTACGGTGTTTCACTTCAATATCAATTGAATCAATATCAGCAAAGCGTTTAAACAAGAGTGCTTTACCTTCCATCACTGGTTTTGATGCCAGTGGGCCTAAATTACCAAGGCCTAGAATTGCAGTACCGTTAGTGATCACCGCAACTAAGTTACCTTTAGCCGTATATTTGTAAGCATCGTCAGGATTAGCAGCAATTTCACGCACTGGTTCTGCGACACCTGGGCTATATGCTAGAGAAAGATCATCGGCGGTTTCTGCTGATGTAGTAAGTTGAATAGCAATTTTACCTGGTTTAGGGTTCGCGTGATAATCTAATGCTTGCTGTCTAAAGTCTGACATACTCAATATCCTGAATTAAATGAATGCACATAACTCACAGCCTTAACTCGAGAATAACTAAGGTGTAAGAAACAACGTTGGGGGAATGAAAATAACAACCGAATGTAACACTAATATTTAACTTTAACTTAACACAAGACACTTTTGTTTTATACTGAGCTAAACGAGCTAATAATATTGTTAGCATGATTCTACATTAATTTAAGTTGTTTATTCTACCTTTGCACTGGTATGAAGTGTTTATTTTTATATGATTTAGTAATTTTAGACGATAATTTTTAGGCAAATGAAAAATAGAAGGTTAAATTTAAGTTTTATAATTGTTTCAAACTGTTTTTCAGGTATAAAAAAAGGCACCCGAAGGTACCTTTTTGAGTTACTACAAAAAATTGTATAAATACAATTCTTATTTTGCAGCAAGAGCGCCAAAACGCTTGTTGAATTTATCAACACGACCACCAGTATCAACATTACGTTGCTTACCAGTGTAGAATGGGTGACAGTTTGAACATACGTCTAGCGTGATGTTTTTACCGCGAGTTGAACCAACAGCGAAAATGTTACCGCATGAACATTTTGCTTCCATAGCCGCGTATTCTGGGTGGATACCTTGTTTCATAGAAACCTCAATTTTAGTTATGTCGCCATCTGAAACACTGCCAGACACCACATAAAGTTATAGAATTTTTAGGCTGCGAATAATATAGGATCTTACCCCCCAATATCAATAGCTGATGCATAAATAAACTGCAATTAGAACATTAAATAGAAAATATCAAGACATTACCTAGTTAACAGCCGTAAACTGGTTACCTAAGTACAGATTTAGTCCGTAAAAGAGAGTTGAGTAAATGCCAGTTGTCGCCGTCGCCGTTCCCGTTCATTTAAATAGAACCTTTGATTATATTTACCCTGATGATGCGCACATACAACCCGGCATGCGGATCTGCGTGCCCTTTATGAATAAGCAATTAATTGGTATTGCGCTGGTAACTAAAAACGACAGTGAATTTCCGCTGGCAAAACTCAAACCGATTATCAATGTACTCGATGATAATGCGATTTTATCGGCTGACATGTTAGCTTTTTTCAATTGGTGCGCTGATTATTACCATTACCCGATTGGTGAGGTGATCGCCCAAGCCTTACCGGTATTGTTACGAAAATTAGAATCCGCCAAATTAAACAGTTACACATTCTGGCAGTTAACCGATAGCGCACATGAATTAACGGTTCAGGAATTAAACCGTTTAACCCCTGCACAATTACAAACCATCAAGTTACTGGCTGAAACGGGGTTAACCCAATCACACTTAAAGTTAGCCAATATAAAATCAACCACCATCAAAGCGTTACAAGACAAGGGGTTGATTAACCAAGAATACATTAAAATCCAAGATAACGATGCGCAACACTGGCGTCAAAATCTGGTGATTAGTGATAATCGCCCCACCCTCAATACCGAACAAGCAATTACGATAGCCGCGATAGATATCAATCACTTTGCCACTTATTTACTTGATGGGGTAACAGGCAGTGGTAAAACTGAAGTTTATCTCAATGTCATCGAAAAAGTATTAAAAACCGGTAAACAAGCACTGGTATTAGTCCCTGAAATCGGTCTCACACCACAGACTATTTCACGCTTCAAGCGTCGTTTCAATGTGCCTATCGTCGCCTTGCACTCAGGTTTAAATGACGCGGAACGTCGTGAGGCTTGGCTTGAAGCGCAAGCTGGGGTCGCCGGTATCGTGATTGGTACACGGTCGGCAATATTTACGCCCATGCATGATTTAGGCGTGATCATTATTGATGAAGAGCATGATGGGTCGTTAAAACAGCAAGAAACATTTCGTTATCATGCCCGCGATCTAGCCATCGTCAGAGCCCAGCGGAATAACATTGCCGTGGTATTAGGTTCTGCCACCCCGGCGTTAGAAACGCTACACAATGCTTTGACAGGTAAATATCGTCATTTGCGGCTAACCCAACGTGCGGGTAATGCCCAGATGCCGACCCACCACCTGATCGACATTAAAAATCAATCCTTGGACTCTGGTCTCTCTGCTGAGTTCATGGCATTAATGGCAATCCATTTAGCCGCTGGTAATCAAGTCCTGTTATTTCTCAACCGGCGCGGTTATGCACCCGCCGTCATGTGTCATACCTGTGGTTCGATGGCAGAATGTCAGCGTTGTAATACCTATTACACCTATCATCAATCGCGCAATATATTGCATTGTCATCATTGCGACGAACAGTTCCCTAAACCACGTCGTTGTCCGAGCTGTAATTCCAATGAGATAATGACCGCCGGTTTTGGTACTGAACAGTTAGAGACCATGCTCAATAATCACTTCCCACAATACCCGATTATTCGTATTGACCGAGATAGTACCAGCCGTAAGGGCAGTTTAGAAAAATCATTAGAAGCCGTGCGTAAGCGAGAATTCCGGATCCTAATTGGCACGCAAATGCTCGCCAAAGGTCATCATTTCCCTGATGTCACGCTGGTCGGACTCATTGATGTGGACAGCGCCCTGTTTAGCAGTGATTTCCGCGCCCCTGAAAAACTCGCGCAACTGTTTGTGCAAGTCTCTGGTCGTGCTGGTCGCGCAGCCAAACAAGGGGAAGTGGCGATTCAAACTCATCACCCTGAACACGAGTTAATTCAAGACCTGATTAACAATGGTTATTCTCACTTTGCCCAAACTGCATTACACGCCCGGTCTATGGCCAATTTACCGCCTTATAGCTTTCAAGCCTTGTTCCGTGCAGAAGCCCATCAGTTCAGCGATGCCAACGCCTTTTTAGTCGAAATAAAACAACTCATTCAAGCGCATAATCACAATCCGCAACTGCTTTGTTTAGGACCGATGCCAGCCCCCATGGAAAAACGTGCGGGTAAGTACCGTTTACAGCTATTATTACAAAGTCCGCAACGTCAGCACATCACTCACCTATTACGTCAAATAATGCCAAAAATAGAAGCATTAAAGTCTGCACGTAAAGCCCGTTGGTCATTAGACGTAGATCCAACCGAAATGTTGTAAGGATATCGGCATTTATCCGCTGATTAGCTAGTCAAATGCCCCTAATCACGCTAAAATGATCGGTCTATTTCATTCATCATTGCTAGTTAAGAGAACCCATGAAAGAGCATATTATACAGCTGCTAGAGCAGACAGTTACGATCTTAAAACAACAACAAATCATTCCTGCAGATGCACAACCACGCATTGCAGTAGATCGAACCCGCGATAAAGCTCATGGTGATTTAGCAACAAATTTAGCAATGATGATGGCAAAACCGGCGAAGAAGAATCCGCGTGAGTTAGCGCAATTAATCATTGATAATCTACCAGAATCAGACTTAGTAGACCGTACAGAGATCGCCGGCCCTGGTTTCATCAACATCTTCTTAAACCAAAATTGGTTAGCGCAACAGATTGATATAGCCCTTGCAGACGACAACCTTTCGGTACAAAAAACTACAGCACCAGATACCGTGGTTGTGGATCTATCATCACCAAATCTCGCCAAAGAAATGCACGTAGGTCACTTACGCTCATCAATCATTGGTGATTCTGTCGCGCGTACACTAGAGCTACTTGGTCATAACGTTATTCGTCAAAACCATGTAGGCGATTGGGGCACTCAGTTCGGTATGCTACTTGCGTACATGGAAGAAAAACGCGCTGAAAATGCAGAGATCAGCATGCAACTTTCTGATCTAGAAGTATTCTACCGCGCAGCAAAAGGTCGTTTCGATGAATCCGAAGACTTTGCAATACGCGCCCGTGAAATGGTGGTAATGCTGCAATCTGGTGATGAAGAATGTAACAAACTATGGAAAGAATTTAATGATGTGTCACTGGCCCACTGTCATGACATCTACAAACGCCTAAACGTAAAACTAACCCGGGATGACGTACGTGGCGAAAGCTTCTATAACAGCGACCTTCACAATGTTGTTAGCGAACTAGAAGCACAAGGTCTACTCACCGAGTCGAATGGCGCGAAATGTGTATTCCTAGATGAATTCAAAAATAAAGACGGCGACCCACTGCCAGTCATTATCCAGAAAAACGGGGGTGGTTTCCTATATGCTACAACGGATCTTGCCGCAATGCGCTTCCGCCAACAGACACTCAATGCCAATCGCATCATGTACTTTGTTGATCAACGTCAGGCACTGCATTTCCAACAAGTATTCTCTGTAGTACAAAAAGCCGGTTTCGTGAAACCAGAAACATCACTGGAACACCTTGGTTTCGGTACGATGAACGGTGCAGATGGACGTCCATTCAAAACCCGTTCAGGTGGTACTGTTAAGCTAGTTGATCTGTTAACAGAAGCAGAAGAACGCGCTTATGTATTGGTAAAATCAAAGAATCCCAACCTTGCTGAAGATGAACTAAAACACATCGCACGTGTTGTGGGTATTTCATCCGTTAAGTATGCAGATTTATCTAAGAACCGCAGCAGTGATTACATCTTCAACTTCGATTCAATGCTAAGTTTTGAAGGTAATACGGCCCCTTACCTACTTTACGCTTGTACGCGTGTGGGCAGTATCTTCAACAAAGTTGATGCCGCAACAGAAGCAAAACTAGCCACAGCGAAAGTACAGCTAAACGAAGACAAAGAACAAGAGCTAGCCGGTAAACTGATCCAGTTTAACGAGATTGTTCATCAAGTAGCAAAGCGTGCAACACCAAACACATTATGTACTTACCTGTTTGAGTTAGCTGGCATATTCTCAAGTTTCTATGAAGCCTGCCCAATCTTAAGCACTGAAGATGAAGCGATTAAATTAAGCCGTCTAAAACTGGCTCAGTTAACCGCTAAGACGCTTAAACAAGGTCTCGACCTGCTCGGCATTGAAACATTGGAACGTATGTAAATTATGGCTCGTAAGGATTACGCGGGGCACGCCCCCAAGCCGAGAAAAAAACGGGGTGCTAAAAAGGCACCACCTGCTAAAAAGAAACGCCCAGTGTTGGCTATCTTGTTGTTTTTGATGCTGGCAATTGGCTTGGGCTATTTTTTAGCACAAGTCAGTGGCACTGCAGAAGAAGCAGAGCCCGTTAAAAAAACACCACCGAAAAAGCTAACGGTAAAACCATTACCGGAAAAGCCCAAGGAACAGTGGCAGTACCCGCAAGATTTGCAAGAAAAGGAAGTCATTGTCGAAATACCGCCACAACAAGACACTGGTATTCGTTATCAAATGCAATGTGGTTCGTTCCGTCAACGCTCACAAGCCGAATCGATGAAAGCAACGATAGCCTTTCAAGGCTACACGGCCAACATTCGCCACACAGGTAACTGGTATCGCGTGGTTTTAGGTCCTTACGAACGTAAGCGGATCGCAGAAAAACAACGCCACCAAATTAAACGCGCAGGTGTCACAACTTGTGAAATTTGGCAGTGGAAGCCTTGAAAAACTAACTAGATATACCCACCTTAGTTGGTATATTGTAATGAAATCGCTTCATATCATATGAGGCGTTTTTTTTACTTCGCATTTTTTACCTAACATAATACAGCGCAGCTAACTGCAACCAGCCGCGCTCAAATTAATTTAGAGTGGAGTTTATCGTGACTACTATTGTATCTGTACGCCGTGAAGGCAAAGTCGTAATGGCCGGAGACGGACAAGTTTCTCTTGGCAACACGGTAATGAAAGGCAATGCAAGAAAAGTGCGCCGTTTATACAACGGCCAAGTTCTCGCTGGTTTCGCCGGTGCTACAGCAGACGCATTTACCCTTATCGAACGTTTTGAAGCGAAATTACAAGCTCACCAAGGTAACCTAGAGCGTGCCGCTGTAGAGCTTGCTAAAGATTGGCGCACTGACAAAATGCTACGTAATTTAGAAGCGTTACTGGCTGTAGCGGATAAAAAAAGTTCTTTCATCATCACCGGTAATGGCGACGTAGTGCAACCAGAGAATGATCTTATGGCTATCGGTTCCGGTGGTAATTTTGCCCAAGCATCGGCAATGGCATTATTAGAAAATACCGAATTAGACGCTGAAGAGATCGCTAAAAAATCCCTGACTATTGCAGGTAATATCTGTGTATTCACCAACGGTTTCCACACCATTGAAACTATCGATTACTAAATTTCACCGAATTAAAGGAAGCTTATTATGTCGTCAATGACTCCCAGAGAAATCGTTTCAGAATTAGACCACCATATTATCGGTCAACAAAATGCCAAACGAGCTGTCGCTATTGCCCTGCGTAACCGCTGGCGCCGCATGCAGTTAGACCAAGAATTGCGCCAAGAAGTCTCTCCAAAAAACATTCTAATGATCGGTCCAACAGGTGTGGGTAAAACCGAGATCGCACGTCGTTTAGCCAAACTAGCAAACGCGCCATTTATTAAAGTTGAAGCCACCAAATTTACTGAAATTGGTTATGTCGGTAAAGAAGTTGAACAAATCATCAAAGATCTAACCGATGTTGCGGTAAAGCTAACACGTGAACAAGAAATGAAGAAATACCATGTTCGCGCAGAAGAAAATGCCGAAGATCGTGTACTTGATGCGTTACTGCCAAACCCACGTAATAACTGGGGCGAAGAAGAAAAAGCCAGCAATGACAATACTCGTCAAATCTTCCGTAAAAAATTACGCGAAGGTAAATTAGACGATAAAGAAATTAATATTGAAATTGCTGCGCCACAAGTCGGTGTTGAGATCATGGCTCCCCCAGGCATGGAAGAAATGACCAATCAGTTACAAGGCATGTTCCAAAATTTATCTGGCGGTTCGACGACAAAATCACGTAAGATGAAAGTAAAAGAAGCATTGAAACAACTTGTTGAAGATGAAGCAGCCAAGCTGGTTAATCCAGAAGAATTGAAAGAAAAAGCCATTTTCGCCGTCGAAAACAACGGTATTGTCTTCCTTGATGAAATCGATAAAATCTGCAAACGCAGCGATTCAAATGATGGGGGAGTATCACGCGAAGGGGTACAACGCGATCTATTACCACTTATCGAAGGTTGTACGGTCACCACCAAACACGGAATGGTGAAAACAGACCACATCTTATTCATTGCATCAGGTGCTTTCCAAGTCTCCAAACCGTCTGACCTGATCCCTGAATTACAAGGGCGCCTACCAATCCGCGTTGAATTAGATGCGCTTAAAGCAGCAGATTTTGTGCGTATCCTCACAGAGCCAAACGCATCATTAACAGAGCAATACACGGCGATGCTGAAAACAGAAGGCGTGAACGTTGAATTCACTCCAGAAGGTATTGATGGTATTGCCAACGCCGCGTGGAACGTGAATGAGAAAACTGAAAACATCGGTGCTCGCCGCTTACACACAGTAATGGAACGTTTAATGGAAGAAATTTCATTTGACGCATCAGAAAAGAATGGCCAAAGCCTCGTGGTTGACGCTGATTACGTCGGTAAGTATCTTAACGAATTAGTCGAAGACGAAGATTTAAGTCGCTATATACTTTAATTTACACCTAACAATATTTTGTAGTTAAATTAAATACCACAAAAAGGCGCTTGCATAAGCGCCTTTATTTTAACTCAAGATCGTGATTAACGCCGATGTAGTAATGCGCTCTGACTTACATCTATCGGTTTTAATTTATCCGTGGACTGACACCAATGACAACGAGTCCTTCGGAGTGAATTGAGTTTTTTCTTGAGTCTAGAGCGTTTCATTGACGGTCCTCTCGGTTGTCAAAAATATGATCAGTATTCTCAGTCCAAACAAGATTAGTTCAGCTTTGCTAAAATACCAACCGCAGCCAACGGCAATTCACTGTATTAAACGCGCCACAATCACGATGGCGATTAATGTTAATAATTAATTACCTCTCTAATTCAAAAATTTAGCGACATTATCTCTTCGCCGAAAATGTAGTTCTTACTACAAATTAATTAATTTTTAAGCGGTAACTTAGAGAATAAAATGTATTTACCGGTAGTTAAGTCGCCATTTTCAGCCGTAAATTATGGTAGGCTAGGAATAGACTCTCACCGATAAAATTACTAAGAAGCTTCTGCAACCTATGTCCAGTAAACACCCATGTGTCGAATTTGATAATCCTTATAATTTAACCACTGAATCACAACTTGCAGATAAATATCATCATGAAATTTCGCAATTTTGGGATCTGACGATCAGAGAGCATACATTACAAGGTGTTGATAATATTACCCTGCGCTACGCATCTGCAGTGATAAGTAATACCAGCCCTGCAATTGTGTTATTAGGCGGACGCTCAGAATCGTATCAGAAATTTCGCGAGCTAATTTACGATCTGTACCGACAAGGTTACTCGGTATATTGCTTAGATCATCGTGGACAAGGCATGTCAGATCGTTTACTTAAAAACCTGCACAAAGGCCATGTTGAACATTTTCGTGATTACGTCACTGATTTAAAACTATTTATTGATAAAATAATGCGTCCGACCCAGCACAGTAAACAGTACTTACTCTGCCATTCGATGGGCGGCGCAATCGGCAGTTTATATTTGCAAAGTTATCATCACGATTTTGATGCCGCTGTATTAGCATCCCCGATGTTCGGTATTAACTTTGGTCAGATACCGCGTCCGATTGCCAGTATTTATAGCCGAGCCATGCACATCGTTAATAAGATTATTAATACCGAATCATTTTATGCGCCAGGTAAAGGTGACTTTGCTCACTCCCCATTTGAAAATAATCAGCTAACCCACAGTCCATTACGATTTGATCTTTTCCGGCGTAGTTACGGGTTTTATCCACAAACGCAGTTAGGCGGACCAACAATTAACTGGTTACAACAAAGTATTAAAGCCTGTCGTCGTGCGATCCAATACGCGGGTAACATCAAAACGCCAACCTTGATCCTACAAGCTGGCGATGATGAAGTCGTTCTTGCAGAAGCACAACTGCAATTCTGCCAAGCATTAAGCCATGAGCACAATCAGCACCAACCAACGCAACCTGTTTTAATCCCAGGGGCGGCTCATGAATTATTCTTAGAAACGGATATTTTTAGGATCCCAGCGCTGACCGTGGCATTAAATTATTTTGCCAAACATTAAGCCAATTACTACGGACAGTCATCACGATAAACACTATTTTAGACACATAAAATAAAGTAAATTTTGAGGTTAAGATGTATAAAGTTATCGTTTCTGATTTAGATGGTACGTTACTGACGCCTGCACATATAGTCTCAGAACAAACCAAAATAACGATCCACAAGTTACTTAAACAGGGTAAAAAATTCATCATCGCCACCGGTCGTCATCATGTCGATGTAGAGGCTATCAGGAAAACAATTGATGCTGAAATTTACCTCATCACCTCAAACGGTGCCAGAGTTCACAACCATAAAGGTGAACTGATTTACAGCAAAAATATCGCCACAGATATTGCCCAGATGATTACTGAAATTGGCTTACCGGAAACTATTCAAGCTAATATTTTCCGTGATGACGAATGGTTTGTGAATACACCGAACCCAGAGGTTCTTAACTTTAGCCAAGATTCGACATTTAGCTATCAAGTTGTTGATCTCGTGACATTAGACAAAGCCAGTATTGCTAAATTCTTTTTCTGTGGTCCACATGAAGATCTTGTTGCCCTGGCTGCACAAATTAACGCCCAATACAGTGCCCAATTAAACGTCTCATTTTCGTTACCGGAATGCTTAGAAGTCATGGATATTAATGTCAATAAAGCCCAAGCACTTGCCGAAGTACTGAGAATTAAAGGCTTAACCATGGCAGAAACAGTGGCCTTTGGTGATGGTATGAATGACGTGGAAATGCTACAAGCTGTTGATAAAGGTTTAGTCATGGGTAATGCTTCGACCATGCTTAAAGCAGCGTTACCAGATTTTGAAATGATCGGTGACTCCGCTGATGACGGGGTTGCCCAGTATATAGAAAAATATATATTGTAGTTACTCACAGGCAATCGCATAATAATGTATGAATTAGTTACTCCGAAAGGACTTCGCGGTAACTAATTTAAAATACACGATTAACGTTTAAATAAGCTCTCGATATCAAGGATGAATTATGCTTCGAGTTATAACCTATTTCTGTCTATTTATCATCACAGGCTGTGTGCGACAGCACCAACCTATCGTCAGCAACAGTCTTTACTCTCTCAATAACACTCAACAAGTCACAGAGCTTGCGCTTAATACTAAATCATCAATATCAAATATTAGCAGTGCACCGAATGCCTCGGTAGTCCCAGCTAAATATTATAATTTTAGTGGTATCGTCACCATAACATCACAGCAGCGTACAATACGTTTATGCCATAATAAACAAGTATTTAACCTTCAACCTAATAGCCGCTTACTCGCGCAAATTGAACGTTTAAATCAACCCAATGCCTATATCGAATTTGAAGGCCAAATAAACCAATCACTAAATCCGCGTCACCAGCGTGCAATTATCAGTATTGCGCAGTTACATTTTTTATCTAATCAAAATAACAGTGCCTGTCGGTCTGTCACTTCGCGACTAAACTTTGAGATCAGCGGCTCACAACCAGACTGGCTTGGTTATGCTCAAGACAACCAGTTCACATTCATAATCAAAGAATTAAATAGTCAGTGGGCGATTAAAAAAAGTGTCATCACCAAAGGCTTACGGGCATTTGTCGAAACCGAAAACAGCGATGGTGAACAATTAAACTTATCCTTTACCGGTAACGGCTGTATCGATAGTAATAATAATTATTGGCAGTATGAAACCAAGTTATATTTAAAAGGCAAACAAATAGCAGGCTGTGCGAAATACCCCAACCAGCAAGAAGATAGCCAAGATTGGCTTGGCCATTATCGCTATAAAAACAATAATGTTACCATTGAACTAGAGCTAACCAAGCATCACCAAGCTAATGTGAAATACCGCTATAGCAAGGGTAAAACTCAGACCGCGCGTGGTTTTTGGCATCCCTATGGTTCATCAGGCCTGAAGCTATTACTCACTCAGCATCAGGGTAATAAAACTAACGTTATCTATCACTTCAGACGTGATGGCGTCAGATTACAGGCAAGTCACCAATGGCGAGATAACCAGAAATATAGTTTTAATGGTGCACTATTAACCCTAGATAGGATGACAGATGAAGTTGAGAGTGGATCATTTTCGACATTAACTCTCAATACTCAAACTCGTGAATTCCAAGCCCAGGATATAGCGTCACCAACAAAGAGTACGCCAGCAATCAATAATGCCGTAAAACGCTATTTTACCATGCATAAAACCAAAACTGACAACTCCAAATATTGGTTTAGCGAATATGACTTAAACGGTAACGGCCGCAAAGATTTGTTAGTGATGCTCGACTGGTGTAAAGGTGATGGTTGTATTTTATTAGTGTTTGAGAACACCTTAAATCGTTATAAATTTATGAGCCGTATAACACAAGTACAAGCGCCACTACAGATAAGTAAAACACAACGCTATCTGTGGCAAAGTTTATTAATAAAAGATAAGCAGCAATGGCTACAGCTCGACTTTGATGGTATTAGCTACCCAGCCACAACGCAGAATAACAGCGTAGCTTCTGATACTAACTTCACACAAGTTAAATTATTCAGCACACCATTAACCACAGATAATGCCATCAGCATAGAATAAATGCTAAATTACATCTGATCAACTCGGGATCATTAAGCCCGAGTTGATGTTTTAATTAACCGCATTAATTATACAAATTGGCCACAACTCCAGCCTGAAGACCATGCCCATTGAAAATTATAACCGCCTAACCAACCACTTACATCCATAACTTCACCAATAAAATATAAACCAGGGGCTTTTTTAGCTTCCATCGTTTTCGATGATAACTCGTCTGTATCCACACCACCGAGTGTCACTTCTGCGGTACGATAACCTTCTGTGCCATTCGGCTTAACTTGCCAGTTATGTAAGAGCGTTGAGATATCATTAAGATCTTTATGCTGTAATTGCTTAAGCGTGCATTCAGGTAATAACCCATCAGCATAAAATATCTCTACAAGACGTTTAGGTAACACACGCGCTAAGGCAGTTTTAAGCGCTTGGTTGGGACTTGATTCCGTCATTCCAGCTAAGATTTCAGTTATTTCGGTATCAGGTAACAAGTTAATAGTAATTGCTTCACCGGCATTCCAATAAGATGATACCTGTAATACTGAAGGGCCAGAGAGTCCACGATGAGTAAACAACAGGGCTTCTTTAAAGCTAACACCTGATACTGTCGTTATACGCGCAGGTAAACTAACACCAGACAGCTCCGCATATTTATCTTTATCATGCTGTTGTAAGGTAAACGGAACCAAACCAGCTTTCGTCGCATTTACTTTTAGACCAAACTGTTCTGCGATCTTATAACCATAAGGTGTCGCGCCAAGTTTTGGCATAGAGAGCCCACCAGTCGCCACAACCAGGGACTCACAATTTAGAGAACCTTGACTGGTTTGCAGATGGAAACGACCGTCATCTGTTTTTTCAATGGATAGTATTTCAGTGCGTAATTGGATCTTCACGCCAGCCCAATCACATTCGGTATGCAACATATCAACAATATCTTTTGCTGAGTCGTCACAGAATAACTGCCCATGTTCACGTTCATGATAAGCAACACCATGGCGCTCGACCATATCAATAAAGTTCCACGCAGTATAACGACTTAATGCGGATTTGACGAAATGCGGATTTTCGCAAATAAATGCATCAGTAGAAAGATCATTATTGGTGAAATTACAACGACCACCACCACTAATTAGAATTTTACGACCCGCTTTCTTGGCATTATCGAGAACCAATACAGAGCGACCTCGGTAACCAGCACTTGCTGCACACATCAATCCTGCAGCACCGCCACCAATTACTATCACATCACAACTTTGGCTCATCGAAGACCTCTAATTTAACTACAATACAAAAATGGAGCCGCAGAATAGCATTAATTATCCAGATACCCAAACGACTTCACCGACTATACCAAGAGATTTGTTATAGCTTGTTGATACGTTCTTCCACTTCAGGCTCTAAATATGCCATTTCATTAAGATCTGCGGCCCACTCATGCTTTTCTTCTAGCAGACGTAACATCCGGATCGCAACCACTTGGACAATCGCGACTTCTGACCACATTGATTTATTTAGACAACGCCAATGGTCAGCATCAATACGTTTCGGGTTGTTAAGCTGTTCACTGCACGTATCACAAATTAAAATACAATCATCATAGTCGGGGGTTGTCGGTATAGGCGCGACTTCGAAAATATTTAGTTTCACACCTGATGCATCACATGTTTCGCAATGCGAACGTGCACGTCGCGCTAAATTTTTACCGAATGAATTTAATTCATCTTTTCTATGTTGATGTTTGTCTAAGCCTTTAGCCATAATGTTCAATTCCTATATATTTAAACTGTGTTGAAAATACGTTTATTTGTCAGGAATAGCAAACCTTAACACTATAAAAAATGCTATAAAATATCACTGGTTTAAATACTTCATAGATGACAAGTGGATTGCTATAATCGATTCACATGGATAGCATTTTAGTAAAGGAATAACGAATGATCCCAAGTAACAAACCCCTTAACCCAAACTTTTCATCTGGCCCTTGCCGTAAGCGTCCTGGCTATGAATTAGCACAACTGGATATAAGCACTCTCGGTCGCTCACACCGTTCTAATATCGGCAAAGCAGCGCTAAAGCAAGCTATTGAACAAACCAAAGAACTCTTAAAAATTCCAGAGGACTATCGTATTGCTATTGTTCCAGCTTCTGATACTGGTGCGATGGAAATGATGTTGTGGTCATTACTCGGGGCAAGACCGGTTGATGTTTGCTACTGGGAATCGTTTGGTAAAGGCTGGTTCAGTGATATTAAAAAAGAATTAAAGCTCACCAATGTTCATGCAATAACTGCTGATTATGGTCAGTTACCTGATTTAAACGCGACAAACCCAGATCATGATATTGTATTTACTTGGAATGGTACAACCTCAGGCGTTAAAATTGCAAATGCAAACTGGATCAGTGAAAAACGTACAGGTCTCACTATTTGTGATGCAACTTCAGCTGTGTTTGCTATGCCGATGGCATGGGATAAACTCGATGTCACCACATTCAGTTGGCAAAAAGTATTGGGTGGTGAGGGCGCTCATGGCATGATCATACTTAGCCCTGCAGCAGTTGAACGTTTAGAGTCTTACACCCCTAATTGGCCATTACCTAAGATCTTCCGTTTAACTAAAAATGGTAAATTGATTGAAGGGATCTTTACAGGTGCAACAATTAACACGCCATCAATGCTATGTGTAGCTGATTATTTAGATGCATTAAATTGGATAGAAAAAATTGGTGGTGTTGACGCTGCAATTAGCCGTTCTGAAAGTAACTTGGCCATCTTAGCTAATTTTGTTGACCAACATGAATGGATAGATTTTCTTGCCGAGCAAGCTGAATATAGATCGAATACCAGTGTCTGTTTACGTTTAGCGCTGAGTGACGCCGAATTAAAAGAGTTCAGCAAGTTATTAGCAGAGCAGCAAGTAGCCTACGATATTAATGCCTATAAAGATGCACCGTCAGGCTTACGGATTTGGTGTGGTGCAACGATTGAAAGTCATGATATTGAACTACTACTGCCTTGGCTCACTTGGGCATATGATAAAGTAAAAACATAGACTTAATATTACTAAGCTCTAAATACACAGAAACCAGCCGTAGGCTGGTTTTTTATTGTCTGTCGCTAAATTTAATCGCAACATACCCTGTATCTTTAATTAGTGCAGATAATAACGCGAACAATATTAATTCTGCGGCCTTAAATTACAGATACAAAAAAGCCGATATCATCACTGATATCGGCTCTCTCTAATTTGGCGCTTGGCGATGCCCTACTCTCACATGGGGAAACCCCACACTACCATCGGCG
>NZ_JABSQR010000037.1 GCF_013215705.1 Moritella sp. | reverse complement strand
GCACGCATGATATCAGCAGTAAACTGTGCCACTTCAAGACCTGTTTTGAAACGGTTTTGAGTACGCATACGCGCTGCGTATTCTGGATTGATCGCTGCCCATTTAGAACCTTGTTCCGCTTTTAGCGTAGCAACTGAATCAATATCATTTTTGTATATAGACATTTTTATTCCCTTAATAATTATTTTAATACTTGATACAACAAGAACATGACGAGATAACCTAACCTCGTCATACTCCAAAAATTCTAATCTAAGAAATCATAACCAGATAGCGTTAAGAATTCAGCAAGATGGTCGCTGACTGTTAGCTCTTCAAACAGTTTAGATGCTTCAGAAAAACGGCCGTTCTCGTAAGCTTCAACACCAATCTCTTCATCACGAATGACCACAAGTTCTTCTTGTAATAATTGGCAGAACAATTCTTTTGTGACAACTTTACCGTTGCTCAGTGTTTTGCCGTGTTGGATCCACTGCCAAATTGACGCACGAGAGATCTCAGCGGTTGCCGCATCTTCCATTAGACCGTAAATAGGCACACAACCATTACCCGAGATCCATGCTTCTAGGTAACGTACACCGATACGGATATTTAAACGCATGCCCGTTTCAGTACGTTCGCCAGAACAAGGTTCAAGTAACTCAGCAGCCGTAACCGGTGCATCGTCTTCACGTAAAACGTTAATTTGGTTAGCATTACCTGCACCAATGTATTCGTTCATTACACCCATCGCAGTATCAGCTAAGCCAGGGTGAGCAACCCAAGTACCGTCATGACCATTTTTTGCTTCTAGGGTCTTATCTGCGGTTACTTTAGATAATACTTTATCATTTTCTTCGGCTGTTTTAGCTGGAATAAATGCAGCCATACCGCCCATCGCAAGGGCACCACGTTTATGACATGTTTTGATTAATAAACGTGAGTAAGCGCTAAGGAAAGATTTATCCATAGTTACTGAGTGGCGGTCTGGTAGTACGCGATCAGGATGCTTACGTAATGTTTTGATGTAGCTAAAGATGTAATCCCAACGACCACAGTTAAGGGCAACAATGTGCTCTTTCATGCTATATAGAATTTCTTCCATTTCGAATACTGCAGGAATAGTTTCAATCAGTAGTGTTGCTTTGATCGTACCGCGATCTAGATTTATTTTATCTTCTGCATAGCTAAATACTTCACTCCACCATTTTGATTCATGATGACTTTGTAGTTTAGGAATGTAGAAATAAGGACCGGCACCTTTGGCTAATAGCGCTTCGTAGTTATTAGAGAAGAACAGTGCAAAATCAACTAAACAACCCGGTACAATGTTACCGTTAAAGGTAATGTGTTTTTCTGGTAGGTGTATACCACGCACACGACAAATAAGCGTCGCGGGATCGTCATCTAAAGAGTAATGTTTACCGTTCGCTGGATTGGTATATTCAATCGTTCCATTTACAGCATCACGTAAGTTTACTTGACCATCTAATACACCAGCCCATGTTGGCGCGAATGAATCTTCAAAATCAGCCATGAATACTTTAACGCGTGCATTTAAGGCATTAATCACCATTTTACGGTCAACTGGACCAGTAATTTCTACGCGACGATCTTGAAGTTTTGCTGGGATACCTTGAATTTTCCAATCGCCTTCACGGATATGGGCAGTTTCAGGTAAGAAGTCTGGAAGCTCACCAGCATCCATACGTGCTTGTTTTTTTACACGTTGGTTGAGTAACTCATCGACTTGAGGAGCGAACTTTTCTACTAACTCAGTCAACAAAGCAACTGCTGCAGGATTTAGGATCTGTTGTTGTTCTTGATTGATTTCCCCATGGAAAATCAGAGAACCTGTTTCATTAGACTGGGTATTGGCAGTCATAGCTTCACTCCGTTGAAATATATGTATTGACCACAATTCATCACAACCTAAACGCTGGAAGCATAACGTCCCATTGTTTTAAACATGTGTACGAATTGCTCTCTCAACCTACACATTGCAACAACTTCGCATTAAATGCAACAAATTTCACATTGATGACACGGTGTCAAATTAAAGCGTTTCACTTTAGCAAAAAACAACTAAAACTGAAGCGAAATGCACTTTCAAATGAAGCTAGTTTGACCCTTTCTAATTAGACAATTGTTGATGTAACCCAATCCGTTACATCGTTAAATACCTCATTGGCATTGGCTTCATTTAACATCTCGTGGCGACCACCGGGATAAAGCTTATATTGCACTTGCTCACAACCACTGTTAACAATATGTTGTTTTAATGCTAATACACCTTTACCTTGTAAACCGACCGGATCTTGCTCACCACTAAAAATATAAATCGGCAATTGATTGGGAATTTTAGCTATCTCTGATTTTTGACTGATGGTAATTAAACCCGACATGAAATCAAGCCAAAATTGGGGACTACAGGGGAAACCACAATAATCATCATGAATGTATCTATCTACTTGCACTGGATCACGACTTAACCAATCTGATGCTGTCCGCGTCGGTTTGAATTTACTATTGAACGCGCCAAATGACACAAAATCCAAAAAACGACTTGGCGAACGGGCACCAATACGCATTTTTTCAATGTGACTGACCAAGGTCGCCAGTTTATACATGATCGGGGGTTGATAATTAGAACCACTCAGTATCAAACCATTGAGTTTATTACCCTGTAAAATGGCATATTGCTGAGCAATGAAAGAGCCCATACTGTGGCCAAATAATACTAACGGTACAGTATGACGCTTAGCGACTTCATCAATAATAAGGTCTAAATCACCGATCACTTTCTGCCAACCATGATCATCTGCATAATGACCTAATACTGGCGCATCTGCGCCATGACCACGATGATTCGCACCATAAACTGCAATACCAGCCGCATTACAGGCTAACGCAAACGTTTCATAGCGTTGTATATGCTCTGCCATGCCGTGGCTTAATACCATCACGTGACGAACCTCTTGATCTGGTAACCAAGCAAACAGTTTTATTTTTCGGCCATCGGCAGCCGTCAGCACGGAATACATGACTATATCCTTAATTGATGAAACACAAGCTCATGGCTAATATAGTCGCATGCTGGTTAGACTTGTAAAGTAAAATAGATCTGAAATGTTATGCATTCGCCGATCTTATATTCAATCACTAAAAATAAAAAAGCCTTGCTTATCAAATGATAAACAAGGCTTACATCACTAACTAGTATGCGGAATATAACGCGCTTATTTTGCTAATAAGTCTCTGACTTCATCATGGTTAATATGACGAATATCTTTACCTTTTACAAAATAAATGATGTATTCAGAAATATTCTGACAACGGTCACCAACACGCTCAAGAGCACGCACACACCATAATACATTCAGCACTTGTGGGATTGAACGTGGATCTTCCATCATATACGTCATCAATTCACGAATGATACTTTCGTATTCACGGTCAACTTTGGCATCTTCTTGATACACTTTAAATGCCGCATCCACATCCATGCGGGCAAATGCATCCAGTACATCATGCAACATTTTTACGGTATGACGCCCCATATTTTCCACGCTAACCAGTGGTGGTGATTTTTTGTTACGGTTTTCAATGACAGTACGGGCAATACGATCCGCTACGTCACCAATACGCTCTAAATCAGTAATGGTTTTAATAATCGCCATCACTAAACGTAAATCACTTGCTGCAGGTTGACGCTTAGCAATAATACGCGTGCAAGCTTCATCAATAGCCACTTCCATTGAGTTGACACTTTTATCGGTATCAATGATCTTGTTCGCCATGTCTAAATCTTGTGACGTTAATACTTCAATTGCTGAATTTAACTGTTCTTCAACTAAACCACCCATCACCATGACTTGATTACGGATGCTTTCTAATTCTGCATTAAATTGACCGGAAATATGACGGCCTAATGTTAAATTATCCATTTGTTATCCTTTAAACTAATAACGCTAATTCTTTATTAAATATAAGCACATCTTAATTAACCGTATTTACCCGTAATGTAATCTTCTGTTTGCTTTTTAGCTGGTGTGGTAAACAAGGTATTCGTATCTGAATATTCGACCAATTTACCCATATACATGAAGGCTGTATGGTCTGATACACGTGCCGCTTGTTGCATATTATGGGTGACGATAACAACCGTAAATTTTTTCTTCAGTTCCGTGATCAGCTCTTCAATCACCAATGTCGAGATCGGATCCAGTGCTGATGTGGGTTCATCAAGTAATAAGATTTCAGGTTCAATCGCAATCGCACGAGCAATCACTAGACGCTGTTGCTGACCACCAGATAATCCAAAGGCATTATCATGTAACCGGTCTTTTACTTCATCCCAGATCGCCGCACCACGTAATGAAGATTCAGCAGCGTCATCCAGATGACGTTTGTCCTTGATGCCTTGTAAGCGTAAACCATAAATCACATTTTCATATATAGATTTAGGAAAGGGATTCGGACGCTGGAACACCATACCAACGTTACGGCGCAGTGTCGCGACATCAACATCACGGTCGTAAATATTTTTACCCCGTAAATTAATATCACCTGTAATATGACAAATATCAACTAAATCATTCATGCGGTTAATACAACGTAATAATGTTGATTTACCACAACCCGATGGGCCAATGAAGGCGGTGACTTGTTTTTTCGGTATTTTCATACTGATATCAAACAATGCCTGTTTGTCGCCATAAAATAAGTCTAAATTTTTAATTTCTAATGCCGTATCTGCTACTGATAAGTTAGCAACATCTAGGCTTATTCCATCAGTAAGATTTGAACTCATATCAATCATTTTCTTTCCTATAGCTCTAGATTTTTAAATTTTTCACGTAAATGGTTACGCACACCAATGGCCGTTAAATTAAGTCCGATAATAACCGTGACTAACAAGAACGACGTGGCATAAACTAATGGTCTTGCCGCTTCTACGTTTGGACTCTGGAAACCAACATCATAAATGTGGAAACCTAAGTGCATAAACTTACGTTCAACGTGAATATAGGGGAAATTCATATCAACCGGTAAGGTTGGTGCTAATTTAACCACACCCACCAGCATCAAGGGGGCAACTTCACCAGCTGCACGAGCAACAGCGAGAATCAGACCAGTCATAATAGCAGGGCTCGCCATTGGCACAATAATACGCCATAACGTTTCAAACTTTGTTGCACCCAGTGCTAACGAACCTTGACGTAATGATGTCGGTATACGGGATAAACCTTCTTCCGTTGATACAATCACCACGGGTAGCGTTAAGATAGCCAGTGTTAATGCCGACCATAATACCCCTGGCGAACCAAATACCGGTGATGGTGATGATTCAGGATAGAATAGATCATCAATTGAACCACCGAGCATGTAAACAAAGAAACCTAAACCAAATACACCGTATACGATTGATGGGACACCGGCGAGGTTAATCACCGCAATCCGGATCATTTTCGTCAACCCATTTTTAGGGGCATATTCGTGTAAGTAAATAGCCGCAACCACCCCTAATGGCGTGACGATAACAGCCATCAACATCACCATGAAGATAGTACCAAAGATCGCGGGGAACACACCGCCTTCGGTATTTGCTTCACGTGGGTCACTGCTAATAAAGCTACCAATATTACCAAACCAGTGAGTGATTTTACTCACAATGCCCATGTCGTTCGGGTACGTTACTTCCAGCACATTTGATAATGCAATGCGCACTTCCACACCACGCATGTCTCTGACAATCACCGCATCACGATTAGCTTGGTCACGATAACTGAATAATTGCGCTTCATAAATTTGATATTTGGCACGCAATGTATCCGCAATCTTTTGGTATTTCGTTTCAATTTCACTGGTCAGTTCATCTTTTAATTCGTAGCTACGTAATTTTAACCGAATACGTTCTAATTCGTAGTTCACCGAACTGATTTCACCTTTCTGCAAACCTTGCGATTTGTTGTTTAGTTCAACCGCACGCTCAATCAAGACGTCTAATTGCTCGGCAGAAGTTAACGTTTTGGTTACCCCGTCTTCTTCGACAGCCACAGGGTAGCCATAAAAGTTACCGTTAGTGAAACGTTCAAACACAGCCAGCGCCGCGGGTGTTGATTGTTGCGTAATTGCGGGTCCAAGTAACCAGCTAAAATCGAGATCAACATATTCACGGTTACCGGTTTTCACCAAGATACGCTCTACCGTTTCTAATGTTGGGTCGATCTTCACTCCCGCTTCAAGTAGACGTTGAATAGGCACAACTTCACGATCATAGATCTCGCCAATAACTATGCGACTAGAGCCATCTTCAAGCTGTACATTAAATTCATGTATCGTACTTGGCCAGAAGTAAGTGAGACCACGCCATGCGATCAACATTAACAAACCAAGAACGGCAATCAAACTTATACTTACAGCACCACCTGTCATCCATATCCAAGGCGATCCTGAGCGAAACCAATTTTTCATTTTAATATCCTAGTTACAAGCCTTAGATTAAATCGCGCTGTATTTTTCACGTAAACGCTGTCTCACGTATTCAGCAATCGTGTTGAATATAAACGTCAGAATAAAGAGGACGAATGCGGCTAAAAACAGGACGCGGTAGTGCGAACTGCCCACCTCTGATTCCGGCATTTCTACCGCAATATTGGCCGCTAACGTTCTCATACCCGAGAAGATATTGAAGTCCATTACCGGGGTATTACCGGTGGCCATTAATACAATCATGGTTTCACCAACCGCACGGCCTAAGCCCATCATCACAGCGGAAAAAATACCTGGACTAGCGGTTAACAATACAACGTTAATCAGCGTCTGCCAGCTGGTAGCACCTAACGCTAATGAACCTTGGGTTAAATGCTTTGGTACACTGAAAATGGCATCTTCCGCAATTGAGAAGATAGTCGGAATAACCGCAAACCCCATCGCAATACCAACAATTAAAGAGTTACGTTGGTCGAAGCCAAAGATATCATTAATATAAGCACGTGCATCACCATCAAAAACTAAGTCTTCAACAAGCGGGCTAGCTAATACCGAGAAGTAACCGACGAGCAGTAGCACAGGTATTAAAATAATTACATGCGCGCCTTGCGGGATACGGTTAATGATTTTTTGCGGTAAGAAATGCCAAATGGCCGCCACCAACACTGTTGAAAATGGCAAGAGCACGGCAATCATCATCACCCCCGGTAAATGCATCTCTACAAACGGGGCTAACCATAGACCAGCAAGGAAACCCAGAATCACCGTGGGTAATGCTTCCATAATTTCAACCGTAGGTTTAATCACTTTACGCAGACCCGAGTTCATGAAGTAAGCAGTATAAATCGCTCCCGCTACCGCGATTGGCACCGCAAATAACATCGCATAAAATGCCGCTTTAATGGTACCGAATGTGATTGGGACTAGACTTAGTTTCGGTTCAAAGTCATCGGATGCTGATGTTGACTGCCAGACGTAATCGGGTTCAGAATAGCCTTCATACCAAACTTCTTGCCACAATGCGCTCCATGTCACTTCAGGGTGTTCATTGGTTAGCTTGTAAAAACCAAAACCTTGTTCTGATTCAACTAAGAAGGCATTTGCACGAGGAGAAATTGCAACATGCTTCAAAGACCCCATACCAAGATCTTGGTGTAATAGTTTGGTTTCACCTGTGGCGTGAAAAATGGTAAGGCTATTATCCACCCCAACCGTCATGAAACCTTTACGAGAATATTCCGTGGTAATATCGATGACACTGGCTTGTGCATCAAACTGACGAATTTTAGTGAACTTACGCTCGCCATCTTTCGCCACTTCAAACCATTGACTCACTACACCGTTATCATTCGCGACCAGTAATGAACTAGCGCCAGTTAACAATGCAACGTGGGTAACGTTTTGCTGTTTTTCATTAATGTCTAATACTTCCACAATCGAAATATTATCGGTATCACGAATATCATAGATAGACAGTTTGTTACCACTGCGCATAAAGATAAAACGGAAGTTTGGTGTTAACAATACTTGTTCAATATCCTTTGGCATTGAAGGCAGTTCAATTATCTCGCTGCTCCATTCCAACTCTTCCGTCATGAAATTTTCTTCTGCAGTATAACGTAGCAATATACCGCGATTATCCGCCGTCACGGCGACGATAGCCGCATCTTCACCTTCAACTTCAATGGCGATTTTCGATAACGGTTGCCCTTTATTATCAATTTCAATTTGCTCTTCGCCAAATGGAAATTTAATTTGAGGGGTAATAAGACGCTTATCACCTGGATAAGTGATATCAAAATCCGCAGCCGCAACTATTGCATTACCATCATTAAAACCGAATACCACGGCTGACGATGTTGGTCCGCTTTGACCAAATGAGATCGCTGGCTGTGGTAATGCATATTGCATTAACTCAATGTTTGGATCTAAAGTATTAAAGAAGTTAATCCCTAAATCACTATAGCGGTAAGCGATTTCATTTTGCTCTTCCATTGCTAAAGCATAAGTAGTACCAGCAAAAGACTGACTGTATTGTGCTTTAGATTCTACTTTCGCAGATTCAAAAACCGGATAAACCACATACAGTAGGTAGAAAAATATTAGCAACAGTGTCATCAGAACAACACCACCGCCCATTTTAATGCCATATTCTGCGAGTTTATCTTTAAGTAAACGTTTGCGGGAGCCCGCAATCGTTAAAGAAAACTGTTCAGCCATCTCTTCCTCGTCTTTAGCTGTAATGAATCACAATGCGATTATATGTAATATTTATTACAGTTATATGACATCAAGCAACTCTGCTGAATATAATCTATATCTATATTAAAAAATGGAATAACCATTATTTACAGATTGTGCCTTGTTCTGATATCTCTGATATAGCATCTTGGAGTAACTTGGAAATATAAGCTGGACTAAGCTCTGATATTTAGATGCTGATGCTATATTTATACATGCTATTTGCATATAGTATGGCGCATCATATTGAGTGATGAAAATAGCTAACACGAAACATTTAGCTGGAATTTCTTACATAGGGCTTAGTAATGCTTAAACAACTTATCGTAACGCTTATTGGTGATGATAAATCAGGTCTCATAAACAATTTATCACGAGTCGTCGCCGAGCATAAGGGCAATTGGCTAGCAAGTAACATGAGTGAGCTAGCAGGACAATTTGCAGGTATTTTACAAATTTCAGTCGAAGATGAATATTACCGTGATTTATGCGAAGCATTAAGCCTGATCCCAGGCCTGACTATTAATTTCGCTGAAGGTAAGAATCAAAGTATTTGGCAGCAGTCACCTTGTCTCATTATTCAAGACCGTGATCGCCCGGGCATCATTAATGAAGTATCTCAAGTGCTCACACAGCACGGCATTGAATTAAAAGCGATAACGACCCACTGTAAAGACTTATGGCAATCGGATAATAATCAATTTTATGCAAAACTGAAGCTAGCACTGCCTGATAGCCTAGACCTTGAGATGTTTAATATTGACCTAGCAAAAATTTCACCTACCTTGATTGCTGAAATCACCAAAGCATAGGTCATAGCTAGATAAGCACACAAACAATACGGCGCCATTACCAAACCATGATAATGACGCCGCACTTCAATAACGCTTAACTGTTATTAACGCTATTTATGACACATTAATTAACGTCACTTTACCGTCTTCATCGACTTCTGCAATATGACCCTTTGGCTCTTCCATGAAGAATAAGGCCATAAAACCAATAACCGCAGTGATCGCAATGGCGTAAAAGAAAATTTGCGTTGATACGATTGAATACAGCGTTAAATAGAATACCGCACCGACATTACCATAAGCACCTGTCATGCCTGCGATCTGTCCCGTTAGGCGACGTTTAATCATAGGTACAGCAGCAAATACCGCACCTTCACCAGCTTGCACGAAGAATGAACATGCCATGGCGGTGGCGATAGCTAATGGTAATGACCACGCTGCCGTAATTTGTGACATCGCATAATAACCAACGGCTAAACCAGCGGTTAAAATCAATAAGGTTTTCTTACGACCAAAGCGATCACTGATCCAACCTCCACCTGGACGTGACATCAGGTTCATAAAGGCGTAAGACGCAGCGACCATACCCGCTTCCGCCATCCCTAATCCAAATGTTTCCGCAAAGAATAACGGCAGCATAGAAATAACCGCTAATTCTGAACCAAATGTAGAAAAATATAATACGTTCAGTACCGCTACTTGTTTAAACTTATACCGTTCGATCTCAGGTACATCGTTAACAAAAATATCACTGTTTACCTGGTAGGTTTTCCAGCAATCAAAAACATACAGTACCGCTAAGCCAATATAAATCGCATTAGTGGTTGTCTCGGTGAACATACTAATCTGTAATAATTTCCACGCTAATAGACCCAGCGTGAGATACATAGGTAACTTCATAAACAGCAGCAAATAAAAATCACTTTTACTGGTGACTTCCATTGCGCCGCCTTTTTTCGGACGGAAATAAGTCGCACCTTTTGGTGTATCAGTGACATTAAAGTAGTACACCACACTGAATAGCAGGCTCATTAAACCGGTAATGGCGATCGCATAACGCCAGCCATCTTCACCACCAAACAATAATGCTACCGTTGGTAATGTGAATGCCGCAGCAGCGGAACCAAAGTTACCCCAGCCACCATAGATACCTTCTGCAGTACCGAGTTCGTTAGCTGGAAACCATTCACTGACAATACGGATACCAACCACAAAGCCAGCACCAATCAAACCCATCATGAAACGCGCTATCGCCAATTGTTCAAATGTGGTCGCCAACGCAAACATAAAGCATGGAATTGAACAGACTGCTAATAACGTAGAATAAACAATTCGAGGTCCGTATTTATCGGTCAACATACCAATAATCACCCGAGCAGGGATGGTTAAAGCAACGTTTAGAATCAGTAAGGTTTTCACTTCTTCCGTGGTAAGTCCCATGCTGTCTTTAATCGCCAACATTAACGGTGCAGCATTAAACCAAACCACAAACGTAATAAAAAAAGCCATCCATGATAGATGTAATGTTTTCATCTTCCCTGTAAAAGACAATATATTAAATTTTTCTTGTCCCATAAAAATTCCCTCTAAGATATATAAAACAAAGTTTAAAAAATTTTATCTTATCTAGAACATAGCAATACTAAGGCCAACTTAACAAAAGATAACAAAACAACTAATTATCATCAACTTACAGCTACACTTCAAAATTGTTATAGACCGACATGGAAAATTTTGCACCAAAATGGTGACAAAATGTGAGCAATGTATCATTTCGTGAGCAAGATATCCAAACTCAGACATAGCAATAAACAGGCAGCAAAAAGCCCGCTACATAGCGGGCTTTTTATCATTTAACCTAAGTAACCAATATTACAGTGTAATACCCGCTTTCTTAAGGTCTTTTGATGTTACTGAGTTCGGTAGTGGAACGTAACCATCTTTCGCTACGATTTTCTGACCTTGTTTCGATAACATGAATTTTAAGAACTCAGTTTGCATTGGTGATAATGACTTATTTGGGCTCTTGTTAACATAAACGTATAGGTAACGAGACAGTGGATATTTACCTGATGCCGCGTTATCGAGTGATGCTTCAATGTAGTTCGTGCCTTTTTTCGCCAGTGCGACTGCACGTACACCAGATGTTTTGTAACCGATACCAGAGTAACCGATCGCATTTAACGATGATGATACCGACTGTACAACAGATGCTGAACCCGGTTGCTCATTGACGTTATTTTTAAAATCGCCTTTACACAGTGCTTTCTTCTTAAAGTAACCATAGGTACCAGATACTGAGTTACGACCAAACAATTGGATATCACGCTCAGCCCAAGAACCTTGTAACCCAAGTTCACCCCAACGTTCAACACGCTTAGCTTCACCACATTTTAGTGTGCTTGAGAAGATTGCATCGACATCAGCAATGGTTAAACCTTTAATCGGATTATCTTTATGGACGAATACCGCAAGTGCATCGATAGCAACACGGATGGCGGTAGGCTTGTAACCATAACGTTTTTCAAACGCTTCAATTTCTTTAGACTTCATCTTACGGCTCATTGGACCGAATTGTGAAGTACCCTCAGTAAGTGCCGGAGGCGCAGTCGAAGAACCAGCGGCTTGAATTTGAACATTAACACTCGGGTAAGTATATTTGAATTCTTCAGCCCACAACGTCATCATGTTTGCTAATGTATCTGAACCAACTGTAGATAGATTACCTGAGATTCCGCTTACTTTTTTATATTCTGGTAATTTAGGGTCTAGACCTGCTGCAAATGCGCTTTGTGAAGCGATTGCTGTCATTGATATCCCTAATGCTACAACAATTTGTTTAATATTCATTTTTACTTCTCCAAGTATAATTTTTTATTTTGTGTCTATGACTACAAGGTATATAAGCTTTGTATTTAGTGTCTACGACTACAAGTGATATAAGCATGTATCTCGTTTCTGTGACTACAAGTATTCAATAAACTGATGACAATAATATGAATGAAACATGACGGTTTGATGACAGTGCGTTATTAATGCTCAAAATATCCATCAAATTATGCTAAAAAAGCCCATCACAATAGGATGGGCTTAATAACGAGGTTGAAGGCTGTAACGTTAGTGACGTTTTACATAAATGACCAAGGGTAGCGTAAAGCTAAAACAACTCCCTTCGTTTACTTTACTGTCAATTTCCAACACGCTGTCATGATTGCTTAATACATGCTTCACAATCGACAAACCGATACCGGAACCTCCGGAATCACGGGAACGCGCATCATCAACACGATAAAAACGCTCAGTTAAATGATGCACATGCTCGGCAGAAATGCCGTCACCGTTATCGGTCACACTAAATAAACCACCCGCTGAAGTATTCTTCCATTCAACCAGCACTTTCCCGTTGTCTGGGGTATAGCGCACCGCATTGTAGATCAGGTTAGATACCGCACTGCGTAATTGCGATTCGTCTCCGCAAGCAAACAGACCATGTTCGATATAGAATTCCACCTTTAAGGCTTTATCCGCCCCTAAAATTAAGACTTCTTGCTCTAACATCGACAGCATAAACGGAATATCAACTTGCTTTTCAAAGTCGACCGCCTGTGCCGCTTCAATACGCGATAAGGCGAGCAGCTGATTCACCAATGAATCCATACGCGCAGTTTGTTCAGACATCACTTTATGCGCACGGGCAAACATTTTATCCCCCTCGTCCGGTTCTAGCATTTCCAGATAACCCTTTAACACGGTCAGTGGCGTACGTAACTCATGAGAAACATTACCCATAAAATTACGTCTAACTTGTTCCAATTGACGCAGTTCGGTGACATCACGAGCCACCAGCATCGATTGATCATCAGTATAAGTCATCACCCGAATTTCTAACGTCTTGGCATGATGGATTGGCGAAGTGATCTCTAACGGTTCTCGATAATCTTTGGAGTTTAAATATTGAATAAAATCCGGCGTGCGGATCAAATTACCAATATGTTGATGGGCATCTTCAGGCCATTTCAAGCCAATCATTTGTTGCGCTAATTTATTACACCACATAATAGAAAAATCAGTATCTAACGCCACCACCGCATCCGGCAAGGCTTCAGCACCTTCACGAAAACGCCGAATAACCATACGTAATTCTTTACGTTTACGTTTATGTCGACGCTGCAAACGATAGATACCATTGAAAATGGATTCCCAACTGCCCTTACCTTCTGGTGGTGTAGCACTGCGCGCAACCCATAACCACTTATGTAATATATATTGACTACGATATAGCCAAACAACATTTATTACAGCCGCGATGAGTAAACTTAATGTTATGTTATCAATAACTAAACCAACAAGAAAAAACGGGATATACCAATACATCAGTCGCCATAAACCACTGACAAAAATGTTCGTCTTATTCATATTGAAACTTCAACTCTCATGATTAACGTATCGAGAAGCGATAACCTGCACCACGCACTGTTTGTACATATTTGTCATGTTCACTCGGTGTTAATGCTTTACGTAGACGACGGATATGCACATCAACCGTACGGTCTTCAACATACACATTCAACCCCCAAACATTATCTAATAACTGTTCTCGGCTATATACGCGTTCTGGATGGGTCATAAAAAAGTGTAATAATTTAAATTCAGTGGGTCCAATATCAATCACGGTATCATTCGCTGAGACGCGATGAGCCACAGGATCAAGTTGTAAACCATCGATATCAATCACAGTATCTTGTGTCATTGGGGCAACCCGACGCATTACCGCATTTAACCGGGCAATCAATTCTTTTGGTGAAAATGGTTTGGTAATATAATCATCCGCGCCCACTTCCAAACCTTTAACCTTATCCTCTTCTTCACCACGTGCGGTTAACATCACCACAGGGATCGCGGATAAATGCGGTTGAGATTTCAGGTGTTTAATATACTTAATGCCACTACCACCCGGTAACATCCAATCTAATAAAATTAAATCAGGGTAAGGTTCGACCAGGCGGTCTACCGCTTCGTTATAATCTCCGGCTTCGACAACCTCAAATCCTTTTTGCTCTAACGCAAAACACAGCATTTCACGGATCGCTAGTTCATCTTCAACTACTAAAATTCGCTTAGACACTTTAAATATCCTTATACCATTTATCTTCCGACTTTAACTGAAAGCAATTATCAGCTCAATATGTTTCAGAATTATTACATTAATGAATTTTTTATTAAAAATTAGCTTCCTAGCTAATAAACGTCATAAATAAGGTATAAATATAACATTTAATTAAGTGCTGATATGATGAATCAAAACTAGCTTTTCCATTATTCATTTATACTTTTAAATAACACCAATCAGAATTGGGTGAAAATGTTGATTGCTGCATGTTTAGCCAAGTGCCAAACTTGTATTTCCAACATCCTTGAGTATACTGGTTATCCAAACAGTTGATACCAAGGTCCTGCTATAATGTGGTTTAAAAACTTACTAATTTATCGTTTCACTCGTCCATTTGAATTAGATATTGAACAACTTGAAACCAAGTTAGCTGATTTTCCTTTTACCCCTTGCGGTAGCCAGGATTTATCCAAGTTCGGTTGGATAAAACCACTGGGTAAATCAGGTCAGGCTTTAACGCATGGCATTACAGACAACATCCTGATCTGTGCGAAAAAAGAAGACAAAGTATTACCAGCATCCGTTGTCAAAGACATGCTACAAGAAAAAGTTGATACCATTGAAGCAGAACAAGGCCGTGGTCTAAAGAAAAAAGAAAAAGATGCACTAAAAGAAGATATCGTCCATCAACTATTACCACGTGCATTTCCGCGTAGTAGCCAAACATTTGCTTGGATCTGTCCTTCACAAAACTTATTAGTGGTTGATGCATCAAGCGCTAAAAAAGCCGAAGACCTCATTGCTTTATTACGTAAGTGTGTTGGCAGCCTACCTGTTGTGCCTGTTGCTTTAACCACGCCAGCAGATATAACCATGACAGAATGGTTAAATAACGGCAGTGCGGCACCGGGTTTTGAATTAGGTGATGAAGCTGAATTACGCTCTGCACTTGAACATGGCGGCATTATCCGTTGTAAAGAACAAGACTTAACCAGTGACGAGATCAAACACCACCTTAACGCAGATAAATTAGTCACTAAATTAGCCCTAGACTGGAGTGAGTCACTGTCTTTCTTACTTGGCGAAGACATGTCGGTAAAACGTCTTAAATTTAGTGATCTCATCAGAGAACAAAATGATGATGTGGCAACCGATGATTACGCCGCTAAATTTGATGCTGACTTTGCTTTAATGACTGGCGAGTTAATGCGCTTTATCCCTGACCTGATCACAGCATTAGGCGGCGAAGAAGCGACAACCGCAAAATAAGTAACAGTATAACGATGCAGTGTACCCACATCGGTATGCTGCCCCCCCCGATTTTATGCCTTATTCCCCTATCCTAACCACACAATTTACATGACAACACTGTCACAATTGCTATTTTTTTGTGCATAACAACGACTAAAAGAAGCCATTCAAGCCAGTAACTAAGACCTTTAACAAAAAACAATGAAATAAAAATGAATCAGTAATCATTTAAAAACATAAGCTTAAATATTAATAGTGATTTTTTATGACATTAAAAAACCACTGTAATATTTCTGTCACACAAGTTTGTTTTAATCCACCTCGTCAACTAACTGAAACAAATCTGTCATTCGATACAGATAAAACGGTACCTAGAGATGAAAAACAACGAAGCAATTGAATTAAACCCAAGCACAATGCAAAAAACATTCAGCTGGGTAAGTGTAGCCGCATTGGTTTACTTCGTATTGGTAGCAGTATCTACAGTCAGCGGAGGCTTCAAAATGTTCTCCGGTGGTAGCGCTGGTGCAGAACAAATATTCGCTTTCGCAACTAACCCATTTGTCGCTTTATTATTGGGTATCCTAGTCACAGCATTAGTACAGTCTTCAAGTACCGTGACGTCGGTCATTGTGGGTCTTGTTGCCGGTGGTTTACCAATTTCAATCGCAATTCCGATGGTGATGGGTGCCAATATGGGCACGACAATCACTAATACCTTTGTCAGCATGGGTCATATCCGTGACAAACAAGAGTTCCAGCGTGCATTTAGTGCTGCAACTGTACATGATTTCTTTAACATTCTTGCCGTTGCTATCTTCCTACCACTGGAAATTGCCTTTGGTATGCTTGAAAAAATGGCAACCTTCCTCGCTCATTTCTTTGTGGGGGGTAACAGCTTAAGCATTAAAGAATTTAACTTTATTAAACCGTTAACCAAACCGGTAGTAAACCAAATTAAAGAACTGGCTGGTTCATTACCGATAGAAAGTAATACAGCTGGTCTGGTCATGGTATTCATCGGTATCTTCATGATAGGTTTCTCGGTGACCTTCCTAGGTAAAGTATTAAAAGCTGTGATGGTTGGTCGCGCTAAAACCGTATTACACAATGCCATTGGCCGCGGTCCAGTCGGAGGTATCCTATCGGGTACAGTGGTAACCGTGATGGTGCAATCATCATCAACAACAACCAGCCTAATGATCCCACTAGCAGGGAGTGGTGTATTTACCACCCGTCAGATTTTCCCATTCACGTTGGGGGCGAATATCGGCACCACCATTACCGCATTACTGGCAGCTACATCAATCAGTGGTGACGCCGCCGAAGTAGCAATGACGATTGCACTGGTACACGTTATGTTTAACGTATTCGCAGTCGCGCTTATTTACGGTATCCCAGTACTACGTGAGATCCCAATTAAGTGTGCAGAAGCATTAGCACGCCAAGGTACAGAAAATAAATTCATCGCCTTTGGTTATGTGATTGGTGCCTTCTTCGCACTACCTGGCCTGATGATTGTGTTTAACTAATATGACAAACAACCGATGGCGGTAAACAATTAGCCATCACTGTAAAAAGCTCAGACCTGTTCTGAGCTTTTTTGTTTCCGACTTTAACATCACTATTTTACCAACCTTCCCTTGTAACTATCCGTGACACCTATCAAACACGATTAAATAAATTATGATCCAGATCAACGTGAGAATATGACTCAAGGCGTAGAATCGCGAACCTTGATGCCCTTAGGGTATTCCCTGACTTGAACTCAGACAAAAATTGAGGTTGACATGTTTACTCCAGAATTACTTTCCCCTGCAGGTTCACTAAAGAACATGCGTTATGCTTTCGCTTACGGTGCAGATGCTGTTTACGCTGGCCAACCACGCTATAGCCTACGTGTTCGTAACAATGAATTTAGCTTAGAAAACCTAGAAATTGGTATCAACGAAGCACATGCGCTTGGTAAACAATTCTATGTGGTTTGTAATATCCAACCTCATAATTCAAAATTAAAAACCTTCATCCGTGATTTAACTCCGATCATCGCCATGCAGCCCGATGCAATTATCATGTCTGATCCCGGTCTGATCATGATGGTGCGTGAAGCTTTCCCAGATATGGTTATTCACCTGTCTGTACAAGCGAACGCAGTAAACTGGGCAACGGTAAAATTCTGGTATACCCAAGGTATCAAGCGGGTGATCTTATCGCGTGAATTATCCCTGGATGAAATTGAAGATATTCGTTTCCACTGCCCTGACATGGAAATAGAAGTGTTTGTGCATGGCGCACTGTGCATGGCTTATTCTGGTCGCTGTCTGCTGTCTGGTTACATCAACAAACGCGATCCAAATCAAGGTTCATGCACTAACTCATGCCGCTGGAAATACGATGCCCATGAAGCCACTGAAAATGAAAACGGTGATATTGTGGCAACTAAGCCAGAAATCTATATACCTGAAACTAAGTCACCAGAAACTGAGTCACCAGAGCCGACTTTAGGTGAAGGTAAACCGACTGACCAAATATTCTTGTTACAAGAACAAGGTCGTCCAAATGAATATATGCCTGCATTTGAAGATGAGCATGGTACTTACATCATGAATTCAAAAGACCTACGTGCGATCCAACACGTTGAACGTCTGACTAAAATGGGCGTACATTCATTAAAAATTGAAGGTCGTACTAAATCGTACTACTACTGTGCGCGTACCGCACAAGTATATAAGCAAGCGATTAATGATGCTGTTGCCGGTCGTGATTTTGATCCATCGCTATTAGGTACACTAGAGCACCTGGCACACCGTGGTTATACCGAAGGGTTCTTAAGCCGTCATACTCACGATGCATACCAAAACTACGATTACGGTTATTCAATCAGTGACACCCAGCAATTTGTCGGTGAATTCAATGGTCGTAACGATAAAGGCCTTGCTGAAGTGATCGTGAAGAACAAGTTCTTAGTGGGTGATTCATTAGAATTAATGACGCCACAAGGCAACATGACCTTCAAGCTAGAAGCATTGGAAAACCGTAAAGGTGAGGCAATGGGAGTTGCGCCAGGTTCTGGCCACATTGTTTACTTGCCAGTACCAGAAGAAGTCTCACTGGATCACGCATTGTTAATGCGTAACTTTAATAACAGTGAAGATACGCGTAACCCACATAAATAATCCATTAGGAAAGAAGACATAACCTTATGGCATTATTAATTAATGATAAGTGTATTAACTGTGACATGTGCGATCCGGAGTGTCCGAATGGCGCAATTACCTTTGGCGCAAAGATTTATGAAATCGACCCGCTATTATGCACCGAGTGCGTGGGCCATTATGATAAACCGACCTGTAAAACTGTTTGCCCGATTAACTGCATAATTACCGATCCGAATTATGTCGAAACAGAGGAAGCATTATGGGAAAAATTTGTCATGATCCAAGAAGCGACTAAAGCCGCACGCTAATAAATCCAAATATAAAGACAAAAATAGCGAGCTTATAGCTCGCCGTTTTTCGCAGACCAATCTTCATGCAGTAATGCCGTTAATACATGGTCTTGCCAGCTTCCGGCAATTCTAAGGTATTTTCGAGCATAGCCTTCTCGCTCAAAACCAAGTCGCTGTAATAATGCGCCACTACGTTCATTGGCGGGAATATAATTGGCCATGACGCGATTAAGTCCCATATTTTCAAACATAAAAGCTAAACAGCTTTGCAAAAACTCGACCATCAGCCCCTGCCCTTCATAAGCTTTGGAAATTGAATAACCGAGATAACAGGACTTAAACACACCTTGAATAATATTACTAAAATTGGCAACCGCCACGATCTCAGATTTATCCGGCGTCAACGCGATAAAGTTGATCGCACTAGCATCATTAAATTCCGCATGAATTTGCTGAATACGTAATTTCCACCAACGCAACGTATAATAAGCGTCACTCCGTATCGGCTCCCAAGGTGCAAGATGTACTTGATTACGAGCATAATACTGGCATAATTTTTCAGCATCACTCGCCATCGCCACTCGGATGACTAAACGCGTAGTAACAAATTGGGGGAATTTTGATAACATCCAACACCTCAGCTAAACTAGATCAACACTAGATAAAAACTAAGCGAGATGTAACCGTGTTGCAGATAATAAACCGCCATTATCAACCAACTGCTTCATCAAGCCTAAATTAGCCAGTATACGTTCTACTAATGGTGTTTCAAATGGATAATAAGTTTCTTTGCAATTATTCACCGAATCGATAGTCGCGACAATAAAATGTTCCAAGATCAAGCAAGTGCGATTTTTACTAAAATTGGCCATCGATAGCTCTGTTGGTGAATAAGCCCCACGGCAATTACTACCAACACGTAGTACCACACTGGGTAATAAAGATAAATTGTCACTTTCACAAAAGGCATAGAAGTTGTCTAGACTTTCTTCTTCCCACTCAGGACTAACAATGATAATTGCATCTGCGAGTCGCATTAATTCAGCAGTTTCTTGCCATTCGTCTTGCCAATCGGCAATTTCATGTTTTAACGCTTTATCCCAAATAGGCAAAGCAACTTTAACAAAATCCAATAAATTCACTTTCTTAAACAATTGGGACTGCTGGGCTAATTGTAATACAGACTGTGCAACCTTGATGGTTGTCGACCGATTTCGAGTACTACCACTAATAACAACTAGTCTCACCTTATGCTCCTTGCATGAAAGACACTCACGACTGAGTTATGCCTATATCCGTATGGCATTTATACCTAAGTTATTTCAACATGCTTGGATATACATTAATCTATTGATGATATGAGGGAAGCATCCATAAGGTCTATAGCGATCGCACAAAGCAATACTATAACCATACTAAGGCATGATACTAAAGAGCAAGAGAGGAGTGAGTATGAAGCGAATACCCACTTCGCCATGACGTAAATGACAACGTTGAGTATTCAGTCTATGTTTATGCTATTACTTTATCTTTCACTGAATTACTTAATACTGGCTCAGCTAAACCTTGCTGAATAAACTCAGCAACATAAGCCAATAATGTTGTTACCGCTTTTGGTAGTTCATCCAGATCAAAACTATCCAGCATGTTTTTTACTTCCAGACCGAGTTCGGTATCGCCTTCGATTTTTAAACGGCGCTGAAAAAATAACGTATCCGGGTCTTCTTTACGTGCAGTAATTAGCACTAATTCATTTATGTTACCTTTAAAGCTAACATCTACCGAGGCTGCATTTGGTGCAATAACCAACTTATTGTCTACGCAACTAATAAACCAATTAATGCCTAAGTCGGTAATTTCAACCTGTAACCATTTTTGCTCAAGAAACTCAAACTCATCATCCGCTAGCGCTTCGGCGAATACTCTATTCAATACCTGTGATAGTACTATCTCTTGCAGTGAAAAAGGCAATACTTTAGCTGGGATCGCTAATAATCCAGGTACAGTATGTACCAACTTACGGTGTAGAGTATGTAACATCAGGGTCTAGTCCTTGCATAAAAAAACTATTTTAACGCGCCATGGGCGAACACATCCTAAGCAAAGTCAATTTAAAGTAAATTAACTCAGATAATCCTGCCCTAAATCAAATCCAATAAAACATCGATGCCTTACAATTTTTACCAATATTCATCGTTCAAGATATTATAACAATGGAATTACTCTGCCCTGCTGGTAATTTACCGGCCCTAAAAACCGCTGTCGATCATGGCGCTGACGCTGTTTATATCGGTTTTAAAGACGATACTAATGCCCGCCATTTTGCCGGATTAAACTTTACCGATAAAAAACTCGATAAAGCTGTCGACTATATCCGCAGTCACAATCGCCACTTACACGTTGCGATCAATACCTTTGCGCACCCAGGTAAACTAGAACGTTGGGAACGCGCCGTTGACCGCTGCGCAGACATGGGCGTCGATGCAGCCATTATTTCAGATATTGCTGTGCTTGATTATGCCACCAAAAAACATCCCGATTTAGAATTGCATTTATCCGTGCAAGCCTCGGCAACGAATGTTGAGGCAATTAACTTTTATACCAATAATTTTAATGTCAGTCGGGTGGTATTACCGCGCGTATTGTCGATCCATCAAGTAAAGCAACTAGCGCGTAATACCGATGTTGAATTAGAAGTGTTTGCCTTTGGTAGCTTATGCATCATGGCCGAAGGTCGCTGCTATTTATCATCCTATTTAACTGGCGAATCACCGAATACGGTTGGCGCTTGCTCTCCAGCAAAATATGTCCGCTGGCAAGAGACAGAGCAAGGCTTAGAATCACGTTTAAACGGCATATTGATTGATCGTTACCAACCGGAAGAAAAGACCGGCTACCCGACACTTTGTAAAGGTCGCTTCAACGTTGATGGCAAAGTTTTTCATGCTTTAGAAGAACCAACCAGCTTAAATACGCTTGAATTAGTGCCGGAACTAGCACAAGCCAATATTGCCGCAGTGAAGATTGAAGGTCGCCAGCGTAGCCCAGCTTATACCGAACAAGTGACTAAAGTATGGCGCGCAGCACTTGATCGTTACCAACAAAACCCAGAAGAATATCGGGTTGAAGCCGCTTGGAATAGACAACTCGATCAGCTTTCTGAAGGCACAAGTACCACGCTAGGCGCCTACCACAGGGATTGGCAATAACCTATATTTGCAAACACTATTACGGGTAACAACTTAAACTGCAACCACAGTCAGCAGCGAGAATAAACATGAAATACGCATTAGGGCCAATCTTATATTATTGGCCAAAACAACAAGTTGAAGATTTCTACGCAACCGCAATGAATTCACAGGCTGATATTATTTATCTTGGTGAAACAGTTTGCAGCAAACGCCGTGAACTGAAACCCAAAGACTGGTTAGGACTAGCGAAAGAGATTGCCGATTCTGGTAAGCAAGTGGTGATCTCAACCATGGCATTACTCGAAGCGCCATCCGAGGTCAATATACTGCGTAAATACTGTGAGAATGGTGACTTTATTGTGGAAGCGAATGATTTTGGCGCGATCAATTTATTAGCGGAAGCAAAAACCCCCTTCGTCTGTGGCCACGCGCTTAATGTCTATAACGCGCAAGCATTGCAGCTACTCGTGAATAAAGGCATGCAGCGTTGGGTAATGCCTGTAGAATTGTCACGCGATTGGTTAGTACAATTACAAGAAGACAGCAGAATACTCAATATCCGTGATCAATTTGAAATCGAAGTATTTGTCCATGGTCACTTACCACTGGCCTACTCAGCACGCTGTTTTACTGCACGTTCAGAAAACAGAGCAAAAGATGATTGCGAACTTTGTTGTATTAATCACGCCAATGGCAAACCCGTCTATAGCCAGGACAATAAAGAACTGTTTACCATTAATGGCATTCAAACCATGTCAGGTTACAAATATAATCTGTTAAATGATGTGCCAAGCATGCACGATTTAGTCGATGTGGTACGCGTGAGTCCGCTGGGTGATTCAGCGTTTCAGACGCTCGATCAATTTAAACAAGCGGCAGAGCAAGACATTAAGTTCGACTTGCAGTTAGATCGTGAATGTAATGGTTATTGGCATCAGATTGCCGGATTAGATACGGTGACGAGCTAGACTGCTCCTCCCCTTTATTTTGTAGTTAAGAGTAAGGGGGAGGCTAGAAGGAGGTTCTGGTTAACTATTATTTGCTAATCTCAATAACTCTAGACGTGCATAACCATGCTCGATAAATTCATAGACATTATTGCTTAATGCTAATTTGAAATAACTTGCCGCCGCGCGATCATCATTCATCAATACTTTATATTTACCAAGATAAAAGTAGGTTTCGGTTAAACGATGCGCGAGTATTTTGTTATAACTCGGATCATTTTCATCTAACCCATCAAGTAACTTGTCCAATAATTCCGTTTCATTTATCGCTTGGCTATAGAGCGCAACGATATTCCATGACCAAATGTCATCAATATGTTGATTATAACGCCCTTGAACTGATTTTAACGCGTCATCAGCATTAACTTGGTATTCTGGGTAATATAACCATAGCGTTCTAAATGGGTCGTTAGGCGCTTCATTATAGGCACTAACAAGATCATCAATCGCTAATGTATAGCGTTCGCCATAATACAGCGCAATACCACGATTGAGTAATACATAATTATTGTCAGGATCTAACTGGGCAATTGAATCATAAGCATCAAATGCTTCGTCAAACTGCTCGGTTTGGGTCATATACAAACCAATAAAATTATAAGCAGGCACAAAGTCAGGTTGTAAGGTTAATGAACGTTGAAAGTCAGCGTGAGCCAGTGAACGTAATCCCATGCTATCAGCCAGTAGACCGCGTTCATAAAAATAGCGCGCTTGACGACTACGATCGTCTTTGGCATCAAGAATAAGCTGACTATAACGCATCAACATAATTTCGGTTTGATAATTAACTTGTAGTGGTTCAGCAAGGACTAACTCAGAGGGCGTGCGAATATCTGCAGAGAAAGGCCCTGATAATGCGCTGCAGCCAGAAAGTAAGGCTACAGAAATGAATAAACTTAGACATCTTTTCATAATTAAACCACTTATTTTATTACAGATATAAAAAAGGAGCGTATCAACGCTCCTTAAAATAATCAATCTAAATAAACAACAAGTTATTCGCTAACTGGTTGCTCAGCAGGCGCTGCAGGAGCGTCCATTGCTTCTTTAATACTTAGACGGATACGACCTTGACGGTCTACTTCTAGAACTTTAACTTTAACTACTTGTTCTACAGACAGGTGATCTGCAACTTTGTTCACACGTTCTTGCGTAATTTGCGAGATATGAACTAAGCCGTCTTTACCCGGTAAGATGTTAACAAAAGCGCCGAAGTCAGCTAGACGTACAACTTTACCTTCGTAGATTTGACCAACTTCAACTTCCGCTGTTAATTGGTGAATACGTTCGATTGCAGCTTGTGCTTGTTCGTTACTTGTCGCTGCAATTTTCACTGTACCATCATCTTCGATTTCGATCGTAGTACCAGTTTCTTCAGTAAGAGCACGGATTGTTGCGCCACCTTTACCGATGATGTCTTTGATCTTATCCGTGCTGATTTTGATTGTATGAATACGCGGTGCGAATTCAGATACGTCATCACGGTTAGTTGCGATAGCTTGATCCATCACACTTAAGATGTGTAGACGTGCAGCTTTTGCTTGTACAAGCGCTTTCTGCATGATGTCTTTAGTGATACCTTCAATTTTGATATCCATCTGTAGTGCAGTGATACCAGCACTTGAACCAGCAACTTTAAAGTCCATGTCACCTAAGTGATCTTCATCACCAAGTATGTCTGAAAGTATTACGCTACGGTCGCCGTCAAGTACTAGACCCATTGCGATACCCGCAACAGAAGCCTTGATTGGTACACCAGCATCCATAAGTGCTAACGAAGTACCACATACAGAAGCCATTGAGCTTGAACCGTTAGATTCAGTAATTTCAGATACAACACGTACTGTGTACGGGAATTCATCTGCGTTTGGCATAACCGCTAAAACACCACGTTTCGCTAGACGACCGTGACCAATTTCACGACGTTTAGGCGAACCAACCATACCAGTTTCACCAACACAGTAAGGAGGGAAGTTGTAGTGCATTAGGAAACGGTCAATCGTTTCGCCAGTTAGACTGTCGATACGTTGTGCATCACGTTCTGTACCTAGTGTTGCAGTTACTAACGCTTGCGTTTCGCCACGTGTGAATAGTGCGCTACCGTGTGTACGTGGTAGAACGCCAGTCATTACGCTTAGTGCACGGATCATTTCAGGATCACGACCATCAATACGTGGCTCGCCATCTAGAATACGGTTACGTACGATGTTTTTTTCTAAAGACGCAAGTAAATCACCCGCTTCACGCGTGTTTAGCTCTGCATTTTCTTCTTGAAGTTTAGCGATTACTGCTGACTTAATGCCACCAACTTTAGCGTAACGTTCAGTTTTTTCTTGGATTTGGTATGCTTGTGCAAGGTCGCCTGATGCTAGTTCTGCGATTTTCGCTTTAAGCTCAGTGTTTACTACTGGTGCAGTCCAATCCCATTTTGGTGTATTAACTTCTGCTGCAAATTCTTTAATCGCTTCGATAACAACTTGCATTTGCTCGTGGCCATACATAACCGCGCCTAACATTTGCTCTTCGCTAAGAATTTCAGCTTCAGATTCAACCATCAATACTGCATTTTCAGTACCGGCTACAACAAGGTCTAGTTGGCTTTCTACTAGCTCAGATGTTGATGGGTTAAGAATGTATTCGTCATTTTGGAAACCGATACGTGCAGCACCAATTGGGCCATTGAACGGCATACCAGAGATACTTAATGCAGCTGAAACACCAATTAATGCAACCAAATCAGGTTGGATTTCTGGGTTAACAGATACAACAGTAGCTACTACTTGTACTTCATTTTTGAAGCCAGCAGGAAATAGTGGACGGATTGGACGGTCGATAAGGCGACAAGTTAATGTCTCGCCTTCACTTGGACGACCTTCACGTTTAAAGAAGCCACCAGGGATCTTACCAGCTGCGTAAGTACGTTCTTGGTAATTCACTGTTAGCGGGAAGAAATCACGACCAGCTTCAGCTTGTTTTTTACCAACAACACTTACTAAAACAGAAGTATCACCGATGCTTGCCATTACAGCTGCTGTTGCTTGACGTGCAATAACACCTGTTTCTAATGTAACTGTATGTTGACCATACTTAAACGATTTTACGATAGGATTCACTCTTTGTCCTTAATCTTTAATGTCTCTTTAATTTCGTCGCTAAGTATACTGCATAAAAAAATTAAAGGGCAATGTAAGTATTGGAAATAGTGAAATAAGTTGGAAAATAATTTGAAGAGGGAAAGTTTGCAGGCACATTAAAAAACAAAAAGGAGCCAATTTGGCTCCTTTCTTATAATCTGTTGTCCGTAGACGTCAAATTAATTGTCGATTAACGACGTAGACCTAGACGAGCAATAAGGTCTGCATAACGTACGTTTTCAGTACGTTTTAGGTAATCAAGAAGTTTACGACGGCTAGCAACCATACGTAATAGACCACGACGGCTGTGGTGATCGTGGATGTGCTTCTTGAAGTGACCTTGAAGGTGGTTGATTTGTGCAGTTAGTAGTGCAACTTGAACTTCAGTTGAACCAGTGTCGCCTTCTTGGCGTGCGAAATCTGCAACGATAGCTGCTTTAGCTTCAGCGTTTAATGACATAGTGGAGTCTCCAATATAGATAAATAGCTTATAGCCGACCACTCGTTCAGCTATAAGAAGAACCGCGGAGTATACAGAGGTCAGATAATTCCTGCAATCATTTTCATCGATCAATAGATAAACAAATAATACGCCGAAAAAGACGTATAAAAAAGGCACTATTACCTAGGTAATTATGCCTTTTATTGCCGCCATTAATCATCACTGAATAATGAATTATTTTGGTTCGCGCGCCTGCGTTTCGTAATTTACAATACGCTTCGGAGCGACTCGCCCTTGGTCATCAATACTACCAACGCCAATGAAAGTACGCTCATCACCTACCGTCATACGGACTAAGCCAGATTCTGGTGTATTCGGAATGACAACAGGTTGCCCGTGTAATACAAAACCACCAGTCTCTTCACTCATGTTCGCTTCCGGTAAGTGACTTACCGCTGAATCAAGTGGCATGAGTAAGGGATCAAGCACGTCTTTCGGCTCAATACCCTCTGCCTTCGCTTGTTCAACCATCGCTTCCAGCTGTTCGAACGTCATCATACGTTCAGCTGGATAAGCACTAACACCAATACGACGTAGCATAGAGACATGTGCACCACAGCCTAGTAGCTCCCCTAGGTCATCAACGATAGTACGGATATAAGTACCCTTACTCACGTGAATCTCTAAGTCAACTTCATCATTTTCAAACCTTAATAATTTAAGTTCAAAAACTGAAATAGGACGTGCTGGACGATCGATAAAGATACCTTGACGCGCATACCAGTACAAAGGTTTACCTTCGTGCTTCAATGCCGAAAACATTGACGGTACTTGCTCCGTGTCACCACGGAAAGTATCAAGACCAATTAGCAACTCAGCATCACTCACATTAACGGGACGCGTTTGCACGATCTCACCATGTGAATCAGATGTATCAGTACGTTCACCCAGCTTTGCAGTAACGATGTAACGTTTGTCTGAATCAAGCAAGAATTGTGAAAACTTGGTTGCTTCACCAAAACATAACGGTAGCATACCGGTAGCAAGTGGATCTAAGGCACCAGTGTGACCCGCTTTCGCAGCAAAGAAAATTTTCTTAACACGCTGTAAGGCATCGTTTGAGCTGATACCGGTCGGTTTATCCAACAAGAATACACCGTGTACATCACGGCCGTTCCATCGACGACGACGTGCAGACATGACTAAGACTCTCCTTCAGTAGTGTCTTTGTCATCACCTTTGGTACCAAATTCTTCTTGCAGCTTTTTGTCTTTAGCACGTACTTCAGTTACTAGGCTTGACAGACGCATACCTTCAACCAGTGTGTTGTCATAGATAAAACGCAGTTCAGGCACAATACGTAGCTTCATAGCACTACCCACTAACGAGCGGATATAACCACTTGCTGCTGTTAATGCGGCGATACCTTCTTTGACACGATCTTCATCGTTATCGATATTGAAAAAAGTAACATACACTTTTGCATACGACAGATCACGAGACAAATCAATGCTCGATACCGTTACCATACCGATACGGGGATCTTTAACTTCACGCTGTAAAATACGTGCAACTTCTTGTTGTAATTGCTGTGCAACACGACGAGAACGACTGAATTCTTTTGCCATTTTTAAATTCCTCAAAAGGAAAATGGGGACCGAAAGGCCCCCATAAAGTTATTTTAATCGAACCGAGTTATTAACCGTTACAGAGTACGTTTAATTTCAACAGTTTCGAATACTTCGATTTGGTCACCAACACGTACGTCGTTATAGTTCTTAACGCCGATACCACATTCAATACCCATACGAACGTCTTGTACGTCATCTTTAAAGCGACGTAATGATTCAAGTTCACCTTCGTAAATAACGATATTTTCACGTAATACACGGATTGGAGCGCTACGTTTAATAACACCTTCAGTAACCATACAACCAGCGATAGAGCCGATTTTAGGTGATTTGAATACATCACGTACTTCAGCAAGACCAATGATTTCTTGACGGAACTCAGGCGCAAGCAGACCGCTCATCGCTTGTTTAACTTCATCAATCAAGTCATAGATAACGCTATAGTAACGTAAATCAACACTTTCGTTGCTTACAACATCACGTGCTTTTGCGTCTGCTCGTACGTTGAAACCAAGTACGATTGCGTTAGATGCAGCAGCCAGTGTTACGTCAGTTTCAGTGATACCACCTACACCACGCGTGATGATTACAACTTTAACTTCGTCAGTTGAAAGTTTAACCAGTGACTCACAAAGTGCTTCAAGTGAACCTTGAACATCAGCTTTAAGCACGATATTCAGTTCAGAAATCTCACCAGCTTCCATGTTCGCGAACATGTTATCAAGTTTCGATTTCTGTTGACGAGCCAGCTTAACATCACGGAATTTACCTTGACGGTAAAGCGCAACTTCACGTGCTTTCTTCTCATCACGCACTACTGTCGCTTCGTCACCCGCTTTTGGTACACCAGAAAGACCTAAGATCTCCACTGGAATAGCAGGACCCGCACTGTCGATTGGCTTACCATTTTCATCGCGCATTGCACGAACACGGCCATATTCTAGACCACAAAGAACGATATCGCCTTGCTTCAGCTCACCTTGTTGTACAAGTACTGTTGCAACAGGACCGCGACCTTTATCAAGACGGGATTCAATTACCACACCTGCAGCAGGACCAGTAGCAACAGCTTCAAGTTCTAAGATGTCAGCTTGTAGCAAGATGCCTTCAAGTAGCTCATCAATACCCGTGCCTGCTTTAGCAGATACGTGTACAAACATGTTTTCGCCGCCCCAGTCTTCTGGAATAACGTCATGTTGTGCTAGTTCATTTTTAACACGATCTGGATCCGCACCTTCTTTATCCATTTTGTTCACAGCAATGATCAGTGGAACCTTCGCTGCTTTCGCATGGTGGATAGCTTCGATTGTCTGTGGCATAACACCATCATCAGCCGCAACAACAAGCACAACGATATCAGTCGCTTTAGCACCACGAGCACGCATAGACGTAAACGCCGCGTGACCAGGAGTATCAAGGAAAGTGATCATGCCATTTTCAGTTTCTACATGATAAGCACCGATATGCTGAGTAATACCACCGGCTTCGCCAGCAGCTACTTTAGCACGACGAATGTAATCTAGTAGTGATGTTTTACCGTGGTCAACGTGACCCATGATAGTAACAACAGGTGCACGAGTAACTTTAGTACCGCCACCTTGCGCTTCAGCCAATACAGCTTCTTCTAGAGCATTTTCTTTAACTAAGATAACTTTATGACCCATTTCTTCTGCAATAAGTTGCGCAGTTTCTTGGTCAAGTACTTGGTTAATAGTAACCATAGAGCCCTGTTTCATCATATATTTGATGATTTCAGTCGCTTTGATCGCCATTTTCTGTGCTAATTCACTAACACTAACCGTTTCACCGATGCGAACATCACGTTCAACTTTAGCAACTGGCTTATTAAAACCTTGTTGCATCGCTTCTGGCGCGTTAACTGATTTACCTTGATGACGGCTATAACGGTTATCAGGTTTACGGCCTTTGCCTTTTGCTTTACGCGCTTTACCTTTACCTTTTGGTGCTGGTTTTGCAGCTTCAACTGGTGCAACAGGTTTTTTCTTACGTTCACCTTTTTGCGCCTGTGCATCAGCATCATCTTCAGCAGCTTGTGCATGAGTTGATGTTGTTACATGGTAATCCGCAGTTTTATCTGTTTTTTCACGTGCAGCTTCTTCTTCAGCCCAACGGCCTGAGTTGTCTTCTGCTAATTTACGTGCTTCTTCAGTTTTTTGTTGAGCTTCCAGCTCAGCTTTACGAGTGGCTTCCTGCTCTTGCTTCTGCTTCAACGCTTCCGCTTCGCGCTTCGCCATATCATCTGCCTCTTTTGATTTTGTAGTTTTCTGTTGCGTTTGACGTTTTGCTTTCTCTGCAACATCACGTTTTTCTTTTGCTTCTGCGTCCGCTTTTTCTTTTGCTTCAGCATCAGCGGTTGCTTTTGCCTCTGCTTGTGCTTTCGCTTCTGCCTGTGCTTTCAGTTCAGCCGCTTCTTGCGCCGCTTTTTCTTCTGCTAATTTCGCTTCATCTTCAGCTGTAGTACGTTTAACGAAAGTACGTTTTTTACGTACTTCTACTGCAACTGATTTTTGCTTACCGCCACCGCTTGCTACGCTAAGCGTGCTTTTGGTTTTGCGTTGTAATGTTAAGCGACTAGGTTCAGCCGTATCACTACCATGCTGCTCACTTAAGTGCACAAGTAGTGACTGCTTTTCACCTTCCGTTACCGTACTATCGTTCGCTTTTGCTATACCAGCATCAGAGAATTGTTGTACTAGGCGATCAACAGTAGTACCGATATCTTCGGCCAATTTTGTAATTGATACATCTGCCATGTAGTTCGATCCCTCTCTTCGCGTTATTATTCGCTATCACTGAACCAACAGATATTACGTGCCGCCATAATTAATTCGCCAGCACGTTCGTCCGTTAACTCTTCAATTTCACTTAAATCATCAATGCTTTGTTCTGCTAGCTCTTCCAGAGTTATCACTCCGATGCTGGCAAGTACGTAAGCAAGGTGTTTTTCTAAGCCTTCAAGTGCTAATAAATCGGCACTTGGCTCGGCACTCTCTAGCGACTCTTCTGCAGCAAGTGCAGACGTTGTTAATGCGTTTTTAGCACGTGAACGTAATTCATCAACAAGATCTTCATCGATACCGTCGATTTGTAAGAATTCGTTTACAGGAACATAAGCGATTTCTTCTAATGACGAGAAGCCTTCGTCGATCAGTAGCTCTGCCATATCTTCATCGATATCTAATTTATCAGTGAAGATATTCATCAGACGATCGTTTTCTTTTTGATGTTTTTCATTCGCTTCAGCAACTGTCATTACATTTAGTTCCCAACCAGTCAGTTGAGACGCTAAACGTACGTTTTGACCATTTCGGCCAATTGCTTGTGCTAGATTGTCTTGTTCAACAGCAATATCCATTGAGTGCTGATCTTCGTCAACAATAATAGAAGCAACTTCAGCAGGTGCCATTGCGTTGATAACAAACTGTGCAGGGTTATCATCCCAAAGGATAATATCAACACGTTCGCCGTTTAGTTCACTTGATACAGCTTGTACACGTGCGCCACGCATACCAACACAAGCACCAACAGGATCGATACGTTTGTCGTTCGATTTAACCGCGATTTTAGCACGAGAACCAGGATCACGAGCAGCGGCTTTAAGTTCAAGCATCTCTTCGTTGAATTCTGGCACTTCGATGCGGAATAATTCGATAAGCATTTCGTTACAAGAACGGCTAATAAATAGCTGTGTGCCACGCGCTTCAGGTTTTACTTCTTTCAGTAAACCTTTAATACGGTCGCCAGTACGGAATGATTCACGTGGTATCATCTCATCACGGAACATTACTGCTTCAGCATTGTTACCCAGATCTAATACTACTGTTTCACGGTTAGCACGTTTTACTAAACCAGTGATTAGCTCACCTTCATGTTTAGCGTATTGCTGAACGATTAAATCGCGCTCTGCTTCACGTACTTTTTGGATGATTACTTGCTTAGCTGTTTGCGTTGTTACACGGTCAAATACAACTGAATCAATTGTATCTTCAATGTAACCGCCAACTTCGATGGTTTCATCATCATATTTAGCAGCATCCAGGGTAATTTCTGAGAAAGGATTTTCTAGTGGTTCACCTTTGTCATCAATTACAAGCCAGCGACGAAACGTTTCGAAATTACCAGTTTTACGGTCAATTTCAACACGAACTTCGATTTCGCCTTCATATCTTTTTTTAGTTGCTGTAGCTAGTGCAATTTCCATAGCTTCGAAAATTTTCTCACGAGGTAGTGCTTTCTCGTTAGAAACTGCATCAACAACTAACAGAATTTCTTTATTCATTCCCGGACGCCTCGTTAGTCAAATTTTGGAACAATATTTGCTTTTTGAAAATTTGCGTGTGCTAAGACTTCGTCTTTGCCATCAATGGTTACCGTGATCATATCACCGTCAACACTTTTGATTACGCCTCTTAATTTACGACGACCATTCACAGCCATACGTAATAATGCTTTAATTTCAGAACCACAGTACTCTTGGTAATGTGCAACTTTAAATAATGGACGTTCCATACCAGGTGAAGACACTTCTAAGAAGTACTCTGTGCTGATTGGATCTTCAACATCCATAATAGCGCTAAGTTGGTGACTTACTTTCGAGCAATCATCAACGAAAATACCGTTTTCATGATCGATATAAACAAGTAATGTCGAGTGTTTACCAGCTCGTGTAAACTCAATACCAACAAGTTCAAAACCTAACATTTCAACTGTTGGTTCTAACAAATCAGTTAGTGTTTGTTCTAGACTCGCCAAAACAACCCCCTAAAAACAAAAAAAGGGCAAATGCCCGTAATTTAAAAAATAAAAAGCCCCGACTATAAGGCGGGGCTTCTTACTACTAGACCTTGTATGTCACTTGCGTGACGCTTATTAAATGAATAACAAGCAAGAAGCCAATAGTATTACGTAAATTACATTTACCAGAGATAAAATTAAATTTAAGTAATGCTATTTGCACACTGTTGACTAGCCTTATCAACAGGTATAAAAAAATGGTTGCGGGAGCCGGATTTGAACCAACGACCTTCGGGTTATGAGCCCGACGAGCTACCAGACTGCTCCATCCCGCGACAACTATCTTATTGCGCTGATTATAGGCCATTGCAACTACAATATGCAAGGCTAAATTCATATAAATAGTGAATCGGCTGTGCGGAGGTAATGAATAACGCTAAATCATTTTGCAATCAAACTAAAATATACCCAAACTACGCCAAGATGCTATATCAGAGAGTAGAAGACTAACAATATTTCGTTAGCTCGATTTGATGCTCACCGTTTAGGTGAAAACCAGATAAAAAAAAACCTTAGTATTAACTACTAAGGTTTCTCTTATTTGGTGCCGTGGGCGGGACTTGAACCCGCACGTCCTTTCGGACACCAGCCCCTCAAGCTGGCGTGTCTACCAATTTCACCACCACGGCTTTATTCTATTGAGGTAATTCTTATTGAGGTATGTCGCTATTGCTTACTGGTGCAACTGGAATATCACTTGTGATTGCTGGTTTTTCAGCATCTAAAATCACATCAGTATCCGATTGCGAAGATAAGTTACCAAGCAGTAAACTTAAAGCAAAAAACACCACAGCAAGGATCGCAGTAACACGAGTTAAAAAGTTACCTGAACCGCCAGCACCAAATACTGTATTTGAACCACCAGAACCAAAGCTAGCACCCATATCAGCGCCTTTGCCTTGCTGCATTAGAACGAATCCGATGATGGCAAGTGCAACAATTAAGTAAATAACAATAATAACTTCGTACATTTTAATACCTAAATCTCAAAAGGTTTAATATAGCTTTATCGAACATCCTTACCCGAGGTAAGGGACACTTAAATTATATTTAGTCACTTTAAAACTAATTAAGGTTAAGTGGTAAAGCGGAGGAGATATTATCTAACCTCCACCTTAGTTGCAAGCTGATTATCAAAAAAAACAATGAATAAAAGGCTTTAGCACAAAACAACACCAGTTGCCGTACGCTAATAAGCCTAAAGCGCAGTTCTAAACCGGTTTAGAACGTCGCTTTCACGGCATCCGCAATTTTGTTTGCTAATGCTAATACATGCGTTTCATCTTCACCTTCAACCATCACACGGATAAGTGGCTCGGTACCCGATTTACGCAATAACACCCGACCGCGATCGGCAAGTTCCAGCTCGACATCCTTAACAGCCTGTTGTACCGATTCGGCTAATAATGGATCTGAATCACCATTAAAACGAACGTTAACCAACACTTGTGGGAATTTGCTCATGCCAGAACGTAATTCTTTCAGCGTTAAGCCACTATTAATCTGTGCAGCTAATACTAATAAGCTTGATACAATGCCGTCACCTGTTGTGGTGTGATCCAGAGAAATAATATGGCCTGAATTTTCGCCACCGATACGCCAACCTTTCTCAAGCATCATTTCGACCACATAGCGATCGCCAACCGCACTACGTGCAAACGGAATACCCAGTGACTTAAGTGCTAGCTCTAAGCCCATGTTCGCCATTAATGTACCAACAACGCCGCCTTTTAATTCGCCGTTGCGCAGTGCATCACGTGCGATAATGTAAAGAACTTCGTCACCATCAATTACATAACCAGTATGATCAACCATCATCAGACGATCACCATCACCGTCATAAGCCACACCTAAATCGGCTTTTTCGGCAAGTACACGTGCGACGAGTGCTTCCGGCGCAGTTGCACCACAACCATCATTAATGTTCAAACCATTTGGCTCAACACCGATAGTAACGATCTCTGCGCCGAGCTCTGTAAATACGCTTGGTGCGATATGGTAAGTTGCACCATGGGCACAATCGAGCACAATTTTCAGACCCTTCAAACTTGCGCGTGATGGGAAGGTACTTTTACAATATTCAATATAACGACCCGCGGCATCCTCAATACGGACTGCTTTACCTAATTGAGCTGACTCAACGCAGGTTAATTCTTTTTCTAATTGCGCTTCAATCGCCAATTCAACTTCGTCCGCTAGCTTAGTACCGTTTGCAGAGAAAAACTTAATACCGTTATCGTGATATGGATTATGTGATGCACTGATCACAATACCCGCTTCCGCACGGAATGTACGTGTTAAATAGGCAACTGCCGGCGTTGGCATTGGCCCCATAAACGCGACATCAAGCCCCGCCGCTGATAAACCCGCTTCTAACGCACATTCCAGCATATAACCAGAAATACGGGTGTCTTTACCAATCAGTACTTTCCTTGTGCCTTGTTTTGCAAGTACCTTACCTGCAGCCCAACCTAGTTTAAGTGCAAACTCAGGTGTAATTGGCGCCTTACCAACAAGGCCGCGAATACCATCAGTACCAAAATACTTTCTTGACATATTTAATCCCTAATCTCTTCTATTACTGGTCGAGATATCACTCAACCAATCTAATTTCAATTCAAACTGTTAGTTATTATTACTTTTATTTTAAAATAGCCGGCTTACTAACACTGTGTTTAGCAAGCTGTGCCACGATAGCTAAAACATCCGCAGTTGCTCGCACATCATGGACACGTAATATTTGCGCACCATCGATTGCAGCGGCAGTAGCACAGGCAATACTACCCGCTAATCGCTGTGATTCATCACACTGCAACAAATTACCTATCATTGACTTGCGTGAAACACCAATCAACACAGGTAGGTCAAATTGATGAAAGACCGACGTATCAGCCAGTAATTGGTAATTTTGTTCTAACGTCTTACCAAAGCCAAAACCGGGATCGAGGATAATATGTTCACGCTTAATGCCCGCATTAACACAATCATCAATACGCTGCTGTAAAAATGCCACCACTTCTGTTGTCACATTTTGATAAGACGGTGCATGTTGCATGGTACTAGGCTGGCCTTGCATGTGCATAATACACACAGGTACAGCAAGGTCCGCAGCGGCTTGTAATGCCCCGTCTTCCTGCAGCGCTCTCACGTCATTAATGATATGAGCGCCCGCCGCTATCGCTTGACGCATCACTTGCGCTTTACTGGTATCGATAGAAATGACAACATCAAGCTGTGTTGATATGAGCTTAATGATAGGAATAACACGGGAAAGCTCTTCCTCTAAACTAACAGCACAAGCACCTGGACGTGTTGATTCACCACCAATATCAATGATCTTAGCGCCATCCGCAACCATATTTTTTGCTTGTTCGAATGCCGCATCTAACGCGTGATACTGACCGCCATCAGAAAATGAGTCTGGTGTTACATTCAAAATCCCCATCACCACAGCCTGGCTTAGATCAAGTGTTTTAACACTGCCACTATTGGTCGTTAATTGTAACTGCATTATCGTTTCTATCCCTAAAAAAAAACCCCGAGTTATACTCGAGGTTTATTCTATCATGAATTAATAGCTATAAAGTAATACTGAGTAAGCGAGGCTTATTCTGTATCTTTTTTATCACTTTCTTTTTCGCTATCTTCTTCATTATCAACGTTGCTTTCTTTTTTCACGTCTTTGGTAGTGTCGCTATCTTTAGTACTGTCGTTATCCATTTTACCATAGCCTTCACCCCAATCTGCAGGCGCTCGCACTTCAACACGCGCCATTAGATCATCAATTTGCTTGGCATCAATAGTTTCATACTTCATCAATGCATCTTTCATTGAATGAAGAACATCCATATTGTCCGATAATAACTGATGCGCACGTTTATAGTTGCTTTCAACTAAATAACGAATTTCATCATCAATCATTTTGGCGGTATCATCAGACATACTTGCCTGCTGAGAGCCTCCACCACCAAGGAAAATTTCGCCTTGCTCATCAGCAAATTTCATTGGACCTAATTTTTCAGATAGACCCCATTGCGTGACCATTTTACGAGAAATATCCGTGGCACGTTCAATATCATTTGATGCACCCGTTGATACGCTGTCTTTACCAAAGATAATTTCTTCAGCAATACGGCCACCGTAAAGGCTTGAGATCATGCTTTCTAAATGACGTTTCGAGTGACTAAGGCGATCTTGTTCAGGTAAGTACATAGTCACACCTAACGCACGACCACGTGGAATGATACTCACTTTATAAACAGGATCATGATCCGGTACTAAGCGACCAACAATAGCGTGACCCGCTTCATGGTAAGCGGTCATCGTTTTCTCTTCTTCGCTCATGACCATGCTCTTACGCTCGGCACCCATGAGGATCTTATCTTTGGCTTTTTCAAATTCAGCCATAGATACGGTACGTTTATTATGACGTGCAGCAAATAATGCAGCTTCATTAACTAAGTTAGCCAATTCGGCACCAGAGAAACCCGGTGTGCCACGCGCAATAAGTACAGTTTCAACATCATCGCTGATTGGCACTTTACGCATATGGACTTTCAAGATCTGTTCACGACCACGGATATCCGGTAGACCTACAGTTACTTGACGGTCAAAACGACCAGGACGTAATAATGCAGGATCAAGTACGTCTGGACGGTTAGTCGCAGCAATAACAATGACACCTTCATTACCTTCAAAACCATCCATTTCAACCAGCATTTGGTTTAGCGTTTGCTCACGTTCATCATGACCGCCACCCATGCCAGAGCCACGTTTGCGGCCTACAGCATCAATTTCATCGATGAAGATGATACAAGGTGATGATTTTTTCGCTTGTTCGAACATGTCACGCACACGAGATGCACCGACACCCACAAACATTTCAACGAAATCAGAACCTGAGATAGTGAAAAATGGTACTTTTGCTTCACCGGCAATCGCTTTAGCAAGTAAGGTTTTACCTGTACCCGGAGAACCAACTAATAAGATACCTGTTGGTATTTTACCGCCGAGTTTCTGGAAGCGACTTGGATCTTTTAAGTAATCCACTAATTCAGCAACTTCTTCTTTTGCTTCATCACAACCAGCAACATCTGCAAACGTCGTTTTAATTTGGTCTTCACTCATTAAGCGTGCTTTACTTTTGCCGAATGACATAGCGCCTTTACCGCCGCCACCTTGCATTTGACGCATAAAGAATACCCAAACACCGATCAGTAATAACATTGGGAACCAAGAGATGAAGATAGAAGTCAATAAACTTGCTTCTTCTTCAGGCTCACCAAATACTTTAACGTTATTGTTTAACAGGTCATTTAATAGCTGTGGATCTTCCGCTGGTAAGAAAGTAACGAACTTCTGTCCACCTTGGGTAACACCACGGATAGTACGTCCGTTGATCTTAACTTCGTTAACCTGTTTATTTCTAACTTGTTGCACAAATGAACTGTAATCTAACTGATTACTTGAACTCTCATTTGGTCCGAAACTCTGAAATACTGACATTAATACGACTGCAATAACCAGCCATAAAATCAGATTTTTTGCCATATCACTCAAAATCTAGCCTCTCCGGGTCTTAAGTTCCCTGAAAAAAAACAGTTGAAATACTCAATATATTCTAAATATAGACAGTTTAACAACAACTTACATTTTAAATTTTCATCCTGTGAGCCTTACAATTAAAATGCAAGCTTGCAGAACCCTTTAGATATTCTCTACTGTCTGCTTAAATATATCAAGACTTGACTATTTATTAACATAATTAAATGTTTATTGAGACCAAATCTAGATTTTATTCTTCAATAACAGCAGTGATATTATCATTTGTAATAGGTTACAATAATTTAGCCTTTATAACCTTTCGCAACGATGAAAACTTCGCGTGAACGAGCACGTGATGAATCCGGTTTTCTAGTTTTAACGACATTAAACATACTACGTACATCTTTCATGTATTGCTCAAAACCTTCACCTTGAAATACTTTGACCACAAAACTGCCATTTGGTTTAAGTACTTCACGACACATTTCCAATGCAAGTTCGACCAAGTACATTGAAGCAGGCTGGTCAACACCGATATTACCACTCATATTGGGGGCCATATCAGAAACAACCACATCAATCTTACCATCACCGACTTTCGCCAGTAATGCTGATAATACTTTTTCATCTCGAAAATCACCTTGCAAGAAATCAACCCCTGCAATGGGATCCATAGGTAAAATATCACAAGCAATAACACGACCTTTGTCACCTAAGTGCTTAACAGCAAATTGTGACCAGCCACCAGGAGCAGCACCAAGGTCAACAATATTCATACCCGGTTGTAATAATTTATCTTTAGCTTGGATTTCTTCAAGCTTAAAAGTCGCACGTGAACGCAACCCTTGTTTTTTAGCATCTTTAACATATTTATCGTTGTGATGCTCTAGCAGCCAATTTTTAGAACTGCCCTTTTGGGTACTTTTTTTCTTCGGTGTCGGGGTCATCTGAAAGCCTGTTTATAATATTTTTTTAAACCATTACCATAATGGCATGGTATTAAGATGAAGATGAAGCTAAAATTACTCTTTTTCAACCCTAAGTAATAAGAAATTTAAAATATGGCATTAAGCAACAAACAAAAGCAACACCTAAAAGGTTTAGCACATTCATTAAAACCTGTCATCTTACTAGGCCAACACGGCTTAACTGAAGGTGTCATGGCTGAAATTGAAGTAGCACTAGCACATCATGAACTAATCAAAATTAAAGTTGCGTCTGAAGACCGTGACCAAAAAGCATTAGTAATGGATACTATTGTTAAAGAAGCTAACGCAGAAAAAGTACAGAGTATTGGCCACACCTTGGTCATTTATCGTACAAGTGATGAAAAGAAAATCATACTGCCAAAGAAATAATAGCTTTGTGAGTATCCAGCTGGGCAAGGAATCCCAGCTCGACTATACCCAGCATTTAAACTGGGTCATGGGTCATAGTACACTGTAATGCGTATGTGTATCTTTATGCAGTGTGTCGATAGTTAGATATATTCTACCGATACAATTTCAAATTCAATCGCACCGCCAGGTGTCTTCACCATCGTCACATCATCGACACTTTTACCCACTAAACCACGTGCAATTGGTGAGTTAATTGAAATACGATTTTCTTTAATATTCGCTTCATCGTCACCCACTAGATTGTAAGTAATCTCTTCTTCTGTTTCAGTATTGTAAATCTTAACTGTACAACCAAAAATAACACGACCATTATTTGCTATTTTTGTCACATCAATAATCTGACAGTTAGACAGTTTCCATTCGATATCTTGAACACGGCCTTCACAGAAACCTTGCTCTTCACGTGCAGCATGGTATTCCGCGTTTTCTTTCAAATCGCCGTGCTCACGCGCTACCGCAATCGAACTTACAATTTCAGGTCGACGAACCGTTTTTAAATGTTCTAATTCGATACGTAAATTTTCTGCACCACGTGCAGTCATTGGGATCATATTACTCATAATGCTTATAGCCTTTCAATCAATTCATTATCATGACATTACTGCATTTTACAGCGCCGACAATGTTTACAATCATAATGCCACTATTGTAATACGAATATGACGACACTTCACCCTATTCAAACCATTAAACACATTTAATCTTATTAATGAGATCTATATTTGAGCATTGTCCATTCGCCTTAAAATTCAACTTAACACGCAAACTACACCTCATTTCACCCAACCCGAGCAAAGTTACGATCGTGACAACTAAAACAACACTTTTACATGTGATTTATACCCTTCAAAAACAACAATAGGACGTACTTCTAGGTAATCGACCAACAACAATAGAAATAATCACACTAATCAGCACTTCAGTCTCCAAGCGAGCCCAAAGCACTAAAAGTTACAGTTTTCTTATAAAAAGCTAGCCAAGTGAATAAAATGTGTGCATAATGTAGTCAATACAGTAACCCCAAGGACATTATCATGAAAGAATTTGTAGCAGTTTTTACTGTTTTAACTACTTTAGCTATCACAAGTGGTGTTCTACCATCAATCGCTAGCCTATAGTTTTAAAGTTCCAAAAACAGCATGGAAAAGTTTCTTGTTTTATAATGATATATTATAAATAGTCGAAAACTTCTCTATGCTGTTTTTTTATGCCTGTAGATAACCCCATTTCTATCACTTCCCGCTTTATTTCATCTGAAATATAATATTTATATCCAAGCTACTTCAAGATGCTATCTCAGCAACGAACAGGGATATATCCTTGAACTTTATCTCATCAATAGTTCAAATTTTATTTATATTCTGCAACTTTATTTGTTAGAATTTCGATATAGCTACAAGAAATAATTTTCTCTATCCGTATACTCTGCACTTCTTAATTATGGACAGATATACCCAAGCTGCTTCAAGATGCATAATCAGCAAGCAGGAATGACAGCTCAGCGTTGCAATATTTAAAAATGGAATAACCATTATCTACATATTGCGCCTTGTTCTGATATCCCTGCTAGTCTCTGATAGCATCTTGAATTAGTTCGGGTATAGAGCAAGGATCAATAAGTTTTCTGATGATGAACATGGATATTATTTATTTACTCGATCTAGCGGGCACCGCCGTGTTTGCAATATCAGGCGTGCAAGTCGCTGGACAGATGCGTATGGATCCATTTGGCGCAACTGTATTGGCTGCGGTAACCGCAATTGGCGGTGGCACAATACGTGATACAATCTTAGATGTCGGCCCTGCATTTTGGGTACACGACCCCGTTTACCTCACCGTTATTATTCTGACGTCTATGTTAACCATTTTGTTTGCTAACCGTAATCATCGCATGCCACCAATATTATTACCTCTTGCCGATGCAGCAGGCTTAGCCTTATTCACCGTACTGGGTACACAGAAAGCCTTAGCTTATGGCGCGCCGGGGATGACAGCGGTAGTGATGGGTGTGATCACCGGTGTTGCAGGTGGTATTATTCGAGATCTGTTAGCCAGTCGCGTGCCTATGGTATTACAGAAAGATATCTATGCGACTGCGTCTGTGCTTGGTGGCGTGGTTTATACTGGCGCATTACTCATTGGCATCACTGAAGGTTTAGCGATGTTACTCGCCATGACGGGGGTATTTACACTCCGAATGGCCGCAGTGCATTGGCATTTACGCTTACCTATGTTTGTTTTAAAACATCACCGTGAGTAGTACGTAAGTTAATCGTTAAAAAGCCCGTTATGACCACAATCATAACGGGCTTTTTAAGCATTTGCTTATAACGACTAGCGAGTCAATATTAAGCTAATGTAATACGAGCAAACTTGCGTTTACCAACTTGGTATACCGCGGTACCCGCAGTAGGAACAAGTCGAGTATCATCTATTTTTACGCTATCAATTTTAACCGCACCTTGCTTGATCATGCGCATCGCTTCTGATGTACCCGATACCAGACCCGCTTCTTTTAATAAATTCGCGATAGCCATTGCATCACTCTCTGCAAATTCAAATTCTGGCATTTCATCTGGGATCGCATTTTTAGAAAAACGCTGAGTGAAATCATTATGCGCGCTTTCTGCAGCCGCTTCATCATGAAAACGGGCAATGATTTCTTTGGCTAATGAAATTTTCACATCACGTGGATTAACAGCGTCAGCCGCGATATCAGCTTTGAATTTTTCAATTTCAGCTAATGGACGGAATGATAATAATTCGAAGTAGTTCCACATCAATTCATCCGTGATCGACATGATCTTACCGAACATGTCATTTGGCGTATCTGTTACACCAATATAGTTGTTCGATGATTTAGACATTTTCTTCACGCCGTCTAGACCAACAAGCAGTGGCATCATAATCACAGTCTGTGGTTTTTGACCTTCCGCTTTTTGTAATTCACGACCCATTAATAGGTTGAATTTTTGATCTGTACCGCCAAGTTCAACATCAGCTTTCAGTGCAACTGAATCATAACCTTGTAATAATGGGTACATAAATTCGTGGATCGCGATACCTTGACCAGACGCATAGCGTTTTTTGAAGTCATCACGCTCTAGCATACGCGCAACAGTTTGCTGCGACGCTAAACGGATCATGCCCGCAGCACCTAATTCATTTAACCACGTTGAGTTAAACTCAATGCGGGTTTTTGATTCATCTAAAATTTTGAATACTTGGTCGGTATATGTTTTCGCATTAACCAGTACATCTTCACGTGTTAATGGTGGACGTGTTGAGTTTTTGCCTGACGGATCACCGACAGTTGCAGTGAAATCACCAATCAAGAAGATAACTTCATGACCAAGGTCTTGGAATTGACGTAACTTGTTTAAGATAACAGTATGGCCCAAATGCAGGTCAGCACCAGTTGGATCAGCACCTAATTTAATTCTTAGCGGACGACCTTCTTTAAGTTTTGCTACTAGCTCTTCTTCAACTAGGATTTCTTCTGTACCACGTTTAATTTCGCGTAACGCATCATTGATTTGCGTCATAATTTCAAGCTCCACACTTATTACCTAAATATAATCACTCTATACTACTGGATAGCGTAACAATTGAAAACCGTTGCCCACTGGCAATACCGTTAATTTAATTACAAATACTGTTTCCCGGCTACTTTTGTTGATGCATTTAAAACCAGAAGCACAGCGTTATAAATTATTTTTTGCACAGTCCTTAGTATTTGTTAGAATATGTGACTTATTTTAAATTCCCACAAGGCAGTGCTTTCTTATGTCATTCGGTAACCGTTTTAAGCAATTACCAAAGCAACACCGAACCTTCATTGTCGTTATTTTGGGTTTGATCATTACACTGCTGCTCCTGCCTGTATCTACCAGCCCACCACTATCATCAGATGCAGACTCTTTTTATATCTACCAAGTGGGTGATCGTTACAGTTTAAAATTACCTCGCATTACCTCGGCAGAAAATCAGCCGATTAAATCACGATTAACCAGTGAGGAAATTATCGTTCGCGCAGGTGATAATCTATCGTTAATTGGTCAACGTAGCCATTTATCGACAAAAACCATCTATGAAATAGACAAATTGTCATCGGCAAAACGCTTGCGTAGTATCTACCCTGGGCAAAAACTAACCATCACAACGAATAATGATGGCCAATTTGTTGAGCTTATTTACCCTTATAGCCCCACGGAATCGTTATACATCAATAAAACAGCTGATGGTTACACGACCAACACCGTTAAAAATAAAATAGACATCAGAGAAACATTCACGCGCGCAGAGATCACCAGTAACTTCTGGAATGCAGGAGTTAAAGGCAAGATGCCTGCAAAACAAATCATGAACTTAGCCACAATATTTGGTTGGGATATCGATTTCGCCCTCGATATTCGTGCAGGCGACAGTTTTGCGGTTATTTATGAAGAACAATATATTGATGGATACTTTGTTTCGACAGGTAACATCCTTGCAGCAGAGTTCATCAACCAAGGTGATAAATTTCAAGCGATACGCCATAAAGATGGCAGCTACTATACCCCGTCTGGACGCTCTATGCGTAAAGCCTTCTTACGGGCGCCAGTCAACTTTAAATATATCAGCTCTAGTTTTAACCGTAATCGTCGTCATCCCGTAACAGGTCGAATACGTGCGCATAATGGTATTGATTACGCAGCAAGAACAGGTACTCCGATTGTATCTGCGGGTGACGGTAAAGTTATCGCATCGGCTTATAATCGCTTTAATGGTAACTATGTATTTATTAAACATAACGCTAATATTGTCACTAAATACCTGCACATGAATAAGCGCAGTGTTAGACAAGGCCAGCGGGTTAAACAGAATCAAAAAATTGGTACGGTAGGGGCGACGGGGCGCGTAACTGGCCCCCATTTACATTATGAATTCTTAGTGAACGGTAAGCACAAAAATCCAAAAACAGTGTCGCTACCAAAAGCAGAGTCATTACGCGGTAGTGAAAAGACCAAGTTTGTTTCCGAAGCAAAAGACATCATAGAGCAATTGGAAAATAATGCGAAATTATACAGTTCAATCGCACTATAACGATATATCACTGAACTTAGGGATCAACAATGCGCAACAAACGTGAGTTATATATCGGCCTGATGTCAGGCACCAGCATTGACGGTATTGATGCGGCGTTAGTTGAGTTTGAAGACGGTAAGTGCCAACTGATCGCCCAGCATTTACAGCCTATGCCTGCGACACTGACTGCACAGCTACATCAATTATGTCGTCCTAACAATAATGAGATATCGGCGCTCGCGATCATAGAACAACCACTTGCTCAAGCCTTCGCACTCGCCTGTCAGCAGTTACTGGCCAAAACGTCTTATACTGCCAGTGATGTTACCGCCATTGGTTCACACGGCCAAACCATACGCCATCACCCAGAACATGGCTTTACCTTGCAAATCGGTGATGCCAATATCCTCGCCACCTTAACCAATATTGATACTGTGGCTGATTTTAGACGCAAAGACATGGCACTTGGCGGTCAGGGTGCACCTTTGGTCCCCGCGTTTCATCAAGCGGTATTTCAGCATCAGACCATCAACCGCGCTATTGTTAACATTGGCGGCTTGGCTAACATTACTTACTTACCGAGTCGGCAACAGGCTAAGCCCAGTATTGGTTATGATACCGGCCCAGGTAATACCTTATTAGATGCTTGGTTTAGCGCTAACAGTGACAGTGACCGTCACTATGATATCGATGGTCAATGGGCGAGTTCAGGGGTTATTATAGAACCTTTATTAACCTCACTATTACAGCATGAATACTTTACGTTGAATCCGCCGAAGAGCACAGGTCGAGAATTGTTTAACTTAGCTTGGCTCGGCAAATATCTGACAATCGGTGCGCGAGAATATACAGATGCGGACATACAACGCACCTTGACCCGTTTTACCGCCGTATCAATAACCAATGAAGTCACTAAATTGCTCCAAAGTGGTCGCGTTAATAGCAGTGGCGAGGTTAGTATAAGCACTGAAGTGTATATTTGTGGTGGCGGCGCTGCTAATCCATTATTAATGGCGGATTTAGCCCAGCTGTTACCCAACAGCCCGGTAATGACAACTGCCGAGATTGGCATTGCGCCTGATTGGGTTGAAGCAATTGCGTTTGCTTGGTTAGCAAAACAGCATATGCATAAGCAGCCTGGTAACTTACCTGCGGTGACAGGCGCAAGTCGCTTAGCCATTTTAGGTGCCTTCTATCCGGCAGGTTAATATTATATTTAATGCCATTGGTATTAATGTAAATAGCCTGACGACTATTCAATACAAAAAAAAGATAAAAAAATAGAGCCAGATGGCTCTATTTTCATATGCAGATGTTGCTTATACCAATGGCATTAAATATTTGATCATCTATTTATTGTGATTGGTACGACATTAGCAATTAAGCTTGCGTATCAATTGTTGGTGTTGCAGCCGCTTTTGAGATCATAACCATGGCAGGTCGAATTAGACGACCATTGAGTTCATAACCTTTTTGCATCACAGAAATCACTGTATTTGGTTCAACGTCAGTACTTTCAATCATGCTCATTGCCTGATGTAACTCTGGGTTGAATTTTTCACCTTCAGGATTAACAGATTTAACCCCAAATTTTTCTAATGCAGCTTCCAGTGATTTAGCGGTTAGCTCAATACCTTCAATCAGCGGTAGTAATGTTTCATTTGATTTATCAACATGTAGTAGACCACGCTCCATGTTATCAATAACAGGCAGCAGTTCATTGGCAAATTTTTCTAACGCGAATTTTTTTGCCTTATCAACATCAATCGCAGCACGGCGACGTATATTATCAGCGTCAGCTTTAGCACGTAATGCAACATCTTTAAATTCCGCTGCTGATGCTGTTGCTTTTTCAAGTTCAGCTTCTAATGCAGCGATGCGTGCAACAGACTCATCAATTTCCACAGTCGCTTCTTCAACTGTCACTTCTTCAGCTGTAACACCTTCAACGACAGGCTGTACTTCAGCTTCTGTTACTGACTGCTCTTCAACTTGCTTTTCAGCCTGTACTTTTTGCTCTTCGCTGCTCATTACTTTCTCCGACATTCAATTCAGCATACTTTATATAAGTACACTATATTACAATTAATGGGTTATACCGAAATATAATGGGGATCCTAACACGAGATTCAAGTCAAATTCATCTCTTGTTAATCTCTAACGTAAAATAGTGCCAAAAATAGAAGTTAAATGACTTACTAAGCACCATATATATCGCGTTTATACTTTGAATCTTGAACTCGCTTAAGTATATACTGGCTTTATACTTACTTAGTGGAATCATGGCAATGAAGAGAGAATTCAAAACTATCGGGTTAATCGGAAAACCCAAGCATCCAGAAACAACCAAAACCCTTATTGCCCTACACAATTTTTTGACCAAACATCAATATAACGTGATTGTTGATAGTCGCGTATCTCAAGATCTTGGCATGAAAGATGTCATATCTCGTCCACTGATGAACTTAGGTGAAGAAGCTGATCTAGCCGTGGTTGTCGGGGGCGACGGTAATATGCTGGGTGCTGGCCGCGTATTATCACGCTTTGATATCGCCGTAATTGGTGTTAACCGTGGTAATTTAGGCTTTTTAACCGATCTCGACCCCGAAGCTTTTGATGAACACTTATTAGGCGTCCTAAAAGGCGAATACATTTCGGAAAAACGTATTTTATTAAATACCTCGATTTACCGTTATGGCATGTTAAAAGCCACCAACTTGGCATTTAATGAAACAATCTTACATCCGGGTAAGATCCCAGCAATGATTGAGTTTGAAGTGTATATCGATGATAGCTTTATGCTCAGTCAACGTGCCGATGGCTTACTCGTATCAACGCCAACAGGTTCAACGGCTTACTCATTGTCCGCAGGTGGCCCCATTGTATCGCCAAATTTAGAAGCGATTACCTTAATGGCGATGTTCCCACATACGCTATCTAGTCGCCCTATCGTAATAAGTGCAAATAGCACAGTGAGATTGGTTGTGTCGCTCAACAATGAAGAAAATATGATGGTCAGTTGTGATGGTCATGTCCACATTGGTGTACTGCCAGGAGATGAAATAATCATCAAACGTGATAAAAACCACCTGCATTTGATCCATCCAAAAAACTATGATTACTTTAACGTTTTACGTGAAAAATTAGGTTGGGGCAGTAAATTATTCTAACCTGAACGCAGCAGGATAAGGCTTAACTCGCCGTTAAGCCTTATCCTCTCTCACCACAATATCGTCCCAATCTAGATCACAAATTAAAAATAAACCACGCAACTAAACGCAAAGTATTTACACTTACCAGCTTGCACATATATACTGTATATAAAACCAGCCTGATAAAATAAACAGGATACGTATGCTAACGCAACTCACTATTCATAATTTTGCTATCGTTAAATTTTTAGAACTTGAACTGAAATCGGGAATGACCACAGTAACGGGTGAAACCGGTGCCGGTAAATCCATTGCTATCGATGCATTGGGTCTTGCTTTAGGCTCTCGAGCTGACGCCAGTACCGTTCGTCCCGGTGAAAAGAAAGCGGAAATAAGCGCGATCTTTACCGTTGAAGCAAATTCTCTCGCTTATAAATGGTTGGTCGAGCACGAATTAAATAATGAAGATGAATGTATCCTGCGCCGTGTTATCACCGCAGAAGGTCGCTCTAAGGGTTATATCAATGGTATACCTGTGCCCTTACAGCAGCTTAAATCCCTGTCGCAATTTTTGGTGCAAGTACACGGCCAGCACGCACACCAAGCCTTGCTAAAGCCTGAAATTCAATTAGCGATCCTGGATGGCTATGCCAGTCATCAAAAATTACAAACCAACGTACGTGATAGTTACCGCACTTGGCACAATTTATCTAATGAAGAAAAAAAACTACTACAAAATCAACAACAGCGTGCGGCGAGACAGCAACTATTACAATATCAAGTATCAGAACTTGACGAATTTGCCCTTGCTGAGGGTGAGTACAGTCAAATAGAAGCAGAACACAAGCTGTTAGCAAACAGCACTGAGTTAGTACAAGAGTGTATGAGCTGTGTCGATACTCTGTATGAAAATGAAGACAATGCGATCTGCAACATGTTGCAAGTCGTTACACATCGTTTAGAAAACTTGCTCGACATGGACCCGAAATTAAAATCGATCATAGATACTTTACAAGATGCTGTGGTACTGGTTGAAGAAGCCGGTAACGAGTTACGCAGCTATACCGATAACCTTGACCGTGATCCGCAACAATTTGAATACTTAGATGAACGTTTAGGTAAAGCCCTCGAACTCGCCCGTAAACATCAAGTACCAGCAGACCATTTAGCCACACACCATCACATGTTAAAAGCAGAGCTCGACAATATCGCCGGTGATGATGAACGTATCGACAGCATTAAAATTGAATTACAAGCATCACAAGCCAAGTATCATCAACAAGCAGAAAAGCTATCGCTTAGCCGCCAAAAATACGCCAAACAGTTAAACAAGCTGATCACCGCCAGTATGCATGAACTGAGCATGGAGAACGGTTGTTTTGAGATGACCCTTGAAAGCAGTGAACATAAAACCCCTAACCCACAAGGTTTAGACAACATTAATTTCTTGGTATCAACCAACCCAGGACAACCCTTACAAGCACTTGGTAAAGTAGCATCGGGTGGTGAACTATCACGTATCAGCTTAGCCATCCAAGTAATCACCGCACAAAAGATCTCAACCCCAACATTAATTTTTGATGAAGTAGATGTGGGTATCTCTGGAAAAACAGCATCCATTGTCGGCAAGCTATTGCGCCAATTAGGCGATAAAACCCAAGTCATGTGTGTCACCCATTTACCGCAAGTAGCATCAAAAGGGCATCAGCAAATGTTTGTGAGTAAAACCACCGACGGTAAAACCACCGAAACCAGTATGAAAGCCTTAACGAAGGAAATGCGTATTGAAGAGTTAGCACGGTTACTCGGCGGCGATAAGATCACAGCATCAACCCTCAATAACGCAGCCGAAATGTTAGTGTAACCTCTCACAATAGCCATAACGCAGGGAACTAAAGCCTGCTTTTACCTTCTAATCAGCGTATCGTTAAGTAAGTCGGCTAAATACACCGATTTACTTCACTCGCCAGCCGAGTTATTATTTACCTTTCTATATGGACTTAATTAGCAAAATACTTATGCGCTTAAAACACTTACTTATTGCAGGCTTAGCTATCTTTAGTTTATCGGGCTGCTCAATTCTAGAAAAAATGGTTTATAAAATAGATATCCCACAAGGTAACTATGTTGAAGATCGCCAAGTAGACAAATTACGTGTGGATATGACTAAAGAACAAGTAACGTTTGTACTTGGTAGCCCAATGTTAGTTGATTCGTTCGACCATGATGTGTGGAATTATTTGTATCATTTCACGTCAGGCCGAGGCGAAGTAACAACTAAACAGCTGGTATTAACGTTTGCAGGTGATAACTTGAAAACTGTGGTTGGTGATTACCCACTAAACCCGAACTTTGCCACACCGCTAGATAGATAAAGCGAGCGAGAGCGAGAGATCAAGCTAATCGACAATGTTAGATGATAAAAATCACAACCTGCGCTAGATTGTGATTTTTATTATGCCTATGGCATTATTTTATTTTTTGACCAGTCTTTTCATGCAGTCGCCCTTCTTCTTTAGCTTTCACCGCTCGGCGTTTACGCATCTCTTTTGGATCGGCAATTAACGGTCGGTATATTTCAACCCGTTCACCGGCTTGCAGCACAGTATCAAGTTTGATTAAACGGCTGTAAATGCCTAATTTGTTCTTATTCAGTTCTATTTCTGGGTATTTAGCTAATATCCCTGATGCTTCAATCGCTTGCTGCGCAGTTGCACCTTGTTCTACACTTACCGTGAAGGTAATTTGTTCTTTCGGTAAGGCATAAATCACTTCAACATTAATTTTGGTCGACACCATAAACCTCTTTTGCACGCTCGGTAAAAGATTGCACCATGTTATTCACTAAGTCAGTGAAAATACGTCCAAACGCAACTTCCACTAATTTACTGCTAAATACAAACTCTAAATCCAAGGTTACTTTACATGCGGTTTCATCTAACGCTTTAAACGTCCAACCGCCAGTCAATTTTTTAAATGGCCCATCAACCAGGTCCATTTTGACTTCTTGCCCAGGTATCAAGGTATTCTTAGTGGTGAATGTTTTGCTGATACCGGCTTTAGCGACAACAACAGCCGCTGTCATTTGATTATCATGTTCATCTAAAATGCGTGTACCAGTACAACCGGGTAAAAAATCTGGGTATGCATTAACATCGTTAACTAAATTAAACATTTGGTCAGCGCTATACATTAACAGTGCGCTGCGCGTTATCCGTGGCATACGAGTCCCTATATTGAAAACAACAATCAAAAAATTAAATCGCTTACTAATAGCTCAATATCTTTCCGCCAGTAGTAATAAGTAGGCGATTTTAGCATTTATCTGCATAAAATTCATTTGTTATTCCGCGCAAAGTAAGACTAGTACTAGGATAAAATTCGATTTTGTTATAAGATTTATAACATTAAATTCCGTCAATGATGGGTGCATAAAGATAAATTATGGCTAAGAAAAAACCAAAAAAAAGCGAAAACACCATCGCGAGAAATAAAACGGCGAGTTTCGAATATAAAATCGAAGATCGCTTGGAAGCAGGATTAGAACTCCAAGGTTGGGAAGTTAAATCATTACGCGCCGGTAAAGTAAACATTACCGAGAGTTATGTGTTTATTAAGAACGGTGAAGCATTTATGTCTGGTGCGCAGATCATGCCACTTGAAGCTGCGTCAACCCATGTTGTTTGTAATCCGACTCGAATTCGTAAGCTGTTATTAAACAAGCGTGAATTAGAAGTACTTGCAAGTAAAGTTGAACGCCAAGGTTATACTATTGTGGCAACATCTATGTACTGGAAACAGGCGTGGGTTAAAGTCAACATTGGTCTGGCCAAAGGTAAAAAAGAGCACGATAAACGCTCAGATGTGAAAGATCGTGAATGGAAAATAGACAAAGAACGTATGATGAAGCACAAAGTTCGTTAATATGTTGCAATTCTACACTAATGGCGTAGAATTTTAGTTCTGGGGTCGATTTAGGATTCGACGAGATTCACGAAACCCTAGGTGCATGTCGAGGGGCGGTTGGCCTCGTAAAAAGCCGCACTGTTATAGTTGCAAACGACTCTAACTACTCTCTAGCAGCTTAGGCTTGCTAGCCATCATTTAGAACCCTGCCTGAGGGTCTCTAATATTGTATGGTCATTAAATATCAGGATCGCATGGACTCTTCGCTCGTAGAGAAAGTGCTAAACTCAATCGAGCACGCTTTTGTTCGGCCTGTCACTCGGCTTAATAAAAAGTTAAATTAATAGAGATGACTAAACATGTAGTACCGCGGATGTAGGTTTTTCGGACGGGGGTTCGACTCCCCCCGACTCCACCAATCTGTACTTAGAACGGCACCTCCTAAGTGTCGCAGCCCATTGAATGGTTTGATTCAATGGGCTTTTCTTTATCCAAAATTCAACAAAAACAGGTA
>NZ_JABSQR010000036.1 GCF_013215705.1 Moritella sp. | reverse complement strand
TTACCGACGCTGCAATTTCTCTGGCTCATCTTGCAACATGTGCTTCCCAAAGGATTACAGCGAGTGCGGGATTATGGTTTTTTACATGGTAATGCCAAACGGCTGAGAGTGCGAATTCAAGCTATATTGCTGCATCAGTTCAATTGGAACATGCCTAAACTCGTCGCAACGTTTACTGCGAAAGCCATCAGAATTTGCCCTTGCTGTCAGCATGAAATGAAGTGCGTTGGTATCACACGAACGACCTAGCCGAAAGGCGAACATAATAAGGATAATGGCATTAACATTACAGTTGGAGATATTAAATTTATGGTACAACTAGCTAGTTAATTGATAAATAACAGGTCTGTTGTTTATCTCTATTTAGCTCGTCTTGGGTTTAACCCCAAGACGAAGTATCCGCCAAGATCAAACACGTTATTTACTATATAAAGAAGGGCTTGGGCTTGCTCAACACTCGAATAAGGTGTCGGCTGCGCGACACCTATTCTTATATGTTAGAAGCGATCTCCGATAAACTTGCAGTCTATTACAGACCATTTATCTTCATTGTCTTGTACCATACGAACTTTATGCTTTAAAGACGGATAGTTATTGGCATCATTATCACCATACTTATATCCGATAAGAATTAATTCGTTATTGGAGTAACCTATCACTTCTGAAATACACCTCAAACTTGTTTCAAAGTGATGCTCTCCTGAGCTGACAAAATAGTAACCAAAATGACTAGTAACCACTTTGCACATTGCAGGACCCCAAGTACCAGAGCCATGATTATGACCTACATCGCCTTCCCAGATGACTAAGAAGCTACTTTGAAACTCATCTTTCTCTAATTGGACAATATTAAAGCTCCAAGCAGAACCTATAGCTAAAGCATAAGCTGCTGCCACCTCTAAAACTTTTCGGTACGTTGTGTCATTTTCTTCATTTAAAATTATTTTGTAATCTTCAAAAAGCCCAGTTAAAGGTATAAATTTTTCAGTTTCTCCAGAGTTTATTAGTTTTTTGAACTCACAGGTATTCTTTATATAGGAAATATACTTGTCTAGAGTTTCAAGTTTTGTTGTCTTTCTGTTTAATTGTTTTTTAAAGGACTCTTGGAATTTATTTATCTCGTATTCTTCAATATCACGATCACTTTCATCGATACTATATTTTCCAGAAAATTGCCTTTGGCTCCACCCAACTTGCTTAAGTATCTGTTTAATTTCCCGTTGTTTATTTGTTACGCCTAAAGAATTATCCATTCTGTCCCCAAATGTCCCCACACTGTGGAGTAAAGTGTACTCGAACTCTACGGGGTGGATGCCCCCATGAGTTCATCTATTTAATCATATATAAGAGGTATTACCATGACTAAGAAAATCACACCACAGAACAACCATGCAAATCAGAAAAACGCAAATAAAGGTCAAGCAGGCGTGAACGAGCAGTACGCTAAAGTTCACGGTAACAAAGGGCAACAGAAGAACCCAAATAACAAATAACAAATAACAAATTGAGGGCAGTGTTAGTTTAGCACTGCCCGAATTAGCTTCTAACATTTGTATAACAGGACTCTCGATTTCCCAAATTCATTCACCTTAATAAAAGTAGATTAATCAATTGAAAAATAAGATTATACATCAAATTTATTAATTACATGTTTATGGGAAAACGAGCCGTCCTGTAAATTATTTATTTAGTCTTATAAATTATATACAAGGCTAGCTATGTAATTGAGTATATTGACATTAATTCTAGGCTACAAGATAAACCTGACTGCCTTTTGACAAATTGAGACTGCGTTCACCGAAATACCAATAACACTGTATAAAATCAGCCTATCTAGTCTTTTTCATTACACATAAGTAGGATTAACTTAGTTGGTAAATTTTGCATGATAAAATGTATGGTAAATTGATATGTACATATTGTGAGTGAGTTAAAGCTCTAACACACTTAGGGGCAATTTCGGCTTAGATCGGTCACAGGCTTAGAGCGTCACCCTAAGCCATTGATGGACAAAACCTTGTTAGAGTTATGACTCCAACAAGGTAAATAACAATTAGGAATAATATAGGAGCTTATTACTTACAAATTTATTACGTTCCATTACACTCGTGTAATGGAACGTCTGTAGAATAATGTTTGGTCTTTAGTATAAAGACCATAAAAAATAGTTACCAGCTCATGATTATCCGTCCTCTTTTGCCTTTTACTTTCACACGTGCAATGGCCTGCTGATAATCAGCAAAGCTAAACTCGCTATCTATGACGGCTTTTAATTTTCCCTCGGACACCCAGTTTGCAATTCGCGTTAGCTTGGTAACGTCACCATGTGCAACCATCAAATAAGCCACTTGCGGATCCTCTAGCAAGCCACCATTTTCATCATTCGGTTCACCTGGAATAAAAATACCAGTTGGTGTTAGCAGCGGTTTCATGTGTTCTAGTTTTTGCACATTGGTTAAATCAAGGATAACGTCGAAGGTATCGGCAATATCGCCAATTTTGGTTTGATTGTAATCATAGACTTGATCCGCACCATAAGAGAGTAAGAACGCCTCTTGCTCGCTTCCGGCAATCGCAGATACATGTGTTCCTAAAATCTTACCGATTTGGATACCCAGAATACCAAGACCACCAGAAGCTCCATTAATCAATAATTTCATGCCCGCTTTTAGATGCCCTAAATCCTGCAAAGCAACTAAGGTTGTCAATGCCCCCAGTGGAATGGCCGCGGCTTGAGAGTGGCTCAATTCATCTGGCATTAAAGCCACATAGTTTTCATCAATGGCTATATATTCTGCATGGGTTTTCCACCCAGTTAACATATGGACATAGCCAAATACATTATCACCGTTACTAAACTTCTCACCGTCACTCATCACGACACCTGAAAATTCCAGTCCAGTTTTTACTTCTTTATCAAAACCATATTCAGCAAAGTAACCGTCATAAGTTCCCTTCGCACTTTCAACATCAAACGGATTAACCGACGCGCTTTTTATTTGAATTAGTATTTCGCCTTGTCCTGCTATAGGCCCTATCAAGCTGTTTCTTAGCTCGATATTATTTTCACTATTAACGACTAAACCTTTCATCTCATTCTCCAACATGGGTTATCTGAGATACATTCTACAGTCTCCTCATTAGGGTAGAGTCAAGCACTTGGCTAAGGATTTATTTGGTCATAACACGCGTCAAGGTTGGCTATTTTTTTCTTTATATCATCGATTTGATGATATAACTGTTTTCTTAATTCAGCCAAAAATAGTTTTATCTTAGCCCAATCAACCTTGCCATGATTGTAAACAATAACGCCCTTAAGTTGAGACAGTGTTACCCCTAACTCTTTTGCCTCTTTAATTAGTAGAAGAAGTTCTATTTCTGTATCTTTGTATATCCTATATCGACCAACTCTTTCTGGCGGGCTGATCAGTCCTATTTTCTCATAAAATCGAATAGCCTTTATAGATAAGCCTGTTTTTTTTGATGCTTCACCGATATACATAGATTAATAACTCACATAAATATATTAATTTTTTATTCACAAATTCGCTTCTTACATAGAGGGGGTAGTTGTAAAAGTTTTTACGCTAGCACACTTCAAACCAAGCTCCTCAAAGAGGTGATAGATAAATTGATTTGTCGCCATTTGTTACATATCTTTAATGAATACCAAAAGCGACATTTCTATTGGTGACATGACATTTTAAATGGGGTTTAACATTCGCCTCTTACCGTATGCGCAGTCGTATAATATCTTAATGGAGACTAGACTACACAGTTACTTGTTAAAGTAAGGTGAACGCTGATATTGTAGTTCTTAAACCAAGAGTAGAAACTACGCCATTGTAGATGTTTGGGATTTCATTAATGTTACTTATAAGGATATTTTATGTCGATTGAAAGTTGGTTGGTTTTTGTCACTATATGCTTGATTGCGTCTCTTACGCCAGGACCCGGGATTTTATCTGTCATAACCCATAGTGTTTATTATGGAGCAAAAAAATCATGGCCTATAATATTGGGCATTCTTTCGGGACTAACTTTACTTGCTCTTATGTCTGTTTTAGGCCTCGGTATATTACTTGAATCATCACAAACATTATTTATCTGGTTACAATATATGGGAGCCGCCTACCTTCTTATACTTGGAATTAGAATGTGGAAGTCAAAAGCATCGTCACCTATAAAAGCATGTTCAGAGGTGAAGCAAATTAGTTTCGTAAAACTATACTTTCAAGGGATTGGCGTTTCATTAGTAAATCCAAAGGCAATTGGATTTATTTCCGCGCTATTTCTTCCCTTCATTAATCCAGATGGCAATGTGGTTTTACAATTTTCTATTCTTTTATTAACACTGCTTGTGTGCTCTACATTTTCTCTTTTATTCTACTCTATGGGCGCGCAAATTATTTCACCTTCAATTAAAAAGTATATAAACGCTTTTAATAAAATTACAGGTGGTTGCTTTATTGGTTTATCAATAATATTGGCTACTTCAAATAAAACATAAAATTATATTTTAAGTAGCTGTAGTGGTTCATTGAAATTGGCCTCCTAGATGGAGGTTTTCTTGATCTTAGAATAAAATCGTCCATATGCGGGCTATTAAACATAAAGACTAATCTAACCAAAACTGGACCACAATTGAACTCGCAATAGAGTTCGCTAGTGCTGTTGTGATATGACAAATTCCTCATATGAACAAATGTATGCGCAAACCGATATGCTCATATTATGAGTGAGTAACTGCTCTAACACAGTTTGGGGCAGTTTCGGCTTAGAGCGATCACCTTAAGCCATTGATGGACAAAAGTGGCTTAGATTTTATACTCTAAAGGGTATCGTTCGCATTACTGAAAGTATGATGAAATGGAGATTAACGCCTAGTTCATGGGTACAAAAAGTGAGAATTTTTGCTCTTTCGGTTTTGTTAGCTGAATTAGTTACGTTTTAGCACTTTCGCTAAAATAGCGATGCTATTTCGTATGGCTAGTTTTGTATTAACAACCATCACTCATGCGCTGTCTTTACAGAAAACAGACCAAAGCTAAATTAAGGATATGAATAACACTGGTTCCTAAATCGACCATATCTGGAAACCGACTTTAACACCGAAATGGCACTCTTGTTAGCGACAAGTAGTGCATACTGCTCGGCATCAACATCTTGTATCTTTGTAATCCGCTCTTGCACTTCAAGATGTAGAGCTTTCACAAAATTTTTACTCATCTGTGTTTGCTGAACAGCTTCCCGCTCTTTTTTGGCGCGTTGTTCACGCCATCCTTTCAAGTAAGGAGCAACAACAGTGTGTGACCATTCAACTCTTGTTGCTACTTCTCTTGATGTGATTTTATCGATAGGTTTTGCCTCTCTTATCATCTCATCACATGCTGCGAAAATTATGGTTTGCTTGTCGTTCTTAACTATATCATCCATTGAAATTCTCCTTTACAGATTACAGACACGTAAAGTGCAACCCGTAAAGTGTAAAGTGTAAAGTGCGTCACAATGATTGATTAATAAACGTAAATATAATTTTTAGACTGCATTTTAGACTAAACCTGTTCTAGCATTATACTTACAATAGGTTATGGAGGGGCAAGTTATGGATACAGCAGAGACTTTTGATATTAAGGAGCAAGATGGCTTTTTTGACGAATCAACAAAATTTCACGAAGAAGAACGCCTCTTCAACAAGTCTCGTGGAATATTTCCAAACCGACAATTGTTACACAACTTTGTTGTCATTTCTGTTGAAGTACCTGTGTACCCCAGACTCAAACTCGAAATCACAGAAGATGGTGAGGTAAAGCCTAACTTTATCGCAAGGCACAAGGCAAAGAAGGTCGATGGGAAGAAGGTTGTATTCACAAAGAAACTTTCAATGATTTTGAACCTACAGGGTGTTCCTCTTCTGGCTGAGAACTTATTCTTACATCACAAAATGCAAACGACCAGGAAATATGCCACGGTGCAGCGCAAAGCTGATGCACTGCTGGCTTTTTCACGATTTTGCTATATGAGTGACTGGGAAAACGACAGAGGTATCGAAGAACCAATGACATATCGCTCTCTCACTGCGGAACCAGAGTATGGCGCTCCGTGGTTATTTGGGGACTGGATGTTTGACAATATGCACGTCAGAGACCCACAAACTGGAATAGTTATAGAGCGAGGAATTGCACCATCAACAGCAATATTCAATATACGTACAGTGGCAGAATATTATGGCTGGTTGATTACTAATAAAATGTTAATCATCCGAGAAGACTATATACCTTATCGGCCTGAGTTTTTCCAAGTCCAAAAACGCTGGAAAGGTACATCAAAACAACAGATTACTGATAAAAAAATTCTCGCTCATGTGCTGAATTCTCCTAAGAGAAACATGCCTCGTGACGACGATGATGACATCACTGATGAAGAGACGACAATGATAGCCACATCGGATTTAGTTCTACGCTTCACAAATTACGCAAATGAACTAGGTGTAGAAGCTCATGAAAAATTAAAACCTATGATCCCGTCGGACAGACTTATTTTCGAATCAAAGCTTAAAAAGTATGAGAAAAAGCCTACAAGCTTGATGTGTAAATTATGCTCAAGAGTAGGATTGCGGGTACAAGAAGTTGTAACATTCCCTGAATTCGTTGTGAGGCAACCTAAGTTCGGTGAAGAGGTAATTACTATCTCTATAGGTAATGAAATGAACGGTTGCGAAACTAAGTTTAACAAGACGAGAGCCATTGAAGTTCCAGCAGATTTAATGCAAGAGCTTTATGAGTACAAGTTATCTGATGAGCGCATGAATTTCTTGGAAAAACATGATGTTGAAGTAAACAAAGACTTTAATCAAATTGAGCACCACGGCAGATTATTTGTAACGAACAGAGAGGCTGGCAGTTACAGCAAGAATTCATTGCAGTATTTTTTCGGAGAAATCAGAGCTGAGATTATCGCTGAACTTGAAGAGCAGATTAAATTTACAGACATAACAAGCTCTATAAACCCTGAAGTGGCAGAATTTCATGATGAGTTGAACAGACGTAGAGACAAAGCGATCCCACTCTGGTATTACCGACCCCATGACCAGCGCTCAACTTTTGCGACCAGATGGTTACTTACCCAACATGAAAAAACGGGGCTTCCGTTCGAAATGCTACTTGATGAGCTAAAAGACTTAATGGGTCACAAAAACATCGAGATGACTCGCGTATACGCTCAGTTCCTAGATACAAAAATCATCAGATTTAATTCAGCAGCAAGAAAGAATGCTGCGGCAACATTGCTTTACTAAAGGTACAAATATGGCTAGGAAAAGTCCTTTCTCAGATTTAAAACGTAGTTCGATAAAACAGCGTTCATCAAGACAAAATGATGTGTTTAGTGCCGAATGGCTTACATTACCAAAAGATAATCTTGCGAATACTCTTGAAGTAGATCTAACGACACTTTATTATTTCGGTTGTAACAGGAATAATCATCAGATTGAAGAACGAATGGCATATGTAAGAAAAATAGCCAAAGCTGCGCAGAACAAAATGAAAGATGGTCGAGCTGTTTCAACCATTTCCTCTGCTTATTTTTCCTTTGTAGTCTATATAAAATTCTGTGACTTCAATGGGTTATTACCTTTCTCAAAAGAGGGTTATTTGGCGTATGCTGGGGACGATGGCGAACTTAGGCGAAAAATCAAATTAAACGATGAGATACCCCTGTTTCTGTTTGATATGGATGACGGAGCAGGACTCGGTGTAACTGAGTCAACAGCCAAGAAAAGTGAATCTTGTGTGAGAATGTACCTGCGAATGTCAGGGTGCTATATCGAGTCATGGAAAGATGAGCATGACCAATTTACGGATGAAGAAAGAAAACTAACAATCCCCTATAACACCGATGACACAGATAATGCATTGACCATATTAATGCCTGCATTTGATAAGTTATATGACTACTTGAAAAACGGTAATTCAACCAGAACGGACTTCAATCCAACCCTGCCAACAATTGTGCATCTGAGCGATAAACTAGGGAGCCTACACATTAAGGGGCTCGGCAAAACTGATAACCCATTCAATCTCTGTATGAGTATCGGTTACGCGTTGTTTGCTTATTACACAGCGATGAACCGAGGCGTTATTTTACGTGCTGCACATCCAATCCAGTTTGAAAAACGGCTAGCAAAGGAAAAGTCCGTTAAATACGTAAACTTATCGCTATGGAAGACACGAGCAGGAAAGTTTGTAGAAACCTTTCTGACTGACGATACCTGTCTTGTTGATGTAAACGAGAGCGAATTTGACATAAACATTGAGAAACGGACAGGCGTAATCCTTATTGAAAAACAGGTAAGTCTGGGGGAGATGTTTGGGCGCACAGAGAAAGGATCTCCGTTGTTTTTCCACCTAGATACCAACAACTCTCCAGTAAAGTTCAAAACAGAATCTCTAATCAGGGTCTCGCAACTCTTGGATATCAGAGTTAACGACACGACCCCCGTTGCGCATATACTTCATACTGGCTTCCACCATGCCAGCAACAATCTAGCACTTTCCATCAAAAGAAATTCGCGGGATGATGGTGTGTACTTAAGTAAGAAGGTATCCGTCGTAAAGAGAAATAAGGCGCACAGAGAGGCTATTTCTTGTGCTGCGGGGCTACTGGTCGCATACAACAAGCCTGAAGTTTTTTATGGGGCTTTATTGCCATTATCTTATAGCTCTGATGATGATGGCAACGTAATCGCCACATTTAACAAGAAAGATGGCGCAGCTAGTCGCATAACCATGCCATCAGAATATAAACCATTCCTAAAGGAGCTTGAAGCCTGGGCTTTCAGTGTTTCAGATAGTCGATACCTACTGCCGTTTCCGCAAGATAATGGGCTCCTATCTTATAAGTGGACGGACGATAAAAGAATACCCTCCATACACACCACTATCAGACTATTAGCAATACCTCCCGGTTCTTTTTACCTTGACCTCACAGCAAAGCGATTCCGCGCTCTGACAGCAAAGCTAGAATATAACGATGAAGATTTCGGCTTTAATGCATCAGTGGTACTAGGTAACACCATAGGCACATTTGATGCGGCCTACGCCAACGGAGACCCAGAGCAAAACCAACTCATAACTTATCAGGCTCTTGAGATAGCCAGTAGGCTATTCCAGGGGGATACAAAAGAAGATGCTATCCAAAAAGTAAAAGAGAGCCTTAAGATTGATGTTCTGGAGTTTGATGAGTACAAGAAATCCAAAACCCTGCATATAAATCAGAACGGTACGGCCTGTAACGGTAAATGCGATATCAATAAAGATATAACAAGTGACACCCATCGTTCCACAGCTAAGCGAGCCAAAAACTTAGGTGTAGGAGATGGCGATATTACTTGTTACCAGTTCGACCAGTGTTGTTTTTGCAAGAGCGCGAAGCTGGTAAATGATGTTAATCAAGTCTACAAGACGCTCTCTTTCATTCAGATTTTAGAAGATAGGGCTGATCTACGCCCTGATGATGACGATGCGCTACTGAAAAAAGCAACATACTTCAGATTGCTTGTTCAGATGAATATTGATGACGAGATAGTTTCGAAAGCAGAAGAGAGGCTGATTCTGGAAGGGTTACATCCTCTCACGCAAAGTATGCAAATAGCACAGATTATGATTTAGAGGATTGATAATGATGAACTCAAATACAGCTTTACAGCTTGAATCTCCGCTTAGTTACAAAAGCTGGAAAAAGTACGCTCGTAATCAAAAAAAATACATTCAAGAAGTCATGATGCCAGTGATTGCTTCTGGTGATTGGAATGCGATTGAAGACCTACCCATTATCATAGGTGAAAATGGAGAAGTGCTACTTAGGTTTAGTGATGATATCTGGCCTCTGAAGGATATTCTTACAAAGTCAGAAATCGAAGATAAACATCTGGCAAATATACACTTCTATGCCTATGAGAAACCTGGCAGGCAAGTAGATGCAGGGTTCATTCTGCCTCGTAGAATGAAAAATGAGCTGAAATGCTTTGCTTTATCAGATATGTTCTTTCAGAGAAAACCAACGGAAAACCTAGCCACGATTGTAGGCACCATCAACCCGCTTAAATTCGTCATTATTGCTGCCGTCGAGCTAAATATGTCTAGTTTTTCTGAGGTGACAACTGATGTATTAAGGATGATGCTCGACTTGGGGCATATGGGACTTAAGAAGAAGACCTTATCATCACTGAATAGGTTTTCAAGGTTAGATTTACCAATTAATTTCAAAGATATAGGTAAGTTTACCGTTGCATTATTTCCAGAAGCTAATGACATTAGAGATGGTGAGCAGAACGCTGTTATCCCCCTGAAAGTATACAGATTGCTAATCAGTGAAGCAGAAGCGGAGGTAAATAAATATTATAAAGTCAGGGATGAGTTGGCTGCGAAAATCAGGCGGATACAGAAACTTCAGTTATCCACCCAAGCCAGAATGATTAATGCAATAAGAACGGGAAAAGGTCAGTTTCCTGCGTATCTTACTAAAAGGTCTGTTCAAACCTTAGAGGAATCCTTTGCAGAAGCTGGGATTGAGGTTGCAGATAATCACCGATATGGCAAGGAATGGATAGAGTTGTTTGATAAGCTAGACCTCACATTTCATGCATTCAATATCAAATCTCACCCAACAGAAAATACTGTACATGAGAGCTATGAGTTGGAAATATCCATTGAATATTACAAGTCTATAACTGAATTTAAGGGTGTCTTAGCAAAGATAGATGGGGGTTGCCGATTCTTAATCCAGGCTTACTCTGGGATGCGGACTGATGAACTTTACCGTATACACCCTATTTATGGGTTGCAAACGGCAACCATTAAAGGCCAAAAAATATACCTGCTGACAACTCGGCAATCGAAGATAAAAAAAGGCACAAACACCATCAATGATGTATATGTAACAACAGCAGTGGGCGCAAGAGCCTACCAGTTGCTCAACGCTATACACACACCTCTGCGCGAACAGTTTAAGTCTGATAAAAACAAATTCTTTGGTGGATTTAAGAGCTTGTTAAAGCACCGACCACAGCAAAAAGATACCGCCAATATCAATAAGTGGGTAAGAAAAACACTCGATAAACATGAATACAAGCTCGATTCAGAAGATATCCGTCAACTGGATCTATCCAATCCAGACCGTACAACAAACCTTACTGAAGGAGAGCAATACAAGTTTAATCCTCATCAGCTTCGTCGCTCACTCGCTTTCTATCTTATCGGATACGAGCTGTTGACATACCCAATGCTGAAACAGCAGTTTTCCCATTTTTCACTTGCAATGACAAGATGGTACGCCAGAAATGCATCATCGTTTGCCAAGATGCACCGAGAGATTGAGAATGAGCGAGCTGACCAAAAATCGGAAATTATAGCTAGGATTTACAATAAGATAGCCAACAAAGAACGACTTGGCGGGGGTAAAACCAAAGCTGTAATGGATAACCTCGCTAAAAACGGCAAGAGCTATTACGAAGAGGGTAATGGCGACAGGGTGTTTTCCAAGGCGTACTGGAAGCAGATGCTCAACTCTGGTAATGCGCACATGCATGCTATTGCTCCTAATATGTACTGCACCAATGGTAATTGCTCCCTCCGAATTTCAGTTGATTTATCTGACTGTATCGATTGCGGCTTCGACTTTTTCGAATTTGGAACGTATGCAGAGCAAGTGCGACAAGAAATGATGAGAGACCTTCTCCTTGCACAAGAATACGATGAGGTATCTGTGTCTCTTGTAACCAGGTGTGTTGTGCAGATTCGTGCTGCTGAAAAAATAATGACTGATATGGATATGAAATTTGAGAAATTTGCGGTTCCAGAAGATATGGAAAAATTGATTATACCTGTGACGGTGGTAGTGTAATGACTAATAATTCAAGAGAAGACCAGAAGCTTAAAACACAGAATAAGTTATTGAATGCTATAGACAGATTGGTCAACGGCACAGCTAAATCAAAGAAGCTAAGAACCCATCGCCTTAATGACAGCAATGTTGCTATTGAGGCTAATCAGGCGAATGGTTCTCTCAAACACTACCCCAGAGTGAAGAAGTTTATACAAATCAAACAGAGTCACCCTACTGCGGAGTGGGCTGATGAGGGTGACTTCATTGATAGTGAAACCAAGATGCCAATTCAAAGCGGTGTACTTGTAGATAAAGCTGAGAGTAAAATCAAAGAGTTAAAGACCGATATTAAGAAATCGGAAGAGACTTCTGTCAGTTACAGGGTTCAACACGCTGACATACAAGAATCAATGGTGAATCAGTTGGCTTTGCATCATTCTCTGACGGTGGCTCTGTTTGAAGCGATCCCCGATGATGTCAAAGAGGCTAAATTAAAAGAATTTGAAAGTAACGTAACTATTGGCAATTTTGGAGACTGGAATAAGAAAAGCGTTTAGACGCCTATAAAAACAAAAAGGCGCTATAAAGCGCCTTTTTTCATAATCTTACTTTTACATGGTTTCTGTAAAAGTACGAGCTACAACGTCTTTTTGCTGTTCTGGAGTAAGAGAATTGAATCTTACGGCGTAACCACTTACGCGAATGGTCAGTTGTGGGTGATTTTCTGGGTGCTCAATAGCGTCCAGAAGAGTCTCACGTGTTAAAACGTTCACGTTTAAATGCTGACCACCTTCAATTTTAGGTTGTGATTGCATTTCTAGAGTTACTTCACGAGACTCATAATCACCTAAGTCTTCGGTTGGGATTACTTGGTCAGTGTCGTAACCACTTAAAGCTCCAAGACAACGAGCTGCGTTTTTTTCACTATCTAATATCCAGATTGAATTTAGTAGATCATTGTTAGTTGATTTTGTAATTTGAATTGCTGAAATCATGATTATACTCTCTTAACTCTTATTTTTATGGCTTAATAATATTCTGAAGTCTAATTTTATAAAAACTATGACTAATAAAAAATATGAGCGAACCTTCCTTTTTATGACCAACCAAGCATTTGTTATAACTGGTTAAAAAAGTAGTAAGTCAAACTTTTTAGTAGTAATGCTTTCCAATATTATAGGTGCTGACCACCTTCAACGAGAGATTGCGATTTTAGAGCAGCTAAGCAACGAGCTTTATTATTTTCTGTATCTAGCAGCCAGATAGAGTTCAATAGATTATCCTTATCTATCTTAGTGATTTGTATAGCTTGAATCATAATATTATTCCTTAAATTTCGATTCAACTTTTTAGTTTTTCTGATATTTAGACTGAAATATCATCAAGATCAGTCAAGATTTCGGTCTCAATTCTGTACTTTTAGACTGAAGCACTTCTCGCTATATTCATCTACAACTTAGAAAGGTAAACCCATGTATTTACTTTAAAATAAGTGGTTAAATCCTTGTTTCGATCTAAACTAATTACCCATTGTAACCGATTGTTAGCTGTGGGTAAGCACTCGGATTTTTAATTGCATCTTCGAGTGTTTCACGTGTTAATACGTTCACGTTTAGATGTTGGCCACCTTCTATTTTAGCAGGCTCTTCAATTGCAATGTCACGCGACTCAAAGTTACCTAGCTCAGCTAAATTAACAATGGCGTCTTGTGCGATCACATCATCAACAGTACCAATACATCTTGCTTGCTCTGCACTTTCATCAATGAGCCAAATTGAATTATTAAGACGCTGATCGTCAGCTTTAGTGATTTGAATACCTTTTAATTTACTCATTGCTTTACCTTTTTGTTGTATGTTTAAGCTAACCATACAACAAGAAACCTTAAAAATACAAGGGTTAAAATGTAAAATATTAATACTTTATAGGTAGTTTGCGTTTATGTGGGATTTATATTAATAAAAGGTTAAAGCGGTGAGTAACATTAACTTAAAAATCAATATTTAACTCGAGTTTGTACAGATAGGTCAGCTGCCTTTAGCATCATCATAATGCTGGCGTATTTGCTTGAAGTCTTCAAACAAGAGTTTCGATGATAATGTTGCTTCACCGAAATGATTGGTTTCAGGTTCGAGTATGGCTTGTAATTGCCCTTCCGGGTTAATCACCATAAAATCGACACTGTGGCTAACGCTATAATTATCATTAGTAGCTCCATACTCATAAATAGCAATAATGTTTAAGCTATTTACAAAACCTAAATAAGTAAGCCCCTCAATTTGCCTTAGCCCTATTATCTCGGGGGAAAAAAATGCCAGATAGTCAGTCAAGACTTGAGCTGTATCCCGCCGAGGATCTACAGTATAAAAGATAATATCGACATCATCCTCAAATTCGCTTTGTGCTAAATAACGCTGAAATTGACTCAGCGCCAATAACGTCATCGGACAAATATCGCCGCAATGTGTATAACCAACAGCAACGATATGCCACTTACCTAACAAGTCAGCTTGAGTAAAAGTCTGGCCATGCTGATCTTCTAATACAAAGTCAGCAATCGGCATCGCGTCACTCAAGGCAACCCCCTTAATTTTCGCTACGGGTTGAGATTGATATAACCCAAACAAGATCCTCAGCACAATAAAAAAAATGACTATGATGCTTAAGCCCAAGCCGATATATAAAAATTTATTAACGGTTTTCTTCAAGGTCAATTAAGGAGACTCCATTCGCAACTTTCGATTAATAAACACCGATTTATAAACACATAACTGGCTTCTATATTCATTAAGGTAATAAATATCAATATCGCAATAGGGGGAATGAATAACAGTAGCTTCACTGCAAATCGTTCCCATTTTAGATGCATAAATACAGTTAAAATCAGCCCCGCTTTCATGAGCATGAACATCAAGATAAGCGCCCAGCGTAAATAGCCTTGAACCTGCAAGTAATCCACCATATAAGAACAAGCGCTTAAGGTAAATAACAATAACCATGCTTTAAGATAAAGGCTAATGGGATGCACTTGACCAATTTTATGTGTTTGTGTGGACTTCATGATCACACCTCACCAAAGATAGAAAAAAGCAAAAATAAATACCCACACCAAATCAACAAAATGCCAATATAGTCCCGATATTTCAACCGCTTGATAACCTTTATTTTCATAATCACCCGCACGTACACGTTTGGCAGTGACGAGCAAATAGATAACGCCAATACTCACATGCAAACCGTGAAATCCAGTGATCATAAAAAAGGTGGCACCAAATTGTGCTGCGCCTAATGGGTTACTCCATGGCCGAACCCCTTCTTCAAAGATCAACTTGCTCCATTCAAAAGCTTGCATACCAACAAAAGAAATCCCGAATAAAGCGGTAATAAATATCAGATAACTGGCTTTGCCTTTATCGCCTTGATAGGCAAAATTAACGGCCATCGCCATCGTGCCGCTACTGGTAATAAGAATGAACGTCATAATCGCAATCAACACTAAGGGCACATGCTCCCCCGCAATCGTTAACGCAAATACTTCACTCGAATTAGGCCACACATCGACCGTACTCATTCGCACGCTCATATAAGCGGTTAGAAAAATGCCAAAAATGAACGTGTCACTGAGTAAAAATACCCACATCATAAACTTAGGCCAAGGCATATCAAACACGGTGCGATCATTAGACCAATCAGCTACTGCGCTTTGCCAGCCTTTCTTGTCATCATCATTGTGGCTGTTATTATTCATGAGCGTCTCCTAAAAACCACAAAGCAATGCAATCGTTTTGTAGGTATCTGGTGTTGCCGTTAACAATGCAAACAACAACATCCACACAATAAACAAATAATGCCAATACCAAACACATAAGCGTAAGTTGGCCGTCAATCGTTCACTATCAGTATGTTTAACAAAGGTAACCACAACCCGAATTAATGCAATAAAACCACCAGCCAAATGTAATCCATGAATACCGGTAAACAAATAGAAATAACTGTTGGCTGGATTTCCATTTACCGCAAAACCCGATGCAGTAAGCTGCTGCCACACCAATAATTGCCCGATTAAAAACAAACAACTAAACAATCCGGTCAGGCATAACGCCAACACCATAGGTGTATGACCCACGTTCTCGTTAATCGGCTTAGTGGTCGCTGCAAAGCGGATGGAAATGGACGCGAGTAATAAAAACGCGCTATTTACCCAAAGGGTAACGGGATTGCTAAAGGGTAGCCAAGGCGGGCCCGCTAACGCCGTAAAATCGGGATACTGTGAGCGTGATAAGAAGGTGATTGAAATCAAGAAAAAGACAACGGTCACCACCATCAAAAAGAAAACCAGCGCTGTTTTAGTTGATTGAGTCTGAACCACTCTTAAGCACCGTGTCTGATTATACGATCCGGTAATATCAGCATCGTCTGACAACCAAGGCTTACTGAGTAATTGGCGAATAATGCTCATTATCACTGCCCCCCCTTATCTGTTAATAAACTCTCTGCATCCGTTTTATTTTGTGGGGTAAAATCTGTTTTGTGCCCAGGCACACTGTAATCATAAGCCCACCGGTAAACGACAGGCACGTTATCTCCCCAATTACCATGTACAGGTGGACATTGCGGTGTCTGCCATTCCAACGACGTCGCTTGCCAAGGATTAGCTACGGATACTTTACCGTGACGAACACTCCAAATCAGATTGAAAATAAAGATCAGCTGACCTACACCAACAATCAAGGCCGCGACAGTAATACCGGCATTGAGTGTTTGTGTTGAATCGGGAATGAAAGCAGTATCACCCAACGCAAAATAACGGCGCGGCACACCAAGAAAACCAAGATAGTGCATCGGTAAATAAATCGCATAGGTACCGAGAAAGGTAACCCAGAAATGCAATTTACCCAGTCCCGTATGCAGCATGCGCCCCGTGACTAACGGGAACCAATGATAGATCGCGGCAAACAGCACCATGATAGGCGACACTCCCATCACCATATGAAAATGGGCAACCACAAAGAAGGTGTCCGACAACGGTAAATCAACCACCACATTACCCAAGAACAAGCCCGTTAGACCGCCGTGCGTAAAGGTAAAAATAAAACCAATGGCGAAGAACATTGGCACCGTAAAATGAATATTGCCACGCCACAGCGTTAGCAGCCAATTATAGACTTTCAATGCAGTCGGCACCGCAATGATCAAGGTGGTGGTCGCAAAGAAGAAACCAAAATAAGGGTTCATACCACTGACATACATATGATGCGCCCACACCACAAAACTAAGCCCACCGATCGCAACGATCGCCCATACCATCATCCGATAGCCAAAAATATTTTTACGAGCGTGAGTCGCGATCACATCCGATACCATGCCGAATGCGGGCAAAGCGACAATGTATACCTCGGGATGACCAAAAAACCAAAATAGATGTTGAAATAAGATGGGACTGCCGCCGGTGTAGTCTAAGTTTTCACCTAAGGATAAGATCGCCGGCATGAAGAAGCTGGTACCCAGTAATTTATCAAACAACATCATGATAGCGCTGACCAGCAATGCGGGAAACGCCAACAACCCTAAAATAGTGGCAATGAATATTCCCCACAATGTCAGCGGCATTCTCATCAGGGTCATGCCACGAGTACGCGCTTGCAATATCGTGGTGACATAATTAAGCCCGCCCATGGTAAAAGCGACAATGAAAATAGCCAGCGATAATAACATCAACAATATACCGTTATCAGCCCCCGGCGTACCTTGCAAAATAGCCTGTGGAGGATACAAGGTCCACCCTGCACCTGTCGGCCCACCGGTAACAAAAAAACTGGAAATTAGCACGATAACCGATACTAAATAAGTCCAAAAACTCAGCATGTTAAGATAAGGAAAAACCATGTCCCGTGCGCCAATCATCAATGGAATAAGGTAATTACCAAAGCCACCAAGTAATAAAGCGGTAAGTAAATAGATCACCATAATAATGCCGTGCATCGTGACATATTGCAGATAAGAGCTTGGGTCAATAAAAGAGAAATGATCTGGAAAGCCGAGTTGTAAGCGCATTAGCGCTGATAATACTAAAGCGATCAGACCCACAAAAATAGCCGTGATCGAATACTGAATAGCAATCACTTTATGATCCAGACTCCACACATACTTAGCAAAGAAGCTCGATGGTTGGTGATCGTCTGCTATAGGCTGTATTTCTTTCACTCAAACCTCCTACCAAACCTTATTGAACAACTCTTATGAAAACAAGTCCGATGAAAACAAGCCCTATTGAACTGGCTGCAATGTCGCGATATACGCGAGCACATCGTCGATAGCGTGATCGTCTTGCAGTAATTTAGACATCAGGATCATCTGAGGACCATACATATCTTGTGGGTGTTTACCGCGAATACCTTGTTGATAGTTCTCTAATTGACGTTTGAGGTAGCCGGTATATTGTCCTGCTAACTTAGGCGCTTTTTGGGCATAATGTCCTTGAGCAGACTCACCATGACAAACGGCACAATTTTTATAAATCTCTCGCCCAACCGACACATTACCGCGACGTTCAGTTGGCTGGGTAACTGTCACCGCGGGCAATGAATGAAGGTAAAGACTGATATTAGCCACCGCAGCGTCGTCCGCTAACATCGCGGCAAACGGTAACATTTGACGACCATAAATATCATCATCACTACCACCGCGAATGTTGTTTCGGAAATAATGTAACTGCCGATTAAGGTAATCACTTTCCTGACCCGCTAATACTGGCGCACCGATGGCTTTATTCCCCTCACCATTAACGCCATGGCAGGCGATACATGTGGTATAGCTTTGTTGACCCGCGGTAATATCACGACTAATACGCGCAAGACTTTGCTTAAATGTTGGCTGTTGATTAAGCCATATTTTATAATCACCTTCAGATTCAACAACAACATGTCCACGCATTGTATAGTGGGCAATGCCACATAATTCAAGGCATAGGATCTCGTAACGACCAAGTAAAGTAGGTGTAAACCAGAGGTAAGATTGCGTGCCTGGCACCAAGTCCATTTTCACTCTAAATTGAGGAACGGTGAAATTGTGTAACACGTCTTTAGATCGTAACAACACTTTAACCGGACGTTCGATAGGCAGGTGTAATACATTACTATTGATCAATACATCATCTTGACCATGTGGATCGTCGGGGTCGATACCAAACGGATTATTCTGATTAATTAACGCAATGGCCGTACGACCCAGTTGGCCATCCTCGCCGGGCAAGCGAAAACTCCAATGCCATTGCTGACCAACCACTTCGACCTCATTGGCATCTGCTGGCACATTGACAAAGTCAGCCCAAACAAACAACCCGGGTGTTAGCATGGCGATAATACCAATCGAGGTTAATACCGTTAACCAACCTTCTAATTTTCGGTTTTCAGGATCGTATTCTGCTTTTCTATTTTTGTTGTAACGGTACCGATACACCACGTAAGCGAGAAACAGGTTCACGGCAACAAAGACTGTACCCGTGACCCAGAAGGTAATATTGATAGTTTGATCGATCGCAGTCCAATTTGAGGCGATAGGCGTAAACCACCATGGACTTAAAAAATGAAAAAGCAAAGAGCTAATAACCAGTAACAGAATCACTACCGCAATGACCATAATTTAACCGTTATTTAACCATCGAAAACTGTCAGTTTTACAAAACATAAAACCAAGCAAGGATATGAAGCTAGTACAATTAACTAAGCTTAGTTCAAAAATGTTGAATTGCTTCGACCGATAATAAAAGCACTCGTTTAAGGAGCGCCATTCACCACGCGATTATAGGCATCCTGACAGCTAACAACCCAATGCGGTGCTCCAGACCCACAACAAATAGGTTCAACATCGGGGTGTGACTTCATTATCATGCCAAAATTATGCTCTTGTACCGGATCCACATCGACAAATAAAATGTGGTTGCCTTTTATCAGTAGTTCTTGAAAGCGAACAAAGTGTACATTCGGCTTCTGAAAACCAATAAAGCCGCCTTCCCAAATACAAAATCCAAAACTCAACATAGACAAAAATATAAAGGGTAACCAACCTGCCGCACCATCAGTCCACCCCATCATATAGGGCAGTCCTAACGCCAGCATAGCCACAATGACACCAACGCCGGCGCCTATTTCTCCTCCCCGAATAACATCTTGCTTAAGTAATGATTCAACTTCATGTAAATGGTGCTGCTCAACATGGCAATCATCAAGACTTAATACATGGATTTGAGGTTCAGTAAATCCTTCTGCTTCTAGCTCCTTTTCAACAATCTCTAATTCATCAAGATCATCAGATACATAATAGTGTCTTAGCATAGTAACTACCGCCTTGAAAACTGTCGTAATTAACACACAAAAATACATAACCATGCTCAAACCATAGTCTGGTTATCTAGATAAGTGAATATAAAAAAGGTAATTAACAGTTTCATATATAACTAAGTTATACCTTTAAATGGCATAAATTTTACAAATTAGCATTATTTTAGACATTTATTTCTTATTTATCGCATTGTTCTTCCATACTCATTAATTAGACTAAGTAATTACAAAAACAAATTACAAGTGAATGGAGTCTGATATGATATTTAAGATAAAAGAATCATTAGCGCTGATGTTGATGCTATCTCTTGTATTGACATTATCAGGATGTCACCGCAATTCTTGGGATTTTGCTGGTGACTCCGATGGCGACAGTGCACCGCCAACTGAATTAGACATATTGCTACAAGCACTCATCACCGAAAAAAATCTTGACCGCTCAGCGACTGCAAACCGTGATATTCCTTCGATTGACTCCCCGCTTGCTAATTTAGGTAAAAAATTATTCTTTAGTCAAAGCCTCGGCGGTAATTTTGATAGCGCCTGTGCTAGCTGTCATCACCCCACACTTGGTGGTGCAGACGAATTAAGCCTCCCTATTGGGGTCGAATCAATAAATACACAAGTGCTTGGTCAAGGACGTAACAATAGTGAAGGTATACCCTTTGTGCCACGCAATAGTCCTACCATATTTAATATCGCGTTATGGGACGGCAGTTTATTCTGGGATTCTCGCGTCGAGAGTTTAGGGAAAGAAATTGACCAAAATGGTGCGGCATCGGGCATTAGTACACCAGACAGCGGCTTTGGCGTAACAGATAACAATGCTGGATCTAATTTGGTTGTTGCACAAACTCGATTTCCCATTACGTCAAATCACGAAATGAAAACGGCAGATTTTGAAAATGGCAGTAGCAGAGATGTTATTCGTCATCACCTTGCCGCGCGTCTGGGCGATTATGACGAAGGCGCAGGTGAATTAACCCGTAATCAATGGCTAATCGAATTCCAAACGGCATTCAATAGTAATGCCGATACTGAGGAACTTGTCACCTTCGCAAACATCGGCAAAGCCATGGGTGAATATGAACGATCTATGGTGTTTATCAACTCACCATGGCGTATTTATCTCGATGGTGATGTTACCGCGTTAACAGAACAGCAAAAACAAGGTGCGTTGTTATTCTTTAATACACCTAAAGACAATGGTGCAGGCTGCTCAGCATGCCATAGTGGTCCGCTGTTAAGTGACGAACGCCATAATATTATTGCCTTTCCACAAATCGGCATAGGTAAAGGTGATGGCAGTAATGGCGATGATGATTTTGGTCGTGAGCGCGTAACCGGTAATGCTCAGGACAGATATAACTTCCGAACACCAAGCTTATTAAACGTTGCTGTAACATCGCCTTATGGCCACGCTGGTACATTTGATTCATTAGAAAGAGTACTGCGCCATCATATCAACCCAATCCGCAGTATTGATGATTATGTTAATAACAATGAGTGGTGTCAATTAGCACAATTCAATAATGTCGCAAACTGTACAAGCTTATATCCAAACGTTGAAGCTAATGGCGAACTTGCATTAGCTAAACTAGAGCAAGAGCGCCAAAATGGAACATCACGATTACCAAATATGAACTTAAATAATGAGGAAGTTAATCAATTGGTGGATTTTCTCAATAGCCTTACAGATCCTTGTGTCGAAGACCGTGATTGCCTTGCCCCTTGGATAGCAGATGAAACAACGGATAATCCCGATGACCAAGTGCTTATTGGAACCGACATAAATGGCAGCCCATTATAACGCAGCGGCTAACTGCCTATCGCATACATTTGTGATCTAAGGTATACATTAACAACATAATTGATGCTTGAGTTCACAGAGTTAATCATCATCACGGTTAGGAAAAACACATATCAATAATGATATTATCCAGCAATTTAAGTTATGTTAGAGTTAAAACTTAATGGGCATTATGCAAATACCCAGCTCTAACTTAAGGTTTATAACATGGCAAATTTCATTACTTCAGTTGTGCAGGATAATATTTTAACGCTAACAATAAATCGCCCTAAGGCACGTAATGCTTTAAATCAGGCCATGTACTTATTACTCGCTCAAGGATTAGAAACGGCACAACAGGATGATGCCATTCATGTCGTGATGATTAAGGGCTCGGTCGATATTTTTTGCGCGGGCAATGATATGCAAGATTTTCAAGCCATGTCGCAAGGTCAAGCGGATCAATATGGCGCCCGTTTTATGCGCGCATTAATCAACTGTGATAAACCAATCGTTGCAGCAGTTAATGGCTCTGCAATGGGGATCGGCACCACCATGTTACAGTTTGTAGACTTCCTCTATTTATCTCCAACGGCAATATTTCAAACACCATTTGTGGCGATGGGGTTATGCCCGGAACTCGGCTCTAGTCAATTATTAGCGCAACAAATCGGCGTGCGTAAAGCGCGTGCTATGTTATTAGCAGGTGACCCTATGCAGGCAAATGAAGCGGTTACTTTAGGGTTTGCAAATGAAGTATGTGACTCACCAGATGATGCGGCAATGCAAAGAGCCATCACACTTGCAAAATTGGCACCAATAGCCATGCGCACCAGTAAAGCTATGTTGATGAGAGGATCTCGACAGCAACTATTAGATATCGTTGAATATGAAAATAAAAGTCTGGCATATTTAGTCACTCGACCAGAATGCCGTGAAGCGGTTAGCGCTTTTATGGAAAAACGCCAACCGGACTTTAACCTGTGCTGATTGCTATCAGCGGTAACGCTGTATCACGGCAGCCGTATCTAATAGCCAGCTTTTAAAGGCCTGAACTTTTTCTACCCCATCATGTTCAGGTCGCCAGACAATATAATAAGCCAATTCGGTACTACTATTCAGTACTGGGAATGGCTTCACTAATCGCCCACAAGCAAGATCATCTTTGACTAATACACTACGGCCTAGTGCTACACCCTGCCCAGCCACAGCGGCTTGGAACACCGATGCCGAGTTGTTGATTTTTAATCCTTTAGTAGCTTCAACATTATCAATACCCTGTTCACTTAACCAACTAGACCAAGTCGGAAACCCCGAACTGATCGGCATAGAATGATCGTGTATTAACGGATAATTAGCTAAGTCGCTCGGTAACGTCAAGCCTTGTTCAACCAGATCGGGGGAGCACACCGGAAATATATCCTCATCCATCAGCAATATTTGTGACAAGCCCGGCCAATTGCCTTTGCCATAACGCACACCAATATCTATGTCCTCAGCAAAGTAATCGACAGAGCGAGAATTGGTATTTAAACGAAGGTCATAATCAGGATACTTTAGCTGGAAATCATCAATGTGTGTTAACAACCATTTTGCTGCAAACGCAGGGCTCACCGACACTGTGATGGCATTATTGATAATCGGTTTTTGCAATAACGCTAAACCCTGAGAAATATGCTCTAACCCGAGACTAATTTCCGGCAGTGCTACCTTCGCTTGTTCGGTCAATGTTAAACGTGAAATGCCGCTAGTGGCACGAATAAACAAACTGACACCTAGCCACTCTTCCAATAAACGCACTTGCTGACCGATTGCGGCAGGGGTGACATTGAGTTCTTTTGCCGCCAAAGAAAAACTAAGATGCCTTGCTGACGCTTCAAAGGCTCGAACTGCATTTAAATGGGCTATATTTTTCATTTATAGCGCAACCTCCCTTCAATCAACCATTAAAGAAAAACTATATCGTCAGTATAGAAGTAGTGCTTTGTCATATGCAAAGAATAAATCCATCATTACAACATAAAGACACTCTTATCTGTGGAATGACGATATGAACATTAATAGCGATCTAACCCAACCAGCGAAAGTATTATTTAATCAATCAACTTGGGTACCCTCTCCGCTTAAAGGTGTATCACGTAAAATGTTAGAGCGTGACGGAGCTGAATTTGCAGCGATGCCAACAACACTAGTTACCTATGATGCAGACAGTTATTTCACTAACCATGTACATACTGGCGGCGAAGAATTTTTGGTGTTAAAAGGGGTGTTCGCCGATGAACACGGTGACTATCCTGTTGGTACCTATAAGCGAAACCCAGTCGGTACAGAGCATGCGCCGATAGTCAAAGACGGCTGCATGATCATTGTTAAGCTCGGTCAATTTCAAGACGGTGACGATCAAAATGTGGAAATCAATACCGCGAATCAAGCTTTTACCCAAGATGAAAACCGCGCGGCAGTGCAATACCAAGCGCTACACACATTCAAACAAGAAATGGTACGTTTAGAACGCTGGGCACATGACTCAAGTATCACCCTAGAAAATACTGGTGGCATTGAAGTGCTTGTCGTAAACGGTGAATTTGGTCATCAAGGGGACATTTATCGCAAGTTTGATTGGCTGCGTTTACCTGTTGGTACAGCGTTAGAGGTCACCACAACTTCAGATGATTGCACAGTTTGGATCAAAACAGGTCATCACAGCTATCGATTATAAGAAGCGCCTCTAACCTGCACTTATTAAGATAACTTGGATACTTAAAAATATGAAAACAGAATTTGTCATTATTGGCGGTGGACTAAGCGGTTTATATACCGCTTATTTATTAGAACAGCTTGGTAAAGAGTATATTTTACTCGAAGGTCGAGCGCGATTCGGTGGTCGAATATATACTGAAGACAAGTTTGATATGGGCCCTTCTTGGTTTTGGCCTGACATGCACCCACGTATTACCCAATTGATTGATGATCTGCATTTATCGGTATTCCCACAGCATGATAAAGGCGCGTTCTTGTTTGATAAACACGAGAACAAACCACCGCTACGTTATGAATCGGGTTACGCTGGTTCACCGCAATCAATGCGTGTGGCTGGTGGTATGCAAACGGTTGTTAATGGTATCAAGGCGAAGCTAACCAAAGAACAACTTATCTGTAACGCGAAGGTATCTCACGTCGAACACAATGCTGAAAAACAAGATAGTCATTCTATCGTTACAGCCGACATAGACGGTGCAACGCAAACGATACAAACGCGTCAGGTTATCTTTGCAATGCCGTTACGCTTACTTGAGAATAGCATTACATTTACACCTGCTTTACCGATAAAAGTACAGAGGAAGTTTGCATCGACAGCGACATGGATGGCAGCACATGCCAAGTTTTTTGCCATCTACAAAACACCGTTCTGGCGTAAAACCGGTTTGTCCGGTTCGGCCAGTAGCCAATTGGGTCCATTAGCAGAAATACACGATGCTAGTACCTTTGATGGTACAGGTGCATTGTTTGGTTTTGTCGGTGTTGATGCACATACTCGCCGATCAGCAGGCAATGAGTTAATAAAATCGTTAGCAGTAAAACAGCTGGTACGAATTTATGGTGAACAAGCTGCCCAACCGATTGATGTGAAGTTAATCGACTGGAGCCAGGAATCCATGACAGCAACGGATGCAGATAAAAATGCACCGAATGGCCACCCGCAGTATGGTTTACGTGATATTCAATCAGCGCTAGCACCTGTTTATCAACAAGCTTGGTACTTTGCGGGAACTGAAGCCGCAGAAGAACACGGCGGTTATATAGAAGGTGCGCTAGAAGCGGCAGAGGCAGTCATCACTCGCATTACAACTGAATAAAATACTTATAGAATACAGCTCTACTCATCAATCAGTTGTTTTAATAACTGATTACGCAATTGATCATGATAATAAAATACCCGAGTCATGTCTTTCGGATACCAAGATATATTTTCCAGTAGGATCATGCTGGTATCTGATTTTGGATAATAACTTAATGTCGAAATATAACCGAGAACATAGCCGCTGTGACTCCATTCTTGCACCGCTGTGTTGTCAGATAATTGCAGACCAAAACCATAACCTAACTCACCCCAACGATGTTTTCTGGTCGCCGCTTTAGTGACCATCTGTACATGTGATTTAGCTGATATCAGATCGCTATTATGCAAACACTGATTCCATGCCACCAAATCTTCGGCGGTAGAGATGATTCCGGCACTTGGCGCTGAACTAGCAGGCAGGTCCTTAGTAATAGCCACCAGCTCACCCGGTGATTTTTCATGATAACGCAGCGCATTATGGGTATTACTTGATGGGTTGGTATTGTCCATACCACAGTATGCAAACATGTCTAACGTTAACGTTTCATAGTCCTTTCCTGATGTCGTAGCAACTAATTCACCTAACAGGTTATAACCGGTATTTGAATAGGCAAACACGTCACCAGGGACCGTTTTAAGTGGTTTATCCATCGCCACAATGCCGGATAAATGATTCAGTAATTGCCTAACCGTTATAACCGCATTCCACTTCCCTTTTAGGTATTGAAGGTACTGAGTAATTGGCGCATCTAAATCGACACGCCCTTGGTCGACTTCTCGCATGACTAATGCCGCAGTCATTTGCTTACTTAATGATGCGGTTACAAAGGGTGTTTGTAATGTAAATGCGGGCGCTGCTAAGTCTGAACTTGCAGACTGAGATGCAGACGTATAACTAAAAGTAATGTCATTACCTTTTGCTATAACCGCCACGCCACTAAACGCTCTTGGTACATTTATATTAGTAAATACTGATTGTAGACCAGTCACGTTATTCTGTGCAGCAACACTTACCATTGGCAACGTCATCGCTAAGCTATACGCCAAATGATAGGCAAGTACATTGGTTTTCATCATTTTATAAATCCATCTATAACGGTGTGGGGAATAATCTAAACGGGTTATCTAGTGGCGAGACATATAAACAAACTGGCTATCACTGCCGTCAATAACAAATCCAAAACGCGCATATAACTCACCGACTCGATTACCTTGTAAATGACTTAACTTACAAGGTAATTGTTTCTCTTTGGCAAATATAATTAGCTGTTTTAATACCTTGCTACCAATGCCTTTACCCTGATGCTCAGGTAATAAGAAAAAACGACAAAAATGAATATGGTCAGCATTTATTTCAATCTTATAACTGCCAACAGCGATACCATCAATACAGATCAGCATAGGTTTACCTGCCGCCCACTCCTGTCCGTGCATGTGTTGCTGTAATGCTTCGTCCCAACCAAAAATAGCTTTAATCGGCCCATATTCTGCAGATTTTTTTAAGTTAAACGTAAAATCATAATCTTGCTCGGTAGCGAGCCTGTATTCTAGATTCATGAATTGTCTATATCCTGCGTAATAACACAATTAACTGCATAAATTATTACGCCCTTTCGCCTTACTGCGATAAAGCGCGTTATCAGCTAAACGTAATAGCGTAGAGTAATCAACATCATCAGCTGCTTTTAAGGTCGCAACGCCCATACTGAAAGTGACATAACTTGAGCAACTTGAGTAAGCATGTACGATATGCAATTCCTCAATCGAAGTGATTAACCTTTCCATAAACAAGACAGCCTCTTGCTCAGTGCAGTCCACCATTATAATAGCAAACTCTTCACCGCCATAACGAGCAACAGTGTCAGAAGCCCGTTGCACTTTCATTTTTAAACAATCGGCCACTTTTTTAATGGCCTCATCACCCGCTTGGTGACCATAATTATCGTTATACAATTTAAAGTAATCAATATCGAGCATCGCCAGCGATAATGAACCACCTTTTCGTAACGCACGTTTCCATTCTTTTTCGAGTTGTACATCAAAGTAACGTCGATTGGCTAGCCCTGTTAGTCCATCGGTATGCGCTTGCTTTTCTAATTTAGATTCAAATGAACGTTCTACAATTCTCACCGCAAACGTACCAATCGCGATAATAATTAATAACGCTGGAATGATCACTGCACCAATTGCCATCATCACTTTTTCTGTTTTTTTATCTAGTAGCGCAACATCAATATGGATCCACAATGTAGCACCAAGATCATGTAACGGGTATTGATAAATGGCGTCCATATTATTATTTTCGGTGTACTTAACCACACTTCGTGAAGGCAAGTTATCTGCGCTAAAATCATTGTCCAGTTCAGGACTCGTTAGCGAAACATTCACGTACGATAACAGTAGTGTGGATAATGCTTGTTCTTTACGTTGATAGCTGATGTCGATAATACTGCCTACATGAGTAATTTCTGGGTGGGCAATCACCTCACCATGTTCATCAACTAAACAAACATAGTTACTCGGATCATAACGGCTCCCTTGAAAAATAACTTGAAACTCCTTCACCACATCTTCAGGCGTGATACCTTGATTAATACTCGTATCAGCCAATGCCTCAAACTTCAATGCTTGTTGTTCATTCTGTTCCATCGCGACATCAAAAAGTGAATCCCATACCAAGTCATATGTTATCGGCGTTGCAATAGCAACGACACTCAATATCACCAGTGCTAAAGCAATAAATGTAGCAATAACAGCTTGCCTCGCGTTATTTATCGAACATCTAAACTGTGTTATCGACATAATCAACCTAATAATGACAGAGTGGGCACTAAAAATAATGTTGAATATTAACAATACACAATTTTATCGCTCCACGATTCAAACTGGGAAGTAGCAGCTATTATTCAATATGTTAGATAGAACATACTACTACCATCGTTGCTATAAACTACAATATAATACATCATAAATGAATATAAGATGGTGGATAACCGAATAAACTTGAAGCGAACCCGATTTTCCGTCACTACAATTATGAGAAGGCCGTCATTTAATAAGTGAACACAGAAATGCTGATATCTATTTGTATGTGTACATATCAACGAGATCATGTTGTCGATACCCTCAGGAGTATTGCCGCCTTACGACTACCAGAACACGTTACTCTTGAAGTGATCGTCGTTGATAATGATGAGCACGCTTATGCAGAAATGCAGGTCAAAGGCCAAGCGAATCTCATGGATATACCGGTATATTACCGCCAAGAAACGGCAAAGAATATTGCCTTGGCACGTAACTGCTCCATTAATAATACCAAGGGTGAATGGCTGGCATTTATTGATGACGATGAGGTTGCCGATCCCGATTGGTTAGCGCAACTGTTAGCAACCGCACAAACCTACCAAGCTGATGCTGTTTTCGGCCGAGTAAAATCAACCTACCCTAGCCATACTCCGCAGTGGATCATTGATTCAGGTGTATTTGAACGACCAGCGGTAAGTAACGGCCAAGAAGTCACCAGCGGTGCGACTAATTCAACATTGGTCAGTCAAGCTGCCATTAAAAAATATCAACTCAGCTTCGATTCCGACTATGGTTTAACTGGAGGTGAGGATGCAGATTTTTTTTATCGGTTATACCAGCATGGCGGTAAACTGGTGTGCTCAAATGAAGCCTATGTCAGTGAAGAAGTGGCAAATAACCGATTGAATATTAACTACCTATTAAGGCGGGCAATACGCATAGGCGAAACCTATACCCGTTATCGCATACAACAAGCGCCGTTAACCAACAAATTAGCTTACTTTACCGACGTGTTAATAAAACTGATTATATTGCTCTTTATCGTGCTAATTAAATTACCTCTGGGTCAATCTAAGTATGCGAAACCATTATTACAATTAGTTGATAAATACGGAAAAATAAAAGCGTTATTCACCACTAAAACCGTCAAACTGTACAACTGACAACTGACAACTGACAACTGACAACCAGCAACCAGCAACCAGCAACCAGCAACCAGCTTATTATGACCGCCTATAACTTATTCCCACTGAATTTTCCACTAAATAAAACAAAGAAAAAGCGAGTCACTGATAACAATGACTCGCTTTAGATTTAGCCAAATCGTATTTACCTTACACGACTAACCTAAATTAACACGTTTAATATTGTTCGATTCTAACGGTTGGTTTTCCAGCACCATTTCACTAAATCGTTGACGTAATTTACAGCCGTCAATGTGGCCTTGAATGTCTACATCTTGAAATAAGATCGGCTCACCTTGCTGAATATCTACTAATAACCTAGCGCCTGTCGCCAGACCTAAAGGTAATGCGTTATGCTCTACAGATAATTCAGCACTGGTCATTTCACCGTAATAATCATAACCACCAATGCAATCGAGATGGTCGCCTTTTTTCAGGTCGCGCTTGGCACGCGTGATCACATCCGATACCGGCCCCCCCAGTGGACATACAACAGATTGATGTTCAACAACATTCACGTATAAACCGTACAAGGCTTCAATACCCGGCATATGGTAAGGTAAATACAACAGGTAATTAGGACCATCACCCATTTTATAATAAGAAAGCGAATCTAATATTTCGGGTTTATCCGTGGAAATAACGGCAAATACCCCACCACTAGGTTCGACCCCACAAACAACTTCAATCACCCCCGTTTGATTCAAAATACCGCCGTCTTTTTTAAGCGTCAACAAACCAACAATATCTTCAAGTGTACCTTTGGCTAAATGCATACCTGGCACATCAGCAACTAAACCGGTGGCATTAGAGACAATCGTCATTTCCATCGACATTTTAGAACCATCAGCAAAGGATGCGATCATGGTTGGTTTCTGCCCTGATTTTTTAGCCCAAGGTAATACCGAATCTGGGTTAGCAAAAGAATCATGAAAACCTTTGAATTTACCAACGGCAACAATCCCAAAGCCCAAAACATCGGCATAATTATACAGGTGCTTAATTAACCCCGGTTCATCGCCCCACATATTACTGTAGATCAGATCCTTTTCACGGAATAGCTCAGCAAGCACAGGGCCAACAAGCGCATCCGTTTCGGCGCTAACCACAAAATGTTTATTGGCGGCTAATGTAGCAAGTCCGAGTTCGCAGCCAAATTCAGTATCACCCGTCAACTCAACCACAATGTCAGCATCACTGGCACAAAAGTCTTCAACGTTGTCGGCAATAATCGATAACGGTAAATTAGCATCTTTCAGCAAGGCAATAATTGGCGCGCGTGTTTTGGAGTAAATAGAAACGACATCAATGAAATCCAGCAGCGTTATCTGCTGTATCAACCCTCTACTAATATAGCCAGCACCCGCGATAGCAACCTTGATATTCCCATGTTCTATTTTATACGCTTCTAACAAATTTCGATTAATCATTTATTTTCCCCAGCGGTAAACCGTTACGCCATTGTTGTTTCAATAACATGACGTAACTTACGCCGCCAATCCGAAGGTCTAAATATCGGTGAAATTTTATGACAGTTTAAAATGCCATTTCTAGGCCGTACGGCAATTGAAGCATATTCTTCACTTGTCACCCCGACTAAATGACGGCCCTGTTCACCGGGTTGGTATTTATCTAATTCTTCAAAAATAGCGCCAGCAAAATCGAACCAGCTTACCTCGCTATCACCACAAAAATTATACTCACCAAGTTGATATCGATTCGTTTCAGCCATACGTTCCTTAGCGATATCAAGCGCTAAATTAGCTACATCTCCTGCATAAGTCGGACAACCAAATTGATCGTTCACAATGCGGAGCGGCACGGTTCCATGGCGCAATGAAAGCATGGTCGTGACAAAGTTTCGTGCGTATTCACTAAACACCCACGAGGTACGAATAATGATGTAATGAGTCAAATAGAGCTTTATATATTGCTCACCTTGTAATTTAGTTCGCCCATATACATTTAACGGTGCTGGCGTATCGGTCTCGACATAACGGCAATGACTGTGGCCACTAAAAATATACTCGGTCGAAAAGTGGATTAATAACGCCCCCACGTTATGACATTGCAGAGCCAATAAATAAGGTCCATAGGCATTAACCGACTCCGCGGCTCCCGCCTCGTTTTCTGCTTTATCCACCTCTGTATACGCAGCCGCATTAATCACCACATTGGGCTTAAACGCCTTAAATACCCTAGCGACTTGCGCTGCATTGGTGATGTCCAATGTCTCTATATCGGTGAGTAATACATCCCATTCTCGATGATCTATACGGTCTTTAATCGACTGACCTATTTGGCCTTTTTGCCCAGTCAGTAATAATCGAAACATAAAGGCCGCCCTTGCTTAAAACAAGTCGTTAAACTTAAGGCCCATTTTATCTTTATCTGACAATAACGGGTTATCACAAGGCCAATCGATATTTAATGCAGGATCATTCCAAATAAGACAGCCTTCATCGCTATTGTCATAATAGTTGGTACATTTATATTCAAAATCAGCAAGATCAGATAACACCACAAAACCATGAGCTAATCCCGGCGGTAACCAAAATTGCAGTTTATTTTCGGCGTTTAATCGCAGCCCATGACACTGACCATAGGTAGGTGAAGCTAACCGTATATCGACGGCAACATCGTACACATCCCCCAATACCACACGCACTAACTTGCCTTGCGGTTTGGTTTTTTGAAAATGTAACCCACGTAACACATTTTTTGCAGAGCGTGAATAATTATCTTGTACGAAATCAAACTCATCACCAAGCACATCGCGATAACGCGCCGCTTGGAATGTTTCCATAAAGAAACCGCGATCATCTCCAAATACATCAGGCTCGATAACCAAGGCGCCATCAATCGAGGTTTTGGACACTTTCATCTACAATTCCTCGCGCAGCAAGCTATAGAGGTATTGCCCATATTCCGTTTTCTGTAACAGACATGCCTGGTCTTCTAATTGCCCGCGCGTGATCCAACCTTTTGAAAATGCGATCTCTTCTAAACAAGCCACTTTTAAGCCTTGATTATGCTCAATCGTCTGCACAAACATTGCGGCTTTCAATAAGGAATAATGGGTGCCGGTATCAAACCAAGCAAAACCACGACCAAAGCGCTCAACGTACAATTCACCTAATGCTAAATACATGTTGGTGATATCCGTGATCTCGACTTCATTACGGGCTGAAGGCGTTAAAGACTTGGCCATGTTAACGACCCTGTTATCATAAAAATATAAACCAGTAACGGCATTATTCGACTTAGGTTTCTCGGGTTTTTCTTCAATACTTAGCACATTACCTGCTTTATCAAACTCGACAACACCAAAACGGCCTGGGTCTGTTACCCGATAACCAAATACCGTTGCGCCAGTATCCTTACTGGTTGCGTTCAATAATTTACCGCTGAAGTGTTGCCCATAGAAAACGTTATCACCTAAAATAAGGCACACATTATCCTCACCAATAAAGTCTTCCGCAATGATAAATGCTTGGGCGATACCGTCAGGGCTCGGCTGTTCGGCGTATTCAATATTAAGCCCAAAGGTGGTGCCATCCCCAAACAAAACCTTAAAATGAGGAAGATCATCCGGGGTCGAAATGATTAAAATATCTTGAATGTCCGCCAACATCAGTACCGAAAGTGGATAATAGATCATCGGTTTATCGTAAATAGGTAACAGCTGCTTGGAGACAGCTTTGGTAATGGGATGTAAACGAGTGCCTGAACCACCCGCTAACACAATACCTTTGTATTTTTTATTGCCCATTAGCTCTTTCTCCTCGACCTGTTAACTGATAATCACCATTTAAGACACGCTGCCACCACGCTGTATTATTTAAATACCACTGCACTGTTTTTCTAATACCCGTTGTAAATGTTTCCTCTGGTTGCCAGCCTAACTCACGTTGAATTTTACTTGCATCAATCGCATACCTCAGATCATGCCCAGGCCTGTCATTCACATATTGGATAAGATCACGATAATGTTCAACGCCATCGGGTTTGTCGGGTACCAGCTCTTCTAATACACAGCACAAGCTATTTACCACATCTATATTACGTTTCTCGTTATGACCACCAATGTTATAGCGCTCACCAATTTGGCCTTTTGTCGCCACCAGCACTAATGCGCGAGCATGATCATCAACATACAACCAATCCCTGACTTGCAAACCATCACCGTAAACGGGCAACGCTTGGCCATTTAACGCGTTTAATATCATGTGCGGAATGAGTTTTTCAGGAAAATGATAAGGGCCATAGTTATTCGAGCAGTTAGTGATTAATGTCGGCAGACCATAAGTTCGAAACCATGCCCGTACTAAATGATCAGCACTCGCTTTGGTGGCAGAATAAGGCGAACTGGGATCGTAAGCAGTGGTCTCAACAAACAGTCCGTCTTGGCTATCTTTACTTCCTTGACAAGCTAAATCACCAAATACCTCATCGGTCGAAATATGATGAAAACGAAAATCGCGTTTTTTTTCATCGGCTAATGACAACCAATAAACCCGTGCCGATTCAAGTAAGTTATACGTACCAATAATATTGGTTTCCACAAAACAGTTCGGGCTTTCGATTGATCGGTCAACATGCGATTCAGCAGCAAGATGCATGACAATATCAGGTTGATGCTGCGAAAAAACACGATCTACTTGTTCTTTGTTACAGATATCAACACACTCAAACGCATACTGCGATGAAAGCAAAGTCGCAGGAATTGAATCGAGATTGCCAGCGTAAGTTAAGCTATCTAGGTTCACCACCTGATAGTCCGTCTCACTCAATATATGTCGAATAACAGCGCTGCCAATAAAGCCTGCCCCACCTGTCACTAATATCTTCATATTACGGTACTCATAATTAACGTATTACTATTATTAATAACCAACGTTACTATTCTTAATAACCAACTTACTATTGCTCATAATTAACGTTTTCAGACCTTCGGCCTTGTAACTTTCGTGCTGTGGGTATATTAGGTTTTAATAAATACTGAAAATGATAGATGAAGGCATCGCGAATATGAAAGCGTAAAATACGGTTAGTGAATACGTCTTTAAAGCCACCATCACTACAACGTAATCCATCAGCGCCTACCACTATCTCGCTCTCATAATGGACTTTGTAGCCCAGTTCCCAACATTTATAGCAAATATCGGGATCGGCCATAAAAATAAAATATCGATTGTCAAAACCGCCAATTTCACCCCAAACCTCACGGCTTATAGCCATAAATGACGATTGTAACCAGTCCACATTAGCCGACTTGAAATAATCGAACTCTACGTATTCGTAGTACTCAGCAATGCCTTTTAACAAAGGCCAGTTTCTTAGTGACGTTCTGCGTACTACTTGCGCGAGAAAATTAGGAAAGCGGCGCACGGTATCAGGTGTCGAACCATCATCATTTAATTGTCGGGTACCGACGATCCCGATGTCAGGATCCCGGTTATAAATAGCAACAATATCCGCCAATGTACTTGCAGACTTCCACTCAATATCCGGATTAACAAACAACAAGTAATCACCATTGCATAAATACGCCCCCTGATTACTGCCTCGGGTATAACCATTATTTTGCTGATTAAAAATTAACGTCACATTATTGGTATCTTGATATTGCGACAGTATTTTCTTATTACCACTATCCATCGAGTTATCAATAATGATCACTTCGGTATCAAAGTCACCTTGTTGAGTCAGTATTCTTTCGACATTATGGACAACACGTTCCGCTTTAAAAAAATCAACAATAACAACAGAAATTAATATTTTCTTAGCCATAAGAATCTTCCCTTTGCTCAACGAATAATTTTTTATCGATAACCGCTGCAAAAGCATGATTGGTAATATCAATGGATTGATCGTATCGAGGTATAGCGATTAGCTCTGCCACGGCATAAACTGGCAATAACTCATCTGGGTACACAACAGCCATATTGGGATTATTTAACTGTTTGGCTATTTGCAGTTGATGATCATCAGAAAATTCACCAAATCGCTCCAACCTTGGTAAAAATATCACTTTCTTCTGATAAATCAGCATGTGATTGATGCTGCCGACACCGCAATGACTAATGACGAGGCTGCTCTCTTTCACCAAAGCATCCATTTTGTCTTTCGTAACCATAGTCACAATTTCGCCATTGGCCGGTTTCACATCAACCTCAAAACCACCGGTTTGAATAAACCAACGTACGTTTGGATCGTGGTAAATATCGAGTTTTGCCATTGCCGCTATCAAACGTGGAAAAGGATAAGAATTAGTGCCAGTAATCACTAAGACCAAGGGTTTATCTGGCGATGATAGCGGCGTAATGACCCTATTCACGAGACCTTCTAAATCAAAGGTTTTCCCTGCATAGCCGACGTTATATTGGTTAGCAACCGCTTCCCATTGCGACATAAATTCATCATACAATTTATATTTATGGATCATTTTCCCAGTATTAGACAATTCAACCACCCGTGATAATGTGTCCAAATACACAAACCTTATCGGTAAGAACTTACACACTAACGCGAAGGGTAAAACGATGGGGCCCCCCGTGCTAAATACTGCCCGAGGCCTTTCTTTTACCAGAACATACAACGCATAAAAAATATTAACGAAGTGAATAAACGCATTTTTTTGTGTTGACCACATAGTGTAAATTTTCTTAATTTTATCATCGTTAACGAGTGACATTGTTGTCACTAATACAATATCATTGACATGGCTACAAGCGCATAATGCTTGAGTAAGGTGTCCTCCAGCCGATGCAATAACAAGCACTTTTCTATTCGACATGTGAATACTCCAGATCAAGACCATCAACTAAACACTGATAATGATTAACGACGGTTTTCTTCTCAAAAATATCTAATGCATGGGTTTCTAACGCACACTTAATACGCTGTTGGAAAAAATCATGTCGAACGATTAACTCTTCAACCTTGTTTGCTAACTCATCTACACCTTGATTGTTCACCTTAATGCCAACATCAATATCATCCAGGTAACCATCAATGCCGGTATTGGCATGATATAAAATGGGCAACCCAGAAAATAGCGCTTCGACAAAAACCATTCCAAAAGACTCATTGTTACTGGGCAATAAAAATGCCGAGTATTGTTTCAACTTATGTTGCAAAAGCGTGTTATCAATACGCCCTTTAATTGTAACTTTTCCATTTAACGATAATGCGTCGATCTTATCTTGTACTGTTTTAATCTTACTTGCAGGCCCTGAACCATATATATCCAGCCTAATATTTTGATATATAACACTTAGTTTGGATATAGCCTCCAATAATGGCATGATACCTTTTCGCTCATACTGCTCGAAACGAAAAACAGTAACAAAATTCGCCGCATCATTAACCGGGCTCATATTTTCTATCGGCCTCATTTCGCAGGGGTTAGGTAATAAACTAGATTGAGCCGTGGATGTATTAATCGTGGTTTTCAGCATTTCGTTTATCGGTTTTTTCGCCCAACAACTCACCCAGAATATATGTTCAGCTTCTTCTAATACCTTTTTCCAACGACTTCGTAACAAGGCTTTGTGCTGCAGAATACGCACATCAGTTCCCCCTCGAATCGATAGAAAATACGGTATACCCATTTGATTGGCGATTGCAGCGCCTAACGTGCCATCAATCGCCAGTTTATGACCATGAATAAGCTGGCAGTTGATCTGCTGCGTTTGGATAAGATTAAACAGAAGGTGTCGAGCAAGAAACAGTGATAAAGTCAACGCAAAGCCAAACGGTAAGCCCCAATAGTAAATCGAATACAATTTAGGGTTATGCGGAATAACACGCACTAGCCAAGGCCATGGGGTACGATGAATAACAAATACGGTGTTAACAATACCAGAGGTGGCATCTAATAAGGATTTAACAGCAGGCGTACTTAGATCATTACGGCCGTCAGGGTAATCAGAGTGTATATGTAAAACATTCATATCATAATAACCTACCACAATCCGCTATAAACCAGCAGATAACCACTACTAAATAGTAATTATAGGCATTACATTCTGATACTGACCACATTTTCGATGAAATAGAAAATGGGATATGACTAAGTACATAAAAATAAAGCCAAGTTTCGCATCATGTATTTTCACTACAATCAGCAACACTTGGCTTAACTAAAATATTCGAGTTATTGAGCTTAAAGCTTATCGCTAACGCTTATAAACCCTGAGTATATTGCGCATTTGTTGCCACAGGTACTAGGTTAATTAATGCTACTTTTGACGCTTCATCGCCCGCGAGTAACGCTTCAAAGTGTTTGATTAGCTCTACTTTGTCTTGTTCTTTTTTAGAGCCTGCACCAATGTTAGTAAGGTCAATAAAGAATTCATCAAACAGATGAGAGAAGTCATTTACTGCATCAAAGTTTAAGAACTGCTCGTCATTGTAAATGCTTGGGTAACCGCCTTTTTGTTTATCAACCGCAAACGAAATACCTTTAACATTAGTAATTGTGGTCGCTTTCTCACATTTCAGCATGCAACCATCTTCAATCGCCGGTTTCTTACAGCCAACCGTTTGTTGGAAGAAACATTGACGACTTGTCATCATCAGGATTGGGTGGTAAATACTGTAGAACAGTTTAAAGTTCTTTGGACGGGTGATGTTTCTAATTTGACCACGATTTATCTCGTTAGAAATAAACGCACCGGCACAGTTTAACTCTTCTTGTAGGGTGAGCAATGCGTGTGAGTTGGTGGTGTTTAAGAACGGCCCAGCAACCCATTCGATACCCATTTCAAACGCTTTATAAGCAATACCCGTGTTGTTAGTGACGATACGCTTAGGTTTGACTTGTTCCAGGATCTTCACTGACTCGAGGTAATCTTTACCAATCAATACTGCTGGAAACCAAGGAATTAAACGTGGGTTTTCTTGTAATAGTTTAATGTGTTTGGGGCAGTTCTTTTTCAAGCTTTCTGGGATCTTGAAGTAGATATCTGCATCTGTTACGTCAGCAAGGTGTAAATCTTTTACGTTAGCAATAAGCAGTGATAACTTAGGCGTATCTTCTATTTTAGGGTGTTTAGGTAATGCGGGAACATCAACGTGTTTAACCACATCACGCGAACCATTCAATAAAAACGCCACTTGGTTTTTCAGTTCAGTTAATTCTTTAAACGGTACAGTTAAATTTGCATCAAAATTATCAAAGTTCATAGGCGCAAGATCAAACGTTGCATTGTTGAAGCTACGAAAACGTTTCTCAACTGTTTCTGGTGTGATTGAGATTTCATCTGCAATACGCAATACAGAATTACTTGTCACTTCAAACGACGTATTACCAGCAATAATGTTGACCGTTAATGGGCTATTTTCTTTCGCCGTAAATGCTAATGTGAGACCGATTTTATCAATGCTTAGATCTTTAATCTTTTCTGCTAGTTCTGCGCCTAAAGCATTTTTATCAGTATAAAGGTCTTGCTTTACATCATGGATTTGTACAACCGAGATCGCATCACTTTTTTCAACTGCGTAGTTCACACTGTTATCACGAGGATTATCAGTAAACATTTTCTTGTTTAGGTCGCCCTGCAAGAATGAGTTAGTAAAGCTACGGTTAAATACTTTATGCAGATTGCCATCGTCAGCTAATAACTTGCCAGACTCGACAAAGTTATTGATCTGCTTACGCCATGTATCTACAACTGTGTAAACATAGTGAGCGCCTTTAATACGGCCTTCAACTTTTAATGAATCAACACCAGCATCAACTAGCTGCGGTAAGTCAAAATAAGCCGAGTTGTCTTTTAAGTTAAGTGGGAAACGATGACCTTCAGCTGTCACTTCGTATTCATCACGACATGCTTGGCTACAACGACCACGGTTACCTGAGTTACCCACACTTACTGAGCTTGAGTAACATTGGCCAGAGAATGCAATACATAGTGCGCCATGCACGAATACTTCGGTCAGTACATCATGGTCATGCGCAACTGTTGTTAATTGCTTAATTTCACCAAGGTTTAGCTCACGAGATAAATTGACACGCATTGCACCAATTTTATGTAAGAATAAAACCTGACCTTCGTTGTGCGTTGTTAACTGAGTAGAAGCATGGATATGTAATGATGGGAAATGCTTTTTAACAATGTTGAAGACACCTAAGTCTTGTACGATGATGCCATCAATACCACTGTTAACCAGTTTATTAAGCAGGCGTACTAAGCTAACAACTTCGTGCTCTAAGATCACGACGTTCAGGGTTAAAAAGACTTCACAGCTGTGTTCGTGTGCAAGTCGTAATACGCCATTTAGCTCATCAAATGAAAGATTGGACGCACGGTTACGGGCATTGAACATATCCAAACCACAGTAGACAGCATTTGCACCAGCTACAATCGCCGCTTTAATCGCTTCTACATCACCACCCGGTGCCAATAATTCTATTTTTCTACTCATGCTAAATAACCCACTTAATGCTTTTATTGTAATTTTTTGAGGGGGCATTCTACCTGTATATGCAGGCCAATGCTATGAATTCGGGTTTATTGATCTAGATCAAGATTTAATGACGTAAATGTACAGGTTAAGAATACCTCTAAATGTGGTACAAATAGCGCATATCGAACACAATTTATAAATACCTAAAAATCATCATAAACGCTGAGCTAGAATTAGAAATAGAAATAGAAATAGAAGAAAAGATAAATAACGAGCATATGATTCGAACATTCAAATTTGTTTATTATTTTCGAAAAAAGGTAATATCAGCAATGAATAATACAACGCTAGAGCAACGTGTTAACCAAGCTTTTGTAGCCGTCGAGCGGCACTGTTTTATGCCAACTGATAACCAGCATATGGCAGACTATGATGCGCCCTTCTCTATCGGCCATGCGCAAACAATCAGCCAACCAACGACCGTGAAGCACATGCTGTTATGGTTAGCACCAGAAACGGGTCAGCGTATATTGGATGTGGGTTCTGGCTCAGGTTGGAGTAGCGCGCTGCTGGCTTACTTAGTTGGGCCGACAGGATCTGTATTTGCTGTTGAACGCATCCCCGTTTTAAAACGGTTTGGGGAAACCAACTGCCAGCGTTTTGGTGGGGACAATATTGAATTTTTCATCACCGAAAACAGACTCGGTCTTGCGACACATGCGCCTTTCGACCGAATTTTAGTTAGCGCTGCAGCGACTGATAAGATCCCAGACGAATTAGTCAATCAACTCGCGCCTAACGGTAAACTGATTATCCCCGTTAACAACAGTATTTTTGAATTACAAAAAAATGCACAAGGTGAGATTGAGTATTGCCACGAACATTTTGGGTATGTTTTTGTGCCCTTAATTATCGAGACTAACAACTAACAGACTGTGAATTAAGTCAGCAACTTAATCCACAGTAATATTGGATCATTTACCTATCTTGCATCGGGTACTAATTGTTTCACCACGTTAGGCAATACTGTCACAATCATACCGCGAACGGGATGCCATAATGCTGACAACAATAATAATGCAGCCCCAATCGCCACACCCGTAATAGCAAAATTAGTACCGACATCACCATACATGCTTATTAAGCTTGATAATGCATACAGCACATATACCAATGATGACACCATAAAGGCACGGCGGTCGGTAATAATCGAAATCAGCGACATCAATAAGTACAACGTAATAATAATCACGATACTACTGATGCTTTCATCACCATTCAAAATACCAACACTTAAAAATACCGGATGAATAATCAATGGTGCTGATAATAAATGTAACCAAAATGCGGTATCAGTTCGGTTTGTTATACGTTCGCGATCTGAAGAGTCCCAATACATAGCAAACAAGAAAGTTAAAATACCACAGGCAAATATAACGACCAGTATCCAATCCGTTAATACATTGATCGTTTCAGGCGTCGTAAATGCAGATATGAAAGAAGACACGATAAAGCCGATCATTGCAGCAGTACCCGCTGCAATCGTAATAGGTACATTGAAGCGACGCCAGTGACAGAAAGCGGCAATAACCGATGCGCCAGTCGCAGCAATAATAGCTTGCTCATCAAGCGATGAAAATACTTCCATTGATAACTTAAATACACCACCAATAAAGGCGAGTAATAACATAATCGCAGGAAAGGCCATTTTTCTTTTCAGAACAAAAAATTCCGCAAGCGCCCACGATAGCGCGGCAAAAGTGACTAAACCTAAGCGCGGATCTATCGATTTAACCACCCACAGTGATGAGAACAATAGCAACGCACAAGCAATAACAATAAAAATATCGTTAAATCCACCGATTAAACGGATATGTTCTTCATCTGCAATTGTCACGTGCTTAGATAATAATTGGTCACGTCGAAACTCGTCAACGGACGAAGCAGTAAAATACCTTTATCTACTGCATTGTTAAGGTCTTCATCTGTATACATAGTGGTCCTAAAAGTGTTATTAATGATATATATGATTTGCAAAAACCTAAAGTGTATTAACTTTACTTATAAGGGACAAGAATTTTCTAAAATTTGACTGTATTCCCTTTCATTTTAATGACTATAGCTTTTAATAAGCTTCATTTTAAATAAATAGTAAATTAGCGTATACATTCACCCAGTGCCTTTCGCACTATTACCAGTAGCCACTATCATACGCTGTTTTAACAAGGAGACGTTGTGAACCCACAAGATTATTTTAATCAACTCAATGATGATTATTTAGCACTACACCGCCGCAAAGAAGATCTATTTTGGCAAACCTACATGGGCATCAGTGATGACCATGAAGGCTTTGCCGCTGCAGAAGCTCAGCTCAGTGCATTCATCTCAGACCCAAGTCACATTCAAGCAACACGTTGTAATCTTGACGTACTATTACAGCTAACCGATGATGATGAACTGGTACAAGGACTCAAAGGCTGGTTAGCCTTTTTTGATGCCAATGCAATTGAAAGCGCTGAAGGCAGAGATAAAATGGCCGCCCTCATTCGCAGTGAATCGACGTTATTTACCAAACGTCAAGATTACCTGATGTATTGCAATGATGAAAACGGGGATAAGCAGCAAGCATCTTTAACCGTGCTAGCCGCGAATATTCGCACCAGTAATAATGAAGAAGTTCGACAATCAGCACACCAAGCGCTATTAGACCTTGAACAATGGGTGCTTAACAACGGCTATATTGACCTTGTTAAACAACGTAATGACTTTGCTCGTCAGCAAGGCTTCCGTAACTTCTTTGATTACAAAGTCAATAAAACCGAGCAGATGACACCAGAGCAACTGTTCACTGTTTTAGATGACTTTGAATTACGTACACGTGAACAAAACCAAAGTAGCATCCAAAATTTGGCCGAGACTAAAGGCGACAGCGCGATTCAAGGCCATAATTTTAGCTTTATGTATGCTGGTGATGCCGCACGTCAACTTGACCCTTATGTGCCGTTCTCAAAATCATTACGTCGTTGGATGGAATCATTCGGTCGTCTAAATATCGATTACTCACAAGCTGATTTGACCCTCGATTTGTTAGACCGACCGGGTAAATACCAAAATGGTTTCTGCCACGGTCCGATCCCGTCGTTTTATGCTGAAGATAAGTGGCAAGCGGGTAAAATAAATTTCACCAGTAACGCGAAGCCCGATCAAATCGGCAGTGGTTATGATGGCATCAATACCTTGTTCCATGAAGGTGGCCATGCAGCTCACTTTGCCAATATTAAATTAAACTCGCCGTGTTTCTCACAAGAGTTTGCACCAACATCAATGGCATATGCAGAAACCCAATCTATGTTCTGCGATAGCTTATTAAACGACGGTGACTGGCTTAAACAATATGCTTATAACACCGATGGTGAAGTGGTGCCAGACGAGGTAATCCAAGCATTAATTGCAGCAAAACAGCCGTTTAAAGCTTATCAAGAACGCAGTATCTTAGTGGTGCCTTATTTTGAATGGGCTGTGTATAGCGCTGATGAAGACTTGTTAACGCCTGAATACTTAACGACGCTAGCCCGTGATACTGAGCAACGTATTCTTGGCCTAGCAGCAAGTCCGCGACCATTACTAGCGGTTCCACATTTGCTATCGCAAGAAGCCGCTTGTTCTTACCAAGGTTACCTACTTGCGCACATGGCTGTGTATCAAACTCGCGCTTACTTTATTAAAGAATTTGGCTACCTAACCGATAATCCAGCAATTGGTCCGTTACTGGCTGAGCATTACTGGAAACCGGGTAACAGCATTAGTCACGATGCAACCCTACGTAGCTTAACTGGCGAAGGTTTCTCTGCCGCTTACCTTGCTGAAACCTGTAATAAAACCAGTGAGCAGGCTTGGCTACAAGAACAAGCAAAAATCGAGGCTGCGCAGAACAGAACTCGAATTAAACCAGCAGCATTAAACGCAAAAATCAGTATTGTTGATGGTGCCGAGACCATTGCTGACAATCACGTTTCGGATGGTCAATTATGCGATGATTTTGAGACTTATATTACGCAGCGCTATGGTAGTGACTGCTAGATAAACGAATAAATAAGTACGTATCACCTGTCAATACTAAGGGATACGTACACTCTTCTAAACAGGTTTCCCCTCCTCCCTTCGCCTTCTAACGTCCCACTAAAATAACCAACCACCCCCCCTGATTTATATTTAACCAAGATCACAACCCCCTTTAATTAATCTTCACATTTTACTATTAAAATCAGTAACATAATCAACAACTCATCTGACCAGTGCGATCAATAAACACACAAAGAACAAACAATATAGATACTATTAAATAGGTACACCAGATGTCAATAAAAATCATTTTCATTATTATTTAATGCGATTCTGTTCGCTTTAAATGATGTCCAACATTGATAATTTTAATTTATAATTCTATAACTCAGGTTCTGCAAGTCGAATAGGAAAGTATTACGACCATTTTACAGCAGGTAATAATTTTCGCTCAATAAGGAACCGGGCAACATGAAAAACAAACTCAATAAAAAAAATAAATTATTAAACTCAATGGCAATAGCGACAGCTATTTCAACCTTAGGAATTAGCTATGCAAATGCTTTTCCTCAGTTTGATGAACTCGATTTACCGATAAAATACATCGTTAAATTCAAAGACACCGACGCTGATGCGCCTTCTATGATGGGACTCAATCCCGTTTGGGGCGCCAAGCGACTTCAAGAATCAGTTCTCGAACGAGTAAACGCCAAAAAAGTGGAGAAGCTCGGAAGTAAACCGCTTTATAGTGTCGAGATCGAACCGCAAGCACTTGCGAATTTACAGCTCAACACTGACGTTGAATATGTAGAATTCGACCCGCCTCGTTTTTTATTAAGTGAGTCCATTCCTTGGGGACAAGGGGCGATTAATACTGCAGGTCTAAACGATAGTGATACCGGAAATCGGACCATTTGTATTATTGATTCCGGCTACGACCTTACTCACAACGACCTAAGCGGAAATCAGGTCTCAGGCACCAATGATAGCGGCACTGGCAGTTGGAACGCTCCAGGTAATCATAATGCTCATGGCACTCATGTTGCTGGCACCATCGCTGCGATAGCCAATGGTGACGGTGTTGTCGGTGTAATGCCAAATCAAAATGTAAACTTACATATTGTGAAAGTATTCAATGAATCTGGTTGGGGTTATTCATCCAGCCTAGTCAAAGCAATTGATACCTGCGCGCAGAACAGTGCCAATGTCGTTAATATGAGCTTAGGCGGCAGTCAATCGAGCCGAACAGAACGTGATGCGCTGCAAGAACTATCTGATAATGGTGTCCTGCTTATTGCCGCTGCCGGTAATTCTGGAAACACCGCACACAGTTATCCAGCTTCATATGATTCTGTTATGTCAATTGCAGCGGTAGATAATCAAAATCACCACGCCGCATTCTCCCAAGCCACCGATCAAGTTGAAGTGGCAGCACCAGGGGTTGCAATTCTCTCAACAGTCACCGTTGGCGAAGGTGTCCTGTCTGATATTGTGATTAACGGCCAACGCTATTTTGACCGTGGCATTGTTCCGCACAACCGCAAAACGCTTGATGGCACTGGCAATTATCAGTCGAGTCCTGTTGCAGGTTCTTATACAGGGAAACTCGCACGCTGCGATATTTCAGACAACAATTATAACTGTGGCGACATGACAGGGAAAGTTTGTTTAACTGAGCGTATTGAGAATCAACGTACTGGTTATCGACCAGAAATTGATCCTGTAAAAGCTTGTCATAATGCAGGCGCCCAAGCCGCAATAATCTACAGTAATGATGCCTTATCTGGTTTGCAAAATCCGTTTGTATTAGATGACAACAATAGTTATCCAATCGTTTCAGTTTCAGTCGATAGAACCCTTGGCCTTGAACTATCAGCAATGCTAGAACAAGAAGTCACAGTGTCCACAACGACAGGTGAAGACTATCAATATTATAACGGGACCTCTATGGCGACACCACATGCAGTCGGTGTAGCGGGTCTTGTTTGGAGTTATCACCCTCAATGTAGTGCTGCACAGATTCGCTCTGCATTAAAAGCTTCAGCAACGGATATTGATGTTGCAGGTCGAGACAACAGAACCGGCTATGGATTGATTAATGCGACCGCGGCAAATGACTATCTAGATGCAGGCTGTGATGGCCCTGACGGTGCTACAAATTATACCAATAGTACAAGAGTCGTTATCCCAGATAATTCATTTTTCGGCGTCGTCAGTAACATAGATGTTAAACGTAATGGCGATGCTGGAATGGTGAGTATTAAGCTAAATATCAAGCACAGCTACATTGGCGATTTAAAAGTAATATTAACGTCACCAGAAGGTGCTAAAGCGATATTGCACAACAATAGCGGTGGTTCAGATAGAAACCTGAATACGACTTATGATGTCGACTTCTCAGGCTATGAATCAAATGGTCGTTGGCAATTAAAGATCATCGATATGGACAGTCAAGATACTGGGAGCTTAGAAACCTGGGGATTAAACTTCCAATAAGGAGTAGCTATGGCACAGCAAGGGGTTCGTTTTCAACTTCGATATGTCAGTATTTTCTGGGCTCTGGTACTCGTGGTTCCGATGGCTTATTCACATCAGTCCACGCCAGTGACAGAGTCAACAAACATAACCGAAATAACAAAGGACAACAGGTTGAATCGGTATTATGTAAAATATCAAAAGGGAGGTAAAGGTACAGCGACAGCACTCGTGAAGAAATATGATCTCGCTATCGTTGATGTGATACCAACACGTAACATACTGATTGTATTTGCAGATAAGCAGTCTATTCAGAAACTGGTTAAAAATACCGTTATTGAATACGTTGAACTAGAGCCAATACGCAATTTTTATTCACAATAATAATCAGCCCCACCACGTGTGGGGCTTTGTGATTAAAAAGGACCACAAACCAGAGCGAGTTTCACACCCGGCGTTAACTTATCAAGCCCATCAATCAATTTCTCACGACCAATCAATACATCGGTAATTTGCCCTGAATAGCGAACCGCCGTTTCACGCATCATGCCCATCATTGGCCAACCCCATAGCGATGAGATCAACACGCCGTCTTGGATAAAATAAGGCTGAGTCAAGAAGCTACAACCGATCACAGGTTCTACCGGACTACGGTTAGTCGCGCTGCCACCCACTAAATCGATAATAACAGAATTGTCAGGTATTAATTCTTTCACATGCTGGTTACTGATTAAGAAATTTTTGCCTCTAAGCTCGGAAGGCTGTTCGGCACCATTAATCACGATATCAACATCTTTTAGCCAATAACCAATACTCTCTTTTGCGGTCTGCGCACGACCTAATATATGGATATGTTTGACTCCTTGTTGATGCAATTCATCTAAAGCACCCTGCCCCACATTACCATAACCAAGGATCACCGCTTTAATATTGGCGACATCCACAGACGGTTTACGTTCTTTTAATAATGACAGCCCATATCTAGCACCAGCTTGACCTGTTTCGTGTAAACACTGGATACGACGTAAACCAAATTCTTGCGGCGGGTGACTGTCACGGTAAGCTGACATTGCTTGTTGTCCGTGCTCACGTTCAAATTCACTCAAATCAAAAATATGGGTACCCGCATTATGTAGCTGTAACAATATGTCTTGCTGATCGTTAAAACTCTGGCTGTCATAGAAATACAGCGCATTAGGGCCGACAGCATCTAGTTCGTCAAATGCAAGTGTTGGTTGAATGACCTGTAATGAAGCTGCTGAACGGTTTCCAGCGCGCTTGATACCACCGCGTAGTCGCTCACTCCAACCGATAACTCTGACTTGTAAATCACCTATACTTTGCTCGTTGATAAAAGGTATTAATGCAGCATTCATCGCTACACGAGCAAGGATCTTATGATCAGGCTCATGTTTAGGTGAATCACATATTTCTTCCATCGCAATCACATTAATACGTTTATCTTGCAGCAATTTAGCGCGGTCTGGGTAGGAATGAAAATGAGCCATACAGAATAAAGTACAGCCTTCACTCATTTGCTCTACAGAGGCAAGCGCTGGACCTTTAAATTTAATGATCAGTGATTTATTAACATAAATGTCTTCTGCCGTTTGCATAATGGCATTATTTTTTAAATATTCGTCATCACTAAAACCGACGCCATCGCCAGCACCGCACTCAACATAAACTTTAATACCCGCTTGAACAAGCAGGCCTACATCACTCGGTATCAAAGCAACGCGCTTCTCTAACCCTTCTGGATTTTCTGGTGATTCAATTTCTTTAGCCAGAGCAATGGATGAATAACGTGCTGAATTATCTAACATAAATTTATATTCCCTAATACAAAAAGGAATATTAGTAGCATGAAACATTAACAACTAAAAATTCTTAACATCAAAAAACTACGAAAACATATTTATGTAACTTTTAACACTGCATAACAGTATGATCAACCGAATTCTATCCCTTTAGCTGTATTCGCTCTTTTAAATATTTGATAAATAACTGCGTACGAGTATGTTCATAATCAAGGGTTGGATAATAAGCACACACCGAACCATGATCGACCGTTACATCAGGTAATACTTGTACCAATTCACCCACCTCAATTAAATCTTCAAGCATTTTCTGACTGGCAAGTAAGATACCCATACCGCACTTAGCCCCATAGAACAAAGCCTCAGGGTTGGTGGTGGCAAAATTACCCCGCAAAGTAATGCGATTACCCGTCGATAGCTTCACTTCTCGTATTGGCCTTTCGCCCCAAATTAGCATGTTATGAGATTCAAGATCATCAATGGTTTCAGGCTTACCATATTTCTCGATATAGTCAGGCGAAGCAAAAAACTTAGCGTCGTTTTTAAACAGTTCAATAGCTTTATAGTTATGCGAATTTAACTGTTCCAAATCGCGACTAATAAAAACATCCACATAAGTCTCGGGCATTTGCCCCGGAGATGTGGTCAACAGCTGTATTTTGATTTTTGGATACATCAGTAAGAAATCATTGAGGTATTTAATGATGAACTTAGAGCCAACGGCTGTTGTGGCACCAATCTTTAATATCCCGGTAGGCGTTTGATTTACCGAACGCGCCTCATCCACCAGCGACATCCACTGATCAAGTTGCAATCGTGACCGTTGGTAAAATAGCTGACCAGCTTCTGTTTGATCAAGCGATCGCGTGGTTCGCTTAAGTAACTGCACACCCACTTTCTCTTCTAACCAGTTTATACGCTTACTGATCGCAGACCCTGTAGTATTAAGCTGATAAGCCGCGCCATTAAAACTACCCTCTTCCACTACCTTAATATAACTTCGCACGCACATTATCCAGTCCATCACTACCTACCTTGTTCGCAATATCGCTATTGAAATAAACATTCAATCCTAACAAGACCTAATCTAGCATATATAGTCCTATTTATAGTGATAAAAAGCCTTAATTCACACTAACAACGCAACCACATACCATAATTTACATTTTCGTGCGCCAGTCCTCTTAAATAACCATGGATTATTTACAATATTATACAATCCCATATAGCGTAAGTAACCTAATGGATATATAACCGACAATTTAAGTTAATTAAAATCAATGAGTTAAACGTTAAATTTAAATTTATGGCGACAAAGTGGCGATGGTTTATAAGGTGCGTTGACATTACACGAAAGAGCTAGCCGAAAGGCGAAGTACCCACCAAGCTCAAACACGTAATTTACTATATAAAGAAGGGCTCGGGCTTGTTCAACACCCGAATAAGGTGTCGGCTGCGCAACACCTATTCTTATTGTTAGCAGAACTTGCTTTGCAAATTGTTTTTTACTGCTGGCCACTCAGAGTTAATGATTGAATAAACAACAGTATCTCTAATCGATCCATCTTTTAAAATTTGATGGTTGCGGATAATACCATCTTGTTTGGCTCCTAACCTTTCTATGGCTTTTCTAGAATTGTGGTTAAAGAAGTGAGTTCTAAATTCAACAGCTATTGCAGAATGCTTTTCAAAAATGTGCAATAGTAAAAGTAATTTACATTCTGTATTAACTGGTGAGCGTCTCACAGATGATGAGTACCATGTATAACCCAACATCGCTCGCTTATTTTTAGCATCAACATTATAAAATCGGGTTGTCCCTACAATTTTATTTGTTTTATTACACCTTACCGAAAAAGCAATATTACCTTTTTGTGATTCTTTAATTGCTTCATCTACATATCCATTCATTAATTCAGGAGACGGGACATTTGCATACCATAATTTCCAAGGCTCCCCATCCAAAACAGCCTCTTTTAGCTCATCAATGTGTTCAATACTCAGTGGCTCTAGAGTAACGTACCTACCCTTTATTTGAGGAGCGGATAACCAATTCATACGACATACCTTGTTTGTTCTACCAACGCCTCATTAAGAGACAAATAATTGTTGGCTAAATAAGCGACGCAGGAGCAAAACCAACTGTTTTTAGTCCCGATTTATTTGCTTGTTATGTTTTCGATGTACCATATAACTGATAAGTAATGAGTTACCAGCGATTTGAATTGCTTATTATTCCTTGACCCATTCAGTACTAAGAACAGCTAAAGTTGTCGTATCCCACCACTTACCTTTGAAGAAGCGATGCTCTTTAAAGTAAGCTTCTTGTCTCATTCCTAGTGACTTACATAACTTTATAGCAGGGAAGTTTTTGCTGATAGTTTCTGCGTAAATACGACGTACACCTAATTCGAAAAAACCAAAATTTGCTAGGGCTTGGGCTGCTTCAAAACTAAGCTTAGTTCCCTGTGATTCTCTAGAAAAGGCACACCCCATAGAAGCTTCTTTATTTACCTCTAATCGTAAACAAACGGTGCCAATAAACATACCTGTTTCTTTGCTTTCGACAGCCAATTGATAGGATTGACGGGGAAGCTCATTAGCTTGTGCAACAAATAATTGGGTGAGTTCTCGATATTTATTTGGTTCACAGTCACTTTCATCATAAAAACGCTGAAACTTTGCATCTTGAGACATAGCTACAAATTTACTTTCATCGCTGAGCATCATATCTCGAAGAATCAGACGGCTAGTTTCCAGCTTAAACATCGAAAGTTCCTTTTTAACTGTGAGGTATAACGCCTTGCTCAGCGGTGAGTTAAACTGGCGCTGTTTTTGCCGGGTTTATGGCAAAAAAAGTAACAGGTTGACGAGTCCGAATGCAGCAACTTGTTAGCACTTTTCATTTAGAAGATCTTTTAGCTTAGATATTGATCTTGGTTGTTCATACCAAAAGGCTGTATTTATTAAAACCCACCCAAATACCATCATAAACATCGGAATAATTTTAAACATAATAGAATCGGTATACAGAGCACCCATCAAAGGAATCGAGATAAAACTATAGAAAGCTGACATTAACAGGATTGTACCAGTTGACATTTTGGCAGTAATTTCAATATTTGTACCATCACTTTCTGGTACAAATATTCCTGATAATATTGGAATAAAACCATTTTTGTAATCAATATTTCTGCGTACTTTAAAGCCATCTACATCCAGTTTTCCACTAAATGCAGAGACCGGCTCTCTTTTCCAATTGTTATAAGACACTTTTCCAATATGACGACTAAGCCTTTCTTTACATTCAGACTTATCCAACTGAACAAAGAAACTACATTTACTGTGCGGTATTAATTTCATATCACCTAGTGCCTAACATTTGTATAACAGGACTATCTATACAACTGATTATATTGACATTAATTTTAGACTACAAGATAAACCTGACTGCCTTTTGGCAAATCGAGACTGCGTTCACCAAAATACAAATAACACTGTATAAAATCACCCTGTCTAGCCGTTTTCTTAGTGCATAAATATAATCAACTCAGTTGGTAAATTTTGCATGATAAAATATGTTAAGCCTTTGGATTGGTGCTCAACCAAGGTGATTTGGGTAAATTGCAATTTATCGCCTCATTAAATCAGAAGGGTTTATCACTTTGTGTCAAAAGGTGTCACAACTTTGACATTAACGATCTTTAAATGATCATCACGATCCTTTACTGGCAAGGCTTGAGCTATAGTAGCGTGTCCACCGTTGTGTCCAAAACGTGAAAAATTTGCGAAAACGCGGTAGGCGAAGAGGAGTGAATTTATCGGAAGTTTAGCCGTAAGATTTAATCTCTCTCTCCCCTGGAGGAGTTCAAATCAAATGGTGGAATAAACCTCACTTCTTGAGTTTTCCTTATAACCAACCTAAAACAGAAACTGTATAAAAAATAGTGTTTGTTATGAGTGTAATTCCAATCTATGCAAGTACCAGTATCACTAGTTTTGAAGCCCTACAGCTGAATATAGCCAGTTTATATGTACCTTAGACGAAATTCTTATCGAGCATCCAAGTTCCACTTTTATTAGTAAAGCCTGTGGTGATTCAACGGAAGGTGTCGGTATTTTTGATGCTGACTTATTGATTGTTGATATGCATGTTTCGCCCAGACTAGCGTAATAAACCCATTGTGGTTTTGTCTAATAATGACGGGTGTATCGTTGCAGCAAACAGACAAGCAAAAGAAGCCAGTGGGACTGAATAATGCATTAGACCTTGCCGAATTCCCTAGCGGGTTTAGCGCGCAAAGAGTTCTCGTATTGAAGTTGAACGCACAATACGAGAACTCAATGGGCTACCTTGTAAAAATTGGAATACAGCCAGGGCTGATAAAAAACAAATTTACTCTACACGCAGTGTCAGTGAACGAATTACAGAACTCAGTACACTACAACAAGCCCTAAGTCAGCATGCTGGCATTAGCACGTCAACAATGGCATATTGACACTCAATCTCCGTGACAATACCCAGTATTAGCGCACCGAAAGTTAATGAGCTGACATGGAGCCGATTATTAATCCTCAAAGGTTAGAAGGAATAAAATTCGGTAGTTGTTCTTCTGTCAATGCGCTGTCGTTTGCAAAGTCCCAGACGCGGCGGACCCAACTAACATCCCAGTCAGTTAGGTCTCTTGAAAATGAATGAGCTTCGTAAAACATTTGTTGCATAAGGCCGACCCTAGAGGTGTCCCAGTCGCCGATGTCTTGATTAAAGACGACTGCACGCCTAAACATGGCGTCCATCCTGTTGACACTAGAGGTGTCCCAGCTGCCAATATCTTGATTAAAGACGGCATCAGTAAACATCCCACTCATAGATCTGACATTCGAGGTGTCCCAGTCGCCAATGTATTGATTAAAGGCGCTAGGCATACTTTCATGACCCGCAAACATCGAGCTCATATCGGTGACACTCGAAGTGTCCCAACCGCCTATGTCTTGATTAAAGGCGACGGCATCAGTAAACATCCAACTCATGTCGGTGACACTCGAGGTGTCCCAGC
>NZ_JABSQR010000035.1 GCF_013215705.1 Moritella sp. | reverse complement strand
GCTCACACAGATTGCTTGAATAAATTGTTAAAGAGCATACTGAGCGGCTGTTGCCGTGTCAGTGGGAGCGATTATAGAGAAATCGATCACATAGGCAAGCGTTATTAGTAAATAACCTCACAAACAACAATCGCTGTATGGATTTAGTACAGAACCGTTTTTTTTCGCTCTTAATAGTATATAAATACCCCGACATAACGGATCTGCCCATTTAAAAGTCGCCATTTACGGTGCCAGATAACTAGTAATGTCCATTTATCGCGATACAATAACCTTAACCAAGGAGATAGACCCATGACTGAACTTAAAAAACAAATTATCGCAGAGATGAAAGTTAAACCAAGCATCGATATCGCCGATGAGATCCGTAGTCGCATTAACTTTATCAAACAGCAATTAACTAACTCAGGATTAAAAAGTTTAGTATTAGGTATAAGTGGTGGTGTTGATTCATCAACTTGTGGCCGACTATGCCAACTAGCGATTGAAGAGCTTAATACTGAACACAGTAATGATGATTATAATTTTATTGCCGTGCGCTTACCTTACTCAGTACAGGCGGATGAAAATGATGCTCAAAAAGCACTTAACTTTATTAACCCGAAAACAGCCGTCACAGTCAATATTCAGTCAGGTGCAGATAGTATTCATGCCGAGGTACTCAGATCCGTGAAGGCCGCTGGATTACCAGAAAGCACCGCATTCAACCAAGATTTTAATAAAGGTAATGTCAAAGCAAGAATGCGGATGATTGCACAATATGAAATTGCAGGGTTATATTGTGGTTTAGTACCGGGAACCGATCATAGTGCAGAGAACATTTCCGGCTTCTTTACTAAGCATGGTGATGGGGCTTGTGATTTAGCGCCGCTATTTGGTTTAAATAAACGCCAAGTTAGAGCGCTAGCCGAATTTTTGGGGGCTCCACAAGAGGTTTATCAAAAAATACCGACTGCAGATTTAGAAGAAGATCGCCCGCAACTTGAAGATGAAGTGGCACTCGGTGTGACTTACGATCAAATTGATGATTTCTTAGAAGGGAAAGACATCGATATTAAAGCTGAAACTAAAATTATCGATACCTATAAAAAAACGACTCATAAGCGTAATCCAATTCCAACACCAGTGTAATGCGTAGTTAATGACGAATACAAAAAAGCAGAGATAACTCTCTGCTTTTTATCGCGACAATGACTTTAACGCTTACTTTACAATTTTAGTTGGTTTTGGCCAATTTTTGATATGACGTTGTTTTACTCGAGTGATCACCAGTTCATCGGCAGCTACATCTCTCGCAATAGTAGATCCGGCACCAATAGTGGCATTTTTACCAATAGTAACAGGCGCGATCAATTGACTATCAGAACCAATGAATGCGCCATCTTCAATCACCGTCTGGAATTTATTTACCCCATCATAGTTACAAGTAATCGTACCCGCACCAATATTTACGTTTTCACCAATCATGCTATCACCAAGATAAGCAAGATGACCGGCTTTAGAACCTTTACCTAACGTTGTTTTTTTCAGTTCAACGAAGTTGCCTACATGTGCATCGTCTTCCAATATTGTATTAGGACGTAAACGTGCAAATGGGCCAACACTACAATCAGCACCGATTGTCGCTGATTCGATAATTGAATTTGGTTTAATCTCAGAGTTATCACCAATATGACAATCTTTTAAAATACAGTTAGCACCGATAGTGACACCACGACCAATCGTTACTTTGCCTTCGATGATCACATTAATATCAAAGGTAACATCGTTACCAACATTCACTTCACCGCGTAAATCAAAACGGCGTGGATCAAGCATAGTCACGCCTTGTTCCATGAGTTTATATGCTTGTAATTGTTGGTATGCGCGTTCTAGTTCCGCCAACTGCATACGGTTGTTCACACCTTCAACTTCAATATTTGCAATCGGGTGAACCGCGTTAATCGTGCGACCGGCTTTATGCGCAAGTGCAATTACATCAGTTAAGTAATATTCACCTTGCGCATTATTATTATCTAACAAAGACAACCAGTGTTGAAAATCGGCCCCATTAGCAACGAGAATACCGGAGTTAACTTCATTAATTTTAAGTTGTTCTGCTGATGCATCTTTTTGTTCTACAATACCGACAACCGTGTCGCCATCACGGACAATGCGGCCATAGCCCATCGGATTATCTAATTTCACAGTAAGTAAACCAATACCACCTTCAGGCTGAGATTGACATAAATGTGTTAGCGTTTCTTGGCTAATTAATGGCACATCACCATACAATATCAATATCTGTTCATCTGCTTTAAATTGATCCGCCGCCTGCTGTACTGCATGCCCAGTCCCTAATTGCTCGGCTTGCAGCACCCAATCTAATTTTTCATCTTTGATCCGCGATTTTAGTAATTCTGCACCATGGCCATAGACTAAGTGGATATCGTTAACATCTAACTGTTTTACGGTATCAATAACATGTTGGACCATTGGTTTTTTAGCGATAGGGTGAAGAACTTTAGGGAGATCTGAACGCATACGCGTTCCTTTACCAGCGGCAAGAATAACAACACTAATAGGCATAATGGGCTCTTATCTGAATGATGACATTGAAAATATAAATAGTATGTTCAGGTTATAGGGAATTATTAAATTTAACAATATGCTGTGTGTATTAAAGGCATAAAAAAAGCGACCCTAAGGTCGCTTTATGACAACTGAACGTGTTCAATTAAAAATTCAAACTAATTGAATTTTTTAACCAATTTAAGCACGCGCAATTGAGCAATAGCATCAGCCAGCTGAACGGCTACTTGAACGTAATCTACATCTTGATTAGTTGCAGAATTGTTAAGCAGTTCTTCAGCTTGTCTTTTGGCTTCTTGCGCTTTGGCTAAATCTAGATCTTCTGCACGAATTGCAGTATCAGCCAGAACGGTAACTTCACCCGGTTGTACTTCACAAGTACCACCAGATACGAAGATAATTTCTTCTTCACCGTGTTGTTTAACCAAGCGCACCATGCCAGGTACTATACCAGTAAGTAGTGGAGTGTGACCGGCTAAAATACCGAACTCTCCACCAGAACCGGTAATTTGAACGCTTTCAGCACGGCCGGAAAATAACACTCCTTCAGCGCTTACTACATTCAAATCAAAAGTCATAGCCATAGTGCCCTCGCTTAGTTACATTTTCTTCGCAGCTTCAACAGCATCGTCGATTGAACCACAATACATGAACGCTTGCTCAGGAAGATCATCGTAATCACCTGCTAGTAGGCCTTTAAAGCCACGTAGCGTTTCTTTCAATGATACTAGAACACCTGGGTCACCCGTAAATACTTCTGCAACATGATACGGTTGAGTCAAGAAACGTTGGATCTTACGAGCACGAGATACGATTTGCTTATCTTCTTCAGATAGCTCATCCATACCTAGGATCGCAATGATGTCTTTTAACTCAGTATAACGCTGTAGTACACCTTGAACGCCACGAGCGATGTCGTAATGTTCTTGACCAACTACTAGAGGGTCTAACTGACGAGAAGTAGAATCTAGTGGGTCGATCGCAGGGTACATACCCATTGAAGCAATATTACGGTTCAGTACAACTGTTGCATCTAAGTGAGCAAATGTTGTTGCTGGAGATGGATCCGTTAAATCATCCGCAGGTACGTATACCGCTTGGATAGATGTAATTGAACCACTCTTAGTTGAAGTAATACGTTCTTGTAGGATACCCATTTCTTCAGCAAGTGTAGGCTGGTAGCCTACTGCTGATGGCATACGACCTAACAATGCAGATACTTCAGTTCCCGCAAGTGTGTAACGATAGATATTATCGATGAATAATAATACATCTTTACCTTCGTCACGGAAGCGCTCAGCCATCGATAAACCAGTCAAAGCAACACGTAAACGGTTACCTGGAGGCTCATTCATTTGGCCGTAAACCATGGCTACTTTATCAAGTACGCCAGCTTCTTCCATCTCGTAGTAAAAATCGTTACCTTCACGAGTACGCTCACCAACACCAGCAAACACAGATAAACCTGAGTGAGCTTTAGCGATGTTGTTGATCAGTTCCATCATGTTTACGGTTTTACCAACACCGGCACCACCGAATAGACCGATTTTACCACCTTTAGCAAATGGGCAAATCAGATCGATAACTTTAACACCCGTTTCTAACAATTCGTTAGAAAGTGACTGCTCTTCATAAGAAGGGGCTGCACGGTGAATTTCATAACGCACATCTGTCGGGATAGCGCCTTTACCGTCAATAGGGTTACCAAGTACGTTTACAATACGACCAAGACATTCGTCACCAACAGGCACGCTAATCGCGCTACCAGTGTTAGTTACTTTAAGGCCTCGGCGTAGACCGTCACTTGAACCCATAACGATACAACGAACAACACCACCACCAATTTGTTGCTGAACTTCCAGCACCAATTCAGATAGGTCAGTGTCGTCAAATGTCAGTGCATCGTACACTTGAGGTACGGATTGCTGTGGAAACTCAACGTCCACAACTGCACCGATGATCTGGACAATAATACCAGTACTCATTTTAAATCCTCTAAACTTTACAAGTTTGCCTAAACCGCTGAAGCACCAGCACAAATTTCAGAAATCTCTTGTGTAATGGCAGATTGACGGGCTTTGTTAAAAATTAACTGCAGCTCATCAATAATGTCACCAGCATTGTCAGTTGCATTTTTCATTGCAAACATACGCGCTGCTTGTTCTGATGCAGCGTTTTCAACAACACCTTGATACACTTGAGATTCAATAAATCTAACTAATAATTTAGTTAAAAGCTCAGCAGGTTCACCTTCATATAGGTAATCCCAGCCATGCTTCGGTAATGCTTCATTTTCTTCCGATGCAGGCAACGGCAGTAGTTGATCGATAGTTGGTTCTTGCGTCATTGTATTAACAAATTTGTTATATACAACGAATAAGCGATCCAACTTCCCATTATCGTATGCTTCGAGCATAACTCGAACAGAACCAATCAAATCGTCTAGTGCAGGTTCTTCACCGAGGTTAGCAATATTAGCCACCACGTTTCCGCCTACACGACCAAAAAATGAACCGGCTTTAGCACCTATTAGGCCTAAATCGATATCTACTTTTTTGTCAGACCATCCCTTCATATCAGCGATAGTCTTTTTGAAAAGGTTAATGTTCAAGCCACCGCATAGACCACGGTCAGTTGAAATCACAATATAACCAACACGTTTCACTTCACGCTCTTCTAGGTACGGATGAGAGTACTCTAGAGAACCTTCGGCGAGATGACCGATCACTCTGCGCATTGTGTTAGCGTATGGGCGACTAGCTGCCATGCGATCTTGTGCTTTACGCATTTTACTCGCGGCAACCATCTCCATTGCGCTGGTGATCTTCTGAGTATTAGTAATACTCCCGATCTTGTTTTTAATTTCTTTAGCGCCGGCCATTTGCTTCTCCTATTAAGCTAACTGTGGCAGCAAAGGCTGCCACCGCTCTTACCAGGTTTGTGTAGACTTAAAGCTTTCAATTAAGCTTGATAGCTTAGCTTGAACATCTTTGTCGTACGCGCCTGTTTCATTAATAGAAGCAAGTAAATCAGCGTGTTCTGCTTTAGCATAAGCTTGTAGAGACGCTTCGAAGCTAACAATTTTGTTAACTGCGACATCTTCTAATGCGCCAGTTTCTGCTGCATATAAAGATAGAGCCTGCTCAGCAACAGTCATTGGAGCATATTGGCCTTGCTTCATTAGCTCAGTAACTTTTGCGCCATGATCAAGCTGCTTACGCGTTGCATCATCAAGGTCAGAAGAGAATTGAGCAAATGCTGCTAATTCACGATACTGTGCTAGTGCGGTACGAATACCACCAGATAGTTTCTTAATGATCTTCGTTTGTGCAGCACCACCAACACGCGACACAGAGATACCTGGATCAACCGCAGGACGAGTGCCTGAGTTAAACAGCTCTGTAGTCAAGAAGATCTGACCATCGGTAATCGAAATTACATTCGTTGGTACGAACGCAGATACGTCACCACCTTGGGTTTCAATGATAGGTAGCGCAGTTAAAGAACCTGTCTTACCTTTCACTTCACCTTTAGTGAATGCTTCTACGTATTCAACGTTTACACGAGCAGCACGCTCTAGTAGACGTGAATGCAGATAGAAAACGTCACCTGGGTATGCTTCACGGCCTGGCGGACGACGTAATAGTAATGAAATCTGACGGTAAGCAACGGCTTGCTTAGACAGATCATCATATACGATCAGCGCATCTTCACCACGGTCACGGAAGTATTCACCCATGGCACAACCAGCGTATGGGGCTAGATATTGTAGTGCCGCAGCTTCAGAAGCCGTTGCAACAACAAAAATAGTGTTTTCCATTGCGCCATGTTCTTCAAGCTTACGTACTACGCGAGCGACGGTAGAAGCTTTCTGACCGATTGCTACGTATATACATTTGATGCCTGAGTCTTTTTGGTTAATGATTGCATCGATAGCGATAGCACTCTTACCAACCTGACGGTCACCAATAATAAGCTCACGTTGACCACGACCGATTGGGATCATAGAGTCAATCGCTTTGATACCGATCTGGATAGGTTGATCAACCGATTTACGTTCCATTACACCCGGTGCAATTACTTCAACAGGAGAGAAACCATCGTTGTCGATAGGTCCTTTACCGTCGATAGGCTCACCAAGTGTGTTTACAACACGACCTAATAAGTTGCGACCTACTGGCACTTCAAAAATACGTCCAGTTGAACGTACTTTTTGGCCTTCTGCAAGACCCATGTAAGAACCCATTACTACCGCACCAACAGAGTCACGCTCTAGGTTAAGTGCGATACCAAAACGGTTGCCAGGTAATTCAATCATTTCGCCTTGCATACAGTCTGCAAGGCCATGAATACGAATAATACCATCGCTTACTGAAACGATCGTACCTTCATTTCTTGCTTCACTAACAACGCTGAATTTTTCAATACGTTGTTTGATCAGATCACTGATTTCTGTAGAATTCAGTTGCATGCTATTCCCCAATTACGATTGTAGCGCTTCCGCAAGTTTATTTAACTTACCGCGTACAGAGCCATCAATAACTAAATCACCAGTCTGAATAATCAAACCACCAATTAATGTGTTATCAACGTTGCAATTTAACTTAACTTTGCGTGCTAAACGTTTTTCCAACGCGATTACAATATTTGCTTCTTGCTCTGCCGTTAATGGCATTGCAGAAGTAACGTCAGCTTCAACAGATTTCTCATGCTCCGCTTTGTAGTATGCAAATAAAGTAACAATGTTTGGTAATGCGCTTAAACGAGCGTTCTCGGCCAATACTTTAATAAAGTTTTGGCCTGATTCGTTAAGTTGCTCATCAGCTACCTTGATAAAAGTATCAGCAATAGAGTGAGCACTTACAGCACCATTTAATAATGTAGAAATATCTTTATTTACTGCAATTTCCGCCGTAAACGCTAACATTTCTTGCCATTTATCAATAGCCTGTTCCTTAACGGCAAAATCAAATGCAGCTTTAGCATATGGACGAGCAATAGTAGTCAAATCAGACATAAGCCCCCCAGTTGTTAAAGTTCTGCAACGATTTTGTCAACGATGTCACTGTTAGCAGCGGCATCAATAGAACGTTCGATAATTTTTTCAGCACCGGCAATAGCTAAACCAGCTACTTGTTTGCGTAATTCTTCTTTTAGACGATTACGTTCAGCTTCAACTTCAGCTTCTGCTTGAGCAAGAATTTTAGCTCGCTCTGCATTTGCTTCTTCTTTAGCTTCATCGACAATTTGAGATTTACGCTTATTTGCTGCATCAATGATAACTGCCGCTTGCGCTTTAGCATCTTTCAATTGATCTGTTGCTTTAGCTTCCGCTAGCTTCAAATCTTTAGCAGCTTTATCCGCACTTGCAAGACCATCGGCAATTTTCTGTTGACGTTCTTCGATAGCCGCAATCAGTGGTGGCCATACATATTTCATACAAAATAGTACGAATAACGTAAACGAAATCGCTTGGCCTAAAAGAGTTGCGTTGATATTCACAACGAACCTCCTTGGTTAGTAGTGGACCAAAAGCTGATTAAGCGATGAATGGGTTCGCGAATAATAGGAATAATGCGATACCAACTGCAATCATAGAGATCGCATCAAGAAGACCAGCAACGATAAACATTTTAGTTTGTAATGCTGGCGCCATCTCTGGTTGACGAGCAGAAGACTCTAGGAATTTGCCACCTAAGATAGCGAAACCGATTGCTGTACCGAATGCAGCAAAACCTAGTAAGATAGCAACAGCAAAGATAGTAGCTGATACAATTTCCATTTTATTCTCCAAATAAGATAAAAAATTTTAATTAAAATTTGTGTTTATAAATTAATGATCTTCACATGCACTGCTTAGATAAACCATAGACAGCATCATGAAGATAAACCCTTGTAGAACGATTACCAAAATATGGAAAATCGCCCATGGCACACTTAGTCCCCACTGAAGGTACCAAGGCATAAGCGCGATCAAAATAAAGATCAGCTCACCTGCGTACATGTTACCAAACAAACGAAGCGCTAATGAAATAGGCTTAGCCAGTAAAGTAACCATTTCCAGTGCAAAGTTAAAAGGAATAAATAACCAGTGGTTAAATGGGTTCATAGTCAGTTCGCGAGCGAACCCTTTGACACCTTTAACCTTGATGCTGAAACCAACAATAAGAAGAAAAATACTAATCGACATAGCGAAGGTAGTATTTAAATCCGTTGTTGGAACAACTTTCATGTAGTCAATTCCCATTGCTTTTGCGGCTTCAGGAATGAAATCCACAGGAACCAAATCCATTGTATTCATCAGAATAACCATCATGAAGATAGTTAATGACAACGGTGCGATTAACGCATTACGACCATGAAAAGATTCTTTCACGATATTGTCAACGAACTCGATACACATTTCAACAAAACATTGAAATTTGCCTGGTACGCCCGTAGTCGCTTTCTGACCAACTCGATAGAATGTCCCTAAGAATAAAATCCCTAAAGCAAGGGTTACGAAAAGTGTGTCTAGGTGCCAAGTCCAAAATCCTTCACCAACCGCTAAATTAGTTAAGTGATGTTGGATATATTGGGTCGACGTTAGTGCTTCACCTGTTACAGACATTTTTCATCCCAGTTTTTTGTTCATAAAATAAGGAGCAAATAATTGTGAGCCGATTGCTAATGAGAACGTCACGTAAAGGGGAAGATAATTCACCTTAACGAAACCTAATACCACAATAAAGAACACAACTGTCAGTACCAATTTTAACGTTTCACCTAATGCAAATGATGCTACAACATCTTGAATCTGTCTGGCGCCCATAAACCGGAAAGCCAAACGGGTAAAGATGTAATTTGGTAAGACATAAATAATGCCACCAAAAATTGCAGAACGAGCAGAAAGCTCTCCATCAATAAACAAAAAGGTTAACGCGCAAACGGCCACTAATAGCACCTGAAACACAATCAATTTAATAGCTTGATTGAACGCATTCATTGCTAATTTGTTTGACACAATAAACCCCTAAAACAATCTTTTTGAAGCATTCAAAAAAAATATACAAAAACGCTTCTAAAAGCAGGATAAATTATACGTTGAAGTGGTGCTAATGCAACTCATTGCAATACAGATAAGGAAAGCTAAGTGTAATATTCTGAAAAATGAGATATGACAGGCGTTACCCACTAATGAGTACCGCCCTTATAATATTAAATTCTAAACAACGTGGTTATTATGAAATAAAGTTATTTTGACATCAGATAAAATATAAACCTTTGATATTTCAAGTGAAGATAATTGTAAACAAAAGCGTATCTTACTGAGCTAAGTCTATTTATTGACTCATAACTGCATTTTTAAAAATATTAACTTAATTTGATCTTTATCATCTGGAGATTAAAAATTAACCCAAAGTTGCAACTATATCATCCAATTCAGCAAGGCTAGTATAGTCAATGGTTAGCTTCCCACAGCCATTTGCACCTTGTTTGATGATAACTTTGGCTTTTAATCGTTCCGATAAGCGATATTCTAGGTTAATAACATCGGGATCTTTTACCTTTATTGGGCTTATTTCAACTTTCGGTTCCAGTAGCTTTCTCACTAATTTTTCGGTATCGCGAACAGTTAAACCACGTTGGGCAATATTGCTTGCAGCTTGTGATTGCAGCTCACCTTCAAGTGCCAATAATGCACGGGCATGACCCATCTCAATGTCGCCATGTTCAAGCAACGTTTTCACGTCATTATTGAGACTATTTAAGCGTAATAAATTCGATACCGAGGCGCGTGATTTACCTACTGCATCAGCGACTTGTTGATGCGTTAATGAAAACTCTTCAATTAAACGCAGTAATGCAGTTGATTCTTCCATTGCATTTAAGTCTTCTCGTTGAATATTTTCAATCAGAGACATCGCCATCACCGCTTCGTCAGCCACATCTTTGACGATACAAGGGACTTTACTTAAACCCGCTAATTGCGCAGCACGCCAACGACGTTCCCCGGCTATAATTTCAAACTGTTGGGGATTTAATTCACGAACAACAATTGGTTGGATAATACCTTGTGCGGTAATAGAGGCGGCTAACTCATCTAAGGCATCGCTAGCCATATCTTTACGTGGCTGATACTTGCCTGGATATAACCATTCAATTGGTAATTTTTTGAATTCATTCTCAACCGTTACTGTCGGTTGCGCTAGATCATCAGCGGTTTGTTCTTTGGTTCTTGCCATGGCACTGGTTCCGAGCAAAGCGTCCAGACCTTTGCCTAACCCTCGTTTTTTCACGTTCATGCTTGTTCCTTTGTCTGTTCGCTCTGTTCATGGGCTAATTCTTGACGACGAATAATTTCACCCGCGAGCGCTAAATACGCTTTAGCCCCGTTAGATGATTTATCATAATACATGGCAGGCGCACCAAAGCTCGGCGCTTCAGCTAAACGGACATTTCGCGGGATCACAGTACGATAGACTTTATCCCCAAAATGTTGCTTTAATTGTTCGGACACGTCTGAAGCTAAACGATTACGCGGGTCATACATGGTGCGTAATATGCCTTCAATTTTCAAATTAGGATTAACAGCGGCGGCTAATTTACTGGTGGTATCCATTAATGCGGTAAGGCCTTCGAGTGCATAATACTCACATTGCATTGGCACTATAATTGAGTCGGCAGCAGCCATGGCATTAATGGTTAATAAGTTTAGTGATGGCGGACAATCAATAAAAATATAATCGTAATAGTCTTTTACCGCCGCTAATGCATTCTTTAACCGTAACTCGCGGGCAAAGAATGCCATTAACTTAATTTCTGCCGCAGTGACATCTTGATTCGCTGCGATCAGATGATATTTACCCGACGTTTCAGTAATAACAACCTCTTTTATTGGCTTTTCATCAACCAATAAATCATAAGCAGAATACTCGACGCTATATTTGTCGACACCACTGCCCATGGTTGCGTTACCTTGTGGATCAAGATCAATCAGCAATACCTTACGTTTAGTCGCCGACATGGAGGCTGCTAAATTGACACAAGTCGTTGTTTTTCCTACGCCACCTTTCTGGTTAGCTATTGCTATGATTTTGCCCACAAATATTCCCTATTATTTAATCTCAGACATGACGATTAGATGACGTTCGCCCTCTAACTCTGGCACTGTTAGTTTATGTGCAACTTCCAGTTTGAATTTAGTATTTAATGTTTTAATTTCACCCGTTGGTTTCACCCCTTTCAACGCATAAAACAATCCATCTGGTTTTGGTAGATGCTGACACCAATGTAACATATCTTCAAGTGAAGCAAACGCACGACTTAATACCCCATCAAATTTAATTTCTGGGTGATACTCTTCGACACGAGATTGCACAGGCGTGACGTTAGTTAATTTTAATTCGTGCACAGCTTGAGTGACAAAACGAATACGTTTACCTAAACTATCCAGCAGTACAAATTCTTTATCTGGATTCATGATCGCTAACGGTAAACCCGGTAGGCCAGGGCCAGTACCCACATCAATAAAACGTTCACCTTCTAAGTATGGGCTCACGACAAGACTGTCCATAATATGTTTTATTAACATATTTTCTGGATCTCGTACCGAAGTCAGGTTGTATGCCTTATTCCACTTATGTAACAAATTCACTAATGCCACTAATTGCTGCTTTTGGGTATCAGTCACAACCAAAGATGTTTGGGCTAATAATGCTTCGAGACGGTTGATCATAGGGTGATTTACTCCGGTAAAACGTGATTATCTAAGTTAATATTAAATCGTAGAAAAAAAGAACAAGACAACCTACAGATTAAGGTAAAGGCACCTTAACTAAATAGTAGCATTGCAAATTAGGGGATGATGTCAAAAATGAGGTTATATAGCCACCGAAAAATGCATTAACGGTGGCTGTTGTACTAATTATTTATTTGCTGAGTAGGTTTTGCTTTTTCAAATAAATTAACAAAATTGAAATTGCAGCAGGTGTGATGCCTGAAATACGCGATGCCATCCCAATTGTTTGTGGTTTAACCTCGACTAACTTAGCAACCACTTCATTAGAAAGGCCTTTAATTTTGGCGTAATCTAAATCCGTTGGCAATAAGGTATTTTCATGACGCAGTTGCTTTTCAATCTCAGCTTTCTGACGATTGATGTAACCTTCGTACTTAATGGTGATCTCAACTTGTTCTGCAGCCGATTCATGCTCTAGCTTAGGACCCAGCTCTTCAATTGTCATCAAGGCGTTGTAGGTTACTTCAGGACGACGCAGAAGATCTTCTAAGGTATGTTCACGTGATAGTGGTTTAGCCAGTATTGCATTGATCTTATCCGCGAATGCTTTATTCGGATTGATCCAAGTTGAGCGTAAACGTTGTTGTTCCAGTTCAATGGCTTCCATTTTCTCGTTAAACACCTGCCAGCGATGATCATCAACTAAACCGAGTTCACGGCCTTGCTCTGTTAAACGCGCATCCGCGTTATCTTCACGCAGTATTAAGCGGTATTCAGCACGACTGGTAAACATACGGTACGGTTCTTTGGTCCCTAATGTGGCCAGATCGTCGACTAACACACCCAAGTAAGCCTGATCACGGCGTGGGTGCCATGTATCTTCTTCTCGTGCTGTACGTGCGGCATTTAAACCAGCAAGTAGACCTTGTGCCGCCGCTTCTTCGTAACCCGTGGTCCCGTTAATTTGACCCGCAAGGAACAAGCCTTCGATAAATTTACTTTCTAACGTCAATTTAAGATCACGGGGATCGAAGTAATCATACTCGATCGCATAACCAGGACGCGTAATGTGGGCATTCTCTAAACCGCGGATCGAACGAACAAGATCGACTTGCACATCATAAGGCAAGCTCGTTGAGATGCCGTTAGGGTAAACTTCATGCGTTGTTAAGCCTTCTGGCTCGATAAAAATCTGATGTGATTCTTTATCTGCAAACCGCGTGATCTTATCTTCGATCGATGGGCAGTAACGTGGGCCAATGCCTTCGATCACACCAGTGTACATTGGGCTACGATCCATACCACTGCGGATCACATCATGAGTTTTATTATTGGTATGAGTGATGTAACAAGGTATCTGTTGGGGATGATCTTTACGGCTGCCAATGAAAGAAAATACCGGTGTTGGTTTATCACCGTGTTGCTCTTCCATGACAGAAAAATCAATGGTGCGACCATCAATACGCGGCGGAGTACCGGTTTTTAAACGACCTGTACGGATGGGTAACTCACGTAGACGGGCAGCCAATGATACCGAGGCAGGATCACCCGCGCGACCACCAGGATAGTTTTGTAAGCCAATGTGAATAAGTCCGTCAAGGAAAGTACCGACGGTTAATACCACTGATTTCGCTCTAAACGATAAACCGGCTTGAGTCATCACCCCCACGACACGATCATTTTCAATAATAAGATCATCAACTGATTGTTGGAATATCGTGAGGTTTTGTTGATTTTCAAGTTTCTGACGTACCGCTGATTTATATAACAAACGATCCGCTTGGGCACGCGTTGCACGAACAGCAGGGCCTTTACTTGAATTTAACGTTCTAAATTGAATTCCGCCGAGGTCAGTTGCTTGACCCATGATGCCGCCAAGTGCGTCAATTTCTTTAACCAGATGGCCTTTACCGATACCACCGATTGCTGGGTTACAGGACATATGTCCTAGCGTATCGATGTTATGGGTTAATAATAATGTCTTTCGTCCCATACGAGCAGCAGCGGCAGCGGCTTCTGTGCCTGCATGTCCGCCACCTACGACGATAACTTCAAATTGTTCATGGTATGCCATGTATCACCTCGGTTTTATTTGGCGGTATATTCAGAGCGGCACAGTCTACGGTTTTATCCCACAGATGCAAATGATCTTAATTATATTTTTATTTAGATCCAACTGTTGATCTTAAAGATCTTAAAAGAGATCTTATTAGATCTATTATTAGGATCGCCTTGATCTGTTGATAACTCACTTTGATCTAGGAAGATCATGTATTTAGCGTCGATCACTTACTGTTAGTAAGGCTTGGGCTTGTTACGTATAAGCTGGGTGTAAATAGCCTAGTTATACACAGGGCCTCGGTTACTGTATTTATTCTACATGGATAACTATAGGTTGATCACAAGAAAGATCTATAGTTATCCACAGAAAATAAAAATAAAAAAACATGATCATGGTTATATTATAGCCAATTATTCGACCATTCAGGGTACCAGTCGTCGATCGCATCTTCAGGGATCGGCGTTTCTAGCGTGCATATTTCGAGTGTTTTTGAGACCTTTTTGGCGTTTAATTTAGCCAGTTGACGATCGATCATATGACCAGCATTACAGAATTGATCATAAGATTTTGAGCCCAGGGCGATCACTGCATATTTCACGCGGCTTAAATTAGGGTTCGTTTGTTGCAGTTGTAGCGCTAGCGGTGCGATGTTATCAGGGTAGTCACCTGCGCCATGCGTTGCGGTGCAAATGATCCAGGGGTGGTTATTGTCGATCGGCAGGCTGGCTAAATTAGGATCGAGGTGAATATTGACTTTAAAACCTTGATCAATTAGTTTTTCTGCCAAATGATCCGCGACATATTCTGCCGATCCCAATGTTGTTCCTACAATTATTTCAAATGTGTACATGGTTTCCTCTTAATTTAAACGATGCTTTCACTGTTTTTTCTGTAAAATGTAGTCTATTACAATATTATTCATACCCATTAAGGCACTTATGGCTTCATTGTATCAACGTTTTCTTACTGTATTTGGTCGTTCTCTACGGGCTAAAAAGACACCGAATGCGCCACCTAAACCGATTATTAATAAGGTTGCGACGACAACCGTGAGTATACCTGATGTCGCTGTAGCGGATGAGATAATTGACACGAGTTCATTATTTTATGATTTGCTGTTTAATCATAAGTATGTGGTAACAGAAGCGAGTGCTGGATTAAACCCGTTAGAAAAAAGTATCTTGCTTAAAGTTGAAGCGGGGGTCGGTCGGCCTGAAAGTATCGCGTTAAACGTGGTGCGACTACCTGAAGTATTGCACAAGGTATCGGCATTAATTGACAGTGATGATTATACCGCAGAACAATTAGCGGCATTGATTACTCAGGATCCGGTATTGGCCGCTGATGTGATCAAGTTAGTGAACTCGGCAGGTTATCAATTAGGGTCTCTGGAGGTCACTAGTTTACAAGCGGCCGTTGTTCGTTTAGGCGGTTTACAGATTAAATCGATTGTACTGACGATCGTGATGCAAAATATGACCGAGATAAAGCCGATTTATTTTAAGTTATTTGGTCAGCATTTATGGCAGCATTCACTCACCACGGCCTTGTGGGCAAAAAAGTTAGCCGAGAGTAGGGGGGAGGATCCTGACTTAGCCTATTTCTTAGGTTTGATTCACGATGTGGGTAAAATTGCGCTGTTTAAATTAATCGTCGATGAAATGAATATCAGTGACCCACAATTTAGACCCTGTTCCAAGTTATTCCGTCAAATGATGACCAAGCATTCATTACGCTTGTCGGCGTTAATCGCTCAGGCTTGGCTGTTGCCGGGGCCTGTGGTGAAAGCCTTGTATGAACAGTCGGAAAGTAGCGCGGTTCTGCAGCATACGGGGCCTGGTAAGTTATTGGTACAAGCTAATTTATACAGTGAGATACACTTATTGTTAGAACAAGGTTATATCTCCCAGCAGCAAGCGACAGAATTTTGCCGTGATAATCAACTCGATATTCAAGCGTGTATCGCGGGAGTATAAAGCCATAATTAGACTTGCTTATCGGGGTTTATTTGCTAATAAACGAGAGCTAATTGCCGGTTTGTCCACACCTATTTAGCGGTGTTTAAAGTTATCATTTATCAGGGTTAACTTGTGGGTAACTCTGTGGATGGGTTTGTAACATGGATGGTATTGGATCGTTGCCGAAGTGTTTTAAATGTGGCGGTGATGATCTTTAGTGACCGTGTGTAAGCCGAGTGGTAAATAAATTGACGATCCAAGTTAGGATCGTCCAGGTTATTCTCTGTGTATTATTTACCGATGCAGAATGAAGTAAAGATACGACCAAGAAGATCGTCAGAGCTAAACTCGCCGGTAATTTCAGATAGTTGCTGTTGGGCTAAACGTAGCTCTTCTGCAAGCAGCTCTCCCGCCATATAAACTTCAAGCTGCTGCTTGCCTATCTGTAAGTGCTCATCGGCCTTCTCGATAGCGTCTAAGTGGCGACGACGGGCAATGAAACCACCTTCTGTATTACTTTGGTAGCCCATGCATTTTTTTAAATGATCCTTAAGCTCATCTAAGCCAAGGTTCTCTTTTGCTGATATTTTAAATACCGGATGGCTTTGATCGTCACTCACCGTGAGTGTTTCACCGGTAAGATCCACCTTATTTCTGATCACCGTCAGTCCGATCGAACTTGGCAGACGATCAATGAAGTCAGGCCAAATTTCGGCAGGATCCGTGGCATCTGTTGTAGTGCCATCAACCATGAAGAGTACTTGATCCGCGTTATTGATCTCTTGCCAAGCGCGTTCAATACCAATTTGTTCAACACGATCAGGGCTGTCGCGCAAACCTGCGGTATCAATAATATGCAGTGGCATACCATCAATGTGGATATGTTCACGTAGAACATCACGCGTTGTGCCGGCGATGTCGGTCACAATCGCCGATTCTTTACCTGCTAGCGCATTGAGCAAACTTGATTTACCCGCGTTAGGACGGCCTGCAATCACCACTTTCATACCTTCGCGGATTATGGCCCCTTGCTTGGCTTCTTTTTGCACCGCAGAGAGGTTATCCATGATGTTATACAGTGCTTGGGCTATTTTACCGTCGGCAAGAAAATCGACTTCTTCTTCTGGAAAATCAATCGCCGCTTCAACGTAAATACGTAAGTGGATTAAACTTTCGGTCAGGGTATTAATTTTTTTCGAGAATTCACCTTGCAGTGAGTTCATTGCTGATTTAACCGCGCGTTCTGAGGTGGCATCGATTAGATCGGCAATGGCTTCGGCTTGGGTTAAATCCATTTTGTCATTGAGAAACGCACGTTCTGAAAATTCACCGGGACGGGCCATTCTGATGCCGTCTATTTTAAGAATACGACGCATCAGCATATCCATGATCACGGGACCACCATGACCTTGTAACTCTAAAACATCTTCACCGGTAAATGAATTTGGTGCTTTGAACAAGATGGCAATACCTTGGTCAATTGTTTGCTGGTCTTCATCCAAGAAAGATAAGTAATCGGCTTTTCGCACGGCTGGAATTTTATTTAAAATTGTCTGTGCGACTAACTCTGTTTTTGCGCCAGAGATACGAATAATACCTACACCACCTCGTCCTGGCGGTGTGGCTTGTGCAATGATAGTTTCATTAGTTAGCATGTGATTACCCGAAGATAGTAGATTTTTTAGATGAAAAAAGGCGGCACAAGGGCCGCCTTGATAAGATTAGCAAGTTTATTTCTTACTATGCAAACCTTGTTTTTCCAGAGAGCGGAAAATAATAGTTTGTTGGATAATTGTAACCACGTTACTCATTAACCAGTATAGAACTAGCCCTGCAGGGAACCACAAGAAGAAGAAAGTAAACATAACAGGCATAAACTGCATGACTTTCTGTTGCATTGGATCCTGTACTTGTGTCGGCGACATTTTCTGGATCATGAACATAGTAACACCCATTAATAACGGTAATACGTAGTACGGGTCTTGTGCTGATAAATCATTGATCCACAATGCGAATGGTGCGTGACGTAATTCCACACTTTCCATTAATGCCCAGTATAAAGAGATGAAAATAGGCATTTGGATGATCATTGGGAAACAACCGCCTAATGGATTTACTTTCTCTTCTTTATACAATGCCATCATTGATTGCGACATTTTTTGTTTGTCGTCACCACATTTTTCACGTAATGCCGTTAATTTAGGCTGTAGTAAGCGCATTTTAGCCATTGACGTATATTGCGCTTTGGTTAGCGGATACATTGCACCACGTACGGTAAAGGTGATCATGATTACCGCAATACCCCAGTTACCCACTAAACCATGGAAGAACTGTAGTAATTTAAATAGCGGTTGGGCAATGAACCATAACCAGCTGTAATCTACAGTGAGGTCAAGGCCTTCAACTAATTCACCCATTTCATCTTGTAATTTTGGACCAATCCAAAGTTTTGCTGAGATAGTTGCTTCGCTGTTTGCCGCAATCGCTTCAACAGGTTGTTTGAAACCAATAATCGCTTGACCTTGGGTGAAGTCAGTACGACCAATGTTTAAACTATAGAACTGGTTTTGGCTATCGCCTGGGATCCAAGCTGTTACAAAATAATGTTGTAACATGCCAACCCAACCTGCTGCGGTTGTACGGCTTAGGTTTGCATCGCTAATATCATCGAAATTGTATTTTTCATAGCGTTTATCAGTCGTACCTAGTGCGGCACCACGATAAGCTTTCATCATCATGCCGCTGCTTTCGTCAGTTGTAAGATCAATATTTTGTTTTAATTGACCGTACATTTGCACCGAAATAGCGTTAGCTGATAGGTTATTAATTTTGTAGCTAACGTCAACGTCATAATCACCACGAGTTAGGGTAAATATTTTGGTAAATTCAACCCCATTCGCATCTGTATAAGATAGAGGAATACTTAATGTATCACCTGAAATCGTGAAGCTGGTCGCGGTAGTACTGTATTGTGGACGACCATTTTCGTTTGCATCTGGACCGTTTGCGCCAATAAGACCACTTTGTGCAACATAAATATTTGTTGCATCATTTTGTAATAACGTGAAACGCTCTTCTGCATCAAGCTCTGTCGCATGCTCAAGTAAGTCTGCACGAACAATATCACCACCTAAGGTGTCGATAGTCAATTCAAGTACATCTGAGCTGATAGTGATCAGATTGTTTGATTGTGTGCTGTTTGGCGCATTAGTTGATGAGTCACTGCCTGCTGGTACATCGCCAGTTAAACTATTAATGATCGCTTGAGTCGTTGTTGGTACTGCAACCGGGTTGTCTTTATTTTGCCATTCGGTAAATAGCAAAAAGCTGACAAACAATAATCCGATGACAAGTAAATTACGTTGGGATTCCATAATCTAATTAATCTCTTTGTTTGGGGTCAGGAACAGGATCGTAACCATGTTTATTACTAAAAGGATGACATATTAATAGACGTTTGGCTGTGAGCCAACAACCTTTTGTAAATCCGTGGAGTTTTATTGATTCTATCGCGTATTGAGAACACGTTGGAGTGAAGCGACAGCGAGGCCCAATTATTGGACTAATGAATAATTGGTACCCTCGTATTAATTTGGTGCCTAACCATTGCAACGGCGACAAAGTTTGCGCCATAACTTCTCCAATAATGCATCGATTTCTGCATTTTCCAAGTTTGCAATACCTGATTTAGCTATAACCACGATATCAACATTCGGAAAATCATGTTGGCGTGTCCGAAAACTTTCTCTAATTAGACGCTTAACTCGGTTACGGCCGACAGCAAGTTTAATCGCTTTTTTAGGTACCGCTAAACCAAGACGAGGATGTCCAAGTGAGTTATTTTTGGCAAGTATAGTTATATGAGGTGAGGCTGATCGCACAGGGTCTGCGAATACGTTTTTGAAGTGTTCGGGAGTTAACAAACGTAACTCCCGAGGAAAGCTCTTATCTATCACGTCTGATAATTAAGCGCTTAAAGTCTTACGACCTTTTGCACGGCGACGTGCAAGAACCTTACGGCCACCTACAGTTGCTTTACGTGCGCGGAAACCGTGTGAACGTTTACGCTTAAGGTTACTTGGTTGAAAAGTACGTTTCATAGCTTTATCCGTTATAAAATTAACTGTACAGTTATGTTGAGTTAGCCAAGAAATAATGACCGGTCGTCAACTTGACTAACACAAAAAGAGGCGGAATTTTAATCATTGTTGTAATACAAGTCAATAATTAATCAATACTCGCCTCGTGAAAATAGCAATATCTCACTTAAATTCGATATTCTCGGCCGATTATTATGCGATTGGATACATGAAATAATAGGCTAAATTCCTATCCATAGAGATAAAAATTATAATTTGGTTTAATAATTGCTGTAATTCCAATCTGATCACAGGGATCAAGCGGGGAATTATACAGGCTATTTACTAACTAACAAGTCAGCACTGCTAATTTATCCACTTTATAGTGTCGGATTATTGATTTACTCGCTGTAAAAATGTACGAGTACGGGGATCTTGCGGGTTATTAAAGATCATATCCGCGGATCCTTGTTCAACAATCTGACCTTGATCCATGAAAATCACCCGGTCTGCGATCTCTTTTGCAAATTGCATTTCGTGCGTCACAATCAGCATGGTTTGCTTTTGTTTGGCTAATTGACGCATTAACGTGAGTACTTCACCCACCCATTCTGGGTCTAACGCCGACGTCGGTTCATCAAACAAAATCACTTTGCTTTGTGCCGCCATTGCTCGCGCTATGCCGATACGTTGTTGTTGTCCCCCTGACAATGCCGAAGGGTAACTGTTCTGTTTATCTGTTAAACCAATGCTTTTAAGGATAGTAAGCGCTTCTTGTTTGGCGACTTCTGCCGATTTACCGCGGACGGTAATCAAGCCCTCGGTAATGTTCTCGAGCGCGGTTTTATTGGCAAAGAGTGCATAGTTCTGAAATACGAAGGCGGTTTTTTTTCGCAGTTCGGTAATTTGTTTTTTAGTGGCCGTGCTGGCATCAACCACTAAATTATCAATGGTAATGGTCGCGCTGGTTGGCTGCTCGAGAAAATTGAGACAACGTAACAGCGTTGATTTACCTGTGCCTGAAGGGCCAATAATAACGGTTGTTTCACCTTCTTTGATATCTAAATCAATTTGGCGTAAAACCACGTTATCACCAAAATTCTTACTTAAATTAGCGACTTTGATCATGTTAATACGCCTTGTTGAGGTAACGTTCTAAATGTACCTGCATTTGGCTAAAGACCATTACCACAGCCCAGTAAATTAACGCCACAGCCAGGTAGCTTTCGAAGAAGTAAAAACTTGATGACGCTTCCATCTGCGTTTTTGCCATGATCTCGGTAACACCGAGCGTAAACGCCAAGGATGTGCTTTTGATCATATCGATAAAGTAATTCATCAATGATGGGGTGGCAATACGTGCAGCTTGTGGCAGCACGATACGGCGCATCGCTTGACTCGTGGTCATGCCGATACTGAGTGCGGCTTCCATCTGGGATTTATCCACCGCCATAATGGCGGCGCGAATACTTTCTGCTTTGTAAGCGGCAAAGTGCAAGGTTAAGCCAATCACGGATGCGGTAAAGGCATCCATGTGGATCAATATTGGGAATACGCGCGGCAGACCGTAATACAACAAAAATAACTGGACAAGGAGCGGGGTGCCACGAAAAAAAGAAATAAATAACATCGCTAATTGATTGAGTACAGGCACTTTGAACGTGCGTACCACCGCTAAGCCAATGGCTATTATCAGGGCAAAGACGACACCAATCAGTGCCATCTGCATGGTTGTTCCCAAATACTTAAGCAGTATCGGGAACAGGTTTAGCATGTACTCAAAATTAAATTGCATTTATTTTACAGTGATATCCGTTGAGAACCATTTTTCTGAAATTGCAGCCAGTGTGCCATCTGCACGCATGCTATCCAGAATTGCATTCACTTTTAGGCGTAGTACTTCTTGTTTTTCAGTTTTCAAAAATGGCATTGCATTTTCGATTGTTTCAAACGTTGGGCCTGCAAGTTGCAACGGTAATGGTGATTTGTTAATTAATTCAAGTGATGATAAACGATCCATCACAAACGCATCGGTACGGCCTAATGCTACATCACGTTCGATACCTGTGTCGTAGGTTTTGATGGTAATGTTGTTATTAGTATAATATTTGCGTAATAAATCAGCAAAATTAGACCCTAAATTTACGCCCACGGTTTTGTTTGCCAGGTCGCTAATACCGTTAATTTCGGTATTGCCTTTTTTCACTACGACTTGCGCACCGTCATACACGTAAGTTTGGCTAAATGCATATTTGGCGGTACGTGCTGGGGTAATGGTTACTTGGTTTGAAATTGTGTCGATACGACCTGTTTCTAACATTCCAAATAGACCGGAAAAATTAACCGTGATGAATTCTACTTTTGAATCATTACGCTTGGCGATCTCTTTCCATAAATCCACTTCAAAACCTTGGAGTTGATCATTTTTTGAAAAAGTGAATGGAAAGTAGTTACCTGACATGCCGACTTTAATTGTTTCTTGTGCATATGCCACGCTGGTTAATGTTGTGCTTACAAGCATTGCTGCTGCTAATAATAATTTTTTCATGGTCCATCCTGATAACGCAAATAATAGGTTTGATGGGTGCATGATATTCTAATGTAAAATGAATTATAAATAGCGTTTAGTTATAAGTAATTGCTAAAAGATAGCGTGATTAATTATATTTACCGGTTTTTTCATATGTATTGGCACCTTATTGGTTTTTATTTTGCTTTTGTGTGGATAACTGTTTATTCATGCTAGCGCTTATGCACAATTAGCAGTAAAATAATCCATTATTCTTTATTATTAATCTGGAGTGTGGAGAGTGTCAGTTTCTCTTTGGCAGCAATGCCTTTCGCGCTTACAAAATGAGCTTTCTGCTACTGAATTCAGTATGTGGTTACGCCCACTGAAAGCCGAACTTACCGATAGTACTCTCACCTTGTATGCTCCGAACCGTTTTGTTCTTGATTGGGTTCGTGATAAGTACCTTAATTCCATCACCGCATTATTTGATGAATTTTGTGGTGCTGACGCGCCTATCTTGCGTTTTGATATCGGTGGTAAACCAACGACAATAACGCCAGCGACAACTAAGATTGATCGGGTGGTAGCCGCCAGAGTCATGCGGTTCCCGCAAACCGATCCGTGGGAATCCAGTTCACCACAACAACCAACCATCAATCACCGTAGCAATGTTAATCTGACCTATACCTTTGACAACTTTGTTGAAGGTAAGTCAAACCAATTAGCACGTGCCGCCGCACAACAGGTGGCGAGTAATCCGGGTGGTGCTTATAACCCGTTGTTCCTATACGGTGGCACTGGTTTAGGTAAAACGCATTTATTACACGCGGTTGGTAATGGTATTAAAGCGCAAAAACCCAATGCGAAAGTTATCTACATGCATTCCGAACGTTTTGTTCAGGATATGGTGAAAGCCCTGCAGAACAATGCCATTGAAGCGTTTAAAAATTATTACCGCAGTGTTGATGCATTATTGATTGATGACATTCAATTTTTTGCCAAAAAAGAACGTTCACAGGAAGAATTTTTTCATACTTTTAATGCCTTACTTGAAGGTAACCAACAGATTATTTTAACGTCTGATCGTTATCCAAAAGAGATTGACGGCGTTGAAGATAGATTGAAATCGCGTTTTGGTTGGGGTTTAACCATTGCCATTGAACCTCCAGAGCTGGAAACCCGCGTTGCCATTTTAATGCGTAAAGCGGTTGAAAGTAACATTCATTTACCCGATGAAGTGGCGTTTTTTATTGCCAAACGTTTACGTTCAAATGTACGTGAACTGGAAGGGGCATTGAATCGCGTGATCGCCAATGCTAACTTTACCGGTCGTGCGATTAATATTGATTTTGTTCGTGAAGCATTACGAGACTTATTAGCGTTACAAGAAAAGTTAGTGACGATTGATAATATTCAAAAGACAGTGGCTGAGTATTACAAGATTAAAATGGCGGATTTATTATCTAAGCGTCGTAGTCGTTCTGTTGCCAGACCGCGTCAAGTGGCTATGGCATTAGCCAAAGAATTAACCAATCACAGCTTACCGGAAATTGGTGATGCGTTTGGTGGTCGTGACCATACGACGGTATTACACGCTTGTCGTAAGATCGTGCAACTGAAAGAAGAAAATCACGATATTAAAGAAGATTACTCTAATTTGATTAGAACTCTATCGTCGTAAGAATCGTCGTAAAAAAGGTTATATTACATGCAGTTTACAATTAGTCGCGAAGCATTATTACGACCGCTACAGTTGGTATCGGGTGCCTTGGGTAATCGCCCAACGCTGCCGATTTTAGGTAATGTGTTGCTTGATGCCAAAGAGGGTAAGTTATCGTTAACAGGTACCGATTTGGAAGTTGAATTAATTGGTCAAGTTACTCTTGAAGGTGAGTTTACAGAAGGGCGCACCACGGTACCAGCGAAAAAACTCCTCGATATCTGCCGTGGTTTACCGGACAGTGCGCAAATTCAAGTGAGTTATGCGAATGATCGTATTGTGGTGAAATCAGGACGTAGTCGTTTTTCATTATCCACATTACCGGCAACCGAATTTCCAAATATTGAAGATTGGGATAACGATATTGAATTTGAACTGCTACAAGGTTCATTACGTCGATTGATTGATAATACTCAGTTCTCGATGGCCAGTCAGGATGTACGTTATTATCTCAACGGTATGTTGTTTGAAACGGAAGGCAATATATTACGTACTGTGGCTACCGATGGTCACCGTCTGGCAGTGGCAAGTTGTGAGCATGATGCAAACTTAAAACAACAACAAGTGATTGTACCGCGTAAAGGTGTATTAGAGTTAGTGCGCTTGTTAGACAGTGAAGAAGACATGGTTAAGATCCAATTAGGGTCGAATAACATTCGTGCTATTACCAGCGGTTTTGTTTTTACCTGTAAATTGGTTGATGGTCGTTTTCCTGATTACCGTCGGGTATTACCAAAAAATGCCGATAAGATGTTAATATCAAGTCGTGAAGAATTAAAACAAGCATTTTCACGAGCTGCTATTTTATCGAATGAAAAATTCCGTGGTGTACGGTTGAATATGAATCAGGGCTTACTCAAAATTACAGCGAACAACCCAGAGCAAGAAGAAGCGGAAGAGTTACTGGATGTTGAATTTGCACATGAGGAGTTAGAGATCAGTTTCAACGTAAGTTATGTCTTAGATGTACTGAATACACTTAAATGTGAAAAAATTAAAATATCGTTATCAGATGCAAATAGCAGTGCGTTGATCGAAGATGAACAATCTGATCAAGCGCTGTATGTTGTTATGCCAATGCGGTTATAAGTTTAGATGGGACTGGTTAAGCTAAACCTCACTGATTTTAGAAATATTAAACAGGCATCCATGCAACCGGGTGCTGGTATTAATATTATTCTGGGTGACAATGGCAGTGGTAAATCGAGTGTATTAGAAGCGATCCATTATTTAGGATTGGGGCGTTCTTTTCGTACTCACTTAACCAGTCGCGTTGTTCAACATGGTGAGAAGGATTTCACTTTATTCTCACAATGTCAGCAACGATTAAATGATGACAGGATCACCACGATTGGATTAAAAAAATCAAAAAATAGTGATACTGAATTAAAAATTGCTGGACAAAAAGCGGAGCGACTTGCCGAGTTACCGGGGATATTACCGCTACAATTAATTCACCCAGAAAGCTTTACCTTACTTTCAAGTGGCCCTAAATTACGTCGACAATTTGTTGATTGGGGGGTGTTCCACCTGGAAACTGAATTTTTTGCGACGTGGGCAAAACTAACGCGATTATTAAAACAGCGTAATGCTATTTTAAAGTCGGGCAAGCGTTATGCTGAGCTAGCATATTGGGATAAGGAGTTTGCAGTTCAAGGGACTATTATTGCGCAGATGCGCAGACGTTATCTTGAACAGCTTAATCCGATCATTAAATCTGCCTTGGCAGACTTCTTACCCGAATATGACTTTGATATTCGCTACCACCAAGGGTGGGATAGCGATATCGAGTTAGCAGCATTATTAAAACAAAATTTTATGCGCGATCAACAGTTAGGTTACACTAGCTTAGGTCCGCAAAAAGCGGATATCCGAATTAGAGCGAACGGAGTACCGGCACACGATATTTTATCGAGAGGTCAACTTAAATTGGCCGTGTGCGCAATGCGATTAAGTCAGGGACTTTTTTTAAGTCAGCACAGCAACAAGCGATGCACTTTTTTAATCGATGACTTTTCCTCAGAACTTGATGACAGTAAACGGAAGTTGCTGGCGCAGTATCTGATTGAGAGTAAGGCTCAAGTATTTGTTACGGCTATTGATAAAAGTCAGGTAACAGCTCTCTTAACGGAGGACTGTAAAATGTTTCACGTGGAACATGGCAAATTAATTGAATTTTAAATATAAAGGCGCGAGAGCTAACTATGTCTGAAAATAATTACGACTCTTCAAGTATTAAAGTACTGAAAGGCTTGGACGCGGTGCGTAAGCGCCCCGGTATGTATATTGGCGATACTGATGATGGTTCAGGTTTGCATCACATGGTATTTGAGGTTGTTGATAACTCTATCGATGAAGCATTAGCGGGTCATTGTACCGATATTGTAGTGACAATACATGACGATGGTTCTGTATCTGTTAGTGATGACGGTCGTGGTATTCCGGTTGATATTCATGAAGAAGAAGGTGTCTCTGCTGCCGAAGTTATTTTAACGGTATTGCATGCCGGAGGTAAATTTGATGACAATTCTTATAAAGTCTCAGGTGGTTTACACGGTGTAGGTGTTTCTGTTGTAAATGCATTATCAGAAAAACTGGAACTGACGATCTTCCGTCACGGTAAGATCCATAACCAAATATATCGTCACGGTGTACCTGAGGCGCCAATGGCTGCGACGGGTATTATCGAGGGCACTGGTACTAAATTACGTTTTTGGCCTAGTCATGATACCTTTACCAATACATTATTCCATTACGATATTTTAGCCAAACGTTTACGTGAGTTATCTTTCTTAAACTCGGGTGTATCAATCAAGCTAATTGATGAACGTGAAGATGGTAAGTCGGATCATTTCGTTTACCAAGGTGGTATTAAGGCATTTATTGATTACTTAAATGTGAACAAAACCCCGATTAATAAAGACGCATTTCACTTCTCTGTGGAACGTGATGATGGCATTACTGTTGAAGTTGCGATGCAGTGGAACGATGGTTTCCAAGAAGCTATTTATTGCTTTACGAATAATATTCCGCAACGTGATGGTGGTGCTCACCTTGCTGGTTTCCGTGGTGCGTTAACGCGTACCCTGAATAATTACATGGAAAAAGAAGGCTTCCTGAAAAAAGCCAAATCTTCGACGGCAACAGGTGATGATGCCCGTGAAGGTCTGACTGCGGTTATTTCAGTGAAAGTACCGGATCCTAAGTTCTCTTCACAAACTAAAGATAAATTAGTTTCTTCTGAAGTGAAATCTGCGGTTGAACAATCGATGGGTGAAAAATTAGCTGAATACTTGCTAGAAAACCCGAAAGAAGCATCAACCGTAGTAATGAAAATTATTGATGCATCGCGCGCGCGTGAAGCTGCACGTAAAGCACGTGATATGACACGCCGTAAGGGTGCGCTAGATTTGGCTGGTTTACCTGGTAAACTGGCTGATTGTCAGGAAAAAGATCCGGCACTTTCTGAATTGTATATTGTGGAAGGTGACTCTGCTGGCGGTTCGGCTAAGCAGGGACGTAATCGTAAAAACCAAGCTATTCTACCGTTGAAAGGTAAGATCTTAAACGTAGAAAAAGCCCGTTTCGATAAGATGTTATCATCACAAGAAGTCGCAACCTTAATCACTGCGATGGGTTGTGGTATTGGTCGTGATGAATATAATCCAGATAAAACGCGTTACCATCAAATCATTATCATGACGGATGCCGACGTCGATGGATCGCACATCCGAACCTTACTATTGACCTTCTTCTTCCGCCAAATGCCGGAACTTATTGAACGTGGTTATATCTATATTGCCCAACCACCACTATATAAAATGAAGAAGGGTAAACAAGAACGTTACCTTAAAGATGATGCGGACTTAACACAATACCTCACCACGATCGCATTAGACGATGCGGGTTTGTTTGTTAATCCAGATGCGCCAGCAATTCAAGGTGAAGCGTTAGAAGGTTTAGTGACTGGTTACCGTAAGATTGAAAAATTAATGGCGAAGCTAAATCGTAGTTTACCAAAAGTGTTTACTAACGAAATTATTTATCAGGCACCACTAACCGTTGAGATGCTGAACGATGAAGCGCTAACGACGGCATGGGCTGAAGAGCTAGTTGCCACGTTAACCGCGAAAGAAATGTCGGGTACCTTGTACTCTGCACGTATTGTTAAAGATGAAGAGAGTCAGTTATTCTATCCGATATTATCTATTCGCCAACATGGTCTAGATAATGACTATGACTTCACACCTGGTTTCTTTAAGTCAAAAGAATACGCGACGCTGACTGGTTTAGGTATCGCCAATTTACTTGAAGAAGGCGCTTATATTAAACGTGGTGAAAAGACTCGTGAAGTAACCAGTTTTGTTGAAGCGCTAAACTGGTTAATGGCTGAATCGAAACGTGGTAGTTATATTCAACGCTATAAAGGTCTAGGTGAAATGAACCCGAGTCAGTTATGGGAAACAACCATGGATCCTGATACGCGTCGTATGTTGCAAGTGCGTATTGAAGATGCTGTGGCAGCCGATCAACTGTTCAGCACCTTAATGGGTGATCATGTTGAACCGCGTCGTGAATTTATTGAAGAAAACGCATTAAAAGTAGCTAACTTAGATTTCTAATTGCGCTATTTGATATGGGTAGTTTAGAATAAGTAAAAGGAGCCGAGAGGCTCCTTTTTTGTATCTGTTGATTATGGCATTAATATTAAATCCGGCTTATGCTTATTCAGATTAAGCGGGTGCTGTACTTATTACGACCATTTCAGCGTAAGCTTTTTGTACTTCTTCGGCAATGATTTTTATCCCACGTTGTACCGCATCATCGGGTTGCGAATAGTTCATGCGGATACATTCATCGGTATGGCGCCATTCATCATCTAAACCTGGGAAGAAATGATGACCCGATACGATGAGAACACCACGTGTTTTTAAACGCTCATACAGTTCTTGGCTGCTGATCGGCAGGTCTTTGAACCATAACCACAAGAAGATTGCGCCTTCCGGTTTATGAATGCGGAAGCGTTCATCGGTAATACTGTCTTGTAACCAAGTCACGGCTTGCTGTGCTTTGGCATAATAGTAAGGTTTGATCACGTCTTCACTTAAGCTAATGATGTCACCAGACTCAACCAGGTTTTGTGCCAGCATTGGCCCTAAGCTACCGGGTGCTAAGTTAATAATACCGCTTAAGTTCGAGATAGCGGAAATTACTTCTTCATTACCAATCACGATACCACATCGGGTGCCGGGTAAACCGAGTTTTGAAAGACTCATGCATAAGATAGTATTGTCGTTGTAAATGGGTTCTACTGGCTCAAATATAATATTTGGAAACGGTGTGCCGTAAGCGTTATCGATCAGCAGTGGAATATTATGTTGTCTGGCGAGCGTATCAAGGCGCTGCATTTCTTCATCCGTTAATACATTACCGGTTGGGTTAGTGGGACGCGATACGCAGATTAAACCAATATCGTCGGTAATATGCAGGTTGTCGAAATCAACATGGTACTTAAATAAACCATCATCAAGTAATTCAATCTTAGGTTTCACCGTCTCAAAAAAATCATCGCTCAGTGCCGTGTCGGTATAACCTATGTATTCCGGCGCTAGCGGGAACAATACTTTCTTTTTCTTATTGCCGGCAAAGTCACCGGCGAACAAATTGAATAGGTAGAAGAAAGCATTTTGGCTGCCATTGGTCAGGGCGATGTTTTTATCGGTTAATTCCCAGCCGTAAGTTTTATTTAATAATGTAGCAAGTGCGGTGGTGAAACTGTTCTTTCCTTGTGGACCATCGTAGTTGGACATTGCTGCCACCAGATCGCCACTGCTTAATAATTGTTGTGCTTCACTGTTAAAGCGCGCCAGCATCTCAGGGATCTGAGCAGGGTTACCACCACCAAGCATGATGACATCATCACCGCTGCGGATGCCTTCATTTAGATCATGCATTAGCTGCGTGATGCCTGAGAATTTAGTAAATCTTTGACCAAACAATGAGAATTCCATATCAGCACTTCTTGTAATTATTTAAAAGGGTAAACAACCAACATAGCGGAACTTTAAGCGCTTGTCGAGAGCTCGAGAGCGGCAAATTTACTTTTCTTACCGGTAATGTTTCACGTGAAACAAAAGGGTTTTAGCGGTGATATGTTCCACGTGGAACATCATCCAAAGACGGATTGACGTGGTGTACTTATAGCCAAAAGTACTGAATAATAACGTCGTAATAACAAAAGAAATAGTCTACTAATTATGTATTTATTGTCCGCGATAGATAAGGTAAGGTTGAGCTCCAACATTACAATAAAAGTCTTTAAAAAGGCACTAAGAGCTTATTCCTATGCAAAGAAATTTGTTATCAGAACGTATTGAAACACTAATAGATCATCTTTCTTATGGTATTTATGAACGTCGAGATGCCATAAGATTATGTTTATTAGCTGCCTTGAGTGGCGAGAGTGTGTTTTTATTAGGCCCGCCTGGAATTGCGAAAAGCTTGATTGCTAAACGTATGAGTGAAATTTTTGAAGGTGAAAGTTACTTCGAATATTTAATGACACGTTTTTCAACACCTGAAGAGATATTTGGTCCGCTATCAATTAAAGCACTGAAAGATGAAGGTAAATATGTACGTCTCACTAAAGGTTATTTGCCTGAAGCGGAAGTTGTATTCCTGGATGAAATCTGGAAAGCGGGCCCCGCGATCTTAAATACCTTATTAACGGTGATCAATGAGCGGACCTTCCATAATGGTATCGATCATCAGAAAGTGCCAATGCGTGTTCTCGTTTCGGCATCGAATGAATTACCCAGTGCTGATTCTGGTTTAGAAGCGCTGTATGATCGTATGTTACTGCGTTTGTATTTAGAGCCTATCCAAGATAAACGTAATTTCAAAGCCATGTTAATTCAAAAACCTTTGTGCATAAACACGCAGAAATCGATGAAAGTCAGTAATGAAGAGTTTGAACTCTGGCAGCATGAGATTAATGAAGTACGTCTGAGTGAGCATTGTTTTGAAATAATTTACGAACTTAAATTATTTTTAGAGCAACGAAATACCAGCGGTGAGATGATTGCAGAGTCGGTGTATGTATCTGATCGACGTTGGAAAAAAGCAATGCGTCTGTTGCAAGCCTGTGCTTATTTTAATGGTCGTGATGAAGTTACCGAAACCGATCTATTTGTGCTTAAAGATTGTATTTGGCATGATCTGGAATCGCGTGACGTTATTATCGAAGCCACGCACCAATTTGCCAGTAAACGTTTTTGTGATCAAGATGAAGTTAACGCGGCGTTAGCAAGTATCAAGAATCGGTTGATTAAACTCGATACTGAGTTTATTGATCGCTTTGCCACTCGCTTAACTGCTGATGTGTTATTGACTAAATTACGTTATAAATTAGATCGTGAGTTCGTACGTACCTCGAGCCTGAATGGTATCCCTGGTTTATGTAAAATAGCCTTACTTGGCGAGTACGATGTATTAGAGCAGGGCTCAAAAGAAACGGCAAAATGGGTGCATGTTGGACTGGATGATTTTCAAAAACAGATCCGCAGAGGTTCTTGTTTAGTGAAAGGCTACGTGAATGATCATCGTAATGATGTGTGGTTAAACTTTTCTGTGGATGCTAATCAGCATTTGCAGGTCCAGAATTTTGCCAATAAGAGTATTCCCGTTGCCGTGATTGTCTCTGATGCCGCATTGAATATTGATGAGAACTGGTTACAACCTTTAGCTGAGATTGATAACGAGATCACGGCTATTGCGGATAAATTGAAAAAAAGCCAACACGAGTTTAGCTTAACCAATCATAATATTTTCGTCAGTGAGGACTTTATGGAGGATGTGGCAAGCAGCCTTGGCTCTTTATCATTAGAGCTAAATAACTTAGTGCAACGCAAAGCATCGCTATTAGACCGTTTGAATGCCATTGCGCATTTGTTTGAACAAGGCTAATTGGTATGGCTCATTCTCATAATCACAGTCCCGCTATTCAACAATTAGTTGATGATGCCTTGTTAGATATTACCGCCCATGATCGCGTAACCAGTGATATTAAGCTGGCGTACATTGATGATTGGAAGCAGCAGATCATGAACTTATTAGCGGATATGCCATTACCTGCTGGTTTGAGCAATGAAATTCATTTATGTGAAACAGCTCGTTTATTGAGTCCGAGCAACTTTAGAAATAAAATTGAAGGTATTTTAAGTAAGATAAAAGTCGAATCGGCATTTTATAATACCGGCTTAACTATCTATCAGCAAAACAGAAGTATGCCGGATAATGTGTTCTTTGCGGTATTTTTAGATAGTTGGCAGCAAGCCATTGAGTTACTGCTTTATCAAGCACAAAGCTGTTTAATTGAAGAGAAACGAGAGCAGTTACTGATTGAGTTAGCCGAACGTGAAGAAACCATTGAGCAGCTAGAAGATGTGCTTGATAGTGATCTGCTGTGCAATGGCGAGCGTTTATGGGATCTGGCGAAAGGTAAGTTGACCCATTTGGATACCAAATTACTGCAACGTTATGCGGTTAATTTACGTAAGAACAAAGATGTTAAAAAAATTGCCTCTGAGCTTGGACGTATGGCACTGGCGCACATTAATCCGGAAGAAACGCCAAACAGTTATGAAACCTGGGTATTGGATAATAGCTATCAAGATAATGTGCCAGATGATATGCAAGGCGTGACTTACAGTGATGAGATCTCACGAATGTTGCAAACCGAAGCTGTTAACTTAACGTTTCCTGAGTTAGAGATCATCTTTTATAAACGTTATATTGAGCGTCATTTATTAACTTATCAGTATCAAGGTGCACTGCAACAGTATAAAAAAGTAACCCAGTATCGTGATATTACCGATGCTGATGAGCAAACTGGCGGACCTTTTATTATTTGTGTTGATAGCTCAACATCGATGCAAGGTTTTCCTGAACTCACGGCTAAATCGATTTGTTATGCGTTATTACAGATCGCATTTGAACAACGGCGTCAATGCTACTTGATGATGTTCTCTAATGAGGTGATCACGTTTCCGGTTACCCAAAGTACCAGTCTATCAACCATGCTGACGTTCTTGTCATCCAGTTTTCGTGGTGGCACCGACTTGCAACCTGTCATTGAAAAATCATTGGAGTTGATGAGTTCGGCACAATATAAAAATGCTGATACCATCGTTATTTCTGATTTTATAGCGCAGAAATTACCAACCTATATTGCTGATAAAGTACGTGCAATTAAAGCGCAAAAAAATCGCTATCATGCTATTTCATTATCATCGCAAGGTAATCCAGAGTTAATGAAAATATTTGATCACGTTTGGCGTTATTCAGCCGGGCTAACAGGGCGGCTGAAGAAAGTGAAATAGTCGATGTTCCACGTGGAACATGATTAATGACATGGCCGTGTTTGTGGTGTCGTGAATGTTTACGTTGAAAAGAGTGTGGATAGTAAAAAGCCAACATCATCGATGCTGGCTTTTTATACGTAAGACTAATTTAAATTAACAGTTACTTCTGTAATAGAGAAATATCCGCTACATTTAAGAATTGGTTACGCAGTGTGTTTAGCAATGTTAAGCGATTAATCTTAAGCGCTTCATCATCAGCCATTACCATTACGTTATCGAAGAATGTATCTACAACGTCACGCAGTTCTGATAATTCTGTTAGTGCTTGTTGGTAATCACCAGCAGCAAATAATGGTGCTAGTAATTCAACTTTAGCGGCTACAGCAGAAGCTAATGCTTTTTCAGCATCTTCTTGCAGTAGTGAAGCATCAACAGTCGCGTTTAGTTCACCTTCAAATTTAGCCAGGATATTACCAACACGTTTGTTTGCTGCAGCTAATGTTGCAGAAGCATCTAAACTACGGAAGTGATTTACAGCTTTAACACGTTTATCAAAATCAGCAGGTTTAGTTGGGCGACGAGCAAGTACAGCTTGAATCACATCAACACTGATACCTGCATCTTTATACCATGCAGGAAAACGACCAAGCACGAATGCAACAACATCTGTTGATACGTTTTGGTTTGATAGTTTGTCACCGAATAATGCTTTTGCAGTATCCACTAAATCAACAAGATCTAAAGACAGGTCTTTTTCGATAATGATACGCAGTGTACCAATCGCGGCACGACGAAGTGCAAACGGGTCTTTATCACCTTTCGGGATCTGACCAATACCGAAGATACCAACCAGTGTATCCAGTTTGTCAGCAAGTGCTACTGAACAAGCAACTAATGATTCAGGTAGACGGTCACCAGCATAACGTGGCATGTACTGCTCGTTAAGTGCGATAGCTACTTCTTCTGCTTCACCGTCGTTACGTGCATAGTGCATGCCCATCACACCTTGCACGTCAGGGAATTCTACCACCATGTCTGACATTAAGTCAGCTTTAGCCAGTAGACCTGCGCGTTGTGCGTGTTCAGTATTGGCCGAAATCTTACCTGCAATCGCAGCGGCTAGATCTGAAATACGTTGTGATTTTTCTTTTAACGTACCCAACTGTTTTTGGAATATAACAGTTTCTAGATCAGCAAGACGACTTTCTAATGTGCGTTTCTTATCTGTGTTAAAGAAGAATTCAGCATCCGCTAGGCGAGGGCGTACAACTTTTTCGTTACCTTCAATTACTTGTCTCACATCTTTACTGATGATGTTTGAAACAAAGATAAATTTAGGTAAAAGCTCACCGTCTTTACTTAGCATTGGGAAGTACTTTTGGTTGTCTTTCATCGTATAGATCAAAGCTTCCGCTGGTACGTCTAGGTAACGTTCTTCAAAGTTACCTACTAATGTTACTGGCCATTCTACTAGAGACGTTACTTCTTCAAGTAGGGCTTCTTCGATTTCAGCAACGCCGCCGTGTTCTTCTGCAGCGGCAATAACTTGTTTACGAATAACATCTTTACGACGCTCGTAATCAACCATTACCATGCCGTGATCTTCAAGCATCTCAACATAGTTGTCAGCGTGTGGTAATTCAAAATCACCTTTACCTAGGAAGCGATGACCACGAATAGTTCGTGCCGCTTTAATACCTAAGATCTCACCTGCAAGCGCTTCATCACCAAATAACATCGTTACTGTATGTACTGGGCGGATGAATTGAATAGGGCTGCTACCCCAACGCATCGGCTTGCTTACTGGTAGTTTAGCTAATGCTGTTGCGACCATGTCTGCGACAAGCTCTTGCGTTGCTTGACCTTTAACTTCAGATTTATGCAGTAGCCATTCGCCTTTGTCGGTTTTAATTCGACCTGCTTGCTCAACAGTAATACCATTACCACGAGCCCAACCTTGCGCCGCTTTCGTTGCATTACCGTCGGCATCAAATGCCACAGAAACCGCAGGACCGCGTTTTTCGATTACTTTATCCGCTTGAGAGTCTGCAAGTGCTGTTACTGTTAACGCTAAACGGCGAGGTGCTGCCATCCAGCTAACGTCAGCAAATTCTAAACCGGCTTTTTTTAGTTCCGCTTGGAAGTTTGCAGCAAACGCTTCTGCTAATGTGCGTAACGATTTTGGTGGTAATTCTTCAGTACCAATCTCGATTAATAAATTTTCAGTTGCCATGCTACTTCCTATTTTTCTTTGTTGCATAACGGGAAGCCTAGCGCTTCACGAGATGCGTAATACGCTTGTGCAACACCTTTAGAAAGGGTACGGATACGTAGAATATAACGTTGACGTTCAGTCACTGAGATTGCATGGCGCGCATCTAGCATATTAAATGCATGGCCAGCATCAAGAATACGTTCGTATGCTGGTAGTGGTAGCGGCACTTCTAAATCTAGCAGCTTTTGCGCTTCTTTTTCACTTTCATCAAAGAGAGTAAATAGGAAATCAACATTGGCATGCTCGAAGTTGTAAGTTGACTGTTCAACTTCATTTTGGTGGAAAATGTCACCGTATTTAACGGTACCCAGTGGACCATCAGTCCATACTAGGTCATAGACGCTGTCTACTTCTTGGATATACATCGCAAGACGTTCAAGCCCATAAGTCATTTCACCGGTAACCGGTTTACACTCAATACCACCAACTGCTTGGAAGTAGGTAAACTGCGATACTTCCATACCGTTTAGCCAGATTTCCCAACCCAGACCCCAGGCGCCCAATGTTGGGTTTTCCCAGTTATCTTCAACGAAGCGAATATCGTGAACTAATGGATCAAGACCCACTTCTTTCAGTGAATCCAAATACAATTCTTGGATGTTTGCTGGCGATGGTTTAAGCACTACTTGAAATTGGTAGTAGTGTTGTAAACGGTTTGGGTTTTCACCATAACGGCCATCGGTAGGACGACGTGATGGTTGAACATAAGCAAATGCCATTGGCTCTGGCCCTAATGAACGTAAAAACGTCATTGGGTGAGAGGTGCCGGCACCTACTTCCATATCGAATGGTTGTACAATCGCACAACCTTGGCGAGCCCAGTAATCCTGCAGCGCTAGGATCAGCCCTTGAAAAGTTTTAACATTATATTTTGACATGATATCTGCACAATAAAGCAAAGAAATAATCATCAAAGTATACCTGCTGCGCAGATATGAATATAGGATAAATTACAATATTTGGTCTTGTTAGGGTAGTTTTTTCAGGTATTTGAACTTGCTTTGCTAGGCTTAGTGAGAAAAGTGGGGCGGGTATAAGAGGTACGCGAATATGCCAGGGCGATACTCGCGTGTTTAGATGGGCTAGCTTACGCCTTTTCTAATCAGATATTGATACGGCAGTTGCTCTGTTTGACTGGCCACTAAGGTGTGATCCATAAACTGACAAAAGCTGGGAATATCACGCACAGTCGCTGGGTCGTCAGCAATAATTAATAACGTTTGACCTTCATCGAGTTTTCTTACTGTTTTTCGTACCATCATCACCGGTTCTGGACAGCGTAAACCAAGGGCATCTAGTTCATGTTCTGGATTTGAAAATAATGGATTCATCAGGTTTCTCTATGTGGTCAATATACGTAAATAGACTAATATTAATGAGTGAACGTAATTATGTATTGGTAAATTATGGTTATGTTGTTAAATTGTTAATAACTGTGTGACATTTATCTTGCACCGTTAAGTAACCATCAACAAGGAGTGTGTATGTTACTACAAGCCAGTGGCAGACTAAAAGTATATTCTTCAATCGCCTTTTTTTCTTTATTAATCATACTTATGGAAGTGCCTATTGCCGATACCGGTACTTGGCTCGGGGTCTTAAGCATTGTTGGGATCGCCGTTTGGGTCGAATTAAGTGATTATTTTGTCGAAGAAGACAATACTGAAAATAAAGCCGAAAAAATCAAACATGACGACGATAACAAGTAAAAATAGCAGAGGGTACATCGCCCTCTGTGTTGTTATCTAGCCCTTCTAATTTTCTCTCTTGTCATGGTAAAACTTCAATTGTTATCTAAGCTTAATTCTACTATCTGTTTATTGGAGTTGATTATGAAAGGTAATACCAAGGTTATCACCACCCTTAATGGATTGTTGCACAATGAATTAGCGGCAATTGATCAATACTTTACGCATTCCCGTATGTATCAGGATTGGGGATTAGAAAAATTATATGAACGTATTAACCATGAAATGCAAGAAGAGATCACCCATGCTGATGCGCTAATTAAACGTATTTTATTTCTTGAGGGAACGCCAAATTTAAAAGATCGCCGAGATTTATTAATCGGCAGTGATGTGCCGACTATGCTGGCGAATGATCTGGTGCTGGAAATGGAAGTTGTTGGTGCTTTACGTGCCGGTATTAAAGTATGTGAAGAGGAAGGTGATTATCAAACCAGGGAAGTATTGTTGCCATTACTGGCGGATACTGAAGAAGATCATGTTTACTGGTTAGAACAACAGCTGGGATTGATTAAGAAAATTAATTTATCCAATTATATCCAATCACATATGGGCAGTTAATTATTATCATTACCACGTCTATCGTATTATGACATTCATCGTTCAGGAGTCGGTTATGCAAGGCAATAAAAATATCCTCATGTTATTAAATAAGGCGCTAGGTTGTAAGCTGGTTGCGATCAATCAATATTTCTTACATGCCAGAATGTATAAAAATTGGGGCTTGGAGGGGTTGGATAAAGCGGATTACAAGCAGTCAATTTTAAAGATGAAGCAAGCGGATAAGTTAATTAATCGTATTTTGTTCTTGCAAGGGCTGCCGAATCTACAGGACTTAGGTCGTTTGGCTATCGGCGAAGAGGCCGTTGAAATGTTGCAGCTGAATATTGAGCTAGAGTTGAGTATTCGCGTTGTATTGCAAAATTTGATTGAAGAATGTGAAAAAAATAATGACTTTGTCAGTCGTGATATCGCCACTGAGATCTTAGAAGAAGTGGAAGAGCAAATTGACTGGATTGAAAGTCAGCAATATCTGATCGGTCATGAGGGAATAGATAACTATTTACAATCTAAAATGTAGCTAGGCAACCAGTGGCTGTTGTTGCGCTTGTTTGATTAAGGTCTGATTTAAGATCTTTTTCGCACATTGGCAGCACTTGCCACACTGACTACCGATACCAAGCTCTCCGCTTAATTTTTTCATTGTGTTAGCACCGTCATCAATACTTTTAATCATCTGCTTATCGGTAATACCGCGACAAATACATACGTACATAAATAACCACTCTGAGCTTGAATTAACGCTGATACTAATATGAATGAGAATGATTATCAAGTCGCTAAACGGCAAAAACTTTGGCTTTTACCATGTCTCGATATTGTTTTGGAGCCATATCAAAGTGTTGCTGGAATTTTTTGTTGAAATAATAAGTGTCACGAAAACCCACTTGTTCGGCGACATCACACATAGTAAGGCCAAAGTCGCGTAATAATACTTGTGCGGTCTCTAATCTCAGGGTTAACAGAAACTGGTTTGGGGTTTGTCCTACTTGTTCTTTGAAGCGGCGATTGAAAGTACGTAGCGGTAATTGACACACATCGGCCACTATTTGATTGGTGATCACCTTGGCCATATTACGTTGCATCCAGTCTTGTGCGAGGGCAATGGACTCATCGAATTGCACTTGGCCGCCAACTTGATAAAAAGGTTGTTGTTGAGTGCGTGATATTTCATGGGAAAAATGATTTTCAATCACGCTGGCGATCTTCTTGCCAAACATTTCATTAATTAAAAATAACATCATTTCGGATTGAGAGTTAATACTGCCTGCACAATACAAGCCATTTGCCGCGGTGATTGAGGCTTGACGATTGAGTTTTACTTGTGGGTATTGTTGACTAAATTGATCGTAAAAATACCAGTGTGTTGTTGCTGGTAAGCCATCAAGCAAACCAGCTTCGGCTAACCAACAAACCCCGGTACCTGTCGATAATATTTTCGCCCCCTTGTTATATTGTTGGTGTAACCAAGGAATGATTTCTGGATGTTTAATTATTGATACTAAAGGGTTTCCCCACATCGGAGGGAAGATGACCAAATCAAAGTCTTGTTCGCAAGAAAAAGTGAGATCGGGTTGTAAGCGTAATCCTGCGGTGAGTGATTTAGCCTCTAAAGTGGTCGAAATTAATTTTATTTCGAGTGGATCTTGATGTTGGGTTTTTCGATCGCGTAAGCGTGACGCGCCGGATAGCATTTCTGCGGCTAAGGAGATCCCGGTAACTAACGCTTTATCATAAAGTACGAATCCAATTTTCACATCAAGGTCCTATGTGTGGTATTTAAACTTAGTATATCTATTTGTTTATGGTTCTGCGTCTGGTTTTTATAGGCTAAAAATCTGCACTGGCACGTTAGTCAGGGTTATTGGCACAGTTGAAAGTGTATTGTTAGTATAACTTGCTAGACTATCAAGCAATAGCTGAGATTCGAATTGAGATGTAATAAAATGGCAAAGTTAGCGTTAATTGTTGGTTTAGGTGGGATAAATGCAGCTGGACGTAGTTCTGGTTTCCACAGTTATAAGCGTTTAGTGTGTGATGTCCTGAAAGAAGATGTCATGGCCAGTACCTGGCAAGATCTCGCACAGCGTATGGGATTAGATACGAACGATATTAATGCTGATATTATTGCCCAAATTAAAGCGGGTACCTTAGTACGCCGTACCACTACGTTTGATCCAGACGCGGTACCTTTTCAGCGTAAAGCTAAATTAGCACCTGGTGCTGAGTCAATTACATTTCAATTAAAAAAATCAAAATTACCACAAACTATTCCGGCTAATTGGTCACTTACCGACGTTGATAATAAAACCGTTGAAGTTGTTGTCGACGGTGATTTTGAGGTGTTGATTAATGACACCATCACTTACCCGGTATCAAGTGCCGGTAATATTCCAACGGGCTTTGATTTAGATAAGTTATACAATTCACGTTCGCACCCTCGTGGTTTGAAGCTAACAGTATATGGTGCATCTGATGCACTTAATTCACTGGGCATTGATTGGGATGATATTCTCAAATTAATTAATCCTGATGAAGTCTCTGTGTACGCGGGAAGTGCACTCGGCCAAGTCGATGAAAATTCATTTGCCGGTATGTTATCTGCTTATTTTAAAGGCGGTCGGGTTAGTACCAAAATGATGGCGATGGCGTTAGCTGAAATGCCTGCAGACTTCATTAATAGTTATGTGATCAACAGTGCTGGGACTACTGGCACCAACATGGGGGCTTGTGCGAGTTTCTTATATAACTTGCGTCAAGGCATGTTAGACATTCAGTCTGGTAAAGCAAGAGTCGCTATCATTGGTAACGCTGAAGCTCCAGTTGAAACCGGAGTGATGGAAGGCTTCCGTGTCATGGGCGCGTTAGCAGAAGATGAGCAGTTAAAAGCATTGGATAACAGTGATACTGTTGATAACCGCCGCGCCTGTCGCCCATTTTCAGCGAATGCCGGTTTTACCATGGCAGAGTCAGCACAGTTTGTGGTATTGATGGATGATGAACTGGCTTTAGAGTTAGGCGTGTCTATTTATGGTTCTGTTGCCGATGTGTTTATTAATGCCGATGCGAATAAAAAATCAATTTCAGCGCCGGGTATTGGTAATTATGTGACAGTAGCAAAAGCAACTGCACTCGCTAAAGCCATTTTAGGTGAGGCGGGTTTACAGCATACTTTTGTCCAAGCTCACGGTACCGGAACTCCACAAAATCGGGTAACGGAAAGTCATATCCTAAGTCAAGTCGCGACCAGCTTTAATATTAAAAACTGGCCTGTGACAGCGATCAAATCTTATATTGGTCATTCCATGGGCGCCGCGGCGGGCGATCAACTTATGGCGTCGTTGGGTGTGTGGCAATACGGCTGGATCCCGGGGATTAAAACCATTGACCATATTGCCGATGACGTACATCAACAAAATCTACACATCTTAACCGACCATCAATTTGTTGGCGATAAAGGTCACAAGATGAAAGCGGTGATCTTAAATGCGAAAGGTTTTGGTGGTAATAATGCCAGTGGTTTGGTGTTATCTCCTCAGCAAACACTAACCATGCTCACCGCTAAATACGGTGCGTCAGTAGTAAGTGCTTACCAGGAGAAAAATGATCAGGTTCAAAAAGTGGCTCAAGCTAATGATAACAAAGCTTGTTTTGGCGATGAAAATATTCGTTATGAATTTGGTAATGCGGTGATTGACGAAAGCGGCGTGAATATCACGACTGAGGAAGTACGTTTACAAGGCTTTGTAAACGCCATTAAGTTAGTGCAAGATAATCCGTATCACGATTATATATAGCTAATAGGCTTATGACCCTTGCACGCTAAATACGTGCAGGGGTCTCGGTAACAAGATTCATTTCATCTGCCATAATCTGTAACTCTTCAGTAATTTCTGCTATCTGTTTCAGCTTCTGGATTAATAACAGCGTATGTTTATGATCATCATTTTCATAACGTTGGAGTAACTCCTCGAGTTCACTAATATAAAAATTATGGTCATTGACGGGTGACAAAATAGTGCTTTTGGTTTGTGTTAACGCCCGGGTAATCATTTGCTCCACTAAGCGTAAATCTTGCTGTAATCTTGTATCAATCATTTTATTTCTGTGTACGCCTAATGCCGACAGTGCCGATAGCATGGCATGATTACGACGAGAAATATCATACACATGATTGAGCTTATGGCGTTTATCGCTGGGTTCAACCTGCATGTCTTTCCAAGAGGCGGTCAAGTAGCTATCCGCAACATAGGCTTTACGGCGTGCCACTCGATACGGTAATCCATTGTTTTTCCCTGAGACATATTGATTGATGATCTCATGAAAGTAAGTCTGATTAGCGGTGATCGCTTCGACCAAATATTTAGGGAATTGCTTATATTGCCAGTTAGGTAGAACTAACTTAGCCAGTAAGTAGGCAATACTACAACCGGTTAAGGTATCGATGATGCGTGGCATCGTGACAGCATAACCTTGCTGATAAAGCACGTTGAATGCCAATAAAACCAGCAAGGTAATATAGGTAACGGCTCTGCTGTAATTTTGACGTAAATAATAAAAGAACAGGAATGCCGATATCGCTAATAAAAATAACTGGCTACGCTCTGTTGGAAACAGGTATAACAAGGTTGCACCTATGATGATGCCCATTAGCGTACCGGAAATACGCTGTTTTAATTTGACTCGCGTCGCACTGTAACTGGGCTGTAGTACAAATAGTGTGGTTAATACCACCCAATAACCATGTAGTTCAGAGACAAAAATAATCCCTATCCCCAATGCGATGCCGATGGTTAAGCGGATCGCATGGCGAAATACCGGGCTCGATAAGTGCAACGCGTTACCTAATCGTTGTTTTATCGATAGGCGTTCACGTGGTGCCATGACTAAGAATTCATACTCACTTGTGGGCTCACTGTTAATTAATAGCTCATCAGCCTTGCGTAAATTACGAAGCAATAATTTCAGTGGACCAAACAACTGCCATTGCACTGATTTTTCTAATGTCAGTAATTCTTGTTTTAAAATCGCCAATGACCAAGTCAGGCCGTGATCGTGTGCATAAGTTTGCTTGTATAATGTTGCGTTACCGCGTTGCGTACAAGCGCTGGCCAGTTGCTTTAATACCTGTTCAAAACCATTAATAATCAAATCATTATTTAAATCACGTTTAAGTGAATCATAATGAAAATGGCTAGATGTCATTTTTTCATGCAGTTCTTGGGCTTCTTGGTAGAGGTGGATCAAGTGCTGGAGTTCATGGGATAGGTTTTTACTCCCCATATGATAATCAATGTTGGTACGACATGCGGTCATGGCATTAACGATATTAATATTTAACGTCGATAAAGTATGGCGAATGGTTTTATGATCATGTTTTGTTTGTGAGAAAAATTTGGATTTTTCTTGTTGGTATGAACCTAATGAAAAATAAATTTCGGCCAATTGTTCTCTGATCGGGTTATATAAAGTGACCTTAAGCAGCACTGTTGAGATAATAAAATACCAAGCTGCACCAACAATGAGGAGTAGAGAGTAAGGATTAAATTCGACTTCAGTCGTGAGTATCACTGCTGATTCAGCATCATGGCTCAAGCCTAACATGGTGTAAACCGCAATCATCAAGGTGGCAAAACTGATGCTGACATAGCGTTTACCTAAGGAACCGAGAATGATGATCGAAAAACTAAATAAGCAGCTGCCAATTAAAAAAAACAGCGGGTAAGGGAACAGCTGGCTGACTAATAATGATGATAAGGTAAAACAAACAAGCGTTAATAAGCTATTAATCATGCGCTGTTTGATGCTGTCATCACCTTCTGAAATAACCGCTGCCACAATACCGAGCACGGCGGTAACTGATAATTCAGAAAGTTCCAGCACATACCCTGGGATCAATAAGGTGATGGAGGCTAAGAATGCTTTTAGCGCAATAAAAAAATTACTGTTGGCGGTTAAATAAGTTAGCTTTCGCCATGGCTGTAGCATGTGTGATGAGTCCTTTATAAAAATGTTACTGTGCTGCTTTAATGGCATTGACTAGTTGTACTACTGCCGCTTGATTGGTAATGCTTTTATCATAAATAAAATTACTGATAACCCGTGTTATTGCTAATTGCACATAGGTTGTCGTTGCCATGGCCTGAGAAAAAGTCGGCACTAATGTATTGTCTCGGGTTGCTTGTTGATAATCTTGATATGCTTGCTGTGTACAGGCATTAAAATTACCTTTATCTGTGGATTCAATAATCGGCAGTGAACCTTTTTTGGCGTTAAAATCACGCTGTAATGCTGGTGTTAATATGATACTCGCTAGGGTGTTTTGCGCTTGCTTTACTTCTGATGATACACTTTTTAATTTAAAAAAAGCAAAACTATCAACATTATAGCTAAATGTACCTGCAGTGCCAGGGAAAGGGATACAGCGGATCTTGGTGTTTAATTGCTGTTTTTCTTGGAGTAATTTACCTGCGACCCAATCACCCATAATTTGTATTGCCGCTTTATCTTCAATCAAGAGTTTAGTGGATTGTTCCCAAGTTCTATTTTTGGCATTGTCGTCGATGAATAACGATATAGTGCGCAATTTAGCAAAGGCTCGGACCATTGCTGGTGATGCCAATACTTGTGGATTAAGTTCGACAAAAGCCTGTTTATATTGCTCCGCGCCTAAAATTGATAAACTGATCGACTCAAACAATATTGCATCCGCCCAAGGTTCAGAGGTATGGGCTATCGGTAAGTAACCGGCGACTTTAAGCTGTGGTAATGCGGTGATCAGCTCTGCGAGATCGCGAGGAATGGCAATATTGGCTTTGTTAAAAATTGTTGCATTGAACCATAACCAATTAATACGATGAATATTAATCGGCACTGCCACGTAATGCCCTTGGTATTTCATCACTGGCTTAATAAATTCTGGGAGCTTGGCATCCCATTGTTCTTGTTTGGCAATATCGTCAAGCGAGGTCAGAAATCCTAATTTAGCCCATTCTTGAATATTGTGCCCCTTAATTAAAGCGGCTGTCGGTGGATTCCCCGAGACCGCTCGCGAACGTAATACCGTTAACGCGCTGTTACCACCGCCACCTTTAATGGCAAAATCGAGCCAGGTATTGTCGGTTTCTTCGACTTTATTTTGTAGTTCGCTGAGCGCATCAAGTTCACCACCGGATGTCCACCAATGGAGTACTTCTACTTGGCTTGCGGTGGCAGAAAACGTGAATAAACTACTCAATAATATAAATAATGGTGAGATGTTATTACTCATTGTGGTATTCATGACGTTACTCGTGATGAGGGTTTGTGTGGGAGTCGTAAGATCACTTTTAATCCTGAATTTTCTCTATTGTGTAAGGTTAATGTGCCGCCATGGGCGCTGGCGATATTGCGGGCAATGCTTAAGCCTAAACCTGAGCCGTCCGTGTCGGTGGCGATCCGTGTATAGGGCGTGAATATCTCTTCTAACATATCTTCAGGAATACCAGGGCCGGAATCAATGAGACAGATGACGATATGCTCTTGCTGTTGTTCGACGGTCAGGTGTAAGAAGTCGCCATATTTTATCGCGTTTTCAACAAGGTTAGTTAAGCAGCGTTTTATCGCAAGCGGTTTTCCATGATAGTGAATGGCAACTTCGGGAAATTCAAAGGTGACTTTTTCTTCATCGTGGTTATGGTAGTCGGTGATTTCATACAATAATTCTTGGATATCAATCAGGGTATTGTTTTCGTGGATATCGGTATCTTTGACACACTGTAGCGCGCCTTTAACCATCATCTCTAATTGGTCGAGATCCTTATTGAATTTCGCGGTTTTTACATCGTCATTGAGTAATTCGGCCCGTAAGCGTAATCGCGTGATGGGGGTTTTTAAGTCGTGAGAGATAGAACGAAATAAACGCTCACGATCGTCAATATAACGTTTTATGCGCAAATGCATACGGTTAAATGCTTTAGTGGCAATCACTAATTCCGATGCACCTTTTTCTTCAAGCAGAGGCTGGTCCAAATCTTGGCTTAATGTCGCTGCTGCTGCGGCAAGTTTTTTTAGTGGTTTAGTTTGCCAGCGCACTAATACGTAGATCATCCACATTAAATTAGCTGTGATCAAAAAGATAAAAAACACCTGCTCATTATTCACGATACTATCGTCAAGAGAAACATAAGGGGCGGGGAGTAACGCGGCGATATACAACCATTCATCTGGTGCTAACATCATTTGTATTACTAATACGGGGGGATTAAGTGGCTCGAAGGTGAGAGAGTAATGTGCCCATGATTTTGGCAGCTCAGACAGTAAGGTATCGTTATTGAGTACATGCAGATTTTTGGGGTGAGAAAAATCCGTTTTAATCACGATATTATTACCCAGTTTATCACCTAGCACACGTCGAAACTCATCGAGTACGACGCGTTTCATTTCGCTGTTGGCAACGGGAACGATATTAATTTCGACCTCATTTAATGATACAAAATAGCGGCTGCCACCAAAATCGCGTAATTGTTCTAAAACAATATGACGATATTGCAAGGGTAATGAGTTAAAGAAGGTGGCGGTAGAGGCGATGTTGTGCGCCATACTCTCTGCGGTATTTTTTAAGCCTTCAAGTTCTTGGTCTTTACTGAAATTATACCAAATACTGGTTGAAATTAACTGCGCTGTGGCGATGGATAACAGCGTCAGTAATAACATTCTCGAGACTAAAGAGCTGGGTAGCAGGCGGTAAATATGCTCTTTAATCGTCATAAGAGACTTCGGTGATCAACACATAACCGCGTCCGCGAATAGTTTTAATCAAGGTCGGACTTTTACTGTTATCGCCTAGTTTTTGACGTAAACGACTCAGTTGAATATCGATGCCTCGCTCAAGGGGCAGCGCTTCTCGACCGCGGGTCGCATCCGAAAGGGCATCCCGACTCAGTACTTGATTCGGGTTAGTCACAAACAGTTTCAGCATATTGAATTCACTGCCTGACAGTTCTGTTGTTGCGTTATCATGTTGATTAATTAATTGGCGGGTTAGTGTATCAAGCTTCCAATGCGCAAAAATAAAATAACGACCTTGGGTTGGTTTGGTATAACTTGAACGGCGTAATAAGGCTTTGATGCGCGCCAGTAACTCTCGCGGGCTAAACGGTTTAGCCATGTAATCATCAGCGCCAATTTCTAAGCCGACAATGCGATCCGCTTCATCAGAATTTGCCGTCAACATGATGATAGGTACTTGTGAGGTTCGGCGAATTTTTTGGCATAAGGTAAAGCCATCATCACCAGGCATCATTACATCTAAGACAATCAGATCGGGCGTATTGGTGGCCAAGACGCGTTGCATTTCTTTGCCTTCACCGGCTGTCAGCACTGAAAACCCAGCTTGAGCGAGATATTCACTGAGTAATTCTTTGATCTCAACATCATCATCAACGACTAATATTTGTTTTTTTGTGCTCATGCCCAGTCCATTATTTACATTGCCAATGTGTATTGAACCGCTTGGAGGGGAAAATTTCAAGAAGAAGATAAAAAAAAGCCAACTATCGTCATAGTTGGCTTGATATAGATTAACTAACCGTATGTTTTATACAGTGGTTTTTAGTCTTCGATACGCTCAAAGATAGTCGCGATACCTTGACCAAGACCGATACACATAGTCGCTAGACCATATCTGCCGCCTTGAACTTCAAGTTCATTCACTAACGTAGTCGAGATACGTGAACCTGAACAACCTAGTGGGTGACCTAATGAGATTGCGCCACCGTTAAGGTTAACCTTCGTATCAACAACATCTTCTAAGCCAAGATCTTTAACACAAGGTAAAGATTGGGCTGCGAATGCTTCGTTTAATTCGAATACATCGATATCGTCAATGGTTAGACCGGCACGTTTAAGTGCTTTCTTCGTTGCTGGTACTGGACCGTAACCCATGATTGATGGATCACAACCTGCGACAGCCATTGACACAATTCTTGCACGTGGCTTAAGACCCAGTTCTTTGGCTTTGTCAGCAGACATAAGTAACATCGCTGAAGCACCATCTGATAATGCCGATGACGTACCCGCTGTTACGGTACCGTTTACTGGATCAAATACTGGGCGTAAACCGGCGAGACTTTCCATTGTTGTTTCTGGACGAATTACTTCATCGAAATCATACAATTTTAATACGCCGTCAGCATCGTGACCTTCGATAGGCAGAATTTCACGTTTGAAACGACCTGAAACAGTCGCTGCTTGTGCTAATTTGTGTGAACGAACAGCAAATGCATCTTGTTGTTCACGGGTAATGCCATGCATTTTACCTAACATTTCAGCAGTAAGGCCCATCATACCCGCTGCTTTCGCAGTCGACTTAGCCAGACCCACGTGGAAATCTACCCCGTGGTTCATCGGTACATGACCCATGTGTTCAACACCACCAATGATCATGACGTCACCGTCGCCCATCGCGATTGCACGTGTTGCATCATGGATAGCTTGCATTGATGAACCACATAGACGGTTAACAGTTGTCGCGCCTGCTGTGATTGGGATACCAGCAAGTAATGAAGCATTACGGGCGATATTAAAACCTTGCTCTAGCGTTTGCTGAACACAGCCCCAGTAAACATCTTCGATGTCATTTGGATCGACTTTAGGGTTACGATCAAGTAAACCTTTCATTAATTTTGCAGATAGATCTTCAGCACGAACGTGACGGAATGCACCGGCTTTAGAACGACCCATAGGTGTACGTAGGCAATCGATTACAACTACATCTCTCATTTTATTATCCTCTCGTTCGTGTCTTAGTAAAAAGTTTTGCCGTCAGCTGCGCGTTGACGCAAGCCATCAGTTACTTGGTAAAGTGGTCCTAAATCAGCAAATGAATCTGCTAATTCAATGTATTTATCTAGACCCATAGTGTCTAGATAACGGAACACACCGCCACGGAATGGAGGGAAACCAATACCATAGATAAGTGCCATATCAGCATCACCTGGCGTAGCAACAATACCTTCTTCAAGACAACGAACAACTTCGTTAATCATTGGGATCATGCAGCGAGCAATAATGTCATCTTTCGAGAAGTCAGCTTTTTCGCTGGCAACTTCAGCAAGCAGCTCGTAGCTTTTTGGATCCGGTGTTTTCTGCATGCGACCACGACGGTCTTTCGCGTAAGAGTAGAAACCAACACCATTCTTTTGTCCATAACGCGTTGCTTCGAACATCACATCGATAGAATCTTTGCCTGTTTTAGCCATACGCTCTGGGAAACCTTCAGCCATAACCGCTGCTGCATGGTGACCTGTATCAATACCAACAACGTCGAGTAGGTATGCTGGACCCATTGGCCAACCGAATTGTTTTTCCATTACTTTATCGACAGCCACAAAATCAGCGCCATCAGCGATGAGTTTTGAGAAACCGAAGAAGTATGGGAATAATACGCGGTTAACGAAGAAACCTGGGCAGTCGTTTACAACGATAGGCGTTTTGCCCATTTTCGCTGCGTAAGCAACGGTTGTCGCAATTGTTTCATCAGATGATTTCTCACCTCGGATGATTTCTACCAGTGGCATTTTGTGTACTGGGTTGAAGAAGTGCATACCACAGAACTGTTCAGGGCGTTTTAAGTTCTTCGCTAGTACGTTAATTGGAATAGTCGACGTATTTGAAGTGATGACCGTGTCTGCACTGACGTTATCTTCCAATTCAGCTAATACAGCGGCTTTAATTTTCGGGTTTTCAACAACTGCTTCAACGATAATGTCAGCTTCATCAATTGAGTTATAGCTGAGTGTCGGAGTGATTGAAGAAATAACTTTCGCCAGTTTAGTGCCGTCAATACGACCACGCTTAAGTTGCGTTGTTAATAAACCAGACGCTGTCGCCATTCCTAGGTCAAGCGCTGCATCATTGATATCTTTCATGATAACCGGCGTGCCTTTAACCGCTGATTGGTAAGCGATACCGCCCCCCATGATACCAGCGCCAAGTACAGCTGCTTTATTTGTTACTTTGCCGGCTTTTGCTGCTTTCTTCGCGCCCGCTTTTAATGCTTGGTCACTTAAGAATAAGCCAACTAATGCTTGTGCGGCATCTGTTTTAGCAAGTTTAATGAATGTTGCTGCTTCGACACCAAGTGCACCAGTACGGTCCATTCTTGCTGCTGCTTCAATCGTCTTCACTGCTGCAGTAGGTGCTGGGTAATGTTTACCTGCTTTCGCGTATACCATGCCTAGTGCAGTAGAGAAGCTCATTGTAGCTTCAATTTTATTTAAACCTAATGGTGCTTGTTTTTGCGCACGACGTGATTGCCAGTCAAGTTTTCCTGCAATCGCATCTTTAACCATTGATAGTGCTGCATCACGTAATTTTTCAGGTGCGACAACCGCATCTACAGTGCCAAATTTAAGGGCTGCAAGTGCTTTATAATCTTTACCTGTTGTGATCCATTCAACTGCATTATCTGCACCGATCAGACGTGGTAAACGTACTGTACCACCGAAACCAGGCATGATACCTAATTTAGTTTCAGGTAAACCTATACGTGCGGTGGTGTCTGCTACACGGAAATCGGTAGCAAGAATTGCTTCACAACCACCACCAAGTGCATGACCGTTAACGGCTGAAATTGTTGGATAAGGCAGGTCTTCAATGGCATTGAATACTGCATTTGCTTGTTCCAACCAACCTAATAATTCTGCGTCAGGTAGTTTAAACAGCTCAAGGAATTCAGTGATATCAGCGCCAACGATGAATGCACCTTTGCCTGATGTTTGAATTAATCCTTTAATGTCTGAATTAGTCTGTAATACTTTTACAGCTTCAGTTAATGCTTGTAATGTTGCTTGATCAAATTTATTAACAGGGCCTTTCGCGTCATATTTTAATTCTGCGATGCCATCTTCTAATAGAGTGACCGAGAGTTGTTCGGCTTGGTAAATCATTACATTTCTCCTTGCTAAAGCGATGGTGATCATCAGCTCCGTTTGCTATTTACCAGCTATGTAGGGTACTGGTTGCTCTCATTCTGTCGATAATCTAACAATATTTCAACACTTATTTTAAACGACTGTTTAACTTTTGCTTGCTAGGGATGTAATGAACTAATCCGTAAGTAGTATTAATAACGCTGGGCGGGTGTGAGGGGTATGGTAGTGAAATAACTTATTTAGCTTTTAAACTGGTGTCTGGTACTTATTTTAAGGTTTAATTTAGTGTTTAATGTTTTAATTTGGTTATTACTTGGTTTTATTTGCTGTAAAGTGTTCGGCTTACAACTGTTTTTAATTGTTGGATGTTTGTTGCTGAAGATTTAATGAAAATAAATTGACCATCACTTAACTTTTAAAAATTGTGATACTGAACCTGCTATTATCAACAAGCATATAACAGTAGAATGGTGGTTAGCATCTTTAAAGTAGAATATACACAGGATAGAAATGACAGCTAATAGCCCCTATTTTGTTTTAGAACAGTCATATGAATATACCGAAGAAATAAAAAAAAGCCGTTTTATCACTTATCTTACGCCGACCAAAGGACGTCAAGCAGCTGAGCAATTTGTGCGAGATATTAAAGCACAACACCCGAGTGCACGACATCATTGCTGGGCATTTGTTGCCGGTAGACCGAGTGATGGGCAGCAATATGGCTTTAGTGATGACGGTGAACCTTCTGGTACTGCGGGTAAACCGATACTAAATTGTTTACTCGGTAGTGATATTGGTGAGATGACTGCTGTTGTTGTGCGTTATTATGGCGGTATCAAATTGGGTACCGGTGGATTAGTTCGTGCCTATGCAGGCGGTGTACAGCAAGTATTAAAGTTAATTGAACCGATTGAATGCCTTATATATGAAGAACTTCACTTAACTTGTGATTATGCTCAAATAGCTGCAATAGAGAGTTTGTTTTCAGTATATAATGGTAAATTAAAGCATGCCGAATATGGTGCGCAAGTCGTCATGCAGCTTGATGTTGATGCAAGACATATTCAAGCCTTTATTACGGCGGTACGAAACAAAACCAATGGCCAAGTTAATGTCAAAGTGGTCGATTAATATTTAGGGATAAAAATAATAATGCAATTCAGGGCAATTTTAAGAATTGTTGGGATATTAGTTACCATCTTTAGTGTAACCATGATATTCCCCGCACTGATCGCGGCAATATACAAGGATGGTGGTGGTCTTGTCTTCATTAACTCCTTTGCTTTTTGTGTCACGTTAGGCAGTATCGTATGGTACAAAAACCGCAATTATAAAAAAGAATTAAAAGCCAAAGATGGTTTCTTGATTGTGGTTTTGTTTTGGACGGTACTGGGAAGTGTTGGTGCGTTACCCTTTATTCTTTCCGAACAACCAAATCTCAGTGTCGCTGGTGCATTCTTTGAATCTTTCTCTGGTTTAACTACGACAGGTGCAACCGTTATTGTTGGACTTGATGAATTGCCTAAAGCCTTGTTGTTTTATCGCCAGTTTCTACAATGGTTAGGTGGTATGGGTATCATTGTACTTGCTGTTGCCGTGTTACCGGTTTTAGGTATTGGAGGTATGCAGCTTTATCGCGCTGAAACTCCAGGCCCAGTCAAAGACTCCAAGATGACCCCTCGTATTGCTGAGACTGCTAAAGCGCTTTGGTACATATATTTATGCCTTACGGTTGTTTGCGCAATGGCATTTTGGCTGGCTGGGATGACGATGTTTGATGCTATTTCTCATAGTTTCTCAACTATTGCCATCGGTGGTTTCTCTACTCATGACAGCAGTATGGGGCATTTTGATAGTCCAGTTATTAATTTGATCACTGTGGTGTTCTTAATTATTGCTGGCATGAATTTTTCGCTACATTTTGCGGCTTTCTCGATTAAAGGTTTTAAACCTGGTTCTTATTTTCATGACATTGAATTACGGGCGTTTTTATTCGTACAATTGACACTTGTAGCTATTTGCTTCTCTATTCTATTAGCTAAAGGTGTTTACGATTCACCTGAAATGGCATTAGATAAAGCCTTATTTCAAGCCGTGTCTATTTCGACGACGGCTGGGTTTACGACGACCAGTTTTCAAGATTGGCCATTATTTTTACCTGTACTGTTAGTATTCTCAAGCTTTATTGGTGGTTGTGCCGGTTCTACCGGTGGTGGTATGAAGGTTGTTCGTATCGTATTACTTTATTTACAAGGTATGCGTGAAATGAAACGCTTGGTTCATCCGCGTGCCGTATACAAGATTAAGTTAGGTAAAAAAGTATTGCCTGATCGTGTTATCGATGCTGTTTGGGGGTTCTTTTCAGCCTATGCATTGGTGTTTGTCATTTGTATGCTGGCATTGATCGCAACTGGGATGGATGAGTTATCGGCATTTTCTGCAGTTGTCGCAACATTGAATAATTTAGGACCTGGTCTTGGTCAGGTTGCGGTGCATTTTGGTGATGTGAATGATAGCGCTAAATGGATTTTAGTTGTTGCGATGTTATTTGGTCGTTTAGAAATTTTTACTTTGTTAATTTTATTTACTCCAGCTTTCTGGCGTAGTTAAGTGGAACCTAATAATGAAAAAGATGTTAGTACTGTATTCTACTGTAGATGGTCAAACGCTTAAGATAATTAAAGCTATCGAAGAGGTTATTAGCAATCAGTATACTTGTGAAATCATGAGTATTGATGAATGCCTGCATATCGATATGGCTATTTTTGATAAAGTGGTTATCGGTGCATCGGTTCGCTATGGCCACTTGAATAAAAAGCTCTATCAATTTATAGCAGCCAATAAAGCACAACTGGAAGCCAAAGATAATAGTTTCTTCTGTGTTAATTTAACGGCAAGAAAAGCAGAAAAGAATACCCCTGAAACAAATGCGTATATGCAGGCATTTTTAGAAAAGTCGAGCTGGGTACCCAAGCAGCAAGCTGTATTTGCTGGTGCGCTATTATATTCAAAATATAACTGGTGGCAGACACTCATTATTCAACTGATTATGAAAATAACTGGGGGTAGTACGGATAAAACCAATGATATTGAGTTTACTGACTGGGATAAAGTGAAGTCGTTTGCAAAAAAATTATAGGTTTGCTTGCTTATATATAGCTATTTCTAAACGCTTAGTATTAAATTCAACCTGAGGGTGTTGGTAAATTATCCATGTCATTGTATTTTTAATTCTTTGTCATGAAATACTTGCCTCTCGACTCGTTTTACCTATAATGGCACCTCACTGATACGGCAAACGTCGCTCAGTAAGGTGTTTAAAAACAACTTAGGTTGCTTTTAAACGTCCTGAATAAAGCATGTAATATATGCTTGACTTCGAATCTGGTTTGCGTAGAATACGCAGCCTGACTAAGACGAAAGACGTCAAGGTCAACGCTCTTTAACAATTTATTCAAGCAATCTGTGTGAGCACTTGCAGAGATATAATGACCAAAT
>NZ_JABSQR010000034.1 GCF_013215705.1 Moritella sp. | reverse complement strand
TCTTCGACTTACCCATCAGATGAACCTTTTTAAATCCGTGATAATGATCGGATCACAAGATTTACGAAAGGTTCCCTGATTTAGTCAACAACGCCGTTGTCAGTTACTCTGTCTTTTAAGTTAAATTTATAGGGGCTTTCATTGAAACAAAAAACGAGGGAAATGCTCTCGATATATTGGAATCGCTTGTCACTTTGTGACAACAGGTGTCACTACTTTGACATTAGCGATCCTTAAATGATCGTTTAGATCCTTTCTAGATAAGGCTTAAGCAATATCGGCTTGTCCATCGCTATGTCAAAAACACAAAAAAATTGCGAAAATGCGGTAGGCGAAGAGGAGTGAATTTATCGTGGGTACGCCCGCACGATCAAATGTTTCACCCACCCGTAATCAATAGCTATGTATTATAACGAACACTCCATACGACTGTATAAAAAACAGTTGAATATCATATGATTGACAGGTCAGCATTTGAATTAAGTGGATGTTTATGCGAGTAGTTTTCCCAGAGTGCGGCGTTAAAATCCGAATTCAAAAAACGAATAGAATTTCGAATAGTTATACAGATTTATACTGCAGCTGTAATAATGCGGAATGTGGTCATTCGTTTGTAATGAATCTTAGTTTTAGTCATACGTTGAGCCCTTCGGCAAAAAGCTCAAGTCAATTGGCTATAGAGTTAGTTAGGACATTAGCGCCAGAACAGCGCCAAGAATTGCAGTTACAACTTTCTATTTTGTAAAAATATCGTCATCTATCCGACAAACATCAAGTCCTCTCCACAATTCGCCAATCCTGCACATTTTTGGACAAAACCTTGATAGTGTTATTTTTCTAACCGATAGTAATACACATTATATATTTGTAGGGCTAATGAAGGAATCTTAATGCCAGCACCAATGTTTGGCATAAATTAAAACGGCCTTAACATGATACCTACACCAATTCGTGTTTGATCGTTATTATAGTCAATCAAAGTTTCGCCATAACCTTTCCATACTTGGCCATAAAAACCAACCACCTCATTGACATAATAAGTAAAACCGGCTTCAACACCAGAACGGTGAGTGCTGAAATTATGGGTAAGTTTGATATTAGCAGAGGCCTCTACACCATTTATTTTTATCCAACCAGAATAAGGTCCTATGTAGTCTTCAATATCTTTATTATCAGACAAGCCGGAAGCAACCCAAGACTCTATACCGTAGTCAATATAATTGCCTTGAGATTCAAGTAACAGATAAAAGCGCTCCCAGCTTCTAGAAATTTTATTACCACGACCATTAGATTGATGCCTATAGCCATATTCAATGCTGTTAAATAATAGGAATTCACCTTGATGCATCATGAATAATTGTGGCTTATAATTAGTTTCTCTAAAGGGAGAAGATGCTTCATTATTAGCTATTTGCCACAATGAAAGTTGCGTATATGAAGCCATCAAAGCCGATTTATTACTAAATTGAAATAAGGGTAACGAAAAAGATATTTGATATTTAATTTCAAAATCATCTAATTTAGATAATTCTGTTTCTCCGGCATCCGAATATAAATCTTCATTAATATTGTCAGCATACGTACCTAAAAAATAAGTGTCTTCATAGGTTGAAAACTCCGTTGTACTCTTAGCGCTCACAAAACCAATACTGCTTACAACCAGCAAGCAAACAGGTAAATACATCTTCATTTTTACTTGTATTCCATATTTTATTTCAGTGTATAACCACATATGTAACACATTGTAATGTAAGAGTAAATAAGACCGTCTGATCGAATGTTTTTCAAGCTGTCGATAAAACCGTCAATATACGGCCTATTGTACCTAGCAATAGGGCTCGCGTGTGCTGTTGTGATATGAGCAATTCCTCACATAAGTAAATATATGGAAAATAAATATGAATACATTGCCCTCTTCATCATCAATCTCATACCCTTTCATTAGCGCTGAGTATGCTTTCCCTACTTCTAAATTTAATTTATCTATTTGCATCTTAATTTCCTTATTTACTTAACATATCGCTTCACCTATCAAAGGTGGATTTTCAATTTCCGGTACCTGAATGCGACTCTACAACCCGCATGCCGTAATAAGTCAACTTTGCTCCATCTGCAGCAGCACGAAAACGCTGCCAAGATGTTTTTAACCATTCATGGGCGTCAATAGGATTAGCACCGTTCCAATTTGGATTTTCGACAAAGTATTTACCGTGTTTCTTTAATCGATGATAACGGCCAGCTGCAGTCAAAGTGGCCATTAACGCCACGTGCTCATTAGAATCTGCATATTCCTGGCAACCGCGTAACGGTGTCATTAATTCATGGCGACGATTCGCTGCGTTAGACACTGATGCATCATGCACATCTTTAAGTTCAAGCGTTTCACCACATTCACTTTCGATAGCCATACTATCAAGCCAATCTAATTGCTGTTTCTTGCGGTCTTTAAGCCATTGGCAGGTAGTGAATGAAGCGTAAGGGCTTACGTGAGGTGAAACAATTCCCGCAGCACGTCGAGCAGATTCGAAGGCAATCATTACCTTTTTGTTTATTGCGCGTAACCAAACTGCATCGTCACAAGCTCGGGCGATTAGACCTAAATATACGTCATCATCACTATCGCGTTTTTTAGGTTCGAAATGCGGCATCCGCAATGCAAGCCCTGCGAATTCGTTGATTTCCTCTAATGCTTCAAGTGGTCTTTTACCTGCTTTGAGTGCTAGATCTAAATGTAAACGTGCGCGTCCTGTTAGCTCATCAGCAAGATGAACACGTTTATATTCAGTATCTACGCGATACCAAGATTCTGGTAATACACCGAAACTAGCAGCAATGTGTGCACTACGATCTTCAATAAATTTAACCGCACGTTTTAAACCGTGTTTTTTTAAGCGGGTTCTTGGTATCTTTGATTGGTGTGTACATTAACAAGGGTTACCGTATTGAGCTCTGAATTCTTTAACTGTTATTGTTTTAAGCTGACCCGCTTTCACTTTGATACGTTGGATGTAATTACGCTTCGCAAAATTTTTACGTTCGCTGATCACTTCTAAATCTGCTCGTAATTTTCACAGACAATGAATCGCTAACAAGAAGTCAACAATCTGATTTAATTGGCATTAGCTCTGATACGATAGCTCAATATGAAACAGGAAGAATTAAAGCTATCGGGTTGGAAAAGTTAGATAAAATCGTGAATCATGAATCATGAATCGTGAATCGTGATCGTTTTCACATAAAAAAGAAGTTAAACATATCCAACTCCCCTTCTACGAAATATCTGCATCTGCTGGTGTTGGTTTATTAGCAGAAATTGAAGATCGTCCAAAATCGATAAGCTTTGAGCCAAGCTGGCTACGTAGTGAAATTGGCGTTTGCCCTAATAATGTATTTTTGATGTTGGTAGACGGAGACAGCATGCTGCCGACATTAAAGAACGGCTCTATGATCATGGTTAATCGTGATGTGGATAATTTATCTGATGGCGTTTATGTCATGCGTCATGACAATAACTTATTAGTGAAGCGACTACAGATGTTACCAGGCGGCATTATTCGCGTTAAGTCTGATAATTCCATGTATGACCCTTGGCAGATAACTAAGTCGCAATTGGATGGTGAAGAACTGGCGCTTATAGGACGTGTGTTTGGACTGGACAGAAGATGTGATTTTGGATAGAACAGACTAGTTTGCGCTTAAGTTAATCTGTTCTATCTTACTTTGGGGCATGAACGGATTAGAGTTATAGACTAAAATAAGAATATCGAATGAAAAAGTCGTGTTGATGGCTTTGTGATTACTTTAAACTCATGTAATAACGGTCAATAGTATATCCATTTTCTTGATACTGTTTGTCGTATTGCATTCCTAGTTTTTTCAAAACATGACTTGATGCTGTATTCTTTGGTATCACTTCGCCATAAATGACATTAAGCGCCATATACTCGCGAGCATAATCAATGCAAGCTTGATTAGCTTCGGTTGCAAAGCCTTGTCCCCAGTAATCGGGGTGAAAACGATAGCCTATGTCGATAGCATTGATACGAGAGTCATTTTTAAAACCGCAAAAACCGATCACTTTTCCGGTATCTTTTAGTACTACAGCCCAACGCGCAAAGCCGAATTTCGCATATTCTTTTAACCAAATATTCTCAATTATTGCTACGGCATCTTCTATATTATTACATAACCCCGCATCTCCGGTGTACAGATTAACTTCTTCCGGGGTATTAAAGTAGAGTACCGATTCAGCGTCATCAAGGGTGAACTCTCGAATGATTAGTCGAGTTGTTTTGGTTATGATTTTCATACTTTTGACCTCCTATTATGTATTATCTTTTATTCTAAATGGATTTTTATAAAAGTGAAATACAGTACACATTGTGGCTATCAATAAATCCGTTTAATGTATCTAAAACGTCTATTTTAGGCGTTTACCTTCAAATAAAGACAAACATCACGCCCAAGTGTTAATGCCCGTAAACTAACTCACAACTTAAAACCAAAGTACTCAATATTTTTGCCAAGCATAATTCTGGGGCTAACTTTATAGCATCCCCCCCACTAAAGATGAAAATATGACTGAACTAATGATGAACGGACTTATGACTTTGAACGAATAGAACTAAGTATGAAAATTGATAAGACTCGATTGAAGCTGTTTAATATGCGCTGGGCCTTTTCTACTTCGATGATAGTAGGCATATTTTATCTTATCACTATGCCTATTCTGTTGAGAGAGGTTTATTTTGGGGTTTAGGTATTCTAGGTATCAAGTTTACGCTAGGCTCAACGTGACCGTGCACCGCATTAAAATTCGGCGTGCCAGAGTTACGAACTAATTACTGAACAATCATACATGAATGGCTGGAATTCTTGTACAGAACAGTAACCTTCAGAAGAAAAAGGGACTTCAAAGTTTGGTATCTCAGTTGCATTAGGGGAGCAACTTAATGTCTATTAAATCCATAACCAACGGCTATGAAGTCGATTGTCGTCCACAAGGTCGAAACGGTAAGCGCTACAGAAAGAAGTTTACAACCCAAGGTTAAGCGCAAAAGTATGAGCGATGGCTGTTATCGACTCAAAACTAAAAAGATTGGGTTGAGAAAACGGCTGATAAGCGCCCTCTCATCGATTTAATCCATCTTTGGTATCATTACATGGTCAACAGTTAAAAACGGGCCCTAGAGAGCTTAAGCACTTAATCACGATTAGCGCGGACTTGGGCAACCTTAGAGCTGACCAGCTAACACGGCAACGCTTCATGCAATATCGAGCCGATAAAATGGCAGGAGGCATGAAGTCGGCATCAATCAACCGTAATCAAACAAGATTAAGTAGTGTATTTAGCGCATTGATTAAAGCCGAGATAAAGCAATTATTGGCAAGTTTGAGTGGTGACGAATTACATATCGCTAAGTTGTGTTCATCCACCGGCGCACGTTGGTCAGGCTTCGCATGTTTTACGACATTCGTTTGCGAGTCATTTTATGATGATCGGTGGCAATATATTAACGTTACAGAAGATCTTGGGACATGCCACCATAATGTAAACCATGACATACTCACACCTTGCACCAGACTATCTAAATGAGGCAATGAAGTACAACCTAGTGTCCACATTATGACCAAATTAGTACTATTTGGTGGCATTTACTGCTACCTATTAAACGCACAGAACCCCGTAAACAGGGGCGAAGCCTGTTATGACGGGGTTCTATTAGCCCCTATCACCGGGGCTTTGCTGTTCTATTCACTTATTATTTCATGAAAAGCCCTGTACTTCGGATCTCTTGTGCTTCACGCCAACCACCTAACCACTGACCTCGCGAATCTGCGCTTTGAAATGGACAAACCTCATTCGAGCGACCAGCGGTGCCAGCTTGATAACCTTTCGAATATGCTCTTTCCAAACGATCTCGTTTTTGTCTCTTCATTCTATATTCCTCAAAAATGATATAACTTAAACCTGAGACTTTCCGTGCCTCTATTAAGTAATAGGTCAAGATATTCGACAAATCAAATAAAAAAGGCACAGTAATAAAATTACTGTGCCTTTGACAAAAAATGATGTTTAGCGATTAATGACTAACGTTTGAAACGACGGAACAACAGCATCATGGTTGGTAATAGTATAAACCATCCCATGCCTGCCCCATTACGCTTGTAATTTTCATCCGCTTTAATAGGACACTGAGATGTCGTTGACAAGTGATCTAAATCATCTTTAGTAATAGTCATTGTTAAGACTACCGGGTTAGAACCTCTTCTATTTTTATAGTTTTCAACGTTTTTATAGTCCAAAGCATTAGAAACTACAACAACATCACCATTGCTATCTGGATCACTAATACTTATTGCATTAGCAAAACGATAACGTATCTCTCCAGAAATGGAACCATTCGGATCAATAACTTCTTTACAGTATAAGTCATCTAAATAGGCTGATTTTTGAGTTTTGTAGTCATAGATAAAGGCACTTTGAAAACGCGCTGAGCCATCTTCCCTTGGTGATGTTTCACCACGGGCATCACGCCAACCTACAATCAAGCCATCATTGTTAATTTTATTAACTTGAGATGTAGCACCTTTAATTGGATTGGCATTAAATGGATAGCGAACCGCTCCACTAGCAACGTCATAAGTGTAAAAATCAGTTACTCGACTTCTGTTTTTAACGGCCTCAAAAGTACGGTTACCAACAACAATAAATGCTTGTGAGACATTATCAGTGCCATCTGCGGCTTCAAATGGGACGTTAGCCGAAACATAAACCTTATCTGTAATATCAATTGCAACTGTATCGCGAATTACATCATCATAATCACTACCTACATCCGTTTTGGGCTTAGTGATCTCACTCATCGTATAAGAAAGCGTGTTTGTTGCAACTACAGTCGGCTTAAATATAGTTGCTCTAGCACGGCCACCACTCGTTGATGAATAGATTTGTTGCGTAGAAAAACCGACCGCGAAGCCTGATTCGTTAATCGCATATGCATTAGCAATGAATGTTGCATCGCTTCCAGTATTTAGCCAGTTATTCTTGCCAGTCAAATATGCAACGGTATCAACATTCGCACCATTTACAGTCCAAAAACTCGCTTGCAAATCAAAACCAGGACAATTATAAAGATCATCATAATCATAACGATCATCGTCAATTGGATAATTGAAGCAATAAGTAAAACGGCTATTGTCATCAGCGTTTGACCACTGGACACTAGATTGACCTACAATAAGCCTTTTCGTAGCAAACTCATAATTATGACCATCACTGCTAGTTAAAGCAACATCAGCAAAATCATGTGCGGAACTGAAACCACCATTATTAATATCTGAAGGTATTAGTTCTACATCATTATAAAAACCACGTCTAACAATTTTACGACCTGAGTCAGTGGCATAGCCCGCCTGATCAGTAGATATTATTGCCGTAATCTTGCGAGATTCACTTAGGTCGCTAGGGATTGAAATAACGATATCGTCTACTGATGTTTCAGTTTCAGATTTATAAGTACCATTATAACCACCGAAGGTATTTAAGATATTACGACGCCATACATTTAGCCCGTCACTACCATCACCATTTTTGGTACCCTCCCAAAGCAATTCACAAACATCATCGTCATATTGACAATATTCGTTATATGTCCAAGGTGCACCAATATCATACGTAAATGATTGTGCGAATGTATTAGTATAAATAGCAGTACTTGTTGTTGCAGTAGCAGCACTAGACGTATCCATAGCAGATACAAATGGGCCGAACCTGCCATCAGTAGGACGTGCAATCGGTGGATCGCTAATTTCAACCGCCATTGCATTCGAACACAAAAGGAGACTAATAATCCCTGCTAGCTTAGTCTTTTTTAATTGCATTATTTTAATGTTCCTTAGCCTTTCATTTCTTCAAGCTCTTCCCAACGCGCGAAAGCAGTCTCTAGTTCTTGCTCTTTGTTAGCAAGATTTTCAAGCATTGTTTTCGTTTCGTCAGCTGGCTTATTAAAGAAATCAGGTTGATTAATTTCAGCTTGCAAGGTTTCAACTAATTCTTCAAGTTGTTCCATTTTTGCAGGCAGTTTATCGAGTTCAACTTGTATATTGTATGGCAGTTTTTTAGTCTTAACAGCCTGAGTTGATTTCTCTTGTTTTACAGGTTTAGCAACTACCGCAGCTTTTGCCTTTGGCTTTGCTGACATAGATTGTGTGTTTGCTTGTTGGTTCTTAGCATCATGGTAACCACCAACAAAATTAGTAATTTGCCCTTTACCATCAAACATCCAGCAACTTGTTACTGTGTTATCAATGAAATTACGATCATGGCTTACTAATAATAACGTACCCTGATAATTGGCAAGTAATTCTTCTAAAAGTTCCAATGTTTCGATATCTAAATCATTGGTTGGTTCATCCATAATCAAAAGATTAGATGGTTTTAGGAACAATTTAGCTAATAACAGACGGTTACGTTCGCCACCAGACAGTGCTTTTACCGGAGTACGAGCGCGCTGAGGGTGGAATAAGAAGTCTTGTAAGTAACCAAGTATGTGACGTGGTTTACCATTAACCATCACTTCTTGTTTACCGTCACCTAAGTTATCCATTACTGTCTTTTCAAGATCAAGCTCTGTACGGTGCTGATCGAAATAAGAAACTTCTAACTTAGTACCACATTTAATAACACCTGCTTGTGGTTGTAACTCTTCAAGTAACAATTTGATTAAGGTACTTTTACCACAACCATTTGGACCAACAAATGCAATCTTATCGCCACGCATAATGTTGAACGTAAAATCTTTTACGATCTGCTTGTTCTCGTAAGCGTAAGTTACATCTTCGCCTTCAAATACACGTTTACCTGAACGAGAAGTCTCATCCACTGTGATCTTAGCTTTACCTTGTACACTTAGACGGTCGCTACGTTCATTACGCATTTCTTTCAGTGCTTTAACACGACCTTCATTACGGGTACGACGGGCTTTAACCCCTTGACGGATCCATACTTCTTCTTGCGCTAAGCGCTTATCGAATAATGCATTTTGTTCGTCTTCAACACGCAGCGCTTCTTCTTTAGCGACTAAATATTGGTCATAGTCACCAGGGAAAGATGAAAGGTTACCACGGTCAATATCAATAATACGCGTTGCCATTGAACGAATAAAACTTCTATCATGGCTTACAAAAATGATGGTACCGGCGAAATCTTTTAAGAACTCTTCTAACCAAAGAATAGATTCGATATCCAAGTGGTTGGTTGGTTCATCAAGTAATAACAGATCAGGCTTACAAGCTAATGCACGCGCAAGTGCGGCACGACGTAACCAACCTCCGGATAAGTTATCTAGCATCATTTCTGGGTCTAAGTCTAAACGCGTCAATACTTGCTCAATGTTTTGCTCGAATTCCCAGCCATTACGATTATCGAGTTCTTCTTGTAGACGCATCAATTTATTCAGCGATTTTTCACTGTAATCATCCGCAACCAAAATAGATTGATGATGGTAGTCTTTTAATACCTGACCAATATCAGCTAAACCACCGGCCACAAAGTCAAAAATAGTAACACCGCTTACTTTCGGTGGATCTTGCTCTAAACGAGAAACTACGGCATCTTGTTCAATACGAACTACACCCTCGTCAAGTTGAATATCACCAGCAATAACTTTCATCATTGTTGATTTACCTGCACCATTACGGCCTACAAGACAAACACGTTCTTTTCGTTCAAATACAGCATCGGCATGGTTTAATAACGGTAAGTCGCCGAAGGCTAAACATGCATTTTGTAACGTGATAACAGCCACGATAATTCCTCAATATAAAATTCAATTGTTTCAAAAAATCAAACCATTATAGGAATGTTGAAACAAGCAGTTAGATAGATTCTAACATAAAGTTGTAAAATAGAAAAAATCCGAGCGTTAACAATTAACCTGTAATTGAGAATCCACTCGGATTGAGTCACCTAAATCAGTCTTGTGCGATAAAATCAGCCAATTGTTCAGTATCAAATGGCCAACCAATTTCTTTATCAGTCACAGTGTCCTTAATAACGGGAATACGAATTCCATAACGGGCGATGTCAGTTTCATCATGGATGATCTCTATTTTCGTCATTTCACTGACCAAGTGTTGAGCAGTCACCAGTTCCCAAGCTTGTTCACATAAGTGACAACCTTCTGTGGTATAGAATGCGTATTTAGTCATTATGCTACTCGTTCAACAAGCCAACAGTTACTGATATTTTTGTTACGCGCGAAATCTTTAGAGCGATTTTTTTCAGTAATATTGGTTGCTTTAAGACCAAGTTTTTCGAGTCCTTCAAAATCGAGCTTAAAGTTACGCTTATTATTAGAGAAAATAATTTCACCACGTGCAGATAGAATATTCTCTAACCAAGTAAACAGTTGTATGTGATCACGTTCTACATCGAAGCTGTCTTCCATACGCTTTGAGTTTGAGAATGTTGGTGGATCAATAAAGATAAGGTCAAACTTGTCTTCACAACGCGCTAACCAGGCTAAACAATCCGCTTGTACCACTTCATGCTTACGCATGCTGATGTTGTTTAACGCAAAGTTACGTTTTGCCCAATCAAGGTAAGTATTCGACATATCAACAGTAACAGATGATTCTGCACCACCTAAAATTGCGTGAACACTTGCACTGCCAGTATATGAGAATAGGTTTAAGAAACGTTTACCCGCACTCATCTGGCCGAGCATGCGACGTGTTAGACGGTGATCGATAAACAGACCGGTATCTAAATAATCTTTCATGTTCACTTCAAACTGAGCACCATATTCACTTACCGTAAACACCGACTTAACTTGTTGTATTTTTTCGTACTGATTGCTGCCTTTTTGTTTTTGGCGAACTTTCAATACCAGTTTGTTCGGATCAATTTGAGTCACATCAAGCGTAACAGCAACAATATCCATGATACGTTGTTTGGCTTTCTGTTCTGGCACATCTTTCGGTGCTTTATATTCTTGTACCACAATCCAGTCACCGTATAAATCGATGGCAGCATTGTATTCAGGTAAATCAGCATCATAGAGACGGTAGCAGTTAACTTGTTCTTTTTTCGCCCATTTCGTTAACTGTTTGATATTTTTCTTTAAACGGTTACGGAAGTCTTCGGCAAAACCAGGGGTCATTTGTGTTTCAACGTGTGCTTTGGCTTGACGCGCAATCGATGAAATTTGGTAAATCTTAAGGAAACACTCTAATGCACCGTTAAACAATTTGTATTGCTTATTGGCACGCATACCTAAACGAGACAGTAAATCAGGGCTTGATGAGAAAAATGCAACATTCCAGCCCGAAAATTCACTCTTCAGACGTTCACCTAATACTTGGTGTAACACAATCAGTTCAGGTTGCTCACCCATACGTTCACCATAAGGAGGGTTACAAATTAATGTACCTTCGCTGGTGAAATCGTTAACCAGGTTTTTAGCATCACCCGTTTCTAATTCGATGATGTGCTCTAGGCCTGCTGCACGTACGTTGGCTTTTGCTTGGTCAAGTACACGCCAGCTCTTATCAAAGCCGTATACTTTTAGATCACTGTTCGCAATGTTTTTGCGCGCTTGATATTTAGCTTGTGCAACCAGCTCTTCCCAACCAGACTGATCAAAGTCATTCAGTTGTTGGAAGCAATAACGTGAGCGTAAAATACCGGCAGGTACTTTTAAAGCCATCAATGCAGCTTCGATAAGTAAGGTCGCTGAACCACACATAGGATCAACAAGTAAACCATCCGTATATCCACTACGTTTAATGATAGCTGCTGCTAAGTTTTCTTTTAATGGTGCTGCGCCCGTACCTTGACGGTAGCCACGTTGATGTAAACCATTACCGCATAGATCAAGAGAAAGCGTCGCTTCTTCACGACGAATGTGCAGGTGAATACGCACATCTGGATCATTTTTAGCCACATTGGGACGGTCGCTCATGCTTTTGTTAAAGCGATCAACAATACCATCTTTAACTTTCAATGCACCAAACTGCGTATCACGGATACTGTCATTAGTACCTGAGCAAGAAACAGCAAATGTTTTATCGATATCAAATATTTTTTCCCAATGCATACCTGTTACCGCAAGATAAAGGTCTAATACATCAAAGATTTTAAATGTTTTTAATTGTAAGGTCACTCGAGATGCTAAGCGGCTCCACAAACAAATTTTATACGCTGTTAATTGAGTTGATTTAAATGAGACACCGGCCATTGTTTCACGGCAGTCTTGTGCGCCAAGTTCAATTAGCTCTTCTTTTAGTAGAAGCTCTAAACCCTTAGGTGAAGAAGCAAAATAAGTGTTGAGTGTAGTCAATTTGAAAGCCTATATTATTTCGAGATACTTTCTGGTAAAAAGAAAGTAAGTTATGTGATTATTTATGGGGGCGAACTATAGCACGCGGCATTATTGTCGCATAGTCATGTTGAGGAAATTGTTAGATAAACGGAGGTTTATTGATAGATTATGCTATGCCATGATCTGAACGTAGGAAAATGAATCATCTGTTAATTTGTTTGCCACGCTTTTGCGTAACTGAACGCGGTCGTTCATAACACGAATAACATCAAATTTAGCTAATTTTTTAGCATCAGAAAGTTGCACTGTGTCTTCTAACAGCATACACGTGGATACACGCTCATCGGCTTCAAGTATCACGAACTGAACATTATGGCCTTTTACAGACAAGGTGATAATATCGCCAGTACTAAACGCAACATCAGAATCGTTATAGTCAAAGAACCAGCTTTGTGGCATTTTAACTTTTTGGAAACGTAAACTAGTCACCGCATTTAATGCTATTTGAACTTTTTCAGGCACGTTAAAATCTAAACCTTTGAGTGCTTCTAAGAAATAGTAATAATAGCTTGAATCTTCCGCACAAAAGTTAATACGGCCTTTGCACAAATTATTCATGTTTCGTTTATCTAAATGGCAAGACATCGCAAGCCCATCAGATAATTGAATAACGATGAATCGACTTGCGCAGTCATATTGCCAATACCATTTGTTGCTTGGTTCTAGTAACATCCTGATACCAGTAGTGTAATTAACGACCTACTAGTGTAACTACACCAGATCCATAAGTAAATAGCCTTATCAGAAAAATAGACTAAAACCAAGTTAAAAATTACAGACTTTTGACGATATGCTTAACTAATTTAGGGCCTTTATAGATAAATCCGCTGTACACTTGTACTAATTCTGCACCTGCAACAAACTTTTCTTTTGCTGAAACAACAGAATCAATACCGCCTACACCTATGATAGGTAGTTGACCATCAAGCAATACTGCTAATTTACGGACGATCTCAGTACTCGCGTGCTGTACCGGACGACCACTTAAACCACCCGCTTCACTCGCATGAGGCATATCATGTACCAATGTTCTATCGAGTGTGGTATTAGTTGCAATTACCCCATCCATTTTATATTTAATTAATGACTCGGCAACTTGAGCCAACTCTGCATCGGTTAAATCTGGTGCAATTTTAACCGCCAACGGTACGTATTTCTCGTGCGTTTTAGTTAATTCAGCCTGACGCTCTTTAAGGCAACTTAATAAACTATCAAGCGCCTCACCATACTGAAGTGTACGTAATCCGGGGGTATTTGGTGATGAAATATTAATGGCGATGTAAGACGCATATTGGTAAACCTTATCCATACAAATCAGGTAATCTTCATTGCCCTTTTCGATTGGTGTATCTTTGTTTTTACCAATGTTAATACCTAAGATACCTTTATAGTTGGCTTTTTTTACATTTTCAACAAGTGCGTCAACACCTGCATTGTTAAAGCCCATGCGGTTAATAATCGCTTCCGCTTGTGTAATTCGGAATATACGCGGTTTTTCATTACCAGATTGTGGCAGTGGTGTTACGGTACCTACTTCAATGAAACCAAAGCCCATTGCCGCAAATGCATCAATGCTTTCAGCGTTTTTATCCAGACCAGCCGCTAAACCTACTGGATTATCAAACGTCAGTCCCATTACGGTCACTGGTTTGCTTGGTAACTTCTGCGAATATAAGCAACTTAAAGGAGTAGAGCCTGTTAATTTTAACCCTTTAATTGTCATTTCATGTACTACTTCAGGGTCTTGCATAAATAAAAATTCACGTACAATACGATATAACATTTTCTATTCCTCATAAAAAAGCACTGTATCAACAGTGCTTCATAATTAAATCATTTTAAATGTGTGCCTAAACAAACATCAATTTACTCGTTAACTTGCACTTCTGCAGCTTAAGTGAAGTAAATTCAATTCGCGTAACGCTACTGAGAATTTAGCAAATTCATGCGAAGAACTCATATTAAAATCAGTCAACATTTGCAGCCAACGAACAACAAGTACTTCATGATCAGATAACCATTCGTCTATTATTGTATCGCACTTACCTGTTGATGAACAAGTAGATAACACCACTGATGTTAAGCTACGTTGTTGTAGCGCAAGTTCTTCACGGAACGCAGCTCTTGCAAGTGCTTGCCAATGGTTAGCAACTGGTTGCAAGTTAATTTGATGCATAAAGTCGTGTAACTGTAGCTTATTACCTAACGAGAAGAAAATAGGTTGTACTAAAGACATTGGTACTTGGTGCTGCTTGCACACATCTGCAATATCAAAAGCTGAGAATAATGTATTTTGATGCACGATCTCATGTGCCACATCGGCTGGTACTGATTTTTCAATTAGACTATCAATACGTTTACTTTGTTTTTCTTTATCTACGTCAACAAGTACTTGCTCAATATTTTCTTTCATACCATCATAAATCGGTTTATAGAAAGCAATTGTAGCTGTAATACTCATGTTGCGATCGCGGTAACGCACTAACCAACATGTGGCACGGCGAATATAGCGGCGGCTTTCAAATAACATGTCGAGCTGCGTTGCAGAGTCAACGGTGTTGTCTAACCCGGTCACAGCATCCCACATATTTTTCATGCCAATTACATGCTTACTAATAACAAAACATTTCGCAATTTCTACCACTGGAGAGCCTGTTTCATCTTGCATGCGACCAACAAAGTTCAACCCCATGTCATTAATGATTTCATTTGCAAGTTGAGTGGCTATGATTTCATTTCTTAACGGATGATCTTGCATCTCTGCTTTGTACTTGTCTTGTAACAACTGTGGGAAAGCAGTGATAAGTAATTCAGATAAGAATTCATCTTCAAATACTTCAGGACAATTAAGCTGTTCTTTTAACTGCATTTTTGCGTATGCAAGTAATACAGCCAGCTCTGGACGCGTTAAACCTTCGTTTTTAGCCAGGCGTTCAGCCAATTCATCTTCACTTGGTAAGAATTCAAGTTGACGGTTAAGCTTGCCCGTACGTTCAAGGATTTGCATGAAACGAATTTGTTCTTTTAATTGCTCCGCAGCACGTGTTTGAGTAACAGAGACGGATAAGGTTTGCTTGTAAGCATTATCAAGTACAATTTCAGATACTTCATTCGTCATTGAATACAGTAATTCGTTACGCTGTTTGCGTGTTAAATCACCGCTGCTGACGATACTGTTAAGTAAGATCTTAATGTTAACTTCGTTATCAGAGCAATCAACACCACCAACATTATCAATGAAGTCACTATTAATACGGCCACCATTTTTGGCGTATTCAATACGGCCAAGCTGTGTACAACCTAAGTTACCACCTTCGCCGACAATCTTAACGTTTAATTCATTACCATTAATACGAACATGATCATTTGCACGATCACCAACATCATTATTGGTTTCAGACGTTGCTTTAACATAAGTACCAATACCACCATTCCACAGTAGATCTGCTTGTGATGTTAAGATAGCTTTAATTAAGTCTGTAGGCGTCATTAATGATACATTCGTACCCAGCATTTTCTTAATTTCAGGCGTTAGCGTGATCGCTTTTGCTGAACGTAAGAAGATACCACTGCCTTTTGACATAATTGAACGATCATAATCCGACCAGCTTGAACGCGGTAAATTGAATAAACGGTCACGCTCAGCATAACTTGTTGCACAGTCTGGATTGGGATCGATAAAGATATGCATGTGGTTAAAGGCCGCGATTAACTTAGTGCTTTTTGATAACAGCATGCCGTTACCGAACACATCACCCGCCATGTCACCGATAGCAATACAAGTAAACTCTTCTTCTTGGCAGTTTATGCCCATTTCACGGAAGTGACGTTTAACTGACTCCCAAGCGCCTTTAGCCGTAATACCCATTTTCTTATGGTCATAACCGACTGAACCACCAGATGCAAATGCATCACCGAGCCAGAAGTTGTACTCATCACTGATTTCGTTAGCGATATCAGAGAAAGTTGCGGTCCCTTTATCCGCGGCAACAACCAAGTATGAATCATCTTCATCATAGAAGCGGACATTTGCTGGATGAACCAGTTCACCATCGATAATATTATCGGTGATATCAAGTAAACCACGGATGAACGTGCGGTAACACTCTTTACCGATATTGAACGCTTCATCACGGCTGTGAGAAGGTAGAATTTGTTTACAAACAAAACCACCTTTAGCGCCAACAGGTACAATTACCGTGTTTTTCACTTGCTGTGCTTTTACTAGGCCAAGCACTTCGGTACGGAAATCTTCACGACGGTCAGACCAACGTAACCCGCCACGTGCAACTTTGCCACCACGTAAATGAACACCTTCAACTTGCGGTGAATATACGAACACTTCAAACTTTGGCAGTGGCAATGGCATATCAGGGATCTGTGATGAATCAAATTTGAATGAGATATACGCTTTGCTTTGATCTGCCGTTTTTAATTTTGAATCAACTTGATAGAAGTTAGTACGTGATGTAGCCGTGATAAGGTCGATGAAACGACGAATAATACGGTCATCATCCAAGTTGTTAACTTGCTCGAGCTTAGTTTCAAAGTTAGCGATGATATCTAAGCTATCAATTTCACCCTGATCAATTGCAAACTTTTGGTGGAAATAGCTATACAAGCTATTCGCCAATTCAGGTAACGACGCTAACGTATTCTCAATATACGCTTGGCTAAAATTATTACCAATTTGACGCATGTATTTTGCATATGATCTCAGTACCGAGATTTGACGACCAGACAAGTTAGTCTTAAGTACTAATTTATTAAAACCATCATTTTCTAAACGGTTTTCCCATACTTGATAAAAAGTTGACATAAAGTCAGCGCTACGCGCTGTGGTATCAAGTACATTATCACCCGTATAAAGCATGGTGAAATCAAGTACCCAATATTCCGTACCGTCAGCTGTTTTAACTTTAAACGGGGTTTCGCCAAGTACTTTTAATCCCATATTTTCTAACATAGGTAGTACATCTGACAAATGGATCGGTTGATCTTTATGGAATAACTTTAAACGTACGTGATTAGAGTCATGTTGTTCTTCTTGCGCGCGGTAGAAGATCATTTCAAGCTTATGTTCAGAAGACAGCTTTTCTAACTTAATAATGTCAGCTACCGCTGAATTTGGTAACACATACTCTTTATAAGACTGTGGGAAAGCATGGATGTATTTCTCAGATAGAGAACGACCTTTTTCTTCACCATAATGACTTACAATGGATGTTTTTAATTTGTCATTCCAAGATTTAGCTGCTTCTGTTAAATTTTGCTCAATTTCAGCCAGGTTTACATTTATATGTTTATCATTTGAACCGACGTGTACAAGATATTGTGTTCTAGCCATATTACCTTCAGAGAAATAGGTATTAAATTCAACTTCCTTTTCACTACCTAAGTAGTCAGCCAGTACCTGCTGTGTCTTCTCACGTAATTGCGTGTTGTAACGCTCTTTAGTGACGTAAACCATACAAGAATAATAACGACCGAATAAGTCTTTACGAACAAACAGTTTAACTTGATCGCGATCCTGCATGTGCAGAACACCCAACGCACAATGCAAAATATCTGCTTCGCTAGATTGGATTAGTTCATCACGAGGATAGGTTTCTAAAATGTTTAACAGTGCTTTGTATGAGTGATTAGCAGGGTTATAACCCGATGCATCCAGCACATGTTTAATTTTATCGCTGATTAACGGAATATCAATTGCACTGCTGTTATAAATTGATGACGCGTATAAACCAATGAAACGCTCTTCACCAATAACATTATTGTTTTCATCAAACAGTTTAATGCCAACATAATCAATATTTGCAGGTCTGTGTACGCGTGATTTTGCATCACTCTTTGTCAAAATAAGCGTATTTTGTGATAATACTTCACTTTTTGCGTCAGCAGATAAATTAGATAAACCATAACCTTGGTTATTTACCGAGTTTTTCATGATACCCAAGCTAGAGTCACAATCAGGCGTGATCACGTAGTCACCCTTTACCGGTTCGATATCGTAATGACGATAACCCAGCAAGGTGAAGTTATGATCACTTAACCATGATAAGAATTTAAGCGTATCAGTATAATCGATACCTTTTTTCTTTGGTTTTGCAGACAACTGCTCGATAACGGAAAGCAATTTATCTTGCATCGGAGACCAATCGTTAACTGCTAACGCAATTTCATTTAATACAGACGTTAACTCTGCGCTAATTGCATCTAATTTACTGCTATCTGTTTGACGATCGATTTCAATTAAAAATACTGTTTCAGAAGTAAAATTCTTGGCATTTTTAGGATTTGTTAGAATTTTGTTCACACGACCGCGATCATCTCGTTTCAACGCAATCGGCTGATGCAACATCAAATGTGAAATAACGCCAAGTCGAGATAGCGCCATAATGACAGATTCAGTGAGGAAAGGTGAATCAGGTACAATAATTTCGACAATCGTATGTGTTGATTGCCAGCCATTAAGACTGATTTCAGGATTGTAAACACAAATATCAGGGCCGCTATTGTTTCCACTGTTTAATCTGTTCCACAAGCTAATTGCAGCACAATACAGATCACTATCACTACGCGAAGAGAGATCTTCTTGCCTCATTCCAGCATATAATGCAGTGACAAACTGCTCGACTAAAGTATTGCTTTTCGCATCTACTTTGGTCTTTACAAGGCTGATTACGTTTTCCAGTAACACGGGAATAGGCGTTTTATTCAACATACTAGCAATCCTTTAAATCTTGGTTTATTAAGTCTAGCTAAAAAAGTAACTTATGAGGTATTTCAAGCGGGCATTCTAACATTAATATTTGTAATAAAAATGCTACAGAGGCAACAAGATAGAAAGATAAATGCAGGTTTTTAAGAATAAAACATTGAATAATTACTAAAGGTGGGTATATGTCGCCAAAATAGCTAGAAATACCCACTTTTTATAAAAACAAACGTTTAACTTAATGTTAAATTTGTTGTTTAGTGGAAAAGGTTAAGCTAAAGCACGATCTATTTTTTCAAACAAATCGGCTGCTAAAGCATCAATTTTACTGAGTCTAATCAATTGCGCTTTCATTAATGCTTGGCGTATTGAATCAAATTTCTTAAATTCAATAAGCGGCGTGATTAATCGCGATGCAACTTGCGGGTTACTGCTATTTAGTTTACACAGAATGTCGGTTAAAAACACATAACCACTACCGTCAATTGCATGAAAGGATTTAGTGTTAAGCGCAGAAAAACTACCTATTAATGAACGTGTTCGATTCGGATTAGCTAAAGAAAAACTACCATGTTCGAGGGTTTCTTTGACAACCGTCAGACAGCTTTCACTCGGACTAACGCCTATTTGCACAAACCATTTATCCATGACTAAACCGTCATGCGACCAAGTAGTTTCAAATGCAGACATCATGGTTTTAAAGCAAGGCAATTGGGCTTTATTGGCAGCACTGATCGCGCCCATGGTATCGGTCATATTGTCTGATTGTTCAAATTGACCTAACACCAATTCATTAACACCAGTAACATCCGCCAATGCAATATACTCTAGACATACATTTTTTAATGAACGTAATGCTATATGATCATGCGCTATTTCATAAGATCGTGTTGGCATATTGGCATAAATAGCACTACATATTGGCGCTACATTTACGGCAATTTGAGACTTAATAAAACCAGTTACTGTTAACAAAGCATCAACATCGACCTCATCAAACAAGCCCATCAAGCTATTAGTTGATGGAAACTGTAGCATCTCTGCTTTCAAAGCCGGGTCTAACTGTTCATTATCAACTAAGTCACGAAAAGCTTGACCAAATGCTGCGGGCAATTCCAGTTCCTGCTTATCACCAACACGGGCAACATTTTCAATTACATGTTTATTAATTAATAACTGTGAAGCATCCCAACGCGCAAAATCATTACTTGCATGCACCATTAGCATCGCCAGTTGTTCATTGGTATAAGCATAATTAAGCTTGATCGGCGCAGAGAACTCTCTAAACAAGCTTGGTACGGGTGGTGACATGACATTATCAAATACAAAGTCTTGCTGTTTTTCGATAAGGTTCAATACATGGTGAACAGGGTTACCTTCACAGGTTAAAGCAATGTTGTTGCCCTGCTCGTCAAGTAATTCAATATCAACAGGGATATGCAGTACTTGCTTTACCTTTTGGTCAGCAGTACTTGGGGTATGCTGCTGCATTGATAAGGTATAAGTGTTATTTTTCGCATCGTAATGATCAGTAACCGTAACTTGCGGTGTACCGGACTGCGAATACCAATTCTTAAAGAGTGTTAGATCGATACCTGATGCATCTTGCATGGATGCTACAAAATCATCGCAGGTAACCGCTTGTCCGTCATGGCGTTTAAAGTATAGATCCATACCCGCACGGAAATTAGCTTCGCCTAATAATGTGTGGATCATACGAATAACTTCAGCACCTTTATTATACACAGTCGCAGTATAAAAGTTATTCATTTCAATGACTGAGGCCGGACGAATTGGGTGTGCCATCGGGCCAGCATCTTCAGGGAATTGTGCAGAACGTAACACTTTAACGTTTTGAATACGATTAACGGCACGAGACCCAAGATCAGAACTAAATTCTTGATCCCTGAATACAGTTAAGCCTTCTTTAAGGCTTAACTGGAACCAATCTCGACAAGTAATGCGATTACCCGTCCAGTTATGGAAATATTCATGACCAATTACCGCTTCAATACCTAAGTAATCAACGTCAGTAGCACTTGCCGCATCCGCTAATACATACTTAGAATTGAATACGTTCAGGCCTTTATTTTCCATTGCGCCCATGTTAAAGAAGTCAACCGCAACAATCATGTAGACATCCAGATCGTATTCTAAACCGAAACGATCTTCATCCCACTTCATTGACTTTTTCAGTGATTCAATTGCATGATGACCACGTGATAAGTTGCCCTTATCAACAAACAATTCTAGCTTCACATCACGGCCAGACGTCGTCATGTAATTATCGCTTAGTACATCAAAGTCGCCCGCCACCAAAGCAAACAGATACGCAGGTTTCGGATAAGGATCACGCCATTGTACCCAATGACGGCCGTTATCTAATTCACCACGATCAACGCAGTTACCATTCGATAATAAATATGGGAATGCCGCTTTATCAGCCGTGATCTTGGTGCTAAAAACAGCCAGCACATCTGGACGGTCGAGATAATAAGTAATTTTACGGAAACCTTCAGACTCACATTGTGTACAGAATGCATCAGCTGATTTATAGAGCCCTTCTAAACTGGTGTTTTCTAAAGGGTTAATCTCGGTCTCAATGATTAATACACATTCAGAAGGTAAGTCAGAGATGATCAGTTGGTTATCTTTAACTAAGTAATTATCAATTTGATGACCATCGATAGAAACGGCCAGTAAAGTTAGGTCAACACCATCTAATATAAGCGGATCATTATGGCTACCACTACGACGTACTTTATTAATAGCAACAACTTTAGTTTTACAATCATCAAGATTAAAGTCGAGATCGATATTATCAATAAAATAATTTGGTGCTGTATAGTCTTTTAAATGCTTAGCATTAGGCGTAATTGTCATTTATAGTCCTAATCTATCGATGGATAGAGACGTAAAATAAAGAAAAAAAGTGCAGCATCCTGCTGCACTTGGAGTAAAAATAGAAGTGGTTTAGCTAGATTTGCTTAAATCAATGGCTATGTTGGCTGTTTCTAACAGGAATGCATCATCAAATTCAAAATCTTCAGGTTTGTCATCTAATGATTTTACCGTAGGTAATTCTTTACGTTCTAAGCGTTCATTTAAACGATTTAAACGAATCGCTTCGTTATTTTCACGCTCTTTAATACGCACAGATTCTTTTAAAGAAATAGTTTTGACATCAAGTTCTTGTTTATATTTAATAATATCTTCTTGGATATAACTAAATTCAGGGTTTACTGCAACACGTTTATCATGCTTTAGTGTCAACGTATTAAGTGAGGATTGCAGAGCCAGTGATTGCTGGTAACTAGCCTTACGGATTTGATCCCAAGCCAGTGCATTATCTTCTATTGATTCACCCGTATCTTCTGGTTTTACAGCCGATGGGAAGGTAATATCAGGCAGTACACCACGTAGCTGAGTACTACCACCATTAATACGATAAAATTTAGAAATCGTATACTGCACACTACCAATAGGTTTGTCATATAGATCATATAAACGTGCTAAGGTTCTATGTTGCTGCACAGTACCTTTACCAAATGTTTGTTCACCAACAACTAATGCACGACCATAATCTTGTAATGCCGCGGCAAAAATTTCAGATGCAGAAGCACTATAACGGTTAACTAATACGACAAGCGGGCCAGCGTAGTAAGTTTTACCATCGCGGTCTTCTAATACATTAACCTTATCTCTGGCATCACGCACTTGAACCGTTGGGCCTGAATCAAAGAATAATCCTGAAAGCAAGTTTGCTTCTTTTAAAGCGCCGCCACCATTATCACGTAAATCGACAATAATAGAACTCACATGGTCTTTGTTTAGCTTAGTTAATTCAGTGAGCACATTTTTAGTTAGACCATCGTAGAAGCTTGGAATTTCGATAACACCAACCTTCTCGCCATCAACATCGATAACTTTTGATTTTGCAGCTCGGTCTTCTAGACGTACTTTGTCTCGAATGATTTCCACAATTTTGTGCTTGGCACTTGCACCTTCACCGCGCACAATCTCAAGACGGACTTTGGTGCCTTTGGGACCCTTAATCTTATCAACGACATCATCTAGACGCCAACCGACAATATCAACAATTGTTTGATCGTCTTGTGCAACACCAACAATTTTATCTTCAGCTTTTAATTGTTTTGTTGCGTCAGCCGGTCCACCAGCGACTAAAGAGCGGATCACGGTGTAATCATCAATAGTTTGCAGTACAGCACCAATACCTTCTAAAGAAAGGTTCATTTCTGTTTTGAAACGATCAGCATTACGTGGTGATAAATAGGACGTGTGCGGCTCGATGCTCCGAGCATACGAGTTCATCAATGTTTGGAAAACATCTTCACTTTGTGTCTGTTTTAACCGTTTGATTGCAGTATCATAACGCTTATGCAGTAATTTTTTGATCTCAGGCCAGTCTTTACCGGTTAACTTTAAATTAAGAGCTTCATATTTAACCTTCTGACGCCATAGTTCATCAAGTTGTGCTGTCGTTTTAGCCCATTCTGATTCAGATGTATCGAAATAATATTCGTCATCTGTATCGAATTTAATTTCAGTGTCAAGTAAGGATAATGCAAAAGCAAAGCGTTCATAACGACGTTGTAAGCCAACCGTATAAATATCATAAGCAGGTGCAAGACGACCCTGACGGAAATCGTTTTTGAACGAAAGCGCATACTTATTAAAGCTATCTATATCACTCTGCAAAAAGATTGTACGATAAGCATCAAGCTGTTTTAAATAACGATCAAAAACTTCAACCGCAAAAGCGTTATCAAAATCAACCGATTTATAGTGAGAGCGCGTGAAAAGATTAACGAGACGTTTGCTTGCTTCAGAATGCTGAGCTTCTTGCTTTAATGTAGGGAGTTCTTGAATTGATATAGCGGGTTCAAATGCTTGCGCATAAGTGGCTAATAGTACCGAAGCACTGATAAAAGTTCGTGTTAAAACTTTTTTCATTAAAAATCCTTTTGAGAATAAGTAACGCTAAATTAATAATAGTCAAGTATTAGCTAATTTTCATATATTTAGCTAACACTCAACTACTAAAAATTTAGAACACGCTTATTGCTTTATACAAAAAGGTGCTCTCTTTTTACTTTTAGAGAAAGTCCAGATAGTAGTTCAACTTGAACGCCATCTTTAGATACTTCAACGATAGTTGCTTGTACCGGTGCTTTACCAACTACAACTTTGACAGATTGGCCTGATTTAAGTTCCGACTCATTTATTGGACGTTCAACTTTAATCGTAGGTTTTTGATCCGCTTTAGGTGCAGATTTTTTAACTACTTTTTTAGGCGCTCTTTTAACAGCAGGCTTTTTCTTTTCAGCGTTGGCCTTCTGTTCTGCATTTTTCTTATTACGTTCAGCGAAGAATTTGGTTTTACTTTCTTCAAGTGTTTTTTGTGCATGCTCGATATGCTCAGCATCTAAAACACCTGCGTCGTTGCCATCTAAGTCAACTCGTACAGCATCCTTTTTAGCGCCGTGAAGGTAACGCCAGCTTGCAGTATACTGACGAAGAGCCGTACGTAATAACGTTTTACTAACTTTAGAGTCTTCTTTAAGACGCTCAGCCAGATCTTGAAAAATGCCAATTTTTAGCGGTTTAGCTTCGCCCTTTGCGCTGAAACATTTTGGGAATATTTCTACCAAATAAGCGATAACTTCTTTGCTATTTTTTAGCTTTTCAATGTTTTCCATGAATGACCTTAAATTACTTCTAATTGTTCAGATATAACAAAACAGTAATCTTGCTATATCGCATGTATAAAATTTATCGCTATTATAGAGCGATTGCAATTAAATGCTATCTTTAATCCGTTAACTTCACCCTACAAGGTGTTAAAAAATAACTATTCTGGTGGTTTTTTATGCGTTGATAAACAATATTTAACCGCATGAAAGATTAAGCTGGTTCTTTTTCTACCGCGCTTTTTGACGCCTTTTTCGCTTTTGGTGTCTTTTCTTTGCTCTCTTCAGGCGTTTTTAATTTACCACCCTTCAATATTATCTGTAGTGATGCACTGTTTTGTGCCAGATATAATGATAATTCTTCAGTAAGGCGATCATCAATATCAAGTGATGATGAACTAATCAGGTCAGTAAGACCATCGGCTACATCTAACATTTTGTCGTATGTATCAGCTTCTTTTTTACTTGTAGACGTCATTTTTTCCACACCATTTCGTTCAACTACATACTTTACTATTACGGCCATGAGCCAATCCCCTAAATACACTGTATATTATGACAGTGTATTTAGTATTCCTGATTTATTCAAGTGATTGATAATTATTTAATCCAATCTACATGCTTTGCTCTAATAAGGCTTACTGTCAATACATCCATTTTTTAATTATCTAATCCCTTAAAAAATCTGCAGTGAACGAAAAATAAAGGCGAATTACAAGGAGTCAAAACACTTGATTACTGAACTATTTTTGTGAGATGTTTTGTGGGAATTTGTCAGAAAAGCCACCTTGAATACGTCTTAAATATGTTAAAGCATTCTGTTAGAATAATAGGCTATTGATTAAAGAATACCGAGGCAGCATGTCAGAGTTTAAAGAATTTTCACTTTTAGAGTCAATTATTGACCGCGTTAGTCTTAAAGGCTATAAACAGCCCACACCGATCCAAAAAGAATGTATCCCAGTTCTTATTAATGGGAATGATCTTCTTGGTATAGCGCAAACGGGAACAGGAAAAACTGCGGCCTTTTCATTGCCTATTATCAATAATTTTGGGCAAAATAAAATAGATATCAACGCTAAGAGCACGCGTTCGCTCATACTAACGCCCACGAGAGAGCTTGCCTCACAAATAATGCAAAACATTGATGACTACGCTGATGGTTTAGGGCTTAAAACTAAGGTGGTTTATGGTGGTGTAGGAAGACAAGATCAAGTTGACTCTATCGCACTTGGACTTGATATTTTAGTGGCCACCCCTGGCCGGTTATTGGATTTAATTAAAACCGGCGATATAAATTTTAAGGCGTTAGAAGTTTTTGTATTAGATGAAGCAGATACAATGCTTGATATGGGGTTCTTTAAGGATGTTCAACGCATCATATCTAAACTGCCAAAGCACCGACAAACACTATTGTTCTCAGCTACTATGCCTGCTGAAATAGAGATACTTGCAGACGCCATATTAACGGACCCGACAAAAATTCAAATTACGGCGGAAACGGTTACTATCGATCTGATTAATCAAAGTATATACCATCTTGAAAAATCGAATAAAGTACCTTTGCTATTTAATATCCTGAAAGAAACTAACTATGAAAAAGTGCTCATCTTTTGTAAAACAAAGCCTGGCGCTGACATCATTGTTCAAGCACTAGAAGAAGCATCAATCACTGCCGCTAGCCTTCACAGTGGTAAAACACAAGCAGTTAGGGAAGAAGCGTTACAAAACTTTAAAGATTCTAATTTGAGCGTATTAGTTGCAACTGATGTTGCTGCTCGTGGAATTGATGTTGATAATATTACTTTAGTCATTAACTATAACCTTCCTGAAGATCCAAGAAACTACATACACCGTATAGGACGAACTGCTCGTGCCGGGAAAAGTGGAATGGCCATTTCATTTGCTGTAGAAAATGATATAACGCTATTAAATAATATTGAAAAGATCATAGGGCAAGCCATTCCTGTTGTTACAGAACAGCCTTTCCATAAAGAGTTTTCAAAAGCGCCTAAAAAAGTCAAAAAAAAGGTTAAAAAAAGAAATAGAAGGTAAGAATATCGAGTCTGAGTTACGACTCCAAGCCACTTTGAGGCAGTTTCGGCTTCCTAAGCCATTGATGGACAACAATGGCTTAGAGTTAGGGCTTAAAGGATATGATTCGCGTTACTGAACGCCGCGTTCACTATTAAGTTGTTTCTGGCATTACTTTTTTAAGTTCAAAGAATCACGACGAGCAACTAAGATGGGACAATCCACCCACCTCAAAGAACTCAGTCGGTGTCAACCTATAGTATTTATCCTCCACGTCCTTCGACTGCTCTGCATATGGCTGTGTCATCACGTCCTGCAGCTCTCGAATTAGAGAGTAATTTCCCGCAGTTGCTTGCTGATAAGCCGGCATAACAAACCACTCTCGCAAAATGTATTTTGGGTTGACGAGCTTCATCTGCCTCGATATTTCCTCACGGGTTCGGGGCGAAGTCGCATTCACGTCACAGGCGCTGTTGAGGAGCATTTTCCAGTTTGCGAGCCACTGCGCCCAGCGCTTATCCCTCTTTTCGGGGTCAGAGTCATGCGCCCTATTATTGTATAAGCTATCGTAAAAGCTTTTCTTGAGTGGGCCAATGTCGTCGGGTATCGACGACAGCTCTCGGAAGAAAATAGTGTAATCGACAGGCGTTTGCATCATGAGTGTTTCTAGCTCGCTGAGCAGTACGTTGCAAAGTGCCTTGTGAGACGCGGTGTTTAACGTGCTAAGACCCAGCTTGGCAGCCCACATCTCTTCCATTTGCGTGTGCATTACTTTCGAAAATCCACTTTGAATCTCGTCGAGCTCTTGCAAATAGTCCTGATGCGACGTCAGCAACGGCCGCAACGCCGAACAAAACATGCCGAAGTTTCTTTGCGCTGCGCTTGGTTGGTTCATGAACGAAAAGTGACGACCGCCACCTGTCCAAGGCTGATAATACGGGTTAAACACATCGCAAAAACCGAAGGGACCATAATCAAGTGTAAAGCCACCGACTGCGCAGTTGTCGCTGTTGAAGTTACCCTGGCAAAATCCGACGCGGATCCAGTTGGCCATCAGTGACGTGAGACGGCTGCGAAACTCGCGCGCCAGCAACACCACTTTTTCTGGGGTGGTGAGTTGCCTATCGACAACGTCAGCGTACTCACGATCAATCAAGTGCAGCACAATCTTCTCGAGTTCTTCCATCGCTTTCAGGTTTTCGTTCTTACGGGTACGGCGAGCGAAAAGTTCGAGTTGGCCGACGCGGATGAACGACGGTGCGACACGTGTCGAGATGGCGACGGCTTCAGATATAAGCATGTCGGGATTCTCCGAGCGCGAGCCCTCCGAGTACCACGGTCGCTTCACCTTCTCAGTTTTTGAAACGTACAAACTCAAAGACCGTGATGTGGGCACACCCAGTGCGTGCATGTGCTCCTGAGCCAAGAACTCGCGGATACTAGACCGCAAGACCGCGCGACCGTCCGCGCCGCGGCAATATGGCGTGCGGCCGCCACCTTTCAGCTGCATTTCCCAGCGTCGACCGTTGATGACGGCCTCAAGCACAGAAATTGCACGACCGTCTCCATATCCATTACCGGTTTGAAACGGGCACTGCTGGATGTATTCAGTGCCGTAGATGGAAAGTGCGTACCCACTCGCCCAACCGACCTTGCGTATCGGCTCTGGGACCTGAGAAATGTCGCCGGAGAACATGCGGACGAAGTCAGAGGTCTCTGCCATACTGTCGGCGAAGCCAAGCTCGGAAAAAAAGTTTTTGCTGTGCGCTACATACTCTGGGTCTTTGATTGGAGTAGGATTGACGGGGACATAATGGCCCGTGAAGACTTGTCGCGGCGCGTGGTCGGCACCGTTTTCTGTCGCATCAGGATCACAGTTGAGCGTGTCCATGAGGGAATAGTTTGCCAACTTCGCAAGATCGTTGAGCGTCGATATAGTCGAAAAGGTTTTCTGAGGCAGTCGGTTTGTCATAGTTGTTTATACCAAGGCTAGTAAAGATAAATTTTAATACTTTGTATCTGACACAGGATTATGCGCAACAAGGTTCCTATATTCAATATTATCAAATATGTTAAACTTATCTGGAAGGGCTTTCCATTCAGTGAAAACGAACGATTAAAATACAGATGAAAATTGAAACATGATGATAAAGAATAATAAGCCAGTTAGGATAACACTCGCACATATAAATGATACGCACTCCTACTTTGAACCTCAGTCACTGCAATTACAGCTTAACATTGATGGCCAGAGTATATCGCCTTATGTCAGTAATGGCGGGTTTTCCCGTATAGCAACCAGAGCTAAACAACTTAAAGCGACAGCCCTGCAACATGATCGCGACTTTATATTTGTTCATGCTGGAGATTGCTTTCAAGGGACGCTCTATTTCTCGCTATTTAAAGGTAAGGCCAACTCAGATATGCTCAACGCACTGGGCATTGATGTGATGACAATTGGTAACCATGAATTAGATATGGGTAATGAACCTGTGGCGGCATTTTTAGATCGTATTCAGTTTCCACTGTTAGCGGGTAACTGGGACCTTTCTAACGAAATAAAAACGAAGTCGCATCATTTAAACGGCCGCCCTAATTTATTCTCTTATCAGCCTGATCAGCAAACTGCACGCTGGATGACTCGTGTTGTAGATGGCGAGCCCGTGGCAATATTCGGGGTATCATTGGATAAGATGGCCGATATAGCGAATGTAGATCCGGATACGCCATTTGTTAATGCCTTTGAAACCGCCAAAAATACTGTTCGAGCTATCCGAAAATTAGGCATTAATAAGATAATATTAGTGAGCCATCTTGGTTTTTATGGTGACTGTGAATTAGCTAAAGAAGTGGATGGTATCGGCTTAATTATTGGTGGTCATAGCCACACTCTTCTCGGAGATTTCAGTGATTTAGGACTAAAAAAAGAATCTGAATACGGACATCAGGTTAATGGCACTTATATTGTTCAAGCGGGATTTCACTCACAGGCACTTGGTCACTGTGACATTGATTTCGCCGCCGATGGTTCGGTGAGCACTTTCAAGGGCAAAAATGAACTGCTTATTGGTCGCCGACTTTGTATCGATGCAAGTTTGTTAACAGCCAATGATGATGACATCCATGCAAAGGCGAGCCTCTACCTAACTCAACATAAAAACGTGGTTGTATGTAAAAAAGATCCGATACTACAAAGCTTGCTACAGGATAAATATATCCCTAGAGTACATAAACTGCAAAATACCGTGATCGCTAAGTTAGCAGAGGATATGCGACACATCCGCGTTCCCGACCTGAAGGGAGGCAGTGATATTGCCCCGCTCGTCGCTGAATCTTTTGCTCATATGATGAATAAAAATGGTCATCGCGTCGACTTTGCAATTCATAATGCTGGCGGTGTGAGAACCTCTTTACACCGCGGTAATATTTCAATTGGTGATATTGCAGGTAAGCTACTGCCCTTTGCCGTACCCATTGGTGTCTATCGCATCAAAGGCAAATACATTGCACAGGCACTAGAGGGTGCAATCAACAACGCCACCAATAATGGGGTTCTTGGCTCTGGCTCGGGAAGTTACCCTTATACCTACAACCTGAATTTTAGCTATTACGCTCAGCGCCCCCTTGGGGGGCGAATTGCTAAGCTTACTATTTATACAGAAGAAGATGGTTGGAACGATATCGATCATGACATGATTTATTACGGAAGCTCCTCCGCTTATACCATGAAAGGTAAAGAAGGTTATGAAGCATTGACCATGATGGAAGGTGACGGGATTATCACCCAACATTCGATGGCAGATTGCTTCATTGATTTTATCCAAACAGACTATAAATCGTCTTCACGTGGCAGTTGGGGTATGACAAACCACTTTAGAGCTATCACGTAAACAACGCATAAAATATGCTTGATTGTCGTTACCACATACTAAATAAGCCTTATTTAGCAGAAACCTATGATGATAACTTGTGATGCTGTTGATATTTACGATAAAATAATGCTATTAATGAACGCTCTACATATGTGCTGCATTTCAACATACGAAGAAAACATAGTAAATTAGCTATTAGCGGGTATAAATGACCAATATTAATGTCTGTAATAAATGTGATCTGATTGTTGAGCACGTTATGTTAGAAAAAAACAAACATGCGCATTGTCCTCGCTGTAATACACTATTATATACCAATACAATTTTTTCTATCAGCACTATACTCGCACTGTCATTAACAGGCCTTTTTCTCGTGATGATTGCGAATATATTTCCAATGTTTACCATCACCATGTTGGGGGTTGAAGAATCAGCCACACTTATTCAAGGGGCATGGGTTTTATTCGAGAAAAAATTTTACTTCGTCGGTCTACTCGTTATCTTTTGTAGTTTTATTGCGCCTTTTCTATTTTTATCCTGTCTGGTACAAGTTTGTTTACTATTACTCACCAAACGTAATACGCCACAGCTAATATTATTACTCAAACTGGTTAAATTTTTTACCGAATGGAGTATGTTAGAAGTTTATCTGGTGAGTTTTTTAATTGCCGTCTTTAAACTCTCTGACATTGCAGACATTGAATTACAACTCGGTTTATTGAGTTTCGTCTCACTTATGTTTATTTCAAGCCTTATTATGTATGGACTCAACCTGGAACTTTTCTGGCAAAAGATGGAAAGAAATGCAAAACGCTAAAGACAATCAAATCGTAAGATGCCAAGAATGTAGCCTACTTATCAGTGTTGAGCAGGATGTAAAACGTCAGCGGTGTCCGCGTTGTTTTACCCGTGTTCACTTTCGAATACCACGTAGTATCCAAAAAACATGGGCCTTGTTAATCACAGCAGCGTTCATGATGATCCCTGCCAATTTTTTACCTATTAGCACCTTGACCAGTACCGGTAAGTCCACGCCGGATACCATCATGTCAGGTACTATCGCATTGGCAAAAAGTGATAACTTAGGCATCGCGATTATTATTTTCATCGCGTCTATTTTAGTGCCCTTATTTAAAATCATTGGTTTAATGCTTATTTTATTATCTGTTCAAAATAAGATATTTATTGCACCAAAACGAAAATTATTATTATTTAATGCAATTCATTGGATTGGCAAATGGTCCATTATGGATTTGTTTGTTATATCGATTATGGTCGCGGTGATCAACCGAGGTAATTTACTCTCAGTCGACCCCGGATATGGAGCAACTTGCTTTGGTTTGGTTGTCGTATTAACAATCTTAGCCACTGAAAGTTTTGACACACGTTTAATTTGGGATTTAAACCATAAAAATGAAAGAAAATAACGAACCACAAATGCCGGATAACTGTCATGCACCTAAACCGGTATTACACAAACCGAATGTGATGTCGCCTATCTGGTTACTGCCAATTGTCGCCGTCTTACTTGGGATTTACCTCATGTACCAAAGCATTGCGCAAGCTGGCATTGAAATACGTGTTCATTTTGACAATGCGAATGGCATTGTTGAAGGTAAAACCCTGATCAAGTACCAAGGTTTGAATATCGGTAAAGTGAAGAAAATCGCATTAGATGATGACCTTAAAGGTGTTTATGTTACCGCCGAAATAGACAGTAAAGCGGAACCCGTTTTACGCCGTGAAACACAGTTTTGGTTAGTTGCACCCAAAGCTTCAATCGCTGGAATTTCAGGTTTGGATGCGCTGGTCACGGGTAATTATATCAATTTATTACCCGGCGATGGTGAATATAGTATTGAATTTGATGCGGTACAAACGGCACCGAATACCTTACCTGACGACCAAGGTTTAATTGTACGCTTAACTGCAGATAAGTTAGCGTCAGTTCGTCCTGGGTCAGAAATTTTTTATAAAAAGATCCCCGTTGGCCAAGTACATAACTTCAAACTAGATAAAGACACCGATAAAATATTAATTGAAGCCGTGATTAAGGAACAATACAGCTACCTGGTAAAAGACACTTCGCGCTTTTGGAATGCAAGTGGTATCCATGCTGAGTTTGGTTTTGATGGGGTGAAAATTCAAACAGAAAGTCTGACCGCGATTATCAGTGGTGCACTGGCGTTTGATTCCCCGGTTGATGGTAAACCAGCAGAAAATAACCGCGCCTATAATTTATATAACAATGTCAGTGATGCTGAGCGAGCGGTTGAAATTGAATTTAATTTGGCGAATACCAATGACATTAAAATTGGTAACAATATCTACTTAAATGGCCAACAGGTCGGTGAAATAACCCAAGTCATCACCCAATTGATTGACGTTGAAACCCAACAAACAACACCAACGGCAAAAGCATTTGCAGATATAGACCCCGAAGTTGTGGCGTTATTGCGTACAGGCACCCAATTCTGGGTGGAAAAAGCCACCCTGTCACTTTCCGAAAGTAAGAATGTAGCGAACCTTGTCACAGGTAACTTTATACTCTTCACCCCCGGAAAAGGCGAACTACAAACCACATTTGATCTGGTATCAAACGTTGACGATCTCATTCCGCATAAACAAATTTCGATTTCAGCTAATGATGCTAATGGTTTAGCGGTAGGCAATAAAATCTATTACAAAAATTACCCGGTAGGTCACATCAGCCGTGTGACGTTTAACATCAAAACCAATTTGATTGATTTAAACGTCCACATCTATCAAGACTATGCACATCTACTTCGCCGTTCGACACGCTTTATTAATATCAGCGGTGTATCAGTCGATGCCAGTATCTCAGGTCTTAATATCAAATCGTCACCCATTGCAGCATTAGTCAGTGGTGGTATCGAACTTGTTAATGATCCGGTGTTCAAATCGAAAAGACGCAACCAACAATATCAACTTTACCCTTCCCTTGCCCTTGCAAAATTAGGTAGCAATGCGTTTAAGGCCAATAAGACCATTACCCTATTGAGTAAGCCTAGCCATGTGATAGCAAATGGTGCGCCAGTTTATTATCGTAAATTAAAAGTGGGTTCGGTAGCTGATTTCCGTTTGGCTGCCGACAATGAGCATATTGTAATCACCTTGAATATCCTCAGCCAGTATGCACACTTAATTAATAAAAACAGCGTGTTTTGGGATGTATCAGGGATTGATATTTCTGGTAGTTTAAGTAACTTAAAAGTGCAAACTGAATCGTTACTGACTATTATCGCTGGTGGCATTAACTTTGATAACATCAAACCGGTTAATAACAACAAAGTCAGCCTTGCTAAATCACACGCAACACATTACAAACTGTTTCGTAGCTTTGCGGCCGCAACCGACAACCGCCCAACAGTGACATTAACCTTCACATCAGGTACTGATATCAATGTGGGCACTGAAATCAAACACAAGGGTATCCGGGTGGGCGAGATTAGCGCGATAAAACTAAAAGTAGAGCAAGGTTTTATCGAAGCAACCGCGAAATTAGACACTGACTATGCACAATACTTCATACAACAAGGCAGCCAGTACTGGTTAGAACGTATTAAAGTAGGGTTAGATGGTATTAAAAATGCGAATACCTTACTATCAGGTGCTTATATCAACGTGACGAAAGGTAACGGCAATACTGTCAAACGCTTTAAAGTCCTCAACAGCGCACCCGAAATTGCGTCTGCTGATGTCGGATTATCTGTCACCGTCATCAGTGAACGATTAATGGGGTTAACTACGGGTACACCAGTCTACTTCCGTCAGATAGAAGTCGGCTCAATAACCCACTCAGAATTGTCAGCGCAAAGTGATAAAGTACTCATCACCTTGAATATTGAACCTAAGTATCAACACTTAGTGCGCAACGATAGTCAATTTTGGGCTGTTTCTGGATTTAATGTTGATATTGGTCTCACAGGTGCGACCTTAAAAGCCGAGTCATTAAAAACAATTTTATCTGGTGGTATTGCGTTTGCGACACCTAAAACAAACCAAAACAGTCAGATTGCAGCGCCCTTTTCAACATTTGATTTAGCCCAAGAAGTTAATCCAGATTGGCTTGAGTGGAATACTAAGATAGAAAAACCAGTGATGTAAACCTGCCATTCCAGCTACTTCAACCATCCCAACCTTGAAGTAGCTGCGGTATATACCCAAGCTATCTCAATATACACAATCAGCATCTTGAAGTAACTTGGGTATATGATAAAATGCCCCCTTAATTATTCAATTGAGCCTGTAAAGTGCATTCCAATATAAAACTGCCTGAAGATTACCTGACGTTAATGGGTAACATTATTCCCGACCATCTCTCTATGGATGACTTTATAACTTGCTGCAAAACACCATTGAAAACCAGTGTACGTGTCAATACACTTAAGATCTCTGTTGAAGCATTTAAGCAACTAGCTAAAACAAAACAATGGTTATTAACTCCAGTGCCATGGTGTGAAGAAGGTTTTTGGTTAGAACAAGAAAATACCGATACCAAACTCGGTAATAGTTGGGAACATATTGCGGGCCTTTTCTATATTCAAGAAGCAAGCTCGATGCTGCCTGTTACAGCACTATTCAAAGAGCAAGTTTCAGGCCCAACCGCACAATATAATACCATCCTCGATTGCGCATCCGCACCGGGTTCAAAAACAAGTCAGATCGCAGCACTCTGTAATAATAACAATTTCATCGTGGCTAACGAATTATCATCAAGCCGTTTAAAAGTGCTTAGTGCGAACATTAAACGCTGTGGTATCAAAAATATAGCGCTTAGTCACTATGATGCAAATGTGTTTGGTACTTGGTTACCAGAAATGTTTGATGCCGTATTGCTTGATGCGCCTTGTTCTGGTGAAGGCGCTATCCGTAAAGACGACAAAGCAATGCTTAATTGGTCTTTAAAAAGTATCAATGACATCGCCGACATTCAGAAAGAGTTAATTGACAGTGCATTTAAAGCGTTAAAACCAGGTGGTACTTTAATTTATTCAACCTGTACATTAAACGAAATTGAAAACCAAGCTGTTTGCCAACACCTACTTGATTTATACCCTGACAATGCAGAAGTTATCCCGCTTAACGATTTATTCCCAACCGCGAATAATTGTTTAACTGCCGAAGGCTTCTTACACGTTTGGCCACAAATTTATGATAGTGAAGGCTTCTTTGTTGCTAAGTTCACCAAAAAAGAAACGCTGGGTTTACGCCCTATTAAAAAGAAAAAGCGTTTAGTGTTTCCATTCAGTCCCGTTAGCCGTGATGAAAATGACGCAATTCGTGATTATTTCCGCGATGCATTTAGCTTTGAATTTGAAAGTGGTGTTTTCTATCATCGCGATAGCGAGATCTGGTTATTCCCGAAAGAATTCCCTGCGTTCATTGGTAAGTTTAAATTCGATCGTATCGGTATTAAGATTGCTGAGAAATTCAAAAAAGGCTTCCGTGCGCAACATGAATGGGCGCGTACCTTTGGTCATCAGTGTGATAGAAATACCGTGTCACTCGGCATTGAACAAGCGAAACAATACATCATGGGACGTGATATTAACTTCTCTGATATCGAGATTGATAATTTAGATCAACTCCAAGGTGAACTTGTCGTCTTGCTTGAAGGCAGTGTGCTTGGTTTAGGTAAACGCGTAAACCAACGTTTAAAAAACAACTACCCGCGTGATCTGGTGCGTGATAACAACTTGTTTAACGAATAAGTTCGTCAGTTATTCTGTCACGTTTGTTACGATGTGGCGCACAATAACTTAATGCTAATTTGATATACGTAAATAATTTACTATATTTAATATTACAGCGATACCAATTTCCCTAAGCTCATTACATGGATTTGTACTGGGCTTTTTTTTATTTATTTTAAAAAATAACTAAGCTTTAAAATACGTTTCTAATTAATCCCGCTAATATGGCTATTCTTTGTTCCTAAGTACAAGGTAAATAAGCTAAAAAATCACATTATACTCCGTAACATAAATAACTATGATAAAATTGCCGATAATATTGATGTATACAAACTTGAGTAAAATATATGAACTTCGACCTTACAAATATCTCTGAACTCCCGACAGGCCCTGATGCAGCGCATATAGCCTTATTCGCGATCACCCTTATCCTGCTATTAATTACCCTCGTTAGAGGTGGTAAAAAAACAATTGAAATAGAAAAAATTGTTGAAAAAGAAGTGGAAGTTGAAAAGATTGTAGAGGTTATCAAACACGTAGAAATTGAGAAAATCGTTGAAGTTGAAAAGATTGTCGAAATCAAAGCACCCTTACAAGAAGCAAGTCCTGCAGCCGCTTGTCAGCTGTTATCACTACTACAAAGTGAAGCACGTTTCGTCGATTTTATCCAAGAAGATTTAACGGCTGCCACTGACGAACAAATCGGTGCCGCTGCACGTATTATTCATACGGGTAGTAAAAAAGTAATCAATGAATACTTTAGTCTCACGCCAATCCGCAGTGAAGAAGAAGAAAGCCAAGTAACCGTAGCAGAGGGCTTTAACCCATCTGAAGTTAAGCTAATTGGTAATGTGTTGGGCTCAGCCCCTTACCAAGGCATTTTAGTACACGCAGGTTGGAAAATAACAAACGTTAACTTGCCTAAACTAGCGCAAGGCCACAACGCTAATATCGTTGCTGCTGCAGAGGTGGAACTATGAGCGACATAACGATGAGTGAAATAGCGCCAAAATACAGTATTGGTATCGATTTAGGTACCACACACTGTGTATTATCGTATATCAATTTAGAGCACGAAGGTGATAAAGCAGTTAAACAGCTATTTGCAATTCCTCAATTATCTACACTTGGCTCGGTAACTGAACAATATCAACTGCCTTCTTTTGTCTATCAAGCGCATGAAGATGAGATCGGTAAAGATCAAACGCCATTACCTTGGAACGCGGACAATACCGCGCTGGTTGGTGATGTAGCACGCAACCTTGGGCTTAAAACACCGATTCGTTTAGTGTCGAGTGCTAAAAGCTGGTTAAGTCACGCAACAGTCAGCCCGCATGATGCCATATTACCCTTCGCAAGCCCTGATGAAGTTGAAAAGATATCACCAGTAACAGCAACATCTCAATACTTAAACCATTTAGCTGAAGCTTGGAATCATGCACACCCTGATTCACCGATTGCAGAGCAAGATGTCACCATTACCATTCCGGCCTCCTTCGATCCCGCCGCGCGTAACTTAACCGCTCAAGCGGCACAAGATTTAAACCTTAAACACTTAAATCTACTTGAAGAACCACAAGCGGCGGTATATAGCTGGTTAGAGGCATGCGGTGATGAATGGCGTGACCAAGTCAATGTTGGTGATACCATTTTAGTTGTCGATATCGGTGGGGGTACAACGGATCTATCATTAATTTCGGTTGAAGAGTCAGAAGGCAATTTAACATTATCACGTATTGCCGTAGGTGAACATATCCTACTTGGCGGTGATAATATGGATCTTGCACTTGCGTATCGTCTGAAAATGAAATTAATGCAAGAAGGTAAACAATTACAACCTTGGCAAATTCAAGCGATAACCCATGCTTGTCGTGATGCAAAAGAGAAGTTGTTATCCGACGCTGACATTGATGTAATGCCAATTGTTATTCCAAGTCGTGGCTCGAAACTGATTGCGGGCACCATGCAAACAGAACTTACACGCGATGAAGTTAAGCAAACTATTCTCGATGGTTTCTTCCCTGCGACAGCAGTGACCGAAATGCCACAACAAACTACCCGTTCGGCATTAACCCAGATTGGTTTACCGTATGCACAAGATGCGGCGATCACCAAACACATTGCCCATTTCTTGAATAAACAGCATGACGCTATCGAGTCAGATGCTGGTGATTTCATTAAGCCAACGGCGGTATTGTTTAATGGCGGTGTGTTTAAATCTGATGCGATTAGTTCTAAGTTAATCGGTATTATTAACGACTGGTTAATTACAGCTGACGTTGAAGAAGAAGCAAAACTATTGACCGGTATTGATCTCGATCTTGCCGTTGCCAATGGCGCTTGTTATCACGGTTATGCAAAACAAGGTAAAGGTGTTCGTATTAAAGGCGGCCTAGCGAGCTCATATTACGTGGGTGTTGAAAGCTCAATGCCAGCAATTCCCGGTTTTGAACCGCCATTAGAAGCTGTTTGTATCGCCCCATTTGGTCTTGAAGAAGGGACGAATGTTGATGTGGCAACGCACCAATTTGGTTTAGTTGTCGGTCAACCGGTTAAGTTTAAGTTTTTCGGTTCAACAGTCCGCCGTGAAGATGTTGTTGGTACCCACCTTGATTTCTGGCAACCAGAAGATCTTGAGCAACTACCCGACATCGAAGTGACGCTTGACTCTGCTAACCGCAATAGCGGTGATGTAGTCCCTGTATCACTGTCAGTGACTGTCACTGAAGTGGGTACACTTAAAGTTGAAGCTATCGCGAACGACAGTGATGAAATTTGGGAAATTGAACTAACTGTTCGCCAATAAACATGATTTAGCATCATTACTACACCGTTTTATATTGATACTATATATTTATACCACGTGTACTTAACTCAGGGCGCTTTGCCCTGAGTTTTATTATATGGAGTTTTTAATGCCCTCACCTGTTTCTAAAACAGCGCAATATGTAATTGGCATCGATCTTGGCACTACCCACAGTGTTCTTTCTTATAAAAATATCGATGATTATCAAGCCAGCGCGTCCGTTTTTCTCGTAGACCAATTGGTTGGACCTGGCGAAGTCGCAAGAAAACCGTTATTGCCTTCATTCCGCTATCACTTTAATGACAACGAAATTTCCCCAACCGATTGTGTTTTACCGTGGAAAAAAATTAACTTTAACGGTGAAATTAGCAATGTAATTGTGGGTCAATGGGCCCGCGATTTAGGCACAAAAACCAAAGGTCGCTTAGTTTCAAGCGCCAAAAGTTGGCTGTCCCATCCAAGTATCGATGCCCAAGCTGCGATTTTGCCTTGGGCTGTTGAAGATAATATTGAAAAAGTATCGCCTGTGATTGCCAGTGCAAGTTACCTTGCCCATTTTCAAGCATCTTGGAATTACCACAATCCAGACCATTTACTTGCCGATCAAAACATCACCATCACAGTGCCAGCGTCATTCAATGATACAGCCCGAGCCTTAACACTGGCAGCCGCAGATCTGGTCGGCTTAACAAGCGTGACGCTATTGGAAGAGCCACAAGCCGTTTGTTACGACTGGTATCACCGTAATAAACAAGCCAAAATTGATTTAATCGAACACGATAAAACGATGCTAGTTTGTGACATCGGTGGTGGTACAACAGATTTAAGTTTAATCGAAATGTCATTAGAACATGGTGAATTGAATTTAAACCGGGTTGCCGTGGGCGATCATTTAATGCTCGGTGGTGATAACATCGACTTGGCGTTAGCTCATATTGTTGAATCAAGAATATCACCAGATCAACGGTTAAAATCTGCTGCATTAGGGCAACTAATACAACAGACACGCCAAGCAAAAGAACTGTTTTTGTCTGAGCAACCACCAAGCACGACATCAATTACCTTACTTGGACGTGGTTCGAAACTGATCGCACAATCGAAGAAGTGCGAACTGACAAAAAATGAAGTCATCGACATGGTGTTTAATGGCTTCTTACCAAATAGTAGCTTTAACGAATTACCAACACACAGAAAAAATGCGGTGGTGGAATTTGGTTTACCTTATACGTCTGATCCTGCGATTTCAAAACACATTGCCGAGTTCATCCATACTTATTACGACGTAGACGCAACTGAAGATTATGATCCCGCAATCGTGCCCGCGGCAATCCTTGTTAACGGTGGTATTTTTAATAGCCAGCAAGTGAAATTGCAAATTGAAAAAGTGTTATCCGGTTGGAAACAACAAAAAGTTCAGATGCTGCACAATGGTAACCCTGATTTATCGGTTGCTTATGGCGCGGTTGAATTTGGTTTTGCTAAAATGGGTAAGCAAAAACAAATTGGCGGTGGTAGCCCTCGTAACTATTTCATTGAAATAACCGACCGTTCGGGTCAACCCCAGTCTATTTGCCTGTTACCTAAGGGCACCGAAGATGAACAAGTTATCAATTTAGATAGCCGTTTATTTTCATTAACGATCGGTGAGCCCATTCGCTTTAATCTTGCTACCACCAGTCATGAAAACAATTTCAAGCCTGGTGATATCATTGAAACAGAACTCAAAGGTAAAACGCCGTTACCGCCTTTTGTTGTCACGATCCCAGAGCACAAAGATCACAAACGTTTTGAATCAGTGTACTTGTCTTGTAAGCTAAGCAGCATTGGTACTTTACAACTTGAATGTGTGAGTGAAACCAACAGTAAACAACGTTGGGCATTAGAATTCTCTGTTCGTCCAAGCCGAACCAAAAAAACATCAGCAAATGACTCTAAAGATATCCAGGATATTCAGCAGCTTCACCCTAACCTGCCCGATGCAATTCAATTAATTGAAGCTGTGTATGGTGCCAGTAGTAAAAAGAGTGACCCTAAGTTAGTTAAATCATTACGCAATGATCTGGATAAACGTCTGGGCAAACGTGATACCTGGGATACCGATTTATTACGTGAACTTGCAGCCCCTTGTTTACAATTTGCTAAAAACCGCCGCCGCACAGAACAACATGAACGTAATTGGTTAAAGCTAACCAGCTTCCTACTTCGTCCGGGCTTTGGCTACCCTGCTGATGATTGGCGTATTGAACAAATTTGGCCAATATTCAAATCCGCTATTCAATATAATAAATCAACCCAGTCATGGAGTGATTGGTGGAATTTATGGCGCCGTATTGCAGGTGGCCTTAACGAACAACAGCAGATCGAAATATACGATACGCTTTCTATCTACTTTGTTGAAGACAGTAATAAACATGCCAAAATCATCAATCAAGCGAAACAACGCAGCTATGATGATATTATTCGACTTGCCGCCTCACTTGAACATATTCCCGTGGCACTAAAAGTTGAGTTTGGTGAATACTTACTGGCTAAATTAAAGAAACCACAAAACCAGCAATTACATTGGTGGGCATTAGGTCGTGTCGCATCTCGTGTTGCGTTTTATGGTAGCCAGCATAATGTCATCCCACGTCATATTGTTGAAACCTGGCTAAATACATTACTTGACGCTAATTGGCAAAAAGAACCGCACATTGCTTTTGCAGCTGTGATGATTGCCAGAAAAACCGGTGATAGAGAAATGGATATTCAAGATAAGGTAAGAGAAGCTGTGCTAGATAAATTAACACAGAGTAAATTATCGGACGCTTGGTTAGCATTAGTACGTGATGTACAGTCGTCAGATAACACGGTAATGAAGCGTATCTTTGGTGACAGTTTACCTACAGGTTTAACCTTACTGTCTTAATATTCAATAAATGCTGAATTTAATAGGTGGTCTTCATTGACCACCTATTGTGTAGTTTTAACATATTCATAGATTACTCATGAATGGTTAAAACAATTTATCATTTACTTGTTATTCTTCAATACCATCTTTAATAAACCACATATTAGTAAAGCCTAATTTAGTAAAATGGTTTTTACGGAATTCTCTTACTGATTTAGTACCTTTCGATACATCTTCAACTTGTTTTTCCATTATCAAATATTGCGTTAAGTCGATGCCTTCTTCTGCAGCTGCCGCTTCATAGATATGGTGGAACTGTCTGTATGAAAATGGAATTTTCTTATCTTGTTTTTTATATGTATAGGTAATTAGGTGGGCCAAAATGCCTCCAAAAAATGATTTAATTCGATACATCGTCACACGAATATCGAGATAGTACTGTAATTTTCGTGGATAATACCACATTCAACTCAGTCGTCAAAAATTGAATGCGGTATATACCCAAGTTACGTCAAGATGCTATATCAAGTCGATATTACTTTTTAGCGTTAAACAGCTTAAAGTAGTTCTCTGTCGTTGATTCTGCTAATTCTGCAAAGGTTACCCCGCGTAAATCAGCAACGAACTCGGCGACAGCACGCACATAAGCAGGTTGGTTTTCTTTACCACGGTAAGGAACAGGCGCTAAGTACGGTGAATCTGTTTCAACTAACAAACGATTAGTCGGGATAGTTTTAACCACGGCTTGCAGATCTTTTGCTGATTTGAACGTCACGATGCCAGAAATAGAGATATAGAAGCCCATTTCTAATACCGCAGCAGCCATTGCATCAGACTCAGTAAAACAATGGATCACGCCACCAATTTTTTCTGCGCCTTCTTCTTTTAAAATACGGATCGTATCATCAACTGCGCCACGCGTATGAATAATAAGCGGTTTATTCAGTTCGATAGCAACTTGGATATGATTACGAAATGATGCTTGCTGAATATCTTTGTTTTCAGGTGAATAGAAATAATCTAAACCTGTCTCACCAATAGCGACAACTTTTTCATGTTGTGCTAATGCCAATAACTCTGACTTTTCGTATTCATCTTCAAGATTAAGTGGATGAACACCACATGAAGCATGAATATTATCAAAATCGGCAATCTGTTCAATCATGGTTTTGAAGCGTGGTAATGTCACTGACACGCTTAATAAATGCGACACACCACGCTCCGCTGCTTTGTTAACAACGTCGGCAAGATCGGTATGAATGGTATCGTAATTTAGGCCATCTAAATGGCAATGAGAATCTACTAACATATTAATTTATGAATCTTTTTAGTTTAATTAAAAATGACAGAACCAATGTTTCAGCGGTTAAATTATTATTTTGCATTAATAGCTGACGTAACCCTGTTAATTCTGATTGTAGTTGAGTAATTTTATCTTGTGATAATTGCGTTGAGAAATGTGTTAACCATTCAAGCTGATCAGTATTGACAATATAATCAATGCTCACCCCACGCTTAACTTTCTGTAAATCAAGTAAGATAAATTGTAACCAAGATAGCTTCTCTAAAGTACGATCAGAGATTATTTCACATAATCGGGTGATCGCCGCTGGCTGTGTTGTTAACAACGTAATATTAGAGAATATCTCTTTACGTAAATCATCATCGCCATTATTTAAGTAACTTAGCGTGTGCAACGGTGCACCATGATTAATACGAATAGCGGTCAGCGTTGGACTTTCTATCGGAAACTGTTGTTGTAACCATGCCATTGACTCCTGCTCAGCCGGGGCCGGAAGATGCAATTTCTGACAACGACTATAAATAGTAGGCAGAACCTGGGACTTATTTTCGGCAAGCAAAATGAGATAGCTACCATCACTCGGCTCTTCTAATGTTTTAAGCAATGCATTAGCAGAGGCTAAATTAAAACTTTCAGCATGCTCGATGATCACCACTTTATTACCACCAAGTTGTGAGTGCTCGTTCAACTTCTGACTGATATGTCTTATTCTGTCAACACCAATCACTTTACCGGGTTCGGTGGAAACCAAATAATAATCAGGATGTACACTTGTCTCGAATAACTGACAAGAATGGCATTGATGGCAAGGTTCCCAACCGATTGGCTCTTTGCATAATAATGTTTGGGCAAGTGTCTGCGCATACGACAGTTTACCCATACCGCTAGCACTGGTAATAAACAGAGCATGATGTAAACGACCTGCTGTCATTTGCGTCTGTTGTTTTTCCCAATGAGGTAGTAACCAAGGATATAGCATCTAATTAATCTACATTTCTATTATGACAATCAACATGATTGGCTAATACGTCACGGATCTGTGCTTGAACATTATCAATATTCTGTCCCGCATCAACACTATAGATAGTGTCATCCGCGGCTGCAAGTTCTTGGTATTTTGCGCCAATACGCTCGAAAAAAGACAGTTGCTCTAATTCAATACGGTCTAATTCACCGCGTACTTTGGCGCGTTCTAAGCCCACTGCGGGATCGATATCTAACAATAACGTCATATCCGGTTTGAAGTCACCAATAGCTACTTGACGTAGTGTATTCAACACACCAATATCAAAACCACGGCCGCCACCTTGGTAAGCAATAGAAGAAAGATCATGACGATCACCAACAACCCATTGACCTTTCGCTAGGGCTGGTTTAATGACATTTTCCACTAATTGTGCACGTGCTGCATACATTAGCATTAACTCGGCTGATTCAGTCAACGGCTCTTCGGTATCAACGTCTTTAACAATAGCACGCATCTTTTCGGCTAATTTTGTTCCGCCTGGTTCACGTGTGGTTATCACATCGGTGATCCCCTGCTCCGCTAACCAATTAATCACAGTGCTTACTGCAGTACTTTTTCCTGCGCCTTCAAGGCCTTCGATTACTAAAAATTTTGCTTGCACAATAACTCTCTTCAATTTATTTTTTTAAAATGTATTTACGAACAGCACGATTGTGTTGTTTTAAATTCTTTGAAAAATAATGACCACCGTCACCACTGGCAACAAAATATAAATAGCTTGTTTTGGCTGGATGCAATGCCGCATCAATCGATGTTTTTCCAACCATTGCAATCGGTGTTGGCGGCAAACCTCTAATCACATAGGTGTTGTAATCTGTTTTTTGACGTAAGTGTTTACGACGGATATTACCTTTATAGTCGTCACCCATGCCATAAATAACAGTGGGGTCAGTCTGTAAACGCATACGTCGGTTCAATCGGTTAATAAACACAGACGATACTGTCGTTCTTTCGCTTTCTAATCCCGTCTCTTTCTCTATGATAGAAGCAAGAATCAGCGCTTCATAAGGTGTTTTGAGCGGTAAATTTTTATCTCGTGTTTCCCATGCAGAATTTAAATATGCTTGGAGTTTTTTATGTGATTTTAAATATAGCGCTGAAACTAACATCCCCTGCGGATAAAAATAGGTTTCAGGCAGCATCAAGCCTTCCAGCTTTGAGTTTTCTATTTGTAATAACTGCGCTAATTCGACTTCAGATAAGTCAGCCGTATCATCAATAATACCCGTTGCTTGAGATAACTGCTTACGCCACTCTTTAAATGTTGAGCCTTCGATGAAGGTGATTTTATGCTGAAATTCATCTCCAGATACCAGGTGCTCGAATAACGTTTGGAAATTCCAGCCTGCTGTTACTTGATACGAACCAAGTTTAATATTGGTAATACTGGGATTTTGTTTAAAAAAGACACGTAGAAAGACTTTAGATTCAAAGTTACTCTCCGCAATCATTTGATTAGCTATTGATTGCGCGGTATCACCCGAAGAAACAGTAAGGATATGATCTGTTTGTACGCGTTCAGCTGATACAAATGATTGGAAGCGTGAATAGAAAAGTACACCAGCAATCAATAGAACGGTAAACAGTAAGGAAATAGCAGTAATTATCTTTTTCATAGCTCGATGCATAAATTAAATTCAGCACACATTTTACACCAATGAAAAATTGTTTGATACATGCAAGGTGTGTTTAATCACCTTGCATGTGAATAACAAATAACGAAAACACTTATTTATTATGTTTGTTATACCAAAATGAGTAATTAAGCATCTCACGTTAGGTCTTTGATATATTAGTCCGCTTTTTTAAATAGCAGAGAACCATTGGTGCCACCAAAACCAAATGAGTTGGATAACGCGTATTCCATACTCACAGCACGAGCGCCATCAGTGACAAAGTCCAGATCACAACCTTCACTCGGATTTTCCAAGTTGATCGTAGGCGGTAAGATCTGATCTCTTAAAGCTAAGATTGTAAAAATCGCCTCGATTGCACCAGCGGCACCTAAAAGATGGCCTGTCATTGATTTTGTTGAGCTAACAGCAAGTTTATAAGCGTGCTCGCCAAATACAGATTTAACGGCGGCGGTTTCAGCTTTATCGCCAGCAGGTGTTGACGTACCATGCGCATTCACATAACCCACATCACTGGCTTTAATACCCGCATCAGCAATTGCATTACTCATTGCAAGAGCAGCACCGGCTCCGTCTTCAGGAGGTGATGTCATATGGAAAGCATCACCACTCATACCAAAACCAACTAATTCAGCATAGATCGTTGCACCACGTGCTACTGCATGCTCATATTCTTCTAGTACTAAAATTCCTGCACCGTCGCCAAGCACAAAACCATCTCGGTCTTTATCCCAAGGTCGACTGGCTTTTTGTGGGTCATCATTACGTGTTGATAATGCTTTTGCTGAGCCAAAGCCCGCCATGCCCATTTCTGTTGATGCCTTTTCAGCACCACCGGCAACCATTACATCGGCATCACCATATGCAATCATACGCGCAGATTGACCAATACAGTGTGTCCCTGAAGTACAAGCAGTTGCAATGGCAATGTTTGGACCTTTCAGGTTGTTGCGGATAGACACATGACCAGCAACCATATTAACAATCGTTGAAGGTACAAAGAATGGGCTCACTTTACGTGCACCACCTTTAACAAAATTATGCACATTTTTCTCGATCAGGCCTAGTCCACCGATACCAGAACCAATTGCAGTACCAACTCGGGTTGCATTTTGTTCAGTGATCACTAACCCTGAATCTTTAATTGCTTGCTCTGCCGCTACGATCCCGTATTGGATAAATAAATCCATTTTACGGCAGTCTTTACGGTTGAGTCCAACCGCTTCAGCATCAAAATCATTAACTAAGCCAGCAAATTTTGTTGAAAAATTAGTGGTATCAAAGTGCTCAATATTTTCAATGCCGCTGGTACCAGATTTAATTGCTTCCCATGCAGTCGTAACAGAGTTACCAACCGGTGAAACAATACCTAATCCTGTAATTACAACTCTTCTATTAGCCACACTCGTTCTCCAAATAGACAAAAAAAAAGCGGTCTTGCGACCGCTTTTAATATTTATAAAAATAATTATAACGTCACCATTATAATTACTTTAATTTGATTATTTCTCAGTGAGAAACTAATCAGCTGAATTATTCAGCGCTAGAAACAACGAAGTCGATTGCAGCTTGAACAGTCGTGATTTTCTCTGCTTCATCATCCGGGATATCAGTATCGAATTCTTCTTCTAGAGCCATAACAAGTTCAACTGTATCTAGAGAATCAGCACCTAGATCATCAACGAAAGAAGCTTCGTTTTTAACTTCTTCTTCTTTAACACCTAGTTGTTCGATAATGATTTTTTTTACGCGTTCTTCGAAGTTACTCATGTTTACTTTCCTTTGAAAAATATTTAATGCTTTGATTAGTAGTTTATTGATTACTCATAAACTTGCAACCCCTAACTCGGTGGTCAAACCACGATTGGTGAAAAAGATCGCAAATTTACAAACAAAATCAAATATAAACGGCTAAGCCATATACATGCCGCCATTTACGTGGATAGTTTCACCCGTAATATAGCTTGCACCATCAGATGCTAAAAATCCAACGGTTTCAGCTATCTCAGCAGTACTACCAAGACGATTGGTTGGTACTTGAGCTAATATTGTTTGTTTTTGTTCTTCCGTTAATTCACTCGTCATATCAGTTTCGATAAAACCAGGTGCGACGGCATTCACAGTGATACCACGAGACGCGATTTCAATTGCAAGTGATTTAGTAAAACCTAATAAGCCTGACTTAGCCGCAGCATAGTTAGCTTGACCACCATTACCAGTAGAGCCAACAACCGAACCAATATTAATGATACGACCAAAACGTTGCTTCATCATACCGCGTAAGCAAGGCTTACATAGACGGTATAAAGAGGTCAAGTTAGTATCAATAACATTACACCATTCATCTTCTTTCATACGCAAGAAGATATTATCTGCTGTAATTCCGGCATTATTCACCAAAATATCAATGTGACCAACACGGGTTTTTATTTCAGCATATAATGCATCGACAGAATCTTGATTTGTCACATTAAGTTCTAAACCAAATCCTGCTTCACCTAAATAAGCGCCAATACGCTCAGCACCTTGTGCAGAAGTTGCGGTACCAATCACTTTGGCACCTAACTTTGCAAAATGTTCCGCGATTGCGCGACCAATACCACGGCTTGCGCCTGTAACGAGTACTGTTTTACTTGAAAAACTCATTTATTTATTCCTACTGTTATGCAAAATCAGCAATTGTTGCTTGATTATTGACTGCACTACCTTTAATCGTTTTATCAATACGCTTAACAAGACCTGTAAGTACTTTACCAGGTCCGAATTCATATAACGCTGTAATGTCTTCTTTCGCCATAGCTTCTATCACTTCAGTCCAGCGTACTGGCATATAAAGTTGACGTATAAGCGCATCTTTAATGCTATCCGCATCCGTTGGTGACGCTACATCAACATTATTAATCAACTTAATGACAGGTGTATTAAAAGTAACTTGTTGTAATGCGATTTTTAATTCATCAGCAGCCGGTTTCATTAATGAACAATGAGACGGTACGCTTACTGGTAAAGGCATAACACGTCTTGCACCCGCTTCAATACATAATGCAGACGCACGCGCAACTGCGGCTTTATTACCGGCAATAACCACCTGACCAGGTGAATTAAAGTTTACCGCTGATACCACTTCTTCTTCAGCCGCTTTTGCACAAGCTGCAACTGTCGCATCGTTATCTAAACCAATAACAGCGGCCATTGCACCAATACCTTGTGGTACGGCTTGTTGCATTAATTGTCCACGTAATTCCACAAGTGCAATTGCGTCTTCGAATTTAATCACACCAGCACATACTAATGCTGAGTATTCACCTAAACTGTGACCAGCAAGTAATGATGGTTTAAACGTTTCTTTCGCGGCGGCAATTCGCCACAATGCAACAGAGGTAGCCAATAATGCGGGTTGTGTGATATGGGTTTGGCTTAAATCTTCAACTGTTCCATTTTGCACTAAATCCCATAGGTCATAGCCAAGAATTTCACTTGCTTGTGAAAACGTCTGCTCTACAATTGGATGATCTAAAGCAAGATCAGCAAGCATGCCGATTGCTTGTGAGCCTTGACCTGGGAATACGACTGCATACTTTGACATAAATTACCTATAAAAAATCAATAAAAATTCATATATCAATTTGAAAATGAACTTATCTAACTAAAAAGTAATATGAGGATATCTGTTGAATTTTTCAAGTGAAGAGACGAATAAAATGATAAAAGTTGGATCTTAATCAATCACATCAAGACTTGCGGATATTTTGCTTACTAATCCACTTTCCACTTCTTTTACAGCCTGTTCAATTGCAAACTCAAAGGCAACCTGTTCAGCATTACCATGACTCTTAATTACAATACCCGGCAATCCTAACAAAGTTGCTCCGTTATACTGGTCGGGTTTCAAACGTCTCAGACTGTTCATTATCAGTGGTTTGACCAATAATGATAACAATTTAGTAAATATGTTCTTATTTGATACAGATGTTAATTGAGAAATAACCAAGTCAACAACACCCTCACTTGTTTTAAGCGCTACATTGCCGGTAAAACCATCACAAACAATGACATCTGCTTTACCAGAAAAAATATCATTACCTTCAATAAAACCAATATAGTTTAAATTATGATGTTTAGAAAGTAATTGAGCGGCATGTTTGACGAGATCATTACCTTTAATGTCTTCTTGTCCGACATTAAGTAAAGCGACTTTTGGATTGGGTATATTACCGACATGCTCAGCAAGTGCAGAACCCATTAAGGCAAATTGCAATAATGCATCGGCATCGCAACTGACATTAACACCGAGATCAAGCATATATACCGGCTGTCTTGTAACAGAAGGTAGTGTAGAGACTAAAGCGGGTCTATCAACAAAAGGCAGGACTTTAAGCAAATGCCGAGACAGCACCATCAGTGCACCGGTATTCCCTGCACTGACACAAGCTTGTGCTTTGCCCTCACGGACAAGGTTCAATGCCATACGCATAGAGGATTGCTTAAAGTTACGCAGTGATAGCGCAGGGGCAAGATCCATGGGTATATCATCGAGACTTGGAATTATCGTATAACGAGATTTAATAGATGTAGAGGTATTCTGCAATAATGGCGTTATTTCAGTTTCGTTACCGACAAGGTAAATAGAGATATTTTTATACTTTTTCAGTATATTGATTGCGGCGGGGATAGTGACATGGGGGCCGAAATCGCCCCCCATGGCATCTAACGCAATTGTTAGATTAGGCAAAGTAATATAACTTATTTGTTAATTACTTTAACGCCTTTGTAGTAACCATCAGCTGTTACATTGTGACGTAGGTGAGTTTCACCTGAAGTCACGTCAACAGTTGTAGCTGCTGCAGTTAGAGCGTCATGTGAACGACGTTGACCGCGGCGAGAGCGAGTTACTTTACTTTTTTGTACAGCCATTGGCCTATACTCCTGATTACTTGCGCTTTAATTTAGATAAAGCTGCAAATGGGTTGGGCTGCTCATCAGCAGGCTCGATTTCTCCGAAACTCATATCATTTGGATTCACTGAACAATCTTCCTCTTGGTGCAAAGCAACAAGCGGTAAACTGATAATCACTTCATCTTCAATCAATGAAATCGGATTGATTTCGCCATTTGCGTCCAATTCAATGGGCTCATAAGCATCTGGCAGATCGTCGACCTGTGAATCATTTTTCACAGGACTATATCTAAATTCGGTTTCACAAGCTTGCGTAAATATCCCGCCACAGCGCTGACATTCAAGATTAACGGTTAGTGATACGCTACCCTGTATCACTATAAGACCTTGATTGTCTTTACTGAACGATATTGATACATCAGCATCACTTGGTTCACCTGCCGTTGCATCCGTAATACGTTTCAACAGACTGCCTTCAACACAAGTGTTGAAATCCAATCTTAGTTGAGCAGTACGATAAGGATCAACAGTTACTGGTAGTTTTACCTTTTTCATAGGTTGCGGATAATATAGATTCATCATGTTAGAGTCAAAAGGAAAATGAAAAAAAATCACATTTCCCTACAAAAATAGGTCACTTGTCGTTAAAATCACCAAATAATTAAATAATTGATGATAGATAAACCATGAAACCTAAACTGATCCTTGCTTCCACATCGCCATTTCGTAAACAGATATTAGAAAAACTAAACTGCCCTTTCGATACCTTCAACCCAGAAGTTGATGAAACCGTCAAACCAAACGAAACGGCTGAAATGCTAGTATCACGCCTAGCACTAGAAAAGGCTCAATCTGCCAGTCGGGAGTATAGTAACTCAATATCCATTGGATCGGATCAGGTTTGTGTCATTAATAACAAAATAATAGGTAAACCAGGTGACTTTGAAACAGCTTTTGCACAATTATCTGCCGTTTCTGCACAAAATATAACTTTTTACACAGGGCTTTCTGTTGTGAATCAATGCACAGGTCGCACAGATACGATCGTAGAACAGTTTATTGTGCATTTCAGAAGCTTAACTGAGAGCCAAATTCGTTACTACCTTGAAACTGAACAGCCTTATAATTGCGCAGGTAGTTTTATGTGTGAAGGACTTGGCATTGCATTATTTTCGAAATTAGAAGGAAAAGACCCAAATACCTTGATTGGATTACCCCTGATTAGTTTAGTGGAAATTCTACAAGAACAAGGATATAACGTTTTAGAAGCTTAAATGAAAACAGCTTGAACAAATAGAGAACATAAAAAAGCCAGCATCAAAGATACTGGCTTTAAAATCAAATATGACTAAGTGAATGTCACTTAATTACTTATATGATTAACACTTTTTCAATTTTTCTAACGCTCTAACTAACGCCATATCTAATGGCGCTTCAACTTCCTGGGTTTCTTGAGTGCCAGGGTTAAAGAACTGTAAGCGTGCTGCGTGTAAGAACAAGCGCTTTAAGCCTAAACCGTTCATGTACTTCGTAAACCCTGTATCGCCATATTTATCATCACAGGCAATCGGATGACCGGCATGTAATGCGTGAACACGGATCTGATGCGTACGACCTGTAATAGGACTTGCTTGCACTAGCGTGCCATGTTCATAACGCTGTATGATGCTGAAACGCGTTTGAGATTCCTTACCTTCGCTGTCAACACGTACAAGTCGTTCACCTGAGCTTACTGTGTTCTTTAATAGTGGTGCATTTACAATTCGAGAACTGCGTGGCCATGCACCAGCAACAAGTGCTTGGTAATCTTTTCTCATTGTTTTTAAACGCAGTTGCTCATGTAACGCTTTAAGCGTGCTGCGTTTCTTAGCAACCAGTAAACAACCTGACGTATCGCGATCTAAACGGTGAACTAATTCTAAGAATCTACTATCAGGACGGATCGCACGCAATCCTTCAATTAAGCCAAAACTTAATCCACTACCACCGTGAACAGCCATTCCAGATGGTTTGTTGATGACAATTAAGTAGTCATCCTCATAAATGATTTGCGATTCAAGCGCACGAACAGAATCAAGGTTCGCTGATGGCGAAATAGCTTCAGTTTCAGAAACGCGTACTGGCGGTATGCGTACAATATCTTCTGGCTGTAATTTATACTCAGGTTTAATTCTACCTTTGTTAACTCTCACCTCACCTTTACGTATGATGCGGTAAATCATACTTTTTGGCACACCTTTTAACTTGGTGCGTAAAAAGTTATCAATTCGCTGTCCTTGATAGTCTTCAGTAATGGTTACAAATGCTACTTTAGGTGAAATTTTATCGGTCATAATTATTTTATTGTCTAACTCAAAATGCGTATAAGTATCAATTTGAAAAGTATTTCTAAATTGAATGGAAAGTTAACTTGCTATATTAATGCAGGCAATGGGATAATACCCTCTGTACTGCTAAAAAAATACAGCCAAGAATGATAATGGCTTTAGTATATCTGCTATTGGTATAAATAATCATTTATTTATACCAATAATTTCAGAATAACCAGGATGCCGTTATTCTTGCTGCGGATTTTTAGCGTACATTTTGTATATAAGGTGTACGTTGATAGGGAGTTTCATTTATCCAGCTGGATACCACCTCCCGCAATTCAACTTCTATGTATGACACCTTTTCGAATGCAATTATACACGTTAGTTATTGATGGAATCTAATAAGTGCAGAAATAATCGTAAGACACTTGATCACATTTAGAGCATCTAACAGCGCCTTAATTTAAACAGCCGAGAGGTTGATTATCTACAGACACAAGGCCAGATGTACATCTAACTAATTTATCCAAGCATGAAAATTAATTTATAAGAACATAATAAAATGAAAAGAATGTTAATTAATGCAACTCAAAAAGAAGAGTTGCGCGTTGCGCTAGTAGATGGCCAACGCCTTTATGATCTAGATATTGAAAGCCCAGGCCATGAACAAAAAAAAGCAAATATCTATAAAGGTAAAATTACCCGCGTAGAACCAAGCTTAGAAGCTGCTTTTGTTGATTATGGTGCTGACCGCCACGGTTTCCTCCCTCTTAAAGAAATCTCTCGAGCTTACTTCAAATCAGGTACTGGTAAGCAACGCGGACGTCCAAGTATTAAGGATGTAGTTGCTGAAGGCACTGAAGTTATCGTTCAGATTGAAAAAGAAGAACGTGGTAATAAAGGTGCAGCATTAACAACTTTCATTAGTTTAGCCGGTAGTTATCTTGTTCTAATGCCAAACAACCCTCGTGCAGGCGGTATTTCACGTCGTATCGAAGGTGATGAGCGTACTGAACTGAAATCTGCTCTTGCTACATTAGAATTACCAGAAGGCATGGGACTCATTGTTCGTACTGCTGGTGTTGGTAAATCTGCAGAAGAGCTCGATTGGGACCTTAAGGTACTGTTAAATCACTGGAAAGCCATTCAAGACAGCGCAAAAGATCGACAAGGTACTTTCTTAATCCATCAAGAAAGTAACGTGATAGCCCGTGCTATCCGCGATTATCTTCGTCGTGATATTGGTGAGATCCTTATCGATCATCCAAAAGCGTTTGAAGAAGCTAAAAACCGCATCAAATTAATACGTCCAGACTTTATCGACCGTATTAAGTTGTATCAAGGTGATGTACCTTTATTCAATCATTACCAAATTGAAACTCAAATCGAATCCGCATTCCAACGCGAAGTTCGTCTTCCATCAGGCGGTTCAATTGTTATTGACCCAACTGAGGCCCTCACTTCAATTGATATTAACTCTGCACGTGCAACACGCGGTAGTGATATTGAAGAGACTGCGTTAACTACTAACTTAGAAGCTGCAGATGAGGTTGCTCGTCAACTACGTCTACGTGATCTAGGTGGTCTTGTTGTTATCGATTTTATCGATATGGGGCCGGTTAAAAATCAACGCGAAGTTGAAAATTGCTTAAGAGATGCAGTACGACAAGATCGCGCTCGAATTCAACTAGGCCGCATTTCACGATTTGGTTTAATGGAAATGTCTCGTCAACGTATCCGCCCTTCTCTTGGCGAATCTAGTACGCATGTCTGCCCTCGTTGTGATGGCCAAGGTACGATCCGTGATAATGAATCTTTAGCACTGTCTATTCTTCGATTAATCGAAGAAGAATCGCTAAAAGAAAATACCAATCACATCGTAGCGCAAGTTCCTGTTCCTGTTGCTGCTTATCTGTTAAATGAAAAACGTAACTCAATCCTACGTTTAGAGAAACGCTATAAAGTTAAAAGCTTCATCATTCCAAATGAGAACTTACAAACACCTAATTTCGAAGTTTCTCGTGTTAAAGCTGATGATGATAGCTCAGAATTATCGAGTACTGATTTAGCACAACCTCGTGAATTCACCCGTTACGAACCAAAAGTAAATAACGAAACAGTTCAGCCGCTTGTGCAACAAATGAATACACCTGATGCGGCATCAGTTAAACCAAGTCAAACGGTTAAAAACGCAACATCCGATACAAAACCTAAAGCACCTGCTCAAGCGAAACCAGCGAAACCAGTTGCTCATAAAGAATCAGTATTTAGTCGTCTTGGTAAAGCAATTACAGGTTTCTTTGCAAGCGATGAAAAAGTTGTGGTTAAAGAAACAGTTAAACAAGCACCTAAAAAACCGGTAGCGGATAAAACCCCGAGTAACCGTGATAGTGATGAGCAGCGTAAACCACGCAATCGTCGTAATCGCAAGCCTCGCAACCCTGAAAATGTTGAGAACAAACAACAAGACGCCAATAAAAAAGCAGACGTTGAAGTAAAACAACATAATAAGTTCGAAGCCAAACAAAAAACACCGACTCAAGGCAAACCAGCTGGACAGTCGAAAGACGTAAAAGAAACAAAAGAAACAAAAGAAGAAGGTAGCGCTCAAAATCAAGCTGTTTTAACTGAACGCCGTCAACGCCGCACTCTGCGTAAAAAAGTACGAGTGACCAGCAACGAGCAGAAAGTAACAACTGAGTCAGAGCAAAATTCTGAAACATCAGTTATTTCTGATAAGCCTCAGCGTGATCAAAACGCTCAACCAGCTAAGCGTACTCGTCGTAGCCCTCGAAATGCTAAGACTAGTGATGTTCAAAAAACTGAACATGCTCAAGTACAAACAGAACAAGTAGCTAAACCAGTGACTGCTGAAGTAGCTAAACCTGTTACTGCTGAAGTGACTAAACCTGTTACTGCTGAAGTGACTAAACCTGTTACTGCTGAAGTGACTAAACCTGTTACTGCTGAAGTGACTAAGCCAGTTACTGCTGAAGTAACTAAGCCAGTTA
>NZ_JABSQR010000033.1 GCF_013215705.1 Moritella sp. | reverse complement strand
CGTCATGGTGTGCATGTTCGTCGTCATGGTGTGCATGATCGTCGTCATGGTGTGCATGATCGTTGTCATGATGTGCATGTTCGTCGTCGTGATGTGCATGTTCGTCGTCATGGTGTTCATGTTCTTTTTTTGTACTGAGTACATCGATACCGTTAGTGGCAATGACTTGCACACCTTGGTAGTTAGCCGCTTCAATTAAACGTGGCATCCAGCCTTCAAAATGTAAGCCATTGGTGACAACCAATTGTGCTTTTGAAATGGCTTTGGCATCCTGAGGGGTGGGATTAAATACATGCGCATCACCGTCAACTTTGACTAAATTTGTCACGGTTATATGTTCTTGACCTACCTGTGACACGAGATCGCCGAGAATCGAAAAACTACTGATGACATTAAGCTTCTGCTCTGCCATGACGGCTGTACTGGTCGTTAAACTAAGAATCATCATGGATGAAGTGAGCGTGGTTTTAAACATTTCATTGTCCTTATAAGGGCTAAATATTAATAAGTTGAGTTATTTTTAACTGTTGTTTTTAAACAATAATCCGCCGTTACGGCCAAATATGAGTGAGGTGATATAAAGTATGCCGAGTACTAATACAATCGCCGGGCTGGTTGCTAGGCTGGCATGATAAGAAAGAAACAGACCGAAGTAGCCACTGATCACAGCGGTGATAAACGCCACTATTAACATGCCACCTAAACGATTAGACCAAAAGCGCGCAATCGCAGCAGGCAGAACCATCAAACCAACGGCCATTAAGGTGCCTAATGCATGAAAACCGGCAACCAAATTGAGTACGACGAGGAGTAAAAATCCATAGTGGGCCACGGCACTCAGTTTGCTGATGGTTTTGAAAAAGTGGGGGTCAACACATTCCATTACTAAAGGACGATACAATATCGCGAGTGCTAAAATAGAGATTGTGGCGATAACGGTGAGTAATATTAAAGCATCATCATTGAGTGCGAGTGTTGAACCGAATAGCACATGTAATAAATCTACATTACTGCCATTGGATGAAATGATTAATACCCCGATAGCGAGTGATAGTAGATAGAAGGCGGCTAAGCTTGAATCTTCTTCCGCATTTGAATGTCGGGCTACCATGCCTGCGAGTACAGCGACCACACAACCCGCGACAATGCCGCCAATCGTCATGGCCGTGACAGATAAACCCGAGATGAGAAAACCAATGGCAGCACCGGGTAAGATAGCATGTGCCATTGCATCACCCGTTAGGCTCATGCGTCTAAGCGTTAAAAATACGCCCACAGGTGTCGCGCTAATACTGAGCACGATAATCCCCCATAATGCGCGTTGCATAAATACAAACTCAGAAAAAGGGGCGATAAATAATTCGTATAACTGTGCACTCATGATGCTTGACTCTCGATGTTAGCTGACACAGAAGTCACCGCATTTTCGTTAGTGCTGTTGTCTGGAATGTTATGTAAAGGATTATTAAATGTGTTATGCACCGCACAGTGAGCAAAATGCTGATAACCCGCTTGCAGTAAATACTGTTGAGTTAATACATCCGATGTTCTACCTGAGGCAATTAAGTTGGTTGCAACAAGTAATGTGGTTGGAAAGTATCGTTGTACCAAGGCCAGATCGTGGATCACGGCGATAACGGTTTTACCTTGTTGCTGACACGCCTGAATAACGCGCATTAATAGTTCAGTCGTTTGTGCATCAATGCCACCGAATGGCTCGTCAAGTAGCAGAATATCGGCATCTTGTAATAGCATACGTGCAAATAACATGCGCTGAAATTGCCCTCCAGATAATTGACTAATTTGACGTTCAGCCATATTTTCTAAATCTACTTTGGCTAATGCCTGTTGCAATAAGTGCTGTTCCTTACGACTAAATCGCCGCCAGAAACTACAACGTTGCCAAGCGCCTGCAGACACAAATTCACTCACCGTGATTGGAAATTTACGATCTATTTGGCTGCTTTGAGGTAAGTAGGCAATGTCTTTCAAACTTAAACGACCAAGTTCGATAGAGCCTGATACAGCGGCCATTTGTTGCATGATACTTTTGAGTAATGTGGATTTACCGGCACCGTTTGGACCGACAATTGCGACGAGATCGCCGTCGTCTATCGTTGTCGAGATATGGCTTAGCGCTATGTTTTCTTGATAAGAAACACTTAGATCAATAATTTTAATCATGATTAATTATCCGATAAACTGTAACAGTGTTAACCAAAGACTAGTCGTGATGACGAGTGCGATGCAAAGGCGTGTAAATACGCTACTCAGTAATAAAGAAATTGTTTTTGATGATGAATCTTGCTGCATTTTATATTTCTTTGTGGTTGATTATGATTGTTTAGTCTTAATGGTTGGGGATGTTATAACATAACAATAGTGATACGCAAGATTAATGTTATGTTATAACAATACATTTGTGGTTTTATATACAAAATGTGTGATTTTATATACAACGAGGTGTGATATTTGATTGGCTGAAACAATAAGAACGAGTTGAAGAGAGAGTGAGTTGAAATGTAATTTGGAGATATAAAAATGGAACAAACGAAATTAGCGCGCTATATCTGTAATTTAAAGGGGGCTGCAACAAGCTACCCTTTTGGTCCTGAGGTCTTGGTCTACAAAATTATGGGAAAGATGTTTGCTTTAATCACTGAAGATGAAAATGGCTGCCGAGTAAACTTAAAAGCACAACCGAGTGATGTTGAAGTGCTGGTGGATGAGTTTACTGCGATCTCCCCCGGTTATCATATGAATAAAAGGCATTGGATAACGGTAGTGTTAAATGCCGACGTACCAGCAGGGATGATCGAAAATTTAGCGAGTCAATCTTATGCTCTAGTGGTGAGTAAATTGACTAAAAAATTACAATTAGAGCTCGATAAATTAGCCTATGTTGAAAAGGAATGATCTTATATTTATGCTATTTGTTGATTATATAATGTGATATAGAGCACGTTTATTATTCTGGTCTAAACTCTAGATTATTCTTATCATGGTAAATTCGCAGTATTAAAAGAGCGTGGCTGTTGGGAGATAATGATGAATTCATGTAAATGTATATTGATTATGATATGGATATTTTCGGTTGGAGATATGCATGCTGCAATATTGAAAATTGGTGAAAATTCAGAGTTTGATAGTTTAATCAGCGCGTATCAAGCCGCCCAACCGGGTGATGAACTCGTGTTTACAGATAGTAGAACATACGAAGAAGGGTTAAATGTTTATAAAGAAAATTTAACGATTCGAGCAGAACCCGGACAGTCACCTACTTTAATTGGTACTGGATCTGCACACCAAGGCGTATTACATATAGGTCGAGATGGTATTATTATTGACGGATTAAAATTTGATGGAGAAGGGGTATCGAATAAACTTGTTACTACTGGCGCAAGAACCTCTATTATTGTCCGAAACTGTGAATTTAAAAATGCGAATTATGGTTTATTTGTGCTACATACAAAAGCCGATGAACGTGAAGATTTAATCATAGAAAATAATGTATTTAATAATAATGGCAATGACTTATGGCTACACAATGTAAGTGGTGGTATTGCCCGTAATAATATTGCAAATTCTGATAACGGCAATGGTATTACTGTTGGTTATTGGAGTTCGGATATGCACGTGCTGAACAATACGGTTTATAGTAATGGTAATGAGTTCTTGATGCGAAACCGTGGCGGTATCAATATTCAAGGTAATAATAATTATGTTGCCTATAACACCTCTTATAAAAATACATGGGGCATCAGTTTATCACAAGGTTTGAATAACGTTATTGAATACAATACTTTGTGGGATAATACCCATGAGAATTTATATTTTAGTATTAATTCAAATAACAACACCTTGGAAAATAATCTAGATTACTTTACTGATGATTTTGAAGGTTATGGTATTTCTATTTTATTTTATCGATCATCGGGCAATGTTATTTCACAGCATACATCAGTCAACGCCTCGCGTGGTGTTTGGTTTTCTGAAATGGGTGGTCCAAGTATCAATAATAGTGTCATTAACTCATTATTTTATGGTAACGATAAGTTGAACTCTATCGGTATTGACGCGAAAAGCCAATCTTATACACAAAACCAGTTAACTCATATATCTGTAAATAATTTTAAGACGTTAGTACATGAGAATTTAACTTTTACACAGCTATTTGAAGATGATCCTGAGTTAAGTAGCGTGTATTTGTTCAACCCTACAAGTTGGGCATTAACGGCAAGTACATTGGGTCAACCATTGGGTTCACAAGGGGTTGATTCGAGTGTGATAGATACTTTATCCTGTCAACCTACGCTAATTACCGGTAAACCTTTATTGGGCGATGATATGGCTCTTAATCTTGACATTGCGCTTGTTGATGCTTTCGGTAATGAAAGAACAGATGTTAAGCCACCTGTACTCGAAGTTACTTATATTGATCAATATTTAGATTCAAACGCATCTGCTTCACATTCCCAATTAATGCAGATCTGTACGAGTAGTTATGGTAATAAATTAATGCTAGGTGGTAATGGCTGGACATTTGATATTGGGGCTGAGAATTTATCCGATGGTAATTATGAGGTGATGTTAAAACCGTCTGGAAACTATCTGATTGGCGACGACTGTAGCGGGGTATTTTCTCGTCAATATGATTAATTAGTTGATTGCCATAAAAGAAAAAGCCCTGATAGACACGTTATTAGGGCTTTGCGGCATTTTATCCATTCACTATTATTGGAGCGAATCAGCTATTGTCGTACTTAGCTTCAATATCTATCGCTTTTAATAAACTAGGGTGAGAGTGAAGTTGTTTGCTGTAACGGGAAAGGTGAACAAAATTATCGAGTACTTGATTGTTTGCTAAGATTTCAACAATAAATGACATCATAATATCAGCGCCGGTTAGCTGTTCTGCAACCAGGTAGGTTTTACCTTCTAGTGAAGCATCAAAATAGCTGATCACTTTAGCAATTTCGGTATCTGCATAAGCAGCCATGAAATTGGTTTCACAACCGTCTTTCTCGACAAACATTTTTAATAACAGTGGTAAAATAGCTGAGCTCTCAGCAAAATGGATCCATTGCGAATAATCGACATATTCTTTTGACCATAGCTTTGGTGCTAATTTGTCAGCGGCATACTTATTAATAAGATATTCTGTGATAGCGCCAGATTCGGCAATTACTAGCCCATCATCTTCAATCACAGGTGATTTACCCAGTGGATGAATAGCTTTTAATTCAGCTGGTGCTAAAAATGTTTGGCTATCGCGCTGGTATGCAATGACTTCATAATCAACGCCTAACTCTTCTAATAACCAAATAATACGTTTTGAACGGGATTTATTTAAATGGTGTAATTTAATCATGTTAGTCTCCTACTTAGCTACTTTAATTACAAGTTTACCGAAGTTTTCACCTTGCAACATACCTGTGAACGCTGATGACGCATTTTCTAACCCGTCAATCATATGTTCGCGATATTTGATCTGACCTGACTGCAACCAAATCATCATATCTTCGAAAAATTCATTATAGCGATGTGCATAATCATCAAAAATGATGAAACCTTGCATCTTAATACGTTTCACCAATAACGTGCCCATTAATAGCGATAAACGATCGGGGCCGTCTGGTAATTCGGTCGCATTGTATTGTGATACCAAACCACATACAGGAACACGAGCGCCAGTATTGAGCTGTGGTAATACACTATCAAATACTTTGCCGCCCACATTTTCAAAATAAACATCAATACCTTTTGGACACGCCGCTTTTAATTGTGCATCAAAATCACTTGCTTTGTGATCAATACATTTATCAAAGCCTAATACGTCTTCGGCATATTTACATTTTTCAGCGCCGCCAGCGATACCAACAACATAGCACCCTTTTAACTTACCAATCTGACCGACGGTTGCCCCAACAGGACCCGTTGCAGCCGCAACAACTAGCGTATCGCCTGATTTAGGTTGACCGATATCTAATAGGCCCATGTAAGCAGTAAAGCCTGGCATGCCTAAAATCCCAAGCGCAAAAGAAGGGTTAGTTGGCTCTGCGCCTAATTTAATCAGACCTTCGCCATCAGAAATTCCATAATCTTGCCAGCCAGTGTAAGCAAGTACCCATTCATCAACTTGATAATCAGGGTGTAAAGAGGTAACAACTTGACACACTGTCGCGCCAACCATAGTGCCATCAATGGCGACTGGTTCAGCATAAGAGGCACCATCATTCATGCGGCCACGCATGTAAGGATCAAGTGATAAGTAACTTGTTCGCAGTAATAGTTCACCGTCTTTTGGCGATGGAATAGCAACTTCTTCCAAACGAAAGTTCTCTGGAGTCGGTGCGCCAACTGGACGCGAAGCAAGGGTGATACGGCGATTAATTGAGTGTGATTGAGACATACTGAGTCCTTTATTTATAAAATTTAATAAACATATTTTACAATTTAATGAGGTAACTATAAATTAAAGTAGACCGGTCGTCTATTAATTGTTTTAACTGATTTATGAATATCCCTAAGTTTCTAATCTAGACTTGCTGTATAGGGACTGTTTTTACGCTTAAGGTGAATGCGATTATGAAGTATTTAGCTTTATATTTTAGTTGTTTACTGCTTATTGGTTGTCCAACTGGTGGCAGTGGTAACGTCGACCGAAATAGCTATCCAGGTGCCGGAGGCAGTGTTTTTCTACCAGGTTATGTTATCCGTATTAATTTAAACCCCGCTGGATTAAGTCTTGATGATAACCTGCTCCGTCAGGAACATTTTCTAGACTTAACCAAAATTGGCTTGCAAGGAACTGCTATTGCCGAAGACTCTGTGGAATGGTTTTGTGTTCTCGATAATAACACTGGATTGATGTGGGAAGTTAAATCGGTGATTGGTAGTGGTAGTGCCAACGATGCCGATTATGTCTACTCGTGGTTTAGGTCTAATGATGTTGATTTTAATGGTCACATAGTTACCGAAAATGGTGGTATTTGTATTGACAGTAGTAATTGTGACACCGAGAAATTCGCACTTGTCATGAATGAAGATGATTGGTGTGGTTACAATGATTGGCGATTGCCTACTCGTTTAGAGCTGCAAAGTATTATTAATTATTCGCAAGCATTACCTGCCATCGAAATGACATATTTTCCTTATACCCAAAATGAATATTACTGGACAGCTGATATTGATAGCGATGACTTAGGATCTGCTTGGATGATTAATTTTTTATATGGCAATATTCAAGGCAATCTGACCAGTATACCAAGAGCGCTGCGTTTAGTTCGAAGTAGTGAATAATGTTCGTTATTTTGTATTTGTAACATGACGATAAAGTGTTCATAAAAAAGGAATTAATGATGGTTTTTATTGTAATTCGACCTCTTTTTTACATAGCGAGCGTTATGTTATTACTTATTGTACCGATGAAAGTAAGTGGACTTGAGCAACGTTGTAACGATAAGGCCGAAACTTCGACACCAACGGAACGCTTCATTAAAAATAATGATGGTTTATTATTTGATAAGGCGACAAGATTAGAATGGCAAACTTGTGTTAGTGGACGGACCGGAATCCGATGCCAGTACGGTACTGTTCGCTACTTTACATGGTGGGAAGCTATGATGGAACCCTCCGAATTTAATACTAAAAATGATGGGTACTCGGATTGGAGACTACCTGACATTAAAGAACTTTATAGTATTATTGAAACAGCCTGTGAAGAACCGAGCTTAAACCAAACGATCTTTCCAAATCACCCTTTGTTACCAGCGGTCTCTAAGTCTTGGTCGAGTACGCCAAGCCGTAGTAATATGGGGCGAGCTTGGCAGATCGAGTTCCAGAATGGATTATTATATAGTCTTGGTAATAATGAGCGTTTAACTGTGCGTTTAGTCCGAACTTGTGATGATATATGCCAGCAGGCGTATGATTAATCAGTGCTCATTCATCCCTGGTTTTGTTTGACCGTATTAAAGGCGGCAGTAATGATCAAACCGTTTATCTGCAATAGCACTTTTAGTCTCCGTTAATCTACAGGCTTAGCTTTGTGGCTAAGACTGCTCACTGGTCGACTTATTATGTTTATGGGCAGCGGCTAAATTGCTCACTGTATTTTTATCTTCGTTGCTATGTGCTTGGGTTGACCAAGCATCATTGAGATTATCGTAATAAGTTAATGCATCTAACCCCAATAATTTTTTCAATATACGTCGTTCTGTCAGACTACGGTTAACAAACTCTGGTTCGTGTTCATGCATCTGCCTTGCCTCTTTATGTAATACCGCTTCGTCATGACGTCGGAAGACCTGGCCCGCACGATGAGCTTGATTGGCGCGCATTCCCAAGGCTTTTAATGTTTCAACACCCAGGCTGATACCAGAGTCAAGAGATTCTCTAAACACATGATCGGCGCCGAGGCGTATTAATTGCTGCGCATGGTTACGATCTGTGGCGCGTACTAATACGGTTAAGTGAGGAAAGTGTTTTTTTACTTTGATTAAAATACGCTTTGTTCGGCTCGCACTTTCGACTGCAATAATAAATAATTTCGCATTATCTGCACCGGCAGCATGTAATAAATTAAGCTGTTCGGCATCACCATAAAATACCTTGTATTTGAATTGCTGTAATAGCTCTATCTGACTTACATCGTTTTCTAAGATAGTGGTATTGATATGATAACCATGCAGTAATCGTCCAACAACCTGCCCGAAACCACCAAAACCCGCGATAATGACAGAACTGTCGGTATCTTCAGGGATTTGATGCTCTGGTGTGGCTTTATTGTCGGCATGCGGTACTTTTCGCTTGAATGTGGGTGCAATGATTTTATCGTTAATAATTAATAGTAGTGGTGTGAATACCATAGATAAGGTAACCACTAAAACCAGTAAACTGGCTATTTCGTTATCAAACACTTGACGTTGTAGTGCAAACGAGGTCAGTACAAAGGCAAATTCACCCCCTTGTGCAAGGGCACAAGAAAATAGCCAATTTTGACTTCGCTGGATCTTAAAGACGATGCCGGTGATAAATAACACCACAAATTTAATCACAATGAGCCCGGTGACGAGAAAGGCGATGAGTGCGGGTTGTTCGAATAATAAATTAAAGTCGATACTGGCGCCGACAGAGATAAAGAAAATACCTAATAATAAGCTTTTGAACGGTTCAATATCACTCTCAAGTTCGTGGCGGTATTCACTGTCTGCCAATACAACGCCGGCTAAGAACGTGCCCAGTGCGGCAGATAAGCCGACTGCTTCCATCGCTAACGCGATACCAACAACCAGTGCCAGTGCGGTGGCGATGAAAATTTCACGCGAGCGTGATCTGGCAATAATGCGTAACAGGGGGACCACGAGAAAGTGACCACCGATGATAATTCCGGCAATGACACCGGCAATCATTAATGCACTCTGCCAACTTGGTATTGTTGATTCGACAATGGCAGTGTCTTGTATTACCAATAGCGGTAGTAAAGAGAGAATTGGAATAACGGCAATATCTTGGAAAAGTAAAACGGCAAAGGCATTCTTACCTGCTTCAGTTTTCATTAACTCCCGTTCTTGTAGATTTTGCAATACAATTGCGGTCGATGACAGCGCTACGATTAAACCGATGGCGAGTGCTGTTTGCCAAGCAAGTCCACAGGCAAGTAGCAGTAAGAAGATGCACAAGGTTGTCGCACAAAGTTGCAAGCCACCTGTGCCTAAAATAGGCATTCTTAACTGCCATAACAAGGCCGGTTTTAATTCTAAGCCGACTAAAAAAAGCATCATGACTACGCCAAACTCGGCCACGTGCATAACATCTTCTTGATTGGAAATTAAGCTTAACGCATAAGGTCCAACAATTGCGCCAGCAATCAAATAACCCAGTACTGAACCGAGCCCTAGGCGCTTTGCGATAGGCACCGCCACGACACCCGCGGCAAGATAGATGAAAATATTAAATAATACGCCATGTTCCATGATTAACTGTTCTCCTGTGTTACAGCTACAGCGTCACTATGCTGTTGTAACGTTAATAATAGTTGGCGGTATTCTTTGGCTTTACGTGCAATTCGGGCTGGGTTGTGACGTTTATGAATGTCATGAACAACAAATGGAGTGAGGTATTCTAAATTACACAGTTTGCTCATTTGGCTAAATGGTAATAAAAATTGGCTAATATCATGTTCATTGTAGCCTGCGGTAGCGTAAGAATTCATACTCCCGCCAGTGGAGATGGCCAGCATTATTTTTTTGCCAACCAGTTTATCGCCATGTTCACCATAAGCAAAACCATGTTCGAGTACCAGGTCTTGCCACTCTTTTAATATTGCTGGGCATGAATACCAGTAAAGTGGAAATTGAAAGACGATGATGTCGTGATTAAGTAATAACGTTTGTTCGTGCTTTATATCGATAAACGAATCTGGGTAGGTATCGTAGAGGTCGTGACAAGTAATGCCTTCAATGTTTTGAATTTCATTGAATAATGATTTATGTGCAATTGATTTTTGTAATGCAGGATGGGCAAATAAAACGAGAATTTTGAGCATGTTTTTCAATCATCCTTTATTGAAATAGAACTTTATACTGGCATTCAATAGCTTAGTGCCTAAAGTCGGTATTACCTGAATTGTTATAATGTAAGCTTATAATATAAAACAAATTATTTCAGTGTTTTTTTAGTTGTACTGACTAAATTTAGTGATATATATATTATTTTAAAATCATTGAAGGGTCACTGATTGAAACCTTATTAACGCATTTTATCTTAGCACCATTGTGTTATTATCCCGTCAATAAATTGATGCTTATCAAGATTTAACGCTATTTTTGATGATGACTTAACCGTTGGAGTTACTTTCTATATGATTTCGAAAAATCATCGCTTACTTTCATTACCTTTATTATTCGCTAGCAGCTTGCTTGGTTTGGGTAGTGTAGCAATAGCAAAACCTCTGGCAAAGAGCCCTGGATTTTCTGGTACGATCGGTATTAATGCGGGGGGCAGCGATACGCAAAGTCAATTTAATATTGATGACGATAATGAACAGACCCAAAATGTAAATAACGCAGGAGAGGAAATTACAACTGCTGTGTTGTTTCCTTTTTTTCGTCTGGCTTATACAACAGATGATTTACAGACTCAGTATTTTCTTGGTCAAAGTCCTGAAAATATCTTAAATAGTGCCATACAGTACGAACTGGGTGTTACACATAAATTTGATAAGCGTCAGAGTATTACTTTTGCCTATATCCCTCACGTGCCATTTCTAAAAGAAACCTGGTCTGATCCGTTTTTAACCAATGCGCCAAGAGAGCAAACGGATATCGATTCGAGTGCCATGCGTGTGGCTTATAAATTTGCCCCTGTTCAGGTTGAATATGCTTACGCATCTTACTCGCTAGAAGATGAACAAAGCGGAAGTCAAAACGCTGTGTGTCATAACGTGGCTTGTACCGCAGAGCAGCAAGCGTTGCTTAAGCGCGACAGTGACTACCATCGACTTAGCTTGGAAAGCACGTTGCCTGTGTGGTTGGGTACATATGCTAAAGTGAATGTGTTTTATGGTAAACAAAATGCGGATGGTAAGAGCCAAAGCTTTGATGAATTTCATTATAGTCTCAGTATTATGACTAAATATGAACGGCATTTTATTTCAGTTCAAGCCGCGTTTAGTGATCGCGAGTACGATGCTGAGAATCCAATATTCGGTCAAGTGCAAGAGGACGATGTTGCCCGTTATTCATTCCTTTACTCTTATACGGAACCGTTCGATATAAAAGGCAGTAACCTTAATATCATTTATCAAAACAAAGAGACTGATGCTAATATTGAATTCTATGATAGCTCGACGAATTTTGTCTCCGTTGGTATGAGTTATAGCTTTTAATTAGAATTAGCAAGCACGTGAAGGGGGCGATACAGTGAGTATCGCCCCCTTTTCATTTATGAGTGAAGAAGATTAATAACGTAAGTTAATAACCTAAGCTAAGTGCACCTGGTCGGCGTGGGTCCGATGCCCCATAAACGCCTGCCTCTGTTAGCATTATGGTTTGGGTACTGCCCATAGCCGCTTTCACTTCAACCTCATGTCCCTTACTTTCTAATAAGTTAATCGTATCGACATTTAGCCCTTTCTCGATGCGGATCACGTCTGGTAACCACTGGTGGTGGAACCGTGGCGCGGCGCTGGCTTCGGCAATATTCATATTATGGTCAATGACATTCATGATCACTTGCAGCGTGGTGGTAATGATACGTGAACCGCCAGGACTACCTGTGACTAAATAAGGTTTGTTATCTTTTAATACGATGGTTGGCGTCATCGAGCTTAATGGCCGTTTTTGCGCGGCGACTGCATTGGCTTTGCCACCAATGAGGCCGTAAGCATTGGGGGTACCGGGCTTAGCCGAAAAATCATCCATTTCATTATTTAATAATACCCCGGTGCCATCAGCAACCAGTCCTGAACCATAACTGAAGTTGAGGGTATAAGTATTACTCACCGCATTACCAAACTTATCCACCACACTGTAATGGGTGGTTTGGTTACTTTCGTAAGGTAATAATGTACCAGGGGAAACTTCACTGCTTGGTGTTGCTTTGTTAAGGTTTATTTGACTCACTAATTGTTTTGCGTACTGTTTGTTGGTTAACTCCGCAACTGGCACGTTAACAAAATCAGGATCACCTAAGTATAAGCTACGATCGGCATAAGCCCGGCGCATTGATTCTGCCATTACATGAATGGTGGCAGCGCTATTATGACCCATTTTATCAATGGGGAACTCAGCGAGCATATTCAACATTTGCACTATATGTACGCCACCAGAAGACGGCGGTGGCATTGATATCACTTGGTAACCACGATAATCACCAGTGATAGGTTGGCGCTCTATGGCTTTATAACTGGCTAAATCTTGCATTGTCATTATGCCGCCAGCGTCACGTACCGAATCGCTAATCTGTTTGGCAATCGGGCCTTGGTAGAATGCAGGGCTGCCTTTTTTAGCAATGGCCAATAGCGTATTAGCCAGATCGGTTTGTTTTAATATTTCACCGGGTTGGTAGTTACTGCCATCGGCTTTATAGAAAATAGATTGGGTACTTGGCCATTGGCTTAAGTGCTTTTTCGTTGCTCTGAGTGAATTGGCTAAGTCAGGCGTCACCATAATACCGTCACGCGCTAATTTGATCGCGGGTGCCATGACTTGTGCTAATGACATACTGCCGTATTTATTTAATGCGAGTTCAAATCCTAATACTGTCCCTGGTACGCCGACGGCTAGACCATGAAAGCGAGACAGCAGACTGTCAGCATTGCCAGCATCATCTAAAAACATATCAGGGTAAGCTGCCTGTGGTGCAACTTCACGGTAATCAATTGCAATAGCGCGTTGTTCTTCGGCTAAATAAACCAGCATGAATCCACCGCCACCGAGATTACCAGCGCGGGGTAGGGTAACAGCTAATGCATAACCCACGGCGACAGCAGCATCAATAGCGTTACCACCTTGCTGCATGATATCGACACCGATTTGTGTGGCGAGCGCTTCTTGACTCGCCACCATGCCATTGGCAGCCCAAACGGGATGGTGGATCGCCATTTGACTATAAATAGCACTCGTGGATGGTTTAATGTTAGCGACTATGTCACTGCTGGTGATCTTGGCAAACGCTGTTGGTAACGTCAAGCTAATGCAGCCGATGAATCCAAAGGTAAGTGCTTTAGTAACGTGTGTCGTTGGCATGACTTTTCCCTATTCGATAGCGCGTGATGCTAAGCCGCGTTGTCTATTGGTTCGCTGGTGGTGAAGTTACGCTTGGCAATACCAAGATCTTTCCAGATTTGCATGTGCTCTGGTAATTGCTGTGGGCGTTGTTCAACAGGGATATAGGTCATTACTTTTTCAGGTGAAATGACTTTGCCTTTTTGTAAAAAAACCGCTTTTACTAAGCTGTAGTTACATAACTTACCATCGGCGACGCATTTCTGCTCGAGATAAAAATATTTATCATCCCAACCTAAGTAGGTGGTTTCGACATCGAATTTTTTAAATAAACGTATTTCACGAATATAGCCTACCTCAACACCTGCCACGATGAAGTTTAATTTATTCTTCAATAATGTATTAAATGTATTGGTCTGAATTGCATGGTCCCAACGCGATTTTTCCAGAAACATCAGGTATTTTGCATTGTTAATATGTAGGTTCAGATCGATATGACGAAAGCCGACTCGAAAAGAGCGGGTGATGGTATCGAAAAACCCTTTGGTATTAGTTTGCTTATTACGTAGATAAAAACAACGGATCAATTCACTGATCATAACGCCTCAATATTGTTTATAGATAAATAGAACAAAGATTCTACTCAGTTCCGCATGCTTGTCACGGTAATTGTAATGAAAATGTTAATCGTGGTGTGGGTCGCGTTTAAGAAGCGGACGCTGGTCAGGCAGTGTAGTTATCAGTAGATACTTAATAAGCGCTATTTTTACGATATTTCGCATTGTAAATTAAGTTAAATGAGCTTGATAAGTATATTACTCTGGTTTTAATGCTGATTATGTTTTTAAGCTGGTGTTTAACTCTGTTGGTGGTGCCCTTGTTTGAGTCTGAAGTCGTTAACTTGCTCACATTTTTCGTGACATGTATAAAAGTATATGGTGATTGGTTTTATTTGTTAATCACTTTGGTTCTTTAGTTGTAGTTTTTTCGGTGTTTTATTAATGCACTGATACTTAAGCTAAAAACAATATCTTCGAAAAGTTATAAATGTTAAATTGTTCACTTAGTGTTAATTTTTGATTTCACCTTAATTATCAGGGTAAAGTAAGTTGTGATTCAGGTCTATGAAACGATCCAACAGCATTATCGACTGCCTATAAGGTGTTATATTTGTTTCATCTTCTGACTACGACTGAGTCAGTGAAGCTGTTCACTTTAATTAGCAATTAAACATGATTTAAATTGCTTAGCTATAATCGAGGCTATAATGAAAAAACTTGCATTAACTCTTCTTTGCGCATCAATCGCGGCACCAGCATTCGCTGCTGGTTCATCTTACGTAACAGGTAATGTACAACTACATGACCGCACCGATTTCAACGGTTCTGATGTGACATCAACTCTTGAAGCAGGCCATACGTTTACAACTGGCACTACAGTTTTAGTGGAGTTTGATGGTATTCAACTTGGTAACACTGACTACGGCACAAATGGTGAGCAAGGTAGTTCAGCAGCTTCTGCTTACACTACGTTAGGTGTTGAACAATCATTCAGCATTAACGAGAAACTATGGGTAGCAGTTGGTTACCATCACTTATTACACGATGGTGAAGCGATTCAATACCGTCCATTAGTTAAAGTTGGTTACAACTTCGATAACGGTATTTCTATCTCTAACCGCACTCGTATGCAAATTCAAGCTAATGATGCTATTAATGCTGGTACTGGCGTAGATGAAACAAACGATCAAGTTCGTTTTGATAACAACATTGCTTATCAATTCCAAGATATGCCAGTGAATGTTAAATACAACAATGTTTATTACGTAAATGATGGTGTTACTAAGGATAACTCTATGGAACATGAATTACGTGCAACTTGGACACGTGCTGGTGTTCAGCCATATGTTGAGTACCGTAACCAAGAGTCTTCAAGCAAAATTAATCCTGGTCACAACAATAATGTGTTTGTAGTTGGTGCTTCTTACGGTTTTTAAGCCTTGAGCATATAGAACAATATTAAATCCTTTAGGTAAAATCCCACTTATTTGCAGTAAGCGGGATTTTTTATCGGTCACGTTTTTACGAAAAAAGATTATCTCGATGCTATGATGACATCGATATTTTTGGCTTCAATGGCACAGCGTTGCTCATCCGTAATATCAGCATCGGTAATGAGGGTGTGGATATTATCCCATGCAAGTTCGAGGTTAGGCATTTTACGACTGATCTTGTCTGACTCTACCATGACAACAACTTCTCTGGATACTTCTGCCATGACGCGACTCAGGCCAATTAACTCATTAAACGTTGTGCTGCCACGTTCTAAATCAATACCGTCGGCACCGATAAACAGCTGATCAAAGTCGTATGAGCGCAGTACTTGTTCGGCTATTTGACCTTGGAATGATTCAGAGTGCGGGTCCCAAGTGCCACCTGTCATTAATAACGTCGGTTCATTCTCTAAACCATTTAACGCATTAGCCACTTGTAGTGAATTGGTCATGGTGATCAAGCCTTTTTTATTGGCGAGCTGCTCGATTAAACTAGCCGTGGTGGTACCACTGTCGATAATAATCCGGTTGTGATCACGAATGCGTAATGCGGCCGCAATGGCAATTTCGATTTTGCACTGAGAGACTTTATCGGTTTCAACTTCAGGTAGAAATTCTTTCGGGATAGGTATTGCGCCACCATAACGACGTAATAATAATCCGTTTTGTTCTAACGCGGTGAGATCTTTACGGATGGTGACTTCTGATGTTTCAAAACGTTGGGCTAGTTCATCAACGCTGAGTGTACCCTGTTCTTCAAGTAACTTAATGATGGTATGACGACGTTGTTGAGTGTTGCGTTTTGACATAGTGTATGTGATTCATTTATTAAAGATAAGAGTGTAACAATATCATAGATTAACAGCAGCTGTTATCTATGATATTTGACAGTTCCTTAGTACTAGCTGGGGTAGTATAAATTGCTGCGCTGGACTAAATTAAACTTTTCGAGATGTTCAGGGGGGATATTATTATTGCTGATAGCTTTAGTTATCACGATATTTTCATCACCGCAATGACGTAAAAGTGGTTGTTTCTTTATCGGCTCAAGCTCATTAAAATCGACAATCAGCGGTTGTCGAAGACTATCTATAATATTCATCTGTACTAGGGCTTGGCTGTTATTATAACTCACGATAGTACCAACCGGGTATATGCCCATCATTTTAATAAATTGTTCGAGATAGGCTTTGTTGTAATGCTTATTGGCGACTTTAAACAGCAAGCCAATGGCTAGATGTGGTGAATAGCGGTGTTGAGGTAAGTTGGCGTTGCACATTTCATTATAGCGGGTGGTGATGGCCACTAATTGTGCGTACTTTGACATTTTATCTTGCTTGAAACCGCGTGGGTAACCGCTACCATCGAATTTTTCATTGATCTGTAAAATACTTTGAACGACAATATCAGGTAGTGCATCTATATCTTGTAATCTTTGCGCTGCATAAGCTGGATGTTGTTTGAGGTAATTAACTTCTGGTTTTGTAAGTTCAGATCTTTTATTACGAATTGAAGCGGGCACCCATAACATACCAAACTGACTGAGTAAGGCTGTCTGAGCCACGATTGCCACATCTTGTGCGTTAAAGGCTAGCTGCTGTGCTAAGCGTGTACTGAGTACGGCCACATTCATCGCGTTTTGATAAAGCGTATCACTTGATATCTCCTCATTGCATAACACGAAGCTAAAGTTATGCTGTTGTTCAGCTGCAATGGTTAATTCACCTGACAGTAATTCTAATCGTTCCATCGCTTTTTCAGGTTGCAAGCTAAATGTGCTGTAAATATCTTTGAGGGACGCGATCTTATTTTGATATTTTGAGCGAGTATGACGGATTTGTTTCCACCAGGCCTGCTGCTGTGTTAATTGTGTTTGCTGTTCTGTTTTTTCTTTGAGTACCGTTGGTTGGGCTATTGTCTCAGTATTTGTGAGTGGGTGCTCTGCCAATTGTTCAGCTAAAACCTGGCCATTTGCAACGGGTGTTGTTGATTGCTCTGCTTCTGATGCTTGCGTGATTTTACTGCGAGAGATATCGACAGAAATCGTGGCTAACCCCAAGTGTTGTACAATTTGTAATTGTCTTTCGTCCTTAATAATAAATGAGTTAAGAATGAAAGGGTGGGATGTCCAACCAATGGGAAGATTAATAAAATGACCCACTTTAAGGTCTTTAATCGTTAATGAGACATTTGCCATTACTTACCTGCCACTTATTTAAATCCATTTTGACTTCAGTGTTAGTGCTATCCTTATTAAATACAGCTATTTAGTCATTGAATAGAGTATTAAAAACACAGTCAAATAATTATAGGGGATAAGTTTAGGGTTATCAAAACTAAATATGGGAGATGTGGGCTAGTTATCTTTTCAACGATTTTATTTAAAATTGTGGCATAGTCGAAGGTATAAACAGGTATATTATTAATTATTCAATACATAATAAAAGGGTGTGAAATATGGATTAAAAAATCCACATTCCCCACCCTTTGTAGGTAACTGCTATCCGCTTATTGGACGATAGCAATAACCAATACTATTTAACCACCGCTACTTTTTTAGTCGGTTGTTTTTCTAGTTCATAGCTTTCTTTGTAATCAGTACCGTAGTAAGAAGCAAGTAATAGTGCTTTTAGCTCGCTAATTAGTGGGTAACGAGGGTTAGCACCAGTACATTGGTCATCGAATGCTTCAATCGCTAGTTGATCAACTTTAGCAAGGAAATCAGCTTCGTTTACGCCAGCTGCTTGAATTGATTTAGGAATATCTAAATCAGTTTTAAGTTCGTCTAACCAGTTTAGTAGTGCGTTAATTTTGTCAGCTGTTTTACCTTCACGGAAGCCTAAGTGCTCAGCAACTTCAGCATAACGAGCACGTGCTTTCGGACGGTCGTATTGTGAAAATGCAGCTTGTTTGGTTGGCATATCAGTGGCGTTATAACGAATAACGTTAGTGATAAGTAGTGCATTTGCTAAGCCGTGTGGAATATGGAATTCAGCACCTAGTTTGTGTGCCATTGAGTGACACACACCCAAGAAAGCATTGGCAAAGGCGATACCCGCAATAGTGGCACCGTTGTGTACTTTCTCACGTGCGACTGGGTCTTTAGCACCATTTTTGTAAGAACTTGGTAAATACTCTTTTAATAGTTTAAGCGCCTGTAGTGCTTGACCATCTGAGTATTCATTTTGTAAGACAGACACATAAGCTTCTAGCGCATGTGTTACCGCATCATAACCACCAAATCCAGTTAATGATTTTGGCATGTTCATCACCAAGTCAGCATCGATAACCGCCATATTTGGCGTTAGTTGGTAGTCAGCGATTGGGTATTTTTGACCCGTTACTTCATCTGTCACTACCGCAAATGGAGTTACTTCAGAACCAGTGCCTGATGTTGTCGTTACCGCAACCATCATGGCTTTTATGCCCATTTTAGGGAACTTGTAAATACGTTTACGGATATCCATAAAACGCATTGCAAGATCTTCGAAGTGTACATCTGGATGTTCGTACATTACCCACATAATCTTCGCTGCATCCATTGGTGAACCGCCACCAAAGGCAATGATCACATCCGGTTGGAAGCTGTTCATCACTGCAACACCTTTCTTCACGATTGCAAGTGTTGGATCTGCTTCTACGTCGTAGAATACTTCAGTATCGATGCCTTTTCTTTTTAGAATTGAAACTAAGTCATCAACATAACCGTTGTTGAATAGGAACTTATCAGTAACGATACAAGCACGTTTTTTGCCAACAAGGTCATCCATCGCAATGGGTAATGAACCACGGCGGAAGTAAATTGATTCAGGTAGTTTATGCCACAACATATTTTCAGCTCGCTTTGCAACAATTTTTTTATTGATAAGGTGCTTAGGACCCACGTTTTCTGAGATAGAGTTACCACCCCAAGAACCACAACCTAGCGTTAGAGATGGTGCTAAACCGAAGTTATATAAATCACCGATACCACCTTGTGAACTTGGTTGGTTAATCAGGATACGTGCCGTTTTCATTTTATCGCCGAAGTCTTTGATACGATCTTCGTTGGCATCTTGGTCTGTATAGAGTCCAGATGTATGACCTATACCGCCAATCTCAACCATAGTGATAGCTTGCTCTACAGCGTGATTGTAATCACGTGCGCGGAACATACCTAATGTTGGCGATAGTTTTTCGTGAGCGAATGCATCATCAATGTGTACTTCTGGACCTTCACCAATCAATACTTTTGTGAAAGGAGGCACTGTAACCCCCGCCATTTCTGCAATCTTAATTGCAGACTGACCAACAATCGCAGGATTCATGTTGCCATTGATTAGTACGATTTCACGTACTTTATCGGCTTCTTTCTTCGTTAAGATGTAACCGCCGTGCGTAATGAAACGTGCTTTTACCGCGTCATATACTTCGTCAACAACAATAACCGCTTGTTCCGAGGCACATACCACACCGTTATCGAATGTTTTTGACATTAAGATTGAAGACACGGCACGTTTAATGTCTGCTGTTTCATCAATCACAATCGGGGTATTACCTGCGCCAACACCAATGGCTGGTTTACCTGAAGAGTAAGCGGCTTTAACCATGCCCGGACCACCAGTGGCTAGAATAAGGTTAATGTCATTGTGATGCATCAATGAATGTGATAATTCAACCGATGGTTCATCAATCCAACCGATGATATGTTTTGGCGCTCCTGCTGCAACCGCGGCATCTAATACAATTTTAGCGGCTGTGTTGGTTGCATTTTTTGCACGTGGATGTGGCGAGAAGATAATACCATTACGTGTTTTAAGTGAAATTAACGCTTTAAAAATAGCCGTTGAAGTTGGGTTTGTTGTTGGTACGATACCGCAGATGATACCAACCGGCTCGGCAATGGTAATGGTGCCAAATTCGTTATCTTCTTCAATAATGCCGCACGTGAGGGAATCTTTATATTTGTTGTAGATGTATTCAGATGCAAAGTGGTTTTTAGTTACTTTATCTTCCAATACACCCATGCCTGATTCTTCAACAGCCATTTGTGCTAATGGGATACGTGCTGTAGATGCTGCAAGGGCTGCGGCGCGGAAAATCTTATCAACTTGTTGTTGATTGAAGGTGGCGAATTCTTGTTGCGCGGTTTTGACTTTTGCAACCATGGCATTGAGTGTTTCAATATTTTTGACCGTCATAATCTATCCTTAAAACTAATTTAAAATCTAAAAATTATTTACTAAGGGATACCTCTTAGTGAATAGCTTTGATTTGAAGTATAGATAATCTTAAGGATTAAAAATTGATCTAAATCAATTGTAGTAATATTACGTATTATATTTTCATAATAGTGTTAAGTCGGTCGTAAATCTGTGAAAATCACTTTATTTGTAATTTTATTTCAATGCGATCAAGACTCATTTATAGGGTCGTAACACGCTGAATTTAAAAAAAAAGACGTAAAATTAACAAAGTTATTGTTAATTTTAGAGGCATTAAGGTAGCATTGCCTGAACTGTTTACTATAGGACATTATACTATGCCAAAATTATCTAAGGTTATGGCGACAGCGCTTAACCAACAAATGACAAAAGAGTTTACTGCATCTCATCTTTACCGCAGCATGGCATCTTTTTGCTATGCATCAGATTTTATTGGCGCGGGTGATTTCTTTTATAAGCACGCAGCTGAAGAACAGGTACATGCTCAGTTATTATTCCGTTATATGATCGACCGCGGTATCCAGCCATTAATGGAAATGATTCCTGCGGCAGAATCTAAATTTGATGATTTATTAGATGTATTTCTTAAAGCGCTTGATCACGAAGTGATGATCACTGAATCTATTTCTGAAATTCTAGGTTTAGCACATGAACTAAGAGATTTCCAATCTGTGGCTCATCTAAATACCTTGATGGAAGAGCAAACAGAAGAAGAAGCATTATTTAATGGTATCGTGAGCCAAATCCGCCGTGTTGGTGTTGATAATGGTCACGGTCTATTCATTATGGATCAAGAATTAAAAGCAATGAGCAAAGCGCCAGCAGCACCGTCAATTGTGATTTAATCTACTTTAGCTAACAAATTTATATACGACTAAACAAGTCGATTATTTTAATATAAAAACCGCTTATGCCTTGGTGTAAGCGGTTTTTTATTTTTACAACTTATACTTTAGTGGTACTATTGTGGATGTTAATCGTGAATTTTAATCAATAGGTAGAATAATTATGTCGAATGATAACAATACTGATATTAAAGATTGCTGTGGTGCGTTTGCTGAAATTGGCAGCATTATTCACCCTGATGATACCGAACTCTCTTTCCCTATTCGCTTTGACTCGCAACTTGCAGTCGATGCAAAACGCAGTGAGCTTGAGGCTTATGTTGATGAACAATTCGATGAAGCAGTAACGATTAATTTTACCGCGCAAGATGAACATGCTTATCTAGTAACATTGAGCTTTACTTGTACTGCAGAAAAAATGATTTTTGAAATGAATTTACGCCATTTATTGGCTTAAATGATTTCTGTTTTTGAATAGTTCAATAGTTTTAAAGGCATACAAGATGAATCTGTATGCCTTTATATTTATGCTTTTATTTGTCTCACTTCTACAATATATTTAGCCGAAGTGTTGTTTACAATAAGCAAGACGCTGGTCTAGATCCATACTATCGGTATTCGCCGCTTCAATTTGTTGTAACCTTGGTAGCAACCCCATGCCATTGGCGATTTGAATAGCCAGCCCTGGACGTGCGTTAAGCTCTAATAGCATCGGACCATGATCGCGATCTAATACCACATCGGCACCTAAATAACCTAAGCCTGAAATATCATAACATTGCGCAGCTAATCGAATAACTTCTTCCCAATGCGGTACTTTTAACAGGGCTAATTCTGTTTGTGTATCTGGATGGTGGGTGACAACTTCATCATATTGCACGGCGTTGAGCGCTTCGCCTGTGGTGATGTTAATGCCGACCCCAACAGCGCCTTGGTGTAAATTAGCTTTACCATCCGACATGGATGTTGATAACCGCATCATGGCCATCATCGGGATACCTTTAAATACAATCACACGTACATCTGGCACCCCTTCAAAGCTATAACCCTCAAAGCTATCATCAAATATGATGAGCGCTTCGACAACTGCCACATCGATACCACCACCAAGTGAGAACAGGCCCGCTAAAATATTCGAGCAATGACGTTCGATATCATCGAGTGAACATTCACTGCCGCTGGGTTTATAATAGCGACCATCCTCTACTTTGGTGATCACTAGGATACCCTTACCACCAGAGCCTTTTGCCGGTTTGATCACAAAGCCATTAAGACCTGCGATGATCTTATCAACCGATTTAACGGCGTGCTGATTATCAACCACGCCAATAAGTTCGGGGGTGCTGAGATTGGCCTCTTCGGCAATCTCTTTGGTTTTTAATTTGTTATCCACTAACGGAAATAGCTTTCTGGGATTGTAGCGCGATATGTACATATTATTGCGCTGATTCATCCCCAGAATACCTTGTTGTTTTAACTTACTCGGCATTGCGAATTCTTTAAAAAACGAAAATGTCATGATTAGTCACCCTGCATATCTTTAAAGCGGCGTAGTTCGAGTAGCCGGTAGCCGGTATAAGTACCTAACATTAAGATGATTGCCATAATGATAAGTTGCAGACCAAGGAAGTTGAATGCCCAGTAGCGTAGTAGTTCATTACTAATGGTGAGGTACACTAGTACCGCCACAAACAAACTGCCACCACCTTGTACCAATACTTCTTTCGGGCCTTCTTCTTCCCATAGAATTGACATACGTTCAATGGTCCACGATAGAATGATCATCGGGAAGAAGGTGATTTTTAATCCTTCCGTAAGCCCTATTTTGTATGATAAAACGGAGAACAACGAAATAATGGCGATTACAGTAATGATCACCACGGATATTCGCGATACTAATAGTAGATTTAATCGAGACAGGTAAGAGCGGATCACAAGCCCAATACCGACAATCAAGGTAAAACCAATTAGTCCGGTGGCTAAACTGGTTTGTACAAATGCCATTGCAATCAAGACTGGCATGAAAGTACCAGACGTACGTAACCCAATCAGAATACGCATTAGCACCACAATCATCACCCCTAATGGAATGAGTAAGATGCCTTTGAATAACGCTTGTTCTTCGAGTGGTAGGCTGTAGATACTAAAATTGGACAGGTTAGTATCATTGGATTTCTCTTTTAGTACCTGCATAACAGGTTGGGTTTGTTGAATAATAGAGAAACTAACCCGAGAATTTGTACCCCCGATGAGATCTAAAGTTGGCTCGCCATTTTGTTCCCAAAGCAGCAGGTTTTTCGCGTCTGCGATCTGGCCTAATTTGACGTCAATTAAACGGGTATCATTTTCGCCAAATACCAGTACAAATGATTGCAGTTGCTGTTGACGACGGCCGTCTTCAAGATACAGACCTTTAACCAGTAAGGCGGGGATATTAGCGTCATTGAGCAATGCGACAAATAATGCTGATTTGCTATTTTCTTGCAGCATTAATTTCGCATTTTGGCCTAAATCATCTCCAGACAGTAACTTGAGTAATTCACGGCTATATGAAAAAGCATCAGCGCTTGTTGCCATCGCACTGTTAACAAGTTGTTCTGCAGCGATATCATAGGGTGGTAACCAGGTGGTTTTATTAATTGTAATGTCTTGCTCATTAATCACATCTAATGGGATATCATTCGCCAGTACGTTAACTTTATAGTATAGATCTTGCTTGCCCTGTGCGCTACGAATAGTCCATTGTGCGCGATTATCGATAAAAGATAAGCCATAACCAGGCGATGCCGCAGTTTGGTTTAACACGGTGAAGTTAGACTGTGTCGACGGTGTGGCGAAGGATGCATTAACTGCGTCACCTTGTGCAGTAAACTCAACTTTCGCTTCAATCATCCAGGTTGAATAGGTGTCACCGGGAAACCAAGGGATCTCTCCACTGTAATGGCGTTGTGCAATACTGCCAACACCGAGCAGGAAAAGTAACGCAACAAAGATGCGAAATTGGATCTTAGACGGCATGATTAGTTAGCCCCTTTTTTAGCTGATGTAGGTTGTTTTTTATTAGCTGTCGCTTGTTTTTTAGGTTGCGTGTATTCTTGTGCGACATCGACAATGGCAATATCTTTTAAGAAAGTACGGCCTAATAGTATAGGGAAGATCATACGACTACGATCGGCCAAGGTAAACTCGGTTTCAGTGTTAATATCGCCAAGTTCGATAGGTAAGTTCACGACATAACGTCGTAATGCGTCGGTCGCGTTAGTTTGACGGATCTTAATGGTGCGCACAACAGGTGCTTCCATAGGGAATACTGCGCTTCCATCTTTGTGTGATAAATTAAATTTGACCCAGTCCTTGCCATCGCGTTCAAATTTAACGATCTCTGTTGCATTTAAAGACGATGTCGTTGCGCCTGTATCAACACGTGACTTAAAATTGGTTTGCAATTCTTCAAACCATACCCACTCTTCTTGGCCAAGAAGTACTTTGTTTGTGTAGTCATTGTTGGTTTTAGTTGTTACCGGTACCACTATGGGTGCTGTCTTTTTAACCTGTGTTGCTGTACTCAAATCGTCAAGTTGTGCTGTTAATTTTTCGATCGCTTTATCTTGCTCGCTAAACTTATCTGGTTGTGATTGCAATGTGGTTAATATTTGTTGTTGCTGCTGCAAGATGGTTTCTATTTGTGCTTGCTGCTGTACCACAATGGCAGTATTGGCTTTGTTTTGTGTCATGGCACAGCCATTTAAAAATACAAGGCTAAGTACACTCGCAATAGCTATCTTTGATGTTTGTAATATGTTTGTATTTTTCATTAGGTATTGGGCCTTGTAAACAGATGAAAAGAGGGTTAGTTCACTAAAGTTGGTAAATAGTTCCGTCATCTCTCTATATATAAAATATAAATCATATATTTATTTAAAGTAATACTGGTTTTTATTTTAAAAGCATTAATATCCATCTCAAAAACAATGTTATTGCATAGATTATAATTGTTTTTAAGATGCTAGTCATAAGATAATGACATTATTACTTATTAGATGTGCGAAATATATCTAATACAATAGTTAGATATCAGTTATTTATACGGAAATACTTTATAAGTAGCAATTTATCACTGGGCATTATTTGTTTCTACACGAGATGCAGGGCGGGGTGTCGTATTGAGTTAATGGTATAGAGTGCGAGCTTAACCTCGCACTTAATGTACATTACTGGGTGATGGATTCGGTTACTGTGTAAGTGCGAGCAACATCAACCACGGCGATGTCTTTTAAGAATGTTCGGCCAAGTAATACTGGGAATGTCATGTGGCTACGGTCGGCGAGGGTAAACTCGGTGAGCGTTTTGATATCGCCAAGCTGTACTGGTAATTCGATAATAGGCCGACGCGTTGGTTTACTGTTATTGGCTTGACGGATTAAAATAGTACGAGCCACTTTAGCCTCAATAATGTGACTATTATTGAGTGCTTTGCTAAAGTCAAAACGCACCCATTTTTTACCATCGCGCTCAAACTCAACAATATTTGTTGCATTTAATGATGATGTTGTTGCACCAGTATCGATACGCGCTTTATATTGTTGTTTTAGATTATCGAGAAACACGAGTTCTTCAGAGCCGATAACTGTTTTTTCAAGTTGAGCTGTTGCTTCAGTCGACTGGGCAAGGGCAAAATGCTGGTTATTATAGCTGGCTTTCGCTTGTTGTTCAGCTTGGCAGGTCGTAATGTTTTTACTATTGCCGGCCACCTGTTGGCGTAACTGCACATAATTTTCGAGTTTGGTATTGAGCTGAGCGATATTTTGTTTTTGTTGGGAAAATAATTCAGGCTGCTGGCGTAACGCAGCCAAAATGGTATTTTGCAGCTCAACCAATAATGTTATTTGCTCGCTCTGTTGTTTTATTTGTGATGTCAGTTGCGCAGCTATCTCACCCTGATTGAGAAATTGTTCCACATTCGCACAGCCTGAAAGTAGGGTGCTAAGAATGATAGCTGTAATTAATTGACGGGGAATTTTCAACATATCCATTTTTAATTCTAATTTTTAATTTAAATCATGGGTAAGTGCATAACTTAATACGTTTATTTAAAGCTAAGCGCCACATTTGGCGCTTAGCCATCACGTTATTCGTCTAACTGTTCAGCATAGGGTTTGGTGGCAATTAATACCGCACGTTTTGGTGCCGGATAGCCTTCAACCGTTTTACTGTGGTCGTTAGGATCAAGAAAATCAACTAATGATTCGTTTCGCATCCACTCTGTTGCACGTTGTTCTTCAATGCTGGTATCAGACACATCGACGATACGGACATTGTCAAAACCCAGTTTTTCAACCCAGAGTTTTAATGCCGCGCAGCTTGGTAAGAACCAAACATTACGCATTTGAGCATAACGATCGCCAGGCACGAGTACCGCTTGTTCGTCACCATCAACGACTAATGTTTCTAGTACTAATTCACCGCCATCACGCAGTTGGTTTTTAAGCTGTTCAATGTGATCAATCGGCGATTTTCGATGGTACAGGACACCCATAGAGAAAACCGTGTCGAATGCACGTAATTTAGGTAATTCTTGAATACCAAGTGGTAATAAATGCACGCGTTGGTCATTGTTAGCAAAATGACGTATCGCTTCAAATTGCACTAAGAATAATTGGCTTGGGTCGATACCAACGACAAACTCGGCACCATCACCGAGCATACGCCACATGTGGTAGCCGCTGCCGCAACCCACATCAAGCACATAACGGTATTTTAACGGTGAGATAAATTCACGTAGACGTTCCCATTTCCAATCACTGCGCCATTCGGTATCAATATGAATACCATGAATGTTGAATGGACCTTTACGCCAAGGGTGAAATTTTTGTAACAGGTTCTCTGTTTTACGCAGATCGCTTTCGCTTAATTCACCCGGCAACCCGACTTCAAATTTATCGGTGATGTTGATGTGTTTGGTTTCGACTTTTGGTAATTTTTTTAGTACTTTTTCCCAGCGCGGTAAAAAACCATGCTTGTGCTCGCGCTCCCACTCGTGCATTTGTGCCGGTAGCGTATAAAGCCAATGGTGTAACTTGTTTTTCGCAATTATCTGGTAAAAATTTGAAAAGTCGATCATGGGTAACCTATATTACTTTCAATTAATGTTACTGTTTTAAATTAATGCAACTGCTTATTTAATGGCAACCATAGAGCCAAAGTTAAAACATTGGAACCAAGAATTTGCGCTACTAAAGCCAATCTCTTTAAAACGGTTCAAATGGGTTTCAATGCTGTCTGGACGCATCACATCTTCAATCGCGCTACGTTTCTGACTAATTTCTAATTCGCTATAGCCATTCGCACGTTTAAAATCTTCGTGTAAATTGATAAGTAGATCATTGATCTTATCATCACTAAAACAAAACTTTTCTGACAAGATCAGAATACCACCTGGGACTAGCCCATCATAAATTTTGGTCAATAGGGCTTGGCGTTCAGCTGGTGGAATAAATTGCAGGGTAAAGTTCAATACCACAATTGAGGCGTTGTTAATCTCGACCGCACAGATATCATCACACAGCACTTGCACTGGGGTATTACTTTTATAAGCAGATAGGTGGCGTTCGCAACGCTCTAACATTGCTTGTGAATTATCAATCGCCACAATATTGCAATTGCTTGCTTGCACGTTACGACGCATGGCAATGGTTGCAGCACCAAGTGAACAACCTAAATCATACAGCTGGGTATTATCTTGGGCATAACGTGCGGTCATCATGCCAATCGCAGAAATGATATTAGAGTAACCAGGTACAGAACGTTTAATCATATCTGGAAAGACTTCCGCGACACGTTCGTCAAAGGTGAAATCACCAATTTGATCTAACGGGGCTGAGAAAATCTGATCGCGTTGTTGCATTGTTATGACCTGCAATAAAAATTAGCAAAATAAGGCGACATATTTTAGTTAAAATGACCGGCTTTGTCTCTAGCTAAACCACATATAGACGGAATAATTTACTTGTTTCGGTGTCGTGTTGGTTTTTTCATCGCTAAAAATGACTTTTTTGTTAACAAAATAACGGTTATTTAACCAGCAAGGGACAATTGGAGGGAGTGTGAGCAAGAGGTTCTTACGTCGTTTGGCGATAACGGTAAGTAGTTTCGGGATAACTTGAAGTTGTTTTAGTATAACTATTGGTTGCGGTGCTAATTTCTATTACAATAACGGTAATTTTTTGAGGGTAGCTAAGAGTAGTTACCCGATCCATCGATTTAGTAGGATTATACAGATGCGCACAGTGTATTGCGGACAAGTAAATGAAACACATATCGGCCAGCAGGTTGTATTGTGTGGTTGGGTTAATCGTCGTCGTGATTTAGGCGGTGTTATTTTTATCGATTTACGTGATCGTGAAGGTATTGTGCAAGTTGTTTATGATCCAGATCTAGCCGATGTTTTCGAACGTGCTAGCCAACTACGTCAAGAGTTTTGTGTGAAGATCACCGGTAAGGTGCGTGCGCGTGACGAACGCCAAGTAAACAAAGACATGGCAACGGGCGGGGTTGAAATCTCAGGTTTAGAACTTGAAGTGTTCAATAAAGCAGACATCCTGCCACTTGATTTCAACCAAACCAATACTGAAGAACAACGTCTAAAATACCGTTTCCTCGATTTACGTCGTCCTGAAATGAGCAACCGTCTTAAGACGCGTGCTAAAGTAAGTAGTTTTGTACGTCGTTTCATGGATGACCATGGTTTCCTTGATATTGAAACGCCAGTACTAACAAAAGCAACGCCAGAAGGTGCACGTGATTACCTAGTACCAAGCCGTACTCACAAAGGTCAGTTTTTTGCATTGCCACAATCTCCACAGTTATTTAAACAATTGTTGATGATGTCTGGTTTTGATCGTTACTACCAAATCGTTAAATGTTTCCGAGATGAAGATTTACGTGCTGACCGTCAGCCTGAATTCACTCAAATTGATATCGAAACATCATTCATGAGTGCAGCACAAGTGCGTGAAGTGACTGAAAGCTTAGTTACCAATATGTGGAAAGAGATCTTAGACGTTGAATTACCAGCGTTCCCAAGCATGACTTATGCTGAAGCAATGCGTCGTTTTGGTTCAGATAAACCTGATCTACGTAACCCGTTAGAGCTTGTTGATGTTGCTGACTTACTAAAAGACGTTGAATTTAAAGTATTCGCAGAACCTGCAAACAACCCGAAAGGGCGTGTAGCGGTATTATGTGTTACTGGCGGCGCTAAACTGTCTCGTAAGCAAATTGACGAATACACTAAGTTTGTTGGCATCTATGGCGCGAAAGGCATGGCATGGATGAAAGTGAAAGACGTTGCAGCTGGCGCTGAAGGCGTACAATCACCAGTCGCTAAGTTCTTAAGCGCTGACGTGATCACTGCGTTACTTGAGCGTACTAACGCGAAAGATGGCGACATTATCTTCTTTGGTGCAGATACAAATAAAGTTGTAACTGAAGCACTTGGCGCACTACGTCTGAAAGTAGGTGTTGATTTAGAGCTTACTTCAAACGAGTGGAAACCACTTTGGGTTGTTGACTTCCCAATGTTCGAAGAAGATGAAGAAGGTAACCTACACGCGGTTCACCACCCATTCACAGCACCAATGGACGTTAACGCAGCAGAGCTACTAGCAAACCCTGCTAACGCTATTTCTGATGCTTACGACATGGTTATCAATGGTTATGAAGTTGGTGGTGGTTCGGTACGTATTCATAAAGGTGAAATGCAAAAAGCTGTATTTGAAATCTTAGGTATCGAAGATAAAGAGCAACAAGACAAGTTTGGTTTCTTACTTGAAGCGCTTAAATACGGTACGCCGCCACATGCTGGTTTAGCATTCGGTTTAGACCGTCTAACTATGCTACTAACAGGTACTGATAACATCCGTGATGTTATCGCATTCCCTAAAACAACTACTGCTGCGTGTTTATTAACATCGGCACCAAGCGAAGCAAACCCAGCTTCTCTTGAAGAGCTAAGCATTGCTGTTGTTAAAAAAGAAAAGAAACAAGACGCTGAGTAATCACTAATTCATGTTTGAGTTTAATGACAGTATTTTAAACTCGATCTTGTTTTAAATTGAATAGCGTAATAAAAGCGGATTTACTCCTTTGAGTAAATCCGCTTTTTTGCACCTCAAACCAAATCTCTAGCTATAACCGCATTTAGAAAATGATAGTATTTTCTAAGGGGTATAGATCACTTCCAGTTTTGGATGAAATGATGGGTTTGAATTATCTGCTGAATAAAAACCAGCAAGATCAGTCTGCCTATCATCATCAGAATTTAATTCGAAGCTTATGCGAAACTGTGTGCGTCCAGAGCGGTTGATATAAGGAAATGCTGTCTCTAACAGATCTACTTGGTAGGTACTTTTGTTACCGCCCTGATCAGTGAATTGTACTATTGCATCTGCATCAGCTTCCGCCTGAAAATCATCTGATTCTAGAGAGGGATTACCACCAAAGCCTCCACTTTTAATGTCTACAACAGCATTACCATGTGTAGTAAAGGGAGCTGTACCACTGTTTTTCCCCCTGGTCAGTATTAATTTTACTGACTGTAGTGTTGCCGCAGTTGGAATTGATGAGCTATCAAAAGAGACAATAAATTTAAACTGGCGATTGCGCCTGTCATCTCCAATACGCAAGGATTTTGCACCTGCATTAGCACTTTTAATGAGACCGCCAATACTGCTTCCAGATGAACTTTCTCGTATGAAACCATCTTCGGCGGCAACAGAAGTAAAACTGGCCTCTATTGGATCCGTCACAGAGCAAAAAGCATCAGCCTCGTCAACGAAACTATCACAGTTATTATCAATGCCATCACTGCAATGCTCTAGTGCTCCAGGGAATATAGCAGGTATGGCGTCATTACAGTCGCCTTGACATTGAGCATATCCATCATTATCAGCATCTATTTCTTCAGGTGGAATGATGCCATCACAATCATTATCCTTACCATCACAAATTTCTTGATGACCGGGATGGACTGAGGCGTCGCTGTCGTTGCAATCAATAGCGCCGCATTCACCACCAACACTTGAGAAGCCGTCATTATCTAAATCTATGCACTGTGTATTTATGGATGAGCTTTGTAAGATCACATTGTGGTTTGTTAACGAAGTAAACCTTAATGTTAAATCCTTTCCATCCTGCTGAACAATATCTGCACCTAATACTTCCAAATCATTAACTAGGCTATCGTGTAAGTGGATCAATATTTCACCTTTACCAAAAAAGCTAAAATTAAGCTTTTGACCATCCCCTGACATAGTGAGTAATCTTGAACGCATCGGTAACGCGGTGATATGTGTGACATCTACAATCGTACTGGATAGGTGAATGGTATACCCGCCGCCATTCAGGGGCAGAAAAACTTGTTTGTCATCATAGGCATACCAGTTATCGACTTTTGATATAATATCGCTACTTTTTATCCGTAATGAAAACAGGCTTGCATCATTGCTGGCGACATTTGCGGTAATTGGATTGACCCCTGATACTTGTAATTCGCTAGCTATAAATCTGTTAATGCGATTATGTACTTCTACCGCCGTTACGAATTCAGAATCATGTTGATATGCCCAATCAATGGTATTTTCAATCATCTCCGGTTTATAGGCGGGATCATTGGTTGCAGCATAATCATGCCACAGCCAATGCAAAATCGGTTGCGAAGCATGATTGGTCTGTTGAGCATATTCATCCTGCCAAATCTGCATGGCTTCAGCGGGTGTATAATTTAACCATCCAACCAAGGTGAAATCTGGCGACATACTTAGACTTAAATAGACCATTGAATGATCAGGTGTAAGAAAGCCATAAGCACCGGGATAACCCCAGCCTATAATACTGGCACGGCCTGAAACATAACTAAGATAGTTATTTAACTGGTTATTAACCGCTATAGTCTCAGGATTGCCTGGTATAGCAGCCCCGACTGTGACATAACCAAGCTGCTGGGTGATTTCAGCATTGGACTGTTGAAATTCATACTGCAATTGCTCATGACTTAAAGTTGCAGTGTCATCTGGGTGCGTCCAGGAATGGCTGGCGACTTCATTGCCCAGAGCGATATAATCTTGATATAAAGGTGCTGACATACTCCAGTCGGTATACTCACCCTGCCCGGGTTTGTTGCCGATATTAATGTAATAGGATCCGACAAAATTGTACTTGTTTTTCCACAAGCCTAATAAATCATAAAGAGGAAAGGCCGTTTCTTGCAATTCATCGGCAAACATGGACTGATCCATATCGGTACGCGAAACAAAAATATTGTTTTGCCGAGTCAACTTTAACCCGACTGGCGTTGCATCACCAAAAACAACCCACTGAATGGCAGACCAAAGAAGATTAGCATCTGCCATAATTTGATCACTGGAAAAGTGTACATTCCTGCCCCCTGTAATTGTGGCAAACACAGCAGGGTAAGAGGCGGTATCAGTATCCAACCTAACAATATCTGTCACATTACCACCTTCAACCGCCTGATAAATGAAGGTCCAAATGGCATTCCATGAAAGCAATATTTCATCTGCTGAGTAATCACGTGTTACAGGATGTGTTATTGAGTTGGCCCTCATTGTGGTTTGAACTCCCCAAGTTCCTCCTCCCGTACTTCGTACTCCTAGCAGGTGCTCCATTCGCTGATTGATGTTTGCTAGAGGTACATTGTTTTCGGAATGGGTCATAAAATGTCCCGATGTAATAATGCCAATGCCGAAATTCTGAACCGCCTGAGTCAGGGCATTTTCAATCGCATCAACCTTTGACGAGGAAACATACTGCATAGAAGGTATAATTAGAGCATTATATCCGGATAAGTTATTGATATCCATAAGATCGTTTTCATCAAGAAGATCGAATGGGATACCTGCCATCATCGCCTGATGCTGTGCAGCCATAAACAGTTGAGAATATATAAATGGATCAAATGAATTAGCCGCCGATGGGGCTGAATAAATAATTGCCACACGCTTGCTTTCATTGCTTAGAGCGGAATGTGTGAATACACAGAAGAGCAGTAAGCAATAAATAATAATGTTTTTTGTTTTAGAAGAATTTGAAATTTTTCTTTGTCGGTGTCCGTCCCTTGATAAAGTATGTTGATAGTTAGACATAACATCCTCCCAACTAAAATTTATTAGGATCTGAAAGTATAGCTCTGAACCTGTAGATATCTACGTCAGGCAGGTAACTTCTTATATAGGAGATTGGATTTATATGCATATACGCTAATAAAAACGGTTGATTAAGATGCTTTTATAACACAGTTTCGACCATTATCTTTTGCTAGATAAAGTGCTTTATCGGTATGTGCGATAAATTCCTTAGCATTAAATGAATCGTACTCATGCCATTCTGCCAGTCCAACGCTCACGGTTAGGCGAATATTATCTTGACCATAAGGCACCTGCTGTTCACTCACATTATGGCGGAGTCGTTCGGCAATGATTTGTGCTTGTGCGCTGTTCGTTTCGGGCATTAAAATAGCAAATTCTTCACCACCAATACGAGCGACGATATCGGATGATTTAACACTATTAAAGCAAGTGTCATAGAAGTCACGTAGGACTTGATCGCCGCCACCATGACCATACGCGTCATTGATCTTCTTAAAGTGATCAATGTCGAGAAGTAATAATGACAATGTCTGTTTATCGTGTTTGGCAAAACCAATTTCTTGTTTCAGGATAAGGTTAAATTTACGTCTATTTAATGCGCCAGTGAGTGCATCTCTTGACGCTAGTTCGCGGTATTTATCCCGTTCTTTACGTCGGTCGAGTAACGATTGTTGCTGACGTTTAATAATATTTTTTGACATGTCCGCCTGCAAAAGTTTTCTACGTAATGTTTCATAAGCATCATTCATCGCACCAATTTCATCATTGGAGGTGTATTCATGCATTTGCTGGGTATAACGGCCTAATGTAACTTGCTTCAAAGCATACGTAATATGACGAATAGGGGTGATGACACTGTGATAGAGGACAGTGAAAAGTAACGTATTAAAGATGACGATGGTGCTAATAATAATGAGTACTAGGTAAAATCGTTGCTCTAATTTAACTAATTTTTGTTGTGTTTTAACGTCGAGGTCTTTGATTATTTTATCTGTGACTATTTTTATGTCATCAATACGGTTTGTTAGCTGAATAAACCAAAATTGACTGTTTTGATGCGCTTCTGGTTGCAGCATGAAATCGGTCACTGTGTTATTAATAAATTCTTTTTGGGCTGCAATATTACACAAGCTACCACAAGCATGTTGCTGTGCTGGTGTCGCTGAATAATTAAACACAAAGATAGCATTGAGCTGCATGCCAAGTCGTATGTATAGCTGTTTGTAGCGCTCACTATGAATTAAATCATGTACCGATAGTTTACTATCGATGAGCCGTGTACCTATCTCTCGTTGTCGCCCAAGAATTTCTTTCAATCCGAGGATAGCATTGATCGCGGTAATATTATGGGCAAATTGGGCATCCATCTTGATCTGTGATAAACGATTTACCCGTGACAATAACCGGGCAATAATGTCATTGTAACCTTCTAACATTTGCTCACTGGTTATGCTGGTATTTTTTAAACCACTTCGAAATATATTTAATTCAGCAATATCAATTTTGGTCGAGTTAATAAACTCGATTAACAAGGGTTCTGTTAATAACGCCTTGCGTGAATTCAGTAGCGTTGAAAATGTATCTATTTCATTATTACTTTTGCGTTGTTGTGCGGTGAGGGCCTGAGAAAAACGCTGGTAGTCTGAACTTATGTAGCTCGAGAGTAACCCTCGTTCAACTTGTAAGTTATGTGTTAGTGAATTTACTTGTTGCACGATCTGGGTGAGGCTTTCTAATAGCAGCATATTTTTGTATTGTTGGTAATTGTCTTTGATCGCAATAAAGCTGAGCAATAGCATACCAATAATTGGTAATAGCGAGGTAATAAGTACGCGAGTAGAAATGTTGATGCGATAGCTTAGCCATTCAGACGTACGCCGAAATATGGCGGTTAATGATATCGAATGTGTTTTTTCATTATGAAAAGCCTGCACATAATCCATATCGGATATAAGAATGTGTTCAATAACCCAATCATATAAAAATTGACTGACTTGTTCTGCCACTTCTACATTATTCGAATTTAACAGTTTATGTTTTAATTCGGGGAGCTGATTTAAAAAAGTTTGATGGTCCTTTTGGTGTTCAATAAAATTGTTGAACGCCAATGTCTGCATTAAGGCTTCTTCTTGTTTAAAATGAGCGGTAGTACAAGCAGTAAGATTGGCAAAATGTTTCTCGATGGTTGCAGCGTTACAGTTAGTATCGATCGCTTCGATAATAGATGAAATAATAGAGAGGATCTTTTTATGGTCAGTATCAATCTCATCGATACCGACACTCATCTCTTCATTCCATTCTAGGCTAATCATTAGAGCGACTACTTACCGTTGACTAAAGAAGCTGCAGTATAAAATTCCATTGATTTAAGTCAACTTATTTAGCTAATGTTTTACCACTAAATGAGTGGTCATTCATGTTTATGGTCATTAGCTGAGAATACCTTGATATTCAAGGTCAGTTATTTATTATGCTGGAATCAGTTTATGTATTTGAGGCCGCGCTGTTATGGTCTTTTCTCAGATTGGTTAATCGGTTTTGGGTAATGCCAAACACCGAATTGTGTGCGTATTCACCTTCATTATTCATTGAACCCGCGATGATGTTAGTGAGTAACTGAATAGCGTCAGTGACATGGTCAATTGCCCAGATATGGAATAAACCTTGCTCAATGGCCTCAATAACATCGTTTCGCAGCATGAGATTATGTACATTAGCGCGCGGAATTATTACCCCTTGTGTTGATAGTGGTGTAATCGATGAACAAACATCAAAAAAACCTTCAACCTTTTCATTTACCCCGCCGATGGGTTGGGCATGACCAAATTGGTCCATTGACCCGGTGATGGCGATATCTTGACGTAACGGTACTTGCGAAAATGCAGAAATAATAGCACAGCATTCGGCAAGCGAAGCGCTGTCACCATCAACTTGACCGTAAGATTGTTCGAACGTCAAACGTGTCGTAAGTGGGATCGTGGCAGTTTGGCCAAATACCGATGCAATATAAGCGGATAAGATCATCACGCCTTTGGAATGGAGGTTACCACCAAGCTTCACTTTACGCTCAATATCAAAAATTTCCCCTTCGCCAAAGGAGGCTGTTGCGGTGATACGCCCTGGGATACCAAATTCGCTGTCAGATGTTGCAATAACGGAAAGTGCATTAATTTGTCCTATCACGTTACCCTTAATATCAATGAGAGTGGAACCATTGATAAAGTTTTGCAGTAGATAGTCTTGTAATCTACCTGCTCGTTGTTGTTTGTTTGTCAGCGCTTGTTCAACATGGTGATGACGTATAAGTGTGGCATTTGCAAGACGTGCACAATAATTACTTTCACGTAATAAGTTGGCGATATCAAGTGAATGCAAAGAAAGCTTATCCTGATCTTCAGCTTGGCGTGAGCTGTACTCGATTATCCGACTCATGGCTTTACGATCGCAATGCAGCATATTGTTATCGTGTACGATACTCGAAATGAATTGTGCGTAGTGCGCTTCTGCAATGTCTGTTCTGGGCATGACATCTTCAAAATCAGCGGTAACCCGAAATAATTCTCTGAACTCAGGATCATATTGTTGTAGCAGTTGATAAGTCTGATAATCCCCAAAGAGAATGATCTTAACTGAGAGTGGTATTGGTTCTGGGTCTAACGAAATGGTACCGGATAAACTGACTTCGCGTTCTAATGAACTTAAGTTTAATTTGTTGGCGCGCAAGGCGCGTTTCAAGCCATCCCAAACATAAGGTCGCTCTAGTACTTTGACCGCATCAATCATTAACACCCCGCCATTAGCACGGTGTAAGCTACCAGCTCGGATCAAGGCGGCATCGGTAAACACGGTACCTTTGAAGGTTGCACTTTCGATATAACCAAAAATAGTATGGTAATTAGGGCTGTCCTCGACCACGATAGGGAAGGAGTTGGTTTCTTGACAAACGAGCACGTTAATTTGATAGCGGCGGGGCATTTTTTTATCTAATGCGGCATAAGCCAAAGAGATATCATCCTCGCTGCCTTCAACAAAGATCTCAAGATTGTCTAATATGTCTTTATTCATCGCAATGAGATGCGATTTTACCTCGGCTAAATGATTGTACTTTTCTTTCAATGGCGTGGTGCAATGGACCAATACATCCTGTGCGATTTGTTCGTCAAGCTTTTGGATCTTATCGGAAAACTCTTCTTCCCAAATGGTTAATTGACGGATAATGTCACGTAGTTTTATTTCTAATTCTGCAATTTTAGTTTCAAATCGTTTCTTTTTACTGTCACTTAATGCTTCAAAATCGTTTTCAGAGTAGGCTTCATTTTTATCGTTCATGGCGATAAGCTGGTAATCGCCTTGCGCCGTTAATGTTAAGCTAATACTGTGCTGTTGGGCTGACTGGGTCAGATCTTGTAAAATAGCTTCTTGTTTGCTTTCTAATTGATTTTTTAGTTTCTCAGAGCGAGCGAAGTAGATCTCGTTATCAAAGGCCATCGGTAAAGCTTTGACTAAACGATGGATAAGGTTTTCGATATCTTTTTTAAATTGATGGGCGGAACCTGCGGGTAGTTTCAATACTTTTGGGTGACGAGCCTCATCAAAATTAACCGTATAACACCAGTCAAAAATAGTATGATTATTACTGCTAGGATCGTGTCGGTTAAGATAGCGTAATATCATCGTACGCTTGCCCAGACCGTTGTGACCGAGCGCGTAGATGTTATAGCCTTTTTCTTTTATCGACATGGCAAATTCGACCGCTTGTTGTGCCCGGTCTTGGCCGATGATTTGATCGAGTGGCTGTAGGTGTTTGGTTGATTTACAGTCGGCAGCAAGCATGCTCAGTGTTGAGGTTCGATACAACTGGCTACAACTTAGAGGTTTTATCGACATACAGTTCCCTCTTATAAAACAGCTATACCCCTAGTGTAGACATAGATCGCTTGTGTGAGCATACTGTTTTATACTTCACGACACATCACATAGGTTATCACGAGAGAGAAAGTTGGAATGATAGTGAACGCTGACACCCTTATAATATTGGATTTCGAGACAACTGGGTTATCTCCCGATATGGGCGATCGTGCGATTGAGATCGGTGCGGTAAAAATTGAAGATGGTGAGATCACAGGGCGCTTTCAAGAACTTATGTATCCAGGTCGTCGGGTGAGCAGTTTTATTGCCGATTACACGGGTATCACTAATGATATGTTAGTCGACGCCGCACCTTGTGAAGAGGTGATGCATCGCTTTGCCGATTTTATCCAAGGTTATAATTTAGTTGCGCATAATGCCTCATTTGATAAGCGTTTTTTAGATGCTGAATTGATGCGTATTGGTCGCGGCTATGACGGTGAGTTTAGCTGTTCACTGTTGGTGGCAAGACGTATTTTTCAAGATGCACCGAGCCATAAATTGGGTGAGTTGATTAAATATGCAAATATCCCGTCGGATGGTGGTTTTCACCGCGCGTTATTTGATTCGGAAATGACGACTAAACTTTGGTTAGTGATGTTAGATGAAATAAAATCACGTTATAGCTTAGCCACCATTTCTTTTCAGTTGGTACAAAAATTAGCTAAAACGCCGAAAAAATCAGTGGATAATTTTTTACAACGTTATGCTAACTAGCACGCTATAACCAATTGATTTTTTGATGCTTAGAACGTAGAGTAGCAAGGTATTAGAAAGCCAGAACGCGATGTGTAAATCAGTACTCGCAAAACGTCATGGCGTGATTTTATTAGAGTCGGTAGGCAGATAGGTGACCATTTATGTCAATGATTAAACCATGGAAGTTAATAAGTCTGTTATTTATTTTACAGTTATTAGCTGGCTGTGAATCAAAACTTGAACAAACGCAAACGACAATTAACCAGCAAGTTGTGAGTACTGCACAGTCGCTTGCTCGACTTGGGTCGGCAATTGAAACGGGTGCAGTGCGTAATGCAAGATTGTTATCTGAATATGCGCAAGTTTTAAAACAACAAAAACCAGAACTCACTCGTATCGCCAATTTGATTGCTGAAGATGCCACGCGAGAGGGGCCGTTATATCAAAATCTGGCGATGCGATTAAATGATGTTAAAGCGGAAACGGTGACGTTAGACAATGCGGTCTTATTGCTTGATGAATTGACGCGTATTAAAGAAGCGTCTAAACAAAGTTTATTTAATGATGCATTAACCGATCCGATTAATGTGTTGGCGGATATGTCCGATGGGCAACTTGCTCGTGTTGGTGCTATTAGTCAGCAGGCAGAACAAAATGGTGGAGGTGCTGATTACGGTGCAGGTAGTCAGATGGTCGGTAACCCGAATTACGGTAACTGGCAAAGCGGCAGTAGCGGTACCAGTTTCTGGCAGTGGTACGGTATGTATCGCATGTTGGGTGATTTAACGGGTCGTGTTGGTTATTCAAATTGGAGCCAAAATCGTCGTTATAGTTACTACAATGACTATGGGCGTTCACGTTATACCAGCCCTAAGCAAAGTGTAAAGCAAGCAGCCGTTGAAACTAAAACGCGTAAATCATTTCAGCGTAAAGGTCAGTCATTTAGCTCGCCTTATGCTAAAAAACGTTCAGGCGCGGCAGGCTTGAGTCGTTCTAGTTATACCCCAACAAAGACGGTGAGTAGCTACTCTAAACCGAAAAAGTCATTCACTAGCCGTAAATCGACCAGTAATACCGGGTCATTTCGCAATAGTGGTAGCCGTACTTCACGTGGTGTTAGTCGCGGTAAATAGACAGCCTTGAACAAATAGACAGAATAAAGTTATGGAGATTGAGTATGTACGAGTTTGATGGATTGACGATGTGGACGACACAAGCACTGATTATTGATTTTATTATCATCATTGCGTTATTTGTTAGTTTAAAAATGATCAAAGGCTGGGTTTCAAATTTACATGCCAATGATGAAATTGCCAAGCGCGATAATTTTGCTTTTGGTATTAGTTTTGCCGCGGGGTTAGCAGGTCTTGCAATTGTATTAACTGGCGTAACCAGTGGCGATTTTGCAGATTCATTATTTGAAGAAGCAATGCAAATGCTTGGTTATGGTTTTTTAGCTATCGCGCTAATTAAAGCTGGTCATTTTTTCCAAGATAAAGTGACGTTACAAAAAGTAAGCCTACATGATGAGATCGTAAAAGGTAATGTAACCGCCGCATTTGTTGAGTTTGGTCATATTGTCACGGTTGCGATTGTGGTGCGTTCAGCGTTGATCTGGGTGTTAACTGAAGGTTGGCATGGCTTACCTGTGGTCATTGCCGCGTTTGTTGTGGCCAATATCATCATGCTACTGGTGAGTAAGTATCGCGTACATTTATTTAAACGCACAGGTGACTGCTTACAACAACTTATCTTGGACGATAACTTGGCTGTTGGTATCCGTTATGCTGGTTTCTTAATTGGTTCGGGTTTGGCTATTACTGCGGCAACTGGTCTTGCACCGTATGCTGCTGATAATATCACCCAGAGTCTGATGTACTGGGCATTCTCAGCCGTTGTCAGTGTGGCTATTTTTGCTGTTTTACAATTGATCACCATTAAAGTTATTTTATCCGGTGTTGATATTGCTGATGAAGTCATTCGTCAGAAGAACATTGGTGTTGCGGTTATTTCGGCAACGGTATCGTTTTCAATTGGTTTAACAATGGCGACGTTACTCGGTAGCTAAATCGCTATTGCGGCGATAATTTTTTAACCATAGTTATTTAAGCACCGTCATTTTAGAATAGTGATAGCTCAGACTCGATATTGATTGGCAGTAATAACAATGCTGACGTGTTATTGGGTTTGGGCTTTTTCATTCCTGAACATTCTATCTCAATACAGTAAGGCTTCGTGTGGAACACTCAGTTGTAAATAGTGATAATGAAGTAAAACAAGCACTGCAGCGTAAACGGTCATTATGGTTTCACGATGCGTTATTAATCTCGGTCATGATCATACTTGCTGGTTGTGGTTTGATCTATGAGTACTTGCTGTCGCATTATGCAGGCAGAGTGTTAGGCTCGGTCGAAAGTGCGATTTATGCCATGATCGGTACCATGATTGTGGCAATGGGTATCGGCGCGTTTATGGCGCGTTGGTTTAAAGATGCGTTTACCGCATTCGCTTGGTTAGAAGCCTTGATCGCCTTAATTGGTATGAGCTGTATTTTGATTATTTCAGCGATAATTGCCGTGAGTTATAGTTTGCCTCAGTTATTATCGGCGACGTTTAACTTACCCAGTAATGTTGTGCTCGATGGTTATTTACCGCAACAGTTAGAAAAAATCGCTAAATTTATGCCCTATGTGTTCGGGTTAATTCTCGGTATCTTTATTGGTATGGAGATCCCACTGATCGCAAGGGTTCGCCAGCAAGTATATGGTCGTTTTTTAGAAAACAATGCCGGGACTATCTATGGTGCAGACTATATTGGCGCTGGTATTGGTGCCGCGATTTGGGTTTCTATCATGCTGTCGTTGCCCATTATGGAAGCGGCGGCCTGGACGGCATTATTCAATGTTATCGCGGGTCTGGCATTTTTATGGCGTTATCAAGATAAGATCCGTTGGGCGAAATTATTATTCCTTTGTCACTTGTTATTAATTGTATTGTTCTCGGTTATTTTAACCTTAGGTACAGGCTGGTTAGTGCAATTAAGCAGTGTATTATATAAAGATAAAGTGATCTATTCACAATCGACAAAATATCAGCACGTGGTGGTGACTGAGCGTTATTTGAAAAATAAAGCCGAACCAGTAACAGACTTGTTTATTAATGGTCATTTGCAATTTTCCAGTGTCGATGAGCAGCTATATCACGACTTATTAGTGTATCCGGCAATGCTGGCGTCTAATCGTCATGATAAGGTGTTGATCATTGGTGGTGGTGATGGATTAGCACTGCGTAATGTACTGCGCTGGCCAGTAAAAACGGTGACTTTAGTTGATCTCGATGCTGAACTATTGGCTCTGTTTGGTGCCAATACAGTGAACTACGCTGCGCCAGAAGCGATCAAACAACGCATGTTAGGTTTAAATGAACGTTCATTACAAGATCCGCGTTTAACCCTATATGTGACGGATGCATTTTTACAAGTAGAAAAATTACTGGATGAAGGGGCTAAATTTGATACCATTATTATTGATTTACCCGATCCGAATCACCCCGATTTGAATAAACTCTACAGTGATTATTTTTATAATCAGGTGCGTCAATTATTAGCCGCAGACGGGGCATTAGCCATACAATCAACCTCACCTTATCATGCCCAACAAGCATTTTTGAGTATTGGTAAAACGGTGAAAGAAGCGGGGTTTTTACACGTTGAACAGTATCAACGAAATATTCCGTCATTTGGTCAATGGGGCTGGACGATAGCGACCACGCGTGGTAAATCGGCAAGCCGACGTATAAAGGATGTCGATACTTTACCTATACCGTCGAGCTGGTTAAATAAAGAGTTTTTATTAGCGTCGTTTGTTTTTCCTAGTAATTTTTATGACCAAATGGACACGATTGAGATTAATCGACTCGGCTCTGGGGTATTGTACGATTATAACCGTGAAGCGTGGCAAACTGAGTCTGAATTGTATAAAAATTAGTTGCGGACATAGTCATTAAAGCTCTGTAACTGTGTTGTTTTATTGTAATGTTGATAAGTGAAAATAACGATGGAAGCAAAAATCTATAATCAACGCTGGTGGTTAAGTAGTTGTGATAGCGAATCTCTTAAACGCGTAATTTCAGCTGATCTAAACCGTGCGGGTTTTACGGTATTGAACTTTGTTGAGCATTATTTTCAACCTCAGGGTTATACCGCGTTGTGGCTGTTAGCTGAAAGCCATGCTGCGGTACATACGTTTCCTGAAGAGGGAAAATCGTATGTTGAGTTATCCAGTTGTGCGGCCTCTTTATTAGATAACTTTGACTGTTACTTGCAAGATGCAGCGGCTCAACAGCAGTGGCAAGTAACGACGTCGTAATTTGTATATACATGCGTAAAAACGCTTATGAATAGAGCAATTTCAAACTCATTGCGATGGACATGGTGACCATTAGTGGTTTAATGATCTTAACGCCTTTTGATAATACTAAACGTGAGCCAAGTGTTGCCCCTAGCGCTTGGCCAACTAACATAATGCCCCCTAATGCCCATAATACCTTGCCGCCGAGTGCAAAGAATATCAACGACGCGATATTCGTCGCGAAGTTTAGCACTTTGGCGTGTGCAGTCGCTTTAGCTAATCCAAACCCTGCCAGTGATACAAACGCCATGGCAAAAAAACTACCAGTGCCTGGACCAAAGAACCCATCATACAAACCAATACCGAAAGCCGCTGTTACTGCAAATAGCGTTGGAGTAAGTACCTGATGTTTGTCTTCATCGCTAATTTGTTTCGAGAATAAAAAATAACCACCGATAGCAAGAATAAGAAAAGGTAAGATCACTTCCAGTATACTTGGGTCAATGGATTGGATCGCAATACTACCGAGTGCTGAGCCGACGAAAGTACAGGCGATGGCCAATTTCATTTTCTTCACATCGACCAGGCCTTTACGAATAAAATAAAAACTGGCAAAGAAGCTACCGCCACAGGCTTGCAGTTTGTTGGTTGCCAGGGCTGTTGCAGGAGGAAGACCCACCCATAATAATGCTGGAATCGTCAGTAGCCCACCACCGCCAGCGATAGAATCAATAAAACCAGCGACGACAGCCACTAAAAATAACAGTCCAACAATTTCTGCTGATAATTGTAACGACATATCCAAAACCATGATGCTGTACTCCGGGGTGATTTTAATTGCAATATCTTGAAATAACCAGGGTATATAATCTTATTTGCACGATCAACGCAAAGGAGTTATCTTCTTTGTAGTGTGAGATAAACTCACGCAGCTTGTGTCCGTTATTTTTGATGAGTATTGTTATGTACCCTAATTTACCACCATTAAATGCCATGCGTGCTTTTGAATCAGCCGCAAGAAATGTGAGCTTTACGCTAGCAGCCAAAGAATTGTTTGTGACGCATGGCGCTGTGAGTAAACAGGTGAAGATATTGGAGCAATACCTTGGTGTAAGCCTATTCATTCGCCAACATCGAAAGTTAGTCCTTACTGAAGAAGCGAAGCCTTATTTGCTCAAAGTGCAGAATGCGTTGCAAACAATTAATAGTGCCACGCAAGAGCTCATATCCCAGCCACAATTGGCACAACGTATCGCCATTAATGTATTACCGAGTTTAACGATTAGTTGGTTAATCCCGAGCCTGGAAAGCTTCAAGCTCAGTAATCCTAACTTATTCGTTGATTTATCAATTGGTGATTTTGCGATTGATTTTACTCAGCATCAGTATGATATTGCGATACGCAGTGCGACGACACGGCCGCACGGTTGTAATGTGATTAAGCTGATGGATGAGGACTTGTGCCTTGTGTGCTCGCCGCAATTAGCGCAGCAGATGACATCTCTGCATGATATCAACAAGATGACTTTGCTTGAGCATACGTCGAGACCAGGTTTATGGCGTTATTGGGCAGATGATATAGGCATGGAGTTAACCACGGATAATAAGTTTGGGATGGAGCATTTCTATATGCTCAGTCAGGCAGCCGTAAGCAGTATGGGGGTGGCACTGATCCCGCGATTTTTTGTGAGTCAGCAACTTGCAGATGGCAGTTTAGTGGTGCCATTTTCCGCTGGATTTGTCAGTCCATATAGTTATTATTTACTAACCCCAACGGCCAGCCCATTGCCGTTGAAAGTACAAACGTTCGTTGACTGGCTATTACCTTTATTTGCACCGTATAGATAACTGTATTGGTTATTGCTTGGCTTGTATTAACGACGGATTATTTTTCGAGACACGACTTCAACACCCGGTTGATTGCGGCCATTCACGGCCTTTAACGCCATTTTAAGTGCGTGTTCGGCAATTAATTGAAATTGCTGGGGTAATGATTGAATTTTGCTGGGTAAGAAATCCAATAAACGGTTATCACCAAAAGTAGCTAGTTTGGTTGTTGCCATTAAACTTGGGTTGCGTATCAAGCAATCCAGTACGCCTTCAAACAGCGTATACGAGGTGGCTAAGATGGCATCAGGAACAGTATCGTTATCTATCCATTGTTGCACTTGGGCTTGACCTTGTTCTTGACTAAAGTGATCGCCATAAGCGGTTAACTTTTTAACTGGGTTACCATGCTGCTCAATCGCTGCTAGGAACCCTTGCTCACGCTCTTTCGATATACACAGATCTGGTACTGCGCCAACTAAGCCGATAGAACAAATATCTTGTTGTAATAAGGCTTGGGTTAACTCATAAGCCCCGTCTAAGTCTTCGCTGATCACGCATGCAAAAATTTCATCATCCATGGCGCGATCTAATCCGATAACCGGTACACCATTGGCTTGAACTGTGCGGTAATAGCTGTGATCAGCAGGCAGGGCACTCGCCACTAATAACGCATCAATACGACGACTTAATAAGGTATCTGCTACTTTCATCTCGGTATCCGCATCATCATCAGAGCAAGAAATAATGAGCTGGTATCCGGCTTTACGCGCATCACGTTCAAGTAATTTGGCTAATTTTGCATAACTGCTGTTTTCTAAATCAGGAATGATTAAGCCAAGCGAACGATTACTGCCACCGCGTAATGATTGTGCGGCATGATCGGGGCGGTAATTATGCTCATTAACGACAGCCATTACTTTATTTTGGGTTTTTTCACTAATACGGTACTTACTGGCTTTACCATTGATCACATAACTGGCTGTGGTACGTGATACGCCGGCTAGTTTGGCTATTTCATCTAATGTCATGGTTATTTCATTCCTAATCTGTGCGCTCGCTCATAGTTTCTGGCATGATCTGTTATTGAATAATTGTAATCAGCCCAGAAACACTTCAATATATTAGCTGAAAGGTTTCAGCAATGCCATTTATAATCATTTTGTCATCACTGAAGCCTTTTTAACGGCCTACTTGCTGAAACGATTCAGCTATCGTTTTGACGCACAGAGTAAGTAAAGAGTAAGCAAATATTTAAACAAAGAGTAGTCGCATTATTACCTGCGGTATTATTTACAGAAGTATGGAGAAAAGTTATGTTGTCACTGTCTTCGAATGACATTCAGTTAAATCAATCGGCGCCGAGTAAACAGCACGCCATTAAAGCCCTTGCGCAAAGCTTGGCGAGCAAAACATACGTTGAAGCAAGTTATGTCGACGGTATGTTAGCGCGTGAAGCGCAGCACTCTACGTACTTAGGTAATGGTATCGCCATCCCGCATGGCACCGTTGATACACGTGACTTAGTCAATAAAACCGGAGTGCAGTTACATCATTATCCACAAGGTGTTGATTGGGGTGAGGGGAAAATTGTTTACCTCGCTATTGCGATTGCGGCTAAGTCAGATGAACATCTTGCTATTTTAAAGCAACTGACACATGTACTCAGTGCTGACGGCATCGAACAGCAACTACAGCAATGTGACAGTGCTGAATCGGTTATTACCTTGCTCGAAGGTAATAATCAGCAATCAGCCACACTATTAACCACTGACCTAGTGCAACTTGCTTTCCCTGCGCAAGACCTATCGCAACTTATCGCCGTGGCTGCGGGGTTACTCAAGCATCACCACTGTATTGATAATACCGGTGTCGCAGATGCGATCACATCACCTGCAACTCATCTTGGTCAGGGGTTATGGTTAGCGAAAACAACGAAGTCAGTAACCACGACTGCGATATCATTTGTGACACCAGCACAGAAACTACAGCAAGGAAGTTTAGCTGTTGAAGGTATCATCATGCTAGCGAGTGCTAACCACTTACATCTAGATAATATGCAATGCGTGATCGATTTGATTTATAAACAACAAGTCAGTCAATTATTTGATGCGGATGCCGAGACCATTATCCGTTTATTAACCGAAGTAAAACGGAGCGGCATCACTGCCACATTCACTATTCATAACAGCCATGGCTTACATGCAAGACCAAGTGCAATACTGGTGAGCATCGCCAAGCAGTTTCAGGCCGATATTCAAGTCACCAATGCGGCAGGTAAATCAACCAATGCGAAAAGCTTAATGAAATTAATGTCTTTAGGCGTGCGTTGTGATGAAGCATTAACATTTACGGCGAATGGTGGTGATGCGGAGCTTGCACTAAAAGCCATAGCTGAAGGTATTGAAGCTGGATTAGGTGAAAGTAAATAATGACCATGCAATTAGCAAAATTAAAAGTAGTCACGATAACGTTAAACCCCGCATTAGATTTAACCGGGCATTTATACACACTGACGAAAGGCGCGGTAAACCAAGTCCAGCACTGCGTATTAGCGCCTGCAGGTAAAGGTGTAAATGTGGCTAAAGTATTGGCGGAACTTGGTGCAGAGGTGACTGCTACTGGTTTTTTAGGCATTGAGAATGAAGCTACTTTTTGTCAGCTTTTTGAGCGTTCCAAAATTACGGATAAATTTATCCGCGTACAAGGTGCCACGCGCATCAACGTTAAATTAGTCGAAGCCAGCCGTCAGGTCAGTGATATTAATTTTCCGGGTGTAAGCGTAACAGCGGCAGCGATTGCGGAATTTGAAACCATGCTATTTAATCTATCCCTCGATCACGATGTATTTGTCATTGCGGGTAGTTTGCCTATTGGCGTGACACCTGAGCAATGTGCGTATTGGATCGCACAGTTACAGCAGGCAGGTAAGAAAGTATTTTTTGATAGTAGTAATGCCGCGCTGAGTGCGGGTATTGCGGTTCAGCCTTGGTTAATCAAACCGAACGATGAAGAATTGCTGCATTGGGCGAAAGGTGGATCACTGGCAGATCAGTCTTTGGCAGAAATTGCTGAGCAGTTATCAAGTACAGGTATTGCCAACGTGGTGGTATCACTGGGTGCTGAAGGAGTGATGTGGTTAAACAAAGAAGGATGGTTACAGGCAAAACCACCAACAATGGATGTTGTCAGTACTGTCGGAGCGGGTGATACCTTAGTCGCTGGTATGTGCTGGGGGTATCTTAATCACTGGAATAAAAAACAAACATTAAGTTTTGCGACTGCGTTATCTGCATTAGCAGTAACACAAGTTGGTGTTGGCGTTAAAGATGTAAATGAAGTGATCACCTTGAGTGAACGCATCACTATTTGCGAATAAGGGATATTAATAATGAAAATTGCAATCGTAACGGCATGCCCAAGTGGCATCGCAAGCAGCCTCATCGCTGCAGGTTTATTAGAAAAAGCAGTAGCAGAATTAAATTGGCAAGCAGATATTGAGTGTCATTCATCTGTGGCGCCAGTGACGTCTTTAACACAGCAACAGATCGCAGCGGCTGAGTGTATTGTTATTGCCGCTAATGCCAATGTCAATGACGGTCGTTTTATTGGTAAAAAAGTCTATCACTCAGCAGTTGATGCGGTATTTACTGATGCCAAAGCTTATTTAGAGCAAGCGATTGAAAATGCGGTTGAGCTTGTTAGCAGTAATGAATCAACAGTTGTGAGTGCAGATACAGTCGCAAGCAGTAAAACGATTGTGGCGATCACGGCTTGTCCAACAGGCGTTGCACATACCTTTATGGCTGCGGAAGCGTTAGAGCAAGAAGGTAAACGCTTAGGGCATACCATTAAAGTCGAAACTCGAGGTTCTGTTGGCGCTAAAAATCAATTGAGTAGTGCTGAAATTGCCGCTGCGGATATTGTTATTATTGCTGCAGATATTGATATCGATTTAGCCCGTTTTGATGGTAAGAAAGTATATAAAACCAGTACCGGTTTAGCATTGAAGAAAACCACACAGACAATGGATAATGCCTTTAATGACGCGCAAGTTTATCGTCACGGTAAAACGTCGACAAGTGAACAAGCAGGATCAGAAAAAACCGGCGCTTATAAACACTTGATGACAGGTGTTTCACACATGCTGCCATTAGTTGTCGCGGGTGGTTTGGCTATCGCATTGTCATTTGTATTTGGTATCGAAGCGTTTAAAGAAGAAGGTACATTAGCCGCCGCGTTAATGACGATTGGTGGTGGTTCGGCCTTTGCGTTAATGATCCCGGTACTGGCGGGCTTTATTGCTTTCTCGATTGCGGATCGCCCAGGCCTAGCGCCAGGTTTGATTGGCGGTATGTTAGCAAGTTCGACTGGTGCAGGTTTCTTAGGGGGTATTGTGGCGGGTTTCCTGGCTGGTTACACCGCTAAGTTAATTGTCGAAAAAGTCCAGTTGCCACAGTCGATGGAAGCATTGAAACCGATCTTAATTATTCCACTTTTAGCCTCATTGATCACTGGTCTAGTGATGATTTATGTGGTCGGTGGTCCGGTTTCTGCGGCAATGAATGCATTAACTGAGTTCTTGAATAATATGGGGTCGGCTAACGCAGTATTGCTGGGCATCATTCTTGGCGGCATGATGTGTTTCGACCTTGGTGGCCCAGTGAACAAAACCGCATATACCTTTGGTGTCGGTCTGTTAGCATCGCAAACTTATGCGCCAATGGCCGCTGTCATGGCGGCGGGTATGGTACCTGCGTTAGGTATGGGGCTGGCGACCGTCCTTGCGAAACGTAAATTCAACAATAGCGAACAAGAAGCGGGTAAAGCGTCATTTGTATTAGGTTTATGCTTTATCTCGGAAGGTGCAATTCCGTTTGCAGCGCGCGATCCAATGCGTGTGATCCCGAGCTGTATTGTTGGTGGCGCATTAACGGGGGCGCTATCTATGTTGTTCGGTGCTGAATTAATGGCACCACATGGCGGTCTATTTGTACTGTTAATTCCCAATGCTATCACCCCTGTATGGATGTATTTAGTCGCGATTGTTGCGGGTACACTGGTGACGGGTATCAGCTATGCAGTACTTAAGAAGTCAGATAACACTGAGGCGGTGACCGCTTAATTAATTTGCCTTGGTGTTAATTCAAAGCCAGTTGAAGTTAATGCTTCATCTGGCTTTTTGCATAAACGATAGAGACATATGATTTATCGGTAATAGCGGGTATATTAGTGACTACTGTTTACATTCAGTATGAGCGCATTTGGACACGGAGCAAGTATGCCATCACATTTACCCAAAAAGTTTAGTCACGTTTTCTTAAAAATATTTAGCTATATAGAAGCTGTGTTGCTTGTTTTAATTACTATTGCAACAATTTACGCGATGGCAAATGACTTTTTTCATGTTTATGAAGAACGAACGGTAAAGTTAACGGATATCTTGTTAATGTTTATCTATCTAGAAGTACTCGCCATGATCCAGCAATTTGTTGTTAATGGTAAGATCCCAGTTCGTTATCCTATCTATATCGCAATCATGGCAATTGCCCGATATGTTACTTTAGGTATGAAAGAGTTACAGAGTGTGGATGTCGTTTGGTTATCGGTTGCGGCATTAGTACTAGCAATATCGACCGTTATTATCCGTGCAGGTCATTTCTATTGGCCTTATAAACCATTAGGTGACGAATAATAACAGCCTTAGTCGGGGACTTTAATTTCTTACAACATTTAATCTCTTACACAAATAGTCGATATTTGTAGCGGTTGTTGTATCGCCGCTATTACTTTTTCAGGTGACCGAGTAAAGGTTTTACTGAGAGACTTACTATTTAGCATGGACTCTAAATAATGTACATAGTCGTTTACTTTATGCTGCGCATAAGCTGTAGGGTAACGGATCTTACATGATTGATACCACCGCACATAATTATCAAAGAACTGACTGGCATGATCCGCGGGCATTGCCGACATTAAGTTGGCCATATTACGGCTGACTTGAAAGTGCTGGTAATCAATCGGTGTATTCCAAAAACCACCCCAATATAAAAAGCCATTATCAGCAAAGGTGGCAACGACATCTTCGGCAAAGCCTTGGCGTTGGTCTTTACCATATCTAAATTGTATTCTGTTCGCGTATTTCGCCCCATCTTCAGGCTTGAAGCTTGCACTACCGTGTTCATCAAACTCAACGAACGGATTCTGTTTTGGATTAATATCAATGGCTAAACCATAAGCATGAATCGATAGTGAACGCTTACCTTTGATCGGTCTATAGTTAAATGCCGAGGTATTATTTTCCGCCATTGATAGGCCATCATCACCTTCGTAATGGCGTATTGGCTGTGCTTTATTGATTGGGAACTTCAAGGTATATAAACGATCAAAAATAGCCGTAATGTAAGGTGATACTGCATCCATGACGATAATTGAACCGTTATTGTGCTGCCGACCCTGAAAATCGATATAGTCGAATCGTACTTGTCTTAAACGATCACATTGCACAGGTGCCGCTGCGGATATGACGCCCGCATTTGTCATTGCGCGACAGTCTTTGCCTGACAATTCAGTTATATTTTCAGCCGAAACAGGTAATAGAGAATTACAGATTATAGCTGGGATTAATATCTTAAACCAATGCGTTGACATATTATTCCGTTCATTTGACCATGTTTTTATCATCTTAACGTGCAGCTGATAAATGTAAATACGTAATTATTTATTCACAAAAAATTATTTTTATGCGTGTGCTCTGTCGCGGTTTATCTTAATTTTGTCAGCTATAATTGATGAGGGAATATTGATTTAAACGCTGAGTATTGGCGTATGTATTTATCAACATAAGGAAATTTGATGCATAAAATAATAGTAATCGCATTGTTTGCAGGTCTATTAACGGGCTGTGAAACGTCATCTCAGGCTTATAATATGGCGCAAAAAGGCACTGATGCTTTTTCGTGTACCGAAATCAGTAAAGCATTTTTAGCTTATGAAGTGGATCGGCAGTCTGCATCGGCGCTAACGGTACTTGCTCCGCTTATTTCTGCAGATATTGGCTCTATGACCCAAAGTGCAGCGACAACGACGGATACTTATTATGCCCAAGCTAAATCAAGTGCGAATATGGCGCTACTGCTGAAAGGTTGTACGCCTATTATGTAATGGATATATTTGGGATGTGAGAAATAAGCTGAGGCAGTACCGTCAGCTTATTTCTCTATATTAGATAAGACGTAAATATCGGTTAGCGTTACTAGCCTGATGGCATGGCTAGAATTTCGGCAACGTTAATACTGGTAGTATATTGCACTAACTTAGGTTCTTGTTGGCTGCGTGCTAATACCGCCATACGATCTGATAGCTCATTGCCTTCAATATTCGCATGACCTTTTACGTGATTAATAATTAAATTGGATTTTAATTGCTCATACAAACTAAAACATTGTTGAATAATGGCCAGATTTTTTATTTCTTCATTCTTACCACGTTTCCAACCTTTATTTTTCCAACCTTTTGCCCACTTAGTGATGCAATCAATAGAGTATCTAGAATCAGAAAGCACTTGTACGGTTTTACCTTGTGCTATATGTGATGCTGCAAAGCGGAAGGCGACTAATAAACCATTTAATTCTGCTGAGTTGTTGGTCCCGTTCGCTTCGTATAAACCGTACCATAATTGTGCCAGTTTATCTTTTTCATAAACGGCCATGCCTGTACCCGATTTACCCGGATTAGGGGAACAAGCACCATCACAATAAATGTTGAGATCTGCAACTTGTGGTGGTGTCGATAGAATTGATTTAGATGCCCCGGCAGGACGTGTTGCTTTTGGTTTAACACCTGAACCAGTCGGACCTTCTTTTGCTAATGAGCGTTTCATTAATGCGCGAGTATAGGTTGAGGCGAATGCTTGGTCAGCTTCTTGTTTTGATGGGAAACCCATATATTGCGCATCACTGCGGCCATCAATTTGTGCTTTAGTTTCAGACCAGTTATCAAATACCCCAGTCTTCACACCTTTCCATACGACGTAATGTTTTTTACTCATAACTCAATTCAATACTCTTAAAGTTTAATGATTAAATAATAAATGTCTTACCTACAAAACACCAATGATAACCATAGTCTTGTACATAAATCAGACGCTATACTGTTATATCGCGGTAAACAGTCGTTATAGCTTTTCGCTTTCGATAAAGGTTTTAATTAAACGGACAACCATCTCGGGTTGTTCATTTGTGACGCCATGGCCTGTGTTTGGAATGACGACAAGAGGCGCTTGTATTTTTTTACTGAGATAAATACCGTGTTCAACGGGGAAAATACGATCTTGTTCACCCCAAATTAGGAGGGTTGGCGTGGTTGCGATCGGCGCTGTTAATAGAGTGTCGCGGTCTGCGGATAACGATTGGATCATGGCTATTTTTTGTTTATGCCAAGCAGCAAAGTAAGTTTGATAAATTTGGTCAGCCACAAAATCTGGCATCATTTTCGGTTCGACGAAAATGCCCTCAAATAAACGGCGTAATTCATCGCTGTTCTTTGGTATAAAGAAGTCCTCTGGATTATCGACTGCAAAGCGTTTGGTTAACGCGGTTAGATCATTATCACTGAAGTAGGGACCGGGACTGGCAATAATAATGGCTTTATTAATACGGTCATTTTGGTTAGCGTTGTGGAGTATATTGAAAGTGACAAATCCACCATATGAGATACCGGCGATGTTGATATTATTAAGTTTTAATTCATCAATAAGTTGGAAAATGGTATTTGTTTCTGTGGTTAGGTTGGCTTCGCCAGCACTAAAAGAATCACCGAACCAAGCAAGATCCGGTGCAATAACATCATAATTTGCGCTTAAGGCAAGCATTTCATCTTTCCACGTGGTGACGGCACTGCCACCAAAACCATGAATTAATAATAGCGGTTGGCCTTGACCACCACGCCAATAACTCAGAGTACCACCTTCATCTAAGCTAATATCGAGTTGTGTAAAGCCCACGGCTTTAAGGCTGCCTTCATCACTGTCTGTTTTCCATCTAACCAGTGAGCAACCGCTTAATAATGATAAACATATGCAGACAATAAATAATTTTAGCTTGTTTGAAATCATATCGTTAGGCCAATTGCACAGGAAAGGGAAACCATACATGAGATTGAAGATAAATAAAATAGCATTTCGTTAACTTAGTGATGTTGGTAGCACTAGTTTTTTAGAAATTGGTATGAGGAGCTAAGTGGCGGGACGGGAAGTAAAGGTGAAAATAAAAAGCCTGCCGCTATCATCTGATAACAGGCAGGTTTAGAACTGTTATTTGGTGATTAGCGCTTCTTTTTCGCTTGTTTCTGCAGTGCCATATCAAATTCGTCAGGGAACATGATAAGCCCTTCATCATCAAGATTAGGGAAGACAACGATAGCTAAGTCATCATCCATTAAACCTGATGTCCAACGGCTTTGCCATTTAGCTAATGAAATAGATTCTGTTTTACAGTGTTCCCATTCGCCAGTCGCCCAAGATTGTGCAAACTCTGCGTTAGGCCATACTGGCACACAATCTTCGTCATCGTTATTTAGCATGACACAACCGTGTTCATCCGTTAGGATCCAGATTTTGCGTTCGTTTGTTACTTCTTTTAATAAATAGCTAAGGCGCTTCTCTTCATCGTAAGCTTGAATTGTTGCTATTTGGTTCTCGTCGAGCGTGTTTGACATGTAATCTGTTCCTAATTTTTACTAATATGACGGCAATACTCATTACCGACATGGTATTATGTATTAACCGAAGACTTCATTGATTAACCAAAGATGAGCTGCCAAATGCTAGGCTTACTTTTCTTATGGTATTCTTTTCTTAAGCTATCAACGTCTTCTAATTTAGCTTGCGCAACGGCAAGATTTTCGTCGGTGATATCGGCTTGTTGAATGCTGTTCAATATTGATTCTACTTTATCTAAACCTTGATTTGACATCTCTGCACGTTCAGGTGAAAAGTTATAGCTTTGTGCTACGGCAAGCATTTTACTCATTTTATCAATGCGAGTCGAAAATTCATCCGCTGATGTTGCTTTCATTGCTTGAGTGTACGCTAATCGCATCTCTTTCATGGTGACTTTAAGATCGATACTGTCGATGTCTGCGCTGTTTACCAAGGTAGAAAACAGTAAACTGATGATAAGTCCTAGCTGAGCAATACGATTATTCATGATTTATATCCATAGGTAATGATTAAATGCTGCTGTTAATAACATCGAGAGTATAATAACAGTCAGGTCTGTACGCGAGTTTAACCGCGATACATATTTTCGAATGATTTAATTGAGAAACCACGCAGTACTTGGTCACCAATTTTAAGGGTCGGTACCCCTCGGCCACCTATCGCGGCTAATTCTTTACTGCCGCGTGGTTCATTCACACTGCATAAACGGTAAGGTATTTTCTTTTCATCTAAGTAGCGCTTTGCCGAATCGCAATTTGGACACTTTTTCTGCGTATATAATACGACTCTTTTCATTTTAGCCCCACAAGGTTGATTATAAAAACGCGCATTATAGCAAGCTAACGTTTATTCACAATGTATCAATATGAGCAAATGATTTGAAATACACTTCTTTACACCATGGTGGAATAATCAGGTCAAGGCGTGCGGTTTTAACTGTTTAATTTATACGCGTTATTTTAATGGAATATGGATTAGGTACTGGGTTTAGGTTTCAAGCTTAGGTGCAGGTATACTGTAATTATAAACATGACAATTGAAGATAATAAACTATGAGTATTATTCTTGGTATTGATCCCGGTTCGCGGATCACTGGATATGGCGTGATCCAGCATATACACGGTAAATTTCAATATTTGGGCAGCGGTTGTATTCGTACCTCGGGCGATACGTTACCCGAGCGTTTAAAGCAAATCCATGCCGGGGTATGTGAAATTATAATCCAATTCCAACCAGATAAATTTGCCATTGAAGATGTATTTATGGGTAAGAACGCAGCATCAGCATTAAAACTGGGTCAAGCTCGTGGTGCCGCGATTGTTGCGGCGGTATCTAATGATCTTGAGGTCGGAGAATATACCGCTCGTCAGATCAAGCAAGCCGTCGTTGGTCACGGTGGTGCAGATAAAGAACAAGTCCAGCAAATGGTGGTGAATTTACTTAAGTTGCCAGGAACGCCGCAAGCTGATGCTGCCGATGGACTCGCCGTAGCGTTATGTCATGCGCAGAGTTTACGTACCTTGATTAATATGGCAGGTAAAGTTAAAGGCACTGCACGCGGACGTTACAATTAACCGAAAAAAGAAATTGATCTGGATATTTAACCAGTATTTTATTATGCTACTCAGCATTATATTCGTATTTAAAAATGTTGGAAAATAATTGTGATTGGACGTTTACGTGGCACTTTATTAGAAAAGCAACCGCCCGAAATTTTACTTGACGTGAATGGTGTCGGTTATGAAATTAAACTGCCGATGAGCTGCTTCTATGAGCTTGGCGATGTGGATAAAGAAGTGATCGTTTACACCCACTTTGTGGTTCGAGAAGATGCACAATTACTTTACGGCTTTAATAATAAAATGGAACGTTTAATGTTCCGAGAATTGATTAAAGTGAATGGTGTTGGCCCTAAACTGGGATTAGCAATTCTATCTGGTATGACCGCAAACCAGTTTGCACACTGTGTTGAACACGATGATATCAACAGCTTAATTAAGTTACCGGGTGTGGGTAAAAAGACCGCCGAACGTTTATTAGTGGAAATGCGTGACCGCCTGAAAAACTGGGTGACTCAAGATTTATTTACCCCTGAAGCAGATAAAGCCCAATTACAAGGTTATGGTAATACGGCATCGAATGCGATTGAAGAAGCGGAAGAAGCCTTGGTTGGTTTAGGGTATAAACCTGCGCAAGTCGCGAAGATGATCAAGCAAGTTGCACAGCCAAGTATGAGTTGTGAAGAGATTATTCGTCTGTCATTACGTGCCACCTTACAGAACTAATTAGGAAGTTACTTTAGTGATTGAAGCTGATCGATTAATTTCTAGCGGTACCGTCCGCGAAGAAGAAGTCATAGACCGTGCTATTCGACCAAAAATGCTGTCTGATTATCAAGGGCAGGACCACGTACGTGGTCAAATGGAAATTTTTATTGAAGCCAGTAGGCGACGTGATGATGCACTGGATCATTTATTGATTTTTGGTCCTCCTGGATTAGGTAAAACCACATTAGCGAATATTGTCGCTAATGAAATGGGCGTAAGCATTAAAACCACATCGGGACCGGTATTAGAGAAGGCAGGGGATCTTGCCGCGCTACTGACTAACCTTGAACCGAATGACGTATTATTTATTGACGAAATACATCGCTTGAACCCGTCAATTGAAGAAATTTTATATCCAGCAATGGAAGATTACCAATTAGATATTATGATTGGTGAAGGTCCGTCTGCACGTTCGATTAAACTTGATCTACCGCCTTTTACTCTCATCGGTGCAACGACGCGTGCGGGTTCGTTAACATCGCCATTACGCGACCGTTTTGGTATTGTCCAGCGCCTAGAATTTTATAAAGTTGAAGATTTACAAGATATCGTATTACGCTCGGCGACGTGTTTAGGTTTGAATATGGATCGTGCCGGAGCGTTAGAAATAGCCAGACGTGCGCGCGGTACCCCACGTATTGCTAATCGCTTATTACGTCGTGTACGTGATTATGCCGAAGTAAAACACAATGGCGATATAGATGCCGAGATCTCGTCAGCGGCGTTAAGTATGCTTGATGTGGATACTTGTGGGTTTGATTACATGGACCGTAAATTGTTAATCGCCATTATTGATACTTTTTCAGGTGGTCCCGTTGGATTAGATAACGTTGCTGCGGCAATCGGTGAAGAACGTGAAACCATTGAAGATGTGCTTGAACCGTATCTCATTCAGCAAGGTTTCTTACAGCGTACACCGCGTGGGCGTATCGCGACAGCACGTGCTTATCTGCATTTGGGCTTTGATTACCCAGAAAAATAGCCATAGAAACGTAATCTTCATATTAAATCAATTTCATATCTTATTTTTGTCAGGTATATTAATAAGCTTATAACGTTAAATTATTTGATTATTGCGGTATAAATTCGAGTTGTAGCGTGAGAGATGTAGGCTTTAAAATAATGCAAAATGAAATAATACAAAGTGAGTTTATGGCTCGCGTTTATTTTGAAGATACCGATGCTGGTGGCGTGGTATACCACAGTAATTATTTGAACTACGCAGAGCGCGCAAGAACGGAAATGTTACGTGATAAAGGCTTTTCACAAGCATTATTACTGCAACAAGATCTTGCATTTGTGGTGCGAAAAATAGACATCGATTACCGTTATCCGGCATATCTGGATGATTTATTAATTATAAAATCACATATTAAGGAACTTAAACGCGCATCTCTGGTCTTTTCTCAGAGTATTTATCATGAAAGTGGTAAATTATTGTCAGAATTAACAGTTAAAGTGGCGTGCATTCAATTGTCTCATAAGAAACCCTGTGCGATGCCGACAGAAATTATAAGGAAACTAACCAGTGGAAGCTGCTGATATTTCATTTTTTGAACTTTTTTGGGAAGCTAGCATATTAGTTAAAGCAGTGATGTTAATACTGCTTTCCATGTCCGTAGCATCATGGGCAATGATTTTTCACCGCTCAAAAGCGTTGACGCAAGCCAATGAAGCGTCGAAACGATTTGAAGATAGATTTTGGTCTGGTATCGATTTATCTAAATTGTATAAAGAAAGCGAAGCGCGAAAAAATAATATTCAGGGTATGGAGTTAATTTTCCACGCTGGTTTTAAAGAATATGTGCGTATCCATAATGCCGATCAAGATAATACCGATGCGATCATGGATGGCAGTTACCGTACGATGCGGGTTGCTTTATCCCGTGAAGTTGATGACCTTGAAGTTCACTTAAATAATCTTGCTACAATCGGCTCAATTAGTCCTTATATCGGTCTGTTTGGTACGGTATGGGGCATCATGAGCTCATTTATTGCGTTAGGTGCTGTCCAGCAAGCCACTTTAGCTATGGTTGCACCGGGTATTGCCGAAGCCTTGATTGCCACCGCTATGGGTCTATTTGCCGCGATTCCAGCCGTTATTGCTTATAACCGATTTTCGGATCAAGTGATGAGAATTGAAAATAATTACGCTAATTTCATGGAAGAATTTTCCAGTATTTTACATCGCCAGACCTTGGCTAAAAAAACACAGGATTAAGCGATGCAGCCTTATCGACGTAAGCGCAGACGACCTGTAGCAGAAATTAACGTAGTACCGTATATTGATGTGATGTTGGTGCTACTTATTATTTTTATGGTGACAGCCCCATTAGTCACTCAAGGTGTACTTGTGGATCTACCACAAGCTCAAGCCGAAGCGTTATCACAAGACAGTAAACCACCCATTGTCGCTTCTGTTGATAAAGACGGTTTATATTATCTTGATGTGGGTGACGGTGATAAGTCGCCTATGTCGCCCGATGATTTAGCGACGTTAGTTGCAGCCCATTTAAGACTACAACCTGATACACCCGTTATCGTAAAGGGGGATGGCTCTGTGGCGTATGCACAAGTGATCCGTTTAATGGTTGTTCTACAACAGGCTGGTGCACCTTCTGTTGGTTTAATGACAGATCCAGTAGAGTAGTTACATTAAAAGTAGTTAAGAGTCATTAAGAGTTGTTAAGAGTAGGGTAGGGTATAAATAAAGATGAAGGATAATCAGTCTAAGTACTCAGTCGCTATTATTATTTCGGTTGGATTACATGTCGTTCTACTCGTGCTACTTGGTTTAAGTGCCACATCGGCACCATTAAAACCACAGCCAAAGATGAAAACGATCCAAGCAGTGGTTGTGAGTGAACAAGCTGTAAAGCAGCATGCTGATCGGATCAAACGGACGGAACAAGAAAAACGCCGAAAAGAACAGCAACGTTTACAACAAGCTGAAGATCGTATTAACAAGCTGAATGAAGAACGCAGGCAGAAAGAAGCTGCCATTGTAAAAGCAAAAAATGATCAGCGAAAAGCAGAACAAGCGGCAAAACGTGCTGAAACGAAGCGTGCAGAAAAAGAAGTTGAACGTAAACTTGCCGAAGCCGCTGCGCTTAAAGCTGAGCAGCACCGCTTGAAGAAGGTTGAAGAACGGAAAAAAGCCGAAGCAGCGACCAAGAAAGCCGAACAAGCCGCTGCCGCTGCGGATAAAAAACGTAAAGCAGCAGAAGAAAAAGAGCGTAAGCGTCAAGCTGCCGTTGTTGCCGAAAATAAGCGTAAAAAGGCAGACGAAGCGAAGCAAGAACGTAAGCGTCAGGAAACTGAAAAGAAACGTGTTGCTGAGAAAAAACGTAAAGCCGCCGAAAAAGAACGCCGACGTTTAGCTAAAATTGAACGTGACAGGGAGGAACGCTTGATGCAAGAACAAATTGAAGCCGAGTTTGCATCTGAACTTGAAAGTGAGATCCAGCAACTTGATGCAGTACGTCAGCAGGAAGTACTAAGTGAAGTTGATAAGTACCAAGCCCGAATTCAAAGCTCTATTCAACGCAATATGTTAACCAGTGATGCGATGAAAGGTAAGTCATGTGCGCTTAATATTCGTTTGTCCGATTCCGGTCTGGTATTAAGTGTAACCAGTGGCAAAGGTGATAACATCGTTTGTCGAGCTGGCGTTAACGCCGTGAATAAGGTCGGTAGCTTGCCGATGTCGACAGATCCTGAAGTTGCCAGAAAACTTAAAAATATTAATTTGATTTTTAGACCAGAGATTTAATATGAGTATAACTAAACGATTTTTATCTTTCTTTATTGTGTGTCTCATGCAGATACAAATCGCGCATGCGGCATTAGAAATTGTCATTACAGAAGGCACCAACAGTGCCAGACCTGTCGCAGTGGTGCCGTTTAAATGGTTAGGTGTGCAGCCTAAACCAAAAGACATGACGGATTTCGCCCGTGTTATCGCAGACGATTTACGTAACAGTGGTCGTTTTTCACCATTAGAACGCAGATTGATGCCACAAACGCCAGCAACAGAAACTGCCGTTGATTATGCAGCATGGAAAGAAACCGGTGTCGAAGCGATTGTAATTGGTACCATAAAACCACTACAAGATGGCCGTTTGCAGATCCATTTTCAACTCATTAATGTGTTATCTGGTTTTAAAAATCAAACACCACAAAAAATTGATGAACAGTTAGTTCTAAATAATGATCATATTAAACTGAATTTGAAAGGTAATTTTTCGACCCGCCGCCCTCGCCATATTTCACATCGATTAAGCGACTATATTTTTGAGAACTTAACGGGTACTCGGGGTGCATTTTTAACGCGGATTGCTTATGTTGCGATTAATTATGATGACAAATACCCATTTAAGTTATTAATCTCTGATTATGATGGTATGAATCAACATATATTATTCCGTTCCACGGAGCCAGTGATGTCACCGTCATGGGATCCGACGGGTAAAAAGCTTGCTTACATGAGTATGGAAGACAAAAAACATGAGATCTGGATTTATGATCTGGTTACACAAAAACGTGAGCTAATCGAACCGTATAAAGGCAGTAATATTTTACCGGTATTTTCACCGGATGGCTCGAAGTTGTCGATGATACTGTCTAAATCAGGTCAAGCAGATGTATATGTTTACGATTTGAAGACCAAAAAACTCGACCGCTTAACTAAAAATCGTGGTATTGATACCGAAGCAACTTGGGCTCCTGATGGTAAGTCGATTGTATTTGCCTCTGAACGCGGTGGTCGTCCGCAGATCTATCAGATTAATTTAGAAAGTAAGAAAATTAAACGACTTACCTTTGAGGGTAATGCAAACTTGAACCCTTCAATTAGTCCAGATGGTAAGAATTTAGTTATGGTCAGTTTGCAAAAAGGCAAGTATAGTGTAACCAAGCAGGATTTGTCTGATGGATATGTTCAAAAACTGACTAACGGTCGTCTTGATAAATCACCAAGCATTGCGCCAAATGGCAGTATGGTGATTTATAGCACGGTTGTTAAGGGAAAACAGGTATTGTCGCTAGTCTCAATGGATGGACGTTTTAAAGCGGTGTTGCCGGCAAGTGATGGAGAAGTAAAAGCACCAGCTTGGTCACCTTTCTTGACATCTAAAAAGAATTAATTATTGATAGGAAAAAGAAATGCAACTAAATAAAATCTTAAAAAGTTTAGTAATTGCGTTACCAATGCTGACATTGGCTGCATGTAGCTCAACAACAGATTCAACTACAAATGATGGCGTTGAAAGTTCTGCACAACAAACAGTAAGTGATACAACGACTAATGGTAATACTGGTTCGGGTTCGAATGTTATTGTTGGTAGTGATACTGATGTAAGCATTGATTCAGTTGAAAATTTAACAGTAGAAGAAGTTAAAAAACAGGTGATGGATGAACTACGTAAACGCCATGTTGTTTACTTTGGTTTTGATCAACAAGCAGTTACTGCAGAATATGGTGAATTATTACAAGATCACGCTAACTTCTTAATTGATAACCCTGCGGTTAAAGTTTTAATTGAAGGTCATGCTGATGAACGTGGTACACCAGGTTATAACATCGCACTAGGCGAACGTCGTGCTAACGCTGTTGTTAAATATCTAAACAATCTAGGTGTTTCTTCAAGCCAGATCTCAACAGTTAGTTATGGTGAAGAGAAACCTGTAGATACTTCTCATACGAATGCTGCATTCACTCAAAATCGACGTGCAGTGCTAGTTTACTAAAGGATTAGTCACCTTGATTCGAATTAATACTAAAACGGCCATTATTATGGCCGTTCTTTATAGTGGTTTGGGGCATGCGGCACCCGCTACGGTACTTGATGCAACAGCAAGTGCTCAGATGGTAACGAACAAAGCAACGCGTTCCGTTGAACAACGCCTTACCCGTATAGAGAATATCCTCCAAGCTCGCACCCGATCGCAATTAGACACTCAGCAAAGACTTGATCAATTATCGATTGAATTAATGAACTTGCAGGGTGCTATCGAAGAAAGCAATCTAGAACAGAGCAAAATCACACAACGACAACGTGATATTCTCAATGATATTGAGCGTATACGTACTACGCTTGTCGCGAAACCGGTAACGCCAGTTGCAACTAATGCTAGTATTCTGAATGCTACAAATCAGCCTGTAAATTTAACCGGTAAAGATTCTTATAATTACGCTATAAAATTGATCAAAAATGAGCGTAAGTATGATGAAGCTATTCCTGCGCTACAAAGTTTTATTTCAACGTATCCAGAATCTGAGCTAGCCGCGAATGCACATTATTGGTTAGGGCTATTGTTACGTAAAAATAACAAGAATGATGAAGCGAAAATTGAATTTGAAAAGATCGTTACTCAGTATCCCGCATCTAATAAACGTGCCGACTCATTACAGAAACTTGGCCAGCTTGCTAAGTTAACCGGTTCGAATAGTGAAGCGAAACGTTATTTTAAATTGGTGATTAAAGATTACCCTAATGATTCGGTCGCTAAGCTTGCGAAGCAAGAGCTGGCAGCACTAAAGTAATGTTTTAGATAGAGCAACATTAACGCGCTATTGGTTTGTGTTATTTGTCATCTCATTGGCGTTAAACTGAACGGAATTCAGAGTTTTATCATTGAATTGTGATTCTGAGCAGATTTTACTTGCAGAGTTTTCGGAAAAAAGTATTATAGCCGCCATCGAGACAGGGGTTAGCGGAAACAACGTAAGTCGTTTAGTTAATTGAAATCTTGATTATAGAATTGTCGCGGGATGGAGCAGTCTGGTAGCTCGTCGGGCTCATAACCCGAAGGTCGTAGGTTCAAATCCTGCTCCCG
>NZ_JABSQR010000032.1 GCF_013215705.1 Moritella sp. | reverse complement strand
CATCAATTTCCATTAGATTCCCCTTCTATTTTTGTTAAACGTGCATTGGTAATTTTGATATACCGGATTAATGCACTCACTAATGGCTTAAAACCTTTACCCATTAGCGAGTTTGTAAATGTTTGAGCACTGCTAACCAATTCTGTTGTTGTCGCATTAGCCGCTTGCTGGAGTTCGTTGTTGTTCATATTTCACATATCCATATTTTGTTTAATCAAGATTGTTAAAAAGCTGACGAGCATATTCATCATCTGAAACCTGCGATAAAAAATCCGGTCTTAAAAATTTTGTAAAACGACAACTTTGGTTATTATTTTCTTTCTTAACCACCTCACCACGAGGCTGGTTACAGTTATTTTCAGTGCTCCAAGACGTAGCTCCGCTACTTTTTAAAGCTTCGTCCGCACGCGCTAAGTCGGACTTACTCATTAATTTGAAATTGCCGTTTGTGGTTAGAATTGTTTTACAAAGCCAAGAAAAACCTAAAACCTTACGGCGAGTTTCACCGTAACGATTAATTGATTTTTCAATAACAAGCTTGGCTTTACCCGCTGTTTCGCAGAATTTAGCCCAGCGGCTTTTATCTGCATGGTTGAACATCTCTAGACATTCATCATCAAATTCAACATCAATTTTTTTAGCGCGGCGAACAGTGCGCCACTTAGTAACAGCAACGCCACCAAATGATTGAAATTGTTTAATGCGCCACGTTGATGACCAAGCGCGGGCTTTAAAGGCATTTAGTTCAGCGTCACTTTCTGGCAGGAAGTTACCTGTAATATTCTTGGCAATGTATTTAGCAATATATGCAGTAGCGCCGCCCTGTCTAGGGTCTGCCTTTTTCACGGTAAAACGCGGTGTAATATCGCCCCCCAACTCAGCTCTATCTTCTTGGGTTGCGTAGTGCTGCATCACCTCAATCAAAGCATCCGCATTCTCTGGGTGGCAAAACATGAAGTAATGCGCGTGACAGCAACCGTCTTTATGCGGTTCAGATACGCGAAAACCAAAGTAATCAAGCTTAGCTTTCTGCAAAGTAGCGCGAACAACGCCCCATAAGTACATCAACCGTCTTGCGCCTTTTTTGATACTCGAACCGTCCCACTTATCCGAATTACGGTGATATTTACTTGGCAGTGTCCATGTAAAAAACAAACCGATGTATTCACGAGAGACAGCCAAATCTTCAAAGCCGCGCGCTTGCACCATCATTTCTGTGTGACGATTTTTAGGGTTTGATGTGGTGCGCTTAACGACTTCTTCTAAATCGTATCGCTCGCCCGTTTCTTCATTGACAAGACACATAGACTTGATGAACGCCATTGCTTTGCGCTGCGCTGCCGTCCAGTTCTTGTAAGAGATATCAGATATCATGGTGGATTGGTGCTTACCTTTACCCACTCGACCTAATGCCACTTGGCAGTATTCAATATAATAAGTACGCAGCGATAAAAGCTGTCTCAAAATCCACTCATCACAAATCATTTTTCTAATCGAAACTTCTAAGTCTTCTGTTTTAAAACGCTTCTTACCTTCCATTGGTGCTATCAAGTGATAACCCCTTAGGTTTTTACGCATTAACACATAAGCACTTGCAAGCGCGTCCAGATAAGTGCGACCACCTTCGCTTTCTTCATCTTCATTCGCTGCAAGTTTGACTGAGCCGATTAATTTAATATTTTGACAAGCTAGATTTTGAGACAGCTTTCTTAGTTCTTCATCTTGCATCAAAATGAAGTGGCTTAATGGTTTAGCCACTTTCATTCTGAGTGTGCGCAAATCGTCAGGATTACGAGTTGCAAAGGGGAATTCTTTCACAATAAACTTAGCGCATTTTACCGCGTCGTTAATGGTGGTTTTAATAAACGCGTCCATGTTTTCATAACTTGCATTTTCACGGCGTTTACGGGCTTCAATCTTGTATAGCAGGTCAGTTTCAACCATCTTAGGCAAGCACAGCTTTTCAATATCCACCGCACGGGTTAAGTGCTCAAAATACAAGTCTCTCGACATTTCAGATTGCGTTTTCACTACGCAACCTCCGGCACATCAAGGTCGCCTTGGATTTCAACACCTAGCGATTCTAATCTAGCAACCAAAGCAACACCTTCAAGTAGAGATAGTGAAAAACTTCCAAGAAAGCTACTAACCCGATAAAAACGTAAAGACACAAAACTATCAGACCCGCCACTAACACGGACACCCGTGACATTTTCAAGATAAACAGCCATATCGGCACCACATATATCAACATATACTTCATCATTCCAAGGGTACATTGCAGCATCTGCTTTCATAACGAGATCCTTAATTTAACTTTTTAGCTTGTGCTTCGATTAATTCACGCTTGCGAGGTGAGCGAGACTCTTTGTACTGATGGCGCAAAATATCCAGTTTTAATTTTTTGCACCAAGCCAAACCGCGCTGCTTTTCTTCTGGTGCTAAACTTGAGGTCATGATATTTCACCAATTTGTTGCGGATGGTTCCAAGGTTCTGGACTTTCAGCTGCGGTCGCGGCCATTTGTGCAAGTGCGACCATATTGACAAGACGTTTAGATTTACGCATACGCTGATAAAAAGGAATCAACCCCGTTTCCATATCTTCGGTCACGGTTCTTACGCTTAAGCCTGTTCGCCTAGCGTATTCAGGGATAGATAAAAACGGGGTATCAATCAAAATTGCTATCGTCATTTGTTGCTCCTGTGGTGTAATAGTAGGTTGAACCCAGTTTTGGTACATCCCGTTAAGAATGTATCAATTGAGCTACAAAATGAAGATTAAACCCATATATGGTACAAGTCAAATGAAACTAAAAGATAAATTTAAATTAATTCGCAAAACGCAGGGGTTAACACAAACAGCTTTCGCTGAAAAACTGGACGTGGCATTCCGCACGTACCAGAAGTATGAGCACGGAACTGTTGAGGTTTCTATGAAGGCATTTTTAAGTTTAACCAAAAACCACCCTGAATATGCGCTTTGGTTATCTACATCAAGCGTGGAACCAGAGGTAGGTCAAATTGCACCGGGCAATAACACGCCGAAAATGGGAAAAGATGGTGTACCTGCAGAATTGTTGAATGCCGCGTTTGAACAAACATTAACGACATCCATTGAATTGGGGTGGATAACGCCCAAAGAAGGCGTTAACTTTTCGATGCTATCAGATTTATTGCGCCATGATTTTGTTCAACAAGGCGGGCGCTTGATTGAGCAAGCTGAAGATGACGAGGTGAAAACGACTGCTGTTTAGTCCACAAATGGGTTTTAACTTTCCATTGTCGCCAGCGCAAGGCTTTTATCACGGAATCGGGGATAGCCTCAATTTCGGCCACTTCCAACACCAGTCGATGCGCTTGAATATACCGTTGTTCCATTTAACCTCTCAATACCACTGTTTATTTATACAGTGTAACACTGTAAAGTAATGTAACTCAATGGATAAGAAAGGGAAATAACGCCAATTTCATGTCAATCACACAGCAACAAGACGGCTATCACCTTGTGGAAATGTACCCATTTGGGCGCGGTGGTCGCAGAATTAGAAAGCGGTTTAGCACCAAATCAGAGGCTTTACGCTTTGAGGCTTACATTGGTAAAAAAGCCAAGGATGAAGGCTGGCTAGAAGAACTTAACGATACCGAGCGGCTCAATGATCTCATTGAAACTTGGTATAACCTGCACGGCCAGACGCTCACCGATGGATTCAACCGCAAAAATAAATTATTGGCATTATCAAAAATGATGGGTAATCCATTAGCCAACAAATTTGATAAAACCATGTTTGCAGCCTACCGCAAATTACGCCTTGAGAAAGTCAGTCCTAAAACCGTCAACAATGAGCAAACTTATGTTCGTGCCCTATTTAACGAGTTAACCAGATTGGGTGAATGGACAAAAGGCAATCCGATTGAAGGTGTTCGGATGCTAAAACACAAACAGCCTGAAATGGGATTTTTACAGCCAGAGCAAATAACCGGCCTACTCGAAACGTTAAAAAATGCACACAACAAAGATGCATTAATTATTACAAAGATATGTTTAAGCACGGGTTGCCGTTGGGGCGAAGCTGCCAATCTTCGCAGTGAACATATAACAAAAAATATCGTTACGTTCGTCAGTACCAAAGGTAACAAACCGCGCTCAGTACCAATATCAATAAAACTAGCAGCGCAGATACCCAAGCGAACGGGCAAGTTATTCCCGAAGAGCTGTAATGACTCCACCTTTAGAACTGCCATTAAGAACGCAAAGATAAAATTACCCGCAGGTCAAATGACGCATGTATTACGCCATACTTTTGCGAGTCACTTTATGATGAACGGGGGCAATATTTTGGTGTTGCAGCGCATACTTGGACACGCTTCAATTGTGGATACCATGAAGTATTCGCACTTTGCACCCGACCACTTAGAAGATGCGGTTAGGTTGAATCCGTTAGTTGGGATTGAGTAAAGTTATCAACGCCTAGCTATTCGCCCTTTCCATCAACCTACAGGCTAACTCTTTTTCTCCCCAGCGTGTAGCAAATGCGTCTGATACAATTAGCCAATCATTACTAGAGCTATGAGATCCATGATTAACCCCCATGCAAGAACATTGGCACTCATGACCAACGGCATTCATGCAAGCAGGGGCACACTTTTCCTGCTCTCGGTAAGGTTGAACTATGTATAACTTACCGAAACGCATCAGCAAACGCTTAACCAACTCATTAAACCATGCTTTAGGCGTTTCCCAGCACTTGTATTGCCTGTCCCATACTGGCTCACTTCGCTTTGAATTTTGAAGCCAGAAGTGGTTCTCTTTAATATTCGGAAGCTTAACAAGCAAAGGAAAGCCTTTCCCTTGTCGGTAAATGACAGGAATAACCTCTTGTCTCCATACTTTTACTATTTCTTCTCTTTCACCTAACTCCATAGCAAACTCCCGATACGCATAGCATTTGTTTCCCAGCTTTCCACTAGCCAAAACTTGTATCCTACTGAGTCTAAAGAATAATAATGCTCAACACAAGCTAGAGTGGTGGTACGCACTGGCAAAACTAGAATTGATATGGAAATATATCCATCGAAAGAACCTCAACATGGGCGCGTCACTCTTGAGGTAAAACAGGTTTAGCAGAGGTCTAAGGGTTATTTTCATGACTCAGGTTAGAACCGCTTTGCGGGTTTCGCCGCCATTGCGACAGGTGGCAATATAAAAGTTTGTCGGGCGGCTTATATGCTCACACGTTCGCATAGTTGAACACATCTAGGTTCCATTACCCCATCAAACTAGTAATAAAAATTAGTCTAAAAGTCATTTAGTTGAGTTATATTTTTTGCGTTATTTTTACAGGGTATTGGCGGCGGATTGGCGGCGATAATGAGTGGTGACATGTATGTGGATAGATAAGAAATACAATAGATACTATTAACAAGCCTTGAATTGTAAGGCTTTATACTGGTTTTAGGGAACCCATGTAAATTGTTTCCGACTTAAGCCGAACAAGCATTATATAAAAGCTGACTCTTAATTCAATGTAATTATATTTCAGACATAAAAAATGCACTCAAACTGAGTGTATTGTTAACTAATTACCTACTTTACCTTGCAGATTCCTCTAACTCAATTTCCCCTATTCCATGTGAGTAGTTAATCAAGCGATTAATACTGGAACTACCTATTTTTTTCAAACCTAAGTAATGTTACAAATAGTCTGTCGTAGAGATAGACGAGTCACACATTATACACTTGCCTATTGATCATATCCTCTTGATTTGTAAATATGTAACAAGTAGAAATCGCTGAACAAGTATCTTCTTATTCGGTAAAAAATGAGACAACGAATAACCTTGTCGAACAAAATTAAACTATGACATAAAGAGACTAAAATTTGTCGATTAACTGCACACAGCTTAAGTCATTACGAACAGCCTCTTTAGGTATTTTCATCGCTTTATTATCAGTTTCTTCAAATGCTAGCGAGTCAAAGCTCAATACAGACGTTTCTCAAAAAAATTCAGTATTTATCACAGTAAGTAAGCAGGAAAATACAATTAAACCGCTACTTGAGAAGCAACTAAACAATGAAAGAAATCATGCTATGGAAGCCAAGATAGAGTCATTAGAAAAGGCGCTGGAAGCAATCCCCCCAGAGACAGTTCAACCCAAAGAAGAAAATCAATTAAAAAGTCGATTGGAGTCTATCGAGTCATCGCTAAGTTCGATCGCAAATAAAGAAAAGTATTTTACCTACGCTGATTTGGCTGCTGTTGCGATTACATGTGTCGCAGTACTACTAACTGTTGTGGGTTTGGCTATTGCAGCTCTAGCCTTCTGGGGATACAAAGAGATCAAAGAGCTAACTAAAAATAGCGCAGCAGAAGAAGCAAAATCCGTAGCAAAACGAACTATGGAAGAAATGATTAATGGCGTAGCAAAGAACGAACTCGAGAAGTTAATTAGTAGCGGAAAACTGCGAGAGCCATTGCAGGATGCAGTTGATATGATTTTACGAAGTGACTCAAATAACGTTGATAAAAAGCGTACAGAAGAGCTACTTCATGAGTTAGATGTTTTCGAGTCAGATCTTGATGGTTCTGAAGACGATAAAAGTTTCGGCAATGACAGAATTAGAAGGGAAGGAAAAGAACATGACAAAGTCATTTGAGTGGAAGAGAATCACAGAAGAGCAAAGAAGAATAATTTCAGATTGTCAGCACAGCTATCCTATTGCTGTAGGTAAGCTAGCAAAAAGTTTCGGTATAGTACTAAAGAAAGCCACTCTAAAAGGAAACTTAGCAGGTGAAATTAGAGAAGTAGCTGGTGTAGTAACGATTCGTGTAAACAGCCATGATGTAAAGGCTAGACAACGCTACACGATAGCTCATGAAATAGCTCACTTTCTTCTCCATCGTCACTTGCTAAAAGATGGCATCCAAGATACCCCCTTATACCGTTCTCATCTACCAAATAAAATAGAACGAGAAGCAGATGCACTAGCTGCAGATATTCTAATGCCTATGGGTATTGTTCAAGATCTTATGAACGAAAAAGCTGAGGAGCATAAAGCTGAACGGCTTTATGAAGCAGTAGCTGAAAGTTTGGAAGTATCGAAGATTGCATTAAAAAACAGACTCAATGTTGAGTAACATCCAATGATAGATAAAAGCTATAATTACTTACCGATACTGGCTATTAGTACGGCAGAAATGAGTGCATTAGAACAGTTGCCAGATAAAGATAAGAACCTGCTATTACCGCTATTTCCACTGAAGGGGTGGGTAAGTTCTAAAACTCTTGATAAGACAATTTCTAGAATTGAGCTGTCTATAGGCTCACGCCCATGGATTGCTGATATTGACAGTGATTTTGTCCTTAAAAACAAAAAATACTTAGCTGATCCTGATAGTCAAAGAGCTGTATTCAAAGAAGTACATACATTACTCAATCCAAAAAATGGCTATGAAAATTGGGTTAAATACATTACAAAATTAGATGATACTGTCCTTCCTACTCTACAAACTGATAGTCTTGAACAAATAAGTCAACAAGTTCATTCACTATCATCTCTGAATAGAGGGTTAGTCGTTCGACTCAAAATCAAAAAAGATGGTGCCGATAAAATTAACACCATTATCAGAACTCTGAGCGAGAATAAAATTAAGGACTTACTAATATTGCTAGATTTTGAAGATATCAAACGTAATGATGTACTTCAGAGTGAGCAATATGGCATGTTGGTTTCAAGACTTAGCAACTTCCTTCCTAACGCGATATTTTCAATCTCAGCATCCTCATTTCCCTCGAGTTTTAGTGGAACATATAGAGGTGAGTTACCTATCTACGAAAGGCAATTACACACTACCGTTTGTAAACTGTGTGAAAAAGTTCGAGTTATTTACTCTGACCGAGGAAGTGCTAGAGCAAACAAAACTAGTGGTGGTGGAGGCCTCCCACCGGCAAGAATAGATTATCCTTTAAAAAATGATTGGCGATACGTGCGGAAAGAGTTTCAAGACTCTAGTAATGTGCCGGAATTAGAAAGGCACACTATGTATAAAGAGGCAGCTAAAGAAATTGTAAAAAGTGATTATTGGAACCCGAATCTACGTTTATGGGGGGTACAAATGATCGAAAAAACGGCAGAGCTTCGCGATAAGTACTGTATAACGTCTGCAAATAGAGCTACCGCTGTTAGGATCAATATCCACCTGTACCAACAACTGCATTACTTGTGTGACTTTGACGTACTTGATACTGAGGAAGATTGGGAAGATTAGTTGTATTTACTGACCGAGATAGGACTAGCTTAGAGACAATTCGAATAGATTCTTGTTTAAGTCTTCAAGAATGTCAGATAAATCTCGGCTAGTTGGCTCTTTTCTATTAAGAGATAAGGTTGTTAAATCACCATTCTCTACCCTTCTGTGTTTCACATTACTGAAGAACAGTCTTACACCATCAGAGTAACGACTGAAAAGCGCTTTAAATGCAGCTTCTCTCAACTTAGTTACAGGCAGATTAGACACAATTTTTGATAATTCGTGCCTGTTCTTTGTCTCATAGCTCAAACCAAAACCATTAGAGACTTTAATTAAATCAGCAACTCTCATAACGTCGATAAAGGTCGATTTATCTCTTATTTTTACCTTTCTACCTCGACGTACGACCTTCAATCTTTCCCCATTGAACTCCCACAGAGCAACAGATTCAGGTAAAAGCTTCAAGGCGTGTTCTAAATGTTTTGTAGCGACAGCCACAATGACTTTATCGAACACTTTTAGGTACTCTTTTACTTGACCATCAAGACGATTCAAAGTGTCAAATTCGCTTTTAATTTCAATACCATAAATCTCATTATTCTTAATGAAAGCTAAATCAACACGCCTTGAAAAATTACCATACGTAAACTCGTTGATAACTAAATCATTAGAGCTAATCATTTGTTTTTCAATCAAATAGTTTAATACTATCGATTTAATATCAATCTCTAGTCCCATTGCACTACAGCTACTTTATTATTTAATTTACATGTTTAAACTATATCACAAAGCTACTTTTTTTACGCCAAATAGAGCAGCCAAAGCAAGTAGCATTTTAACTCACGCCCTGCATAGCTCACCACTTGTCCTTTCCTGTTTCCGTAGCCCTGCGGTCAAGAATAGAATTAGGTCAAATCTTGCGTTTTGCTAATCAAGGTTTTGCCATACGCCAGTTAATCCGATTTTTGCGAAACAACCCCAAATGACTGACACGCTTTGATCAGATTGTGAGTGATCGCACTATGGGTCTATTTAAAGATAAAATTCTCGCATTGAAGCGGAACTTTTTACCATCTAATTTTACCTTTCGTGTAATCGCGGCCTTGTTGCAGGATGTAATCAAACTTTCGTAGTTCGATTATTTCTTTAACCGGAACTCCTGTTAGTTCATCAAGGTACTTGGCTGATTTGGGCGTTTTTTGCATCATGATACAAGCGAACTCGCAGTTATCTATAATGGTTTTACTGACTTCCTGACCACGTTGAAAAACATTGATGGTATGGATACCGTAAGCGCGCGATAGCCTGAGTAATTTACCGAAGTAACCCGTTGCTTTACCCGCCCCCGTGCTGCCATATTCCGCCACTTCTTCGTTAATCGTTTTCAGTGCTTTTTTATGTCTGCCATTACCCGCCGCCCAAACCACGCGGCAATAATTATCAAAGATCATGGGCAATCCAATTGAAGGGGTTAGAATGCTAAAACATAAGCAATCTGAAATGTTTTTTTTGCAACCTGAGCAAGTAATAAACCTACTCGAAACACTCAGCAAGGCACACAACAAAAATGTACAAGTCATTACACAAATATGTTTAAGTACAGGTTGCCGATGAGGTGAAGCTGTAAATCTTCGCCGTGAACATATCGCAAATAACATTGTTACATTCGTCAGTACCAAAGGTAACAAACCGCGCTCAGTGCCGATATTAACCGCGTTATCAAAACAGATACCCAAGCGAACGGGAAAACTATTCCCGAAAAGCTGTAATGATTCCACATTCAGAACTGCAATAAAAAATACCAAGATAAAATTACCAGCAGGTCAAATGACACATGTATTACGTCATACTTTTGCGAGTCACTTTATGATGAACGGGGGTAATATTTTGGTGCTGCAACGTATACTTGGACACGCTTCAATTGTGGATACCATGAAATATTCGCACTTTGCGCCTGACCATTTAGAAGATGCGGTAAGATTGAATCCGTTGGCAGAAATCGAGGCATAAAAAAAGCCGCTTGTAGCGGCCTTTTTATCTATACAGCTTTATCAAACGCTGTATCAAAAGGAATTTTGAATGGTGAGTGATCTAAACATAATTCAGTAATAATATGTCTGGTAACTTTATCTTCCACCTCAATTCGAGTGTGGATAATTCCATCTGACACATGTCCGTCATAATCAGGGTCATTACCATCTTTATAAAAATGGTAGCCAAAATGGTAATGATGTAGATTATACTTCACAGCTTCTTTCATAAAAGCGTCTTGTATTATCGATTGAGAATATTTCACTTCCCAACTGGGCTTATATTTACCTTCTAACTCTTCTGGTGGCGTTAAACCATTTTGAATCGGAACAACAAAGTTAGCATACAATTTTTTCAATACTTTGTTATCTAAAGTTTGAAGCGCTTTGACAAACCCAGTTCCATATTTAACTTGATGTTCCATTTACAAGCTCTTAATCCATGCACAAAATTCATCAGCATTGCTTACAGTATCAGGCATTGAGATATAATCATCATCAATTGAGTCTAGAATTTTAGCAAAAGTAGCATCCTGCATATTAGCAACCTCCATATTAAAAAAATCCGTTAATTCTATTTGGGTGATCTCTTGTTTATCCGCTTCCCGCTTATCTGCATCATAGTGAGATAACCAAGGTTGTTCCTGATGCGTTTGATTGCGTAAAGTCCACGCACCAATTTGACCAAATTTAGTAATAACAAAATCCATTATTTGTAACGCTTGCTCTGTCAATCCCGCAGTGAAATCTTGACCAGTAGGGATTGTAATATGACAGTTACCAAAATGGCTGTATTCATGGTATATCCCAGTAACAACGGGACCGTGCTGCCATGCTTTAACAGGGGCGTTAAACAATGCAGCCTTATGTACAGCTAGGTGATAGCCTTGGCAATAATACGCTAATTTTTGTAGTTTTAAGTTACATACGGCTAACCCAGAGTCGTTCGCTCGCTGTAATAACGCTTTAGCAAAAACATCATGGTTAATCATTTATTTTCCTTAAATTTAAATATCACTAAAAAACTATACGTTTGTGTGGAGTATAGAGACTTACCCTTGAATATTCAACGCGATTGATTGCATTTTAGTGTCATAGGACAACCTTTTAGTGTGTTTTGATAGCATTCATATCCAAACACCACCTCTTTTGATATCAATCAAATCTCTGTATCAAGGTCTCATTACCCCATCAATTAAGCGGCAACAATAGAACGAAAACTCATTGCGTTAAGTTTGATTTTTGACTCTGTTTTTGTAGGGAATTGGCGGCATGGAACACATCAAAAGTAAGATAGAAATTATAAACAATACGCTAACACACTCAATTGAGTGTGGTTTGAGGGAACCCATGCAAATTGTAGCCGCCGTTTTCAAGTGAAAGGAGGTATACCCAAGCCAGATAAGAATGCAAAAACTCATCGCTATCACAGTTTAAAAATAACATAACCGTAACAAAACCATTCACTGATCTGGATCAGTTTGTTGATTGTTTAACTTGCTATGATTACCCATAAATAAGTAACTAATATACTTACTCACATAATACTGATTAATGACTGATAGAGGATTAACACGATGGAAATTTGGACTAAACTTTTAGGCGATCTTTTTTCTGATACTGTCGGCATTGCCTCAATCAGTGTCATTGCCCTCACCTGTGTGATTGCCACCGTGATCATCAGTATGTTTATTGTGAAGAGTAGATAACGACCTTGGGCTAATCGCTACACATTAATAATAATCAGCAAAAGCGACTATAATTAGTGCATAGTCATGAATGTTAGCCGCTTTGCACCCCCTAATTAATGCCTTAATGTAATATGAGTGCAACAATTAAGGACATTCAGCCACCCGGAGATGTCCATGATCACTATCGTCAATCTATCTGAAGCCAACCTGTTTATTAACCTATCACAGACCATTACCCACAGTGATTATGAAACAGTATTAGAACCCGTGCTTAGCGATATACGAAAACAGCATCCCCAAGTGAATATTTGCGTGATATTCGCCGATGACTTTGCCGGGTTCGAACTGCATGCCTTGATCGATGATGCGATGATAGGGATAAAGTATTGGCAATACTGGCATAAAATAGCGTTAATTGCAGAACCTAAATGGTTACATGCCATTACAGCGGGCATTGCCGCAATCAACCCGATCACCATCGAGAGTTTCTCGACAATGTTAAAAGCGGAATTATGGTTTAACGAAGAAGAATATTTTTAATGGCAGAGGAAAAACTAACTGCGTGCCAGTTTTGCTGCTATTTCAACGAGAATACCCTGATCTTCTTCACGGGCAACCGCCAACCATGCACTGCAGGTGTAGTCTTCAAATTCAAATAATAAATTAATATCTTGGTATTCTAATACCCAAGCGTGACGATCAGCACCCCAATTTTTTTCACAAACACGCGCTGCTAATAGGGCCACCAATGTCGGTGCCAACGTGGTAAAATTCTCAAAATTCAATGCGTCATGTTCTAACATCAAAATATTGTCAGTCGCTTGCTGCGTTGCCAGTGTCCAGTTCATGTTGTTATCCTTCACTATTATTAATCGTAAGCGGCTATTTTAGTCAGAAATTGACGGCCGAAGCGTTCTAACTTCACATGACCGACACCGTTTATATCCAGCATTTCCGCATCATTCTGTGGTTTTATTTCCGCCATTTCCGCTAATGACGCATCATTAAACACCACATACGGCGGAATGTTTTCGCTGTCAGCAATGTCTTTACGTAACTTACGCAGCGCAGCAAAGAGTTTGCGATCATAATTAAAGTTAGCAATTCGACTACTTCGTTTTGGCGCTTTATCGACATTGGTGATCGGCTGTAATCGCGGTTCAGCTAATTCTAGCGCTTGCTCACCACGTAATACCGGGCGTGCCGCTTCTGTTAATTGTAATACCGAACTACGGGTAATATTTTGTAATAATAACCCGCTATGCACGAGTTGGCGTAACACACTTAGCCAATGCTCTTGCGATTTATGTTTACCAATACCAAACGTCGATAACTTGTCGTGCCCCCGTTCTTTCACCCGTTGATTTTGCGAACCTCTTAATACATCAACAACATACGCCATACCAAATGCCTGACCAACACGATACACGCACGACAATGCCATCTGTGCATCTTTAGCACCGTCATAACGTTTCGGCGGATCTAAACAAATATCGCAGTTACCACATGACCGATCATTAAACTCACCGAAATAGTTGAGTAATACCTGACGACGACACGTTTGTGCTTCAGCAAATGCCACCATGGTATTGAGCTTATGCATTTCCACACGCTGCTGCTGTTCGTTTTCAGTTTGTTCGACCATATAACGCACGCGCATAATATCGGCCGGATCAAACATTAATAACGCTTCTGCAGGCAAACCATCACGCCCAGCTCGGCCGGTTTCTTGATAGTAGGATTCAATATTTTTCGGCAGATCATAGTGCACCACAAAACGCACATTCGGTTTATTAATGCCCATACCAAATGCGACGGTTGCCACCACGATATCAAGTTCATCACGGATAAAGGTTTCTTGAGTATCTTGGCGCTCTTGTTGTGATAAACCAGCATGATAAGGTTTGGCATCAAAACCAGCGCGAGCGAGGCCTTCGGCGACTTCTTCGACGCGTTTACGGCTGGTGCAGTAAACGATACCGCTGACACCATCTTGCAGTTTCACGTAACGTTTTAGCTGATCTAACGCTTTAAATTTTTCCACCAGTGAATAACGAATATTCGGTCTATCGAAACTCGACATACTCACTTTCGGCTCATGCATTTGTAATTGATTAAGAATATCAGCTCGGGTGGCATCATCTGCTGTCGCCGTCAGAGCCATCATAGGTACGTTCGGGAATAACTGTTTTAACTTACCAAGCTCATTGTATTCGGGTCTAAAATCATGACCCCAAGAAGAAATACAGTGGGCTTCATCAATGGCAAATAAACTGATCGGAAACTGCTGCAGATATTGTAAAAAATCGCCTACCATCAAACGTTCAGGCGACAAATATAAAACTTGTAAGCGATTATTCTGTAAATCAGTATAAATTTGCGCTGACTCTTGGCGCGCCAAACTGGAATTCATATACGCGGCGGCAACGCCACTGGCACGTAAGGCATCAACCTGATCTTTCATTAACGAGATTAATGGACTAAGTACAATCGTTAAACCACCACGCACCAATGCTGGCACTTGATAACACAATGACTTACCGCCACCAGTAGGCATAATAACCAGACTATCGAGACCGGCAACTGCATGCGCGATCACCTCTTCCTGACCCATGCGGAATTGTTGATAACCAAAGACACGCTCAAGCACTTCTTGAGCAGATGGTAGGGTAGAAACGGATGCAGTCATGATGATTCGATCTCAGTTTGAGTAGTCGTTTAAGACTATGCTCTAAATAGCGGTAATGCTGTATATAACGCAATCGGCAATTTTAACAGAATATCGAGGCAGTAAACAAACTCAACCGCAACAAAATTTACGCAAATAATATTCACCCTGCCATCAATCTAGTAAATATTGCCTACACTGGATCGTAACAGTATAAAAATTAATTACATTTATGCGTCCCCCCACATACAAGGAGAGTCTCTTGTGGAGCCAATTAATCCCGCTATAGCGGCATTTTTACCGAATGAAGTTCAGGACATGTTTTTCCCTTTTGCTAGTGTCATGATCGCCCCATTATTACTTAACTTAGTCATAGGTTTCATGCTGTCTTGCGTAATTGGCGCGCACTTCCGCTATTTTGCATCTTCGTTTTGTAACCGCCAGGATTTCTCCCGCCTGTTTCCGCTGCTGATGCTGACCGTTATTTTGATTATCTCCATTGTGAAAGCATCTCTGGCACTGGCACTCGGGCTAGTCGGGGCGTTATCAATCGTGCGTTTTCGTACGCCAATTAAAGAGCCGGAAGAACTGCTGTATTTATTTCTAAATATTGGTATCGCGGTTGCCCTTGGCGCAGGACAAACCACGGCGGCCATCTCAGCTTGTATTACCACTTTAATATTAGTGAGTTTTATCAAACACTCTAAAACAGAGCATCATGGTGAAAAAGGTATTTTCTTATCACTGCGCCACCAACATGACGGTGAAAGTGAAGTCAGTATCAGTGAACTGCAACAGATATTTACCCAGCATACGACTCGCAGTGATCTGCGGCGGTACGATCATGAGCAACAACTGGTGGAAGCCACCTTCTTCATTTCGTTTGCGAACAGTGAGCATTTAGATGACTTATTTGAAGCGTTAAAACGGCGCTATCCTGGCGTATCGTTATCATTACTCGAGCAACATAACATTGCTGGAGTGTAACGATGATCCTATCCGAAAACCGGTCACGGTTTGCTAAACGCGAGCGCTGGTATACCATTGGCGGGATATTATTAATATTACTCTTTATCACCCCATCACCACAAACCGTCAAAAACGCCTTAATCCAACATGGTTTTGTGGCGCACAGTACCGATAGCAACACCAAGAATAAACAACTATTAAATGCCCTGCTTGATGCGCCACTAAAATACCTCAATGCCGATAATAATATCCCTAACTTACAGTTAGATATTAAATATCAAGATTGGATGCGCTTGGTTGCCGATCGAAAACAAGCATTACAACAAGGTCAGATCCCCGACCAACGCGCTGAGGTCAAAGCCAGTATCAGTTACTTAAAAAACAAATATAGCGCCAAGGTACGTCTACAAGGCGATTTATTAGACCATGTCGCGGGACCACAACGTTGGTCATTACGGGTCGAGTTAAAAGGTAAAAACAGCATATTAAAAGTAAAACGATTTGCCCTGCTTAGCCCCAATGTGCGGGGTAATCACGCGCCATTATTGTTTAGTAACACCTTGGACATCGCCGGGTTTGATATTATCTCTCCGTTACACATCCCAGTGAACTTGACCGTTAATGGTACGCCTTGGGGGTTAATGTTATTAGAAGAAGTATTTGCCAAAGAGTTGCTGGCCAATAATAACCGTACCGAGGGACTCATCCTAAAATTAGAGCAAGCCACACTGAATGAGGATAATGGTCAATTACACAAAGTATTTCGTCCCAAAGTATTCCAACAAAATGCGGCGATCAGTGATCCGAGCTTAAATCAGCAGCGTAAGATCGCGTTAACTTTACTCAGTGATTTTCTCAATCGACGTCGCAGTGCATCCGATGTGTTTGATAGCCATAAACTGGGGCAATACCTAGCGACCGTTGATCTCTGGTCTGCCTGGCATGCGTTTAGTTGGAATAATTTACGTTTCTACTACAACCCTCATACCGCCAAACTTGAACCGATCCAAAGTGATGAAGCATTATCACCAGTACCGGATAAAATTTTACTGCAACCCGTCAGTGCCCAATTCCCGTTGATCCAAGCCATGCTTGACGATGACAAAGTGAAAGACCAATACGATAAAGCACTCAATCACCTTATTACCCTTGTTAACAACAACAAATTACCTGAACAATTAGACATTTTACAGCAGCAAGTAATCAAAAAAATGCAGCATGGTTCACCATTACTGCAAGGTTATAATTTTGATAGCTTAATTGCGCATGCCCAATGTTTAGCTGAAGGCTGTCCAGCACTGCCAACCATGCCGACAGCGTGGCACCGCCATGTTGATACTTTTAGTGCTGAATTACCTTGGGATATCGCGAGCCAATTCCGCTATCACAACAACCAAAAACAGCTGCAACTGCGCAATAACAATCAAGCACCTATATCTATCATCGATTTGATTGTCAGTGACAAATGGGGCAGTGAAATTAGTTTAACCGATGCCCCTGAGTTACCCTTTACCCTACAGAGTAATCAAACCGACGGCAGTTTGATTATTGCTCATCGTGATGCTTACAACATTAAGTTACTCAGCCGTCAGGGTAATGGCAAGCTCCAAACCTACCGTTTTCAGTTAGGCGAGTCCGCTACCAGCTTCTTACCACGGCCATTGCCGATGCACCTAGAGTCGGACGTACTGGCTAAATACCACTTTATTCAAGTGCAACAAGATGGTTGGTATTTTAAACCCGGTCATTGGCAAATAAATGATTATCTGATCACCCCTGCTGATACCCGTGTCTACCTGCCGGAAAATACCCACTTACGTTTTAGCAAGTCCGCTGGCATGCTTATTTTTGGCCAGCTGGATATTGAAGGCAGTACTCAATATCCAGTCACACTCACCGCAAGTAGTAAAAAAAACTGGCAAGGTATTGCGGTATTCGGCTCGGGCAGTAAATCCACCATCCAACACTTAGAGATGATTGCAAGCGCCAGTCCCAAACAAGGTAACTGGCAACCAAGAGGGGCGCTGTACATGTACGATGTCGACCTTAATGGCAGTGGTATAACACTACGTGACAATCGCTCTGAAGATGCCTTGAACATGATTAACAGTCGATTTTATTTGACTAAATTAATCATCGAAAATGCTTATTCTGATGGTTTTGATTGTGACTTTTGTAAGGGTAAGATCACTGACAGTCAATTCAATACGGTCGGCGTAAGATCCGGTGGTGATGCCATCGATATCAGTGGTTCTCACATCACAGTACGTAATAGCCAGTTTAGTCAGATCCGTGATAAAGCCATTTCAGCAGGTGAACACAGTTATGTCGATGCCGCGAACATCCACGTAAATAGCGCGGCATTTGGCATTGTCGCCAAGGATGGCTCACAGGTTATCGTCGACGATATCACCGCTGTCGATATTAAACATTACTTGTTTATGGCTTATATGAAAAAACCCTTCTTTGGCGGTGCTAGCCTACAAGCATCTAATTTTAGCTGTACTAACTGCAGTGACATTAGCATGCTCCAGAAAAATAATGCGCTGTCTTTAGATGGCCAACCACAAATAGCTAAAAAGTTAAACGTGAAGAAACTTTATACTAGCTCCATGCGCTCGGACAAACCAAAATGACCCAAGACTATCGCTTTGAAGTTAAAATACCGATCCCGCTTAATCGTCTAGAACACATGCTGTCCTGGTTAAGATTATCATCGATGGGATTTCGCCAGCATCACCCAGACCAATATGTGAATAGCGTGTATTTTGATAGTTACCAAATGGCTTGCTTTGCCGAAAACCTCACTGGTATCAGCAACCGTAATAAGATGCGTATTCGTTGGTATCACGGCATTACTAACGCTGGCAAAGCCCAGCTTGAATTTAAACAACGTCGTAGCGGTAAAGGTTATAAGGTTATTTATCCTTTACAGCTCAATTTTGATGATCCCAATATCACCTGGTCAGAGCATATCAAACACTGCCAAGCACAATTATCACTGCAAGCACTGTCAGAATGGGACAGCCAAACTTATCCAATATTACTCGGTCGCTATAAGCGTCAGTACTTGATCAGTTTTTGTGGGCGAATACGCGCCACACTGGACAGTAATATGGCAGTATACGATCAACGTTATTGGAGTAAGCCGAATACCACTCGCTCACGAAGAATGGGCGACTATGTGTTGCTGGAATTAAAGTGCCAAGACCAATACGAACGCCTGCTCAGTGAGTTAGTCAGCCGCTGCCCACTCAATCCATCACGACACTCAAAGTACGTCAACGGTGTAAGACATCTAATCTATGTATAACGCTATTCTCGGCAGCTGTGCAGTCCTAATGATGGTGATCGTGTCAACATCCAACGCTGTCAGCCAGATATACCCTTCTGCCGGTACGGCGTGGGTGATCACCGGTAACCAACAAGCAGCGACGGCACCTCATTTACAACAACAATTTAATTCTGCCACAGCCGTATCACAATGGGAAGACAGCCATGCCGATATCAGTATCGGCGGACATTATCGTCAATATAACGCAAACAAAATCACCCAGTTAGGTTATATGTATAGTCAAAAACTCGATTGGCAGATGGGCAAGAAAGAACAACAGTTACGGCACTGGATGACAGAAAAACAGCAAGACTATGAATCATTGTTTCTCCACTTTCAGGATGACACCCAATTTGAAATACCCAATAACCAGCACGGCGCGCATACCCCACTCTACGGCATGCCCGAATTTGTTGCGGTCCAACAAGCTTCAACACTCTCTCAGCAAGGCCAGATGAAACGTATTCGCATGCCGATGCACCAAGGGTTAGCGTTAACAAACAATCAAAGCTTATATCTATTCTCATCCGAAAAATTAACCGGGCTGGATATTGAATTGACTGGCCAGCAATTAGAACATGCCAACATGAGCATCTCTCATGCCACCCAAGATATCAGCGCCAACACGCTTGAATATGGCTGGCAACCACTATTAAAACAGCCGTTATCAACAATACTAACCAGCCGCTGGTCACTGCCAACTAGCTGGCCTCGCGTAGCTATTGCAGCGCCACTCAGCGCGCAATTAGGAGGCCAACTCACCATTAAACATGCCCGTTTTTTTGTCTTGAAGATCACCTTTAATAATCTGGCCACGGATGCAACACTGACAAAAATACGGTTACCAAGCTGGTATCAATGGAGTGAAAAATCAAATAAGTACTTTGTCACGATCCCGGGCTGGGATCCCATTAACGATAACAATAGCGATGGCTATATTGATGATCGTGAATACCAACAACGCTTAAACCGCAATGCGAGTGCGCGCTTACCTTATCAAGCGCGCTTGATCCCATTAGGTCGAATGTGGAATGAAAGTTCAGCATTGTGTTATGTCAACTTATTCTCCGCGGATAACCGCACGTTGTTAAGTAATTACCTTCAGCAGCAGTGGCATCAACAGGGCTATCAAGGCGCGTATAACGACTCCCTGTATCGCGTCCCCAATCGCACCCAATTTCCAACCACCCAAGGCGGCAAGATCCTCGAATTACAACTGCCCGTCCGACAAGCTGGTAGCTTCTATTGGCAGAGCCTGAGTGCCTTTAATCAACATTTACAACACATCGACTCACAAGCTTGGATTGGCGCTAATATCTCGGATTTAAACCTATTTAGCCAACCCGATTTACACCCCCTGGTCGCAGGATTTAATTTTTTTGTACGAGAAGATTATATTCACCCCAGTCTCGGTCTATCCCAACAACGCGGGTTATTACAGCGTTGGGAGCACTTCTTATTAAGCGCACAGGGTAAACGTAGCGTACTAATGGCACATATGCGCAAAGGCGGAAAAGTGCGCTGGCAAGGCCATAGCCAGACAAACTGGCAGCACGATCAAACCACTAACCTCGCTATCTTCTACCTATTGAATAATCCGTCGTTAGATTTCTATCAGCAATGGAATCAGAGTTTTTATTATTCCAGTAAAAATACCCGAATCGATAATTACTTCCAACCCGGCATACCCAATAACGTCGCTTATCAGCCCACCGCCATGTTGCAACAGGATATTGGTAACCCTATTCCAGCCCCCGCAAATTACCCCGCAATCGAATATGTTGATAGCGCCAATAACACCATAGCATCAAGTACCGATACCCAAATAACGCTGAATAAGCAAACCTTGCCCATTACCCCAAGCCATTGGTTTTACCTTTACCGTAAATCCTCTCTGACGCTGCCATGGCAAACCACAGTACCGCAAGAAGCCGTGATTGCACGACAGTATCAACAGGGCTTAATACTCTATTACACCGACCGAAAGGGTAAAAACAAACAATTCAGTAAACGAGCTAGCGTCACCCTCGAACTACCCGGGCGCTATCGCCGACTCAATGCCAATGGCAGCTTAAGTGACGTGATCACCACAATCACGTTAACCGGTTATCAAGGGATCATTCTCGTGCCAGAACCGCAATCACTATAAATAAATGCAAGCTAAGCAATATTTCAGGTGTTTTTTCAATGCAAGTGAGCTACCTTAACGTAACTCACAAGGGGTGAACATTGATTTTCGATAACACATATAGCCTAGGCAGGACGCATGCAAACAATGACCGAGCAAGATGTAATTGACCAAGAACTCACTGAACAGCAAATGTTAGATTTCATCAATGATATGTTTATGAACCAAATGCCATTTAACGATCTGCTCGGCATGCGGATCACCAACTACACCACAGACAGTATTGAATTACGTATCAACATGGATGATAAGTTGATTGGCAATCCGATCCGAAAAATACTGCACGGTGGCGTGACAGCAAGCCTGCTTGATGTTGCAGGCGGCATGTTAGTCGCCGCGGCCGCCATCCCACAAATGACAATAAAAACCGCCGCGAACTTCCATAAAAACCTACGATCGCTTGGTACGATAGACTTACGGGTCGATTATTTACGCCCTGGTTGGGGTGATGAATTTACCGCCACCGCACAGATTATTCGCTCCGGTAATAAGGTAGCGGTAACACGTATGGAACTGCACAATCAAGAAGGGGTTCATATTGCTTTTGGTACTGGCACTTATTTAGTCGGTTAAGCAATATTAAAGATTATTAATATCACTATCGCTGATTATCCATCATTGTTATGCTATCCGACCTATTTATTCCTATAAAAGCCGCTGGTATAACCAATGACAACCAACAATGATACCAAGCAAGGGGTGATATTCGCCATTCTTGCTTATGTAATGTGGGGCATGGCTCCGCTTTACTTTAAACAATTACACCAAGTACCAGCTTATGAAATCTTAGCCCACCGCGCACTCTGGTCTTGCATCTTAATTGCGGTATTGCTGAGCCTATTTAGATTATGGCCGATGGTAAAGTCGGTATTATCCGTGCCGAAGAATGTGTTCTTACTGATCTGTACATCACTACTAATCAGTGTTAACTGGTTAACCTACATTTGGGCGGTAAATAACGATCATTTACTCGATGCCAGCTTAGGTTATTTTATTAACCCGATTATTAATGTGTTGCTTGGCATGGTGTTTTTATCTGAAAGGCTGCGTAAGTTACAGTGGGCCGCTATTTTACTTGCGGTGATCGGGATCTTAATTCAAGTCATTACCTTAGGGTATCTGCCTTGGGTAGCCTTGGTATTAAGTTGTACTTTTGGTTTCTATGGATTACTGCGTAAAAAATTACGTCTTAATGCACTGGTTGGTTTGTTGATTGAAACGATTATCATGTTGCCCGTTGCCGCGACTTATTTATTTATCTTCGCGGACTCAGCAACATCGGATCTAAGTGCCAACAGTATGCACCTTAACTTACTGTTACTCAGTGCTGCCTTTGTCACCACAATACCGCTACTGTGCTTTAATCATGCCGCTATACGCTTACCGTTATCCACGTTAGGGTTCTTCCAATACATAGGTCCAACACTGATCTTTATTCTTGGTGTGACGCTTTATGATGAAGTTGTCAATACCGAAACACTGCTGACGTTTGGGTTTATTTGGGCAGGATTAGTAGTGTTTAGCATCGATGGTTTTAAAAACAACCGTCACCTACGAGCAAAATTAAAATCATAATAATGACGGCTCGCGTCAGTAGACAAGTAGAGGTTTAATCATAGCACCCGAGGTCAATGACAACCGGGTGCTTATGTTATTCGCTATCAGCATACAAATCATAATTTTCAATTTTCAAAAAAGTAACGGGAACATCAAATCGACCCGATACTAATTGACCAAACTTATTATAACCACCATCTAAGAATGAAATATTCACTGCCGATACCGCAAAAAAGTTCGTCATAACTGGGATGCCAGTCTTCATCATACAAGATGAAGTATCGGTTTCACCGACAAATGTATTCGTCACTTTTAGCTCAATGAGTAATTCACAGTTATTACTAATACTTAACTGAGATTGAGTTAAACTTGTCAATACTTGCGGAGTATAATAAGCACCAGCAAAATCTGATGCGCGCGGAATAGAATAACTGTATAAGCGAATTAAACCATTCGGCGTGGCGACTAATTGTAGAATACGCTGACGGAATGGTTTTCTTAGTGAGCCTATAATACGGCCTTCGACATATAGCCACTCACCATCAATACGATCTTGCCAAATAGGTAGCACTTGGAGGCCGATGTTAACTTCGCGTCCTTGAATAACATCGTTAGTCGATCTATGTACGCCAACTAACCATTGCTTTAATAACTCGGTATTTTCTGATTTAAATACAGCAGCATAAGAAAATGAACTGAATAAGCACATTAGCGCGACGATAGATCGTAATATCAAAATAACTCCCTGTAACCGCATGGGCAGCGCTAACATCCAGTTAGCGTTTAGTATGCAGTGATACTATCCTAAAAAATCGCGCAACTATACTATAAAAAGTTGAAGCTGACTATAGCGCCTGCAATCTAGCGTAAGATACTACCAACCATTTGCTGCCCAGTTGATCAAACTCAATTTGAATACGACATTGCGGGCCACTACCTTCATAATTCATCACAATACCTTCACCAAATTTAGCATGCAGCACACGCTGACCTAACTGATAACCCGTCGACTCAAATGACATTTTTTCTGCACCCGCACTAAAACGCCCAAACTGGGTTGGTTGGCGAATTTGGGTTTTTAACCGGATCTCTTCAATGTACTGTTCGGGTATTTCACGAATAAAGCGTGATGGTCGATGATTCATCTCTTTACCGTATAAACGACGCGACTCTGCATAACTAATATAGAGTTTTTTCATGGCACGGGTAATACCCACATAACAAAGACGGCGCTCTTCTTCCATACGTCCCGCTTCTTCCGTCGATTGCTGACTTGGGAACATGCCCTCTTCGACACCAACCATGAATACCACAGGGAATTCTAGACCTTTTGCCGAATGTAATGTCATCAATTGCACTGCATCTTCAAACTCATCGGCTTGTCCTTCTGCAGACTCTAATACCGCAAAAGCTAAAAAGGCCGATAACTCGGACATTTCTTCACTGTCATCGGGGATCTGAAAACTGCGTGCAGCAGAAACCAGTTCCTCTAAGTTTTCGATACGTGATTGGGCTTTCTCGCCTTTCTCCAATTGATACATAGATTTCAGACCTGAGTATAAAACCACATGATCGATTTGTTCATGCAAGGCTAAGTCAGCAACATCGTTATCCAGCTCGGTGATCAGTTCGACAAACTTACGGATCGAACTCGCCGCCCGGCCTGCGATCAAATTGTTATCGAGTAGATAGATCGCCGCTTGCCACAAGGTTGAACCTTGCTCACGGCTAGCATCACGTAATAATGACAAGGCCCGATCACCAATACCACGCGTCGGTTTATTCACAATACGCTCAAATGCCGCGTCATCGTCACGATTATTTTTAAGACGCATGTACGCCATTGCATCTTTGATTTCCAAACGATCAAAGAAGCGATGACCACCATAAATACGATAAGCGAGCTGCTCCTGCAATAACGCATCCTCGAGCACACGAGACTGCGCATTACTGCGGTATAAGATCGCGCAGTCACTGAGTGTCCCACCTTGATCTTGCCACTCTTTAATTCGGCTGACGACAAAACGCGCTTCATCAACTTCATTGAATGCCGCATACAAGGAGATCGGTTCACCTTCTTTATCTTCTGTCCATAATTCTTTGCCCATACGCTCGCTGTTATTAACAATAAGTGCATTGGCAGCATTGAGAATATTACTGCTCGAACGGTAATTCTGTTCCAGCTTAATGGTTTTTGAACCTTCAAAATCAGTGAGGAAACGTTGGATGTTAGCCACTTGTGCGCCACGCCAGCCGTAAATAGATTGATCATCATCACCGACGATCATCAAGTTACCGCGATCACCAGTCAACATACGTAACCACGCATATTGAATGTTATTGGTATCTTGGAATTCGTCCACTAAAATGTTAGAAAAACGATCTTGGTAATGGGCTAAAATGTGGGGTTTATGCAACCAAAGTTCGTGCGATCGTAATAACAACTCACCGAAATCGACTAAACCGGCACGATCACAAGATTCTTGATAGGCTTGATAAATTTTGATCCAGTTACGCTCAATCGGATCATAAGCTTGTAAATGTTCAGGGCGCAGACCTTCATCTTTTTTACCGCCGATATACCACATCGCTTGTTTAGCCGGCCACTGCTTCTCATCAAGGTTCATGGCTTTGATCAAACGTTTTAATAATCGCAGTTGATCATCACTGTCAATAATCTGGAATTCAGCCGGTAAACCTGCATCTAAATGGTGGGCGCGTAATAACCGATGGGCGATGCCATGAAAAGTGCCGATCCACATGCCTTGCTGACGGCCTTCTAATAGCTTATCAACACGGCCACGCATTTCTGCAGCGGCTTTATTGGTAAAGGTCACCGCTAATAAAGAATAAGGTGAACACTGCTCCACCTGCATTAACCACGCTAAGCGATGTACCAATACTCTGGTTTTACCACTACCAGCACCCGCTAAAATCAGCATACTCGATTGTGGTGCCGCAACAGCATCGCGTTGTTTGTCGTTGAGGCCGTCCAGTAAGAGAGATACATCCATAATTTAGTCACCTTAGACTGTATATTTAATCAGTAGAATGGGGGGATTATAACAGGCTTGTTAATTCATCCAAGTGGGTTATTTCAATATCCGGTAAATGACTGGCTTTGTTACTCGTCATGAGCGATTGTTGCTGGTCATTAAACCACGCAGACATAAAACCATTGGTGATCGCCCCAGCCACATCGGAGTTAAGATGATCGCCGACATGTAAGATATGTTGTGGCGGTAACGCTAATGTTTCTGCTGCTAATAAAAATAAATCAGGGTACGGTTTCATTCTCAAGCCATTACCGGGTTTTATCACCGCGGTAAAAAATGGCGTTAAGCCAATTTTATCCGTATCGACATTGCCATTAGTCACCGCAATTAACGGGATCTGATTCGCTAATTCAGCTAATACCGCAAAGGTCTTTTCCGGTACGACAAAGTCACTGCGTACTGCCAGTACTTGGGTAAAAATAGTATTAGCGACAGACTCAGCGTCTTGCTCACTATAACCGTGGCGTAAAAATAACGCGGTTAAACAAGCAATACGGATGCCACTGACATCATGTACCAAGTGCGGTTGTTGATGAAGCACATGGCGCTTTAATTGTAGCCAAGCATTACTATCTAAATGAGTAATGTGCGGATATTGACTGCGTAAATGCATGTGCATCCAAGCCTCGGCACGGCGCACGATCGGGTAGTTATCATATAAGGTATCGTCAAGATCGAAGCTCATGGCTTTGATCGGCTGTAATCGTCGATAGAATTTCATCAGTCTTCTCTTTTCTTTTTCGCACGAGGATGAGCGGCATCATACACTTTGGCTAGATGTTGAAAATCCAAACTGGTGTAGATTTGGGTGGTGCTAATATTGGCATGCCCTAATAATTCCTGTACCGCACGTAAGTCACCACTCGACTCGAGCATATGCGTCGCAAATGAATGACGTAACTTATGGGGATTAACATGGCTAGTCAGCGTTTGTTGTTGGCCCCACTTCGCCATCCGACTTTGTACACTACGGTGCGATATTCGACGCCTAAGCTGACTAACAAATAATGCTGGTTGCGCGTTGTCAGCATATTCACCACGTACTGCCAACCAGGCTTTTAATGCAGTGATCGCGATACTACCAATCGGTAACTGACGCTGTTTATTACCTTTACCAATCACCCGCATGGTTTTTTCACGTAACTTAACATCGGTTAAATCCAAATTGACCAGTTCGTCTAACCGCAAACCCGCCGAGTACATTAACTCCATCATGGCTTTATCACGTAACACTAAAAACGGGTCGTCGGTATCTACCGCATTAGACACGGATAATAATTGATTAATTTCATCAACATCGAGGTTCTTCGGTAACGGTTTATGTTGGCGTGGTGCTGATACGCCTTTAGCAGGATTGGCATTCAAATCACCTTGTAATACCAAGTAATCACAGAAACTGCGCAGGGCTGATAATTTGGTTGCCAGACTGCGAGGTGATAAACCCAGTTTATGATTTAAGGTCGCTAACTTGCGAACCTGAGATGCATCAAGCGCACGCCATTCGGTGATCGGTAACGTCAGCATTTGCTCGGCGAATAAGATCAGGTGGCGGCGATAATTACGCACAGTATGTAGACTCAGTTGTCGTTCACTGGTGATATAACGTAAAAACCGTTCTATCGGTTTAGCTAATTGCACAGGTAAATCGCACTGTGTCGGTAGATCAGATCGTGCAGGCAGTTCACTACCTGCACTGGTATTATTTTTTAATGGCGTTGTCACGTGAAGGCATCAGTTGCGGTAACAGGGTAGAGATAATGCGGCAAAGCTGACCTAACAGCAAGTTATCCATGCCCGCTTGATAATGATCGGCGTTAGCACTACCGATAGCGAGTAAGCCATACTCTCCACGCTCGCCCAATGCCATCAATGCCATAGAGTTAACCAAGGCATCTTGACCAAACAGTAATGCTTTATCGGCACCTGTAACAGGGCCGAAGTAATGATCACCACCGGCAAACTGCTTTTGACGAATACGCACTAACTGTCCAGCTGAAATAGCGAGCGGCAGATATTGCGATTTAAGGTGAAAATGAGCTTCATTCAGATGTAAATTTACGGCCGCTAACGGCAATTGAGATTGGATCTGCGTCACCAGAATACGCTGCATTTGCATCACAGAAGTACAATTAAATAGCGCCGTATAAATATCAGCATAAATACGGAATAATTTATCGTTGTCTGCCGCAATAGCGACTAACTGCTGTAACTGCAACTCTAAATCTGCAATGCGTTGGCGTTGTCTTTCTAACCGCAACGTCACTAAAGACACACAGCCTTGCCCACCATGAGATATAGCTAGCGTATCAACTAAGTCATTATTACGCACAAAAAAATCAGGGTTGGCCTGCAAAAAAGCAATCACATTTTGCTCTGAAATAGCAGGCTTTTCCACGATTAACATCGCAGCGTCAGTGTCGCTCATATATTAATTTGTCCATCGTATACATGTGTTGCCGGACCGGTCATAAATACCGGTGTACCTGGACCTCGCCATGAAATTTGCAATTTACCACCAGGCAGCTCAATACACACATCTTGGCCGAGCTTCCCTTGTAATTGGCCCACAACCGCGGCGGCACATGCGCCAGTACCACAAGCTTGTGTTTCACCAACACCACGTTCATAAACCCGTAATTTGGCATGGTCCGGCGACAATACTTGCATGAAACCAGCATTAACACGGTTAGGAAAACGTTCATGATGGGCGATCGCATGACCAAGATCGGCCAATGGTGCAGTGTCAATATCATCGACGATTGTCACACAATGCGGATTACCTATCGACACGGCACCACAAAATACCGTGCTGTCTAACGCACGTAAAATATAGGTTTTTTCCTGCTTGGTGGCACGGAACGGAATTTTATCTGGGGCTAATTCTGGCACCCCCATGTTCACCGTAACCTGACCATCGTATTCCACCTGCAAGGAGATCTTACCGCCACTGGTACTTACCGCAATCTTGGTCTTATTGGTTAAGCCTTTATGGCGAACAAAACTAGCGAAACAGCGTGCACCATTACCACATTGCTCTACTTCGCTACCGTCAGCATTATAGATACGATAATGAAAGTCGAGTTCAGGATCATAAGGCGCTTCAACCACAAGCAGTTGATCAAAGCCAATACCGGTATTTCTATCTGCCAGACGACGGATATTATCATTATTAAAAAATACATTTTGAGTAACACAGTCTACGACCATGAAATCATTACCCAGACCGTGCATCTTTGAAAACTGTATAAACATATGACCCTGTACCCTTATATCATTCAGTAGGTAAACTATTATTACGCAGGTAAACTACTATTCCGCAGGTAAAATCGCTTCGTCTTTCCAGATCTCAGCCAGTTCTTCTCGACGACGGACCAAATGGGCCACATCACCATCTACCATCACTTCGGCAGGGCGACTACGAGAATTATAATTTGAACTCATGGTTGAACCATAAGCACCGGCAGAACGGACGACAATATAATCATCCATCGCGATCGTTAAATCACGGCTCTTACCTAAGAAATCGCCGGTCTCACAAATAGGACCAACCACATCATAGTTTAAACATTCACGCTCTAATGATTTGTTCACTGGCGCAATAGCTTGCCACGCACTGTATAGCGCTGGACGAATAAGATCGTTCATGGCAGCATCAACGATAGCAAAGTTTTTATATTCCGTAAGTTTAATATACTCAACTTTACTGACCAAAATACCAGCATTCGCCATGATTGCACGACCCGGTTCAAAAATAAGCGCCAGTTTACGTCCGGCTAATTTATCTTTTAATGCCTGCGCATATTCGGCCGGTTGTGGGGGTGTTTCACCATTATAAGGTACGCCCAAGCCACCTCCAACATCGAGATGCTCAAGTACAATACCTTGCGCTGATAATTTATCAATTAATAGCAGAAGCTTATCAACAGCTTCTAAGAAGGGTGATAACTCGGTTAATTGTGAACCGATATGGCAATCAACGCCTTTTAATTTAATCCCCGGCATTTTACTTGCGACTTGATACACGCCTTCCGCTAAATCAATATCGATACCAAATTTATTTTCTTTCAGACCCGTCGAAATATAAGGATGGGTACCCGCGTCAATATTAGGATTCACGCGAATCGATATCGGTGCCTGGACACCGCGACTCAGCGCAATGTCATTAATACGTTCCAGTTCCGGCGTCGATTCAACATTAAAACAATGAATATGATGATCGAGCGCTAAATTAATTTCGGCGACGGTTTTACCGACACCAGAAAATACAATTTTACTTGGATCACCACCGGCCGCAATCACCCGTAATAGCTCTCCGCCAGAGACAATATCAAAACCCGAGCCCAAACGTGCCAGTACATTTAACACGGCAATATTTGAATTAGCTTTTACGGCGTAACAAACCAAATGCGGATGCGCACCAGCGGCATCATTAAATGCATGCCAATGACGTTCAATTGTCGCTCTGCTGTATACATACGTTGGCGTACCAAATTTGTCTGCTACGTCTGCAACTGCACATTGTTCCGCAAATAACTGGCCATCATCCTGATAATTAAAGTAATCCAATGCTCTATTCCTTGTCTTTTAATTCGTAAACTAACTCATTCACAGCACATCATGTGCCAATGTTATGTTTATTCTGTGTCGCTACTTGGCGTCTTGCCAGCTGCGTCATCACGCTCTACACTTTCGGAAGCTGGTGTTGCTACCTGGATTTGTTTGGTTTTGTCGGCATCGGGTCCCGTGCCAGGTGCATATAAAGGACCTGAAATACCACAACCACTGAGTAAACCAGCGCTAAACATAAAAGCTAATGTAATAAATATTGTTTTTCTTGCTTGGCTCATAACCGACTCAATGATAAATTAATTCTATCCCTTATAATCGCACTGACAAAATTAAAAGCAATAGGATTAATAAAAAATGACTGATTCAGAATTCCACCAACAGGTTGATGAACTATTAATAAGCTTTGAAGAAATCATTGATGACAGTGATGTTGAACTCGATTATGAAAACAGCAACAGTATTTTGACTCTATATTGTCGTGATGGCTCGCAAATTATCTTGAATAAACAAGCGCCATTACACCAGTTATGGGTAGCAACAAAAGCGAATGGCCATCATTTTGCATTTATCAATGATGCATGGATTGATAACCGCACCCAACAAGAATTATCACTGGTATTAACCGAAGCCGTTAAGAATCAAGGCGGTGAAAATGTTAATTTCTAATGTGAAGTGATAGGTCTTATTTATATAAAACCTAAATTTTAGACAAAGAAAAGGGCTGCACTAGTAACTAGTGCAGCCCTTTTACGTTGTCGTAATAGCTCATATCCTTGAACTGATTGTGCTCCCTGCACTTAGACATTTACCTAATCCATTAGGTGATTTACTTTTCCCCAATCCTTTGAGTTGTTCCTTTGGCAATCCTAGCCTAACAAGTCATCCTAACCTGCTTCTCATCTCCATCCTGGAGGTGTCCTTTATTCACTCTAAATCCGTGAGTGCTATCCTTGTAATCCACCACATCCTTGCGGTTTCATGTAGAGTGCCAAGTCATCATCCTGATGAGCTTCCTGCGTCTCTGGAAACAAATATAGCAAACCTGAAAACAATAAATAGCGATAAAAAACAAATTATATTAGTGCATGAACACTAATTCCTCAGTGCGAATCGCTACAAATACCGCGAGAATAGGCTTTAAGCATTACAGTAATAGCAATAAATCTATTCACACCCTAGGATCACACTTAAAAATAGCGACTTTGTCTATCAACATAAATAGTCGATCTCTTACACGCCGGTAACAGCCAATAATTTCAACGCCGGTATCGTATGAAGGAACAGCAGTTAATCTGTGATCGTGATCACTCAACCTTATTAATCACCATGAATAATTAATCCCAAAGGCGCTAATAGTTGTTCCTGCTGCCAACTGCAAATGGTCACACCGTGTAAATTAACCCGTCTTGGGTCGAGACCGGTGAGATCCACGTGACTTAAATTACAATGTTGAAGATTAAACTGCTGCCAACTCTCTTGCGAAAATTCACCACGGCTCAGATCTGAGCCCTGTAATGAGGCCCCCACTAAATTACAACCCGTCCAACGGTTTTCATATAATTCACATTTTTCGAGCCGCTGATCAGCCAAATTGGCATAACTCAAATTACATTGGGTAATGTACGCAGAACAAAAGAAGGACTTTTGCGTAATGTAATTAGCAAAACTAGCGCGATTAAAATCTACGCCTTTCAAATTGCAGCCTCGAAATTCAATGCCAAAACACTCAGCCCCAACAAACTGACTCATATTTAAATCGCAGTTTTTAAAACTCGCGCCTTTTAAATCGGCATAATCGAATCGGCAGCCAGAAATGTTACCCGATTCAAAAAATTGGCAATCAACAAACTGCGCATCACTGAGCTGCGCATGATTAAAATTACAACGGTAAAATGCACAGCGAGTAAAGATCATCGATTCTAAATCTTGATCGGTAAAATCGGCGTCAATAAAGGTGTTATCGGTCGTCTTCATCATCTCGTTCTCTTGCTCGAATTTACATCAGATTACTATCAACATAGGCATCTGGCCTAGTACTATTACACGACTTATTTTAAATAAAAGTAGGTTAACAATATTGCCATTTTGAGCGGGGTAATTGAGCTATAGAGGAGATAAAATGAATATAACTGGATGGCAATCGAATGTACAACAACTATTCATATAAGCGTTGTTAAGCGCCATCAACAGCTGTGGTAATAAATGAGCAATCACGGCAAGGGATCGTACGATAAACCAGCAGGGTGAGCGTTTGGTGATACTTGAAAGAGACGTAGACATAAACAGCAGATAAAAGAAAAGGACGGCATAAATGCCGTCCTTAAGTAGTCATGTAGCCCAATCCTTGAACTTATTTTGCTCCCTGCAAATTGACTTACCTAATTTCCTTTAGGTTTAACTCCCAATCCATCGGGTTTTTGTTATTACCATCCTGGTACAATAAATCAATCCGATTTATTTCATCTCCATCCTGGAGGTGTCCTTTATACTCATATCCGTTGAGTGTCCATCGCATCTTCATCCTGAAGACTTTTCCTTGCAACCACATCCTGTGGTAAATCCTATTCGATAATCCATATCTAGTCAGTAATCCTTACCAACTATGTTGTGCGTCCTTACGGGTACCTACTATAGAGAAATCCAATATTGTCGCAATACGGAAATTAATTATTTTTCAAAATAAATACAAGATCCAAGTCACAAAAATAAATAAGTTGATTTATATCAATGTTTTAAATTTCAGGACAGGGTGTATCACATGAGCTAAAACGAATACGACCACAATAGATAAATGGCATATTCTTACAACTTAAATGGACAATGTCTTACAGTAAAACAATAAACTAGAAAATAATGTTCGCCTTTTTCAATAAAACCAACTAAGCGATAAGAATTGTTTATATAAAATGGGGTTATTTAGTGGATACGTAAGGAATGACTTCTAATTCTTTATTTTCGGAATAAACGATATCGTAAAATTGCGGTAAGTTGAAATTAGCAAAGGCACCTTCGTGACGAGATTCTTCCTGAGAGTTGGTATAAAAACGGTGCACACCTTTGATCAGTTCATCTTTATTGCCACTTAAATGCTGGTAAGTTTCTACGCGGTTAGCCTCATCAACAATATAAACATTAAAGCCGTTTTTATAATTCTCAAAAAAGAACTGCACTAATCCTTCTGATGAATGTGATTCCACCGCTAATGGCGTACCTTCAGCCGTCGTAGTTTTATCAATTCGTAGCGGCATTTGCTGTAATTTACGCTCTGAAATATGGTTATACAGATCCAAAGAGGTTTCAAGTTTACGAATAGAGACACCGCGGCGTTCAAAATAAATGCCAAAGCGGTCGTCACTAATCGTGATCATTTTCACAATCTGATCTTTATCACGCTGCAATCGGGTACTAATACAATCACGCACCAAGCGTTCGAAACTATGCCGGATCAAACCACGGAAATGTAAACTATAGCAAAAGACTTTAATTGAATCTGGTTCTGTTGCATCTTGATGCATCTTGCCCATGATCGTGGTTAATGCATCGACAATACGTTCTTCACCAGAAAAATGCAGCGTACGTACTTCATTCCAAGAATTACGATAAATCAGGTCGATACTACCGACTAAGCAAGCTTTACAATCACCAAATGAGAATACATCACTGGTATTGGTATCAAACTCAATAATACGACCGCCCCAATGGTTGGTCGGATCGTATTCTAAATTCAAAAATATGGATAAGTCGCGTATTTCACAAGGCCGGCTTAATGCTTGATTCGACGCAGGTTTGGCTTGAATAGGAAATTTATTTTTAAGATCTTTGCAGAATGAATTCAATACATCGCTATTCATATCTGAATCTTGGTTGAAAATATCCACTTGAGTGTTATCCGCCATCAAGCCATTGAAGTAACTCCATGCCACCAACTTACTCAGATAACCGTTATGCTCTAAAGGTTTACGACCAACAATCTGCATTGGGTCTAACGATGAATTATATAAGTACCAACCGGCATTATTAAAACGGCCATGGGGAACTTGCACAAAACTGAGTTGTTGTTCGGATAAGTCTGGCGAGATCTGGGGGTTAATGTAAGTCACTTTGCCCGGCAGAGACTCAAACGCGGCGTATAACTTACGCGATAAAATACCGATATCTGCTGGATTAATCGATTCACTAATATTATTACGACGGGCAAAACCAATCAGATTACGATAACCCTTCATCATGGCATCAAGTAATTCGGGATGTGCTTCTTGTACTTGTTCGATCTTCCAATTGTCACGATTATCCAGATGGGCAATACGATCAGGGTGCCAATTCCATTCACTAATGACTTCAGCCACAGAGGTACGGTGCCATTCTGGGCGCGCTAGTTTTTCTGCCGCGCAATTACCACTGAACATTTTCAAGTAAAAACAGCGACGTAATAAATCAACGCGAGCATTATCACCGATTTTTTCGAGATAGGCCGTTACTTTGATTAAAATCTGGTAATAGGTATCGTGTGATAATGCCAATTGCGGTGAAGAAGTTAATTGTTGTGAAGACGCCAATTGAAAATTTTCTTTCATTATTTGCGATAACAAGCGGTTATTTGGGTATTCCGCCGAATAAGCTTCCATTAATAAGGTTTTCAATACCGCTTTATAAGGAGAATCGATACCTTTATAGAGCTGCCACAACGCAGAACCAAAATATTCTTCAGCAGGAATACACGGGAAACCACCTAAATCGACCCACTCTTCGCGATCAATGACACCATCAGCCACCAATTGATCAACATAATCATCATAATGATTGTCAAATTCAACCGGTAAAATATGCCAAAGGCTTGGTTTACCGGCGATCCGCTGTGCACTACGATAAAATTCGTCGAGTAACAAGAAATGCTGAGCACTGCCACAACTTTCCTTCGTCATCACTGCATTATTCACTTTTCTAAATTTATCTTCAGCAATCAAGAAAAAGTTAACTTCAACATTAAAGGTCTCAGCCCACGCGGTTATCAGTGTGCATTTTTCCTCTAATAACTGCGCATCCTCATCACTCATGGCAGGATCGTGACATACCCAAATATCTAAATCACTACGCCAATTTTGACCGATAGAACCGGTACTCCCCATCGCATATAAGCTATATATTGGTGAACAAGTGACACATTTTTCATCATCTAGTGCTACATTTAATGAGGTTAAATAATCTTGTTGTTGTGCATCCGGGATAAATAAACAGATGCCGGTTGGCACTGCACCATCAAGATAAACAGGTAGGTTGGGGTGATTACAATGCAGTAAAAGAGGTAAAATAGCTGTCACTTTACGCCCGTTATCATCCATTAGGGATAAGGCGCGATCAAGTCTAAGTTGATTGAATAACTTAGCTTTACGTTTCAGTTCAACAATTTTATTCTGCAAAATAAAACCTTAAATGAGAGAAATCATGCTTAAATTCTGTTGATTTTTTACAACAAAATTTAGCCTATAAAGGCAGGCATAGAAGTGTGATGATGCTAACAGTTTTCTAGATAATGGTAAACTTATAGCACCAAAATAGTCACATTATTAATGTTGGATTAGAGCAACTTGGTATTCATATTATTATGGCCGTTCGTTAATTTGTTTCCTACTATTTAGACACGCTGATGTAAACCAATCAATTACGCGCACTTTATAGACAAAAAGCAGTAAAAAAGATCGCAAGCAATCAATTTAAATAAAATAATTGATTTAGGGGTTGCATAAACATTTAGATCTGGATAATATCTGCCTCCTCGATTAGGGGCGCTGCTTCAAAACAACGTTTCCAACATTAATCGAACGTATGGGGTCCTTAGCTCAGTTGGGAGAGCATCGCCCTTACAAGGCGAGGGTCACTGGTTCAAGCCCAGTAGGACCCACCACAAGTTATTAAGTTTGGTTAGTTATTTTGACGAGACTTTATAAAGAAAGAATACGGGGGCTGTTAGCTCAGTTGGTAGAGCAGTTGACTTTTAATCAATTGGTCGAAGGTTCAAATCCTTCACAGCCCACCACTTTCTTTAGTTCTGATACAGAACACACAGCATTGTCGCGGGATGGAGCAGTCTGGTAGCTCGTCGGGCTCATAACCCGAAGGTCGTAGGTTCAAATCCTGCTCCCGCAACCAGTTTAAACGATAGCCACAACTATCGCTAAAAAATATTGTGGGTCCTTAGCTCAGTTGGGAGAGCATCGCCCTTACAAGGCGAGGGTCACTGGTTCAAGCCCAGTAGGACCCACCACAAGTTATTAAGTTTGGTTAGTTATTTTGACGAGACTTTATAAAGAAAGAATACGGGGGCTGTTAGCTCAGTTGGTAGAGCAGTTGACTTTTAATCAATTGGTCGAAGGTTCAAATCCTTCACAGCCCACCACTTTCTTACTGTTATCTCTTACTATTAGATAAGCAGTGAAAACAAAATTGTCGCGGGATGGAGCAGTCTGGTAGCTCGTCGGGCTCATAACCCGAAGGTCGTAGGTTCAAATCCTGCTCCCGCAACCAGTTTAAACGATAGCCACAACTATCGCTAAAAAATATTGTGGGTCCTTAGCTCAGTTGGGAGAGCATCGCCCTTACAAGGCGAGGGTCACTGGTTCAAGCCCAGTAGGACCCACCACAAGTTATTAAGTTTGGTTAGTTATTTTGACGAGACTTTATAAAGAAAGAATACGGGGGCTGTTAGCTCAGTTGGTAGAGCAGTTGACTTTTAATCAATTGGTCGAAGGTTCAAATCCTTCACAGCCCACCACTTTCTTACCAGAATAAATAAAGAAACCTCGTTTATCGAGGTTTTTTTATACCTAAAATTTACCGCGTAATATCCCCACCTCAACACTTGACCTTCCCCTTGAGGTAAAGATTATCATCCCGTTATATTCATCATTCACTTTTAATGTATTTTACTTTATGCGCATAGTGCTATTAATTTTATTAGTATTAATAAACACATTCTCATTACCGCTTCAGGCAATGAGCATGCGAACTATGTCCGCGACTATGTCTTGTGATATGCAAGACATGCCGTGCTACGCTCAAGATAGTATAAGTAAAATGCAGCATGATAATCCGCAAGTTCAGCATGCCACAACCCCATATGATAACGATGATTGCAGCAATATGGATAATTGTAATGACTGTAATACCACCTGCGTATCATCATTTATTAATTACAATAATAAGCTGCTCTTAAACAGCTATAAACAAAGTAACTCGCTACGTTACGAATTAACCCCACCTCTAAAACAACACCAAGATAGCCTCTATCGACCTCCTCTCATTAATTGATTTTTAATCGTTTTTAAACACCAATTAATTAAGGGAATACCATGCCATCCAAATTTTATTTGGGGTTATTAGCATTACTGACATTAAATGTTAATGCCCAACAATTAACGCTATCTGTTGCAGAAGATATTGCGCTACAACGCGATCCCTCTACAACCTTATACCGTGCGCAACAAGCTAGCTTTAAAGCACAAGCCATCAGCCAATCGCAACTTGCCGATCCAATGATAAAACTCGGTTTAGCGAATGTACCGATCGACAGCTTTTCATTGTCAGACGATCCCATGACCCAATTTAGTCTTGGCCTATCACAACAGTTTTCACGGGGTGATACGCTCGAACTCAATGCCAAAGGATTTACCCTACAAACGCAACAAAGTATTCATCTAGCAGAAAATCGTCAATTGGAATTAAAACTGCAGATCAGAGAACTTTGGTTCGATATTCGTTTTACCCGTATGGCACAGCAGATACTGGTTAAAAATCAGGATCTGTTCCGTCAGAACGTAACCAATCTCTATCGCCAATTCGAACTTGGTTACAAACAAAATCAAGATCTAATAAAGGCAGAACTTGAACTAGCGAAATTTGATGACAAAATTTCCGCCTTTGCCCAGCAAGAGCAAGCCTTACGCGGACAACTGGTATCTTGGGTTGGCCCGCAAGCGTTTACCGACCTAGATCCGCAATTACCACAATGGTCACAAAGTCGTGAGTATGCGCAGATAGCACAGGTGCAACATTACGCATTACTCGCCAATCACCCACAAGTATTAGCCGCGCAACAAGCCATTGATATTGCTAAAAATACCATTGCCACAGCCAATGAATCGTATAAACCCGCATTCAAGGTGGATATTGGCTATGGTCACCGCGAATCCATGGACATGAATACCGGCTCTAGTCGTAGTGATTTAATCAGTGGTTTTATCACGATGAACGTGCCGCTTTTTACCAGTAACCGACAGGATCAAGTGGTGATCGCCGCGACCCAAGGTAAAGGCATGAAGCAAGCGGAAAAAGACCTATTACTAATAAAATTCAATGGCATATTAAATGGTGCTATCGCTAACTTCAGTAATACCGAAGCCCGGATGCAACGTTATCAAGACACGTTACTGGTACAAGCCAAATTAAATAGTGCGGCAGTCATGCAAGGCTACCAAGCTAATACCAATGATTTTGAACAAGTAATCAAAGCATTAATGGATGAACAGGCTTTCGAGCTCGAATATCATCAATTGCATTTCCAAAGTTTAAAAACTTTAGCCCGCATTCGCTACTTTCAAGCATTATAGAGGTCGACATGAAAACATTATTAGCCAGTTCAATCACATTGGCACTCGGTATTGCAGTAGGTGCCTGGTTTACCAATCCACCAACAAATAATACCGACACTACCGCCACACCAAGTATCCTCTATTGGGTCGCACCAATGGATGCCAACTACCGTCGTGATCAACCCGGTAAATCACCAATGGGCATGGATCTAGTCCCTGTTTATGCCGACACGAAAGCAGCAGAACCAGCGCTACTCTATTGGGTCGCGCCCATGGATGCTAACTATCGTCGCGATAAACCGGGTCTATCGCCAATGGGCATGGACTTGATCCCGGTTTATGCCGATGCGACAACCGCAAACGATGCCGGTTTAGTCACTATCTCAGCGCGAGTAGAAAATAACTTAGGGGTACGCGCTCAAACAGCCGTATTGCGCCCTTTCATTGCCGAGATCAATACCGTCGGAATGTTAGAGTTTAATCAAGATACCTTGTGGCAAATTAACAGCCGCGTATCGGGCTGGGTCGATAAGCTTTATATTAATAGCGAAGGTGAATATGTAAATAAAGGCCAAAAACTACTTTCTCTGTATTCACCCGAGCTCATCAAAGCACAGGAAGAGCTGCTTAATACCTTACGCATCGGCAATAAAACCCTGATCGCGTCAGCCAAACATCGATTATCGGCATTGGGCATCAGCCAAAACCAAATCAACCAAGTTAACCGCAGGAAAAAAGTACTGCAGAACATCACTATTTATGCGCCTGAATCCGGTTACATCACTAAATTAAGCATCCGTGAAGGTGCTTACATTTCCCCGTCAGCACAAATCGTCGAAGCCGGTCAGTTAACCGAAATATGGCTGCAAGCCGAGGTATTTGAATCACAGGCCGGATTAGTGCAAGTGGGTGATAAAGCAGAAATGCAATTAGACAGTTTTCCAGGTAAAACTTGGCTTGGTGAAGTCGATTATATTTATCCGGTCTTAAATGCGGTCACCCGAACCTTAAAAGTACGGGTCAAGATTGTGAACACAGATAAGCAATTAAAACCGAATATGTTCGCAAGATTAAAATTAATTAGCCAAATACAAACCGATTCAGTACAAGTACCACGTGAAGCGATTATTCGCGCCGGTAATTTTGATCGTATCGTACTTGCCAAAGGCAATGGCCAATATCAGTCAGTCAAGATCACCTTAGGCAGAGAGTCCGCAGGTTATGTGGAAGTGTTAGCGGGTTTAAACGATGGCGATAACGTGGTCACCAGCGCGCAATTTTTGATTGACTCAGAATCGAGTCTCACCGCCGATTTTGCTCGTATTGGGGCTAGAGATAATAGGGAAATGGAAGGCATGGACCATAGCCAAATGCAGCAAACCGAAAAACCAGCGACCCCCACTGCAGATGAAGACCTGTCTTGGTTAGACTTTGATGATGAGGGAGAGCTGTAATGATCAAGAAAATAATTGAATGGTCGATTAACAATCGCATCATGGTGTTACTCGCCACCTTAGTGGTACTGATCTACGGCAGTTATGTGATCAAAAATACCCCCATTGATGCGATCCCCGATCTGTCCGATGTCCAGGTTATTATTAAAACCAGTTACCCCGGACAAGCACCTCAGGTAGTCGAAGACCAAGTCACCTATCCACTGACAACGGCGATGTTATCTGTACCCGGAGCTAAAACGGTACGTGGCTATTCGTTCTTCGGTGATTCCTATGTTTACGTCATCTTTGCTGATGGCACCGACATGTACTGGGCGCGTTCACGGGTGTTAGAATACTTATCGCAAGTAACGCCAAATTTACCCAGCACTGCTAAACCGGCGTTAGGCCCTGATGCGACGGGTGTGGGTTGGGTATATTCTTATGCCCTTACCGATACCAGCGGTAATCACGATTTAAGCCAACTGCGCAGCATTCAAGATTGGTTTTTAAAGTATGAACTGCAAACCGTGCCCGGTGTATCTGAAGTCGCCACGGTTGGTGGTATGGTTAAGCAATACCAGATCATTGTCGACCCCGATAAACTGCGCAGTTATCAGATCCCATTATCATTGATCACTAAAGCGATTAAAGATGGGAATCAAGAAGCGGGTGCCAGCGTCATCGAAATGGGCGAAGCCGAATACATGGTACGTGCCAATGGCTACATTAGCTCAATTGATGACTTGAAAAACATCCCCTTAAAGCTCAGCAGTACGGGCACGCCATTACTGCTTGGTGATGTCGCCGATATTGTACTGGGTCCACAAATGCGCCGTGGCGTTTCCGAACTAAACGGTGAAGGTGAAGTGGTGGGTGGTATTATCGTCATGCGCTATAACGAGAATGCACGTGAAGTGATCGCCGCAGTAAAAGCCAAACTAAAAACCTTACAAGCCTCATTACCAACTGGTGTTGAGATTGTGCCCACTTATGATCGCTCGACATTAATCGATAATGCAGTCGAGAATCTCTACCTGAAATTACTGGAAGAATTTCTTGTCGTTATCGTAGTTTGTGCCTTGTTTTTATTCCATATTCGTAGTTCGTTAGTGGTGTTAGTCAGTTTACCGGTTGGCATCATGGTGGCCTTTATCATCATGTCATGGCAAGGCATTAATGCCAACATCATGTCTCTCGGTGGTATTGCGATCGCGATTGGTGCCATGGTTGATGGCGCAATTGTGATGGTAGAAAATGTCCATAAACACATGGAGAAAACCCCGCTAACTAATACCAATCGTTGGCAGGTGATCGCGAAAGCGGCGTCTGAAGTGGGCCCGGCACTGTTTTTCTCGTTACTGATCATTACCTTTAGCTTTGTGCCCGTGTTTGTACTGGAAGGACAAGAAGGCAAAATGTTTGCACCTCTGGCCTTCACCAAAACCTACTCAATGGCCGCAGCAGCTGGACTGGCAGTCACCTTAGTGCCCGTCTTAATGGGTTACTTCATCCGCGGTAAAGTATTACCTGAGCATAAAAACCCGATTAACCGCGGGTTAGTTGCGCTATACCGTCCGGTGCTGGCATTAAGCTTAAAAGCCCCGGTATTGTTACTTTGCCTCGTGGCCGGGTTATTAGTCGTCGGTTTTTATCCGGTGAATAAAATCGGCAGTGAATTTATCCCGCCATTGGATGAAGGCGATCTCATGTATATGCCCACAACCTACCCCGGTATCAGCATAGGTAAAGCCAGAGAATTATTGCAACAAACCAACAAATTGATCAAAACAGTGCCCGAAGTAGAACGGGTTTGGGGTAAAGCAGGACGTGCCGAAACCGCCACCGATGCAGCGCCATTAACGATGATAGAAACCTTTATTACGTTAAAACCCAAGGCGCAGTGGCGAGAAGGCATGACCTCAGAAGGTTTACGTCAAGAACTGGATCAATTAGTGCAATTCCCAGGGGTAACCAACGCCTGGGTGATGCCAATCAAAACCCGTACCGATATGCTCGCGACAGGGATTAAAACCCCGATTGGCATCAAGATCGCCGGTGAAAAGTTAGTTGAAATCGAAAAAATAGGTAAACAGATAGAGAAAATCTTGCTTAACGTACCCGGTACTGCGTCCGCTTATGCCGAACGCGTCGCCGGTGGCCGTTATGTTAAGGTTGATATTCAACGTGAAAAAGCCGCGCGTTATGGCCTTAACATTGTCGATGTTCAAGCCGTGATCGCCACCGCAGTCGGTGGTATGAACGTGACACAGACAATTGAAGGTTTAGAGCGCTATCCGGTGAATATCCGTTATCCTCAAACTTATCGCGACAGCATCAAACAGATGAAGTTATTACCGCTGGTCACACCGCAAGGCGCGCGGATCGCCTTAGGTGATGTCGCCAATATCTACGTAGAAGACGGCGCACCGATGATCAAGACCGAAAATGCCCGCCCGAACGGTTGGATTTATGTGGATATTGATGGCCGCGACCTTGGCTCTTATGTGATCGATGCCCAGCAAGCAGTAGCCGAACAGCTCGTCTTACCGGCGGGTTATTCAATTACCTGGTCGGGGCAATACGAATATATGCAACGTGCTAAAGCCACGCTATCGGTCGTGATCCCCGCCACATTAGTAATCATTGTACTATTACTGTATTTGGCTTTCCGCCGCGTTGGCGAAGTGTTACTTATTTTAGCCACCCTGCCCCTGGCTATGATTGGCGGTATCTGGTTGTTATATTTACTCAACTATAATTTCTCCATTGCCGTTGGGGTTGGCTTTATCGCCTTGGCCGGGGTGTCAGTCGAAATTGGTGTGATCATGTTAGTGTATTTAAATCAATCATTAGACAGTGCACTGGCAACCGGTCAGTTAACCAAAGCAAAATTACAGCAAGCGGTGATGGATGGTGCCGGACTTCGGGTGCGTCCCGTGATGATGACCGTCGCGACGGTGATCATAGGTTTAGTACCCATTATGTATGGTGACGGTACCGGTTCACAAGTAATGCAACGTATTGCAGCACCTATGATTGGCGGCATGGGTTCAGCCGTTATTCTGACATTATTAGTATTACCAGCGTCTTTCTACTTGTGGAAATCAGTCAGTTTAAGATCTCAAATGATTGATTAACACAGTCTAGTAACAATAAATAAATTAAGTTTTTATATAACAAGGAAGCAATATTATGTTTAAACAGATAACCCTAGCAATCGCACTTAGCGCCGCAATAAGTTCACCGGCATTTGCCCACAGCGATGGTGACGGTCACTGTAAAGATACCCAACTCGGCAGTATAATGAAAGAGATGAGTGATGATTTAAAAGCCTATGTCGGTGCATTTAAGCGTGGAGACCAAGCCGCAATGCAAATTCAGATGACAAAATTATTGACGAATAGCACGAAGGCTAAAGATGAAGTACCGTTAAAACTGCAGCAAGACATGAAAGGTATGGACCACAGCAATATGGCGAATATGAAAAACATGAAAGGCATGGACCACAGCAATATGGCGAATATGCAAAACATGAAAGACATGGACCACAGCAGTATGGCGAATATGGACGGCATGGATCATAGTACCCATATGCAACATATGGCTTACCAGCAAGGTATGGGCAAATTAACACACCTTTTTAACCAGTTGCAAGACGCAACAACAAAAGGTGAAGTTAAAACGGCCCTTGGCAACATTAAGCAGCACATCAAGAAAAGTCATAAAGCCTTCCGCCTTAATTGCGACTAGTTAATCGTCATTAATTTATAAAGCTGCAGCACAACGCGCTGCAGCTTCATAACCAACGCTTAAAGCATTATCTCAACCTTGCCACGATTTATCTATCTCGCCTGTTCTCACTAAATAATTTACTACTTTTGGCCCAATTACCTATGTTATGGAGTCGTTAAATAAGCGGTATTTTTTACAAATAACCCCATTTTAGATCAACTATTAACAGATTAAATCTGTTAATATTTAGCCAATCTAGTTAAATTTGGAAATAACATGGCAACTGAAACACTAAGAATTGCAACCCGTAAGAGCCCACTTGCAATGTGGCAAGCTGAATATGTAAAAGCACGTCTAGAAGCGATCCATCAAAATCTTACCGTTGAATTAATTCCAATGGTAACCAAGGGTGACATCATTTTAGATACGCCGTTAGCAAAAGTGGGTGGTAAAGGTCTTTTTGTGAAAGAGCTTGAAGTGGCAATACTTGAAAACCGTGCTGATATCGCCGTGCATTCAATGAAAGATGTGCCAGTTGAATTTCCAGAAGGTTTAGGCTTAGAAGTCATTTGTGAACGTGAAGACCCTCGTGATGCATTTGTTTCAAATACCTACCGTCAGATTGAAGAACTACCACCGGGGGCAATCGTTGGTACGTGTAGCTTACGCCGTCAATGCCAGTTAAGCGAAGCCCGTCCAGATCTAAAAATTATGGACTTACGTGGTAACGTGAATACACGTTTGAACAAGCTTGATAACAAAGATTATGATGCCATCATTTTAGCGGCTGCGGGTCTAAAACGTCTGGATATGGAATACCGTATTGCTAGCTATATTGAGCCAGAGCAAAGTCTGCCAGCTGTAGGCCAAGGCGCTGTAGGCATTGAATGCCGCATTGATGATAAACGTGTAAAAGTATTACTCGCACCATTAAACCACGCATTAACCAGTGATCGCGTATTGGCAGAACGGGCGATGAACTTAGCACTTGAAGGAGGTTGCCAGGTACCTATCGGTAGCTATGCACTAATCGACGGTGATGAGTTGTGGTTACGTGGACTGGTTGGTAAGCCTGACGGCACCGAAGTTATCCGCGCCGAGATCCGCGGTGACCGCAATAATGCCCATCAACTGGGTTTAGAACTTGCTGAAAAACTGTTAGCACAAGGTGCTAAAGAAATTTTAGCCGCTGTTTACGACTCATCTGACGCATGAAGATCAGGGCGTTAATCACTCGCCCACGTGTTAAAGGCGAACAATTAGCTCGCCAAATTACGGCTGCCGATGGCGCAGCCTTATGCTGTCCATTTATCGAAATTTCGGCAGGACAACAGTTTACTAAAGTCAGCTCATTACTGGCCGAATTACAGCCTGATGACTATATTATTGCCATAAGCGATAATGCTGTAAATTATGCTAACACCAGCCTAATAAACGCAAATAGAGCTTGGCCACAGAAAATTAACTATATTGCAGTGGGTCCAACGACAGCACTGAGCTGGCAGAAGTACGGTATCAATCACGCCCAAATACCCGATACACATGATAGTGAAGGGGTGCTAAAATTACTCTCCAACACATCAGTAGAACACAAAAAAATTGTCATTCTACGCGGTAATGGTGGCCGAGAAACGCTGGCCGAAGATCTCACTCAACGCACCGCAAACGTGACGTATTGTGAAGTGTATCAACGAACTGCTCCAGATTATGATCCAGATATGCTGATTAATAAGTGGCAACAATTCGCTATCAATAGTGTTATTATCACTAGCGGTGAAATTCTAGGTAATCTGATAAAAACGATACCCTACACAGCGTTACCTTGGATACTGAACTTACACTTTATTGTTCCTAGTCAACGAATAGCAGCACTTGCTCATACGTTAGGAATAGAACACGTCACCATTGCGACTGGTGCATCAAATGATTCATTATTTAATGCTATTAAGCAATTGGATATGCAGATAGGAATAAGCTAAATGACAGACAAGAAGAATAGCAGTCAAAGTGCCAATACTAAAACAACAAATAATGGCTCGACAGCAACGGAAGGTAAACCCGCAAGTAAAGCAGGTGTAGTCACAGGTGCTGTAGCTATATTATTAACGCTAGGGCTTGGTGCGGGTCTTTATTATCATAGTCATCAACAACATCAGTTGCAACAGCAAGTATTGTCAAAGCTGCAAGCACAGCTACAAGATCAAAAAGATATCCAACAATCGTTACGCCTACAGCTCAGCGCAGACAAGCAAATCGTGGCTAGCCAATTAACCAAAACTACGCAACAACTGACTAAGATCCAAAGCAGCGAAGAGTTAACGGCTGCCCAATTGGAAACCGTACAGTTGGCGATAGCTAACCTGAAAATGCGTAACCCTAATGAATGGATGCTCGCAGAAGCCGAATATTTAATTCGTATCGCCGGTCGTAAGATAGCTTTAGAGCAAGATATTGATACCAGCCTCGCATTATTATCATCAGCAAGTCGTCGTCTAACGCAATTAAATGATCCGAGCCTATTACCGCTGCGTAAGGTAATTGAGCAAGACATTACCACGCTGAGTAAATTACCCCGCATTGATCATGATGGTTTAGCGTTAAAACTCGCGATCCAAGCAGAAGAAGTTGATAACTTGGCATTAGCTGGGTTTACCCGTCCAGAAGTCGTGGCCTCTGAGACGCAATTGTCGAGTGATAGCGCTGACTGGAAAGCCAACTTAACTAAATCATGGAAATCGTTCAGCGATAATTTTATTACCATTCGCCGTCAAGATAACTCTGTCGATGCGCTGCTATCACCACAAACAGCTTGGTATTTAACTGAAAATTTAAAAACCCAATTATTACAAGCTGAGTTAGCCGTACATCGTCAAGACCAAGCTAAATTTAAACAAGCGCTAAAAACAGCCAAAGCGTGGATAAAACGTTATTACGACGTCAACCAGCCAGCAACAAAAAGTATGCTAACGAGTCTGGATAGTCTCAGTAACGTGATCATAACGACAACATACCCAACTAAATTAAACAGTGCCGCATTGATTCAAACGACAATTAGAGATCGTAAAATCAACGCATTAACAAATAACACTGGCGCAGAATAAGCGGAGGCAGAGAACATGGTTAGATTTATAGTATTAATCGCACTGCTGCTTGCAGGTGCAATAGTTGCCCCTTACTTAATCGGCAATAAAGGTTATGTGATGATTGCGGCCGGAGACTATATCATTGATGCAACGGTGAGCAGTGCCGTGATCATGGTCGTTGGCTTCTATTTTGCGTTATTAGCGATCGAAGCATTAATCAATAAACTGACTCACAGTCTAGGTTGGTTTAATCGTTATCATCAAGCTCGTGCTAAAATACAAACAGAAAAAGGCATCTTAGCATTAGTCAGTGGCGATTTTAAAAAAGCAGAAACGTTAACTTTAAAAGCAGCCAAAAAAGCACGAGTACCAGTATTAAACTACCTTACTGCGGCGCAATCCGCACAAGAATTGGGTAATGAAAGAAAACGTGATGAGTATTTGTTATTAGCGCTCGAGAACGCCGATAAAAATACCCTTGCAGTCGAGCTCACCCAAGCCAAATTGCAAATTCAGCAGCAACAATTTGAACAAGCATTTGTATCTCTGTGCACTTTACATGGCAAATATCCAAAGCATAAAGTGGTACTCGCGTTATTCAAAGACGTGTGTATTGAAAGAAAAGAATGGGGCCAATTACTCGCGCTTATTCCCCCCTTGCAAAAACAAAAATTATTAACCTCAAATGAAGCAGATGAGCTAAGTAAACATAGTCATTTCCAACATTTAGGTGAAGTAGCTAAACAGCAAGGTAGTACAGGTTTGCTTGATACTTGGAGCGCATTGCCTAAGACACTGAAACATGACGGCCGCTATTTAGCTGAAACAGCAAGCCTATTGATGGGTCGTAATGATCACCGATCTGCTTACCTGCTGATGATGGATGCGTTAAGTAATGAGTTATATCCAGAGCTGATCCGTTTAACGCCAAAATTAAACCTGACTGACTACCACGCCTTGATCGAACGCCTTAAGCGCCTACAAAAAACACGTGAAGGTTCTGGCCTATTAGCAGTATGTATTGGTCAGTTAATGGTGAAAGAAGGTCGCTGGAATGAAGCTGTTGACGAATTAAGCCAAGGCATAAACCAATCACCGTCTACCTCTGCTTATTCCGCGCTCGCACACGCCTACGAGAAATTAGGTCTAGTTAATGATGCCAACACAACCTATAAACAAAGTTTAAACTATCATCAGCAAGCTTAGTTAACATTGCTAAATTGAAGATAATAAAAAAGCCGTAACAAATGTTACGGCTTTTTTATTACGAGCAAATTAACTATCAATTAAATGAATTCAAATGCATCACCATATAAATGCTCTTTCACACCTAATGGCGCAAAGTCAGTACGCGCCGCACCCACCATTTCAAAGCGACCCGCGATATAGATATCACACGCAGCTAAATCTGCAACATCATCCATCACCACTTTATGCACTTGGCCAATTTTACCAGACCATTGTTCTGGCGCCGTTTCGACGACAGGAATAAACGTCACCTGTGGGTGCGCGGCAGCTAATTCTTCTGCCAACGAGAATGCATATAAATGCGATGCTTCACGTGCACCCCAATATAATGAGATTGGACGAGAGCTAACTTCTACAGCTCGTTCTAAAATAGATTTTGTGTAAGAAAAACCAGTGCCGCCTGCAATTAATACTAAAGGACGCTCAGACTCTTCTCTTAGGCCAGCATTCCCCCCTGGCAGTTCAACTTCAATAGTGCCTGATTTTAGTCTTTCCACTACTTGCATTGCATACGAATTTTGTTCTGATGCGCCAATATGCAATTCTAAAATATCATCATTACTTGGATTTGAAGCAATAGAAAATGGGCGCTTGTCGTCTTCAGCCATGACCACCATTAGATATTGTCCAGCCTGGAACTCAACTTTTTGTTCTGGCTTTAACTTCACGTTAAATACAGTCTCTGTATACGACTCTAATAATGTCACTTCACACTTAATTCTTAACATACATTCCCTTTCAATCTCAATCTCTGACAAGCACGAATTTCTATGATCTAGCTCATTTATATCACAAAATCCCTAATTCGTCCCATAAATCATCGACCCGCTGCTTAACCTTCTCATCCATCACAATCGGTACACCCCATTCGCGATCTGTCTCACCCGGCCATTTATTAGTTGCATCCATGCCCATTTTTGAGCCAAGCCCCGATACCGGTGATGCAAAATCAAGGTAATCAATTGGCGTATTCTCAATCAGCGTGGTATCACGCGCAGGATCCATGCGAGTGGTAATTGCCCAGATCACATCATTCCAATCGCGCGCATTAATATCATCATCACAGACGATCACAAATTTGGTATACATAAACTGGCGTAAGAATGACCATACCCCCAGCATCACGCGTTTCGCATGGCCTGGATATTGTTTCTTAATTGTGACTATCGCCATGCGATAAGAGCAACCTTCTGGCGGTAAATAAAAATCAACAATTTCAGGATATTGCTTTTTTAAAATCGGCACAAAGACTTCGTTCAACGCCACACCCAGTACCGCAGGTTCATCGGCAGGACGGCCTGTATACGTCGAATGATAAATGGCATCTTTACGCATAGTGATGTGCGTCACCGTAAAGACAGGAAAAGAGTCAGTCTCGTTATAATAACCAGTATGATCACCATAAGGGCCCTCTTCTGCCATTTCGCCCGGTGCGATGTAGCCTTCCAAAATAATTTCAGCACCCGCAGGCACGTCTAAATCATTGGAAATAGACTTAACTACTTCAGTACGACTACCCCGTAATAAACCTGCAAAAGCATATTCAGATAACGAGTCAGGTACCGGCGTTACCGCCCCTAAAATTGTTGCGGGATCAGCACCTAGCGCCACAGACACAGGGTAGTTTTCACCTGGGTGTAGTTCTTGGAATTCTTTAAAATCCAGCGCACCACCACGATGTGATAACCAACGCATAATTAATTTGTTTTTACTCAGCACTTGCTGACGATAAATACCTAAATTCTGACGTTTTTTATAAGGACCTTGGGTGATCGTTAAACCCCAGGTAATTAATGGGGCCACGTCTCCTGGCCAGCAATGCTGAATAGGGATCTGACTTAAATCAACGTCATCGCCTGTTAACACGATTTCCTGACAAGGTGCTTTACGCAGTCTTTTGGTGGGCATATTCAGCACCTGTTTAAATATCGGTACTTTTTCCATTAACTCTTTAAAACCTTTCGGCGGCTCAGGTTCTTTTAAATAAGCTAACCACTCACCCACTTCACGCAGTTCACTGACGCTTTCACGACCCATGCCCATCGCCACGCGATCGGGTGTACCAAACAGATTACCCAATACCGGCATAGTATGACCTTTCGGATTTTCAAATAATAATGCCGGACCGCCTGCTTTTAATGTGCGATCGCAAATTTCCGTCATTTCTAAATACGGGTCAATTTCTTGATGAATACGTTTTAATTCGCCTTTACTTTCAAGTAAGGCAATAAAGTCTCTCAGATCTTTATATTTCATAAACAATTCCACGCTATTTTTTGAAAAAAAAACGCCACACACTTGTTATAAAAACAAAATGTATGGCGTTTATTTTAAATATTAATCACAGACAGTTAACTTAAACGATTATTATTTTTGCTTCTTCATTGCTTCGAAGAATTGATCATTCGTTTTCGTCATGGCCAGCTTATCAATCAGGAATTCCATCGCATCAATCTCACCCATTGGATGAATGATCTTACGTAGGATCCACATTTTTTGTAGCTCATTTTTATCTGCTAATAGTTCTTCACGACGGGTACCTGAACGCGTGAAATCAATAGCAGGATAAATACGACGTTCTGCAATTTTACGATTAAGGTGTAACTCTTGGTTACCTGTACCTTTAAATTCTTCGTAAATGACCTCGTCCATTTTCGAACCAGTATCAATCAATGCTGTTGCGATAATAGTTAAAGAACCACCTTCTTCAACTTTACGTGCAGCACCAAAGAAACGTTTTGGACGGTGTAATGCATTGGCATCAACACCACCAGATAAAATCTTACCGGATGATGGTGTGATCGTATTGTAAGCACGTGCCAGACGGGTGATAGAATCCAGCAAGATGATCACGTCTTTTTTGTGTTCTACAAGACGCTTGGCTTTTTCAATCATCATTTCTGCTACTTGTACATGACGGCTCGCAGGCTCATCAAAAGTAGAAGCAATAACTTCACCACGTACCAGACGGCGCATCTCTGTTACTTCTTCCGGACGTTCATCGATAAGTAGAACCATCAATATCGCATCGGGATGATTTAACGCAATTGAAGAGGCAATGTTTTGTAATAACATGGTTTTACCGGCTTTCGGCGGTGCCACAATTAAACCACGTTGACCTTTACCGATCGGCGCACTTAAATCAAGAATACGTGCGGTAATATCTTCGGTACTGCCATTACCACGTTCTAAACGAAGACGTTCAATAGGGTGGATTGGCGTTAGGTTTTCAAAGAGGATTTTATTACGAGAGTTTTCTGGACGGTCATAGTTAACTTGGTCAATCTTTAACAGCGCAAAATAGCGTTCGCCATCTTTTGGCGGTCTAATTTTACCGCCAACGGTATCACCCGTTCGCAAGTTAAAGCGACGTATCTGACTTGGTGATACATAAATATCATCAGGTCCGGCGAGATATGAGCTGTCTGCTGAACGCAAGAACCCAAAGCCATCCTGCAAGATCTCTAAAACACCATCACCAAAAATGTCCTCGCCGCTTTTCGCGTGAGCTTTTAGGATCGAGAAGATGATATCTTGTTTTCTTAAGCGAGCCAGATTTTCTAGACCCATAGATTCGCCCAGTTTTACAAGTTCAGAAACTGGTGTGTTTTTTAATTCGGTTAAATTCATAATGATGAGTTCGAGCTTATGCAACCTTTGCGTAACGGGAGTCAACCAAGGATAAAGTAATTGAATCAATGATCGAGTGTGTGAAACATTAACTAAGTAATGAATCGATATTTTTGAGTTATTGAATCAATGATTGGATCATTGATTATGATGCCTGATTCGACACATAGAACAATAAACGAACAGTGAAATTAGCATTAATAATTTTATTCGTCCACTGAATAGTAGCATACTGACGAAATTAAAAAACAAAATCTCGTCAGTATTTTACATGTTACAGGTTTTCGTCTAGAAAACTTTGTAATTGCGCTTTTGATAATGCGCCAACTTTAGTTGCTGCTACAGCACCATTTTTAAATAACAATAAAGTCGGGATACCGCGAATACCAAATTTAGGTGGCGTGCCTGAATTTTCATCGATATTTAGTTTACCGATAATTACTTTACCTGCGTACTCTTCCGCAACGTCACTTAAAATTGGTGCGATCATTTTGCAAGGTCCACACCATTCAGCCCAGAAATCAACTAGTACAGGTAATTCTGAATTTATAACATCTGTATCAAAAGCAGCATCGGTTAGCTGAATAATTTTGTCGCTCATTTTTAACTCCAATAAAATAATTTTGTTACTATATATATGTGGCACTCATTGCCCTATTTCAATATATTTAAGTTCTTAATGCAAGCTTAACCTGATATGCTAATTAAATGAGCAAAAAACATCTTACAGAACATAAGTTCTCCCAGTTTGGCCTTAATGCCGACGTACTGTCTGGGTTAGAAGCATCAGGCTTCGAATATTGTACACCAATTCAAGCGCTTAGCTTGCCATTTGCCATCAAAGGTAAAGATGTCGCCGGTCAAGCACAGACAGGGACAGGCAAAACGATTGCATTTTTAGCCGCTATTTTCCATCATTTATTGAAAAAACCAGTCGCTGAAGATCGTCCAAAAAATAAGCCTCGCGCCATTATCTTAGCGCCAACTCGCGAACTTGCAATTCAAATTCATAAAGATGCATTACCAATCGCTAAAGCGACAGGCCTTAAAATGGGGCTGGTTTATGGTGGCGAAAGCTACGATCTTCAACGTGATAACCTTGCAAAAGGTGTTGATATTATTATTGGTACTGTTGGCCGAATCATTGATTTTGAAAAACAAAAAGCAATGGATTTGTCTGGTGTTGAAGCATTAGTACTTGATGAAGCCGATCGTATGCTGGACCAAGGTTTCATTAAAGATATACGCTATTTAATGCGTAAAATGCCGGAGCCAAAACAGCGCCTAAACTTACTGTTTTCAGCTACCTTTACTTGGGATATTCGTGAACTGGCTTATCAGCACATGAATGAACCAGAAGAAGTGACCGTAGCTGCAGAAAAAGTGACAGGCAGCAGCATCACTCAAGAGCTATTCCACCCGTCAAATGATGACAAAATGGCTCTGTTACAAACGCTAATCGAAGAAGAATGGCCAGAACGCGCGATTGTATTTGCTAACACTAAACACAAATGTGAAGACATTTGGGCTCACTTAGCAGCAGATAATCACCGTGTTGGTCTATTAACTGGTGATATTCCACAGAAAAAACGTAATAGTATTCTAGAACAATTTACCCAAGGTAAATTAGATATCTTAGTTGCTACCGATGTTGCCGCTCGTGGTCTACATATTCCAGCCGTTAGTCATGTATTTAACTACGATTTACCTGATAACTGTGGTGACTATGTACACCGAATCGGTCGTACTGGTCGTGCTGGTGCAGAAGGTCATTCAATTAGTTTCGCTTGTGAAAAATACATTTATAATTTACCCGCGATTGAAGAATTCATTGAAAGTACGATCCCTGTTTGTCATTACGATAAATCAGCGCTTCTAACTGATTTACCACGACCTGTGCATATTAAACGTGCGCGTCCAGGTAATTCAAGAACAATGAATGATCGCAATAACAGAACACGTCGTACTGGCCAACGTCAGCATAATACGCATAACAAAACCCATTAATTAAATAGTTTGTTTATAGATAAAGTGATTAGTGTGAGTAAAAAACGTTCGTCAAATTTATATGCTGTCATTGACCTTGGTTCAAACAGCTTTCATATGCTGGTTGTTCGTGAAATTAACAATAGTCTACAAACTGTAGCTAAAGTTAAACGCAAAGTGAGACTTGCTGGCGGCCTTGATGCAAACAATAATCTTGACCAAGCCGCGTTACGACGTGGTTGGGATTGCTTAAGTTTGTTTGCAGAACAATTACAGGATATTCCGACTGCGAATATTCGTATTGTTGGCACGGCGACATTACGCTTAGCGAATAATGTCGCGGAATTTCTGACGACAGCAGAAAAAATATTGGCTCATCCGGTAAATATTATTTCCGGAGAACAAGAAGCCGCACTTATCTACAAAGGCGTTGCCTATACCAGCAGTGGTCAAGGTAACCGTTTAGTGGTGGATATTGGCGGTGCGAGCACTGAACTCATTATTGGTGAACAAGCCCAAGCTAAATTACTTTATAGCTTTAAAATGGGTTGTGTCACTTGGTTAAAACACTATTTTACCGATGGAAAGCTCAATCAACATAACTTTACGCAAGCTATTGATGCGGCAAAAGCGGTGTTGAACCCTCTGCAAGAAAAGTATTTAACCTTAGGCTGGGATACTTGTATCGGCGCTTCCGGTACAATCCAAGCCCTGCAAGAAATAATGGTTGCACAAGGTGAAAACGAATACATAACACTGGCTAAACTACATCATATTCAACAGCAAGCTATTGCTTGTGGTCATGTTGATAACCTTAATATTAAAGGCTTAACAACCGATAGAAAACCAGTATTCACCAGTGGTTTAGCTATTCTTACCGCGTTATTTGAAAGCCTCGAAATTAACAATATGTTTTTAGCCGGGGGCGCGTTAAGAGAAGGCGTGATTTACGAAATGACCGGACTCCGTGCCAGTCACAATGTTCGCCAACAAACCGTCAATGGATTGATGATCAAACATCAGTTAGATCTAGAACAAGCTGAGCGTGTTAAACACACTGCGCTAAAAGCTTTCGATCAGTTAAAATCGACCATTGCAGCAGACGATGCTCAAGCCGGTCCCTTACTTGCTTACGTCAGCGGCTTACACGAAATCGGTTTATCCATTGATTATAAAAAAGCGCCACAACATGCCGCTTATATTATCGATAACACCGTGATGCTTGGTTTTACCAAAGCGCAGAAACAACTGCTGTCGGCGTTATTGATTAATCAGCGTGATGAATTAAATTTACCTCTGTTAGCGCAACAATCAGCAATCAGCTACGCCAGTGCGTTACTGCTTTGTCGTATTTTAAGAATCTCATGCACATTAGCCTTACGACGTACTGATGGTACGATCCCTGATTTCTCACTTACTCTCGCCGCAGAAAATACCTTAATCATCACCTTGCCAACGCAATGGTTAGCCCAGCATCCATTACGTGCAGCGGCATTAGCATCTGAATTAGAGTTACAAGCGAAGCAGCATCTGCCATTTCGTATTCAAGAGCGCTAGCCTCAATATATTATCGTCATGATAAAAACCAAAAAACCGAGCTTGATGCTCGGTTTTTTATTAACGCGACATGATTACCTATAAAGTAGTTATCTCTAAGATCATGCTCTTTAAATCATTAAACGTTATTTTCTTTCAACCATACTGCTACACGTTTAGCAAAATATGTCAGAATGCCGTCAGCACCCGCACGCTTAAAGCAAAGTAATGATTCTAAAACACATTCTTTCTCTTTTAGCCAACCATTTTGAATTGCTGCCATGTGCATCGCATATTCTCCACTCACTTGATAAGCAAACGTTGGTACACCGAATTCATCTTTAACCCGACGAACAATATCCAGATAAGGCATGCCCGGTTTAACCATTACCATATCAGCGCCCTCTTCGATATCCATCGCGACTTCCTGCAGGGCTTCATCCGAGTTAGCCGGATCCATTTGGTAAGTAACTTTGCTGGCACCTTTCAAATTACTCGCGGAACCCACGGCATCACGGAAAGGACCATAGTAATTAGATGCATATTTTGCAGAATAAGCCATGATTTGGGTATTTACATGTCCGGCTTCTTCAAGCGCGGCACGAATAGCGCCAATGCGACCATCCATCATATCTGACGGAGCAACAATATCAGCGCCTGCTTCAGCATGAGAAAGCGCCTGTTTCACCAATATATCAGTGGTAATATCGTTAAGGATATAACCGCTGTCATCAATAATACCGTCTTGACCATGCGTCGTGAACGGATCCAGCGCCACATCCGTCATCACACCTAACTCAGGGAATGACGCTTTTAACGCTCGAACCGCTTTTTGTACCAAGCCATTGGCATTATAGGCTTCTTCAGCCAGTAAACTTTTTTGTTCTAACGGCGTTACCGGGAAGATAGCAATCATTGGAATGCCTAACACGACCAATTCAGCGGCCTCTTCTAACAGTAAATCAATCGATAAACGCTCAACACCCGGCATTGACTCAATCGCTTCACGACGGCCGGTGCCTTCCAATACAAACATCGGGTAGATGAGATCATTCACCGTTAATTGATGCTCTGCAACTAAGCGGCGAGAAAAATAATTTTTACGATTACGACGAGGGCGACGGTTCGGAAAGCCGCCTAGAATAGTTTTACTCACGATATCTCCTTGCGAGGATAGGAATGCGAATTGGGCAACCAAGTTCAAGGATTTGAACTTGGTTATATGCTCATCTTACCGCGAGAGTAAGTGAATATCTGCACCTGGTACTGAAATAGCATCAACAATTACACTAATTGACGAATTAATCGCAGCCTTTTGATCTTCCGCCGGTAATGCATACACATAACTCGCCGTGGATAATAAGATGCACTCACATGTGGTGAGTAAGTACTGGATAGGTAAGTCCTTAATCGTGCCATTTTTAATACCGGCATTAAGCAATTGCGTAAAAAAGCCTAATACCTCTTGCCATATCGCCAGCTGGATCTTTTTATCAAAATACAGAGAGTGACTACACAATAGAATAAATGCCAGTTTTTGTGGCTGACAGACTAACCAAGTGACGCCGTTAACCCAAATCTCCGTTAATGGGAACACCGAATCTGGATCGTTTTTCTGTAACAGCGCCTGCGCAAATTCTTTTTTCACCTCAAGGTACAAGGCTTCAATTAACGCTTCTTTGGTCGCAAAGTGATGAAACAAGGTCCCCGTTGCAACTTGAGCTTCACGTGCAATCGCTGCCGTCGTGGTGCCGTGAAAACCATTGATCGTGAATAACGCTAATGCGGCATCCAAGATCAGTGTTCTTTTTGATTTAGTCATATTATCTCAAGAAAAATTTCAAAATTATTTTTTGTATCAAACTCCCATAAGGGGCATGAATAAAGCGCGTAGAATGTAATTTGCCTTGTTTCAATATGGTCTTTGATTTTGAAAAAGTACGGAAGCCTTCGATGCCATGATACTGTCCCATACCAGATGGACCAACACCACCAAACGGGGCATCGTCAGCAGCAAAGTGCATAATTGTATCATTGATAGCAACACCACCGGAAATCGTCTCACGTATGATCTGTTGTTGAATATTTCTATCAGAACTCATGATATATAACGCTAATGGATGTGGACGTTTTTTAATATAACGGATCGCATCATCAATCGAGTCATAAGGTAGAATGGGTAACAATGGACCAAAGATCTCATCTTGCATGAGCTGCATATCATCACTCACATTTAGCAATAGATGCGGTAACATACGGTGTCTTTGATCATCAAGGCTATTACCATCTTGCATTGTTTCTACTTGCACTCCCTTTTGCTGCGCATCTTCTAACCATGATTTAAGACGGCTATACTGACGATCATCAATAATATTGGTGTAGTCATCATTCTGCATAGCAGCTGGATAACGGCGATTAAACTCATTGCGGTACTCTTTCACAAACTCCGCGACTTTTGCACGTGGACAAAGGATATAATCAGGCGCAATGCAGATCTGTCCGGCATTAAGACTTTTACCTAACATGATGCGGTTAACGGCCAATTTGATATCAATATCAGGGGCGACAACAACCGGGGATTTACCGCCTAATTCCAGCGTCACAGGCGTTAGGTTATCCGCTGCGGCACGCATTACATGTTTACCAACAACCGTCGAACCAGTAAATAATAAGTGATCAAAAGGCAACTTGGTAAATGCCGCAGACAAAACCATCTCACCTTCAACAATGCACACGTCTTTACTATCAAACACTGATGTAATAATTTGCTTTAACACTTGATTGGTCTTCGGGGTAAACTCCGACATTTTGAGCATCGCACGATTACCGGCAGCAATACTGGTAATAAGTGGCATAACAGCCAGATTAATCGGGAAATTCCAAGGTACAACAATACCCACCACGCCAATAGGTTGGTAATGGATGGTGACACTTGCTGGTGCTAATAACAGACCAGGATTACGTCGAGTCGGCTTCATCCACTTCGCTAAGCGCGCTAGAGTATAATTAAACTGTGCCGTCGTTGGTAAGATATCAGCGATTAACGTGTCGTAACGAGAACGATGGCCGTAATCTTCAGAAACAGCGGTCAGTAACGCTTCTTTTTTTGCTAAGAAAGCCGCTTTAAACAATAATAAGCGTTTTTTACGTTCCGACATATCCCATTCAGGTTGGCTTAAATAGGCTTCTTTTTGCGTCGAAAAAATCTGCTCCATTGCTGCAATATCATCAATACCATCGCTATCATTCATTTTTATTTCCGCTACGCTCATCATGCTCACACCTCAATATAAAAACCGACTAGTTAGTCAATTAAAATAGACTGCTTAGTCGGTTTTGTCTAGTCGGTCATTTAAAAAATATAAATCAAACCATAGAAAGTGATAATGATCACAGCTTAGGTAACTGAAAAAACTGCTCTGTCACCTGTAAACTGCGGCTCAATAATAATTCTATATCTTCATTACGAGCTGCGGCAATCGTTGCCGCAACATGCGGTAGGTAGCAAGGTTCATTACGACGTGATTTAGGTTTGGGTTGCAAATTTCGTGGTAATAAATACGGCGAATCCGTTTCTAGCATTAATCGATCAGCAGGAATATCTCGTACTAACTGCAGCAAATCCATACCCCGGCGTTCATCACAGATCCAACCGGTAATACCAATATGTAAATCTAACTCTAGGCACGCAGCCAGATCATTCGCAGAGCCCGTAAAACAATGTAATACAGCGGCAGGTAGTGATGAACGATAGTCTTTTAAGATCGCAATAAAACGTTCGTTAGCATCACGCTCATGCATAAATACCGGCATATTTAATTCGGCAGCAAGCTCTAACTGCTTGGCAAAAGCGGCTTCTTGCATCGGGCGGGGAGAAAAGTCACGGTTAAAATCCAAACCACATTCACCAATAGCGACTACGCTATCATGTTGGGCTAATAATTTAATTTGCTGCCAGCTATCATCCGTCGCATGACGGGCATCGTGCGGGTGGATACCGGCAGTGGCATAAAGTTGTTGTGGATAGTCTTGGGTAAGTTGATAAGCAAGCTGGCTTTCGGCGATATCCGTGCCAGTAACAATTAAACGACGCACCCCTTGGGCAGAGGCGCGTTCAATAACATCAGGTAAATCTTTGTGAAAAGCAGCGTTTGTTAAATTCACGCCAATATCAATCAGTTCCTGTTTCTTCATCTTTGGTCTCGTCTTGTTTAACGTAAAAACGAGAAAATAATAAACCTAACTCAAACAATAGCAACATAGGTATCGCTAATAATGTTTGTGAAATGATATCTGGCGGTGTTAATAACATCCCCATGATAAATGCAGCAACAACAATATAAGGTCGTTTTTTACGTAAACTATCAGGTGTAGTCGCACCCGTCCAACATAATACTAATGTGGCAATGGGGATCTCAAATGCGAGACCAAACGCAAAAAATATTTTCAAGACAAAATCAAGATAGCTACTAATATCAGGCGCAAATGTTACCCCTTCAGGCGCCGCAGATGCAAAGAACTGAAATGCTAAAGGAAACACCACAAAATAAGAAAAAGCGACCCCAAGATAAAAAAGAAAAGCACTGCTAATGACCAAAGGCGCAATTAATTTTTTCTCATGTTTATACAAACCAGGTGCAATAAAACCCCAAACTTGGTACAAAACCCAAGGAATGGCAATAAAAGAAGAAGCAACCAGTGTTAACTTTATCGGCGTAAAGAACGGGGTCGCGACATCTGTTGCAATCATGCTTGTGCCAGCCGGTAATTGCGCAATCAAAGGAGCGGAAACCAACTGATAAATATCATTAGCAAAATACACTAATGATATAAAAATTAAGATAATTGCGGCACTAGCACGTAATAACCTATCTCTCAGTTCAATTAAATGCGTAATTAAAGGCTGAGTGTTTGGATTTGCTGCCATTTATTTTTTATCCTGTTCGATTGCCTGTTCTACTTTTTCAGGTGTATCTTCAACCAAAGATTTCGAGGTTGAAGTCGGTGTATTCACATCCGCATAAGGTCGCGTTACCGAGGCAGCTGCATCACGTAAAGAATCGATAGAGTCTTGCAATTCAGGACTGATATTATTCATTCCTAGTTGCTCAGCTTTTTTCAAATTATCATGCATTTCTTGAATTTTTAATTCATGAGACAACTCATCTTTCACTGAATTTGCCGCACTTTTAATGGTTTTTACCCAAGTACTCACGGTTCTAATCGCAACAGGCAGACGTTCAGGCCCTAATACTAATAGGCCAAGAACTGAAATAACGACAATTTCCCAAAATCCGATATCAAACATAACTTATGCCTGTTCTTTATCTTTTTTTGTTTCTTTTTCTACTTCCGTTTTTGCAACGTTAGTTTCTTCTAACACTTTGCTTTCTTCTTTTTTAGCATCTTTAGCGTCGTCACTCATGGCTTTTTTGAAGCCTTTAACTGCCGCACCTAGATCGCCACCAACATTACGTAATTTTTTAGTCCCAAATAACAAAAGAATAATTACAGCAATGATAATTAACTGAGTAACACTAATTCCGCCCATGATATAACCTTATTTAATATAATTGAATACGTCATTATTAACTTCGACCAGTATACAGTATATAGATAACATATTTACGACACTCTGATCTATGATAAATTTTTTAGCTTAACTCACTTATTGTCACCGTTATTTAAGCTTAAACCAGCCGACAATTAACAGCCCTGAGCCAATACTGGCTAACGTCGACGCTAGCGAACTGGTATCAGGATTGTACACGATCGCCGCACAAATCATAAGTACGCCACCACAACTCAGTAAATAACGACCTTTGTTTGCGTACGCTTGTTGCTGAGTAAATTGCTCCGCCTGGGTAAACAATTTATCTAATTTTGCTTGCTGCTTGGTCGCCTTAGTGAGCGTATCAAACACCAATTCAGGTAGTTCCGGTAACTTTTCAGCCCAAAATGGCGCGCGTTGTTTTACCGCAGAAAACACGGCTTGTGGCCCCATCTGTTCCTTAACCCAACGCTCAAGAAATGGCTTAGCCGTATCCCATAAGTCTAGCTGAGGATAGAGCTGACGACCTAATCCCTCAATGTACAATAATGTCTTTTGCAATAATACTAACTGCGGTTGCACTGTCATTTCGAACTTACGTGCCGTCGCAAATAAATTCACCAGCACATGACCAAAAGAAATTTCAGCTAATGGTTTTTCAAAAATAGGATCGCACACAGTACGGATCGCAAATTCAAAATCATTGACATCAACATAGGATGGCACCCAGCCAGAATCGACGTGTAATTCAGCTACTTTACGGTAATCACGATGGAAGAAGGCTAACAGATTCTCAGCTAGGTAACGCTTGTCTTCACGATTTAAAGTACCGACAATGCCACAATCAATGCCAATCCAACGCGGATCTTCAGGCGTTTCATAAGAAACAAACACATTACCAGGGTGCATATCGGCATGGAAAAAACTATCACGGAACACTTGGGTAAAAAAGGTCTCAACACCACGTTCAGCCAATAACTTCATATTGGTGCCCTGCGCTTCTAACGCAGTAATATCGGATACTGGAATACCATAAATTCGCTCCATCACAATCATATTTTTATGCGTGAAATCTGGATATATCTCGGGTACATATAATTCTTTAGAATCCAGGAAATTACGACGTAACTGTATTGTATTCGCCGCTTCACGTTCTAAATTCAATTCATCAAGAATGGTTTTTTCATAATCAAGAACCACCTCAAGTGGTCTCAAACGTGCAGCCTCGGGGACTAATTTCAGTAATACTTTCGACAGTCGTTTCATCAACTGGGTATCAGCACGAATAATCGGTTCGATATCAGGGCGGATAATTTTAATAACGATTTCTTCGCCATTACTTTTTAACTTAGCGGTATGAACTTGGGCAATGGATGCTGATGCTAACGGCACGGGATCAAAGTCATCAAACACATCATCGATTGATTTACCTAATGCCTGCTCAATTTGCTGCATCGCTAATTGACTGTCAAACGGTGGCACTTGATCTTGCAGCATTGCGAGCTGTTCGGCAAATTCTTGCGGTAACAGATCACGACGTGTTGATAGCATTTGTCCGAATTTAATAAAAACAGGACCAAGTTGCTGTAATGCTAGTTTGATACGCTCTGCTGGTGATTTGTCTGTATGTTTATTTTTAATCCAAAAAATAGATTTTCGACATAATCGTGCTGATAACGGCTGCAATTGTGTAGGTAACAATTCATCAAGACCGTATTCCAACACCACTTTTTGGATATAATAAAAGCGCTTTAACTCGACCAATGTCATTTATGTATCATCCTTACGCGACAATAAGGCTAGACGCATTTCAAATTGCTTACATTGCTGTTCTAACTCATTCACTTCATCACAAAAATTCACGATTTCTAATGCTCCAGGCGCGAGACGTATTTCTTCAATTAAATACTCTGCAACGTTATGACGAACAATCGTCATATTTTTTTGCAACCAAGCTTGGCTTGATTTTGCAGTTTGTAGTAGTTTATGTGCCGCAACATCTCCAGTATAACGGGATAGGTGCTCTTCCCAATCGATATCTAGCTCTTTTAAGATAATACTAAACTTGCTGGCAATCATAGGATCACCACGCATATCTAATTCACCTTCTTTAATCAATGCAGTGAATTGCGAACTATCTTGTAAGCGAGAAAGGCTCGACAACTTTATATCCATACAGCAATCAGCTCTGCCGTCATACTTGACTAACACATCGATCTGAGATGAAAAAATAAAATAAAGTGGCTTTGGCAACTCCGCAATATTTACTTGTAACACTTTACCTTTTAGCGACGCGATCTTATCCACGGCATTGGTATCTGCTTTTAATAATTGATTCAAAAATGTTTCAATCCCAGCAGTAACAAGCATTTCGATTGGCATCAGCATTCCTTAGAATTTGTAACCACGGTGCAGCGCAACAATACCACCGGTCAAGTTGTGATATTCAACGCTTTCAAAACCAGCTGTTTCCATCATACCTTTTAATGTTTCTTGATTTGGATGCATACGGATTGATTCGGCCAGATATTGGTAACTATCACCATCATCCGCAATTAACTCACCTATCTTAGGTAGAATATTGAATGAATAAAAATCATACACTTTATTAAGCATTTCAGAATCTGGTTTTGAGAATTCCAGAACTAATAAACGCCCACCTGGTTTTAATACACGAAACATCGATGCCAGCGCTTTATCTTTGTCTGTTACGTTACGTAAGCCAAATGCGATAGTGATCACATCAAAATGATTGTCAGGGAAAGGCAGCGCTTCTGCATTAGCTTGAACATATGTCACGTTACCAACTATACCTCCATCACGTAATTTTTCCCGGCCCACTTTTAGCATCGAATCGTTAATATCAGCAAGCGTTACAGCACCCGTATCACCAACAAGACGTGAAAACTTCGCAGTTAAATCACCTGTACCACCGGCAAGATCTAAAATTTTATGACCCGGTCTTACACCACTGCAATCAATCGTAAAACGTTTCCATAGACGATGAATACCCATAGACATAAGGTCATTCATGACATCATATTTAGCCGCTACTGAATGAAACACACTCGCAACCATATCGACCTTTTGGTCGGACTCTACAGTTTTATAGCCAAAATGAGTGGTGTTATTTGATTTATCTGTCATCGAGCTGTCCTTAATATCAGTTTAAGCGGTTAGTTTACTGCAACTCAGAGCCAACTGAAAACGAAACAAATCATTTAATCTATAAAAGGCAAAAAATACCGCCTTGATGAGCGGTATTAGAATAGAACAAACAAATTTAACGCTTAAAGTTAATTATCTCTGATTTGTCTAAATGTATTTTCGTCACACTTGGTTTGGTTTCTGCTAATATTTTACCCGTGCGGATAACATAGTGAGGTGCAGTCTGACGACTAATCGCATCATAACCAGAGTCTGCAGGTAGGTTACCTAGTTTACTTTCGTCATACCATTACGTTCAATACCTTCAAATAGAGTACCAGACATATGTCAGTTTGGCTCTCCAGCTGTTTGCGTAGTATCTAAATGTACATGTAGCTAGATGACGGTAAACCACCTTCACCATCAATAATATCGCAACCGGTACTATCTAGCTCACTGCATGGTTTAATTGCAGAGTAAATACCATGTTCAATACGGATATCCACAAATTTATTATTACGATAAAGTAAGCACAGCACACCCGATTACCATATTCACAAGGACAAGTTGACCCACAGAAATACCCATACAACAACGGGAACGGCGTGGCAGGCCGCTTATCTTTTACAACAGGAATTGTGGAAGTGCAGAGAAATTCCTAGAGCATGTCCATTCATCAGAACGAGCGATCCGCACAATCTATTCGGTATTTTATCACTGAATTTTAGGCACAAAAAAAACCTCTATTGCTAATAAAAAGTTTTCGATTTAGGCTTTCGTTGTTGTTGGCAAAGAGAAAGCGGACGGTTTTCTACAAACCACAACCCGCGCCCCCGGCGTGACAGGCAGCAGTTTTAAAATAAATAGTCTAACCAACTGAATACGACTCATAAGAATAAGCGCTCCGCACAATCTACGTTTTGTTCTTCACTGAATTTCAGGCACAAAAAAAGCCTGAATCTTTCGATTCAGGCTTTCGTTGTTTGTTGGCGGAGTGGACGGGACTC
>NZ_JABSQR010000031.1 GCF_013215705.1 Moritella sp. | reverse complement strand
GGGTAACTCAATACATCGCAGATGAGCCGATAGCGCAATTATTTAAACGCGTTGATGATTTACTCTATCAAGCGAAAGTGCAGGGCAGAGATCGGGTTGAAAACGGTATTACGTTACCTTGATAATTTAAACGTTATTCTGATGGAGAAGAAATGGAATTTATTCTTGAAAAAGTGACGAGCAAAGATCTTGATGCAATTCTTAAATTAGGTGAGACCGTCAATGAAGAACACGTTGTGCCGCTACTTGATGCAGAAGGTCAGCAAGCCATTAGAAGCGCGCTAAAGTCTGATATCGAACAAGTAATTGATACCAAAGTTTATTCGGCCGTTAAAGCCGTCATTGGTAACGAAATTATAGGTTACATTGCTTGGCGGCAGGGAAATTATATTGGTCAACTTTACGTTAAAACTGAATATCATGGCTTTGGCGTCGCTAAGCGGCTGGTAGAGGAAATGAAAAATCGGTGTGGTGAGAGGTTAATTCGGGTCAAAGCATCGATTTATGCACTCGGTTTTTATGGGCGCGTCGGGTTTAAACCTGTGTCGGAAGAGCTGAGTATAAATGGCATTCGTTATGTGCCAATGGAGCTCAATGTTGATCTGTACCCTTCAAACAAGACACATAGGGACCGTTAATACTATGCTTATAACATTTACATTGCCCACAAACTTACAACTGCATACAATGATTCAATAATAAATCATTTATAATCAATTCTTAATATCTTATATACACCTATTTACAACCAATTTAAAATCTAGTTATGACCTATTTAAAACCTAGCTACGACCGATTTCAAAGGAATGTCATGTTGATCCCGACTTTTTTAAAACATAAGAACAAGCTTAAAAGCCAAATTAAAGTCACCTTGGGCGCATTATTGTGTAGCAGTATGCTGGTGAGTAACGCCAATGCATGGTCTGAACACAGCCTGATTACCTATCCCATATTGAACACCATGCCAGAAGTGGCACAGCAAGCGCCGATCAAGGTCGAAACCTTAGCTGAATTTGTGACCGCAGAGGCGCACGGGTTAGAAACGTTATTAGCAACCAATGAAGACTGGTTACGTCAGAATTTCCCGTATTATAAGCCGCGTCCTGATGCATTAGCATTTGACGCCGCTGGCCAAGACTTACTGACAAGTTTCATCCACGCCATACGTATCAACCCGAATGCCCGTATTAATCCGTACATTCAGTTATTGCCAGGGCAGGATAAGCAAGGCCGTCGTCGCCTGGATGCGTCAGAGGTTGCGGTATTCACTAACCTCGACAATTATAACAAGATGACCTTTGTGGAAGTCAAAAGTGGCGATCTGGTCACGCCAATCGAAGTCTTAGTATCGGCGAATGACGATCCGGATAACGGCCTAGATATTGGTTTGTTTGCAGACAGTAATACTGACGCGGGTAAACTGTATGGTTTTGGCAACCAAGCCTTTGGTAATCCTGCATTGGAGTACAGTACGCAAGCGCCGTTCCATATGGGCTTCTACCATGAATCAAGTGTGTTATTTACGTTAGCACCGTTCTTACGTGATACCTTCCCTGATTACCGTGTGCATATGTACAAAGCGTTATCTGAATATGCTTTTAGCACTGGCCATGATTATTGGGGCTGGCGTTTTATGGGCTGGGGCTTGCATTATGTTGGTGATATTGCCCAGTCATACCATGCAACATTGCAACCGGGTGTGAGTACTGTATCGAGTCTCTGGACCAATGCCAAAGACATGATGGGTTTCCCGCAAGCTAAGATTGATGCGATCCAACTGCTTTCTAATCGCCATTTGGTATTAGAAGCGTTCCAAGCAATTATTACCAAGCAAGCGTACGAAAATAACGATTTTAGTAGCGCGTTATTTAAGGCGCTAACGCAAGAGACTGCTGTGCTTGAATATACCGACAACACCTTTGTTGAAGTATTTGCCAAAAATTCCTATGACAAATCAGACAAGCTTGCCGATTACTTAGAACGCTGGGTACCAGAGCAGCTAGTGAGTGATCCCAGTTTTGAAGTCGATGGTAGCAAAGAGATAAAAAGGATTGTGCAGATGATACGTGAGCAGCACGGTGAAGCGGGCATGACCAACATGACCAACTTATTGGCTGAGTTTATGTTAGATCATAACGCCAATACCCGCAGTTATGTGCGTGGTATTTTAACGCATAAACCGTGATGTCATTGAGCGGTAAGCCAGAAAGCACTACGTACTTGTTGTAGTGCTTTGCTGTTGCTTACTCAATAGATGTAGTCAATAAATCGAGTGTTATGTACGCTCATCTGTTACTGGTGTTAACAACTCTCGCTTAAGTACTTTGCCTACCGAACTCTTAGGAAGATCATCGCGAAACTCAATCTCACGTGGTACTTTATAAGCGGTTAAATAACGACGGCAGTGGGTTTGTACCTCTTTACTGGTCAGCGCTTTATTGCTGCTACAGATGAAGGCTTTAACTCGTTCGCCTGTCACTGCATGTGGCAGACCCATCACAGCGGCCTCTTCAATGTCGGGATGTAATAGCAGTATTTCTTCAATTTCGACGGAGTAAACATTAAAGCCAGACACTAAAATCATGTCTTTTTTACGATCGACAATAAAGAAACAACCATCTTTGTCCATACGTGCCATATCACCTGTCGAGAACCAACCATCTGCATCAATAGATTCTGCGGTGGCCTCTGCTTGCTTCCAATAGCCAGTCATCACCTGTGGACCGCGCACTTGTAATTCGCCAACGACGTTTATGCCTAATGCTTGGTGATCATCATTAACAACGCGCATTTCTGTTGATGGTAAGGGGACGCCAATCCCTGCTGTATATTCTTGTTGTGTGTGAATACCACTGCAAACAACAGGTGAACATTCCGTTAATCCATAACCTTCAACAACTGGCATGCCGGTGACTGCTTGCCATTCTTTGGCCACGTCTTCTTGGGTCGGCATGCCGCCAGCGATGGTAAAACGGGCACTGCTAAAATCTAAAGCGCGGAATTTTTCATTCTTTAGCATACCGCTGAACAAGGTATTTAACCCGAAAAAGATAGTGAAAGGGTAACCTTGTAGCTCTTTGATAAAGCTGTCTATATCTCTTGGGTTAGTAATTAATAAATTACGTCCGCCGATCATCATAATAAACATCAGGCTTACCGAGTTAGCAAAGATATGATAAAGCGGCAAAGGGGTAACAACATGGTCCTTGGACAAGAGTGTTCGGGGTGAGAACTGTCCGTAAACTTGCAATACGTTAGCGACAATATTGCGATGCGTTAACATGGCCCCTTTGGCGATACCGGTTGTACCACCAGTATATTGCAGGTAGGCAATGTCTTCCGGTTTACAGGCCGGGCGGTGATAAGATAACTTACGCCCCGCAGCGAGTACCTTGCGTATTGAGATGGCATTTTCAATGTGAAAAGCAGGGATCATTTTTTTCACGTATTTAATCGTAAAGTTAACCAAGGTACGTTTAGGCTGCGGTAATAGATCGCCTATGTGGGTCATGATCACATGCTCAATACTGGTTTGCGGTAACACTTTTTCGAGGTTCGCGCCAAAATTGCTGATAGCGACAATCATCTTGGCGCCTGAATCGGTGAGTTGATGCTGTAATTCGCGTTGGGTATAAAGCGGGTTAACATTAACGGCAATCAGCCCCGCGCGGAGTATGCCAAATAGCGCAATAGGATATTGTAATAAATTAGGCATCATAATGGCGCAACGGTCACCCGGTTGCATTTTGAGATCGTGTTGTAAATAAGCAGCAAAAGCACGACTTTGTTGTTCAAGTTGGCGAAAGGTGAGTGTTGCACCCATGTTTAAAAAGGCGATTGAGTCTGCGTGTTTTTCGCAGCTTTGTTCGACGATATCTAAAACGCTGTCATATTGTGCTAAATCAATGAACTCTGGCACATCGCTAGGGTAGTTTTTCAACCACGGTTTTTCCATGTTAAAATTCTCTGTAGAGTGTTGTTTAGCATATTATCTTATAACTGGCTTAATAATTAGTTGATAATAATCATAGCTTACCGCTTTATTGCCTAGTAATTTTTGTATACACTTGCCGGCATTCAACATCAATAACGGTGTTTATTTTTATTACCTAGTCACACGGAACGGACGTTACTCGGTATTTTTCATTTGATTCAAGATCGCGCTAGCCAAATGGCTCTTTTTCATACCTTGGTGCAAACCGGAAGTTTTACCTCTGCAGCGCATACACTAAGTGTGTCGGTTTCTCATGTCAGTAAACAACTCAAATGTTTGGAAGCTGATTTAAAAGTTAAGCTGGTTCAGCGTTCAACCCGCAGTTTTACCTTAACAGATGCAGGGCAACAATTTGCTGGGTATTGTGCGGAAGTGGTGAGCAGTGTGCAAAACGCTGATGTGATGATGACGAATCTACAAGATGAAGTGACCGGTATTCTGCGGTTAGGTGTCTCGCAGTCATTTGGCACTATCCATATCATTCCGGCTATTGAACAGTTTCGTAAACTGCACCCAGACCTGCATGTCGAAGTCAGTCTGTTCGACTATAAAACCAACATGATTGATGATGGTTTAGATTTGTGGTTGACCAACATTGAAGATATTCCCGAAGGTTATGTGGCTCAGCATTTGGCCGATACCTGTTTTGTGCTTGCGGCGTCACCGGATTATTTGATGCATCACACTACACCTTTGCATCCTAATGATCTTGAAAATCATAATTGCCTTATTTACCAAAGTCGTGAGCGTAACTATGGCTTGTGGTCATTTAAACAAGGCGATGACGCGTTATACATAAACGTGAATGGTAATTACCGTGTTGATTTAGCCGAAGCGATCCGCGATGCGGCTATATCAGGGTGGGGCATTGCTTACTTAGCGACGTACTTGCTAACCGATGAATTTAGAACGGGTAAATTAATACAACTGTTACCTGAATGGCAAGCGAGCCAAAGCATGCAGTTTTATGCCGTCTATCCTAGCCGTAAGCATTTACCCAAGAAAATCAGCGCGGCGATCACCTTTTTCAAAGAATATATTGGTCAACCTTCATACTGGGATCTGCAATTAAAGTCACAGATTAAAATCTAACCCTGACAACTTATCTTCTCATGCGGAAATATCTTTTCCATATGGAAACAATGCCGTAAATATTCTTATGGATTCGTTATAAAACAAGTAACTAGCTATCACGACAAACCTGTTGGATCTAATTTTAACAAGCAGGCAACTTACTGGACTTGCTGTAAAAATGGCGCGGACTACAATACGCGTCTTTATAATTTTAATCATTAAACAGGTTTGTTCCATGATATCTATTTTAGGCATAATAGTGATCCTTTTAACGGCGTATTTATTTTCTAACGATCGCCGTAATATCCCGCTAAGAACAGTCTCGCTTGCGTTTACCTTGCAGATCACGTTTGCATTCATCGTATTATATTTTCCAGCAGGCAAAGACGCGTTAAATGGTTTTAGTGCGGGTGTATCAAACGTGATTGATTATGGTCAGGAAGGTATCTCGTTCTTATTTGGCAATTTAGTTCAGGGCGGCTTTGTATTTGCTATCAATGTATTAGGTATTATTGTGTTCTTCTCGGCGTTAATTTCGGCGCTGTACCATATTGGTTTTATGCCTAAAGTCATTAATATTGTTGGGGGTGGCTTGCAGAAGTTATTAGGCACAGGTCGCGCGGAATCGTTGGCGGCGACGGCAAACATCTTCGTGGGTATGATTGAAGCGCCTTTAGTGGTGAAACCGTATTTGAAAGGCATGAGCGATTCACAGTTTTTTGCGGTGATGACTTGTGGTCTTGCTTCGGTTGCTGGTGGCACCTTAGTGGGTTATGCCATGATTGGTGTTGACATTAAGTTTCTTGTTGCGGCGTCATTTATGTCGGCACCTGCTGGTTTACTGATGGCGAAGTTTTTGTTTCCACCATCAAAAAATGAAATTAGCGCAGACGAGATCACCAAAGTAGAATTACCGCGTGCAACCAACGTGGTAGAAGCGCTTGCTGACGGTGCGATGGCAGGCTTAAGTATGGCTACTGCGATTGGTGCGACTTTGTTAGCCTTTGTCGGTGTTATCGCGTTACTTAATGGCATGTTAGGCGGTATCGGTAATTGGTTTGATCTGACGTTAAGCTTTGAAATTATTTTAGGTTATGTGTTTGCGCCTGTTGCTTGGTTGATTGGTGTGCCGTGGAATGAAGCGATAGTGGCGGGTTCGTTGATTGGTAATAAGATCGTGGTCAATGAGTTTGTGGCGTTTATTCAGTTGATGGAAGTTAAAGATCAGTTAAGTGAACATTCACAAGCAATTATCACGTTTGCGTTATGTGGTTTTGCCAATATCAGCACCATGGCTATCTTAATCGGTGGTTTAGGCAGTATGATCCCAGAACGTCGTCAATTTATTGCGAAGCATGGTTTCCGCGCTATTTTCGCTGGTGTACTGGCTAACTTGATGAGCGCCGCGATTGCCGGTGTGATTTTAAGCTTGTAGTTGATGTAAAAAAGGCTAACGAGTAATAACTTGTTAGCCTTTTTTGATCGTTAAGCTTTATATATCCAAACTACTTCAAGGTAGTTAGCTGTTAACTAAAATCACGTTGTCTTAGTCAAAAGTCTTAGTTAAAAGTAACTTCAACTGTTTGCGCTACTTCTTTGGCTTTATCAATTGCATCAATGGTATTAATACCACGAGCTAGTGCCACACCTAAACGGCGTTGACCGGCTATTTCAGGCTTGCCGAATAGACGAATTTGACTGCCTGGTACACAAGCTAATGCGGGTGCTAAGTGATTAAAACCGATGTTAGTCGAATGACCTTCAGCTAAAATAACCGCAGAGGCAGACGGACCAAACTGTTGGATTTGGGTGATAGGGAGACCTAAAATAGCACGCACATGCAAGGCAAATTCAGACAAGTCTTGCGAGATTAAGGTCACCATACCAGTGTCGTGTGGACGCGGTGACACTTCACTAAAGAACACGTCTTTACCACGAATGAAGAGTTCGACGCCAAATAGGCCATAACCGCCTAATTCTTTAACTACTTTAGCAGATATTTCTTGTGCTTTAGCAAGGACTTCATCACACATTATTTGTGGCTGCCAAGACTCACGGTAATCACCATCTTGCTGACGATGACCAATTGGGTCGCAGAAATGGATGCCATCAACAGCACTGATAGTCAGCATGGTGATCTCGAAATCGAACTTAACAAAACCTTCAATAATGATACGGCCTGCACCTGCACGACCACCTTCTTGAGCATAGTCCCAAGCTTGGTCAATATCATCTTCCTCACGAATAATGCTTTGACCTTTACCTGATGAGCTCATCACCGGTTTGATCACGCACGGAATACCAATTTCTGCGACAGCGGCAAGATATTCGGTTTTATTATCGGTAAAGATATACGGTGAGGTAGGTAGTTTCAGGCTTTCTGCGGCGAGAAGGCGAATACCTTCTCGATCCATCGTTAGTTTAGTTGCGCGTGCTGTGGGCACAATATTGACCCCTTCTTGCTCTAATTCAAGCAGGGTATCAGTGGCAATAGCTTCGATTTCTGGAATAACATAATCTGGTTTTTCAAGTTCAATAACGCGTCTAAGCGCATCACCATCAAGCATGTTAATTGTGTGGCTGCGATGCGCGACTTGCATCGCTGGCGCGTTATCATAACGATCCACTGCAATCACTTCGACACCTAAGCGCTGAAACTCAATAGTGACTTCTTTGCCCAGTTCACCTGAGCCTAATAATAATACACGTGTTGCACTTTTGCTGTTGGCAGTACCTAACATAACAGTTCCCTATTAATTGATTATAAATTTGGTGGTCAAACAAATGATAATTCACTAACTTGTTGTCTTTTAAGTACTATAGTTAATTTAACTACGCTATTGTGCAGCATGATATAGCGATTGTGGTGGAAATGGAAGTTTTAAGTGATAGGTTGGCTATCACATCCAAAAGGTTGGATTTGAACATTTACGTTCTTGTTTCACCCATGGCAAAAATTGAACTGTATAAACAACCCAAGAGAATGATCGAAATGATACAGCGACGGCGGTGAACAAGTCCCCCTTGGGTAAGCAAGCTAGGCCGAAATATAAAGTTGATAGGATTAAATAAGGTTTGATAGCAAAACAGTGCGATACCTTCCTTTCTGCCGTGAGTAATTAATTGGTAGAAGTAATAGCAAAAACGCACCACTAAAAAGGGAAAAACAATATAAATAACCGCAATAAATGCCAGTTTAAGTGCGATAATTTGTATTCTTAGGTCAAACATAACCCGCCAATCTTGAGTGAAAGTTAGTAAGATTATAGCGGTGGAAAATACCGAGATAAAAATAAACAGCAGACAGTAACGGAATAATATAGGCCATTGTACAGTGGTATGTCGCATTCTAAACCTCTTCACTATGACTGAGATATATACCCAAATAGCTTGAATGTATACAGGGTTTTGTGCTTGTTAACATCCGTAAAGTAAAATTAAATACCTATTTGTGATTAGGTGCAACGTCTCATCACTTTTTATTATGCATAATAGCCATACATCATAACTACCGATTTACTTCTGTAATTTATTTACTCATTAAGGCTTTATTATGACTACATTGATAGCACGATTTTTACGTTATGTGAGTTTTGATACCCAGTCCGATCATACCCTTGCTACTTGTCCAAGTACGTCAGGTCAAACTGTTTTCGCGAAACAACTACAGCAAGAGCTAATGTCTTTAAATTTAGGTGACGTAAAACTCGATAGCAATGGTTATTTAACGGCACGCCTACCGAGCAATATTAGCACTACGGTCCCTGCTATCGGTTTTATTGCCCATATGGACACCGCGCCTGATGCATCGGGTAAAGATGTTAATCCACAAATTATCAACAATTATCAAGGTGGTGATATTAGTTTAGGCCATGGTGAGGTGTTATCACCAGTGATGTATCCAGAACTTAACCAGTTACATGGCGATACGCTTATTACGACGGATGGTTCAACATTACTTGGTGGGGATAATAAAGCCGGGATTGCTGAAATCATGACTGCTATTGCGTATTTACAAGCGAATCCTGATATCAAACATGGCGACATTTGTATTGGCTTTACCCCAGATGAAGAGATTGGTCGCGGTGCGGATCTGTTTGACGTCGAAGGCTTTAATGCACAGTGGGCTTATACTATCGATGGAGGCCCTGTTGGTGAGTTAGAGTTTGAAAATTTCAATGCCAGTTCTGCAACTGTAATTTGTCATGGTGTTAACGTACACCCAGGATCTGCAAAAGATAAGATGGTTAATAGTATGGGCATTGCTGCCAAGTTCCAAGCGATGATGCCTGCGGATGAAACGCCAGAATGCACAGCAGGCTACGAAGGTTTCTATCACTTAAATTCAATGCAAAGCAGTGTCGCCAAAACCACCTTAAGTTATATTATTCGTGACTTTGATACCGCCGGATTAGCACAGCGTAAAGCATTTATGCAGCAAAAGGTCACAGAGTTAAATGAGGTACTGGGTTGTGAACGTATACAGCTTATACTAAGCGATAGTTATAATAACATGCGTGAAATGGTAGAGCCTCACACACATATCATTGAGCTCGCGAAGCAGGCGATGATTGAGTGCGATATACAACCTGACATTAAACCTATTCGTGGAGGTACTGATGGGGCGCGGTTATCCTTCATGGGATTACCTTGCCCAAATATTTTCACTGGGGGTTATAACTTCCATGGTATCCATGAGTTTATCACTGTAGAAGGCATGGAAAAATCGGTGCGAGTTATTGTCAGACTCGCGGAGTTAACGGTAAAGAAATACCAGTAAACAACTACCAATAAACAACTAACAGTAATAGCTAATTTGGCCTGATGCCAATACAGTCGTCAGGCATATCAAGTCGCCCTTGTAAAAATAGTATGCAATGATTGAGTTTGGCATTGAGCTCTTTATCATGCAATAACGATACTTCATCTTGAATTTGTAGCTCAAAGAGTAAGTACCAGAATACTTGTTCTTTTGGGCTTGCGATGTTGTTGTCGACAATGTTTAATCGCTGCCAATCTTGTAATATTTCCCAAATATAATCGGTTAGTATGCTGTAGTTGACCTTGTGGTTCATAAATTGATGAATATGTCTGATTAACAGTTCTGATTTTACCGCAATGAAATTACCTTCCAGCATAAATCGACCTCCAATTACCTCTCACTGAAGACTGATTCATCCGTAAACTGTAAACAGCTTGGCATTCAAATTAGCTATATTTAATTCAAACTTGTTTTAAGCATAAGTCATGATCTGTGATTTGTATATTTGCCAGGTAAACACTCAATCGTGGGGGCGGGGGCGCTAATCGGCCTCATTGACTGGGTATATAATTCAATGAGGCTATTTCTATGGCTTACTTGACAACCAGAGTCAGGGTTGTTTCGGTACTCGTTGATGGTACATTGCTTTGATGACTTAGTATAAAAATACGGCCCGCATCCACTTTACTGACATCACGTAAATGTGACTTAATGGTATTTGCCCGAGATTTTGCCAGCCCTCTTAATTGCTGTTCAGTAACGACTTGAAGCTTTCTAGCTTCTGTATATAAACTGCGAAGCCAAACTTGTTCCAATTCAGGTGCTGCGAGTGCGGGTTGTTGGGTCGCAATTGCATCACGTAATGCATCTGCTTTACCTTTGGTTTCTAATTCGTATAAGGCAATCAGCGCATTTGTCATACCTGCCGATACAGGTAGGTCTGCTGCGTTGATATTTGGCTCAATGAGACGGCCAGTTGATTGACTCAGTTTGCTATTTAACGCGCTATTTTGTAGCGCTATTTTGTCCGTATTCGCATCATAACTGCCTTTGATGTTCAACTTGATTTGGGGACGTTGTGCTAATGCTTTGGCTAATGAATCTAGTTTACTCTGCTCTGTTTGCGCGAGTGTAGTCGAGCCATTAGCAAAACTGACTTTATCTAAATCTTCGGTAGTATCAACAAGGCTTGCTAATAATGTAAATGGCGATGTTACTGCTTTAAGAATAATGTTGCTTAATGATTTCAGTACAATTTCACCAACATTAAAACTTGGATCATTAACATCACCAGATACGTTAATGCCTAAATCAATAGCACCACTGCTGTCTTTGAGTAACGGAATAGCGAGTGTGATAGGTATTATGCTTCCTACGTCACTGTCTTTGGTATCATTCATATCCAGTTGGTCAATAAAGATATGGTTACTGCCCTCTAAATGACCTTTTTCTAATTTGTATTTAAGCGCAAGTGATAACTGACCTTCATCAATATCTAAACCAGCATAAGTGCCGGAGTAGGGGGTCATTGATGGCAACTCGAAGTTATCAAAGATAAATTCAATATCCACATAAGGTTGTTGGATGAGTGGGTTTATCTCACCGCGTAATGTGATAGGCGCGTATTTGTTCACAATACCTTTGATATTTAATTCGGCGTTTTTGGTTGCGGTAGATGAAACTTTACCTACTTGGCCTTGGAGTTTTTCAATGGTTGCTTCAAAAGTAGGTTTAAGTAGGTTGTCGGTATAATCCACTTGTCCTTGTGCTAGCGTGATCTTATTTATTTCAATAAGCATCGCGTCTTTTGCTGCTGTGGTTACCTGTGGTGTTTTCTTCGGCGCTGCTGCGGTGGCTTTATTGGTTGTTTTTGTTTCAACAATTAAACCAGAGACATTTGAGCTTTTATCAGCCGCCATAATCACCTGAGCATAAGGCTGAGTTAATGATATGTGGTCGATGAGTAAGCTATTTTTTTCTTGGTCGAATTTGAGATTATTGATACTGAAGTCTTGCCATTTAATGAGGGTTTTATTTAATTTTTTATCATTAATTGCCAATGCTTCCAGTGTTATGCCACCGTTAAAACGCATTGCACCCTTGGCATTCGCATAGATTTTACCTTGAGTGCTGAACTCGCCACCTTTTATAGTGATGTTCACGTAAGGATTAAGATAAGGTTGAAACTGCGCTAAATTTAATTTACTCAAATTGATGGTTGCATCAAGTGCTTGCTCTTTAACGTCTACGCTACCTTGCGAAGAGAAGGTGCCTTTATCATTAATCGTCAGCGCTAAGTCATATTCAATTGGGGTTTCTAGACGGCTTGTTAATGATTTAGTATGTACATTGATTGGGAATACACGCCATTTTGTTGCATTGGTCAACATCGATTCCGTAACATTGATATCGTAGTTCGTTAAATTGAATTCACCAAGCGTCACTAACCATGCTGGTTGTTCTGCATTTTCGGTTACTTGGACGTCACTGTTTTTTGCTTCAGTGGTGTCGGACTGGTTGTTATCAGTAATCGCTTGTTTAGGGCTAAAAGCCGCCGCTAAATCAACAGCTCCGTCTTTATTTATTTGTGCATTGACTTGCAGCCCATCGGTACTGATATTATCTAAGCCAATTTTCTGCTGGAGTAGATCAACTTTGATCCCTGCAACAGTTAACAAGGGCAAATTAATAATCGCTTTGTCTTTGGTTGTAAAGGTTAAGGTCCGTAACGAAAATTGACCTGAATTAGTGAGTAACTGTGGCGCGTCATCAGTACTTATGAATTGATAGTCTGTCGCAAAGTCGATAACGCCGGATTCTAGTTTTGCAGTTAATTGATCAGCAATAAATGGCCAAAACGTCGTTAATTTAATGTGCTTAAGTGCAAGCTTACCTTGTGCTTCTAATGGCGATAGTTGGAAGCGACCTTCGGTCGTCACTGCGCTATCGTCGGCACCTTCAATACTCAGATTAAAACTGTTGTAAGAAGGTCTCGGTGTATTAGGTTGCTTTGGATTAACCAGCTTTGCGAGGCTATTGAATTTAGTTAAGCGAATATTGATTGCTGGATAATTTAATACTGCACCCGTTGGCTGGTCTTTAAAGTTGAATTTGGTATTCGTGATACTCATGTTGGCAATTTGAATATGCGGTAATTCACTGCTTTCATTTGTGTCTTCGATAATCGGTTCGGGTGTTGCTGATGGTACCGCTTGTGCTGCTATATACGCTGGAATATCAGAGAAGTTAAACTGAGTTGCGTCTAATCTTTCAATGTTTGCAAAGGCTTGATCAACTTCTATGGTTTCAAGATTAATACTGCCATTAAATAAACTCTTCCATAGATTTATTTGCAGGGTTAAGCGTCCAATGCCAACAAAATCTTGTTGTTCCTGTGTTTGAATTTCAAAGCCTTTAATTTCAAACTTGAGGGTAAAAGGATTAATGGCAACATCTTGTATTTGTACTGGGCGACCAAGTAATGCACTGATTTTCTCAGGTGCCATGCTTTTCGCTAGGTAAGGAACCAGTAACCCGAGCAATAAGGCATACATTAAATAGGCAACCAGCGCATAACTTAAAAAACGTTGGTAACGTGGAGCACTGGAGAACTTTTGTTTAAAATTTGAAAATGTAGCAGCCATTAGCAAGATAAACCCTTTTAAATACAATCAATAGAATTGATTATAGGATATCAGTGGCGAGCATAACAGCTATTATTCCAACCATTGCTGATGTAATTGGTCACTATCACCTAAATAATCTAGCAACCATTGAACTGCGGGGCTCATGCGCTTGGTATTCCAGGCTAAACAACAATCACTTACGGGTAAGGTCGTGATAAGTTCTTTTTCGATTAGTTCACCTGTCATTAATAGTTTATTCGCCATGTGGGCGGGCATGATAGCAATGCCTAAACCCCCTTTGAGTAGTTGGGTTGCACTGTGCCAGTTTGGCACCACCAAGCGACGTTGATTTTTCAGTAACCAAGTTGTGCGTTTAGGCAGTTTACGTGCGGTATCTTCTAAACAAATAACTGGATATTTGGCTAGTTCTTCGTTACTTATGGCGTGCTCTGCATTTGCGAGTGGGTGATTAGGACTGATCACAAATGTCCATTTTAACTCGCCCATAGCACGATAATCAAAGCCACCACTCACTGGGATGGACGCGGTTGCACCAATAGCAATATCGGCACGTGAATCAACCAATGCATCCCAGACACCATTATATACTTCCATGGTAAGCAAAAGTTCGACATCAGGAAATGCATTGTAAAAGTCACCAACCATGGTATTTATTCGACCTTCATACACCACATTATCGAGGGCAAGCGACACACTTTGGTTCCAGCCGTTCGCCACGCGTTGGGTTTGAAACTTCATGTGCGCCATTTGCTTGAGTAATTTACGTGATTCAGTGACAAAGTATTCGCCTGCAGGCGTTAGCTTTACTTTGCGATGTAGACGAATAAATAAATTAACGGCTAACCGTTCTTCAATATTGCGTACCGTATAGCTAATTGCGCTGGGTACTTTACATAACTCATCTGCCGCTGCGGTGAAACTTCCGCGTCGTGCAACAGCGTCGATAACTTGCAGATCTTGTTGGGAAAACATACACATCAAATTTTTTGAAAGCAATAGTGAAATATTAGCGTTTCTCAAACTAGATCGCCAGTATTAAACTAACAACATCATCATTAATATTATGTAGTTTAAGCAATGAACAATATTGAAAATAATACGAAAAATAAAATCCCAATGAGCACTATGATCTGGTTTTCTGGATTAAGTATGTTGGGTTTTCTCGCAACAGATATGTATTTACCTGCATTCGAAACAATCCGCGCTGAGTTTGGTACTTCGCAAACATTAATTGGCTTGTCATTGAGTATCTTTTTATTGGGTATGGCGTTAGGTCAGTTGGTTTATGGCCCATTGTCGGACCGTGTTGGCCGTAAAAAGATGCTGTTCGTGGGCATGACTATCTTTGTGCTATCAACGGTTGTGATCTCAGTGTCGAACAGTATTGAGTTGTTTTTATTCGCCCGATTCGGTCAAGCGTTAGGCGCGTGTTGCGGTACCGTTATTTGGCAGGCTGTGGTTATCGACCGTTATCAAGGTAAAGCGTCTGAGCGTATTTTTGCGACTATTATGCCATTAGTGGCTTTGTCTCCAGCGTTAGCACCATTATTGGGTGCTGGCCTTGAAGAGTACTTCGGCTGGCGCAGTATTTTTGTCGTATTGGTGGTGATTGGCTTAGCGTTGGTTTTTGCAACAAGTCGCCAACAAGAAAGTGCACCACTCGATAAAAAACAAGAAAAAATATCGACGCAATTGGTACGTGATTATAAGCAGATCATTAAATCAAAAATATTCATGGGTAACATGTTGATATTTGCGGCGTGTTCCGCTGCATTCTTCGCCTATTTAACTGGTTCACCATTCATTATGACTGCTATGGGCTATTCCGGCGCGGATATAGGTCTGAGTTATTTACCGCAGACAGTGGCTTTTCTTGTTGGTGGTTATGGTTGTCGTAGCTTGTTAACCCGCTTTAGTGCGAAGCAATTATTGCCTTGGTTAATTACCTTGTTTATCACCACTGTGGTAACTATGTTCGTGATTGCGTTTGCGACATCACCAACCACTATTTGGCCTATTCTGATCCCATTCTGTTTCTTAGCTGTGGCTAATGGTGCGATTTATCCATTGGTGATTAATGCTGCACTTGCTGATTTTAAAAATTGCAGTGCAACTGCGGCTGGTCTACTTAACTTCTTACAGACGATGTTTTGTTTCTTAGCAAGTAGTATCGTCTCGGCATTCTCTGAACATGGCCTTTATACCGTGACTGCAGTGATGTTGTTCCAAGGTTTGGTGATTATGGTTGGCTATGTATTAACGAAGCATAAAACATCGCATGCAACTGCAAGTGATGCTGTTGTAGCTTAGTGATAATTTAACGATAAAAAAAACGGGAAAGACAATCGCTGTCTTTCCCGTTTTTGTATCGGTGATATTTATCTAAAACGTATGCTAGCTAGCTTAATAGCTTAACTCACCACGAATATTTTGTTGCATCAGTACCTTGATTTCTTCGCTTGGTAGCTCTTTACTGATGAGATAGTGCAACTTAGTTAATGCGGCTTCTGTCGTCATATCATAACCCGAGATAACACCAACTTGCGCGAGGGCATCGCCTGTCGCATAACCGCCCATGTTAACTTTACCTTTAATGCACTGGGTAAGATTCACCACCACGATACCACGCTGGTTAGCGGCTTCAAGCGCATTCAATAGCTCTTCACTTTGTGGGGCATTACCTACGCCATAACTTAGCAAGATTAACGCTTTAACGGGTTGTAATAGAATGTTGAAGATAACTTCTGTTGAAATACCAGGGTAAAGTGTCACGATCGCAATGGGCTGTGGTGTAATGTTACTCACGGTCAGTGTTTTTTCAGTAATAGGTTTTACATCACCTAACATGACTTCAATGTTAATACCCACTTTTAATAGTGTTTCGCAGTTTGGTGTCGCAAATGCGCTAAAACCATCGGCATGCACTTTGGTGGTCCTGTTGCCACGTAATAGCTGGTTATTAAAGAATAAGCAGACTTCGTGTACAGGATAGTTAGCAGCAAGGTAAAGCGAGTTCAGTAAGTTGCTTTGACCATCTGAGCGGATCTCAGCAAGTGGGATCTGTGAACCGGTAACAATAACGGGTTTACCAAGGTCTTCTAATATAAATGATAATGCTGATGCTGTGTACGCCATGGTATCAGTACCATGTAAGATCACAAAGCCATCGTAGTCGTCATAATTGCTTTGGATATCTTCTGCGATCTGCTGCCAATCAGAAGGTGACATGTTAGAAGAGTCGATTAACGGCGAGTATTCGTGGAGAGTGAAATCAGGCATTTCTTCGCGGTGGAATTCTGGTAGACGCGCTAAGCAATCCGTCATGAATCCTTCCATCGGTACATAACCGTGCTCTGAATGTTGCATACCGATCGTGCCACCAGTATATGCGATGTAGATTGATTTCTTAGCCATTAATAAATTCCCTGTGCGTTTTTAAGGAGGATTATAGTGCTGAAATCGATTAATGGAATAGCTTGATACTAGATTGCTTAATAAAACTGCAATAAAATAGGGTTATTAAGACAGAAATTTGAATTGAGCGGTAAATTGACGTGTTTACCGCTCGACTAGAAGACTGATTAAGGCTGGTTATCTAGTTATCTAATGTCACAGACCAAACATTCTACATACAGGCCTTGGGGATCTGAGTAGTTATTTAGTTGTGCAGCTTGCTGGCTTATTGTTGCTAACCAAGTCGCCACATTACCATTCGGGCTGATGTTGAGCTCGGTTAGTACTTGCATTGCAACCGATTGAGTGAACATTGACAGTAATCTATCGCGCTCACTACGGGGTGTTTGAATCAAAATTAATGAATCACTTGAAACATCTACTTTTGCTGCTGCAGAAGCAATTGCGTCATCAAGGTTGCCAAGGTTATCAATAAGGCCCAGGTTAAGCGCATCGCGACCAGTCCAAACACGGCCTTGCGCAATCTTATCCACTTCTTCTATTGTCATGTCTCGACCTTCGGAAACGACAGTTAAGAAGTTGCTGTAACCATTTTCAACCGTCATTTGAATGATTGTTGCCATGTGCTCAGGCAGTTCTCGATTAACAGACAGTCCAGTGTAATCCGTGGTACCGACACCATCACTGTAAATACCCATTTTAGCGAGTAGTTTTTCTGTGGTAGCAAATAGACCAAAGATACCTATTGAACCTGTGATCGTGGTTGGTTTCGCCCAAATTTCATCTGCAGCAGAGGCAATCCAATAACCACCAGATGCGGCCACGCTGCCCATCGACACAATAACGGGTTTACCCGATTTTTTGAGTTCTAATAATGCCGTTCGAATTTGCTCTGAGGCAAACGCGCTTCCACCTGGACTATCGATGCGTAAAACTAAGGCTTTGATTTGTTCATCGTCTTTCGCTTGCTGTAACAGCTTAGTCAGAGATTTACCGCCAATCGCACCGGGAGGTTGATTACCATCCAGGATCTGACCATTGGCAAAAATGATGCCGACACCAGGTTTGCTCGCAAAGCCTTGCTGTTCAAACTGGGTGGGCTGTTGGGCAAGGTAATCTAAGAATTCAATTTTTGCAAATGAATCTGATTCGCTGTTGAGCTTTTTAGCTAGGTATTCAGTGATTTGTTCACGCGTTAATAACTTGTCTACCAGTTTTTTTTTTAAAGCATATTGCGCAATATTGCCATTGACTGATTGCAGTTGCTTAATAAAGACATCCGCTTTAGGCGCGACGTCGTCAGCGTTAATTAACCGATTGTTAGCAACAATACTGGTGTAGGTATCCCAAAGTTGATTTAACCAGTTTAATTTGGCTTCTTTGCTTTCCGCTGACATATCACTACGGGTAAAGGGTTCAACAAATGACTTATAAGTACCAACCCGGAATACATGCGAAGACAGATTTAGTTTATCAATGGCATCTTTGAAATAAAGACTGTAGCTACCGTAACCTTGCAGTAAAACGCCGCCTGCAGGGTTTAATAGAATCTCATCAGCAAATGAAGCCAGTAAGTATTGCCCTTGGCTAAAGTAATCACCGTAAGCATAAATTGGTTTGTTACTTTTTTTGAATTCAACTAATGCATCAGCAATATCCGTTAATTTAGTCAAATTTGCCGGTTTTAGCTGGGCGAGATCTAAGATAAGTGCGCTAATTGCATCATCAGATTTAGCACTGTTAATGACGTTAACGACGTCTGAAATTGCAATCTCATTGACGACATTGTTAGCGTCAACTAGCTCACCAATAACTTGATCGAATGGATCAACGAATTTAGGCTGATCAACCAAGACACCGTTTAAGTTGAGAACCAACGCGGTGTTGTCTGCGAATGCGACAGGCGTTTCTGTTTGCTGCTGCAAAGCAATAATAATAATTGCTATAAAAGAAATGAAAAACAGGTTCAAGATTAAATTACGAGTGAATGTAATCGAACGACCTATTTTAGAAAGAATGAATCCGAGTAGTGAGAATAATTTTCTCATTATTATATTCCTAGTAAACACAATGGTATAGACGTTATTTTGTATATTAAGCCATAAATCTAGTTTAGATTAAAGCACTTAAAATACGAAAATGTGACACTACGTAGCGGATCTAGTTCTCATAAATAATAAATAATGACAAATTAAGCTTAGTGTAAACACGACAAAATGTATTGTTAAGTGTTGAAATCCAACGAAATCATTAATTTATAACTACACTTGTACGCTATATTGATTAAAATAGCGTTTGAAATGAACGATTAAATTAATTACTCTAAATCATAAATAGATAACAAGCACGTATCAAACAAATAGCAAATAAATAGCAATCAAGTAGCAATTGTGTAACCACTGGGAGTGGAGTTATGTCTGCAAGCAATTATCCAAATATGTTGGCGCCGTTAGATCTGGGTTTTACAACATTGAAAAACCGAGTTTTAATGGGCTCGATGCATACTGGCTTAGAAGAAGAAAAAAATGGATTTGAAAAACTGGCTGCATTTTATGCCGAGCGTGCCAAAGGCGGCGTTGGTTTAATTGTTACTGGTGGTATTTCGCCTAACCTACGTGGACGTCTTATGCCACACGGGATGCAGTTGTCTTATAAATGGCAAGCGAAGAAGCACCAAATAGTGACAAAAGCTGTACATGATAATGGCAGTAAGATCGCGCTGCAAATACTGCATGCCGGTCGTTATGCCTATCATCCATTTAGCGTGAGTGCGAGTAAGAAGAAATCACCGATTAACCCGTTTACCCCAAGAGCGATGTCAAGGCGTTCTATTCGCTGTACTATTTCGGATTTTGCTAAAACAGCAGACTTGGCTAAATTTGCTGGTTATGATGGTGTCGAGGTGATGGGGTCTGAGGGTTATCTCATTAACCAGTTCATTTGTCGTCGCAGTAACAAGCGTACCGATGAATGGGGTGGTAGTTATCAAAATCGTATGCGTTTTCCGATTGAAATTGTAAAAGCAATCCGTCAGCGTGTCGGTAATGACTTTATTATTATTTTCCGCCTATCAATGTTAGATCTTGTTGAAGACGGTAGTACGTTCGAAGAAGCGGTTGAATTAGCCAAAGAGCTTGAAAAAGTCGGCGTGACTATCATTAATACGGGTATCGGCTGGCATGAAGCGCGTATACCAACAATTGTAACCAGTGTACCGCGTGGTGCATTTAGCTGGGTAACCGAAAAAATGAAGGATCACGTCAGTATTCCTTTAGTGACAACTAACCGTATTAATACACCTGAGGTTGCAGAACAGATCCTATCTTCAGGGCAAGCGGATATGGTGTCGATGGCGCGTCCAATGTTGGCCGATCCTAACTTTGTAGCGAAAGCGATAGCGGGTAAAGCCGATGAGATCAATACTTGTATCGCCTGTAACCAGGCCTGTTTAGACCATGTGTTTAAAGCGAAACGTGCATCTTGTCTGGTTAATCCACAAGCGTGTTTTGAAACGGAACTGAAGTTTGAAACTGTGACTAAATCAAAAAGTATTGCGGTTGTTGGCGCTGGCCCTGCAGGTTTAGCCTTCGCTTGTTATGCTGCGGAACGTGGTCACAAAATTGATATTTTTGATAGCCGTTCAGAAATTGGTGGTCAGTTTAACTATGCAAAACAAATACCGGGCAAAGAAGAGTTTTACGAAACACTGCGTTATTATGCGAAACAAATCGAAGTGCTTGGTATTAACTTACACTTAAATCAGCTAGTGACGGTTAAGACACTAACAGGCAAAGGCTATGATGATGTTGTTGTAGCTACGGGCATTAAACCGAGAACACCGGCCATTCCTGGCATTAAACATGAAAAAGTCCTCAGCTATATTGAAGTATTACGTGACCACAAACCAGTTGGTAAACGTGTTGCTGTTATTGGAGCTGGAGGCATTGGCTTTGATGTTTCAGAGTATTTGGTTGAAGAAGAAGGTGCGTCACTATCGACCAATACTAAGCAGTGGTTGAGTGAGTGGGGCGTTACAGATGATAGCCAAACTGTTGGTGGTCTAACGCCGGCTAAAAACACCGCACCAGCGCGTGAAGTATTCTTATTGCAACGTAAGGACACTAAAGTCGGTGCTGGTCTAGGTAAAACCAGCGGCTGGGTACATCGAGCAACATTGCAGAAGAAGAATGTCGAGATGATCAAAGGTGCTTCTTATGATCTTATTGATGATCAAGGCTTACACATTACCGTTGATGGCGTTAAAAAAGTGCTAGACGTTGATAATGTGATCTTATGTGCAGGGCAAGAACCATTTAGAGAGTTGTTCGAGCAGTTACAATCTGAGAAAGTGACAACGCATTTGATTGGTGGTGCTTTTGAAGCGGGTGAACTTGATGCAAAACGTGCGATCCGTCAAGGTGCTGAATTAGCAGCGACGATTTAACGCGACGCTAATACTAATTTAATACTCGTTTAATACAAATATAAGACAATAAAAGTTACTATTATTGCGACAATAATGATGACTGTTATTATGAAAAGTAGCCCATACCATGTATGGGCTTTTTTGATCTTAATAAATTAATCACTTGATATTTTATCACCTACATTGAATACTTTAATTATCACTCATTGTTCAAAGTAGTAAATAATGGACGCAATTGACTTATTAATAAATCGCCATTCTTGTAATCAGCTTATCGCACCAGCCCCAAGTGGTGAAGCATTAGATAATATTATTCATGCTGGATTACGTGCACCTGATCACGGTGGATTAAGCCCTTGGCGTTTTATTATCACCGAAGGTGAAGGTTTAAACACTTTGTCGCACTATTTTCAAGATGCGGCATTTAATCTTGGCAAGTCAGAAAAAGATGTATTAAAGGCGGCAAATGCGCCGTTTCGCGCACCGCAAATTATTACTGTTATTGCTAGAATTGAAGATCACCCCAAGATCCCTGAGTCTGAGCAATTAATGTCGGCAGGTTGTGTGGTAATGGCCATGCAAATGGCGGCGCAAGCACAAGGTTTTAATGGTATTTGGCGAACCGGTTGGTTTGCTTATGATAGTCATATAAAACAAAAGCTTGAACTTGAAGAAAAAGATGAAATTGTGGGTTTTTTATATTTAGGCACACCCGATGTAGCGTGTAAAAAAATACGCCAACTTAATATCGACAGCTTTGTTACCCGTATAGATAATTAACACGACTGAATTTGGAATTAGCATTCAATAAGAACTGAGGACATAAGATGACGACACCATATCCAAAAGGACATTTACTCAGTGTACAATTCCCACTTTACTATCATGTGGGCATCTCGGATGGGTGTGGTCAGGTTTTTGAAAATTCCAGAGCGCGTTCTGGTCGTGGTTTAGTTAGTCTACAAGATTTTTCTGATGATAAAGACATTATCGATCATGGTTTCTTGCCTGGTAGTTTACCAGCCGAAAATATCGTTGAAAATGCGGAACAACTGATCGCAGATAAAAAGCGTTATCATTTGTTGAAGAACAATTGTGAACATTTCGTGCATGAAGTGTGTGGTGTGAAAGTGTCGAGTCCACAATTACGCCGCGCTTTAGTGTTGATTGCCACATTGTTAGTTAACAAGTACACCAGTGGCCGTTTACGCTCGGCATTGTTTTGGAGTATCGCCTCGCAATTATCACATTTAAATGAAGCGTCACTGTCTTGGTGGAAGCATGCTATTTTTACTTCAACAGGATTTTGGTTAGTGCTATTAATTAATAGTAATCAAGATGTTGATGATGAAAACACGTAATCCATACCTCTTTATGTTTAGTTTTCTTCCTGCATAGCGCTTAGTGGTTTAGTAAGCGCTTTCTAGTTATTTTCCCTATAATATCGTCCATTAGATTTAAAACTCGTCAAGTTGTCACTATCGAGTGGAGTTAATTATGGGCAGTATTGAAATCATTCGCGATCATAGCTTACCGCATCATCAAATAATTCGTTTGGCAGACGAATTAATGCTTGATATAGCTGAAGAGTATAACCTTAAATTAGAATGGCGAGGTGATAAACTTCATATTCAGCATGCACATACCAGAGGGTACTTACATGCGGATGCGGAAAGTATCAGAATCAAATTAAAATTAGGGATCCTGCTGTTTCCAGTGAGCTTTGTATTAAAGCAAAGCATTGAAGAAACACTGGATGAACTGTTGCCAAAGGCAGCATGTTCGTATAGATAAAGTACGATTAAGGCTCGATATTATGGAACAATTATCATTGGTTGAAACCTCATTTTTATTAAGTGAGAGTACAGCAAGTCCCAAGCATTTTTCGGGGTTGCAAATTTTTGAACCGCCAAAGGACTATGAAGGCAACTTTGCCCGCGATCTATTTCAAAAGTTAATCATGGATCCCGCTGTAGCTACCCCTTTTAACTTTAAACTTAAAAAAAGTATGGGTGGCCTATACTACTGGGTACACGATAGTAAGTTTAATTTTAATTATCATATTCGTATGTCAATGTTACCCGGTGATGGTACTGATGAACAACTACGTGATTTAGTTGAACGTTTACATTCACACTTAATCGATAGAACGCGTCCGTTATGGGAAGTGTATTTGATTGAGGGTTTATCTGACGGTCGCTTCGCTATCTTTACTAAAATTCATTATGCGATGGCAGATGGTAAGATGGCAAATAGTTGGTTGTCAGGATATTTACAAAGTGATCAATCGGTAAATGATTATCGCCCATTTTGGCAGATCCCATCATTCCGTCCTGGTTATAAAGAGTCTGCGGGGGTTATTGAAAGCGCGTTATCGACTTATATGAGTGGACTCAAACAGCTTAAATCGATTCCAGGTATTGTTCGGTTAAGTATGCGGATGGGATTAAAATTCCTCAACCTACGAAATCAAGGGCCTGCGTTACCATTTTGCGCCCCTCGAACACCATTTTCGGTACCTGCAACACGCTCGCGTATTGTTTCTTTTGGCCGTTTACCGTTCGAAAAAATGCGCTCGATCAGCAAGATAACGGGCGTAACATTAAATGACGTGATTTTATGTTGTGTTGATATTGGCCTAAATCGTTATTTGAAAGAAAAAGGTATTTTATTACGTAAACCATTAGTTGCTCAGGTGCCCGTTAGAATCGGAAATGGACGTAGAAATGCGTTAACAGGGGTTGAACTCGGCAATGTTGATGCCGATGCATTAGACCATTTAGAAACAATTTTTAAGCGTACCAGCAGCGTTAAAAAAGATTTGTTTAGTCTACCGGCAGAGTCGGTGGTTAATTTTTCATTATTGATCCAAGCAAGCGCGTCGATCTCTGAATGGTTAGGTATTTCTAAGTTTTTGCCGCCATTGGGTTCTGTGATTGTTTCGAATGTGCGTGGTCAGCAAGAATTTGCTTACCTTGCTGGTGCGAAGTTAACCGAAGTGTATCCTGTATCAGTACTCTCTGCAGGCACGGCACTCAACATTACCTTGTATAGTTATCACAACGACGTATTTTTCGGCTTGGTGGGTTGTAAAAATGAACTGCCTGATTTAGATATACTCTCACGTCATGTAGAAACGGCTTGTGAGATCCTATCAAATGAAATTCTTGATAATGCCAAGCAGCATTCAGTACTAATCTCTTCACGCTAAAATAAAAGTGGTGGCTTAGAAGGGAACGTCTAACTGGTATGGTTAGTTTTTTGTTATACGTATAAATATTGTTCGAGGTTATTTTGATTAGTTGGCAAGCCAAAGCGCTGAATTTATTTTTGAAGCAAACAGTGAAACGCTCGATTGAAAATACCAAAGACGTGAATAAATTGCGTTTTCAGATGCTCGCGCTAGATAAATTTGTATTTGGCACTAGCGCTAATATTCAACACTCGCAATCAGTGCGTGCTGGTACTTTGTGTGATGAAATACAGCTTAAATTTTCAAATACGAAGAAAAAATTATTATATGTACATGGCGGTGCCTTCGTTTTTAAAACCCCAGCAATACATAACAATTTTATAGCGCGTTTAGCTGAGCCACTCGATCTACACGCCATTATTCCCGATTATCCACTGGCACCTGAACAGCCTTTTCCTGCAGCGCTGGATTGCTGTTATGACATTTACCTATCATTATTAGATGCAGGTACTTTACCTGAAGATATCATCGTAGCGGGGGACTCTGCTGGTGGTAATATTGCTTTATCGCTATTGTTACGCGCTAAACGTAATGGCTTACCAATGCCGAGTTGCTGCGTGTTATTATCACCCGTAGCAGACATGACGCAAAGTGGCATGTCTTCGGTGGAAAACCGTTATAGTGATGCACTGTTTAGCCTAGAAGTTATGTTACATTGCCGAAATTGGTATTTAGGTGGAGATAATACCGATCTACACAATGACGAGATTTCACCGTTATTTGGTGATTTCACCGGTTTCCCTCCTTTTATGTTCCATGTCGGTAGTACCGAACTAATGCGTGATGACTCTACCCGATTGGCTGAATTTATGCAGGCTAAGGGTGTTGATGCCCATTTACAAATATGGCGACAAATGCCGCATGTTTTCCCCTTGTTTGAACAACTTCCTGAAAGTAAGGCTGCGTTGATTCAAATTATCGACTTCATAAAAAAACATCTTAAATAGACTGGTTACAAATATTTCACAATGGTTTCTATAAAAACATATAAATAATTCAATGAAATATATCATATTCGGCATATTTTTCGAATATGATATATTGCATCTCATAAAAACCTTTATTATTGCTGTATAAACCAAGTGAAGCAGCATATAGAGGCTATTATGAACAAAGAACAAGTATTACAAACAATTGAATTATTAAAAGAAGGCCACTCTTTAACGGATGTAACTAAGATTGCTAAAATCAATGTTATGTACGTAAGCGTGATCCGTAAATTGATGGTGATGAACTTGATTAATATCGAAGGTTAATCGCCATGACGGTTAACTAATCGATGACTTATTTATGCCTGACCATAAATAACAGTCAAAAAAAAGGCTGGTAAGATAAAAAATTATCTCACCAGCCTTTTTGTTTTAAGTGGTTAGCTTTCTATTTTAAAAACTAACAATACACTTAAATTAGAATTCCGCTGTACGTGGCGCACGTGGGTAAGGAATTACGTCACGGATATTTTGCATACCAGTTACATAAGACACTAAACGTTCGAAACCTAGACCGAAACCAGAATGTGGCACTGTACCAAAACGGCGTAGATCACGGTACCACCAGTAATCTTCTTTGTTTAGGCCCATTTCTTCCATACGCTTATCAAGCATATCTAAACGTTCTTCACGTTGGCTACCACCGATGATTTCACCGATGCCTGGTGCAAGTACGTCCATTGCTGCAACTGTTTTACCGTCATCATTCATACGCATGTAGAATGATTTGATATCTTTCGGGTAGTTTTTAACAACAACAGGTGCTTTGAAGTGTACTTCAGCAAGGTAACGTTCGTGCTCAGAAGACATATCGATGCCCCAAGAAACTGGGAATTCGAATTCTTCACCACATTCTTCTAAGATCTTAATTGCGTCAGTATAATCAATTTGAGCAAAGTCAGAATCTACAAAACTTTCTAAGCGAGTAATAGCGTCTTTATCGATACGTTGTGCAAAGAATTGCATATCATCCATGCGCTCTTCTAGTACAGCTTTAAAGCAATACTTAAGCATATCTTCAGCTAATTTTGCAGCATCGTCTAAATCAGCAAATGCAATCTCAGGTTCAACCATCCAGAATTCTGCAAGGTGACGCGTTGTGTTTGAGTTTTCTGCACGGAAAGTTGGGCCGAATGTATATACTTTACCTATTGCACAAGCATAAGTTTCAGCATTTAATTGACCCGATACAGTTAAGAATGCTTCTTTACCGAAGAAATCTTGGTTGTAATCAACTTCGCCTTTATCCGTTAAAGGCAGGTTATTCATATCCAGTGTGCTTACACGGAACATTTCGCCCGCACCTTCACAGTCACTTGCTGTGATAATTGGCGTGCTTAACCAGTTATAACCATTTTCATGGTAAAAGCGGTGAATAGCTTGTGATAAACAGTTACGAACACGCATAACCGCACCCATTACGTTAGTACGGCCACGAAGGTGAGCGTGTTCACGAAGGTATTCGATGCTGTGGCGTTTTGCTGACATAGGGTAAGTATCTGGGTCTTCTACTAAACCAAGCACAATAACTTCTGTTGCTTGGATTTCGAATGCTTGACCTTTACCAGGTGATTCAACTACTGTACCTGTAATTTCAACTGAACAACCTGCAGTAAGACTTAATACGTCGTCTGAGTAGTTCGGTAAATCTTTGCTTACAACTGCTTGGATAGGATCGAAACACGAACCATCGTAAACAGCTAGAAAAGAGATACCAGCTTTAGAATCACGGCGTGTGCGGATCCAGCCTTTCGTTGTAACTGTGCTGCCTACCGGGAATTTACCGGCAAAAATATCTTTAACTGACGTATGCGTCATAGGATTATTGCTCTCCAGCATAAAAAGCTCTTGCTGAGCGAATGATGATTATTTAAGTAAGGTTATATTACCTTTGCAGTTGTAGGATACAAGTAAAAACAATGAAAAATCATTTTGTTTGCTTATTATTTAGTAAATTAACACCAATATTGGCAAATAATTAAGGATTCTAATGGTAATTTATTTGCTTTTTCTTTTGTTGCAGCAAACTTAGTTGATTTAGCATGCTACGGCTCGGTTTGATTGAGGGGCTATTTGTTTGACTCGCGTTACGCTGTTTTAAGCTCTGTTCTAATTTATCGAAATAACTCGATTCACTGATGTTGTTATCGAGCATTAAATTATAGCGTTCGGATAAGCCATGCGTATCTGTTGCATGTTCAAGTTTATTGATGATGTCATGCTCAAATTTGGCTTCCTGAATATAACCCGTGATACTTGTAAGCGGTGCAATTATTTTAATATATATAATATATGAGAGCGCCGACAAGCTAATGACAGTTAAACCGAAAATCAATAAATTGTTGAGCATAGATGACTCCATTAACTAAGGTAATTAGTGTAACAAACTAGGCATTAAGCTTGTTACATTAATTGTTATTAAGTTTCCATGTCACAATTGTAGACGTGGAAACCTTAACTTAGCAAAAAGTTTAGCAAAGAGTTTCGCAAAGGCTATGTTGATGTCACCGCAAGTAAACTAAGATACAGCTAAATTGACTTTGGTTATGAACCCAAAATAGTGTTATTTAGCCCAAATGTCGGCATCAAGTACTTGTTTGATCACATTGCATAATGTGTCCAATTCTGTCTCTGTAATAATATAAGGAGGCATGATATACAGCAGTTTTCCAAAAGGCCGGATCCATACGCCCAATTCAACAAACAATACTTGGGCTTTAGTGAGATCGATAGATTGCTTGGTTTCAATGACACCAATACTGCCAAGTACACGCGCATCGCTGACATTGTCATGATCAACCAAAGGCAGTATTGCCTGTTGCAGTTGTTTTTCAATGCGCGCGACTTGTTGTTGCCAGTCACTTGTCATTAATAAATCAATACTAGCATTGGCGACTGCACAGGCTAGGGGGTTACCCATAAATGTAGGCCCGTGCATTAAAACACCGCTTGGCCCGTTGCTGATAGTCTCTGCCACGTGTCGGGTTGTTAATGTCGCAGCCAGTGTCATGTAACCGCCTGTGATGCCTTTACCCAAACACATGATGTCAGGTGTGATACCTGCATGCTCACAAGCAAATAATTTTCCGGTTCGACCAAAACCAGTCGCTATCTCATCTGCGATCAATAACACTTCAAAACGTTCACACAGTAATTTTGCTTGGCGTAAAAACTCTGGGTGATAAAACTTCATACCACCGGCGCCTTGCACAATCGGTTCTAATATAAATGCCGCTATGTGCTGGTGATTTTTAATTAAGGTTTGCTCTAAACCTTGCATGGCACTTTGCTGCCATTGCTGGTTAAATTTGATGCGCGGTGCATCAATAAAAAATTGTGGTGCTAAAAACCCTGTGAATAATTCGTGCATGCCATTATCAGGATCGCATACCGACATCGCCCCAAAAGTATCACCGTGATAACCATTACGTATGGTGACAAACTTCTTCTTGGTAGGTTGTTGATGGTGCCAATATTGAATCGCCATTTTCATTGCCACTTCGACACTGACTGAGCCTGAATCTGCGAGGAACACACACTCTAGACCGTCGGGCGTGATATCAACTAATTTTTGGCACAGATTGATAGCTGGCTGATGGGTGATACCACCAAACATGACATGGGACATTTTACTGGCTTGTCGCTGCATTGCTTGATTGAGCGCAGGGACGTTGTAGCCGTGAATGGATGCCCACCAAGAAGACATGCCATCGATTAGTCGGGTACCGTCATTCAATGTTAGATAAACACCTTCAGCACTATCAACGTGATAGCAAGGTAATGGTTTTGTCATTGATGTGTAAGGGTGCCAGATGTGTTGCTGGTCGAACTTCATTGATTCACTGTGTGTTTTTTGAGTCATTGTAAACCTTTATTTTAGCATTTGGTTGACCTTGCGGCTATGCTGGATAGACTAATCGAGTTTAAGCACAAATTCAAATAAAGGATTTTAGATGACTAACAGCGTTCGCCATGACTGGAAAATTGATGAGATTGAAGCACTATTTAACCAACCGTTTAATGATTTGATGTTTCAGGCTCAAACGGTGCATCGTCAGAATTTTGATCCAAACAGTGTGCAAATCAGTACGCTGTTATCAATCAAGACAGGTGCTTGTCCTGAGGATTGTAAGTACTGCCCACAAAGCGCACGCTATACAACGGGTATTGAGAAAGAACGCTTGATGCAAGTAGAAACAGTGCTTAAACGTGCTGTCGAAGCGAAAGAGAATGGTGCCAGTCGTTTTTGTATGGGAGCGGCTTGGAAAAATCCACATAAGCGTGATATGCCGTATTTAATTGATATGGTTAAAGGCGTTAAAGCCATGGGACTGGAAACTTGCATGACGTTAGGCATGTTAGCGCCCGAACAAGCGCAATCTCTTTCTGCTGCGGGCTTAGACTATTACAACCATAACTTAGATACGTCAGAAGAATACTACGAACAGATTATTACCACGCGTACTTATCAAGACCGTTTAGATACCTTAGATCATGTGCGTGAAGCTGGCATGAAAGTATGCTCGGGCGGTATTGTTGGCATGGGTGAGCAACAACTTGATCGAATTGGGCTACTTAAATCACTGGCTAACTTAGCGCATCACCCTGAAAGTGTGCCAATTAACATGTTAGTTAAAGTGGCAGGAACACCGCTTGAAGATACACCCGATTTAGACGAATTAGAGTTTGTACGTACCATTGCTACGGCTCGTATATTAATGCCTAAATCGTATGTCCGTTTATCTGCTGGTCGTGAGACAATGAGCGAACAAACGCAAACACTTTGCTTTATGGCTGGTGCTAATTCAATCTTTTATGGTTGTAAATTGTTAACGACGGACAATCCGGATGAAGACAGTGATAAGCGTTTATTTAAGAAACTTGGATTGCATCCTGCACGTATCCGTGAAGCCAGTGATGAAGCACAATCAGCGCAGTTACTCGATGAAATAGCAGAGCAGGCGTCACCGTCACTGTTTTATGACGCGACAACGGTTGATACAAAGCATGCTGATACGACGAGTGTTGCACATTAATGGCTTTTGAATTCATTACACAAGCATTACGCCAGCAGCAAACACAATCTCTGTTACGCACGCGGGCGGTAAGTAATGAGGCGATTAATTTCTCCGCTAATGATTATTTAGGGCTTTCTAAACACCCCGATGTTATTGCTGCATGGCAGCGTGGCGCAAGCGAACATGGCGTTGGTAGCGGTGGATCCGCGCTAGTAACGGGTTATACCCATGCTCATGCTGCACTAGAAGAAAAGTTAGCGGACATAACGGGTTATGAATCAAGTTTATTATTTAACTCTGGCTACAGTGCCAACCAAGCGTTAATCAAAGCCTTGTTAAATAAAAATGATTTGCTGATCCAGGATAAGCTCAACCATGCTTCATTAATTGAAGCGGGGGTTTATTCACCAGCAACCATGAAACGGTTTAAGCATAATGACAGTGGACACCTGGCTCAAATCCTAACCCATTATCGCCCTAAGCATGCCAACTCACTGGTCGTTACAGAAAGTGTGTTTAGCATGGACGGTGATATGTCAGATCTACATGCGATTAGTCAGCAATGCAAAGCCCATGACAGCTGGTTGTTGGTCGATGATGCACATGGTTTTGGGATCTTACCGCAGGGACAGCATAGCCTTAAACAGCACGACTTATTAGCCAGTGATGTTGATTTATATATGGCGACATTTGGTAAAGCTGTGGGGGTATCAGGGGCATTTGTAGCTGCTTCTAAAGACGTTATCGAATATTTAGTTAACTTTTCGAAACCTTATATTTATTCGACTGCAATGCCGGCTGCAATGGCGCTATGTATAGATAAAGCGTTAACGATCATGATGACAGAAACATGGCGAGTTGTGCATTTAAATCAACTAATTTGTTATTTTAAGCAACAATGTTTATTACGTAACATTACCTTAATGCCATCTGATAGCGCTATTCAACCACTTATTATTGGCGACGCGATTAAGACGCTAAAAATAAGTCAGTACCTTGCGGGTAAAGGTTTATTGGTTAAAGCGATTCGCCCGCCGACGGTACCGCAAGGTACATCACGTTTACGTATTACGTTATCTGCTAATCATTGTGTTGACGATATTGATTTATTACTGACTCGGTTGCAGGAAGCGTTAGATATAAATAGTGGCGGTGCTTCATGATTGACAAAAATGCGGTCGCTCGTTGTTTTAGTAAAGCTGCGGCAAGTTATGATCAACACGCAATATTACAGCGCTTGTCCAGTGATAATTTATTACAATATTTACCCCATAGTGTTAATGAAAACGCTTATAAAACGACTGTCGATCTTGGTTGTGGCAGCGGCGCATTATTACCCGTATTAGCAAAGTGTAGTCAGCAGTTAATTGCTGTTGATTTGTCCTTAGGCATGCTTGATCACGCTCAAGCACATTATCAATTAACGACACCGACTTATTGGTTGAATGGTGATGCGGAAGCGTTACCATTACCGTCGAATAGTATTGATTTGTGTGTTTCTAATCTGGCATTGCAGTGGTGTGACGACTTAACGGTGCCGTTAATTGAAGTATCGCGTTGCTTAAAACCAGGGGGCTTAATGCTATTTAGCACCTTAGTCGCGGGTAGCCTTAATGAATTAACACTATCATGGTCAACGGTTAACGCACATCGCCATGTAAATCGTTTTCTGTCTGAAGGAAAAATTAAAGCGGCGTTATTAAAATCAGGTTTAAGTGTCGAAACCTTCCACGTTGAAATACAAACTATGTATTACTCCAGTGTCAAAGAGGTCATGCACAGCCTTAAAGGCATTGGTGCTAATCATGTACATGATAAAAATTCAAAACCGACGACTCAAGGTGAGCTAAGAGCATTTAAAGCCAACTACGAAACATTACGTGGCCATCAAGGGTTGTTACCACTTAGCTATAAACTCGCTTATTGCTTACTGCGTAAACGTTAAGACAGTTGAACTTAAGACACGTAATATTTGAACTTAAGACAAAGAATAAGGTTATTGATGACAAATAAGACAAAAAAAATATTTATTACCGGTACTGATACTGATGTCGGTAAAACCGTGATTAGTTGTGCCGTGCTGGACTACGCGAATAATTTAGGTTTAAAAACGGTTGGTTTGAAGCCAATTGCTGCGGGGTGTGAATTAACATCGACGGGATTGCGGAATGGAGATGCACTGTTATTACAACAGCATGCCTCGCATCAATTAGCTTATCAAATTGTTAATCCTATTGCTTATCAAGAACCGATTGCACCACATATCGCTGCATTTAAACGGGGTGAGTCTATTGATTTGGCGTTAGTGGACGCGTCAGTTAATCAAGTGCCAGATGACATCGACGTTACGGTGATCGAGGGCGCTGGTGGCTGGCACCTTCCTATTGATAACCGGAACTTATTTTCATCCTGGGTAGCTGAAAATAAGTTAGATGTTATTCTTGTAGTAGGGGTTAAATTAGGTTGTCTGAACCATGCGATATTATCAGCACAAGCGATCTTGCATTCAGACGCAAATTTTGTTGGTTGGATTGCCAACAGTCTCACCGCGGATATTGCTAATTATGATGAAATGATCGATACATTAACGGTGGCATTATCAGCCCCATTAATGGGTGAAATGCCTTATTTTTCATCAATAGAAGATAAAAATGAAAATTCAGCTAACTATCTGGATTTAACTTCTTATTTGTCGTTGTAAAGGATAATATACTTAGTCACAAATAATACCGAGGTACTCAGACTATATTTACTCGTGGGTATTTATGATGTGATGCAGGGAGTACGTGTAATAATTAAAGGACAGATAAGGCGTGGCTAAGATTGTTTTAAAACAAGAAGATAAATTATCATTTAAACTTAACCACCTTATACCACAAGGTGGCTATCGTCGTGTAGACGTGTATATTTTGTTACCTAACGAGATGGGCATTAATCCGCAAACGTTAACGGAAGAAGATTATTTTTACCGTGGAATTCAAGGTAAGCGGGCGTATTATTCAGAGGGTTTACACCTGCCATTAGTGCAAAGTCGTTTTGCCAGTCGAATGAAACGTTCTCCTGATGAGTATCGTGTTAATTTGAATTTGTTTGCGTATCAATTTGCTAAAGCCTTTGAAAAAGACATCCGCAATATTCAGCAGCAAATTGAGCCGCAATTATTTTATTTAGCCTTGATCGAATTAATTGATGTCGCTAAATCAATTATCAAAAAATTTCGCCGTAATGCACCTGCCGATGAAAAACTAAGAGCCTACTTTAATAACGTTGACAACTATCTTTCGTGGTTTAGCGAGCAGTGCTGTTATAAGGCCTTGTCCAAGCGTAAAAAGAGCAATGATTTTCTTGATGAACGTGCGGAAGTCATTGGTTTTTGTCGAGGTGAAGCTAAGTATCGCTTAGAACATGGTTATAATTCTGCAAATACCGTATTAGACCCAAATCGAATCGCCAATAAAATGCGTTTGTTACGTCGATTGATCGAGCATGGCGTGATTTTTAAAGAAGAAACGCAACAGTTGGGCAAACATCAGAAAAAAATTGTTAAAGGTGCCGCCACGTCTTTGGTGATGGTGATCGTATTAACGCTCATACTTTTTGCTCAAGGTGAGTTAAAAGGACTGACCTATGCGTTGATTGCCGTGTTGTCGGTTATTTATGGCTTCAGGGAGATCTTTAAAGATGAATTCAACAATACGTTATGGCGTTGGATCCGTAAAGGTCGACCAAAGTGGTCACGGTTGCTTATTGATACATCAAATAAGCAAGTTATCTCAAAGCAACGCGTATGGCTTGATTATATTAACCAGAGTAAATTACCTGCGGTTGTGCGTGACGTTTTGTATCGTCGTCGACCACAGAATAAGCAAGAATCAATTTTGTTACACTATCGATTAGATACGAAGGTAAGTCATAAAGGTTTCCAAGCGGGTTATGATCGTATTCAAGAACAGATTTATTTTAGTGTTAGACCTTTGATCCGTTTTCTAGAACGCGGTACAGGCGCTGTATATGCAGAAAATGACGGTAAAATAAGCAAAGAGCAGATTGAAAGACGTTATCAAGTTAATGTCGTTGTTGGTTTGCACGATGACAGCGCTAAAGTTGTTTATCAACGTCATAAAATAACAGTGAACCGTTCTGGTATTCTTGACATTGAAGCGGCAGATGTATTTAGCGAAATCCTTTAGTTATTTAATGTAAATAACGGTATTAAATCTAATTATATTTTAATACTTTATGATCATTCAATTAAACGTTTGAATTATTATGATGCGAAGCTCCTACTTTTGTATCAAATATGTTGCCAATGTGTTACTCATGTGAAATATTTGTTCTATGCCTTCTGGTTTAATCAAGATGTATGTCCTATTTTTAAGCCATTATTAATTAAGTGACAGGAATATAAGCAAAGGAGTGTAGGCAATGGATGGTCAAGGAGATGTTATTGGTGGCTGGTTAGTTGCCTTATATAAGGCGCTATTGTGGAAAGGCATAGAACCTTTCGAACTGCTATCAAAATCAGATGTTTGCATTGATGAAATAACCAACGTAGGCAGTCGTGTCCCTGTTAGCCTATGTAATAAACTCTTCGAACAATCTGTCACACTGACGGATGATCCACTTTTACCGATAAAAGTGAGTCAATGCATCGTCGCTACCACATTTCATGCGTTAGGCTATGCACTGCAAGCATCATCATCATTACAAGACGCATTTATCCGTTTAGTGCATTATGATCGGGTGCTCAGTAGTACCTGTCGGATTAATTTAACAGAAGATGAACAGTACTGTTACCTTGGGCTAAACCTCAATGTGTCTGCCGATAATATCAATCGTATTGGCTCGCAACTCGAACTAACGATGTTGCTATCTATCATCAAAATATGCCGTGATCTTTCTAATCCGGGCTTTGCTCCAGTCAAAATGTATACTACCGCTGATGCATGTTGTGTTGAACAATTTGAAGCCCATACCGGCTGTACGGTTGAATTTAACTCAAGTCAACCTATGTTAGTGATGGATCGTAAACTGTTATTAAAACGACTACCAAATTTTGCACCTGATCTTATTTTGCTTAATGATAAAGCGGCGGATGATTATCTTGCCAGCCTTGATTGTAATAATGTGGTCAGCCAAGTGCGTTCAGAAGTTGTATCCTTGATGGCGACGGGCGTACCCAATATTGATTTTGTGGCAGAAAAATTGAACTTTAGTCAACGTAGTTTACAGCGTAAGCTGAATGATTCCGGTACAAGTTATAAAGATTTAGTTGAAAATATTCGCCAAACAACGGCTGAACAGCACTTAAATCAAAATCGTTTATCACTGGGGGAAATAAGCTACCTGTTAGGTTTTTCTAATGTGGCTAATTTTTCTCGTGCTTTTAAACGTTGGAAAGGCGTGACTCCCGGCGTGTATCGAGGAGAACATTGTCATTCATAAATAGCCGTTATTGCGCACGATAGAATTACTTATACCAAGTGGTAAATGGATTGCCATTTGATGACAAAATTTAGGTCTTAGTGAGAAGACCTTCGTAAACTTAAGGGATTAGGGTGATAAAAATGCCAAGTATGGATAAAAAATTGCTTGCGCTGTTATGTGCATTAAGTTTACCAGTACCATTACTAGTGCATAGTGCCAGTGAAGAACAAGCGACAAATAAAGCAACCAGCTATGTCAACAACAATGTGTTACAGGTTGCTGCAGAAATGAATAACCTTGTAGAGAAAAGTTTGTTCTTAGAGATTGACCATTTCCAGCAGCGTCAGGTTATGGTCGGTGAATATGGTCGTATTTTAGTGCGCGAGAATGCTGATTCAGCTTGGATTCAGGCGAACGTACCCGTGCAAACAACAATTACGGCAGTGGAGTTTATTGATGATAAAGTGGCTTGGGCAGTCGGTCATCAAGGCGTCATATTAAAAACAATAGATGGTGGCTATAATTGGAGTAAGGTGTTTGATGGTATCCAATTAACCAGTTTGCTTAAAACCAGTTTAGCGGTTCAAGTTACTTTATTAACGGCTGAGTTTGAACAGGCTCAGAGTGCCGGGTTCGATGAAGATAGTCTTGATGAACTTGAAATGCAACTCGATGATGCGTCGTATAAATTAGAAGATTTAACGGCTACTTCGGGTATTGAAATTGCGTTTTTTGATGTGCTCTTCAACGCGGCAGACTATGGTCTTGTTATTGGTGCTTATGGCGCGATGTTGGAGACTAAAGATGGTGGTGATAATTGGCAATATATAGGTTTTCAAGTACCTAATCCAGAAGGGTTTCACCTTAATTCGTTAACCATAGATGATAACAATAATATTTATATCGTCGGTGAATCTGGTTTGGGCATGGCAACCTCAGATCAAGGCCAGAGCTGGCGTTCATTAAACATCGATTATCTTGGTTCTTTATTTGGTATCGAAGTTAACGGTCCGTCGCTTTATAGTTATGGATTACGAGGCAATATGTTTGCTTCACAAGACCAAGGCGAGACTTGGCAGCACCTCGATACCGGGGTGACTAATCATATTTTTTCTGCAGATTGGCTCAATAACAAAGAACTGTTATTAGTTGGTGCTGGTGGATTAAAGCTAGTCTATAACGGCAATACCTTCGAAAACATTTCAAAAAGTAATCAACGTATTGATATCACGTCAGTTAAAATTGTCGATGATAATGTGATCACGACAGGATTACGTGGTTGGCAAACCAGTAGCAAAAGTAAATTAGGTCAGGGAGGTCTGAAGTAATATGGAAAAGCTTACTATTTGGATCGAGAAACAGTTATTTGGTTTTAAATATATTGTGTTTGCAGTGATCGTATTGCTTACCGCTTTTTTGGCGTATAACGCGAGTTTAGTGAGACCCAGTGCGTCATTTGAAAAAATGATCCCAGTGCAGCATGAATATGTTCAAAACTACTTAAATTATAAGCAAGAGTTAGCCAGTTTAGGCAATAGCGTGCGTGTGGTTATTGAAAACCAGAATGGTGATATTTTTAATGCCGAATTTCAAGAACAGATGCGAACATTGAATGATGAATTATTTTTTATCTCTGGTGTGGACCGTTCGGGGATGAAATCAATTTGGACGGCAAATGTAACGTGGGCTGAAGTTACTGAAGACGGGTTTGTCGGTGGCACAGTGATCCCGAGTGATTATGACGGTAGTCAGCGTACCCTAGACCGATTACGTCGCAATGTGATGTTATCTGGTCAAGTGGGTTATTTAGTCGGTGATAACTTTAAATCAGCAGTATTCATATTGCCGTTAATGAGCATAAACCCCGATACAGGTAAACCATTAGATTACAATCAGCTGTCTATCACACTAGAAGAAATTCGCAGTAAGTATGAAGTGAATGGCGTGAAGGTTCACATAACTGGTTTTGCTAAAGTGGTGGGCGATTTAATTGCTGGCGCCGCTGAAGTGGTTATCTTTTTCTTAACTGCCATCGTCATTACTTTTGCATTACTGTATTTATATAGTCGTTGTTTAAGAAGTACGATTGTTACTGTGACTTGTGCGCTAGTCGCGGTTATTTGGCAATTAGGTCTGCTTAATTTAATGGGGCAGGGACTTGATCCTTACTCTATGTTAGTGCCATTTCTAGTGTTTGCGATTGCCGTAAGCCATGGTGTGCAGTTAATTAGTGCGATTGGCCAGCATATGGCGGCAGGCAATAAATCGGAACAGGCTACGCGTCTTGGCTTTAGAGCGTTAGCAATTCCTGGTTTGATTGCACTATTAAGTGATGGACTTGGTTTTATTACTTTAAACGTGATCGAAATTCAAGTGATTCAGGACTTAGCCACGGCGGCTAGTGTTGGTGTCGCGGTGATCTTGTTAACTAACTTGATACTACTGCCTATTTTGATGTCTTGGACGGGGGTATCTCCCGCTGGCATTAAATACCTGGTAGCCGAACAATCTAAAACGCCGTTAATCGTGACTGTATTTAGTCGTTTTGCAGATGCGAAATGGGCTAAGTCGGTGCTGATATTTGGTGTGGTTTGTCTTGCTGTCGGTTTATACCAAGGCCAATCGTTAAAAATTGGCGATTTGGATGCGGGTGCACCAGAGTTACGTGCTGACAGTCGCTATAATCTAGATAATGCTTATGTGGTAAATAATTACCAAGCGAGTACCGATATTATGGTATTGATGGTTGAAACACCTGCGGAGCAATGTAGTAGTTACCATACATTAAATGCGGTGAATCAGTTGCAAGCACATATTGAAGGTATTCCTGGGGTACAATCAACATTATCAGTGGCGACAATTGCTAAAAAAGCCATTGTCGGTATGAATGAAGGTAATCCTAAATGGCAAGGTTTAAGCCCAAATCAATTGGTGCTAAATGCTGCTGTAGGGCGTGCGCCTGCTGCGTTTATGAATAATACCTGCAGTATGTTACCACTGATTATTTATCTTGATGACCATAAAGCGAATACACTCGAAACTGTGATTTCGGATATCACCGCTTATACAGCAGCGAATAAAACTGAAGGTGTTAATTTTGCGCTTGCGGCTGGTAATGCGGGTATTGAAGCGGCAACCAATAGTGTGATTGAAAAAGCCCAATACCAAATGTTGATGTGGGTTTATGGTGTTGTGGCATTATTATGTTTCCTTACCTTCCGCTCGGTTAAAACTTTGATATGTATAATTTTACCATTAGCACTGACCTCCATTTTAGGGCAAGCATTAATGGCGACATTAGGCATAGGTGTTAAAGTGGCTACCTTACCTGTGATTGCGCTTGGCGTGGGTATTGGTGTGGATTATGGTATCTATATTTACAGCCAATTATCTGCCCGTTTGAAAATGGGTGATAACTTACAAGATGCTTATAAATATGCATTATCAAGTACAGGTAAAGCGGTTGCGTTTACCGGTGTTACTTTAGCAATTGGTGTATGTACTTGGGTATTATCACCAATTAAATTTCAAGCGGATATGGGCTTGATGCTCACTTTCATGTTTATTTGGAATATGCTTGGGGCATTGTGTTTCTTGCCTGCACTAGCCTGGTTGTTAAAAATTGGTGGCAATGCACAAGTTGTCGCGTCACCGGAACTGGCTAAATTGGAAGAAGAAAAAAGTAACGCAGCATAACATGATGCATTATTAACTAAATTGCTGTCATTAAAAGGGTTAATCCATTTGGGTTAGCCCTTTTTCATTAAACTGGTTAAAAAAACAGTTATTCGTTGGATCTATGCTTTAAAGTTTGGCGTTTTAGCTCACCTAGGTTTAAAATGTCCGTCTATCTCAATAACAAGACGGTTTTCATGGATCAACAGCGTACAGCTTGGCAAACGGTTAAGCGATTTTTAACTTATGTTCTCGATTTAAAAACAACCTTATTTCTTGGTGTGATAGCCATGCTTGGTTATGGTATGGTCGATGCGACGTTATTAAATATTTTACAACCCCTTGTCGATGAAGGCTTTAATGCCGAAACATCAGAATTTTTAAAATGGATGCCACTCTTTGTTGTGGGTATGGTTTGTTTACGTGGTTTAGCTTCATTTGCTTCAAGCTATTGCATGGCAAAGGTGGGTAATACTGTTGTTATGCGCCTGCAACGTGAGTTATTTGATCATTTGATGCATTTACCGGTGAGCTTCTTTGATAAAACGCCATCGGGTGAATTAGTATCAAAGATTATTTATGATTCGACCCAAGTATCGGGTGCGGCATCTAAATCAATGGTTAATATATTTCGTAGTGGTGCATTTATTCTTGGTTTGTTAATTTGGATGTTCTACCAAAGCTGGCAGTTATCAATAGTATTACTCTTTATTGCACCTGTGGTTGGCATCATTGTTAATGTGGTAAGCCGTCGTTTCCGGGTTATCAGTCGTCGCTTGCAACAAGCGATGGGTAATGTATCTTCAACGGCACAACAAATGTTACATGGCCAGAAAGATGTATTGATGTTTGCTGGTCATGAAACCGAGCGTGTACGTTTTGGTACTGTGACTAATCATATTCGCCAACAGCAAATGAAGATGGCGACGACAAGGGCTGCCAGTAATGCACTGGTACAGATCGTGGCGTCATTTGCGTTGGGGGTGGTGTTATATCTTGCCTCGTTTGATTCTATTCGTGCAGAATTGACGCCGGGTAAATTTGTAGCAATCGTTGGTTCAATGATGGCGTTATTACGTCCATTACGTGATATTACCAATGTGAACTCAGAAATACAAAAAGCCATTGCTGCGTGTAATAGTTTATTTGATATTCTTGACCTTGATATCGAGAAGAATAAGGGTACGCATAAACCGGAACGTGTTAAAGGTAAGATCTCATTCACCAATGTTGATTTTACTTATCCGACAGCAGCCAAGCGATTAATTGAAAATATGAATTTTACCGCGCAGCCTGGTGAGATGATTGCATTAGTCGGCCGTTCTGGTAGCGGTAAATCTACATTGGCCAGCTTGATCACGCGTTTTTACGAAATTGAAAAAGGCCAGATCAGTATTGATGATATCGCCATTCACGATTATGAATTGAAATCGTTACGTAGTCAGATTGCACTGGTTTCACAACACGTGCATTTATTTAATGATACCATTGCGGCGAATATTGCCTATGGTCGTATGAATGAAGTGACGCGTGAAGAAATTATTGCCGCGGCCACCAAAGCCAATGCGTTAGAGTTTATTGAAGCGTTTGATAATGGCTTTGATACGGTTGTCGGTGAAAATGGTTCAATGCTATCGGGTGGGCAACGTCAGCGTATTGCTATTGCTCGTGCGTTATTACAAGATGCACCTATTTTAATTCTTGATGAAGCGACTTCCGCATTGGACGCTGAATCAGAACATAAAGTACAGCAAGCACTTGAAACATTGCAGAAAGATAGAACATCATTAGTGATTGCACATCGTCTATCAACAATTGAAGCGGCAGATCGTATTTTGGTTATTGAAGCAGGCGAGATTGTTGAAAGTGGTACACATACCGAGTTACTTGCTAAAGGTGAGCATTATGCTCAACTTCATCGCTTACAACTTGGCGGCAAATAGGTCTATACGTGAAAATAGAAGAGGATATTTGGTATGGTAACCATTGGTCAAAATGGTTACTGGCACCGCTTAGTATTACTTTTGCAGCGATAACTGGCTGTCGTCGTGCGCTATTTAAATCGGGCATTAAAGCCAGTATAAAACCAAGTGTACCGACGATTGTGGTTGGTAATATTACGGTTGGTGGTACGGGGAAGACGCCGCTGGTTGTATATTTGAGTGAGCAATTGACGGCTGCTGGATATAAACCAGGTATTATTAGTCGGGGTTATGGCTCGAAAGCGCCACAATATCCCTATATTGTTAATTCGGATTCACCTGTTACGCATAGTGGTGATGAACCATTCATGTTGCAGCAACGTACACAATGTCCATTAGTTATTAGTCCTGTACGTACCGATGCTGCTGCACATTTATTAGCACATTTTGATGTGGACATTATTATTACTGATGACGGTTTACAACATTATGCCATGCAACGAGACATCGAATTAATTGTCATCGATGGAAAACGCCGGCTTGGTAATGGACATCTATTACCGATGGGGCCGTTACGCGAAGGTCCTTGGCGTTTAGCTACGGCTGATTTTGTGATCTGTAATGGTGGTAACGGTTTGGCTGGTGAGCTCAATATGTTATTAGTGGCTGCGCCATTACGTAGAGTAACCAATAATGCAGTGGCGGTAGCGGATAAATCTATATCGATGGTTGCAATTGCCGGTATCGGTAATCCGCAGCGGTTTTATACTACATTAGCACAGCACGATTATGTGATTGAAGAACATCTTTCATTTCCTGATCATCATGCTTTTACTGCCGCTGAAATTGAACAGTTTGCAGCAGGGCGAACCGTTATTATGACCGAAAAAGATGCTGTAAAGTGTCAAGTTTTTGCTCAGGATAATTGGTATTATTTACCGGTAAACGCAAGTTTAGATAGCGATTTTTTACCGCAGTTATTATTAAAATTAAAGGAATTAACCCATGACTCTGGATCATAACTTACTTGAAATTATTGCTTGTCCTGTATGTAAAGGTAAATTACATTTTGACAAAAGCAATAACGAACTTATCTGTAATGCCGATCGTCTTGCTTACCCAATCACGGAAGGTATTCCAGTATTAATTGAAGTTAAAGCACGTCAGTTAACCTCAGAAGAGTTAGCTAAATGAGTTTTATCGTCATCATCCCATCACGTTATCAATCAAGTCGCTTACCGGGTAAGCCGCTAGTTGATATATGTGGTAAAACAATGATCCAACGCGTTGCAGAGCAAGCTTTGCAAAGTGGTGCTTCACGTGTTGTTGTTGCTACTGATGATGTGCGTATTGAACAAGCGGTAACAGCATTGGGTTATGAAGTGTGTATGACGTCACCTGCGCATAACTCTGGTACCGAACGTTTAGCTGAAGTATGCAGTAAGTTAGGCTTTAATGATGATGATATTATTGTCAATGTTCAAGGTGATGAGCCACTTATACCGCCACGTATTATTGAGCAAGTAGCGACTAACCTAGGAAAACAAAGCGAAGCGCGTATGGCGACCTTGTCTGTTGCTATTACCGATGTCGAAGAAGTTTTTAATCCGAATGCGGTTAAAGTAGTGACGGATAAGCAAGGTTATGCTCTGTATTTCAGTCGTGCGCCGATTCCCTATCATCGAGATAACTTTTTGCATGCGCCAGTGACAGAGATTAAGCCAGTTTATCAACGTCATATTGGTATCTACGCTTACCGTGCTGGTTTTATTCGTGATTACGTTCAATGGGCAGAAACTGAACTTGAACAGATTGAATCATTAGAACAGTTACGTGTACTTTGGCATGGTGAGAAAATCCATGTTGAAGAAGCGCTTGAAGCACCCGCTGCAGGTGTTGATACACCAGAAGACCTTGATGTTGTACGTAATATTGTGAGTGCACAGTAAGTTATAATCGTATAATCGTCTTGTAGCTAACTGGTTTTATTGTTATTTGTGGATAACTCTATCGGTTTGTAGATAACTATAGCTGGAATTAAACAGTGTAAATACAAAAATGCCGTTCACATGTGAACGGCATTTTTATTACGTTAATTTTATTATGTTAGAGTTTAATGATCAGACGCTGCACCAGCACCACGAGGGTAGCGCAGATTATCAACCAGTTGTTGAATATGTAATGGTGCATCACCAGTTACTTTGGTGACAATGAAAGCAACTGAGAAGTTAACTATTGCACCAACCACACCAAATGCATTTGGTGAAATGCCAAGGAACCAGTTTTGTTCCATACCGCCGAGGAATGAGGTACCGGGGATGAACATAATGCCTTTATGCTGGAATACATACAGCATAGTGACACCTAGACCTGAACACATACCAGCAACAGCGGCTTGGCCATTAATTTTCTTCGAGAAGATACCCATCATGAGCGCTGGAAACAGAGATGAACCCGCTAGACCAAAGGCGAGGGCAACGGTTCCCGCGGCAAATCCAGGCGGATTAAGCCCGAGGTAACCGGCGATAATGACGGCAATTGTCATGACAATACGACTGGCTTTTAGCTCACTTTTTTCGGATAAATTCGGGATTAATATGCCTTTCATCAAATCGTGTGATATGGCCGATGAAATAGCCAATAATAGACCCGCAGCTGTCGATAGTGCAGCCGCTAAGCCACCCGCAGCAACCAGTGCTATCACCCAGTTGGGTAAATTTGCAATAGCAGGATTTGCCAGAACCATAATGTCGCGGTCAATTTTAACCATTTCATTTTTGACTGGGTCTGCAACATATTGGATTTTACCATCGCCATTTTTATCTTCAAATTTCAATAAACCAGTTTTTTCCCAGTCTTTAAACCATTGTGGACGTTTCTCATATTCGAGCGGTTGTCCAGCGCTTGGCTCAATCGTATTCATTAGATTGAAACGTGCCATTGCACCTACCGCAGGTGCTACAGTATAAAGTAACGCGATGAATACTAATGCATAACCTGCTGAAGCACGTGCATCTTTCACTGTTGGTACGGTAAAGAAGCGCATAATAACATGGGGTAAACCGGCTGTACCGATCATCAGTGACATGGTGTAAGCGAACATATTTAATGTGCCGCCCATGTTATCAGTGGTATATTCTTTAAACCCAAGGTCGGTAACAACCATGTCGATTTTATCGAGTAGATACACACCACTACCATCAGCAAGGGTACTGCCTAAACCAAGTTGAGGAATGGGATTACCGGTGAGTTGTAATGAAATAAATACCGCTGGAATGGTATAAGCAAAGATAAGGACACAATATTGCGCGATTTGCGTATATGTGATCCCTTTCATACCACCAAGTACGGCATAAACCCATACCACTATCATTCCTATGCCTAAACCTAGGTCGTAATCAACTTCTAAGAAGCGAGAGAAAGCAACACCAACACCCTTCATTTGGCCAATGATATAAGTGACTGACGCTACAATTAAACAGACAATCGCCACGACACGAGCCGTTTTGGAGTCATAACGGTCGGCAATGAACTCGGGAACGGTAAATTTACCATGTTTACGCATGTAGGGAGCAAGTAGGGTCGCAAGCAGTACAAAACCACCTGTCCAACCCATTAAGAAGACGGAACCGCCGTAACCCATGAAGGCGATAAGACCTGCCATTGATAAGAATGACGCAGCACTCATCCAATCGGCGCCGATCGCCATGCCATTTTGTAATGGCGTAATACCACCACCGGCAGCATAGAAATCACTGGTTGTTTTAGCGCGAGCAAACCAGGCGATAGCAAAATAAATGGCAAATGAACCAAATACGGCGATATAGGTATAGAGTTTTAATTCGCTCATTTATTCTTCCTCAACATTATGTTTTTTGTCCAGCTTATTCATCTGTACGGCATACCAAAAAACCAAACCAACGAAGGTATAAATAGAACCTTGTTGTGCGAACCAGAAACCAAGCTTGTATCCACCGAGTCTAAATTCATTCAATTGCTCGACGAATAAAATGCCACAACCAAACGACACCACAAACCAAATTACTAAACAGGTTAATATGAGCCGTATATTGGATTGCCAATAGGCGTTTTCTTGTTCCATATCCTTTCTCCCAAAAAAAACGATTAAATCTTAATAAGTAATATTAGATAGTGATTGATCACCTTAATAAGTTGTCCTTAACTTGAATGACAAATTGTTGGTGCTCGCACTAGCATGTTGTAAATCTAGCAATCTTTAAAAAATAACCCTATACAACTTTCGTCTATATATTATTTTCGGCGTTGACGTTTTAGAGGTAGATGAGTTAAAACTGAACACTTATACCCAAGCTACTTCAAGATGCACAATCAGCAAACCGAAAGAAGAGGATATTCAAGGCATGAAGTCGAGAATTTAGTTATTCTAAATCAAGACTTCATAACGCCGAAGATTCATTCTTTCGGCTTGCCCTACGGGAGGCGAGCAGGAATAACGCGCACTGCGTTAAAATATTTGAAAATGGAATAACCATTATCTGCATATTGCGCCTTGTTCTGATATCCCTGCTCGCCTCTGATATAGCATCTTGAAGTAACTTGGGTATATATTCGAATATTAAGTAAGTAACGAACCAATACCGGTGATTAGCAGGCCAGGGTGAACATATGAATGCCGCGTTAAATGATGTTGTTGATTTTATTAAAGCCATACCGCCTTTTAATTTACTAAATGATCGGGATTGCCACCTTATTGCCAAACGCGCTTCCATTGGTTATTACCGTAATGACACTATTTTAGGTTCGCATGATAACGATCAAGTCATGCTGTATATCGTTAAAAAAGGGGTACTTGCTTATTACAATGACAGTGATGAGTTGCAAGGTAAGTTTTCTGAAGGTGATTTATGTAGTGTGTTATGTCAGATTGATGCCGAATCGTTACAAATAAGTTTACGTGTTGAAGAAGATTGCTTGCTCTATGCGATTGATTTTAATGAATTGGAGGCGTTACTTGTTGAGCAACCAAATGTGGTGCAGTTTTTATTGCAAACCGCACCACAGCGATTACAGCATAAGATGGTGGCGATAAACGAGTCTGCACTCATCGCCTCAAGTTTAACCAATGCGCCGATAACTGATTATTACAATAGCCCTGCGATCACGATATCAATGCAAGCAAGTATTCAAGATGCTGCAAAGTATATGACAAAAAAAGCGGTGTCTTGCCTTATCATCATGGGGGAGACAGAACCGACAGGAATAGTCACAGATAAAGACATTCGGCGGCGGTGTGTAGCTGACGGGCTCAGTAGCCAATGCTCGGTGACAGAGATTATGACTGCTAATATGACGACAATCGATATTAAGCTTTGTGGTCATGACGCGTTGGCTTTAATGATAAGTCAGCGCATACACCATCTGCCTGTGACTAAACATGGGGCATTGGTTGGCATGTTGACCGCGACGGATTTAATGAACCAAGAAGGTCATCATGCGGTTAATTTAAGTTCAGTGATCCATAAAGCCAGCTCTGTTGACGCCTTAGTTGAACTGAGTTTGATGTTACCGAAACTGCAAGTGAGTATGGCCAAACTGGGGGCCAGCGCCGATTATTTAGGTAAAAATATAAGTGCATTAACAATGGCATTTACCATACGTTTGATTGAACTAGCGGAACAACAATTAGGTAAAGCACCTGTTGGATATGCTTGGTTATGTGCAGGCTCACAAGCGCGGCAAGAGCAGTTGGTTTCTTCAGATCAAGATAATGCGTTAATCATTGCTGACTGCGCCACACCAGAGCAAGAAGCTTGGTTTGAATCGTTTGCCCATTTTGTGTGTGACGGGTTAGCTGCCTGTGGTTATATTTATTGCCCGGGTAACATTATGGCGACTAACCCAGAATGGCGACAGAAAAAACGGATATGGCAAGGCTACTTTACTGATTGGGTTACACAACCAGATCCGCAGGCGCTATTAAATAGTAGTGTGTTTTTTGATCTCGCTACTGTCTATGGGGATAGTGCATTGCTGCAGGATGTACGCCGAAGTATGTTGCAGAAAACACAAGAAAACACCTTATTTCAAGCACACTTATCTCGGAATGCGTTATTGCAGAAACCCCCACTAGGTTTTTTCCGTGACTTTGTGCTGATCCAAGATGGTAAAAATATAAAAGGACTCGATCTTAAGCATAATGGCTTAGCACCCATTATTAATCTAGCGCGAATTTATGCACTAGCTGAAGGTATTGAAGACGTAAATACCATCATGCGCTTAAGGTTAGCGGCGGGAACACCCTCATTGAGTCGCACTGAATCGGCGAATTTAATTGATGCATTTGAATTGTTAGGCATGCTACGCGCTGAGCATCAGGCCAAGCAACTAGCTAATGGTGACGCAGCGGATAGTTACTTGTTACCCAAAGAAATATCTCGGCTAGAACGAGAACATTTGAAAGATGCCTTTAAGGTGATTAAAGCGATGCAGAGTTATCGACAGATGGTTTAGTTGGACATAGCGTAACAGGATAAATCAAGTAATAAGGGCGTGTTATGAATCTTATACAATATTTTTTTAGTCTCGAAGCACAGCGCAAACGACTATTAACGAAAGCGCCTGAAGGGCCATTAAAGCAATACTTAAGTGTGCCGATTATCAATCTTGAACAGCCTGTAATGAACAGTGATATTTTAGCCGTTGATTTTGAAACGACGGGGCTCAATGCTAAGCAGAATAATATTTTGAGTATCGGTTATGTTGAACTGGCGGGAAATGAAATTCATTTAGACAGTTGTTATCATCAAATTGTGGCGGCACATTGCGAACTTGAAGGTGACAATGTCACTATACATAATATAACAGATAAAGAAAAAGCCAGCGGGCGACCGTTGGCAAGTGTCGTCGAGGATTTATTAGTGGCATTGGCTGGAAAAACTATGCTGGTGCATTATGCTCAGATCGAAACAACCTTTTTTGAGCAAGCCTGCATCAAATTGTATGGTATGGCGCCGATATTTCCCGTTATTGATACCTTGGCATTGGCCAAAAAAAGGCATGATAGATGTAGTCAAGCTTATGCGCCATCTAGGTTACACCTGACTAATTTACGTGCAGAATATGGGCTACCACGTTATTCAGCCCATAATGCGTTAAACGATGCAATCGCCACCGCTGAACTGTTTATGGCAAAAGTGCAACATTCTGAACTAAAAGGTCATACCAAACTAAAGTCATTAATTACAACCGCTTTCAGTTAGTTAAGCCGCATAGCTCGATCTGAGCAAGTTAAGTTCGTCACAGTTCGGTAACACTCTGTCATGTATAGTAGGGGTTAATTATTTGTAGTCATACATGGATGAATATGCACGTAATGCCAGAAAAAATCATCATTGCCGATGATCACCCACTTTTTAGACAAGCATTATTAATTGCCTTAAAAGAACAATTTAAAACCACACAATGGTTTGAAGCCGAAACAGTCGAAAGCATTAGTGATTGTCTTCTTGCCAATGCGGATGCTGATTTATTATTACTGGATCTTAATATTCCCGGTGCACATGGATTTGATCATTTAATTCGTATCAGAAAACAAAATCCTGATGTTCCCGTAGTGGTTATTTCTGCTTACAGTGATGAAACTATCATTGCTAAAGCGATGCAACACGGTGCGTCTGGTTTTGTACCTAAATCAGAATCTGTACCGGTCATCATTTCGGCTATTAGCAGTGTACTTGCAGGAAAATTATGGGTGCCTGGCACATTTGAAAAGCCTAAACAAGACGTTAGCGCAACTGCAGACGTGGCGATAGCTAAGTTGACTGCACAAGAATACCGCATATTAATGATGTTTTCTGAAGGACTGCTTAACAAGCAAATCGGCGATAAATTGTGTGTGGCTGAAGCAACCGTTAAAGCTCATGCTAGCGCCATTTTTCGAAAATTAAATGTGCGTAATAGAACACAAGCTGCAATGATGTTAGGGCAGCTCGATGTACCGGAATACAGTGATAGCTTAAAGGAATAGGGATATGAATAAACATACAAAAGTGGCAGTACTTGTTGCCCCGTTATTAGCCGTCTTTGGTTATATTGCGTCTGATTATTTTATTGAAAACGATGCCGATAAAAACAAACTCATCACATTAATACCTGAATCTTCTTGTGAGGTTCTGGCGGGTGGCTGTGTGCTGACAAGTGGTGATTTTAAAGTTAATGTGTTTGATAAAAATGGTTCAACGGTCGTCAATTCGACGTTCCCGCTTGATGAAGCTGTGCTATTTTTGGTTAATGAAGACAATACCTCGACAGCATATCCTTTGACGCAGGTACAGAGTAATTATTATTGGCAAACACAAACGCCACTGCGTGAATTAGCGAATACTTCGGCAAGTTATAAGTTAAGGTTGATTGCCTCTATTAAAGGCGGTGATTACATTAGCGAGTTTGAAACTTTGCTCTAGTTGTTCTGTATATACCCAAGGTGCTTTATGCTTTGAATATCCTCTCTTTTGGTTTTCTATTTGTCCACTTGCAGTGGCTAGGGTATAGCGCTTTCTCTGTTCTTGAACAAATTAATTCAGTTGTAGTTCGATAGGTCACAGTATGTTCGCAAATTGGCAGTTGATGCTATTAAGTTTTTTTTATATCGCGTTATTATTTTTAATTGCTTTTTTAGGCGATAAATATCGTCATCTGATCCAAGGGAAACGGCAAGCGCTTATTTATGCCTTTGCTGTTTCTGTGTATTGTACCTCGTGGAGTTTTCTAGGCACCACAGGACAAGCTGCAACCAGTGTTTATTCGTATTTACCTATTTATTTGGGTCCAATACTGTTACTTTTTTTCGCATGGCCTTTTCTACAACGCATCATTCAAACCAGTATTAATTTTAATTTAACCTCTATCGCCGATTTACTTGCGGCTCGTTTTGGTAAGTCACATGCCTTGGCTATTCTGGTGACTATGGTATCGCTATTTGGCACTATGCCATATATCGCCTTACAAATTAAAGCGATTGTTTATTCCTTCCAACAATTACAAATCGAACAAGTCTTTATGTCTTGGCAGCTTGGTTTAGTCACTAGTTGTGTTCTGGCTGGTTTTAGTATGTTGTTTGGTATACGCAGTATTGATGTGACAGAGCGTCATCCCGGCATTATGCTGGCGATTGCGTTTGAAGCCCTCGTGAAAATTATCGCTTTTGCCAGTGTCGGTATTTTCATTTGCTATTTTGTCTTCGATTCACCCCAGGATATTTGGCAACAAGCGAGTGCCAATACTGAGTTAGCCAGTGCATTACAATTTCCCGATCTAAGTGCCATGTTTGGTATGATCATTATTGTGATGGCCGCATTTTTTGTGTTACCGCGGCAATTCCACGTCATGATTGTAGAACTACGTGATGAGCAAGATGCCTGGTTGAGTCGCCGTATTTTTCCATTATACCTGCTGGTATTTGCGTTTTTTTCCGCACCACTTGGCTTAGCGGGTTATTTGCTATTGGGTAACAGCGTTCCAGCGGATATGTATGTATTGGTGCTGCCTTGGTATCAAGATCAAACATGGCTGACGTTATTTGCATTTTTAGGGGCGATTTCTGCAGCAAGCTCGATGGTGATCGTATCAACCATTGCACTGAGTACCATGTTGAGTAATGAAATCGTATTTCCGTTCCTATTTAAAAAGAATAAACACCCCACACAATACGATGCGTTTAGATTAAAATTGCTGAACATTCGCAAAATATTAGTGTTGTTTGTTAGTTTACTCAGCTATCTGGTCTTCCTATTTATTCCACCTACAGCATTAGCAAGTTTAGGGGCTACGGCATTAGGCGCCTTGGCACAGCTTACACCGGCATTAGTTGCCGCTTTTTATTGGCGTCGAGCTACATTGAAAGGTGTGTTTACCGGGATTACTATCGGCTTTTCATTGTGGACACTGCTTAATTTTTTACCGCAACTGGGTTTCTATCAAGGACCACTAGTAGCGACTATATTTGCAAGTTCAACAGCGATCAACTTGCTCTGCCTGTCGGTTAATGTTGTCGTGATGATCCTTATATCATTAGTGACGAGATCCAGTATTCAAGAACGAATACAAGGGGCGTTATTTTTAAAGCGGCAGTTACCGCAACCATTAGTGGAAAGCAAGCGCAAAGCTAAGTCGAAACGGCAGGCCATATCGGTAGATGAATTGTTGTTATTGACCGCGCAATTTGTGGGTGAAGATAAAGCATCCAAAAGTTTCCAAGCTTTTGAGCAGGTCGCTATTACGTTAAGCTATACCGCCAAGGAAAAGTCTGAATATGCCCTGGAGCATACAGAAAAAGTATTATCGAGTGTGATGGGCTCATCGTCTGCTCGCTTGGTGCTTAATTCTGCTTTAGATGGTCATGATTTCGCTTTGGATGAACTGGCAACCTTAGTCGGTAACGCATCTAGTCATCGACAAGAGTTTAGTCAGAACCAGCTAAAAAGCGCGATTGAAAACACCAGAGATGGGATCTCAATTGTTAACGACGAACTCGAACTTGTTGCCTGGAATAAACAGTACGCAGTATTGTTTAATTATCCTGAGAGTATTCTCCGTGTCGGCTGCCCGATTGAATCATTAATTCGATTTAATGCTGAACGCGGTTTGTGTGGTGCGGGTGATATTGAAGCGCATGTAAAAAAACGCATCAATTTTCTGCGTTTAAGACAGTCGCATAACTCGGAACGGTTACGCGAAGATGGCAAGGTCATCCGCATCGAAGGGAATCCATTACCGGACGGCGGGTTTCTAATGGTCTTTTCAGATATCACTGCATTCAGGCAAGCGGAACAAGTATTAAAAGAAGCTAATCAAGATCTAGAAACCCGTGTCGCAGAGCGAACTAAAAAACTCGAGAAAGCCAATAAAGAGCTAGCGAAGGCGAGGGTGATTGCCGATGAGGCGCTGAGTAAGAAAAGTCATTATTTACAAGTGTGCAGTCATGATTTGTTACAACCACTTGAAGCTGCACGTTTGTTTACATCGGCACTTGCCAGTCAGTCGACCTTAAATGAAAATCAACAACGACAAGTGAGTAGTATCGATCTATCACTTAAAGTCGCTAATGAAATGATTGTTAACCTAGCAGAGGTTGCACGTATAGAGAGTGGCAGCATCAAGCCACATATAGAGACATTTGCGTTAAATGATTTATTTACTCAGCTCGCGAATGAGTTTTCAGCCGCCGCTAAACAACATGGCGTTACCTTTACTATTATGCCGACAAAGCATTGGGTTAATACCGATAAACACCTGCTACGTCGCATTTTACAAAATTTAATTGGTAACGCATTTCGCTATGCCAGTCCTGGACGAGTATTGCTCGGTTGTCGCCGTAAAAATGGTCAGTTAAGCATTCAATTATTAGATAATGGCCCAGGTATTGCGGCAAAAGACCAAACCCGAGTGTTCGAGCAATTTAGCCAATTAAAAGACAATAATGGCTCGAATGATGGATTAGGACTCGGTCTTAGTATTTGTAATAGCTTAGCGGTATTATTACAGCATCAACTGAGTCTTGATTCAATTGAAGGCAGAGGTTGTCGATTTAGTCTACAACTCTGTGAAGCGACGGCACTACAACAAGATAATTCTACGCCCATTATGGTACCAACGGACCTTACTGGAACCGCGGTGCTTTGCATCGACAACAACCCAGCTATTTTGGAGGGCATGTTAGAACTCATGAGCAGTTGGGACTGTGAGGTTTATGGCGCTCATTCAATCGCCAGTGCGAAGGCATTATTTAAACAGTGTGATTTCGATATCTTGTTGGTGGACTATCAATTAGATAATGGTGAGGATGGTTTAGCATTAATCTCAGCGTTAAGAGAAATAAACCCTGCGATACCGGCGATTCTTATTACGGCGACAACAGAGGCGGGGATTGCTGATAAGGCTGGTGCCGCTAAAGTCGGTTTATTACGTAAATTAGTTAAACCTGCATCACTCAGAGCGATGATGAGCGCACAATTAACGGAAACACTGCAAACACAGTTTAGCCGTCAATAATACAGTTGATTAGCCGATTAATGGTGCTGACTTAGAGCCCAACAGCTATTGTTCAAACTATTGTGTGGAGATAAAAAAGGCTTCTGATATAAATCAGAAGCCTTTTTTTAACTCGTCTTTAGGTTTGTAACTAAGTCTAGTAGCTAATCTCTATCGTCAAGCTTTTTAAATGGACGGTGTGCTTCACCAGTATATAACTGACGAGGACGACCAATTTTCTGTCCAGGTTGACTTAACATTTCGTTCCAGTGCGCAATCCAACCTACAGTACGCCCCAATGCAAAAATAACCGTGAACATAGAAATAGGGATACCAATAGCACGTAATGTAATACCTGAATAGAAATCTACATTTGGATAGAGTTTCTTCTCGATGAAGTAAGGGTCTTCAAGCGCAATACGCTCAAGTTCCATCGCTACATCTAATAGCGGATCACTAATGCTTAGCTCTTTTAGCACTTCGTGACAGCTCTTACGCATCACTGTCGCACGTGGATCTTTATTCTTGTAAACACGATGACCAAAGCCCATTAGACGGAACGGGTCTTCTTTGTCTTTCGCACGAGCGATAAACTCAGGAATACGCTCAACGCTACCGATCTCTTCAAGCATTGCTAGACAAGCTTCATTTGCACCACCGTGAGCAGGACCCCATAGTGATGCAATACCCGCTGCGATACATGCAAATGGGTTAGCACCTGACGAACCAGCTAGTCGAACTGTAGATGTAGATGCATTTTGTTCATGATCTGCATGTAGCGTAAAGATACGGTCCATGGCTTTTTCTATCACCGGATTAACGACATATTCTTCACACGGTACAGAAAACATCATTTTAAGGAAGTTACCTGCGTATGAAAGGCTGTTGTCAGGGTATACAAAAGGTTGCCCAATTGAATATTTGTAACACATTGCAGCAATTGTCGGCATTTTAGACAATAAACGGAATGCCGAAATTTCTCGGTGACGTTGATTAGTCACATCTAGCGAATCATGATAAAAGGCTGCAAGTGCGCCTGAAACACCACAAAGGATCGCCATTGGATGAGAGTCACGGCGGAAACCTTTGAAGAAAGATGCAAATTGCTCATGCACCATGGTGTGTTTATGTACTGTCGCTTTGAATTGTTCATATTGTTCTTTAGATGGTGCATCACCATAAAGAATAATATAACAAACTTCTAAATAATCTGCATTAAATGCTAAGTCATCAATAGCGTAACCGCGATGTAGTAGGATACCTTCTTCACCGTCAATATAAGTGATTTTAGACTCGCACGATGACGTTGCCATAAAACCGGGATCATGGGTGAAATATCCTTTACTACCTAGGGTACGAATGTCGATAACATCGTGACCAGCTGTACCAGATAAAATCGGAAGTTCAACTGGCTCTTGGCCGGGTAGGTTTAACGTGGCCTTTAGATTAGCCATAGCACGTCTCCTTTGCTTATTTATAATTAGATTTCTTCATGAAATTCGAAGCTAAAGCTACCTTTAATAATTACTAATGTCAATTTTGTTACAAAATAATCAATGAAAAAGCACTAAAAGGTTAAGCTATGTTTCAATTTTAAGGTAAATGTTGCTACAAGGGTTTTTATAATTGTAAATAAATTGTGATATAGGTATACTTATTGCCGGATCAAGAGTCCTTGTTTTAATTTTGTTCTTTTTATGTAAGTGCTTATAATTATTGTTTTATTTGCGATTTGAACAAGAAACAAACAAGGGCTTTCATTTGAAAGGAATTTGTTATGGAAATAATACAATTCTGTGATCTGTGTCAATATAATAATAACTATGCTCAATGGAGCTGAGTGAGCAATATCGTGAAAAAGCAAAGACCTGTAAATTTAGATCTGCAGACTATTAGCATGCCAATCGCCGCAATCGCATCTATCCTACACCGAATATCAGGTGTAATAATGTTCTTTGCAGTGGGTATTCTATTGTGGTTACTGACAGAATCAATATCTTCAGAACAAGGTTTCCAAAATGCACAAGAAATAGTGTCTGGTTTCTTTGGTACATTCATTCTTTGGGGAATCCTAACCGCACTTGCATATCATATTGCTGGTGGTATCCGTCATTTATTGATGGACATGGGTTATTTCGAAGAACTTGAATCGGGTGCATTAAGTGCGAAAGTATCTTTTGTTGCAACCGTTGTTTTATCAATCCTAGCGGGGATAATGGTATGGTAACTAACGCAGCAAGCTATGGCCGTAGTGGTACTCATGATTTTATCATGATCCGTGCAACTGCTATCATCATGGCACTTTATACATTTTATTTTGTTGGTTTCGTTGCATTTAATGATCTTACTTATCAAGTATGGTCTGATTTCTTTGCAAGTACTGGCAATAAAGTATTCACTCTTCTTACCCTTATCGCAATCGTCATCCATGCGTGGATTGGTGTATGGCAGGTATTAACTGACTATGTTAAACCAACCGGTTTACGTGGTGCATTACAGTTTATTTTAACGACCACCGCATTTATTTATGCGCTTGTTGGTTTTGTTACTCTTTGGGGGTTATAAGTGAGTATTCCAGTTCGCGAATTTGACGCAGTAGTAATTGGTGCCGGTGGTGCTGGTATGCGTGCTGCGCTATCAATATCTAAGTCAGGTAAAAGTTGTGCACTTTTATCTAAAGTTTTTCCAACTCGTTCACATACCGTATCTGCTCAAGGTGGCATTACCGTTGCTTTAGGTAATTCACATGAAGATGATTGGACATGGCACATGTACGATACTGTTAAAGGTTCTGATTATATCGGTGACCAAGACGCTATCGAATTTATGTGTAAAACAGGCCCAGAAGCAATTTTAGAACTTGAGCACATGGGTCTGCCATTCTCTCGTTTTGAAGATGGTACTATTTACCAACGTCCATTTGGTGGCCAGTCATTAGAATATGGCGGCGCACAGGCGGCTCGTACAGCAGCTGCTGCTGACCGTACTGGTCATGCGTTATTACATTTGCTGTATCAGCAAAATATTAAAAACGAAACCAAAGTGTTTTCTGAGTGGTATGCGTTAGACCTCGTTAAAAATGACGAAGGTATCATCACTGGTTGTACTGCAATTGATATTGAAACGGGCGAAATCTGCTACTTCAAAACCAAAGCAACGGTATTTGCAACGGGTGGCGCTGGTCGTATCTATTCTTCAACAACGAATGCACACATTAATACTGGTGACGGTATTGGTATGGCTATTCGTGCAGGTATTCCAGTACAAGACATGGAAATGTGGCAGTTCCATCCAACGGGTATTGCTGGCGCTGGTGTACTTGTAACTGAAGGTTGTCGTGGGGAAGGTGGTTACCTTCTAAATAAAGACGGCGAACGTTTCATGGAACGTTATGCGCCAAACGCGAAAGATCTTGCCAGTCGAGACGTTGTTGCTCGTTCAATGATGACTGAAATCCGTGAAGGTCGTGCGTGTGATGGTCCTTGGGGTCCGCACCTAAAACTTAAACTTGATCACTTAGGTGAAGACGTACTTGAATCTCGTTTACCGGGTATCTGTGAGTTATCACGTACATTTGCCCACGTAGACCCAGTTAAAGAACCTATTCCTGTTATTCCGACTTGTCACTATATGATGGGTGGTTTACCTGCAAATATTAACGGTGAAGTATTAACACGTAAAGAAGATGGCAGCATGGAAGTTGTTGCAGGTCTATTTGCTGTTGGTGAAATCGCTTGCGTATCTGTGCATGGTGCCAACCGCTTAGGTGGTAACTCACTGCTTGATCTGGTTGTATTTGGGCGTGCTGCCGGTAACTACTTAGGTAAAGTACTTGATACAATTCCTGAGCCGACAGAAGCGACAGACGCTAACATCGATGCATCTCTTGAGCGTTTAAATCGCTGGGAAAGCAACAAAGACGGTGAAGATCCTGTTCAAATCCGTAAAGATCTACAACAATGTATGCAACTTAACTTCTCCGTATTCCGCGAAGGTGAGTCAATGGCCGAAGGCCTTGAGCAACTAAGAGCCATACGTAAGCGTTTACAAAATGCACGTTTAGATGACAACTCAACAGAGTTCAATACACAGCGTATCGAATGTCTAGAGCTTGATAATCTGATGGAAACTGCATTTGCAACCGCTCATGCGGCTAATTTCCGTAAAGAAAGCCGTGGTGCGCACAGTCGTTTTGATTATCCAGATCGTGATGATGAGAATTGGTTATGCCATTCACTGTACTTGCCTGAAAATGAAGAAATGGCAACGCGTGAAGTGAATCTTTCACCGAATTTGTTAACTGACGAACAGTTGAAGCACTTTGTGCCGAAACCACGCGTTTACTAAACATAAGGGATCAAGATGCAAGTTAAATTTTCAATTTACCGCTATAACCCTGATGTTGATAGCAAGCCAAAAATGCAAGAAATGAGCCTAGAAATTCCTGAAGGTTCAGACATGATGGTGCTTGATGCACTTATCTTGTTAAAAGAAAAAGATGCGACATTAGCTTTCCGTCGTTCTTGTCGTGAAGGTGTATGTGGATCTGATGGTGTTAACATGAATGGCAAAAATGGCCTCGCGTGTATCACACCTCTATCTGATCTGAACATGAACAAAACGATTGTAATTCGACCGTTACCTGGTTTGCCAGTGGTCCGAGATCTCGTGATTGATATGACGCAGTTCTATGATAACTATGCACGTATCAAACCGTTTTTAATTACAGACGACAGTGCTATCCCACCAGCTCGCGAATACCTTCAGTCTCCTGAAGAACGTGAGAAGTTAGATGGCCTGTATGAGTGTATCTTATGTGCATGTTGTTCAACGTCATGCCCATCATTCTGGTGGAACCCTGACAAGTTCGTTGGTCCTGCAGGCTTATTAGCGGCTTATCGTTTCTTAATCGATAGTCGTGACACAGCAACGGAGCAACGTTTATCAGAATTAGACGATGCGTTTAGTGTATTCCGTTGTCATGGTATTATGAACTGTGTAAACGTGTGTCCTAAAGGTCTAAATCCTACAAAAGCAATCGGTAATATTAAATCTATGTTACTACAACGTGCGGTGTAGCAATATTTTTTGTTAGTTTTTAGTTACAATGGTCATTCCGTTGGGAATGGCCAAGTAATTTAAAATCTTTGCTACCATCTCTGGCGCGGTGGACATTTAAAGTGAAAAGGGCAGAGAATGCAGAATAACGTCATGAAAGCCTGGTTAGAATCCTCTCATCTAGCCGGTGCGAACCAGACATACATTGAAGATCTATATGAGCAATTTTTGGCAGATCCAGATACAGTTAGCGAAGAATGGCAAACTGTATTTTTAGAGCTACCTAAAGTTGATAATACTAAAGAAGTTCCACATGGTCCTGTAAAGGATTATTTCATTCGCCTAGCGAAAGATACCTCTCGATATGCTGCTCAAGTAAGCGACCCACATAATGATGCGAAACAGGTTAAAGTATTACAGTTAATCAATGCTTTCCGTTTTCGAGGTCATCAACATGCTAACTTAGATCCATTAGGTCTTTGGAAACGTGATCGTGTACAAGATCTAGACCCTGCATATCACAACCTTTCTGATGCTGATTTTGATGCCAGTTTTAATGTTGGTTCATATGCAATTGGCCAAGAAAGCATGAAACTTAGTGCGCTTTATACTTCGTTACAAAAAACCTATTGTGGTTCAATTGCAGCTGAGTATATGCATATTGTTTCTACTGAAGAAAAACGTTGGATCCAAAGCCGTTTAGAATCAGTTGAAAGCACGCCTGAGTTTGAAAAAGAAGATAAATTACGATTTTTAGATAACTTAACCGCAGCTGAAGGTCTGGAAAAATACCTTGGTGCTAAGTTCCCTGGTGCAAAACGTTTCTCGCTTGAGGGCGGTGATGCACTGATTCCAATGATGAAAGAATTAATTCGTCGTAGTGGTGAACAAGGTATCAAAGAAACCGTTATTGGTATGGCGCATCGCGGCAGACTGAATATGCTGGTGAATGTGCTTGGTAAAAAACCGAATGACCTGTTTGATGAATTTGCTGGTAAACACGGTGACGCATGGGGTGCGGGTGATGTTAAATATCATCAGGGCTTCAGTTCTGATTTTAGTACGCCAGGCGGTAATGTACATTTAGCACTTGCTTTTAATCCATCGCATTTAGAAATTGTTAACCCAGTAGTCATGGGTTCTGTTCGTGCACGTCAAGAACGTTATGGTAGCACTAACGGTGATGATGTACTGGCAATTACAATTCATGGTGATTCTGCAATTACTGGTCAAGGTGTTGTTGCTGAGACATTCAATATGTCGCAAACACGTGCTTATGGCATTGGTGGTACAATTCGAATTGTTGTCAATAACCAAGTTGGTTTTACAACATCAAACCCGAAAGATATGCGTTCTACAGAATACTGTACGGATATCGCAAAAATGGTTCAGGCTCCCATCTTCCATGTTAATGCAGATGACCCTGAAGCTGTTGTATTGGTAACACAAATCGCACTTGATTTCCGTAATACATTTAAGCGTGATGTTGTGATTGATTTAGTTTGTTATCGTCGCCACGGCCATAATGAAGCTGATGAACCAAGTGCAACACAGCCATTAATGTATAAGAAAATTAAAAAACACCCAACGCCACGTAAAATATATGCAGATCAACTTGTAAATGAAGGCGTTATTGATGCTGCTGAAGCAACAGGCTATATTAACGAATATCGTGATCAACTTGATCATGGTGAATGTGTTGTTAAAGAATGGCGCCCAATGCAAAAGCACTCAGTTGATTGGAACCCATACTTAAAACACGAATGGGATATGCCTTATCAGTCACAAGTGCCTCAAGATAAATTATCTGACCTTGCATTGAAAATGACGGCTGTACCAGAAGGGCACAAGATCCAATCTCGTGTTCAAAAGATCTATTCAGACCGTATTTTAATGGCAAAAGGCGAGAAACCATGTGATTGGGGTTTTGCTGAAACGCTTGCATATGCAACATTACTTGACGACAACTACAAAGTTCGTCTCACTGGACAAGATGTTGGTCGTGGTACTTTCTTCCATCGCCATGCCGTTGTACACAATCAAGATGACGCAAGTACCTACACACCATTAGCTAACTTAAAACCTGAACAAGGTGAGCTAACTATTCACGATTCAGTATTGTCTGAAGCCGCGGTATTAGCGTTTGAATATGGTTATGCGACGACTGAACCAAGTGGTTTAACTATTTGGGAAGCACAGTTTGGTGATTTCGCCAATGGCGCACAAGTTGTATTTGATCAATTCCTTTCTTCTGGTGAACAGAAGTGGGGTCGTATGTGTGGCTTAACAGTATTGTTACCACATGGCTATGAAGGGCAAGGTCCTGAGCATTCATCTGCACGTTTAGAACGTTATATGCAAATGTGTGCTGAGCACAACTGGCAAGTGTGTGTACCTAGTACTCCTGCGCAGGTTTATCATATGCTGCGTCGTCAAACAGTACGCCCAATGCGTCGTCCATTGATCGTGATGACACCTAAATCGTTATTACGTCACCCATTAGCTATTTCTAGTTTATCTGAATTAGCAGATGGCACGTTCCAAAATATAATTGGTGAAATTGATACGCTCGACTCAGCACAAGTTAAACGTGTGGTGATGTGTAGTGGTAAAGTATATTTCGATTTATTGGAAACGCGTCGTAAATCGGGTCAGACGGATGTTGCTATTGTACGTATTGAACAGCTTTATCCTTTCCCACATGCGGAAATTGCAGCTGTATTTGCAGAATATCAACACGTAGACCAGTTTGTTTGGTGTCAAGAAGAACCTCAGAATCAGGGTGCTTGGTATTCAAGTCAGCATAATTTCTGGGGCGCAATCCCGCAAGGCGCGAAGTTAAGTTATGCTGGGCGAGCTGCATCAGCATCTCCTGCAGTCGGTTACATGTCTGTACATACAAAACAACAGCTAGCACTTATTGAAGATGCTTTAACTGTTGCACAGAAATAGTTTATTAAAGGAATTATGAAAATGACAATTGAAATTTTGGTACCTGTACTGCCAGAATCTGTAGCAGATGCAGCTATTGCAATATGGCATAAACGCCCTGGCGATACTGTTGAGCGCGATGATATTATTGTAGAGATTGAAACTGACAAAGTTATTTTAGAAGTGCCGGCTGTTGAAGCGGGTGTGCTTGTTGAAATTATTGAAGATGACGGTGCAACCGTTCTTGGTCAGCAAGTGATTGGTAAGCTGAAAGTCGGCGCTGTCGCTGGCGAAGAAACAAAAGATAAACCAGCAGAAGTGAATGAGGAAAGTGTCGATGCAAGCCCTGCTGTACGTCGTCTTATTGCAGAAAAAGGTTTAGATGCTTCTAAGATTACTGGTACTGGAAAAAATGGGCAGATCATAAAAGAAGATGTCGAAAAAGCATTAGCAGCTCCTGTTGCCGCGCCAGTTGCAAAAGCAGCTGCACCTGTTGTTGCTCCAGTTGAACTTCAACCTGGTCGTAGCGAAAAACGTGTTCCTATGACGCGTTTACGTAAGCGTATTGCTGAACGTCTATTAGAAGCTAAAAACTCAACGGCAATGCTGACCACGTTTAACGAAGTTAACATGAAACCTATCATGGATATTCGTAAGCAGTATAAAGATATATTTGAAGAGCGTCATGGTATTCGTTTAGGGTTCATGTCTTTCTACGTGAAAGCGGTTGTTGAAGCGTTAAAACGTTATCCAGAAGTGAATGCGTCACTTGATGGTACTGATATTGTTTATCATAACTACTTTGATGTAAGTATCGCTATTTCAACACCTCGTGGTCTGGTTACGCCAGTACTACGTGATTGTGACACGATGAGCCTTGCTGATATCGAGAAGAACATTCGTCATTTAGCGCTTAAAGGTCGTGATGGTAAATTGTCAATTGAAGACCTTACTGGTGGTAACTTCACGGTAACTAACGGTGGTGTATTTGGTTCATTAATGTCAACACCAATCATCAATCCGCCACAAAGCGCAATCTTGGGTATGCATAAAATCCAAGATCGTCCAATGGCTGTCGATGGTCAAGTTGTCATTCTGCCAATGATGTATCTGGCTCTTTCTTACGATCACCGTATCGTTGATGGTAAAGAGTCTGTAGGATTCTTAGTAACAATCAAAGAATTATTAGAAGACCCAACTCGTCTTCTTTTAGATGTGTAATTTTTAGTTTAGTAATGTTTAGTAATGTTTAGTTTAAGTATTTAATTGCTTACGCCTTATCTTGAGGCGTAAGTTCTCGGGACAAGCCCTTGTGGCTATTAACATGGATATACGAGCATGAATCTGCATGAGTATCAGGCAAAACAACTTTTTGCTGAATATGGTTTGCCAGTTCCTGAAGGTTACGCAACAAACGTACCTCATGAAGCTGCAGCTTTCGCTGATAAAATTGGCGGCGATAAATGGGTTGTTAAGTGTCAAGTTCACGCCGGTGGGCGTGGTAAAGCAGGTGGTGTTAAGCTTGTAACTTCCAAAGAAGAAATTACCGCATTCGCTGAGCATTGGTTAGGTAAAAACATAGTTACTTATCAAACCGATGCGAAAGGCCAACCGGTTTCACAAATTCTTGTTGAAGCTGCAGGTGATATCGCTAATGAACTTTACCTTGGTGCTGTTATCGACCGTGGTTCTCGTAAAGTTGTATTTATGGCATCAACTGAAGGTGGCGTTGATATTGAGACGGTTGCTGAACAAACTCCTGAGTTAATTCACAAAGCAACGATTGATCCGCTTGTTGGAGCACAACCTTTCCAAGCGCGTGAACTTGGATTCAAACTTGGTTTACAAGGCGCTCAAATCAAACAGTTTACACAGATCTTTATGGGTCTAGCTAAAATGTTCACTGATTGCGATATGGCGCTACTTGAAATTAACCCACTTATCGTTACTGGTGCCGGTGATCTTGTTTGTTTAGATGGTAAAATTACTATCGATTCAAACGCACTTTATCGCCAACCTAAACTACGTGCAATGCAAGATATTACTCAAGAAGACGCACGTGAAGCTCACGCTGCTAAATTTGAGTTAAACTATGTTGCATTAGACGGTAGTATCGGTTGCATGGTAAACGGCGCTGGTCTAGCGATGGGCACGATGGATATTGTTAACATCCATGGCGGCAAACCAGCTAACTTCCTTGACGTAGGCGGCGGCGCAACAAAAGAACGTGTTGCTGAAGCATTCAAAATCATTCTTTCTGATGACAATGTTAAAGCCGTACTTGTTAACATTTTCGGTGGTATCGTGCGTTGTGATATGATCGCCGAAGGTATTATCGGAGCAGTACAAGAAGTGGGTGTAAAAGTGCCAGTTGTTGTCCGTCTTGAAGGTAACAATGCAGAATTAGGCCGTGAAGTTTTAGCTAAATCTGACTTAAATATTATTGCAGCATCTAGCCTAACGGATGCCGCGCAGCAAGTTGTTGCAGCAGCGGAGGGCAAATAAATGAGCATTTTAATTAATAAAGATACGAAGGTGATCTGTCAAGGTTTCACGGGTGGTCAAGGTACTTTCCACTCAGAGCAAGCTGTTGATTACGGAACACAAATGGTTGGTGGTGTTTCTCCTGGTAAAGGTGGCACTACACATTTAGGCTTACCTGTATTTAACACAGTACGTGATGCAGTAGAAACAACAGGCGCAACAGCTTCTGTTATTTATGTACCTGCTCCATTCTGTAAAGATGCGATTTTAGAAGCGATTGATGCTGGTATCGAACTTATCGTTTGTATTACAGAAGGTATTCCGACTGTTGATATGATCGAAGTTAAAGTTAAACTTGATCAACAAAATGTGCGTATGATCGGCCCTAACTGTCCAGGTGTTATCACTCCTGGTGAAAGTAAGATTGGTATTATGCCTGGCCACATTCACAAACCGGGTAAAATTGGTATTGTTTCACGCTCTGGTACGCTTACGTACGAAGCAGTAAAACAAACAACGGATGAAGGTTACGGTCAATCCACATGTGTTGGTATCGGTGGTGATCCGATCCCCGGTACAAACTTTATTGACATACTTGAATTATTCGAAAATGATCCGCAAACTGAAGCAATCGTTATGATTGGTGAAATTGGTGGTACCGCAGAAGAAGAAGCAGCAGCTTATATTAAAGCGAATGTAACTAAACCTGTTGTCTCTTACATTGCCGGTGTTACAGCGCCAGCAGGTAAGCGTATGGGCCATGCTGGCGCAATAATCGCTGGCGGTAAAGGTACTGCGGATGAGAAATTTGCAGCACTCGAAGATGCAGGTGTATCAACTGTACGTTCATTAGCTGATATTGGCTCGGCATTACGTGCTAAATTAGGTTAATATCTGTTTTAATTATAATAAACCACCTTCTGGCGACTTCTTGTAAGCTGCTCTAAGGTGGTTTTTCTATTTAAAACATAGCTTTAACTGTTTAGATTGATACTACGATATGTATCATATACTACGAGTTTGGTCACAATGTGGACATTGGGTTTAGCGTAATTGCTTCATTCAAATAATCCGGAGCAAGGTGAGCATAAGTCATTGTTTGCATAATCGTTGAATGACCTAGGATTTTTTGCAACGTTAAAATATTGCCCCCGTTCATCATAAAATGACTCGCAAAAGTATGTCGTAAAACATGCGTTGCCTGACCTTTAGGTAAATCAAAGCCCTGGGCTTTCAGCACATCATAAAACTCCATGTATGAACCATTAAACAACCGACCTGTTTTCCCATTGTAGATCTCATTCATTAATTCTGGCGTTATAGGTACAGTTCTGTTTTTACCATTTTTGGTATCATTGAATGTAACTCGCCCATGAATAATATCATTTCCCCGTAGTTCTGCTGCTTTACTCCAACGCGCGCCGGTAGATAAACATAACTTAGCTACGTGAAGTTCATCGCCACTTAGGTTATTCAATAATTGAGTTATTTCTATCTTATTCAGAAAGCCCATTTCAGATGCTCGCAACTTTAGTTTGCTAATCCCTTTTAATGGGTGTTCGTTATGATACTCACCAGCATCTATCAGTACGGTAAAAACGCCACTTAGTCTAACTTGGCTCCGGTTAATCGTAGTTGCTTTATTTCCTTTAGCCATCTTGTCGGCTCGGAATTGCATGAAGCGTTGTTTTGTTACTTGGTCAGCTCTTGGGTACCCTAAATCTTTATCGATGGATAACAGGTGTTTTAGCTCCTTTTCAGGGCGTTTTAACTGTTGACCATGGTAGTGATACCAAAGATCAATTAAATCGCGTAACGGCCGTTTGTCTGCTGATTTCTCTACCCAGCCTTTTTGGTTCTGAGTTGATAATAACCAGCGTTCATACTGTTGCGCTTCGCCTTTCGTTTTAAACTTCTTTCTGTATCGTTTACCACTTCGTCCTTGCGGACGACAATCGACCTCATACCCGTTAGGAATAGATTTAATAGACATCTAGTTGTCCTCCCTAGGGTAAAATTGTATTGCTAACGTTTTTATTGTAGTTGAGTTCACCTCCTTTTGATTTAAACGCATGGCTCTTGAGTTGAGAAAACCGGACAAACTTGACCTGAACGTGGCTCAATATTTCCGGTTAATAGCCATATTGTGTATTTTTTTAAATAGTCATGTCGGCTAAATTTCATTAAAAATTGGCAGCATGGTTCCTTTTGTCCAGTAACATAGTTCGCTGTTGCGGATAGATTAAAACTTAACGCATTAGCGAGTTGTTGGTTACTATATCGCTCTTCTTGAATAATAGCGCGTAATCTCGTATCAAAAGACATCTTGTCACCTTTAACTTGTAGTGAATGAAATTATTCACCCTAAAAGGGTATTATAATTACTTACAAATTAATGAGTTTGAGATACCAATTTAGGAATAGTGATTATATTCCATAAATTTTAATGTTATTGCCTAACCTGTACTAGCTCAGACACGATCTGACGCTGTCGATGAGACGACTTGACTACAAGTAAAAACAGGACACTGTGATTACCGAGGGAGTGTGACGGAGTAATTACCGTGGGACTTTGTCATTTACACTGTTAAGTTTAGTCCACCCCCTCATTTTCACTATGGGGTTTTCGCTAATGCTTCTGCACGCTCGATCCGTAACACCTTAGTATTCAGTTTTTCTCTTACCCAGATGTTTCTGATTGTCGAGTGACTGATTGATATGTCGTGCCTTTTCATCATTTCACTACTGATAGGGATTTGGATCAGGTGAGGTTTTTCTAATGTCAGCTCGATGACTTTATCTTCAACATCTTGGTCGATACGATTGGTATTACGAGGGATACCATACATCCTTTTGAGCGCCAGAGGCCCCTGAGTTTCAAGTAAGCGTCGATTATTGTAGATGCTTTCCCTTGAGCAACCGCTGATCCGAGCTGCTTCAGATAGGTTGCCAAGCTCTTCAGCAAGCTTGAGGGTATCAAGCTTCCTATGTACTTCCTCTCCATATTCCGTGAGTTTGCATGGTTCCTTTATTTCAGCGATGGTGAGCTTACGATCGGCAAAATAAGCGGCAAAGCCGCCACCCAACTGTTTCCGTATTTCTACTTTATGGCTCACGATTGAATGCCTTAAGGGGGAATCTATTATGTACATGGTGTTGTTGTAACTGAAGGTATGATCACGACGGATTTTTCTGTATTCCTTCTGAACGCAGACAGCATCAAGGTTGATGTACGCTGGGACTGGTCTAAATTCCGAATGGATATTCTTTGCATGGACAGTGAGTTGTTTCAACCAATAATCTGGAATAAATGTATTTTGCAGATAATGATTAGCGCTGTCCATGTCCGTTATTTCTGCCAGGCGGAGCTCTGGCACCAAGCGATCTTGAAAGGTATCGAATGCACGTTCAACCGGACCTTTACCTTGAGGCGAGTTGGCAAAGATGATCTCGATCCCGAGCTCTTCACATGCCCTTTGCATTTGTGAGAAGTTACAACGCTTCGGCCCACCAAAGATGCCTGCTCTATCAACGTAAAGCGTCTTAAACAGCCCTCGCTTCTCGATATAAGCCTTCATTACTTTCATGCAGCCATCGGTAGTCTCGGACGGAAAAAACTCAGCATGGATATCACTGGTTGCATCGTCGATAATGGCGATCAAGCAAGACTTCTTCTGACCGAACCACAGGTGTGGACTACCATCCATTTGCAGTATTAATCCCGATGATTCCATACGTTCACGCCTTCTTCTCACTTTTGAACGACGATGCTTAGCCCGTTTCACATGGTGAATAGCATGAGCCCAAGAGCGAAGCGTTTCACGCTTCACTTGAATTCCGTCTCTCACCATTAAGATATCAATGAGGTGCAACATGTTGAAATCATAATATTTATCTTTAATAAGTGACTGAACTTGTCTTTTTAATGAGTCGGGGATCTTGTTGGTTGGCGTTTTACCAGTATTGCCATGGACAACAAAACGAATGCCATTTTTTTTATATCGACGGAGATAACGTTCAATGGTTCGACTGGACTTATTGAGTAATTTTGAGGCATTAAGAATGCTAATTTTACCTTCAGCAACCTTAGTAATCACATCAACAATGAGCTGGGATTGGGAATTCATCACGATCATCCTTAGTAACCTCTGAAAAGTACACGGTGATACTCAGAGGATTACTTAAAAATTCGATCCGTCAATTTCCCTTGGTAATTATAAAAACGACAGAGTCGCTTGGTAGTTATGGTACGACAGAGTCCCTTGGTGTCCACAAGTAAAAACAGGACACTGTAACTCACAATTGGACAAAACCTTGTTAGAACACTTATTCTATTTATAGTTATTCAGATAAGGTTTTGTATTGGAAACTTCGACGAAAATGGCTAAATTCACTGTACCAATAAAGAGTACAGATCTAGAATCACTTCAATGTGAGCTATTTTAAAGTTGACTCTAAGTAGCTTTTTATTTTAAGCAATCCATCTTTTGATTTTTAAATTATTGAAGGTATATCATTTAATGCTGCATTTTGAGTGTTAAACCAATGAGCCATAAAGTCTGTACCCTCTCCTGGCTTTACATGCGGAACATTGTAAATTAATATTAAATACAACTACATACCATAGTTATAAAATCAAAAGGTATGTTGTCACTCTCAATTTTTTTATAAAGCGTAGTCCACGCATTGTTGAAAGATTTTGCTAATAATACTGATTGCTTTGTGTGATTTGTTTTGTTCATAAGTTACCACTTGCCAGTGGAAAATAAGGTCCAACGTATGTGGTACAGAGAGGTACAATAACTTTGTCCTTAGCAGTCACCAGTTGCCTTTAATGGTACTGCTATATAGATATTAAGGACAGTTATAGGTGTAGTTGCCGCTAGCTACGTAAGTGCGTGGTTAAGCGGTGAAGTCTGATGATATTTGCGAACAAAAGGAGGCGGGCAGAAAGCGTTTTGTGCGGGCTTACCGTTGGGTAAAAACCTGCCAGAAGATATGCTAAACTCAGTGTCTATTATAAGAGAAATAGCTCACACACTGATAAACCTATATTTTCAAAATCAATCCCAAAAATCACAATCACAATTACCACAACCACCAGGCATCAGACATTGAGAGTTAACCGAAAGATTACTTAAATCACGAGTATAATAAGATTGCTTAGTGTTACCATGAAGATATTTATTATTCACCCAGGTGCTAATTACTACTTCATGAGAATCATGATAGCAATGCATATAAGGTGAATAGTGTCGGCCAAGAAAATCATCCACCAATCCTCTCATTTCTGAAGGATCGGCCTTAAACCACTCTGACGGTCTATCAGAAGACTTATGATCAATACGTGAGTACTCATTCTCGAGCATTTTAATCGTAGCACTTTCGATTTCATGAATTTTGTTAGAAGTTACTCCGTCTTTAACTTTGAAAGCGCACAATAAAGTATAATATGGATTTTGACTACTACTGGCTCTCGTCCCTAACTTCCCCGTAGTTAACCCAACCTTTGCTATGCCTTTTTCATTTGTCATTAATCCAATATAAATCCAGTTAATAGAAGAGTTCAATTGTCTAAGATACTCCCGTTCACTAGAGGCAATCTTATGATCATCATAGTCATTTTCGTCAAAATAATCTTCCCAATTTTTATTAAATACCATCAAAACCGCCTAATGAAAATAGATTCCTTACATAACTAGTTTACAGGTATAACTGTACACCTACAATCCATCACTCAGTGTAGAGTAAGCGTTTGGGCAATGACACCTAGCTACGCTTAATATTCCATGGCAGCAACCATCAATATCATTCGGCTTTTCAGTAATCTGCTGCAAACCGGTCGCGATATAATCATGAACAATAAATAGTAGTACGTCTCAATTTTTTCCAAATTAATTCACCATTACAAAGGGCAATTAATCTGTTGAAGAATAAGATTATATTCGAAATTATTTTATTTCCTATTTCTCGGGAATCGAACCGTTCTGTACATTATTTTTTTAGTTTTGCAATTTTGCTCTGTTCCAATTATCTGTTGTCACCACTGTAATATCTTAAATTACAATGTGTTATAAAAACACAAAAATTACTGTAATCTAAGTGTTAACAAAGTGTTAGCGGCAGACGAAAATACCAATAACACTATATAAAATCATTCTATCGAACCGTTTTCTTGATACATAAATATGATCAACTCAGTTGGTAAATTTTGCATGATAAAATCTATGGCAAGCCGATATGAGTATATTATGAAATGAGTAGAAACTCTAAGCTGATGTATGGAATCCACACCTCCTTCGCCCATCTACACTTATGGATGAGCTTTTGATTTAGAGGATTCTATTATGTT
>NZ_JABSQR010000030.1:64852-71910 GCF_013215705.1 Moritella sp. | reverse complement strand
TCTACGCTGTGCGCTGCTGACATTTGTGTACGGATACGTGCTTTACCATGTGGAACCACTGGGAAAGAGAAACCGATAACATAAATGCCTTCCGCTAATAAACGCTCTGACATTTCAGCAGCCAGTGCAGCATCACCAATCATTACCGGTACAATCGCGTGGTCTGCACCAGCAAGTGTAAAACCAGCTGCGCTCATTTCACGGCGGAAATGTTCTGCGTTTGATTTAACTTTGGCACGTAATTCATGGCCTTCTTCCATCATGTCGATAACACGAATAGATGCAGCAACAATCGCAGGAGCAACCGAGTTTGAGAATAAGTATGGACGTGAACGCTGACGTAACCAATCAACTACTTCTTTTTTAGCTGATGTGTAACCGCCTGACGCGCCACCTAATGCTTTGCCTAATGTACCGGTGATGATATCCACACGATCCATTACGCCACAATGTTCAGGGGTACCACGACCGCCTTCACCCACAAAACCAACCGCATGTGAATCATCAACCATCACAAGTGCATTGTACTTGTCTGCAAGATCACAAACGCCTTTTAGATTAGCGATCACGCCGTCCATTGAAAATACACCGTCCGTTGCGATCAACTTGTGACGCACACCTGCAGCATCGGCAGCAATAAGCTGCTCTTCGAGTGATGCCATGTTGTTATTTTTGTAACGGAAGCGTTTTGCTTTACATAGACGTACACCATCAATGATTGACGCGTGGTTTAGTTCGTCTGAGATAATGGCATCTTCTGCACTTAATAACGTCTCAAATAAACCCGTATTTGCATCAAAGCAAGACGTATACAAGATAGTATCTTCCATACCGAGGAAAGTACTGATCTTACTTTCTAATTCTTTATGTTTGTCCTGGGTACCACAGATAAAGCGTACTGATGCCATACCAAAACCGTGGCTTTCTAAACCTGATTGTGCAGCCGCAATTAAATCAGCATGATTAGCCAAACCTAAATAGTTGTTCGCACAGAAGTTAACAACTTCATTACCTGCCACTTGAATGTTGGCATTTTGGGCTGAAGTAATCACTCGCTCGTGTTTATAAAGGCCATCAGCTTTAGTTTGTTCTAACTGCTTACTGATCTGATTGTAGAATGTAGAAGTCATGTAAATATTCCTTTTTAACTTTATTTGAAACAACTTGTTATTAGCAACTTGTTATTAAGAACAGCCGAACAAGCCATGAAATAATTTATACTGTAAAACTATTCTAATTGATCCCATATAAGACTATTATCCCTGTAGATGGAAAAACATTAGTGAAACACAGGCACAAATAGAATGATGATATTTCACAAACTGATCGCCTTATTACCCGACTTGGCTAGTTTTACTCTCGTGGTTCAGGAGGGCAGTTTTACTGCTGCAGCAAAGAAAATAAATGTAACCCCTTCTGCGCTGAGTAAAACCATTACCCGGCTTGAGCAAGCCTTATCCGTTAAACTGTTTGAACGCACGACCAGAAAGCTGATCATTACCGACGCGGGAAAGAAGATTTACGATCAATGTGTCCCTATGGTTAATGCTGCAAAGCAAGCCGTTGAAATATCAAGTATCGAACATACTAAACCCGCAGGTTCAATAACCGTTGCGGCACCTGAGGCATTTTTAAATGTGGTACTACAGCCTTTTGTCGTTCCATTTTTAAAGCAGTATCCGCAGATCCAACTCAAGTTGCGCGCTATTGATGGGCCAATCGATATCTTTGAACACGGTATCGATATCGCCTTTATGCTCACGGATAAGCCGGATGAAAATTTGGTGCTAAAAGAGATTGCTAAAACCTACTTAGTGTTATGTGCAAGCCCTAATTACCTAAAAGACAAGGGTATTCCTTCTCACCCCGAACAATTAAAACAACACGATTGCTTATATTTAGCAGAAAATGAAACCGACCACATCTGGGATTTTGTGAAAGGCGACGAATCCCATACCGTTACAGTCTCTGGCCGTTATGCAGTCAACCACTCTCAGATGCGCCTAAACGGTGTCATTAATGGCTTGGGTATCGGCATTTTCCCCGACTTCGTCGTGCAGGAAGCTATAAGTAAAGGAGATGTAACAGAGGTTCTCTGTGACTGGACGATTAAGAGTAATTATCAGGGGATAATTGCACTGCAGTATGCTCAAACTAAATATATGCCCGCTAAGCTCAGAGTGTTTATCGATTACGCGATTCAACACTTATGTTGACCATGTTGGGGTTAGTTTCAAATATCAATATATACGCTACGAAAGCGCAGTAAAAATATTTGTACTGAGATTGAAAATTGGCCAATAAACTATAACTAATGTTGCCCTAGGACACTATAAGCAACGTTTAATCTCAGCTTTAAACTTTAACCCAGCGTCTGCGTTTAACTTTAGTAACGTAGGTGAAATAAATATTATTACCCCACTCTATTGAGTCAAGCTAAGACACGCACCGTAAGCTCGGGGACAATTTAGGGCTGAAATACATGAGATGCTTAACCCTTAGAGGTTATTAAGTGGTGTGGCTAGTAAACTAGAATAATATCAATCCAACTTCCTTTAAAGTATCTAAACGGTAAAAAAGGAACCTCAGATTAAGTATTTTAACTATCGCCATAAGGCATAAGGTTTAAGGTTTAGCAACTACCCAAACTGGTAATTTTGGAAGTTGCTTCGCTCAACCTCAATTAGTCGAATGTGGTTGCTCAATATTGTAATATTTCATACTGCGAATTACACCACGCCGCCCACCAAACACTAAGTTATTGTTTTAAACCACTTTACAAAGTGGATTCTTTAAGTACCCTCGCTTATACCCTCACATTTAAAATGATACCAAATAAGGCAATAAAATATTAGTTATGCTTTAACTTGTGTGAAATAAGTAGGAAAATTAACTAACTCTTTCTGCACTAACTCAGCATTTTCAAGTAACACATTATTTTGAAAGTTGTCGACATTAACCCCTGCTGAAATGAAGGTTTTTGCAAGTTGTTTACAAATTTCTCTGTCCACATAACCTTTTGAATACAACCACAGTTCAAAATCATCTGATAAGCCAAGTTTCAAACTATTTTGCAAATGTTTGATTTTTTCTTCTAAGTCACCGTTATCATATATCCCATTACATAAGTCAGCTAGTGCGCCTACGATTAACATTGCATCATAACCTAATGTATTGTCAGTATACTTAACCACTTGATCCATAGTTACTTTCCTGAATTGTTTTCCTGCTTGGCATCTGATATTTTTCTTATCCATAAAGTTAAATATTTCGCTATAGCTGGCCCCGGATATCCATAGGCAGGAAGCCTCTAAAACTAGATCTAAAGGACTCAACTTTTCAAAAAAATCATTTTTACACACATCTAACAGCAATGGCCAAATGCATTTAAATAATTCAAATATATCTTCTTGAGTACACAAATGTTCATAATTTTCTTCTAACCATTCTTCAATGAATATTAAGTCTTCAATTCCTAATAGTGCTTTACCGTAAAAAGACAGTTTCTCGGGGTCAACTTTCATTACAGATTGATAGATCAATTCAAAAGCTTCGATGAGTAAGAGTTTCTCTTTTTCAGAGCATAGATGATGAGCCAATGTTCCTTGGGCCAAATCTAAAAAAACAGTTTCATTGTCACCTTCTGGGCTGTCTTTCAGAAAAGACATCATATAGCTTTCAAGGGCATTAATGGTCCTCTGCTTATTATTTATCTCGAATAATAAATCCTTTAAATCTTGCCCTGTTACCCCATTTTTTTTAGCTACTTTTAAGCATAACTTTCTATACTTAGTTGGATTTCCTATAAACTTAATAGCTTCAAGATGTTGCGTACCCACTATAATAGGTTCAATTAACAGCTTTAGACTACTTACACAATCCTCTGAATTCGATGGGTCTAAAAGATATCTGACTTCTTGCCACTTTCTCCGTCCCACGTATGTGAATCGCTCATCGTATAGTGCCGTATTTGCAAAAATAACACTGCCTTCTGTGTGATAACCAGATCTCCCAGCCCTACCAATAAGGTTATGAAAATCTCTTGTTGATATTTTTTGTTTACCTTGTGATGTATTTGAAATAATTAAATATTTAATTGGAAGGTTCACCCCCTGTGCTAATGTCGAAGTACAAACAACAAGTGAAGCTTTATTATTCTCCATTGACCATTCAGCTGAAACTCTAAGTCCGTTTGGTACATTAGAGCCGTGAGGTAAAATCCCTAGATCAATTGCTTTAGGGAATATACTTTTATCTGCAAAGTGCATTCGGCTCAAGTTTGCAATCTTTGATATTTCTTGTTTATCACTTTTAGTTAAAGGGGTTGGTATATCTAAGCCTCTTGAATAGTGATCTACAAGCGTTTTACAAATTGATGTGATTATCGATTTTGTTCCACAAAATATAGCTGTTGGCGACTGTTGAGCCAATTTTATCCCTAAATAGGCAGATACGTCTGAGTTATCACCTTTTTTAGGAAAGAGCCTGTCATTTCGTTCTGCTCCTCGAGTCCCTAAATTTACTTGCTCTATTATTCGAGGAACAAAAAAATCTCTTTCTCCTACGAACTCTTTATCTATATATTGTAATTTACCTGATGAACTTGCAAATGCTGTTGATCTAATTGTAGGCAAACAATGAGTACCTTTAACCTCTGTTCCATTCTCGCCATATAACCAATCACCTATAGTTTCAGCGTTAGACATCACAGCCGAAATAAGTATCAATTGAGAATCAACTGGTATATTAGCTTTTAAGGACGCTAATAATAATTCATATGTAATACCTCTAGAGCCAGAATCAAACTGATGACCTTCATCAAAAATTAATAAACCTATATTTGAGGCCAATTCTGGTTCATGACGCAATAAATAAACTAGTTTCTCTGGTGTTGATACAATGACTGAATCACTACCATTATCACCACCCTCTATATTAAGCAGATCGTTAATCATTACTAAATCATTGGAATTTAGTTGTGGAACATCTTGTAGCTCATTTATTTTAATATTTTCATTTGAAAATGATTTTTTAAATGAGTCAGCTATTTCCCTACATAAAGCTCTGAATGGGGCAACAACAATAGCTAAATTACTTCTTTTTGATAAAAAAGAACTGCGTATAATTAATTCTGTTGATTTTGTTTTACCTGCACTGGTTGGCATCTGAACTACAGCTGATTTACCTTCAAAAATCCCTTTCTCACCCAGCAAACGTTGCGCAGGCCAAAATTCTTTTATAAAATTATCTTTTGCTAGTACGGCCTGCCAAAAATTAATTGCTAAACCGGTATATTTTGGCAAGCAAATTAACGATGAATATTTTAACTTTCTTTTAGCTATAGCAGACAGAATATCAACCATTAGTAGTTCACGATCATTCCCTCCCTCGTATACAGCTTTCCTTAATTTTCTTATAGCATCATCAAGTTGGCCAAATGGCACTTCTTGTTTAAAGCAATTAATTATACTCGATGTAAAATATTCCAGCTCTTTTTCAAAAGAGCAATTTTGTAAAATATACCATTGATGCTCTAAATCTCCTTTTAATAGCCAAATCAAAACACCTTCAATATAGGAAGGAGTTAGCATATCAATGTCGTAATCTACAGCTTTTATTAAAACTAAAGAACTACCTGGCATATCAGCTAAGTAATAAGATGCTGAGCCCAACAGATTTAAATAATCAGATAGAGAGGTTTCTAATCTTGAGTTGTTCAAAGAATCAAAATATTGGCTTACATCTATCAATTGATTTTTTAAGTCTAGATATTCTTCATCATTGTCATCTTGCGCTAAATGAGAAGCCTCTATAGCGGATAAATCGCCTAGTATACCAATAGTTAATAGCAGTAACTTTTGAGGTTCAATAGTTAAGTTAATATGGTGTTCCTCCTCCACACCAAATTCATACATTTTTGCTTTAGATTTTGTAATAGACAAGTAGACTTTCGAGCTACGTTCAAGCTTCATGTGCAGCCCTCTGATATAAGAAATGAACTAAATCCATTAGTGCATCGCCCTTGATAACTAATAAACTCAAAGACGAATTATTAACATGCTCTGTGGTGTCCGTTTTACTCAATTCTATGTCCGAGTACATTGCACTTGTTAAAACAGAGGCTGCTCCATACATCTCTTTGTATGGATGGTCTCCAAGGTTTTGAAAACGCTGTACTTTAGGGACATCCTTTTGAAGTCCTTTTAACTTTAATCGTTGTTTTATTGCATTAAGGGACTCTGCAATTCTAAAGCGGTCTTTATTCGAATCATTTACTGCTATTTGCAATCGGTTAGAAGGCTTCTTACCCGTTAATGAACCTTTCACTTCATATATCATTAACTCATCATTTTTAGGTTTGCCATCAGAAGAAAACTTAAAGCCGATAACGTCAGAGCCATTTTCAGATAAATTGGGATTTACTTTGAACTCATAACGAGTTCTTGGAACCCAGTAATTTAAATTAAACTCTAAGAAGTCTGACACAAGTATCTCGGTGAAATCCCCTGACCGAGTAGCTGGACCAGTTTTTTCATGGGGAGCTGTAACTTTTTGAACGGGAAGTTTTACTTTTAGTAAGTACTCAGTTCTAGATAGCCCAGTACCTTCTCTTAATTCATCTATCTCATTATCATCACAATAGTGGTTTCTAAAATGTTTCGCCCAAGCAGACATAGTCACTTCGTCTGCCATGTCTGGATTAAAAGTATAAATGGGAGCTTCTTTTCCACAAGCTGTTGTGATTGTTTCACCTGTATCTACTAGCCATTTCAGGTGTTGATTTGTCCATGGCATACATCTACTCCTTAATGATGCTTTGGTATCTCTAGTTCGCATGCTTAGTTTTTTAGCACTCTTAAAATTTGTATTTTTAACTATTACATCTATCTACTTAACAACATTTACAATGATTTAAAGGTACTCACGGGGCAACATAGTTAATGCTTGTTTACTATTATCCCGCTACTTTATTGGTGTTAAGACTTACTCATAAACAGTGTAAGCTCAAGATATAATTAAAGAAAGTTAATAGTGAAGTTGGGGGGGGGGGGGTTTCT
>NZ_JABSQR010000030.1:0-64842 GCF_013215705.1 Moritella sp. | reverse complement strand
CCCCCCCCCCCCCCCCCCCCCCCCCCCCCCCACCCCCCCCCCCCCCCCCCCCCCCCCCCCCCCTCTACAAAATATAGTTATATTTGTGAGGACTCTGAGCTTTCAGATTAATTACCGTATTGAAAATACGGGTTAACTTCAGCCGGAAATGGGAAACACAATATCCAAGTCTTCAATCACTTCAGGTGAATTAACAAGGCGATTATCAGATAACAGCTTAATCATCAGTTTCGCTTCTATTAAGAAGCGATGATATTCATATCGACCGCTTATCATTAAAGAAATGAAAACAGGTAAGATTGCCAATATCCAACTAAATCAAAAGGCGTTAACCACGATTAAGCAGATACAAGCTGAACATCCTAGCCATGTTTATTTTTTTCAATCCTACCGTAATCAGCAAGCTACCAACAAAGTCCCTAAACCACTTACTCGACGTGCCGTACCTGAAGCCTTCGCAATGATAGGTAAAGAAGTGAATATCGCACTGGGAACACATTCAATGCGAAAAACTCGGGGTTATCATCTTTATCAAAGCACGAAAGATATAGCCCGTGTGATGAAGATGCTTCGCCACTCATCTGAAGGTGTAACACTGCGTTATATTGGTATTACCCAAGATGATGTTGATAAATATTTTGTGGACTTAGAAATTTAGTCACGCTATTTATTACTATCCACCAGCATGAATAAACTAAGTACCCAATTTATGATTTTGGGTACTTACAAAACCTTATGCCGCCTAGCATTCTCTAGCTAATAGCCTCTGAAGCACTCAAGTTCTAGCTTTACATCAAAAAGGGACGTTGGCTATGCTTGATAGTTTTAGAGATTAAAATAGATAATTACTTGAATAGAAGCATTAACCACTGGTGATAAAGATCACTATTTGAGTTAAACTAGCGCCAGTTTATAAGACTATAGCAAGATATATTATTATCTGCGGTAGCAACCAACTTTCAGACCTACACATTGAGTACCCCACAGCGTACCCCATGTGATAAAAAGATAAAAATAAAAGGCTTATATTTCAAATGAGTAAACAAACGATTCAGTGGTACCCAGGGCATATGCACAAAGCCCGTAAAGAGATCGCGGAAGTTATGCCGCAAATGGACCTGATTATCGAAGTACTCGATGCACGGATCCCTTATAGCAGCTCGAATCCAATGATCTCCGATTTACGTGGTGATACCCCTTGTATTAAAATTCTCAATAAAAGCGACCTTGCAGATCCCATCGTTACTGCGCAATGGTTAGAATATTTAGAATTAGAAGAAGGTGTAAAAGCTTATGCCTTAACGACACAACAGCCGTCTGAGATCAAAAAGATCCCGCAATTAATACGTGCGCTAGTGCCAAATAAAGAAGGCGCTCATAAAGTCATTAAAGCGATGATCATGGGTATTCCAAACGTGGGTAAATCAACCACGATTAATATCCTAGCAAATCGTATTATTGCTAAAACTGGTAACGAGCCTGCTGTGACGAAACAGCAGCAACGTATCAAGTTAGACGACGGTATCGTGTTGTCTGATACTCCTGGGATGTTATGGCCAAAAGTACAAAACCCACTTTCTGGCTACCGTTTAGCATCAACAGGCGCAATTAAAGATACTGCGATTGAATATGATGACATCGGTATGTATGCAGCAGAATACTTATGTAAAACCTACCCAGACGCAATGCGAGCACGTTATAAGCTAGATAACCTAGACAAGACTGACATAGAGTTATTAGAAGATATTGGTCGTGGTCGTGGTTGTTTAGGCCCTGGTGGTTTGGTTGATTTAAACAAAGCTGCAGCTATTTTAATCAATGAATTACGCACCGCTAAGATCTGCCGCATCAGTTTAGAAACACCAGCAATGGCTGAAGCAGAAAAACAAGCAGTGATTGAACGTTTAGCCCTTGAAGGCGTGAAGATTAAAAAACGTAAGCCAAAGAAAAAACGTCGTTAATCAAGAAAGATTAAACAGTCGTTAACCGTTATTCGAACAAATAAAAAAGCCTCTGGTTACAGTAACCAGAGGCTTTTTTTATCAATTTAATTTAATTCTTTATTTAATGATTAGACGTACATCGTCATCATCACCAAGTTCAATAATGAACTGTTTCTTGCCTGCTTTCACAGAACGGCTCACCCAGTCCAGAGGGATCGTAATTGAACCCATTTCACCATCAAAAACTTCATCTTGATTGAATTGAAAATCAGCATCGTTCTCAGGGTGGCAACCTTGAGCATACGCTAACGTACCACGCTCGATTGGCGAGATATCACTTGAAACATTGTTCATAATGAAAACGCCGTGCTCAGCCATCAAGGTTAATTGTGCTGTTAGCTTTTTAGGATTCAGTTGATTAACATCTGGCCAGAAGTTAAGACCTTTACTTAATGCTTCAACTTCATTGTTACCGTGTTCATCAATAACTTTAGAACCTTTAAACTTTGTCGGATCCCAAAGATCATCATAAGTAGGGGTAAAAGTCTTTGCAGCTAACGCTTCAGCTTCAATCGGCAAAACTTCATCAAGAGAAAATATAATTCGTTTCATTTTGGTGCGCTCTTTAATGACAAAAGCACAAACCAAAGTTTGTGCTTTATAATATGCTAGGACTATATACCTAAACCGCGTTGTAATGCAAGTCAGGTTATCGCTGGCTTATTTCACTGTGCGGCGTGTAGCAACTGCATCAGATAGCTGTGCCATCATCGTTTCGGTGTCAGCCCAGCCAATGCAAGCATCAGTGATACTTTGACCGTAAGTTTCTACTTTACCATTAATAAGATCTTGACGACCTTCGATTAAGTGACTTTCTACCATCACACCAAAGATAGCTTTATTACCAGCACTAATTTGGCCAGAAACATCAGTTGAAACATCCATTTGTTTTTGGAATTTCTTTTCGCTATTGGCATGGCTAAAATCAATCATGATATTAACGTCTTGCTTAGCAGACTCTAACTGAGTGGTAATTGACGCTACATCGTCAGCAGAATAGTTTGTCGACTTATTACCACCACGTAGAATAAGATGACAATCAGGGTTACCTGCGGTTGAGATAATCGCAGAGTGACCAAATTTAGTTACTGATAAGAAATGGTGAGGTGCATTTGCACTGCCAATCGCATCAATAGCAACTTTAATAGTACCGTCAGTACCATTTTTGAAACCAACAGGGCAAGACATACCAGAAGCCAGTTCACGGTGAACTTGAGACTCTGTAGTACGTGCGCCAATTGCGCCCCAACTCATTAGATCACCAACATATTGTGGTGTGATCATATCCAGGAATTCGCCAGCGGTTGGCAAACCCATTGCATTCACATCAAGTAACAGTTTACGTGCGATACGTACACCATCATTTAATTGAAAGCTGTCATCTAGATACGGGTCGTTGATTAGACCTTTCCAACCCACCGTTGTACGCGGTTTTTCAAAATAAACACGCATCACAATTTCGAGAGTATCTTTATACTTTACACGCAATGCCACTAGTCGCTCTGCATATTCTAATGCAGCCTCAGTGTCATGAATTGAACAAGGACCAACGATCACTAAAAGGCGATCATCTTCTTGTTTAAGAATTTGGCTAATGCTATTACGTGATTCAAATACTGTTTTAGTCACATCATCAGAAGCAGGATATTTTTCTAACACTGCAATTGGCGGTAATAATTCTTTTACTTCACGTATTCTAACGTCGTCTGTTTGATAATGCATACTACTAATATTCCTTTATTCGCCCTTGGGCATTCATACTCTAATGTTATATTGTCCGCATTCAATGTAACGTCTATTTCACTCGGAAGCAATTACAAATCACATAAAAAAGTCATGGATATTGTAAGAAATATTCGTATCTCAGCGAGATTAAGGTAAAATCCAGCAAAAATATCTTAAATGTGGAAACCCTATGCGATTAAAAACTGAAGACGAGCTAATTGACTTTGCCTATGACGCCTTCCTCGAAGATGCACAGAAGCAATTATCACCTGCAGATCAAATTTTATTTGCCATGCAATTCGAAGATCGCGGTGCCGTTGATATCGTCGACCTTGGCAATGATTGGCCTGCAAACGTGGCAATGGGTATTAATGAAAATGAATACTGCGAATTACACATTGGCTTAGTTGATGACAACGACTTACTTAATGATGTATTCGGCCGGGTACTGGTCAAGAAAAAAACTGACGATAAGTTTATCCATATTCTTTGGAAAACTGAATAATCAAGCTACGATGACTTGATTTCATCTTCAATTTAAGGAATATTAGCTGCTAGACTAAAAAGTTAAATCCAAGGAGATGGAATTGAGTCAACAAGATAACCAGTTAGTACGTTGGTTTCGGCAATCAGCGCCTTACCTCAATGCGCATCGAGATAAAACAATTGTGCTGACATTGAGTGGTGAAGCCATAGCACATGCTAATTTCATTAATATCGTCAATGACATTGCCTTATTAAATATTCTCGGCATTCGCATTGTATTAGTCTTTGGCGCACGTCCTCAAATCAACAGCATACTCGCCCATAATAACTGCGAGAGTCAGTTTCATAAACGCCGACGCGTCACAGATGAGCAAGCCTTCCCGTTAATTAAGCAAGTTATTGGTCAACTTCAATATGAAATCACCGCCGCTTTTTCTATGGGACTGGTCAATACCCAAATGCACGGTGTCAAAATTAATATCGTCAGTGGTAACTTCATTACCGCACAACCAATGGGGATTGATGAGGGTATTGATTTTTGCCATACCGGTCGTGTCCGCCGGGTTGATACTGACGCTTTAGAATATCAACTCGCGCAAAATGCGATCACCGTGATCCCCCCACTCGGCTATTCTGTCACCGGTGAAAGTTTTAATCTCAGTGCAGAAGAAGTGGCGACAACAATAGCCATCAAACTCAATGCCCATAAGTTAATCAACTTTTGCTCTGCACAAGGCGTACTCGATTATAACGGCAATTTAATTTCAGAAATGTTTCCTGAACAAGCGCAAGAGCGTTTAGCCGAACTTGAAACGGAAGGTGGAATAAACACAGGCACAGCCTCTTACTTACGCGCGGCAATCAATGCTTCTGTAGCTGGGGTCCCCCGTTGTCATTTGGTGAGTTACAAAACCGATGGTTCGTTATTACAAGAGCTTTTTTCGCGCGATGGTGTCGGTACTCAAATTGTCCGCCAAAGTGCCGAGCAAACACGACCAGCAAAGATTGAAGATGTGCCAGGCATTATGCTTCTCACTCAGCCCTTAGTTGACCAGGGGATGCTAGTACAACGCACCAGAGAGCAGTTATTACGAGATTTCGAGCACTTCACAGTGGTCGAACGTGATGGCACCATTATTGGCTGCGCTTCACTTAATTGCTTCTCTGGTAATATTGCTGAAATGGCCAGTGTCGCAACCCACCCTGAATATCGACGCTTGAGTCGTGGTGACTTATTGGTCAAAGAAATCGAGAAACAAGCCAAGCAACAAGGCATGGATCGTCTGTTTGTGCTGACAACGCACAGTATCCATTGGTTTAGAGAGCGCGGTTTTGAACCTGTCGAACTGGAACAATTACCCGTTGAAAAGCAAGAGTTGTATAATTTACAACGTCGTTCGAAAATATTAATGAAAAAACTGTAAACATTAAGCGTAGATTAACGCCCTACGCTATCTTTAATCTAAATACTGCATGTCTAGTAAATCTGTATGTCTAACGTAAATACTCACTCGCAACGGCGTGCAATGCACGAATATGTGCTTCATCGTCATTTAAACAAGCAATGAAACGATAATCGTCACCACCGGCATTCACAAATACGGCTTTGTTTTCAATCGCCATTTCTTCTAATGTTTCTAAGCAATCAACCGCAAATGCAGGTGCAATGACATCTAGCGACTTCGTGCCACTTGCAGCCAGCTGCACTAACGTTTCATTGGTATACGGCTGTAACCATTCTGCTTTACCAAAACGGGATTGATAACTATGTACCACCTCATCTTCGGTAATACCTAAACGCGCACACAACAGGGTGGTTGTTTCAACGCAATGATCAGCATAGATATCGCCTTTTTCCACAAGGAACTTAGGGATGCCATGATAAGACAATAACAACTTCTCTGCTCTGCCATGCTCTTGCCAATGACGTTCGATACTTAAGGCTAATGCGTCAATATAACTATCATGATTATGATAATGCTTCACTAAGCTCACACTCGGTGCATCGATAGTTGCCTGCAGATAGCGAGCTACCTGATCAAATACCGGCGCAGTTGTCGTTGACGAATACTGCGGAAATAATGGAAGCACCACAATATGTTCAGAACCCGATTGCTGTAACTTAGCTATCGCCGCTTTAATACTGCGTTCACCATAGGTCATTGCCAGTTCAACATTGACATTTTGACCCGCGTCTTCGAATAAGGAAGACAAGGCTTTTTGCTGTAATAGACTGTAATGTAATAAAGGTGAACCATCGTCAAACCAAATAGACTGATAAGCTTTAGCAACACGTTTACAACGCAAAGGTAAAATGACACCGTTTAATAGTGGTAACCACAATAATCGTGGAATGCTAACAACGCGAGGATCAGAAAGAAACGGTTTTAAAAATGCTTTAACGCCCGCAGGGGTTGCCGATTCCGGCGTACCTAGGTTAACCAATAAAATACTTTGCTTAGTCATATTACACATAATCACTATTCGTTAAACGAGTATGCACATTCTATGTGATTAAGTGTATTGGATCCAATAACTCACTGAGATTTAGTTATAAAAAAACCCCGAGCATGCTCGAGGTTTCATAACCGTATACAAATTAATCGACAGAAAACTCTCTCAATTAAGAGCCAGACTAGCCAAGTAATTCAGCTAATTGCTTGCTTACCGCATCAACAGTTTGTGTACCGTCGAATGTAACATATTTGCTGTTACCTGCTTCCGCTTCTTTGCCATAATAAGCAATAAGTGGTGCAGTTTGGTCATGGTAAATACCTAAACGTTTACGCACAGTTTCTTCAACATCATCCACACGGATTGTTAATTCATCACCCGTTTCGTTATCTTTACCTGCCACTTTTGGCGGATTGTAAACAGTGTGGTAAACACGACCAGAAGGAGCGTGAACACGACGACCACTCATACGTTTAACGATTTCTTCATCAGGCACGTCAAATTCAAGTACGAAATCAACGTCAATGCCGTTTTCTTTCATAGCGTCAGCTTGTGGGATAGTACGTGGGAAACCGTCTAGTAGGAAACCTTTTGCACAATCTTCTTTCTTAACGCGATCTTTAACTAATTCAATAATTAGTTCGTCAGATACTAGTTGGCCACTATCCATAACAGCTTTAACTTTTTGACCTAACTCAGAACCTTCTTTAATAGCAGCTCGTAGCATATCACCAGTAGAGATTTGCGGAACACCATAATTTTCCATGATGAACTGTGCTTGAGTTCCCTTTCCTGCACCTGGTGCACCTAATAAAATAATACGCATAAATTGCCCTTAAATTGATTTTAACTTGTTTAAATTACTTAAACTGCTTAAATTTTAGAAGCGCTAGACTACACGTGAAATACGATGTGTTCAAGTCTAGCCCAACTTTGTTGCTTTTTCGTATACAGCTTTGTGACTAATACGTTAAAAACGTATCCACACTGCTAAACGCTGTAAAGTGTACTTAACCGATAAGGCGATTCATACGTGCAATAAATGCCGCAGGATCATCTAAGCTACCACGTTCAGTCAATTGTGCTTGTTCTAACAGTAGCTGAACCCAGTCTGCAAATACGGTTTCATCTGTTTCATCAGCAACACGTTTAATCATTTCGTGATCAGGATTTAGCTCAAAAATGTACTTCTGTGGTGGTACAGCTTGGCCAGCAGATTCCATTAACTTGATCATTTGACTGCTCATGCCATCTTCATTTGTAACAATACAAGACGGTGTTTCTGTTAGACGATGAGTTAAACGAACATCGGCTACTTTGTCACCTAGTGTTGACTTCGCACGCTCAAGGAAACTTGCAAATTCTTCTGTCGCTTCTTCTTTTTCTTTTTTCGCATCTTCATCATCTAGCGCGCCAAGGTCAAGATCACCTTTAGTTACAGATACCAGTTGTTTACCATCAAAATCTGTTAGATGTGATAATAACCACTCATCAATACGGTCAGTTAATAGTAAAACTTCAATGCCTTTTTTCTTGAAGATCTCAAGATAAGCACTCTTCACAGCAGTTGTGTAGTTATCAGCGGTGATGTAATAAATCTTGTCTTGGCCTTCTTGCATGTTTTCGATGTATTTACCGAAACCAACTTCTTGTGCAGCGCCGTCAACAGACGTTGAAGAGAAACGTAATAAAGAAGCAATCTTCTCTTTATTCGCCATGTCTTCAGCTGGACCTTCTTTAAGCACTTGACCGAATTCATTCCAGAATTTCAAGTATTTCTCGTCATCATTTTTCGCCATGCGTTCTAGCATAGTTAGTACACGCTTAGTACAAGCAGTACGTAATGACGTTGTGATCTTATTATCTTGTAATATTTCACGAGATACGTTTAGTGGTAAATCGTTTGAATCTAACACACCCTTCACGAAACGCAGGTAAGTTGGCATAAACTGCTCTGCGTCATCCATAATGAATACACGTTGCACATACAGTTTTAGACCGTGTTCTTTTTCACGGTTCCACATATCAAATGGTGCGCGCGCCGGGATATAAAGTAGGCTAGTGTATTCTTGCTTACCTTCTACACGGTTATGGCTCCATGTTAGTGGATCTTCAAAGTCGTGGGCAATGTGCTTATAGAACTCATTATATTCTTCATCTTTCAGCTCATTTTTCGATAATGTCCACAATGCGCTGGCACGTGTTACCGATTCCCATTCGCCTGGTACTGCAGGTGTTTTTTCACCGTCAGGACCATCAAATTCAGGTTGTTCTTCTTTCCACATTTCAACTGGGATACTGATGTGATCAGAGTATTTGTTTACGATTTGACGCAGTTTCCATGCATCCAATAAATCATCTTCGCCTTCACGCAAGTGTAAGATAATTTCAGTACCGCGGCTTTCTTTGGTGATATTAGTTAGACGGTAGTCGCCTTCACCTTCTGATTCCCACTGTACCGCTTGGTCCGCTGCTGCGCCCGCTGCACGGGTATTCACTGTTATCATGTCTGCAACAATGAAACCAGAATAGAAACCAACACCAAACTGACCGATTAATTGCGAATCTTTCGCTTGATCGCCAGATAGGTTGCCAAAGAATTCAGAGGTACCAGAACGTGCTATCGTACCTAGGTGTGAGATAACGTCTTCACGTGACATGCCGATACCGTTATCATCAATCGTGATTGTACGGGCCGTTTTGTCTAACGAAATGCGTACGCGTAACTCACCATCATCGCCATATAAACTATTATCAGATAATGCTTTAAAACGAAGTTTATCGGCTGCATCTGCCGCATTAGAGACGAGTTCACGTAAAAAGATTTCTTTATTTGAGTATAAAGAATGGATCATTAATTTAAGCAGTTGCTTAACTTCAGCTTGAAAGCCGTGAGTCTCAGTATTAACTGTATCAGTCATTACTTGTTCCTTTGTTCTAATGGGGTGATTCATATTCAGATAACAAACTACCTGAATATATTTGTTAATAGATAGATGGGTTTGTTATCAGTGTTTTCAAGGGCAGTTTATAATTTTTATCTGTGACCGCTAACGCAACAACTATAAAATACACTACAAAATAACATTTAACATATGAAAACCCTTGCATATTAGTATACTAACAATCAATATATTGCGCACAACTTAAATTAAGTATCACACATTAGCACTCGTGCTTATTCTATTATTAAGGAACTTAAAATGACTAAGCTTTATGATTTCGAAGTAACGACGATCACAGGTGAACAAAAAAAACTCAGTGATTATAAAGGTCAAGCAGTGTTGATTGTAAATACAGCGAGTAAATGTGGATTTACTAATCAATATGCAGAATTAGAAGAGTTACAGCAAACCTATGCCAGTAAAGGATTGGCTATTTTAGGCTTCCCTTGCAACCAATTTAAGCAACAAGAAAAAGGTTCAGATGCTGATATCAACTCATTCTGTCAGCTTAATTTTGGTGTCACTTTTGATATGTTTAGCAAAATAGATGTGAATGGCGATAATGCAGCCCCACTTTATAAATGGCTTAAGTCAGAAGCCACTGGCCTATTAGGTAGTAAAGGCATCAAGTGGAACTTCACTAAATTTTTGGTTAACCGTGACGGCAATGTTGTCGATCGCTTTGCTCCGACACTCTCGCCAAAAGGCATGGTAAAAGATATTGAGAAACTGCTGTAAGCCCTCCGCAGGGCTAGCACTTAGCCCTGCTCTGTCGTATAGTATGCGCAATTCATTATAGGAAGGCTTTACATGTTTCGCGACAATCCACTACTATCTCAATTAAAACAAAATATGCGCCAAAACACGCCGAGTGTAGAAGGCACAGTTAAAGGCACTGAACGTGGTTTTGGCTTCCTTGAAGCGGATGATGGCGAAAGCTATTTCATTGCCCCGCCTCACATGAAAAAAATCATGCATGGCGATAGAATTAAGGCATATATCGAAACTAACGGCGATAAAACATCTGCAGAACCAGATACCTTAGTTGAAGCTAAACTAACGCGTTTTATTGCCCGTATTAGTATGACTAAAAATAAGCTAACTGTGCTTGCAGACAGTCCCGTAATCAACATGCCAATTAGAGCTAAATTAGTTGGTCTGGGTAAGCAAAAAGTTAACGACGGTGATTGGGTTGTAGCACAACTAAAATCTCACGCATTAAAAGATGGTAGCTTTGCAGCTGAAGTAACGGGTTTTGTTGCAACAGCAACCGATCCAAATGCACCATGGTGGGTAACACTAGCACGTCAAGATCTAGCTAAAGATGTACCTGCGATGCCTGACTCTGTTGAATTTAAAGATGATACAACCCGTATTGATCTAACAGATAAGCCATTCTTTACTATCGATTCAGCGTCAACACAAGATATGGATGATGCACTGCTTGTTGAGAACACAGCAGAAGGCAATCTTAAAGTAACGGTAGCAATCGCCGATCCAACGTCATATATCCCTGCCGATTCAGAATTAAACAAAATTGCAGCAGAACGCGCATTTACCGTATATCTACCGGGTCGTAACATCCCGATGATGCCACGTGAACTCAGTGATAGCGTTTGTTCATTAGTTGCTGGCGAAAAACGCCCGACGTTATGCTGTACTTATACCATCAATGAAGATGGTGCATTAGCAGAAGAATTTGAATTCTTCACTGCATGGATCACGTCACAGCACAAACTGTCTTACACCCAAGTATCTAATTGGATTGAAGAAGTATCAACTGAATGGCAACCTGAAGCACAACTGGCAGAACAGCTACAGTCATTGGCTACGTTTGCTCGTCATCGTCAACAATGGCGTAAAAACAATGCCATCGTATTCCCTGACCAACCAGATTACAGCTTTGAGCTAGACGACAGCGGTAATGTACTGGCTATTCACGTCGAGCACCGCCGTATTGCCAATCAAATGATCGAAGAAACGATGGTTGCAGCGAACATTACAGCGGCACGTTTATTCCGTCAAAATGGTGATGTTGGTGTATTTAATACCCACGCAGGTTTCGATCCAGAGAAAATTGATTTGGTTGTCGAATTATTAACTGAGCATGGTATTGAATGTACCAAAGAGCACATCCAGTCACTACCTGGTTATGTTGAATTACAACGTACGTTAGCTGAAAAAGCCAATCCAGCTTTAGACAGTCGTTTACGTCGTATGCAAAGCTACAGCATAATCAGTGCCAGTGCAGAACGCCACTTCGCGATGGGCTTAGACGGTTATGCAACATGGACGTCACCTATTCGTAAATATGGAGACATCATTAACCACCGTCTAATCAAAGCAACATTGACCAATGGTTCTGCACCTTCTGCAACTGAAGATGAAGTGATCTTAATGTCAGAACGTCGTCGTCAACACAGAATGGCTGAACGTGATATCTCATCGTGGTTATACGTGGATTACCTAACACCTGCAGTAGAGAGCAAACAAGCATTCGAAGCAAGTATTATGGATGTTAACCGTGGTGGTTTACGCGTGCGTTTACTTGAAAATGGCGCGGTTGCATTTGTCCCTGCTAGCTTATTACATGATAATAAGAAAGAAGTTAAATGCTTAGTTGAAACTGGCCAAATCAGTATTAAAGATCAAGTTGAATACAGCCTAGGTGACGTGATTTACGTTAACATTGCTGAAATAAACAAAGAAAAACGTAACATTGTTGCTAAACCAGTTGAAAAAATAGCCAGTTAATCGCTACAACGCTGTTAACGAGGGCAAGGTCATTTGCCCTCGTTAAATAATAAACCCCATCTCACCCCAATGTCGTTGTCGTTCGGTGTTCAATTGCACAATTAATTTAAGCGCATTATTTGGATCTATCTGCCAGCTGGCACTAATATCCGGATTTAACGCCGTAAACTCCGCCAGCATGTTTTTTAAATGCGTCAACATTACCGTCGTGACTTGCTCACGCTTCGGCAGTTCAATCACAAACTTAAAGGCTTGTAACTCCATCATTTGGTATTGCTGTAATACAAACTCTAAATCTGCTAATTTTTCTTCAAATTTAAGCTGTTCGTACTTTACCTGCTCCTTCACCAGCGAAAGATCCACACTCGCTTGCTGGTCAAGACTTATCGCATCCGCATAAATACCATCAACATTCACCAAGCCTTGCGTTGCGCTATCATCATACATTGACAGAATAGCCATTTCTTTCGCATAAGAACTATTGGCATTGGTAAAGATCAAACTGATTGTTGCCGTCAAACAAACAACAAAGCATAAAAATAATAGCTGCTGGGCTAATACCTGTTGGTCGTAGCGACATTTCCATAATGTGTTTAGTTTTAATATCAAGTTCATTTCCGCTGCTCATTAATCATCAATGAAGCTATTAAAACAAACAAGTGTGGCGATTAAATTTCACTAAAATGGCAAGAAAAGATGAATTATGACGAAATGTGGCAATCACATTATCAAAAGGCTTAGGAAGTGATCTAACGATAAAAACAAGGCGATTAAAACAAAGAGTGGCACATCAAATAAGGCGTGGTAATTTAGTATTATGAAAAGTACCCAAACTACAGAGTGGCCGCACTCGAAAATGCTAGTTCAGGTTAACTTAATAAGTTGCTCAACAGCGAATCGTCAACTAGCGACAATGCAAAAATTCAGCTCTTGTTTCTGGACGTGATTTAAAAATACCACCCAGAGATGTGGTTGTTGTTTCGCTGGTTGCATCCATTACACCTCGTGCTTTCACACAATAATGCGTCGCGGTAATGCTCACGGCAACATCTTGCGAATCAAGCAAGGTTTGCAACGCAACTAAGATTTGTTGCGTTAAACGTTCTTGCACTTGTGGACGGCGTGAGAAAAACTGCACGATACGGTTAATCTTTGATAAGCCAATTATTTTACTGCGAGGAATATACGCAATTGTCGCTTTACCATCGATAGTAATAAAGTGATGTTCACAAGTACTTGTTAAAGTAATATTACTTACCTTAACCATTTCATCCACTTGCATTTTATTATCGATTAAAGTGATTTTAGGAAATGACGCATAATCCAAACCTGAGAATATTTCATTCACGTACATTTTTGCAATACGATGCGGCGTTTCAGCCAAACTATCATCACTTAAATCGAGCTCTAATAGTTTCAGGATCTCGGTAAAATGCGATTCAATGCGTTCTTTCTTCTCTGTGCTTGATAGCCCAGTTCCGATCATCGGAGTTTCTAACCCTCGCTCTTCCAAAACTGAACGAACTAATAAAGCTTCTTTACTTAGGCAGGTCATTAATTACTCCACAAACGGATCGACTTAAGAAATATGGGCGCATAATAACACCTAACAATTAATAAGATAAACAAATTAGCTGAAATAGCGTTAATTAAGCTTTTATTGTTATAGATCCTATCGCCAACCTGCCGAGTTTGTCATAATTAACGATATAACAAAAAATAACCAACAAGGGTATGTAATGGGATGTTGTGATGTACAAGGGCTAAAACCACTGGATTTAGCGATGCAAGAGATGTTAGCCAATATTGATGCAGTAACAGAAACACTGACATTAGATTTAGCGGATGCTCTCGATTATATTCTCGCTGAAGACATTTCCTCTCCAATGAATGTCCCGCCTTTTGATAATTCAGCAATGGATGGTTATGCAGTTCGGATCTCAGACCTTACTCAATCAATGACCCTACCACTTGTAGGTAAAGCATTTGCTGGTCAACCATTTGATGGTGATTGGCCACTCGGTACTTGTATCCGCATTATGACAGGAGCTCCGGTGCCGAAAGGTTGCGAAGCCGTTATTATGCAAGAAAGAACACAAGTGGACGGTGAGCAAATCACCTTCGAAAGTATACCGCCAATGCATGACAATATTCGTAATGCCGCTGAAGATATCGCTATCGGCCAAGCCGTACTAACCAAAGGTCGTCGCCTTACCCCACGTGACATTCCCATGCTAGCAACTATCGGCATTGATAAAGTGACCGTATATCGCCGTTTAAAAGTCGCTATATTCTCAACGGGTGATGAGCTAAAAAGCTTAGGCCAACCGCTTGCAGCTGGTGAGATTTACGACAGTAACCGTTATAGCATCAACGCCATGTTATCTCGTTTAAATTTAGACATTATCGATTATGGCATCATTCCTGATAACGAAGACCTACTACGCGAAACTTTTATCAAAGCCGATGCGGCAGCAGATGCCGTGATCACATCCGGTGGTGTCTCTGTTGGTGAAGCTGACTACACTAAAATTTTACTCGAAGAATTGGGTGAAATTGGTTTTTGGAAACTCGCAATTAAACCTGGTAAACCGTTCGCATTTGGTACGCTGCCAAACAGCAAATTCTTTGGTTTACCCGGCAATCCAGTATCTGCCACGGTGACGTTTCATCAACTTGTGGTGCCCGCGTTAGCTAAGATGACCAACCAAGTTTATACGCCGACACCACGTTTTAATGCGATTGCGGCAACAAAACTGAAAAAAACACCGGGTCGTATGGACTTCCAGCGCGCGATTTATAGTGTCAATGCACAAGGTCAACTTGAAGTCGTATCAACAGGTAGCCAAGGGTCTGGTGTTTTCAGTAGCTTGAGCCATTCAAACTGCTATGCCATCATCGAGCAAGAGCGCGGTAATGTTGAAATTGGTGAAATTGTCACTATCGAACCCTTTAACGAGATCCTAAATTAATGACCAACCCAGCTATTGGTGGCAGCTTACCTTCCGATGACATTTTATCTTCGGAAGAAGAGTTACGCTATAACCGTCAGATTGTCTTACGCCACTTTGATTTTGATGGTCAAGAAGCCTTAAAACAAGCCAAAGTCTTGATTATTGGCGCTGGCGGTCTTGGTTGTGCGAGTAGTCAATACTTAGCATCTGCTGGTATGGGCCAGATGACATTAGTCGACTTTGATCATATTGAATTATCCAATTTACAGCGTCAATTACTGCATCGTGATAGTCGGATTGGTGAATTTAAAGCAATTTCAGCGAAATATGAACTTGAGCAAATAAACCCGCATTGTAAAGTCCAGGCTATCACCAAAAAACTGTCTGAAGATGAATTAGCTCATTTAATCAGACAGCATGATATCGTGCTTGATTGTACTGATAATGTTGAAACTCGCGAACAAATTAACCGCGCTTGTTTTGCATTAAAAACCCCTTTAGTGTCCGGTGCTGCGATCCGTATGGAAGGGCAAATAAGCGTCTTTACCTATGCCGATGATGAACCTTGCTATCAATGTTTAAGTCAATTATTTGGAAGTGGTACGCTAAGTTGTGTTGAATCTGGCATCATGGCACCTATGGTGGGTATTATTGGTGCCATACAAGCGATGGAAGCCATTAAGGTCGTCGCTAATTTTGGGTCGCCAATGATAGGAAAAATCTTACTTGTCGATGGTCTTACACTGTCATTTCAACAGATGAAATTACCAAAACTACCAACTTGTTCTGTATGTCATGTCCCACGCACAAAATAAATGTGATCAGTTAGCGCGATTATTTAGCTTAATCGCGCTACACACCGATTAAAAATTACCTACTAAAAAGTGCTATAAGAAAATATGGGCAAGATAAGAAACTAATAAGCAATACACAAGGTTGGCAATTAAGCTCGCTTCCAATCCTACAAACCAATATAACAAGCCTAAAGTTGAAGACGTTATAATGGTTATGATAACGATAAAGATGAACAGGTTTATCGATAAAGTAGCCGTGATCACGGCCACCAATAAAGCCATAAACAATGCCAGGATAATTGATGAAATAACAATGCTACCTATGGTTAATTTAACCTGTGACGGTGTTGTTTCAAAGACCATTAACCTTGAAAGTACTATTGATAGCGGTAACATTAATACTGACAAATATAATGTACTAGAAAATATAGCCGTCAGTACAATTAACACAACATCTAACGAGCCAAATATTTGATGATACTCAAGGAACGCCTGCGGTAAATAGGGCTCTGCGATCACAAAAATCAAACTACATAAAATAGCTGTCAACAAACCAAAACAAGCACCAAATACAAGAGTCATTCGTAATTCAGATAAGAATCTATTGCCGTTTGCCTGTTGTGACGACGGAGAAGCGTTAGACACGCAAATAATGCCAAAATATGCAGAACAAGAGAGCGTTAAAAATCCTACAGCCACTAACGGCGCAATAAAATTACTTGTTAACCCAATGCCCATTGGTAAACCAGAAAACAAAAATGATGCTATGTTCGCTCTTTCAGCAAACACAAACCCACTAACCACTAAAAAAGCGCAAGTAAACATCAAGCAGCGTTGTAATGTAGAGTAGTTATTCAATACGGCCTCGAATAATGTTATCTGTCTCTTCGATTGTTGTTCGATCATATCTTACTTACAAAAAATGAATTTAATGTTACCTATCCCCGGCGTTAATTTTACTAACACCCCAAAGGTCGTAACTACAAATGGGTAATGATATATACAATTCCATATATTACAAGTCCAATGGCAGATTTTATCTGGCAAACCTCTGCATTCATGTTCCACATCAATACAACATAGTGTAACGTTTGGATATGATCAAAATATCTATATACATATATCCAAGTTACTTCCAGATGCTATATCAACGATGAGCTTAGGGATAAAACGTCGTTATCGCCGCTATACTGAATGTTGGAATTAGAAATATCAACCTTATTAGTTTGAATCGTAAGGTTTTTTTGTTATTTAATTTCATACCTAAAATCAAAATAAAATGATGTATTATTTCAAAAATAAAGGTAATATTCGAGTTATGACTAAACTACTCATTAGTAGGTGCATTACAAAGTTTCAAGTTGTAATAATATTTAAGTACTTATAGATTCAATCATTAGATAAAGGAATATAACATGACGGACCTACACGCTAAATTTGACGCTACAGTAGACCAAGTTCAAAACGGCACGGCCAAAAAAAAGCCTTCACAAGAAGTGAAATTAGAATTTTACTCATTATTCAAACAAGCAACGGAAGGTGATGTTGCAACTAAGAAGCCATCTATCTTTGATATGGTTGCTTTTGCTAAATGGACTGCATGGAATAAGTTACGTGGTTTATCTTCTGATCAAGCAATGGAAAAATATATTGCACTAGTAGAAGAAGAAAACCCGGCTTAACTATTTACAAGGTATTTAGCTAATTACAAGATATAGCTAAATAACACCTTGTCTGTGACCTGGTGTCAGTAAATCGTACTATTTACTGACACTTTTTAGAATAGAGTATCTACTCATGATTAAATACACTTTAAACCTCACTCACACTATTTCTTAATACTCACTCACGCTATTCCTTAAATAGAAGCGCTTTACTACTTTTTGGTGAAAAAACCACTGTCGACGAACACGCTTACTCATCACCACTCCTTAATCTTATCGTTAACACATGCCTCAGCACTGCCATCCCGTACTAGCCTATATTTATAAATTACCTCTTATACCTTTTATATCAAATTCTTACATATATTACATGGTGGTCTGCACACGACTAAACTAGTAATAAAGAATAACGGCTCAACCATGACGGTCGACCTTAATTCAAAAATTAGATCGTGATAGAGATTGACTGTTATATGAACTGATATTGAATAAAATAACAGTTACAGCGGCTTAAAATACATCAAACAGCCTCTAAAAATAATAATTTTGTTAATAAAAACAACAATTTCATAAAAATAACGAACGAGTGTATTGCTATGAGACTTTAACCATGTATAATTCGTCTTAAGAAATTAGGCTAGTTTATATCGGTAGAATGAGCTTTAGTTGATACTTGTATCTATTATTGTTTTGTATTGTTTATATAAGTTACACCCTGGTTTTTTAACAAATTTTTTAATAACGTATATACAGGGTTTTTTAATATGTCTAATACAGTAATCGGTAAAGTAAAATTCTTCAACGAAGCTAAAGGTTTCGGTTTCATCGAGCAAGAAAATGGCCCAGATGTATTCGTACATTTCAGCTCTATCTTAGTTGATGGCTTTAAAGTACTTACTGACGGTCAAAAAGTTGAGTTCACTGTAGGCCAAGGCCAAAAAGGTCCTCAAGCTGAGAACGTTAAACCTCTTTAATAGTTTACTATTAATCGGTTAAACAGATATCAAAAAAGGTGAACTTAGTTCACCTTTTTTATTACCTAAAATTTATGACATGTAATGTGGCATTAGGTTTAGGTAATAAAAAGCCAATGAGACATCTCATTGGCTTTTTTTTTACTTATGACTCGTGCTTAAATACTTGGACTACTTAACAATTACTTCTAGCTGCTTCTCTCTCGAATTAATACTTTCAGTTAAGCTTTTCAATACCCCATTACTAATATTAAAAATCCAACCGTGAATAGTTAAATCTCCACCCTTACGCCAAGCTCGCTTCACAATAGTGGTATTACAGACATTTCTAACCTGCTCTACAACATTTAATTCACACATGCGGTCAATTTTATCTTCTTCGCTAACCTCTTTTAACTCGTCCATGTGGAAGCGTTCTACATCTTTTATGTGACGTAGCCAATTATCAATTAAACCATGCTGATCATCGCCCATCGCCGCCTTAACGCCACCACAACCATAATGCCCACAGACAATAATATGCTTAACTTTAAGCACCTCGACGGCGTACTGGATCACTGATAAACAATTTAAGTCAGTGTGCACAACAACATTAGCAATGTTACGGTGAACAAAAACTTCCCCCGGAGGCAGGGCCATGATCTGGTTTGCAGGTACGCGACTATCGGAACAACCGATCCATAGATAATCAGGTGATTGTTGTTTAGAAAGTTGCTCAAAAAAGTCAGGGAACTGTTCATTAATCTGTTCTGACCATGCGCGATTACGTTCAAATATCGATTTAATAGTACTCAAGACTACGCTCTCTGATTATGATAACTACATTTTGAATCTTTAAATTAGCTTGTTTAATCAATATATTCAACTGATAAATAAGTAATCATCGTATATAAGCAGATATAAAAAAGCACCCAATCAAGGATGCTTCAAGTTAAATAATAAGGTAAGCGCTAAGTTATTTAGCGACGTCCGCTTGCTTGGGTAGACATGATTTCAGCATGAAGAAACCAATGATACCGGACAGTAATGAACCTAAGATAATACCAAGACGCTCATCAAATAATAAGTTTGTACCCGTCTCTTCAAAGGCTAATGAACCAATAAATAAGCTCATGGTGAAACCAACACCACATAAGATGGCGGTACTATATAAAGAACACCAGCCCATACCTTTTGGCATTTGTGCAATCTTACATTTAATTGCTAACCAACATAGGCCAAAGATACCAACTTGCTTACCAATAAATAAGCCTAACGCAATACCCATAGGCACAGGGTGTAAAATTTGATCTAGACCAACACCCGATAAATTAATCCCGGCATTCGCAAATGCAAAAACAGGTAAGATAACAAAGGCAACGACGAAGTGTAAACCATGTTCCATCGACTTCAGTGGTGAATGTGATTTATCTTTTGACTGCATCGGAATAAACAGAGCAAGGATAACACCTGACAATGTAGCATGAACGCCAGATTTCAACATTGCCACCCACATCACAATACCGACGATAATATACAATGCTTTCGAATCAACATTACGCTTATTGAAATAGGCCAACACTGGAATACAGCAGGCTGTGACAATAAGTGCAGGAATAGACAGGTTCGCTGTATAGAAGAATGCAATAATCAGGATCGCACCAATATCATCAAAAATAGCTAACGATGTTAAGAATATTTTCAAACTAACAGGCACACGAGAACCTAATAGACTCAAGATACCTAACGCAAATGCAATATCTGTTGCCGCAGGAATAGCCCAACCACTTAATGCAGCGGGATCATCCATATTAAAGTAAACATAAATAAGCGCTGGGAATAACATACCACCTATAGCACCAATGCCCGGTAGGATAATATTACGAGGATCAGATAACTCCCCTTCGACTAATTCTCTTTTTAACTCAAGTCCAACTAAAAAGAAGAATACAGCCATTAAACCATCATTAATCCAAAGTAATAATGGTTTCGCGATCTCTAAACCACCAAGCTTGATCTCTACTGGAATTTCCAGAAATAATGCATATAAATCTTGTGCAGGGCTATTAGCTAAAACCATAGCTAATACAGCTGAGAACATTAAGATAATGCCACCCGCTGATTCTAGTTTAAAGAAACTAGTTAAAAATGAATCTTGTGTGTTGTTCATGCTTGTCCTTATACTTACATATTCATCTATAAATGGTCGCTAAATACAATACAACGCTAACCCATTGCACCAGTATAGAATGAAGATATTTCAGTATTATCAAATACTATTAATTAAAGAGTAATTATACTTAATGCTATTAAGGTGCTTTGTCACCATTTCGTTTAACTCGACATAATATGACACATAAAATATCTAAATTACACATAAAAATATCAGATACAGTGCTTTAAAATAGCCATAAATAGCTAAATTACATTGCTAAAACAGCTGTAAAAACCTATAAAGACAATAATAAACACAGAATGGAAATAAAATAACAACCATAAGACGTCAAACAGGCAAGCTAAGCAACGATCTTAGTTCAACCCAAACTAATGTCAGCTGAATTTTTGCTAATGCTTTAAAAAGGCTTCTAGGGTAATTTAATGAGGAATTAAATATTTAAGATAAGTATGAAAAACAAACAAACGCACGAAAAAAGACCTGTTAGCATAAACTAACAGGTCTTTGACGCTAAGCTCATTGAGCTATCGTTATTACTTATGCGGATTAACCGTTAATTAACTTAGCTGCATCCGCATCTAAAAACCACTCAGTTTTACCCTGACTTGCTTTTACTTGTGCTGCTGGGTAAGCAAGTGCGGCATCATCATTATCATGAATTTGCTTGATCACTTGTGCTTTACCTTCACCCATCACTAAATAACTAATACGTGTTGCATTCGCTAACAGACGTGCTGTTTTAGAAATACGATATTGTCCTGATTCTGGGTGCTGCGCAATAATTGCAATATTTTTCTCATTATAATCAGTTTGACCTGGGAATAATGAAGCAGTATGCCCATCGCCGCCCATACCAAGCAAGATCCAATCAAAACACGGCAGGCCATTATCAGCCGGAATACAATCTTGCATCTCTTGTGCAAAACGAACAACTTCTTGCTCTGGCACATCTTCACCTAAAATGCGGTGAATATTCTCAGCAGGTAATGCTACTTGTGAAAATAATAACGCTTGCGCTTCACCAAAGTTACTTTCAGCATCATCCGGGGCTACGCAACGTTCGTCACCCCACCAGAAGTGCAAGTTGCCCCATTCAATACTTGTTGAAAATGGTGCCTTCGCTAATACTTTGAACAGAAGTTTCGGTGTACTGCCACCTGATAACGAGATATGCACAGGCTTATCTTGCTTACTGTATTCAACAAGCGAGTTAGCTAATGATTCAACAACTTGTTGAGGTGTTTCAAAAATACGATAATCCATCATGATCCCACGCTACTATATTATTTACTGAGTTACTTAGTTAATGACTTCTTCGCTAGAAAAGCGCCATTCACGGCCGTCTTTTTCTAACATCTCATCTGCTCGGTTCGGACCCCAAGTACCACACTTATAACCAAATAAAGATTTCACTTCTTTTTTGTAATCTAAGATTGGTTGCACGTATTCCCAACACGCTTTGACAGCATCGGAACGCGCAAATAAAGTCGCATCGCCTTTCATACAATCCAGTAGCAATCGCTCATAAGCCGTTAATAAATTATTTTCTTCTAGGCTATTATAATTAAAGCTCATCGATACCTGTTGCGCAGTAAAACCGGCACCCGGTTTTTTCAAACCAAAATCCATCTGAATCGATTCATTTGGTTGAATACGTAAGATCAGCTTATTCTCTGGGGCATTTTGACCGAACACTGGATGTGGGGTTTTCTTAAAGTGAACCACAATTTCTGTTAGACGTTCTGGCATACGTTTACCGGTACGTACATAGAAAGGTACACCGTTCCAACGCCAGTTATCAATCATCATCTTCATGCCTACATACGTAGGTGTACGTGAATCTTCATCAACGTCTTTTTCACTACGGTAACCTGGCAATTCTTCGCCATTTACAACACTCTTGGTATATTGACCAAGAACAAGATTCTCTTTTAAATCTTGTTCTTCAAGTGGACGTAAGCTTTGGATCACTTTAACCACTTCGTTACGCATAGCATCAGCGTTAATAACCGCAGGCGGTTCCATCGCAACTAAAGCAAGTACCTGTAACAGATGGTTCTGCAGCATGTCTCGAACCGCGCCAGAATGATCATAATAACCACCTCGCTCTTCAACACCTAAACTCTCTGCGGCAGTAATTTCCACGTAATCAATAAAACTACGGTTCCAAAGTGGTTCAAAGAAACCATTTGAAAAGCGGAATACTAATAGATTCTGTACTGTTTCTTTACCTAGGTAATGATCGATACGGTAAACCTGACGTTCACGGAAACAAGTATGTAGATGTTCATCTAACTTGTTGGCTGACTCAAGATCATAACCAAACGGCTTCTCAACAATTAATCGTTTCCAACCGTTACGGTCTTTATTCAATTTATGTTTAGCTAAATTAGTTGAGATTGATGCATATAGGCTTGGTGGCGTTGCCATGTAATAAATAGCATTGCCAACCGTATTATGCTTCTCAGATAATATTTCTAAGCGTTCTTTAAAGGCAACATAACTATCAGCATCTGTCATATTCATCGATATATAATACAAATGTTGACAGAATTCTTCAGCTTGTTGCTGAGAGACGCCTTCACTTTTGATTAAATCATTAGTTACTTTCTCACGAAATGAATCATCCGTGAATGCTGTTTTACTCGCACCCAAAATAGAAAAATCTTCAGGTAACAGTTCATTGACATAAAGGTGATAAAGCGCGGGGAGTAACTTTCGTTTTGTTAAATCACCCGAAGCACCAAAAATGACGATACTGTTATTCTCAGGTTTTACCATGGTTTAATTCCCTAAAGATTTTATCGAAAAGATTAGAATATATAGCGATAGTCTGTTTATGTGATGCATAGATAACGGACTAGGCGCGGCATTATCACTCAAAATGACCAAAAACTAAAATGGTTTCAGCGATATATCCATCAAATACCTGTAAATAGGTACCTAATGGAAGGTTTATCTCTAATCAAACGTAAAACAACTTTCGAATGAAATTAAAAAACGAAAGTTTAGAAAGTTTAAAGGGTTAAATTCATGTTAAATGTGTGCGATTTTTCAACGCCAAATAAAGCATGTTATTGCTTTAGGCAATCGCCTACCAGCTTAATATCAACCGCGGTAATGATGCTATTACTATAACTCGCAGCATAAGATAATGCGCAGTCTGTGGACTCAAGCTTATTCATCTTAATCCAACTAGTATTGACGTTTTCGTATTTACAAGTATACATCCCGTCAATCGAGGTTACAGCTACACCTTCGGCAAGTTGTGCTGTGGTAAGCCCTAAAATATGACATATTTCACTCGGATGAAGTAATTTACCAGCAACCAGGTAGTACTGTCGAGCATCGTATTGAACATAGCTCTGACCATCAATCGTCTGTTTTCGCGATTCAATATTTGATGCTGTTTTCAAGGTATCAACGGCGCTAGTCAACTTACCGCGTAAATCATTAAGTACTGCCACTTTAGCTTCGCGATGTGTTTTTGTATATTCCGGAACAGCAAACATAGCTAAAATAGAAAGCACAACAATAACAAATGTTAGTTCCAGTAATGAAAAACCCATTTTTTCATTCATTAAAATCTAATACCTTACAATTTCCAATTCATTCGGACAAATATTAACACAGCCAAAGGATATAAAAGACTAATAATACAATCATTTTAATGTATATATACTGTTGATTTGATACAGTGAAATAATGTTAGATAATTTAACCTCAATACCTTAATGTTGGAGTTTATAAATGCGACCTATACGCCCTGCAATTGTTTATTCGTTTCGACGCTGTCCCTATGCAATGAGAGCACGACTTGCTATTTGTTATAGCCAAGTTGAAGTTGAATTGAGAGAAGTGGTATTAAAAGATAAACCAACAAGCTTATTAGCTTATTCGCCTAAAGGCACTGTGCCCGTGCTGGTTACTCAGGATAAAAAGATCATTGATCAGAGCCGCGATATTATGCAGTGGGCGCTGTCACAACATGATAGTGATGATTGGCTCCGTAAAAATCAGCCACATTTACAAAAACAGATCAGCTCACTGATCGATGAAAACGATAACGAATTTAAAGCCATTTTAGACAAATATAAATACGCCGATCGCCATCCAGAATATACTGAAACGGAATACCGTGAACAAGGTAGCCATTTTCTCAACCAACTAGAACTGTTGCTCACCTTACATAGCAACCTTATTGGTGAAGATGTTAGTCTCGCGGATATTGCAATATTTCCTTTTATCCGTCAATTTGCAAGTGTTGATAAAGCTTGGTTCGAGCAATGCCCCTACCCTAAATTACGGGTTTGGTTAAACCGCCACACAAGCTCAGCATTATTTACTGATATTATGTATAAATACCCGCAATGGTCAGCTGGTGACAAAGCGGTTTATTTTGCATCAACATAAACACAAAAAAGCCAGACCTATACTTTAGTCTGGCTTTTTTTCATCAACTAGAAATTGTAATCAATGTCTCGATTATGCCATTAGCATGCGGCGCGCACTATCAACAACAACCTTGATTGATGACATTTCAACCGCTTTCATTGCTGCTTGATCAGGGATCTCTTTTTGGGTACGGTTAATGATCACACCGGCTACACAACCTGCTTTAAGTCCTTGGCTTGCACACATAGTAAATAATGTAGCGGATTCCATTTCAAAGTTTAATACACCCATGTCTTGCCATTCTTGCATTGAACCTTGGAAACGACGAGTAACACGACCCGAGAATGTATCGTAGCGTTCCTGGCCTGGATAAAAAGTATCGCTCGATGCTGTTACGCCCATGTGTACTTTAATTCCTGCAGCATCAACAGCCGCTTTCATTTCTGTTGCGACAGTAAAATCAGCTACAGCTGGAAATTCCATTGGCGCAAAATGCAAACTGGCACCATCAAGACGCACTGATGCTGTAGTAACAATCATGTCACCAACATTAATGTTTTCTTGGATTGCACCAGTAGTACCAACACGTAAGAAGGTGTTCACGCCAAGCTGCGCAAGCTCTTCAACTGCAATCGACGTTGATGGACCACCAATACCCGTTGAACATACAACAACTTTCTTGCCTTCTAGCTCGGCTAAATAAACTGTGTATTCACGATGACTTGCTAAAAATTGCGGGTTTTCCATTTGCGCTGCGATCTTTTCGACACGAGCAGGATCACCCGGAATAATAGCCAATTCGGCACCTTTTAAATCAGATTTATTAATACCAAGGTGAAAAACATTTGCAGTAGTCATAGCGTATTCCTTAAATTCGGAGAGTTCAGTTATAATTAAGCATTATATAATGATATTAAAATAACTGGCAATATTAAGAAATAATCATAATTCAGCACGTGCCTCTATAAAGTGATAGTAATCACATATCTCATACATGCTACCTTTATATAACGACATCGCTTCATTTATGAACAATACACAAATGCATTTCAAGTGAAACAGGTTTGAAATGCACCACTAAAGCGGTGTTACTGCTTCAAACCGCTTCAGGTATTTAAACTTACTTGCTCCATCCTGCTAAGCTTGTTATAACCATTACAGTTCTTCTCTATTTCTGGTATTTCTTATCCTATGCTAAAAATTGCCACCTTTAATCTTTTCAATTACATTGAACCACCGTTTGCCTGTTATGATTTTGATCGTATCTATGACGAGCAACAATGGCAAAAAAAGCAGAAGTGGATCCGAGATTATCTTGCCGAACATCAGCCTGATGTCATCGGTTTTCAAGAAGTGTTTAGCCCTGACTCTTTAAAAGCATTAGTCGCTGAATGTCATTATCCATATTTTGAAGTCGTTGATAGTGCAGATGTTATCGAAGACTACATTTTCCGCAGTCCGGTGGTGGCGATAGCATCACGCTACCCGATAACCGCTATCGCGGCAGTCATACCAGATAGCGACCTTGCCGAGAGCATGGGTTTATCATCGGAATACCAATTTAGTCGTAAACCCCTGCGCGCCAGTATAGAATTACCACACCTTGGTACAACCGATTGTTATGTGGTGCACTTTAAATCTAAGCGACCAATGTTAGAAAGTGAAGATGAGGAACTAGCCACAACCAAAGCCGTACTTGATGCTTTTAGCAAACAAATGTGCGGTAGTTGGGGCTCATCAATGCAACGGGGCTCAGAAGCGGCATTATTGTTTCAGCAAATGATCCAACGTCGATTAGCGACCAATAATCCAATGATGTTGATGGGTGACTTCAACGATGTATTAGATCATGACCGAGATGGGGTATTATCGCACCTGACTATGAATACATTACGCTTCAATTCAGACCCGCAAGCACAAGACATTGTAAAACAATTCAGTCTGCAAGATAGCTGGCACTTATACCAACATGCCACAAATGGCTCGGTCGCCAGTTGCACGCCAGTCCCCCGTCCCGCTACCCATTACTTTTATAACAAAGGCTCGGTATTAGATTACATCTTATTATCGTGTGAGTTTAATGCAGAATATCAGCGTAGCCTTTTTGAGGTCAGTGATTACCATACTTATGATCGCCACTTGATTAATCCTATCTATGCGCGTGATAGCGAAAGCACCGATCATGCGGTTGTGCAAATCAATTTACAATTGAGAACTTAGCACTTAACACTTAACACTTATATTGAAGTAGCTTGGGTATACTTAATTCATGGTGTAATTAAATTACACAATCTACTTGCGTTAGTTCGGTTCTGTCTTATAATGCGCCAATCTATTCGAGGGAGTAGTCGCTTCACCCACGTGAAGGAATGCATCAACATAACTGACCCACAGGTCATGGTGTATTCAACCTAGTTCGAGGTTAACAACCCGAGACTACGTTTGATGAGACTTGAACAAGTAAACACCTACTTTCGAGGGCGGGGTGTCGCTTGTTTATGTCAAAATGCCCTCGTACGAGAATCCTATGTCTTTATTATTACCCATCATTGCAGTGTTAGTCGGCTTTATCTTACTGACCGTAAGTGCCGACCGTCTTATCTTAGTATCATCAACATTAGCCAAACAGTTTGGTGTTTCAGTGATGTTTATTGGTATGACTGTCATTGCCTTCGGTACTTCGTTCCCAGAATTAGTCGTCAGCGCAATTGCGTCATTTAATGGTGCAGAAGGTCTCGCGGTCGGTAATGCTATCGGCTCTAATATCATCAACTGTGGTTTAGTATTGGCGCTTTGTGCCCTGTTTATGCCGTTAGTAATTAAAGTACGTTTCATTAAACGTGAATTGCCTATTTTGGTACTCGCGCTTATTGCAACTATCGCGTTAATGTCAAACGGTTCAATTACGATGTGGGATAGTCTTATCCTGATCTTATTACTTGCACTTTACTGTGTATACCTCGCTAAATCATCGTCTACTGATGATATTGAAAACGAGCTAGAGTTTTTAGATGTAAGCCAAAATAGAGCATTAGTTGAAACTATCGCCATGCTGATCATGTTATTAATCAGCTCACAAATTATGGTTTGGGGCAGTGTGCAACTTGCGAAAGCGATGGGCGTTAGCGACTTGTTGATTGGTCTAACGATTGTTGCATTTGGTACCAGTTTACCAGAACTAGCCGCTGCTATCGCTGGTGTTCGCCGTGGTATGCCTGAAATTGCATTTGCAACTGTGATTGGTTCTAACACCTTCAACCTATTAGGTGTGTTAGCATTCCCAGGGTTAATTGGTGATGGATTACAACTGCCAGCAGAAGTATTGACGCGTGATTTACCCATGTTATCTATCATGACGGCATTTATGGTTATTTCATTCACAATGACTTATGTTGCTGTGACTAAACGTCGTGCAGCTTTAACACCAGAACAACAAACAGATGAATTAATTGTAGCAGACAGTAAACTAAACTATCGTTTTGGTCGTCTTTCTGGCGCAATACTGTTAGCTATGTTTATTGGTTATAGCTGGGTATTGTTTACATCATAAGTTTTACAGCTTAAAACTATCTAACGCATCAGGTATTGGCTTGATGCGTTACGTACTTTATTAGTTATGGTAATAGTAGCGCCTCATCAATAGCCTTAGCCTTGCCACGATAACGACTACTCACACTGACCATCAAAAATAATAAGTATCCAAACTGTCCCATAATCGCTAACGATAATAACCAGTAATTCGCGGGATTATATAACGTGATAATCAACGTAAACAAACTAAAAACATGGCTATATAATAAGTACTGCATACGCGATTTACTTAATAGTTCGTGCATATTAGGCAACAGTGAGAACGCCTGCATATGAAATCCACATTGACGTTGCAAATGCAGGTATGCCAAAAAAGGAATGATCTTGATAATCATCGCCATGATCACACTGATTATCCAACCATAGATAAATACCGAAGCCAGTGTCAGCGGTGACCAGCCTAAACTTAATAACAAGCTCTCTGATCCGGTCATAGTATTCGTCATTAAGCTCATAACTAAACTAATCACACAGCAAATAAATAAGCAACATAATGCAATAAACCAACAGGTTACACTAACATCGTTAATTTTTCGCTTACGTCGGTTTAAACAATGAATCGCCGTTATTGCATATACCATCAAGCCTAACTTTAATAACGTCGTACAAATGGATTGAATCATTTGCCATGCTGGAATATTAATCAACGCAAGTTGTGTCATCCCCAACGTCACTAATGTATGGGTCAACAAGACGATGAATAGAAAACTGGGCAGAAAACGAGAGCACCACAATGGAAATGCAGGTGCAACATGAAACATAGGTAATACTTGAAAACTAACACCCATAATCACTAAACTGATCCAGCCAATCAATCCCCAACTGGCATGGTTATCAGTCAGTTTTTTAGTGATATTAAATTGGCTCGCGAATAAATAATCCGCCAAGAGTAAACTGGCAATAATGCCAACTACCAACATCGCAATAAAGCCTAAGCGCATGGTATTAATGGATACACTAGCCCGATTTCGTTGCCTAATTAGCCATAATATGGCGCCGATAAAACCGCCTAAGCCAAGGGTAAACGACACGCCTGCAACAGCGAAAAAGAGAGCCTGATTAAGCCCAAACATACTCGCTAAAAATGCCGTAATTAACGACAGCGTGCCTAATGACATCGTCACTAATGTTAACGTTGAAATAAGTTTCACATGAGGCAGTGACTTGCCTGCCAGTACCGGTAATAACTGTAAAATTGCGCCACACATGATCATCGAAATAATACCCAGCACCATAGCATGAGTCAGCGCGAGCGTGGCAGGATGCCAGCGTGTTAACCACATAGACTCCCCTGTAAAAGCAATAATCAATGCGCTGATGAATGCAAATACAGGCGCAGCCAAAAAGAACCGCATCGGCACTGAAAATGCCGGTATATTGTCAAAATCCAATCCAGCAAGATTCATGCTAATTCCATCTCAGAAAATGAGGCTAATGCCGATTCATCAGTTTTAAAAGCAACCTTGATGACAACCGCGAGATCTTCGCAACTGCCGTTACTACGCAACTGTTTATTGCTTTGGTGATCAGATAAAACCGTCGAATCATTTAGGCTATACTCAACATCGACTCTATAGGCAAAACCTAATTCGATTAATTTAGGGTATAACGGCACGGGATTTTTACGATGATAAATAACCAGACACTGACCAGGGGATAGTGCCGCTAACGCCAGCAAAATTTGACGCATCGGTTCCGGAGCGGGTAATTCGCTTACATCAAGATCGATTGCTTGCAAGTAATTGGTCCCCATCAACTAGTATGCTTTAACTTGCTGTAACACGGCAGTGGCATCCGGAAGATGAGCTTGCGTCATTGGATATAACATCTGCTCTTCTTTCATGTTGTGTTGCTGCATTAAGATCATTAACGTTTCAGATAACCCTAAGAATTGATCTTTATTCTGCGCAGACAATGCCTGCGTCATCTCAGCGACCAATTGACGCATCTGCGCATGTTCAGCACGCATAACTTGCGTTGGTCCCATCGTCATACCCGTCGCCTGTTCAAACGCTGGAAACAAAATCGTTTCTTCTTGCTGTAAATGGCTGTCAAGATCGGTTGTAAATACAGACCATTGGCTATCTGCTTGTATCCAATTGCTTGCCGATACAGCCGACTCAGTGGCAATAAAAGAATCATCACAATGGCGATGCTGTGCGGTCATAAAACTGGGAATAGTATCCATAAGTGCCTCAAAAAATAACAAACTGTAATAATATGGTCGTGTGCCCAAGCTACTTGGGTATACCACCATATTACGGAACCACTACTTGCTTGTAATTGATATATGTCTATTCCAAGAATAACTTTATTTTGCAACAAAGCATCACAGCGAGACTTGGCAATGTCATTTTTATCATCTTTGACGTAAAACCCCGTCATTTATGTCGGGAATGTAAGTCGTTATTGCGAAGCAATAGGCGCCCTGGCCTTTATTCTGTTGACATACAAAGTGACAAGGTCTAAATTTAGAACTTGACACTGGAATTACATACAGTTAACTAGGGTGTTATGTTGAAGTTAATCGCGTACAAATACAGATTTTACCCGAATAACGAGCAAGCAGTCATGCTTTCTCAGACATTTGGTTGTGTGCGTGTCGCTTATAATTCAGCATTGGCGTTTTCTAAAGCGCAGTATGAACTAGGCAATAAAACCAATTATAACGATTGGAGTAAGAACCTCACTCAGCTTAAAAAGAACCCCGACCTTTTGTGGCTGAAAGACGTATCAAGCGTGCCTTTACAACAGGCGTTAAAACACCTTAACAACGGTTTTCAGTCCTTTTTTAAGTCAGGTTTTGGTTACCCTAAATTTAAATCAAAGCATAATTATCAATCAGCCAGTTACATGAGTAACGGGTTCAAATGGGATGCAGATAAACAATCATTGTTACTCGCTAAAATGAAGCAACCGCTTAAAATAAAGTGGTCGCGCTACTTCACTGGAAAACCAAGTTCACTTACCGTATCCAAGACTAAATCAGGTAAGTATTTTGTTTCAATACTAGTAAAAGAAGCTATAAAACAGCTGCCGATTGTTAATAAAACGATCGGTGTCGATGTTGGCATTAAAGATTTAGCGATCTGCTCGGATGGCGTTAAATTTAACAACCCGCGCTTAACAAATCGATATGCCAAAAAACTCGCTAAGGCTTCACGAAAATTAGCGAAAAGAAAAAAAGGCTCTCGCAATTTCAAAAAGCAAAAGCTTGTTATTGCTAAGATCCACGAAAAGATAGCGAATTCCCGTAGAGACTTTACGCATAAAATGACGTCGACACTTATAAACGAAAACCAAGTGATAGGGATCGAGTCATTGAAAGTCAAAAACATGGTGAAAAATCGCAAGCTGGCAAAGCATCTCCATGATGCTAATTTCGGTGAAATAGCAAGACAGTTAGAATATAAGGCTGATTGGTACGGGCGTAAATTATCAACTATTAGCCAGTGGTTTCCTTCGTCTAAAATGTGCAGCGAGTGTGGAGCGTTATACGCTGGGCAGTGGTCATTAGCGATCAGGAAGTGGACTTGCGCATGCGGCGCTGTTCACGATAGAGATCATAATGCTGCTATCAATATCCATAAAGAGGGATTAAGACTAGCAGCTTAAACAATTTTGTGGCGGTAGGTAGTACCGACACGTTAAATGCTTGTAAGAGGTTTTAGAAGACTAACGCAATTACGGTTAATGTTAACATAGTTGCAATGCCTAAACCGTAGACGACAAGAATCCCCTTGCTTCAGCTAGGGGTACTTCAACCAGCACAATACGCTTAACAGAAATACAGCAGGTAAAAGAGATGAACGACTGGTTTATCGTTAACAGCAATGCACTGCGACTTGGTGCATTTATTGGTTTGTTTATATTATTAGCCGTATGGGAACACTATCAACCCAAACGACCACTAACCGTTGCAAAAATACAGCGGTGGGGCAATAACATCGCGATGGTGATGCTTAATAATCTTACGTTAAAATTACTAATGCCGTTTGTTGCTATCGATGCTGCCCTGTATGTGCAACAACAATGGGGGTTAGGTGCTGTAATAGCTGAAAATAACATAATGAGTAATACGTTAATCGTAGTCTTGTCTATCATGTTGCTTGATGCGGCGATTTATTTTCAGCACCGAATATTTCATAAAATTCCAGTACTATGGCGTTTACACCGGATGCACCACAGCGATCTTGATATTGATGTGACGACAGCAATCCGTTTTCATCCCATTGAAATTGGGTTATCTATGCTGATCAAAATTGCGGTCATTATCACACTGGGGGTGCCAGTGATTGCCGTAGTGTTATTTGAAATGTTATTGAATCTGACCGCGATGTTTAATCACAGCAACATCCGATTACCAAGTAAAATAGATCATTATCTTCGCTACTTGTTAGTTACACCTGATATGCACCGCGTGCATCACTCGATCAATGGCCGTGAAACCAATCATAATTTCGGCTTCTGCTTACCTTGGTGGGATCGTTTATTTGGTAGTTACCAAGCGCAACCGGCATTAGGTCATCAAAAAATGCAGATTGGTTTGCCTTATTTTCGTGACGCCAAAGAATGTCAGGTGCAGCGAATGCTTACCCAACCATTCAGAGATAAGTAACGAGTCATAAAAATAACGTTAAAACGTCATTGCTTATTTTAAGCCTGTTCTAGCAATTGTTCCTCGGCGATTAAAGCAACCACCCCTTGATATAAATCTTGTACACATTCCACTTCAGTAACCCCTAAACGACGGCGGTTACTGATATCATAAACATGCCCTTCACTTTCAGAGTGTTCACCGTGGATGCCGCGGATCTGCAAATGATGCGCTTCGGTAATAGCTTTAAATTTAGCCATGTTGTTACCTAAGCAAGGCAGTTTAATATGCACACTGGCTCGCATTGCCGTGCCCAGGTTTGTCGGACAACTACTGATGTAACCGAGGTGATCAGTAAACGCAAAATCCAAATGCTGCCCAAGCTCAGCCAGTGCAGTGGTCAGACGTACAAACACCTGCTGGATATTACCGCCCGCTTGCATCGAAATAACACGCAATTGGTCTTCTTCATTCACCCAGACTAAAAAGGTTTTATCAATGTTATGATAAATGCCTCGTCCAGCAGGCCAATCACGGTTTAAACCCGCAGCTTCAAAAAAACGATCGCCCGCTTTAAACAAGAAGTGATCATTAACCAGTTGGGTTTTCACCGTTTCAGGAATGTCAGATAAGGTATAATAATTACCCGATAATTCACCTGACATATTTGTCAATGCGGCTGCTGCCCGGGTTTCAACTTCATTACGTTGTGATCTAGTTATCGCAGGCCCGAGTGGCATATCAGCGAGGTTTCGCCCTACCCGAATCCGGGTAGATACTATGTATTTATTAGTCGGATCTGGATCATTCGCATCTATATCAGCAGGGTTTAAATTAGTTGTGTGTAAAGTATTTTCGTCAAAGCCATGATATTGACTAATAATCGGATTGAACAAGGGCGCGAAACATTGGTATGACTCAGTGTCACCCGCATAGACGCCAATACCGCTATCAGGATTTATTAACCCTGAATTAATCACATCGTGTAATGTAAAACCATTTTTAGTCACTACATCCTGCAATTGAGTGAACAAATCTGGAGTTAGATTTTTTGCCATAAGTGATTCATGTTTATCGGTAAAGTCTGGGTATTTCATAGCGTCCTGCTCGTTAACGGTACAATAAGTAAATATTGGCATAGCTTGGGTATAGTATAGTTTGGAGATGGCTACAAAATACAACTAAATACGACTGAATACCATGAACAATAGTGCATTTCGATAATGAGAGGTAGAAAATAAGAACCTAAAATCGATTATTTTCAGGGTTATGTTATTCTGGTTAATAATAAATATTAAGCACTAACAAGGTATCATTTCAGTGACTCAAGCTAACATTATTTCTACAACACCAATCATGTCTAATGATGAGGCCCGTAAACTCAGCCGTAAAGTCACTGCTGATATTGCCACCAAACAACTCGATGAAATATTTAGCGACAATAACGTGTCTCTAGATATACAGATCGCAGTAACAGAATACCAAGGCATGGCGCCAGGCGCGTACTTGGAAATATTAACAGCCCATCTACGCCCGAGTTATTTACGCGTGATTACTGAATCACTGCAAACACAAAATTTAACGGCGCTCGATGCTAATAGCCATTACTTAAAACTCAGTAAAACCCACAAAAACATGCTTGAAGCCCTTAAACAACAAGACAAATATAAGCAATTAAATGATACCCAACTGATTGAAATGGCATTACTCGCTTTACTAAAAAGTTAAGACATTAACGCATAAATAGAACCATTACTTAAATAATAGTCTTAACGAGGCATAGTTATAGTGGGTACTAACTATGTATTTTACGTACTTGTTGTAAATACTTAAGCCAGCCTTTTGCACTCGCCGAGGGCGAAAGATACTGAGCTAACTTTGCATGGGTGATCGCACGGTCAAATTGCTCAAGTTTATAGTAAGATCGAACTTTGGCTAACTCGATTGCTGCTTGCTCCTTGTTACTTTTACCTTGCTTAATTTGATGATGATTCAACTCCAGCAGAGCCAACTCATAATGTCCCTGCTGTAACAATAGTTGTGCGAGCAGCCAGCGATATTCCGCTGCATCACCTGTAGACAAGGCAATAACATCGCGCCATGTGTCAATCGCCTTATTCCACTCTTTCGCCATCTGCCAATATTGCGCTTGTTCCGCTAATAGTTTCTGACGCTCATCATTGTCCGTAATATTGGCCGCTAATAAGCCTAACTCACGAGCAGCTTGTTCAGGTATACCTTGTTGTGCATATAACTGTGCCAACGTACGATACTCTTGTACACTTAACTCAAGCCCTTGACGTTGCGCTAAAATTAAAGTGGTTAATGCCGCTTGTGGCTGTGAAACTCGTAATTGTAAACCAGCAAGTTGCTGCCACCATAATAGCTTATCGGGCTCTACGGCAATGATGCGGTCTAAGGTATCAATAGCAGCAGGCCAGCGTTGCAGTTGTGATTGTGCCGTCAATTGTAGATTTAGCGCCTGAACTTGGTCACCTTGCGTATTTATCCCTTCATATGAACGCACAGCAATGAGTACCTTGTCCCATTCACGAAGCTGATAATGGGTTTGCGCGATACGTAGCCACAGTTCCGTAAATTCTTTTAACTTAATACTCGATATTTTTTTGTTCACAAGAACATAGTAATGCGGCAAGGCTTGTTGGTACTTTTGCTGACTAAGTAAGATATCCGCCACCATTCGTTGCGTCATCCAAGTCTGTTCTGTCGGTAATAACTGACTTTCAACGGCCAGTGTTAAGTACTTTACCGCTTGGTCGGTATTTTCTTGCTGCCAATGAAATATACCTAACACGCGTTGTACAAAAGCTTGGTCGTACGCTTGTCTCGGGGTGAGTTCAGTTAACAACTCAATCGCATCCCCATAGCGTTCTTGCTGTTGTAAAGCCTGTGCGGCTTGGATCTTACCGGCAATAAACTGCGTTAACTGTGGCGGATTCGCATAGGCTGATGAGGTAAACCAACACAACAAAGCGAACAGCAACGCACTTTTTAGTTTGCTGACATTGGCTTTGTATATGGTTAGCTTGGCTTTATACACAATTAGCTTTGTCTTATAAACAGTTAGCTTGGTATTATAAATAGTTAAATAGTCTAACTTCATCGTTCTAATTTAAACTCCAAGGTAACAGTCTGGTTAACTTGCATGGTCGCTTTCCCCTCAGTCAATTTGGGTTGGTACTTCCATTTTCGTAATGCTTTCACCGCTGCCTTCTCAAATAAACGTCTTGGCTTTGCTGCCAATATTTTGATATCAACCGGACGACCCAGAGTATCAATGGTGAATGACAGTTTAACCCAGCCCTGGGCACCTTGTTTCAATGCGCTTGATGGATAGCGCGGTTCAACACGATACAAGGGCATCGCTTGTTGATTTGCGCTAAACTCACCAATCACTGGCAAGCCGATTTCAACGCCGATGACTGCCATATCGATACCGACTACAGACATATCGGGTAATACCAAGGCTTTTACCTTTGAACTTGCGACAGGTACGCGGTCTGTGGGTGGCGGCGACTTTTTTGGCAGTTCCGGCAAATCCCGCTGACGACGATTAATATCACGCTCTTGCTCGACCATAACAATATCAAACGCTTGCGCAGCCGATGCTTCCGGCTTGCCAGTGTTGCCGTTATCCACCATCCACGCCATTAACGTAAACAAAGCTAATGTCATCGCCAAAGCCAGCGGTACAGCCAGTAAAAAACGTAACATTAAGACTTCTCCACCGCCAATGCGATACCTTTAACACCCGCACCGTTTGCTGCATCCATGACTTTAACCACGGTGCCATTAAACGCATGTTCATCTGCTTGAATAACCAAAGAGGCATCAGGTTGAGACAATAACAAGTGCTCTAATGTTGCTTGAACACGCTCTACATCAACCATGCGTTTATCAATATAAATATCATTGTTAGCGGTAATGCCAATAAAGATACCCGCACCCGCTTGGCTAACCACATTGCTGGCCTGCGGGCGATTAACTTCCACCCCCGATTCACGCACAAATGAACTCGTCACAATAAAAAATATCAGCATGATAAACACGATATCTAACATCGAGGTCATATCAATTTGTGCATCTTCACGCGCGGCTGAACGATGATTAAATCTCATATGTATTCCTTCATAAAAAGTCTTATTAAATAGATGGTCTTAATAATTTTTCTAATCTGCTATAGCGTGTATCACAAGCCTTGGTTAAACGTGCATGCGCAAACATACCTGCAAGTGCTGCAACCATGCCTGCCATTGTAGGCAAGGTTGCTAACGAAATCCCTGCAGCCATTAACTTAGGTTCACTACTGCCGAGTGTTGCCATTACATCAAACACACTGATCATGCCTGTTACTGTGCCTAACAAGCCTAACATAGGGCAAATAGCCACCAGCACTTTCAGAAAACTGAGGTTTTGCTGTAATGCTTGCTGTGCCTGTAACAACCAACCTCCACGAATCGCTTGAGCATGCCATGAGCCTTGCTCTGAACGTGCTTGCCAACGTGCTAACAAGTCACGTTGCAGGGCAGGAAAATAGCAATACAAATACAACAACCGTTCCATCACGCAAAACCAACACAACATAACAACAGCGGCAAGCCAATACAGTATTGGTCCCCCCTGTTGCATAAATTGATTGACGCTGACAAGCCAATCAACTGACGTTATATCAAAATGCATCGCTTAGCCTACTTGCTGTGTAAGAGGAGTCACGTTAGTATCATTAACGGCTGCAATAGCTAGTTTTTCAGCTTCCTGCGCAACTAAGCTAATGCCTTGTTTTTCTAAAATATCGCGAATATTATCGGCTTGCGTACTCAGTATGTTATGCGCAAGTAACAACGGCATTGCAGCAACTAAGCCTAATACCGTGGTGATCAACGCCATTGAAATGCCACCAGCCATTACTTTTGGATCGCCATTACCAAACTGCGTGATCACTTGGAAGGTTTCAATCATGCCGGTTACCGTTCCCAGTAGCCCCAGCATAGGTGCAAGCGCAGCCAGTAATTTCAGCATCGACAAACCTTTCTCTAAACCTTGCTGCTCATCAATAACAACTTCCATCAAGCGCAGCTCTAACGCTTCAGTACTGTTATGCAATGCCGACTTTATATGACTGTCTACGTATACTTGTAAAATGCGACCTAATGGGTTGTCACCAATGTGACTTGGGTTGGCTAGTTGTTGTTTTATTTGACGACGTGTAATGACTAATTTCATGCCTTGTATCAGTGCAATCAATAAACCAACCACCAGCAAGGAAATAATCACATAACCGACAGTGCCGCCATTCTCTAAACGGTCTTTTAGCGTTGGGGTATTTTCCAATTGTGCTAGCATCACACCACGTGATGGGTCGAGTACCACAACATTACCTGCAGCATCAGGGTTAACTAGATTAGCCGCTATTGGTCCATTTTCTGGTTGCTTTCGATATGCTGTCGCCGTTTGCTTTTGTCCATCCCAAACTAAATAACCGTGTTCATCCACAAGACCAATACTGCCTAATCGTACGGCTTGCTTATCTGCTAATTGCCCTGCGCCATCAATCACAGCAACATTCACCGTTTTGACTTCACCACTGGCTTTAATTTGCTCTGCTAATGCTGACCATAACCCGGTTAGTTGCACCATTGACGGTAACGTTCTTGCTGCGACCACATCGCTCACAATCGGTGCAAACGTCGCACTATCAATAGCCGTAACTGAGGTCTTAATTTCACTACTTAACTGTTTCGCCGATTGACGCACAACACCAAACAATTCACCTAAACTACCTGTTTCTAAACGTAGCCGTGTTTCTAACTTCGTTAACGCTTCTTCGTTGCGCGTAAACTGTTGGCTTAACGTTGCAGTTTCATGTTGCAGTTGACGTTGTTTCGTTAATAACGCCCGACGCTGCTGTTTAATTTCTTTTTCTGTTAATTGAAAGCCTGCCTCACGCTGTTTTAACGCTGTTGTCAGCTGTTTATTATCTTGCTTGGTGTCGTAGAGTAATTTTTCACTTACAACTTGTGCGTCATTGTCAGGCGCACCGGCAGCCTGTGCATCATTAGCCGACAGTGGAAATGCACTAAGGGTGAGCGCGCTTAATAGCAATGTTTTTGTTAAAAATGGTTTCATTGAGTATTACCTACACGTTGCGCAGTGGTCACAGGAAGAGATATTAAACTGGGTGCAATTTGTTTATTAGCCATTTTGAAGGCTTTATCGATATCATTTGTTTGTTCAGAAATCGTTACCCATAGCTGACGTTGGTCATGCCACTGCCAATAATTTTGGCTATCTAAACTACGCGCAACAAATGCAATACGGCCAAGGTGTAACAAGTCTACCGTGATAGATTGACCCAATGACGCCAATGCAATCTCGCTTTGGTACACGCCCAACTTAGTGCCGTAATCAATCTCGATTTGATAGGCTTCTAAAATACGGCGGTACTTTTCAGCATCGCTGACATTCGCCAGGCCCATCATGACGTTTAATTTTTCTAGGCGTGCTAGGCGCAGCTGTTTTTTAATCGGTTTACCGGTATTAATAATCTCATCTAACCCAGCCAGCATTTTGTACATGAGTGGTACTATGCCTTGGCGGGTAGTTTGAATACCTTGTAATTGTTCGTCCAAGCTATCTAACTCTTGGTTTTGATTGTTAACTAATTTAGCAAGATGGTCGCGATATACCGCTAAGTTGTCGACTTCTTCCTGCAGGCGTTCTATTTCTGCTTGCATGCTTAAAGTACGATCTGCACTCTTATCAATTTTCTGCTGACTGTTGGCTGCAGTATTATTCATTTTTTGCGTCAGGGCTTGGGCGTTATTCATTGCTTGGGCACTGTTATTAGCTTGTGCACTATCATTAGCTTGCGCAGACACGACATGGCTAAACGTGATACAGCTAAGTGCAGCAACGAGTATCAGAGAGTAAGATTTATTTAAAAGCATAATTAATCAACATTCGAGTTAAATTTAAAAGGAATAAAACCACAAAAAGCAATAACCGACATCTATGGAATAAAGAGTCGATTATTGCTGTTTATGAAGGCTTAGATTATGTTATTAATAACGTAATTGGATTGAAGCCATGTAATTACGACCTTCACCTAATACAGTATTTTTGTCACCACCACCGGCCAAGTAATCCGTATCAAACAAGTTTTCGATGTTGAAACGTAATACTAGGTCCATGTCTTTATCGTAATTAATGGTGTGCGCAATACCGGTATCAAAACGTGTGTAAGCATCTTTCTTATAAGTATTTTCTACATTACCGAAACGTTCGCCAACATAGATAGCACCTAAGTTTACATCGGTGTTGTTAGCAAAAGAGTAACGAGTCCAAACACTTGCAGAGAACTCAGCTACGTCAGCTGGACGATTACCATCACGTTCAGGTTTGAATTCATCATGAATCGTCGCATCTAAGTAAGTCATAGAACCGCTTAGCGAGAATGCTTCAGTTACATAACCCATCGCATTAAATTCAACACCACGGTGAACTTGCTTACCTGCTTGTGTTGTTTCAGTTTCGTCCGGATTACCAGGATTATTATCAGTATCTTGAGAGATAACGATGTTCTCTTGAGTAATATCGAAGATTGCACCCGATACAAACAGCTGGTTATCCATTAGTTCCCATTTCGAACCAATCTCATATAGCTTACCCTTAACAGGGTCTAACTCCGTACCATTGTTAATATCGTCTACATCATTAATAGGATCTTTCGGCTCAAAGCTTTCTGAGTAAGTCGCATAAATCGAACCATTTTCTTTCGGATGATAAATCAGTCCTAATTTTGGAAGTACATTGTTATGTGTATTATCTTTATTTACTTCACGGTCAAAGCGTAATCCAGCAAGCACTTGCCATTGGTCGTTAACAGTCACCATATCTTGAACATAAATACCGTAAGAGTCACGTTCAGTTAAACTAATACGAAGAGCTTTTGAATAATTAATATCCTTTTTAAACGGGTCACCAATAACACCAATCGTTGAATTGCCACTGTAAGTAACTCCCGAATAGTAATAACCTAACCAGTTTGCACCGACCAATGTTTGATGCTGCATACCTAGCGCATCAAATTCACCAACAAGGTCGATGAATGCGGTATTAAATACCCAGTGATCTCGACGATCGAACCCCTTGTAAGTAACAGTGCCATTTGTAGAATTATAACTTCTAGCTGTTGTGCGAGTTTCAACATCATTACGTCTGAAATCTTGGTGGTTATAACCTACCTTAAGAGCCCAGTTGTCAGATAATTGTGCCGCAATATCGAAACCAGCATTTTCAACGTCATTTTCAATCGTTGACCATTGTGCATCCCAGATGTGCTCTTCACCCAAAACTGGCTTACCATCAACAATATACGCACCTGAATCAACACTACCGTTATCATTAGTCTTATCGTAATGTAATGATAAAGTTACTTTGTCATTTAAGTCATAATCAACAAATAGACCACCAACAAAACGTTCAGTCGACGGTGTACTACCATCGCTGTATGTACGCCATGAGTCGTAGCTCTGCTTAGACACAATCGCACGGGCACGTAAAGTTTGGTCATCATTTAATGAACCACTGATATCCGCAGTGGTACGTGAATCATTGTTAGAGCCTAAATCTTGGCTAATATTAATTTGGGTTTCGTAAGTTGGTTTTTTAGCCACCATGTTTACGAGGCCACCAGGCGCTGATTTACCGTAAAGTAGACCTGCAGGGCCTTTAAGTATTTCAACGCGCTCGAGTAGTTCAATTGGTTGACGGTAGTGCGACCAATGCTGCTTACCATCACGTAGGAAACCACTGCTACTTTGTAAATCAAAACCACGTAGCTTGAATGATTCACGGTTACGATCAGTCTTACCAGAAGAAATACTTGAATCATTTTTAAGTACATTACCGAGTGTGCTTGCTCTTTGCTCATCAATTAGCTGTTCGTCAATAACCGTGACTTGTCCCGGTGTTTCAAGCTGTGTTGCTTCAACACGCATTGCAGTACTATTAGTATCAACTTTAAAACCATAATCACGACCTACAACTTCCATGTGCTCATCTGTTTCTACCGTTTCAGTAGAATAAGCACCAGGCGCTGCAAGTACCGTCGCGATCACGACAGCTAATCGAGTTTTACAAAACATATTCCGTTATCTCCGATTCATTTTTTCATTAAATTAAACGTTAGCCTACTGCTGTAGGTCGACTTGATGAACAGAAGATTAATTGATAATCATTACCATTTGCATCAAATTTACATTCTTTGCATTTGTAGCAAATGTAAATTTTAATGAAACACATAGATAGGATGCTTATTAAGCAGTCGCGCACATAAAAACGGCTCATTTCAATATGAAATAAGCCGTATTCATAAAACTTTAGTGATTAATCGCTATTATTGAATAGGGAATCGTAGTTTTACCGTGACGCCATTATTTACATTAAGTTCCGCAACCGCTTCACCACGCATGATCAGCATCGCTTCCTTTACAATGGCAAGCCCCAGTCCGTAACCACCAGACTGTTTATTTCTCGCTTGCTCAATACGTACAAACGGATCAAAGACACGCTCTAACTGCTGTGTAGGAATACCGATGCCATCATCAGCAATAGTTACTTCAACATATTGGTCTTGTTGGCTAACAGTTAATACGATAGCGGCATTCTCCCCCGCATACTTAATGGCATTATCAAACACATTTTTAATCGATCTTAAACATAAGCGATTATCAGCAAGTACCATAGGCGTCGCATTATCCAGCTCGACTCGCAGTGATTGTTGCGGTTTTAAATCTATTTCATTTTGCATCACTTGGATCTGACACAAGGATTCAAGCTGTGTCGGCACTAAGTTAACCGATAAACTTTCATGCTCTAAACGACTAAATTCAAGGATCTCACTCACTAGGTTATTCATTTCGGCTGATTCATTATCAAGTTTATCTAATAAATCACTGACGTCATCAGGACAACGTTTGCGTAATAAATGTAGGATCAAACTATGCCTTGCTAACGGTGTTCTTAGCTCATGCGATACATCCGTGATCAATTTTTCTGCTTCGCAATTAAATCATGAATGCGTTCTGCCATATAATCTAGATCTTGTGCCAGCTGATTAAACTCAGTCACACTATTACCGACTTTATGAGATACCCGAATACTAAAATTACCTTCAGCCAAACCGCGACTCGCAGCTTGTAAACGATGCAAGGGCTGCTGTAAATGCCGCGCAAGCAGTAATGAAAAAATGGCGAGTAATATACTAGTGATCACAAATTGGATCGCAGCAAAATAATAAGGGAAATTATGGGCAGGATGCTGCTTATCAGAAAACTGTACGATTAACTGATAACCAGGCCGTAGCGGTAATGCAATGACGGGCTTATTCACTTTATTCTCTAAAATGGTATTAAGCGGACGAATATAGCGTAATTTAAACTTAAAGTGTGGGTGCATAACACGCGTACTCACTTCTTCAAGGTTATCGTTAAGTACAAATAAATAGCTAGATTGCGTCATCTCCCATTCTGCCAGTTTAGGTCGGTCGACATTCCCTTCACTGTCTTTACTGTCAAGTAACCGATTAGCCTGTTCGGCAAGATCTAACATTTCCGTTTTAACGGTGGCGGGTAGCTGTAACAGTACCCGTACTAACGCCATTTCAGCAATACTTTGTAAGCTAAGGATCAATACCAACGTAATGGCAAAATAACTGAATAAACGAAATGCCAGTCCTTGACGATCACCTAAAAAAAACAACTGCCTTGCCGCTTTTACACAAGCTAGATTCATACAGCCATGCTTCCTACGTGCTCAAAAAAGCTATAACCTTTACCGCGTACCGTTTTGATATGTAATTTAGACAGACCAGATTGCACCATTTTGCGGCGAATATTACTAATATGCATATCTAAATTACGATCAAATGGACATAAATCTTTCTTTAATACTTGTTTCTGCAATTCAGCTTTCGATACCACAATTTCATGGCGTGAAACCAGGTACTCAAGTAATTCAGCTTCGGTTCCAGTCAATGACAAGCGCGATAACTGCATAAGAATAGAACTATCGCCACCCAAGTTTTGTCTTTGCTTTTCTAGACCAACACGACGTAACATCACTTGAATACGGGTTAATAATTCCGGCACGCTGTACGGTTTAGCAATATACTGATCAGCCCCAGCCTGCAAACAATCCAGCATCGCACTTTCATCCGCGAGTGCCGTTAGCATTAAAATCGGCGTCGCAAAACGTTGACAGATACGCCTAGCCACTTGCAAACCATTAATATTGGGCAACATCACATCAAGCAATACCAAATCAACAGGTTTAGCCTGCATATAATCGAGCGCACTTTCACCGCAGTGTACGCTATGCACCTGGTAGCCATCTTCGACTAATACTTCAGTTAATAATTCACATAGTGGTATATCATCATCGACGATGAGAATTTGTGACACAGTTAAAAACACCTTAATAGTAACAATTCGTATTAGTATTAGTATTAGTATTTTAATGAAGAACAGCATTAAGTACAACAAACATTCTGCCTCACTTGATTAAGATCAATGACGAAAACCAGAAAAGCTTATTTTTACAATCTGTTAATTAGGATAATTTATGCGTTTAAGCTATATTGGATAAATCTAGAACACCCAATTTGCGTTTTTGCAAATATATACGGATATAGCATGTTCAGCGTAACCAAAGATCTATCATTCAAGCTAAATCGTGACCACACGCGCTATAATTATTGGGCCCCGTATCCGCTATTATATGTAGATAAACTCGGTTTATTTGATTTTTTCAAAATCCCTGTTCAAGTAATAAATATCTCAAAATCAGGGATGTTAGCGAAAGTTCAAACCGAAAGTCAATTTAGCATTGGTGAACACATCATCATTAAGTTTGACAATTATTTTACCGATGTGATACCGACAACAGTAATGCGTTGGGAAGCTGATACACAATTACTTGCAGTGCAATTTAGTCGTGACATAAAGTTAATCGAGCGCATAGCGCTTAATATAGCCTAGCAATCTTACAGGTAAGGTCCGCTAAGCACTAAATGATCTAGTCCCAGTCCTCAGCGACAAACTGGATCAACAATTCATCATTTTGATACATATTCAAAAATGGCCACTCTACCTGCAAAGCATTCACCATACCAAGTGTTTGATGTAGTTTTTGCTCTACCGCATTGGCCTTTGGATCTGCACAGGCCATTAGCGTTGAACCAATAGGACCTAATTTGAGTAATGAATTATTCAAATCTGTTGCTTCAAACAAATGCTTGATCTGGCCAAACATATTATTACAGCCAGCAAAGCCCGAGAAACCATCTCCAGCAATGGTAATATTGGCCGGTTGTGGGAACGCTTGCGGGTTAATACCTTTCAGACCAGTAAGTTGCTTTAAATTCCACTTGCGGCTCTCGGTTAACATGGTGTTATCTAAATAATGTCGCGGCGCTTTATCTATTTCGTCAATCAGCTTGTACGATATTCTTGAGGCATCCGCCGCCGGATTCTTAACTTCAGCCGTCTCTACCGATAATTTATAAAACGAACCCGGCACATATTCAAAACCGGCAATATTATTATAAAAGAACTGCCATTCACTGGTTTTACCATCCACCACTTTATTCACCACCAAGCACTGCATCGGCGCGATACCCTGACAAGCAACACGTTCAGGCGCAATCCAATATGTTTCCATTTTAACGGCAACAGTGTTAGCACTTTCATCATAATGAGTACTAGTATCATTCGTTTCAGCTGCACTTTGGCTTGTGCTGGTACAGCCGATGAGTAGCCCGCTTAACAACCCAGTTAACAATAAAGATGCTGGTAATTTAAACTTCATATTAATAAACCTTTTTCCGTTTTCCACTAAACTAATAAGCTAATAACAATATATACCCAAGTTACTTCAAGAGGCTATATCAGAGACGAGCAGGGCAAGCCGAACGAAGGCATCTTGAAGTATACATCTGACCTTTGACAGAGTTTAACACTGCGCTTTTGACCAAACATTAAGGATTGTTATGCCGCCACTTTTACGCTCACTCATAAAACTGTGTGTATTTTGTTATTTATACAGTATGGCATCGTATAGCTATAGTAGTTCCCTTGTTAATATAAGCAGTTCAGTTAATAACCTCAGCAGAACCGTCATTAACGTCGGCAGTTATCATTGTCCGCCTTTTGTAATGAGTATACAAGACAATGGCCGACCACAACCCACCAGCACAGGACTGAGTATTTTATTGTGGGAACGCATCGCCGACAGTATCGATCTACAATATGAGATGCAAGATTACACGTTACAGGGCTTATTAGAAGCGGTTGAGAATGGCAGTATAGAAGTGGGTATATCCTGTATTACGATCACACCTGAACGTGAATTACGCATGGATTTTTCACACTCATTTTATGAGACACATCTGGCCATTGCAGTAAAACAAAAAGGTTACCTCGCTGCTTTTATCAATATCATCACCAATACTACATTATTACTTGTTGTTGGCATTATTCTTATCTGTGCTGGGCTTATCGGCTGGATATTTTACCTGCTCGAACATAAGGTTAATCATAAACTGTATTCAATGCCATCCACCGGGGCCCAGTTATTAGAAGCCTTTATTCTTGGTCTGTTATTCATCACCAAAGGTCCCTTCAACTATTTTGAATTTAAAACCTTGAGTGGACGGGTATTGACGGTATTTTTAGCCATTGCATCCACCTTATTTATTGCCAGTATTACCGCGATGTTAGCCAGTACCTTTACCTTGGGATTGCTCAATACGGATATAAAAAGTCCTTATGATCTGATCAAGCTTAATGTCGGCACCAAAGTCTCAACCACATCGTCTATTTATCTGGAGAGTTTAGGTATAATACATCAGACGTTTACCAGCCTTGATGATATGCTCAGCGCGCTTAATGACGGGGAAATTGACGCGATTGTTGATGATGATGCGGTTTTAAAGTACAAGCTGAAACTTGCAAAACAGCAAGGACGTTATCAGCAAATATCAGTATTACCTTATCAATTTGAAAAACAAAATTATGGTTTAGCGATTAAAGATAATAGCCCTTACACCGAGCAGTTAAACCGTGCTCTGCTGAATATTCGTCAAAGTTCAGAATGGCAACAGGCACTCAACCAATATTTTGCCGAAAAGTATTAGCGATAAAGCTAACGTTTTCGGCCAACAAGGTTACGATTTTAATCGGCCAACTGTAACATTTCACTACCCGCTAACATAGATAAATTAGCACCAGAAATAACCTTGACATTTCGGTCTCCGACCATTTCCGCGACGGCTCTATTACACGGCGTACCACCAGGTAAATCAGTGAGTATTCATCCCCCTATTTTAAAAGTACTAATCCGTTAAATTACTCAATAATGCTTCACAACTGGCTTTCATCATCAATAATTCATCTTTTGGCAAACCCGCCTGACAAAACATCGTTATTGGTATATCTTTCGCCTGAATTTTCAATGCCATTCCTGCGTCCGTTAAACATAATATGCGCGCACGCTCGTCCTCTTTACTGCGCTCACGACGAATCAAACCTTTCAATTCCAAGCGTTTTAACAAGGGCGTTAACGTACCGGAATCTAGGTGTAATTGTTCCCCTAATACTTTCACGCTAATTTCATCTTGCTGCCAAAATACCAGCATAGCTAAGTATTGCGGGTAAGTAAGATCAAGCGCTGTTAACATTGGGCGGTATGCTCGTACCATTGCATTCGTTGCACTGTATAAAGCAAAACAGACCTGATTATCTAAGTGTAACATCGTCTCTTCATTAAATTCTGACATCAGGGTAACCTCTCTTAATTGACTTGTGCACAATATACTTAACTTTTTATAAATGTCGATAGCTTTGCACAAATATCCATACGACATCACGGTTAATATTATAACGGCTGAACCACATATCATTAAACACGTAGCACCTTATCTCTAAACAAATAGCGCTAAACAAATAGCGCAGGCTGCCGATAATATCTACAGCAATACTTGTTCCACTCTTTACCGATACTATTTACCTATTCGGTGGTAATCAATGTGACACCCTGATTCGTCATTAAACGGTAACAACAAAAAATAACTGTATAATTAATAACAAAAATATTATATTTTTAATATTACGGTCTAATTATTGCTTAACAGTATTCAGCGGAAGCAAAATTTGCCGCTACAAATTATAAACGACCAGAATAAGGCAGATTTAAGCTATGTTTAACTTTTTCAACTCAAATAAAGTCCCTCTCGGACAAGTTCTCATCTCAGAAACAAACTTAGCAGCACTGCAAAGTAAAGCCAATATGTTAGAACAATTACAGAGCAGTGGCGCACTGTCTATTGCTCAAGAAATCACTAAAAATGCACAACAGGTAAATACCTCATCGGCGAAAAGATTAGGTAACATTGAACAAAGTTTTGATTTAGTTCAGGGCTTTATGGAACAATCAAAAGGCATTGAAAGTCTTTCTAATGACTCTTTCAGCTCTGCGCAAAACACAGCAAGTATCTCTCAGACAGGTATTCAACAACTTCAAGAACTAACAGGCAACATTACCGACTCTGCTAAATTCATTGCTGAGTTCACCATTTTGCTGGCGAACCTAGACGAGAACAATAAGAACATTGGTCAATTAGTTGACTCAATCAAAGGCATTGCCGATCAAACTAACCTATTGGCGTTAAATGCCGCGATTGAAGCGGCACGTGCGGGTGAACATGGCCGTGGTTTTGCCGTGGTTGCCGATGAAGTACGTGCACTTGCCAATACCGCAAACCAATCAGCCGATCAGATCCAAGGTGAAATGAAAAAAATCATGGATATTTCGGCCGCGATCATCAATAAACAAAAACAAGTAACCAGTATTATTGATGACAGTGTGGATATTGCGACGGTGACAATGCAGAGTTTACAAGAGTTAGTATCACAAGCTAATTCAAGCTCAAGTTTAGTTGAACAAACAATCAGTCAGGTTCAACAGCAATTAAGCCATTCACACACGATCCAAAGCGGTATGGAAGCCTTGATTAGTGATACACGTGAAGCATTAACTGGTTCTGCAAATAACGTCCAGTTAGGTGAGCAACTGGTGACTAAACTGCGTTTTTAATGTGAATAATTTTGCTCAGCAAGTTTTTGCTTTGGTGTATCAAGTACCAGCAGGTAAGGTTGCCACCTATGGTGATATCGCTAAGTTAGCGGGAATGCCAAGCCATGCTCGTCAGGTTGGTAAAGTGCTCAGTCGCTTACCAGCCGATACTAAGTTGCCTTGGTATCGTATTGTAAATAGCCAAGGCAAAATATCGCTACAAGATGATCGTGGTGATTATCAAAGGCAGCGGCTCGCCGCAGAAGGTATTCTACTCTCTCCACACGGCACTATTTCGCTAAAAACATACCGAATGTTCACTAAAGACAGTTAGAATGTGATCAACTAACCCTGGGTAAAGCTTGATAGCATTTTATAATCCAGGACGCTAATCTCTAACGCATCAACCTGCGCAGTATCAGGGCCTTCTCTTAACCAGATAATTAACTTATCCAGCTCAGTTTTATCACCAAAAACCTGCACTTCTACATCACCATTTTTCAGATTAATTGCATGCCCTGTTAAGCCAAGTTGCTGTGCTTGCTGCGCTGTCGCATATCGAAAGCCAACCATTTGCACTCGACCATGCACAATAATCTGATTACCTTGTTGTGACATAAACCCATTTCCTTTATCAAATTTGGTCACTATCGATTAAGTATATGTCTGCTTTTGCTATTTCGGCCACATTAATTCATTCAACAAACTGATATGGCTCACAAAAGTTTGTTAATACGAATTTCAGATATGAAAAAACCCGTAAATCCTGTTTTCAAAACAGCACAACTCACGGGCTTTGTGTCATTACTTATTAGCAGCTAAAACGCGCTACCAATTAACGTAGGTCGTCAACCACGGCTAGCATGGCCACTAATGATGCTTCACCAAGTTTAATAGAGCGCTCTGGTGACCAACCCATCATCGGATCTGGTAAGTTATCATTGTCTTTAAATGGCATTTCCATGGTATTAGCTAAACAATCAAATGTTTCAGCAACCCAGTGTGTGGCTACTGTCATGTTCGCTGTACCTGGTGCATCGACGTCATAACCAAATTCAGATTGGAAATCTGCACTTGCTAGTTTGAACACATCAGAGAAACGATCACGTAGTTTCGCTAATCTGTCATTATAACTTGGCGTGCCTTGTGAACCCGCAAGGAATACAAAAGGCAGTGCTTCATCACCGTGTACGTCATAGAATAAATCAACGCCAGTTTCTTTCATCTTATTGATGGTGTGGAATACTTCTGGGCTTTTTTCTAAGCTTGGGTTTAACCATTCACGGTTAAGGTTTACACCTAGTGCGTTGGTACGTAAATGACCACGTGCGCTGCCGTCTGGGTTCATGTTTGGTACGATGTAGAAGTTAGCTTTGTCTAATAATGCTTTACCCGTTGGGTTATCACTATCAAGTAAGCTGTGCATTAGGCCGTCAACTAACCATTCAGCCATTGTTTCGCCCGGATGCTGACGCGCAGTGATCCAGATGTTACGTTTGCCTTCAGCGCCATCGCCGATCTTAACCAAGGTTAAGTCACGTTTATCAATCGTTTCACCTAGGTGCTCTAGGCTAACTAATGGATGCATTTGCACTGCCGCTAGCAGATCTTGATGACGTTCGTAACTGTACGGGGCAAAGTAAGCAATTTGCATTGACTCACAATCCATATCAGCAATGATCGTTAATTTGCCATCTTTATAGAAAGTCGGAATACGGAACCAGTGCTGGCGATCATATGATGCTACTGCTTGGTAGTTATCCCAACCTTCTAGGTAAGCCGCTTCACCAGCATTAAGGATATTCAGTGTGTATTGCTCACCGACTACACCTTCAATCCGGAAGTTAAACCATTGGAAAAACTCTTCACCCACATCCGGGCGGATTGCAAGTTGTACATCATTTTTATCATCTAAATTAATAACTTCAATATTACCAGCATCAAAATTGGCGGTGATCCGCATACGACTTCCTTAATTCATATTTGAAATTGACTTAAGCATAAACGATCCCGTTGTAACTGGGTAGAGGAGATGTTTGTTAAAACTTCAAAATTCCTTATTTAATTTCTAAAGTTTTAACAAACATCAGCACAAAAGTAACAAAAATCACGATTAATTAATCATTCACACCTACCTCGTAGGTTATAATTCAAACTATACGAAGCAAGACACTGGCATTAAAAGAACGGTCGTGCTAAAACATCATTAGTACTCAGAATGAAATAGATTAATTCAAAATAATAACCAATTCACCGCACCAAAACGATAAAAGTGATGCTTATGAGTAAAGGCCGTATAACCCGAGAACATATTTTAAATATCGCCTTCACCATTGCCAGTGAAACAGGATTAGAGAGTTTAACAATTGGTGTACTTGCCAAAGCGTGTGGCATGTCAAAAAGTGGCTTATTTTCGCATTTTAATTCCAAAGAAAACCTGCAAGTAGCGGTGATCGAATATGCCGGAGAATGCTTTATCGAACGTGTAATAGTGCCCGTTAGACGCAAGCAACATACCGACGTAACGACGCGCTTACAATCATTGTTACAGCACTGGTTAGACTGGAACCATTCGTTCCAAGGCAGCTGCATGTTTATGGATGCTTGGAAAGAAAGCAATAGTAACCAAGATGTATTACAGCAAACATTACGTAAGCAACTACATAATTGGATCAGCTATTTAGAAATACAGATTAGCAAAGGCCAACAACACGGTTTATTTCGCCAAGACTTAGTGCCAAGACAAGCCGTATTTCAATTTTATGGCCTGTATTTAAGTAGTCACCTGTTCCATTCACTTGAACTTGAAAACAATGAACGAACGTTATTTTGGCAAGGCGTAACACAACTTTATAAGCAGTGGCAAAACACCGACACAATAAACTAACTTAGATTTAATAAATAAAGGGCGGAGACGCCTTTTAAACACAATGAAAATAGCACGACCGTTCGCTTAGAGGTGCTATTTTAAGGAATTTATCATGAGCAGTAATATTTATTTTAATACCCGCAACCAATTTACTATCCGCCGTAGCATGATCAATATTGGTACTCGATTACACCACAGCATTGCACCCGCTCATGCGTTAAAAACAGCGCAAAATTTACTGCTAACGCCAGTACGCAGCGCCTCTAAGAATGACGATCCTGAGGGGCTATTACGCTCGACACTCCTTACATCAGAAGGTCGTCTAAATACCTATCAAATGGGTAAGGGTCCAGTTTGGATCTTAAGCCATGGTTGGTCTGGTAGTGCAAGTCAATTCTTCCCGTTAATGGAACACATCGCCAACCAAGGTTTTACCGCTCTGGCTTATGATCACCCCGCACACGGGCAAAGCGAAGGTCGCCATGCTCACTTGCCTGCATTTGTGCAAGCCTTTGATGAACTTCTTGATAACGTCGATAATGTCGCGGGTATTATTGCTCACAGTATGGGGTCGGCATCGGTACTCGAAAGCCGTCATCCGAAAGTAGATGCGCTGCCACTGTTATTAATTGCTCCGGTACTGAATTACGTGGATAACTTGTATGACATGGTGGGTAAATCAGGCTATTCAATGAAATTGTTTGGCGCTATGGTTAAGGATATTGAAGATAAATATCAATACAGCTTAGAGACCATTAACCCTTACCAAAAATTAATATCTCGCCAGCATAAAACCATTATTGTGCATGATAAGCGGGATAGATTTGCTGATTTCGCCACCTCAGAATCAGCGGCGGATGATGCCAGCAATATCAATCTAATACCAACTAAAGGACAAGGTCATGGCCGTGTGATCCAATGTGATTCGACGATGGCTGCGTTTGATAGTTTAGTTTAATCTTCAATAATTGCTTGCTAACCCCCTCGCCTAAAAAACAAAAAACGCATCATAATTGATGCGCTAGCTCTGTTTAAACAAAGAGTTATTGACGAGCTTTAAGCGCCAATGGTCACCTTACGTGGTTGTAATGCTGCTGGCACCTGACGTTGGAGATTAATCGTCAGTAATCCTTGCACCATCTCAGCACCCAATACCTGCACATGCTCGGCGAGTGCAAATTTGCGGCTAAAATCAGCTTGATTAATACCTTGATGTAACCATGTTGATGTAACTTCGACTGGCTGTCTCTTACCGGTAATGACAAGTTCATCGGCGGTCACGGTAATATCTATCTCTTCAAGTGAGAAGCCTGCTAGCGCCAGCGTGATCTGATAATCTAACTCTCCCACGTGTGTAATGTTATAACGTGGGTAGTTAGTATCAACCTGTGTGTTCACCACAGGAGCGGTGGCTCTGCAGCTAGCACCTGCATTTTTTACTTTCACACTGTTAATTTTTTCGTTGTTAACCATCGATTTTTTAGCCTTGCACGCAACAGACATACGCTGCGTAACTAGTTGCTGTTCAACTATTTTTTGCGCCATATTAGCAAAACGATCAAAACCAACAGCGTGGCGATATAGGGGAGCGAAATCAAATGTTGTCGTTGTAGTCATCTCTATTTTCCTCAAACAATAGATAGCGATAAGCCTGCTGAGCAGCACTTATACCCAAGCCTTCAGGTACTTGGATGTAACGAGCTTAGCGAGAGTATCCCCACTAAGACGAATATAATTTATAAGGGTTAATGACACCGTTAATCTATAAACAGTGTTTACAGTATTACTCTGCAGACAAGGTTTTAGCGCCGTTAATCACAACTTTACGTGGTTTCATTGCTTCTGGTAGTTGGCGTTCTAAATCGATATACAACAAGCCATTTTTCATGTCTGCCCCGTTGACAAAAACATGATCGGCTAGCTCGAATTTACGTTCAAAGTTACGCTCGGCAATACCACGGTGTAAGAAAGTACGTTGATCGTCTTCTTTAGCCACAGTTGCTTTGGTGCCTTTTATTAATAATTCATTATTTTGGGTTGAGATATCAATTTCCGCTTCATCAAAGCCTGCAACAGCCATGGTAATACGGTAGTTATTGTCATCGATCTGTTCGATGTTATACGGAGGAAAGTTATTGCCAGACTGGCGATTTGATGCAGCCGTTTCAGCAAGTGCTGCTAAACGTTCAAAACCAATTGCACTGCGGTATAGGGGAGTAAAGTCAAAAGTACGCATAAGTATATTCTCCATTGAGCAATATCATCATTGTCACTAAGCCAAATTAGTTTGCACCTAGTCATGATGTATTTCTTTTCTGTGTATTTTATTAAGCACAACTAACTCCGTTAGGCAGTTGCTGTTACTTTAGTTTTTCGGTTAGGCCTCGAAAGCGCCTAAATAATAGATGTGGATGCTGAGGTTAATTTTCAAGTAAATAATCGCGATATTTTTAAATCAACCTTTAACACGTTGAAATATAATCGATTATATTTTACAGGATCACTTACTCTTTCACCAGGATGATCACCACACGTGCGTTTATGCGAATCATTAATCACAATTGTGACGTCTGATGACAAATAAATTTATCATTGTCATTAAACTGTCAACATCCGCCGTTACTTTAGAGACCAACTAAGTCTGTAGTTAAAAATTATAAAGAGTGAATATGACATTGCGGTAACAGCCTGATAATGCCAGCGCAGTGATAAACACGGATAATTTAACGAAAGGTAATCGATATGAGAAGCATGGGTATATTTTTAGATGAAGTGCATTTTCCACTTGGCTTTCAACAACAAAATGCATTTAATCTAGATGAATCACAGTTATTAGAAAATTACGGTTTAACAATGCTACGGCTACAAGAAGGCGAGATCTTACCCGCCACTGCTGACGAACATTTCTTTCTCGCAGAGCTTGATGGTGAATTCAAATTAACCTCTGATTTTGCCCGATGCTGGCGCAAATATAATCATAAGATCACCCACCCCAATACATTACGCAACTCAATCACTAAGCGCAGTGCAAAAAAGCCAAGTCGCGATTACTTTGTTGATGAACTATCCACTCAAGAAGATATTGATAACACTTATGATGAGTTAGATTTAGATTCATAAATTTCTTACCATATATATATTGAAGTAACTTGGGTATAGTTAGTTGACAGTAAACGCACCTTTTCCTTATTACTAAAATAAGGAAAGGTGCGTTTTCGTTTCTATTGAGCACAATCAGTATTGAAGTAGTTTGGCTATATGTATAAAATATAATAATAAACCATAATTAATTGTGCGTTACCGTTTCGTCAACTTGCCGCTATCTGTGTTCAATAAGGAATAACCATGGATTTTATACAAATACCTGTCACCGTATTCTTAGTCTTCGTCGCACCACTGTGGCTAGTTTTATACTACCGCAGTAGACGCCAAAGCAATCAAGGCTTGACCCCGAAAGACAAGGATAAGCTACAAACCTTAATTAGCCGTACCGAGCAATTGCAAGATCGCGTTATCTCACTGGAGCAGATTTTAGACCAAGAATCGCCAAAATGGAGAGACAGATGAGCACAAAACCACTATATCGAGACACTGAAAATGGCAAGTTAGGTGGTGTATGCGCAGGCATAGCGGTGACCTTAGGCGCTGAAGTCTGGCTGGTCCGATTGATCTTTGTTTCCTTGTTTTTCTTCACTGGCTTTTTCCTTGCCATATTAATCTATATCATTGCCTGTTTACTGCTCGAGAAGATGCCAATTAAAAAGCAGCAGCAACAAAGTATTTATGCCAATCACTCGATGAAAACCAAGCCATGGCAACAAGGTCATTCTGCCGAGAAGCTGCTCGAGAACATAGCCACCGAGCTTGATGATATTGATAATGGCCTACAGAAAATGGAAAATTATGTTATTTCTTTTTCCTATAAAATGGATCGTGAATTTAAGCAAAAATAAAAACAGAGGACGCTCATGATTAAACAATTTATGACTTTTATTTTGGTGTTCATTTTAGCTGGCTGCACCACTACTGAATATAACAACAGCAACCGAATAACCAAAGTTGTCACCGGTGATTTGACTCACTACCCCCAGCAAAATAGTACCTTTGCTTGGTATCCGAGTCACAGCAAAACTTTCCTACCTGACAGTGCGAATAAAACATTATTCACACGTTACACCACCAGCGCTATAACCCGTATTATGCAAGATAAAGGTTACACTTTAGTTGACGATATTCAACAAGCTGATTTTCTCGTTGGTTATGGATTAGCGATCGAATCAGAACTGTCTGACGACGAGATCTTTGATAAGGTCGGCACAACCGTTGGATTATCCCTTAATCACCTAGACCCAGAGCAATTTCAAAAAGGCAGTGCATTCATTGCGTTTTATCAACCGTTAACCCTTCAACCAGAGTGGCAAGTATTAGCACAAGGTATTACCGAAAATAATAAATCAGAGCAAGTCCGTAAAAACACTATTTACGCGGTCATGTTATCGATACTTAATCAGGTCCCCTCACGCGTGGCCAAATAACAACTATTAAATCAGTTTAATCTCCTACTCGTTGATAAAAACTCACCCGCAATCAATAAAAATAAGTGATAAAACAAGCGATTATTGACAATTAAGCACCAAGTGCAGTGCATTTATGCTACCTTGGCGTTTTCTGTATCTACTTCTATTTAATTTGGAGAAAATCATGTCGTTATCTATCAAGCCAGTGGCCATCGCAGTACTCGGCGGGCTACTTACCATGGCTGGTCCTGCTTATGCCGAAACCATCAAATTACGAATTCTAGAAACGACGGATATTCATACCAACGTAATGGATTATGACTATTACAAAAACAAGCCAACCGAGAAAACTGGCCTGGTACGCACTGCAACACTGGTAAGAGAAGCCCGTGCAGAAGTAAAGAATAGTGTACTGGTTGATAACGGTGATTTATTACAAGGTAGTCCAATGGGCGACTACATGGCAGATAAAGGCCTGCAACCTGGTGATGTACACCCAGTTTACAAAGCAATGAATCAGCTTGGTTATGACGTCGGTAATTTAGGTAATCACGAATTTAACTACGGGTTAGATTTCTTAAAAGAAGCAACGAATGACGCGAACTTCCCCTATATTAATGCGAACGTTATCGATCTTAAGACCGGTAAAAATATGTTCACTCCCTACATTATCAAAACAAACACGTTTAAAGATACAGACGGCGTAGAGCATCAAGTTAAGATTGGTTACATCGGTTTTGTACCTCCGCAAATCTTAATCTGGGATAAGAAAAACCTAGAGGGTAAAGTTGAAGCGTTAGACATTAAACAAACAGCAGAAAAATTTGTGCCGCAAATGAAAGCAGAAGGCGCAGACATTATTCTGGCGATCCCACATTCAGGCGTATCAGCTGACCCGTATAAAGTCATGGCTGAAAACTCAGTGTACTATCTAACACAAGTACCGGGTATTGATGCCATTGCATTTGGTCATTCACACGCTGTATTCCCAAGTAAAACATTTGCTAAAATACCGGGTGTCGATATCAACAAAGGCACCATCAACGGTATCCCAGCGGTTATGCCTGGTCGCTGGGGCGATCACGTAGGTATCATGGATTTAGTATTAGACAAGCAAGGTGATACTTGGAAAGTAATCGATGCACAAACAGAAGCGCGTCCTATTTTTGACAAGTTAACCAAAAAGCCATTAGTTGCCGCTGATGAAAAAATGCTGGCCGTATTGCAAGATGATCACAAGGCAACGCGTAATTTTGTAAACCAACCTATCGGTAAAGCCAGTGATGTGATGTACAGTTTCCTAGCGCTAGTACAAGACGATCCAACCATTCAGATTGTTAACCTGGCACAACAAGATTATGTAGAACGCTTTATTCAAGGCGACCCAGATCTAGATGGTATTCCAGTGCTGTCTGCCGCGGCACCGTTTAAAGCCGGCGGCCGTGGTAACGATCCAACTAACTTTACTGAAGTTGAATCAGGTCAGTTAACCTTCCGTAACGCTGCCGATCTTTACCTTTACCCGAATACCCTAGTGGCAATGAAAGTAACAGGTAAAGAAGTAAAAGAATGGCTGGAATGCTCTGCCGGACAATTTAATCAAATCGACCTAAACAGCACAGCTCCACAGGGGTTAATTAACTGGGAAGGTTTCCGCACTTATAACTATGATGTGATTGACGGTGTTAATTACGGCATCGATTTATCGCAACCTGCACGTTATGACGGTAACTGTAAACTGATCAACCCAGATTCAAATCGTATTACCGACTTAACCTTTGATGGTAAAGCAGTAGACCCAGCACAGCCGTTCATTGTGGCAACCAATAACTACCGTGCTTACAGTGCTAAATTTGCCGGTACCGGTGAAGCATTTGTCGCCTTTGCTGCACCAGATGAAAACCGCACTGTGCTTGCTAATTACATTAGCCGAGTAAGTAAAGAACAAGGTCAAGTGACACCCAGTGCCGATAATAACTGGTACTTCACGCCATTACAAAGCGATAAGAAACTGACCATCACCTTCGAAACAGCACCAGGTAAAAAAGCCGCGCAGTTCATCAAGGACAAAGGCCAATACCCGATGCAGTTTATTAAAGAAGACAAACTTGGCTTCGCTGTCTACAGCTTAGACCTACAAAACAAAAAGTAACGTTTAATTCAATTTAACTAAACGTAAACGTGTAATACCGCAGCCAGTCTGCGGTATTTTTATAGCTGGCGACAATCACATATATTATTAGCCTCTTCAATCGACATCGTGCTTATTTCTCTATTCTCTAATTCTTTTTGACCGCCCCCTTCTTGTTGTAAAAACATCAATCCACCGATACTTGAAAAAGAAACCATCAACAATACGAATAGTTTTCTCATTATATATTCCCTTATTTAATTTGATGTTTATTACTGTAATCACTTGATTAAGTTAAAACAAACGCATAGTTTTGATAGCACACATTCGATTTATTGATGTATTAAAGGGATTTAATCAATGGACATTGATGCACTACGTAGCTTTATCGCATTTGTTGACACGGGCAGTTTTACACGGGCGGCGAAGCAAATTTGTCGAACCCAGAGTGCGATCAGCATGCAAATGAAAAAGCTGGAACAAGAAGCGAATCAACGCTTATTTATCAAAAAAGGTCGAAACTTATCACTCACAACCGAAGGGCAAGTACTGGTAAGTTACGCTCGGCGAATTTTAGCATTACACGATGATGTGCTTACCGAATTTGCGACAGTTAAGAATAATAGGCCGCTGATAATAGGTTGCCCAGATGATTACGTTGTCAGTGTGTTGCCTACAATTATTCAATTAATACAAGACAAAACGCCCAATCAAAAGTTTCGTATACATTGCGACAACACAGTAAAATTACGCATAATGCTCGATAATGGCGAGATCGACTTAGCGATTATTACACGAGCACCAGAAAGCCAAGAAGGTTACTTATTACAACCGGATAAAGCCGTCTGGGTATATTACGGGCATAAGGAATTACTGACTCGGCCAACATTACCACTCATTCTCTTCGAAGAAGATTGCAAGGTGCATTCTGCAGCGGTCGATGGCCTTGATAAAATTAACCGTAAATACAGTATTGTTTGTATTTCACCCAGTGCCACCGCTATCAAAGCCATCATTAAAAATGGCACAGGGATAGGTGCAATGGTTGCTTCCACCGTGCCGGACGATTTCACCATCATCAATGATCCAAGTTTGCCACCACTCGCTGCTATTGATATTGTCCTAGCGCTAACATCAACTCCTCACCCACACTACACAGCAACTGAAGTGGCGCAATTAAGCGCATTATATAGACGTGGTATTCATGCATCAAACAAGATTAAAATAGATAAGCTTGAAAAGGCTACGCTTAACTGTATTTTTTAATTTTCTCTCTAAATATCTCTTTTTTGAAAGGCTTAGGCAAATAATCATCCATACCAGAATCAAAACAACGCTGAATATCATCTTCTAAAATACTGGCGGTTAACGCGACAATGGGAATGCGAGACAAAGAATAAGCCTCTTCATATTCCCGAATACCGATAGTCGCATCAAAGCCATCCATCACTGGCATCATGCAATCCATCAACACTAAGTTAATGTTTTGATGGTTTTCGGCATAAATATCGATCGCCTCTTGGCCATTCTTTGCGACCAAGACGTCCAACCCTAATTTGTTAATATTAATCGAGGCGACTTTCTGATTAATTAAATTATCTTCCACTAACAACACAGCACGGCTGGTCTTGTGCGTTGTCTCATCGGTTTCAGCTATGACGCTCAGGTCCAGATCATTAATCATATTTATCAACCTGAGGCCTAACAATGGTTGATGAATATAGCCATCAACTAAGTGGGCATAATTAAACTGTTCATGATGATTACTACGCGACACTAAAATCGGTGTTTTACCGACCTTTTGACGCAGTGTTTGCAGCTCTATTTTAGCCAGTTCGACCTCTTGCTGATTATAAATAATAATCGAATTGGCTTTCACACTGGCAGCAACGCAGTTAATGTCGCGACATTCGGTTGTCGATATCCCCAGTTTATTAAGTTCAAATTGTAAAAACTGGGTATTTTTAGCATTAATGATAATGGCTTGATACGGGGATAGCGGTTGTTTCGGCTGAACTTTCTCGACGCCAACAGTAATGGTAAAATGAAAATCACTGCCTTCCCCCTTAGTCGATGTGATCGTAATGTATCCGCCCATCAAACTGACAATCTTAGCACTAATAGAAAGTCCTAAACCGGTACCACCAAAATGGCGCGTGGTGTTATTGTCTTCTTGCTGAAACGCTTCAAATATTTTGTCATGCTTGTCTGGCTCAATACCGATGCCGGTATCTTTGACCGAGAACGACAAAGCAATATTGTCAGCATCCACCACTTTAGATTGCAATGTCAGCGTAATTTTCCCTTTCGCTGTAAACTTAACTGCATTAGAGGCCAGGTTCATCAGCACTTGCCTCAACTTGTGCTCATCTAATTTCACCAATTCAGGTAATTCGGGGTCGATTTGAATATCGAGTTCAATATTTTTCTCTTGTGCCTTAACTGCAATTAATGACGTCGTATCAAACAGCACTTCTTTAACGTTAGATGTATGCGGCGAAATAACCAAGTTACCCGATTCAATTTTTGATAAATCGAGCACATCATTAATCAACATCAGCAGGGTTTGTGATGATGAATCAATCGTCATCAGATAGTCTTTTTGGATGGGAGACAACGGCGAGTCTTTCAAGATCTCAGCCATACCAATAATGCCATTAAGCGGCGTACGGATCTCATGGGACATATTGGCTAAAAAAGTACTCTTGGCACGGTTGGCTTTATTAGCGTTATCTTTCTCTTGAGTGATTGTGGCAATATTTTGCTTTAACTGGCTTTGTAATGCCGCAAGATGCGCAAAAGATTCACTCATTTCATCATCGGTATGATTAATCATGCGATTGTTGTTAATAAAAGTGTCGTAATCGCCAGTAGCAATACAACTTATGTTGCGATTCAAATCATTTAGGCGGGCAATAATACTGTGTTTAATCAGACCATAAATACAAATAATGGATACTAACAAGATCGTAAATACCATCAACAGCCAGGTAAACTCCTTAAATAGATGAAGGTGAAAATCATTGACTGCTTGCTCTGATTTTGCATTAATTTGATCGTATTCTTGGTCAAGGCGCTGTCTTAATACCTGAAACTCTTGACTGATAGCCCAGTGAATGATGGTCTTTTCTTCCTCATCATTACTGTCGATGTAATCTTTGGTTAATTGACGCCACTGTGCCATCAACGACAGTATATTATAACTATCGGTGGTCGCGCCCAACTCAATATACTTGCCGTAACGGGTTTTAATTTGATCTAAATTGTCATTTATCACTGTGAACGCAGTAACGTCACCATCAATAATGTATTGCTGAAAAGCAGAATAAGCCTGATACGCATCTCGGTCTGCGTTAAGAATAAGCGTGCTAGCATGCCGGTAAACATTTGATTGCTGATCAACCGCAGTTTTACCATAATCAATCAGGCGAGAGCCCTCATAAATAGAAAACAGCAAACAAAAAATAAAAATGCCCATCAGCAAATTCAACTTCGCGCGTATAGATGTAAACATCATAGCCCTTATTCTTTTCATTCAACCACCCTGTCAAAATCAAATGCCACAATTTAACCATCGTAAAAAATAGGCATAAGAAGGACTACTACCAATAGCATTAAATAAGTGATCATCTATTTATTGTGATTGGTATAATACTAAAGCATGAAAATTAGTGTATCACCTTCGCCATAAATGAACATGAATAAAGCTTTAATTACCGCGGCTTTGTGACAGGCTGGCCTATTACGTCCTCTCCAGTATCAACCGCCTTGCGGCAAATTGTGATGCGCTAACAAACCGCTATACTGTGTCATATCGCTCAATTTTATAACTCGACAGTCTTGTGTTATTTCCTTTTTGGCATGATTAATAGATAATTATCATCAACCTATCATTCAAGGCCAATAACTATGTCAAATATCCTCTTACTTGCGAACCTCAACTGTGACCGGGTATTACAACTGGATCGCCCGTTATCAACGGGTGGCCGCCATTATTATGCCGATAATGGGCGACGTTTAGGTGGCGGAGGGGCCAATACCGGGTTAGGTTTGATTTATGCGGGTCACAAAGTGGCCTTAGTCAGCCAAGTTGGTAATGATAAGACCGCCGATTGGTTATTGGCAGAAGCCAGTATTCAGGGGCTAGATTGTAGTTTGCTACAGCGCAATGATCTGGATACACCAGAATTATTATTAGTCATGACACCGGATGGTGAGCGCACCATTATTCGTCCACAGCGCCCTATTTTTACTTTAGGTCCAGCCCCCGACTTTAGCCAATGGCAGGTGTTATATATTAACTCTTCAGCAGTCGGCTGCGAACTCTGGGCGCAAGCAGCACTTGCACATACCTTAGTGATAGCTCAGTTAGCCAAAGACAGCCGTCCACGTCCATGCCATGTCTTGATCTCGTCAAAATCTGATATGAAAAACCATGGCGTAGATGTCAATAACAGAGACAAACTATGGCAGTATGGTCAGCAGATCGCCAGTCACAGCTTACGTTATTTTATCATTACCGATGGCGATCAAGGCGCTGTCGCTTACAGTAACAAAGGTGCCGTGAGCGTGCCTTCCATTGCAGCACAAGTTATCGATACCACAGGGGCTGGGGATGCATTTGCGTCGGGATTAATTGATGGCCTACTCGCCGAGCAAGAGATAGCACAGGCCATGAACACAGGCGCAGAATGGGCCGCGATTGCAGTCACAACGGCCAGTTCAATCCCAGGCTCAGAGTTACAACAGCATCTAGCCAAATAACCCCTCTCACCTGAATTACATAATCAAACTACGAGTGTAAATGATAATTATTATTATTTATACTTGCTTCTTTATTGATGATTCATTATCATCCTCCGCCTCACATAACAAACAAACTAAAAAAAATGAAAAAAACAGCATTATCTATCGCTTTCATGGGTGTGTTCATCAGTGCATGTAACGATTCCAATTCAACTCCGGCACAAATAACTACACCACAAATTGCTACGATAACAGCACATATCAAAACCAGTGATATAAAGCCAGTATCAACGTAAGCGGTTGGTTAAGCGGTCAAGCCTGATATCATCAGGCTTCTAGGCCTGCATTCCAGGGTAATAAATCACTTAAATCAGCAAATTCATCCCGTTGTGGCAGTTCTGTGAAGAGTTTTTGGAAATATAAATACGGATTTATATCGTTTGCACGGCAAGTCATCACAATACTGTAAAGTACTGCGCTTGCATCTGCACCATCCACTGATTGGCTGAACATCCAATTTTTCCGACCTGTGGTAAATGGCCTGATGTCTCGTTCGGTGACGTTATTATCAATCCCTAATTCACCCGAATAAAGATAACGCCTCAGTTTTTCCCATTGATTTAAGGTATAGCTAATGGCCACGCCTATTTTACTTTTCGGGGTGACTGTTTTTGCACTTTTGCTTAGCCACTCATGAAGTTGCTGCAAGACTGGTTCTGCTTTTTTCACTCGTAAGTGTTGCCGTTCTTCGGGGGTTAACGATTTGGCTTTTTTCTCAATCGCATAAAGCGATTGAATGTAATTTAATGCCACTGTGGCTTTGCCTGTTTTTTTGGGTTGCGCGGTTAAGGCATCGTGAAACTTACGTCTTGCATGAGCCCAGCAACCAACAGGAATAATATTGTCGATATTTTCATAAACACTGTAACCATCGCA